>NZ_JQEI01000001.1 GCF_000743355.1 Serratia sp. Ag1
GCTGCCACTCATTATCCCGCTGAACGTGCTGCTACCGCTGTTGCTGGCGGTCAAGGTCGCGCTACCCAGCGTAACGTTCCCCGCTCCACTCAGTTGCTGTACGGTCTGAGCCAGATCGTTCAGCGCCAGGGTGGTGCCACTGCCCAATGTCACTGCGCTGCTGGTCGCTAGGGCATCAGCAATCCCCAGGCTCAACGTGCCGCCACTGACGGTGGTGGTTCCGGTGTAGTTATTGCTGCCCGATAACGTTAGCGTACCGCCACCGGTTTTCACCAGATTACCGCTGCCGCTCATTATCCCGCTGAACGTGCTGCTACCGCCGTTGCTGGCGGTCAGGGTGGCGCTACCCAGCGTAACGTTCCCCGCGCCACTCAGTTGTTGTACGGTCTGGTCCAGGCTATTCAGCGCCAGCGTGGTGCCACTGTCCACGGCCACGGCACTGCTGGTGGCCAACGCATCGGCGATCCCCAGGCTCAGCGTACCCCCACTGACGGTGGTGGTTCCGGTATAGCCGTTCTGTGCCGACAGCGTCAGAGTGCCCGCACCCGCTTTAGTCAGATCGCGTCCATTCCAACCAGTGAGGGATGCGGCCTCATCGTTCAAAGCGACATCCACATTAAAATTGTCGCCCACCCCTGCCAGGGTGAAAGTACCGTTTCCAGCAGTAGTGCCCTCCTGCCAAGTCAAGCCATACCCCACCTGATAACGCAGGTTATCACTGCTTTTATTGGCTGAGATGGTCAAATAGTCAACGCTACTGGCCGCACCGCTGATATTTTTACTGCTAAAGTCACCGCTGATACCGCTGGTTGTTTCCAATATGCTGTATAGGGTAGAAAAAGCAGCACTGGCTGAGCTAGGCTCTGGTGCGCTAAAACCGATAATGGAGAGCACACCGTTCAATGCCGCACTGGTTGCCGTGATCAACGGTGGATTATTACTGATATCAACGAACAGGCCGGAACCCGCACTCTGCGTAAAGGCCCCATTAACGTTCAACTGTGCGGTATTACCTATGGTGGTATTCGCCCCGGCAGCGGTGGTATAAGCACCGCTGTTAAAGACGCCATTCTGCGCCAAGGTCAACGTTCCCCCATTCACGCTGACCGCCCCCTGGCTGGAGCCACTGCTGGTTAGCGTCGCATTACCTGCACCACTTTTAACAAAAGCCCCCGATCCACTCAGCACATTACTCAACGTTTTATCACTGGCAAATGCCAATTCGACTGTCGCCCCGTTGGTAATTGCTCCTGTACCAAAAGAACTGCCTTCTGTAGCAATAATTCTACCGGCATTAATGCTGGTTCCCCCGCTATAGCTACTGCTACCCGAAAGTGTTAAGGCTCCAGCCCCAGTTTTTACCAGACTACCGCTGCCATTGATCGCGCCGCTAAAGGTGGTAGCAGCCGTATTATTTTCCGTTAAGGTCGCCGTTCCCAGGTTGATATTGCCCGCCCCAGATAACAGATTGACCGTTTGGTTAAAATTATTCAGCGCTAGCGTGCCGTTGACTGTGACAGCACTGCTGCTGGCAAAAGCATTGGCGATACTGGTTAACAGGGTGCCATCACTAATCGTCGTCCCGCCAGTATAGGTATTCGCATTCTGCAGGTTCAGCGTCCCACTGCCGATCTTGCTTACGCCCCCTGCGCCCAACAGATTAGCCGCAATATTAAGTTGGTCGGTGCCAGTAATATTCGCATTGATTACCCCCGCCAGACTGATGTTGGAGGGTGCCAAAAGTGTCCCCACCCCAGATATCCCACCGCCGTTCTGGATAGTAAACGTATTGGCGTTGACGGTAAAATTACCGCCAGTACCCGCAAGGCTGCCACCTGACTGAATGGTTACCGTTTGTGCATTCAACTGTGCCCCTTGGCCACCACGCACGGTCCCACTTGAGTTAGCGACGAAGGTACCCGCTCCAGCTACCCCATATTTAACCGCGTCATCCAGAGTGAAATACCCCCCTGAAACGACCGTATTGGCGCGAATATTTGAGTCAAAATTACTGGTAGCACCATTGTCACCATAGAAGATCACTTCGCCGTCACCCGTTTTTGTCACGGTCACCGTTGAGCCAGCAATCGAGGCGATAGGGTCGTAGAACAGTATTTTGTGGCCGTTAGTCGTATTGAAATTCAGATTACCAGAGCTGCCCAGATACACAGCGTTGGGAATACCACTACCGATAATTGGTTGATACGCGTTGGTTGAACCATCAAAACTCGCTCCCTGATAGTTCCCCTCAAAACGAATATCATCGGTGGCCGCATTCAGGTTAATGGTTCCTGATTGCAGATAAATAGCCCCCCCGAGACTTTTGGCGTAGTTGCCAAGGAATTGAGCACCGGAGGAAAAATCGATCAGTGCTGCGGAAGAGTCATAATAAATGGCCCCACCGTTTGCCACCCCAGCAGCATTGGTGGCATAGACGTAATTCCCTTGAAACAGAACCGGGGCGTTAAAAATGTATTTGTAAAGGAGGGCTGCCCCATTACCATAAGCACTAATGGCGCCCCCCAGAGCATTTCTATTGCTGGTCAGCGCGCCAGTGCTCACCACATAGTTGTTCAGGAAAGAGGTTGAGGCATTGAAAATAACCGCAGTCCCTGTCGCACCTGGGCTAACATAGCCAATATTAATTGCGCCACCGCGTGGATGCTGATCGTTGATATGAGTCGGGCTATCTCCGCTATTAGCAGCCTGATAATAAATATAGTTACCATCAAAAGTGGTTGAGCCATTGAAAGAGAGAGTGGATGGCCCACCCCAAATATCTATCGCCCCGCCAAAAACCGTAGCATGGTTATTCTTAAACAGTGTCGTACCGTTAAAATTGGCGGCGTTAGTCACGCTATAGACACTCATTGCCCCGCCATAGTTGCCGGTCCAGTTATTATCAAAGGTGACGGCACCGTTGAAATTGAGCGTCCCGTTGTTCAGGGCAACGGCCCCTGCCGCGTCGTATGTGCTGCGGTTATTGGCAAAGGTGACACCGTTCACGCCCCCATCCACCGTCACATTTGCACTCGCGGAGTTCACATAGATAATGTTGGCTCCAGAACCAGTAGCACCCGTGTCTGTCCCACCAAAACCAGTAAAAGTCGTGCCATCAAGAGTCAGCAATGAATTAACATTAGAGGTGTAATTAAACAGATTGGCGCGTGTGTTAGTGGTCGAAGCAGGTGTGATAAAAGTGGTGTTATTTAACGTTAAGTTACTGTTATTTTGACTGATCGGATCGAACAGGCGGTTAGCTAACCCGACGGTGACCGTGTTGCCTGCCCCATCGATGAAAATGGTTGAACGTGCCGCGCTATTTATCGGAAAAACGGTATTCCAGACCGCATCACCACTCAGCAATAATTCATAGTTCCCCGCATTCAGAGAGGTATAAATATTACCACCGACTGGAACCACAACTTGTACCGCGTTTGCCGCCCCCATTCCTAGCATTTGACCCATCAGCAGGGCAAGTAACGTTTTTGAAGTTGACAGTTTAACTACACATTGCGATGAGACGACACTAGAACTGACTTTAGCCGGGGATTTGACTAGCTCGGAGACAACCTGATAGACACCTAAAACCTTATTAAAAATAACACGATATATATGATTCATAACACCACCTCCTGGTTGTAATGCCCACATAAAAACAGCTTTAAAGTTAAAATTTAATCAATTAAATAATGATTTATTAAAGAAAGCCGCTTGAGAAATATTTCGATTAAAAAAGCTCATACGAAGGATCGCATGGTTTTCCGGTGAATAAGGGAAATATAGTCAAGTCTGTTTAAAACGCCAAATATCTGGTAACAAATATTAGTGTTTTTCTAACATTCCAGGCTCAATGAAGCTGTGTGTGAGGGTGGTAGCTGCTTTCTGTTGGATGGAGTTTGCCCTCCGCCACAAAAGCAAGAGAAGAGAATTATGCCTTGATTTTATGATAGTTATTGTAGATAACTCGAATACCCATAGCATGAAAATTAATGAAAAACAAATAGATAGATTTTAAAAGGTTATGACATGTTACTGATGTAACTGTTATTTTTTACTCAGCTAAGTGAAGTTTAAAATAGCGATAAACCAACATAGCTCAAGAAAAAACCAACAATTAGAATTATCTTAATACAAATTAATCTCATTCAAGGAGAGAATATCCGCCAAGCCCAGGCTGTTGCAACCAGAACTCTAATTCCAGCGACTTTCTGTTAGAGAAAATAATATGATGGTAATAAAAACAATAAGTACAAAAAACAACCGGGTGCTTCTGCACCCGGTTTCTTTTTTACTGCGCTGCCAACCTGCTTGGCTTGTTGGCAATCCGCTCCGCCATCACCGGAATAGAATCGGTGCGCAAGATGTATAGCCGTTTCAAGGTGTAGGGATTATCCCCAAGCCTCACTTTCCCCTGCACGGTGGTCAATGCCATATGCAACCCGGCATCTTTTGACGCTTGGATGCCATTCTGGTTATAGCCACCAAATGGATATGCCAGATACAGCACATGCGGGTTAAATTGCGACAACGCACGCCTTGAACGCTCAAGATCAAACGTAATGTTATGCAGCGAACGGCTCAACAAGACGGGCCGACGCTTGTTGTCAAAGCGATGCAAGAAATGGGTATGTGTCTGGATATCAAACACATCCTGAATTTCTCTCAGTTCAGAAATACTCATAAACTGCAGCGAATCGGGATTCCATTTCTGTGGATGGCGTTTGATCCGTGAAGAAATAACAAACGCCGTGGCACGGAACCCATAAGCCTTCAGCACCGGATAAGCGTAGCGATACACCGACTTCAACCCATCATCGAAAGTCAGTACCACCACTTTAGCTGGCAGGTTAATCTGATTCTTCAGGTAGGCTTCCAACTGATAGAGAGAAATGGTGTCATAACCCGCCTGCTTCAGGTAAGTCATCTGGTTACTGAATGCGGTATCTGACGTGGTGGTTGAAGTATTGCGAAAACGCTTATTCTCTTCATTCTTCAACATATGGTGATAAGTCAGCACCGGGATGCCGTCGTCGATTTCACCGTCCAGTTCACTGACATACCCCAGACGTTGGCCAATATTGACCTCATACCAGGTGTTATTAAACCGGTCTTTCAGCTTGCCGATGATAGGGTAACGCAGGTTCTCTTCAAGCACGCCGAAGACTGCACTTTCACTATCTGCTGCTGTGTAAACCTTGGTTGACCGTGGGGTAATCAGATTCTGGTTAGTCAGCGGCTTGTTCAGCTCACCCAAGCTGTCCTTCATTTTTTTGCGCGACTTACTGATGCTCCGCACATCGTTTTTATCAATAAAACCGGTGCCGTGACCAAACTTGAATTCATAATATTCAGCTGCAGCGGGGAATACCTGGATCAGTTGCCCCCGTTTCACCTCAGCCACCGGAATGACATGTTCACCGATCAGCGAATAAACCTCGCTATCGCGTTGCACTTCCATGTATTCAGATTTAACAGCACCGCCTTCTGACAGCAAATTCGCCAAGGCTGCCGGTGCTATCAAAGAAACAAAAATGCCGAGTAGCATTGCCGCTATCTTATGTTGAAACCGCATGATTTGCTCTGCTTACGAGTACAGTAGTGAAAAATCGAGAAAAAACTGGAGCGTCAGCATAGCACGATTTTTAGAACAGCAAGAAAGGGGTTATTGATGCGATTTTATAGATTTCGTTAATAGCTGTGTCAAATCAATAATCCCCCCTCTTCCGCAGCGGGAAGAGGGGAAACGGGCTCCAACTAGGAACGCAAACCACGGCCACGCTCGATCAGATACCAGGCAAGCGTATAGAACACCACGATAAATGCCACCAGTACCGCCATCGTTAACACCAGTGGTACATCGGAAATACCCAGGAAGCCGAAGCGGAATCCACTGATCATGTACACGATCGGGTTCAGTTTGGAGACTGCCTGCCAAAACGGCGGCAACAAGGCCAGCGAATAAAATACTCCGCCCAAATAGGTCAATGGTGTCAGCACAAAGGTCGGGATCAGGCTGATATCATCAAAGGTAGTGGCAAACACCGCGTTAAGCAGGCCACCCAGCGAGAACAGGATCGCCGTCAGCAGCAAGGTAACTGCGATCACCCACCAGTCATGAACCTGCAAAGGAACAAAGAACAGCGAGATCACCGTCACCAGAATGCCGACACAAACACCACGCGCGACGCCCCCGCCAACGTAACCGGCGATCACCACATGAGTGGGAACCGGTGCCACCAGCAACTCTTCGATATTACGCTGGAATTTGGCGCTGAAAAACGACGCCGCCACGTTGGCATAGGCGTTCGTGATCACCGCCATCATGATCAGACCAGGGACGATAAACTGCATATAGTCAAAGCCGTGCATTTCACCGATACGCGAGCCGATCAGGTTGCCAAAGATAATGAAGTAGAGCGTCATGGTGATCACCGGCGGGACCAGCGTCTGGATCCAGATACGCATAAACCGGTTGATTTCCTTGGCCCAGATGCTCTTCAACGCCACCCAATACAAATGCATCATGATTTTTCCCCATTACCGTTGACCAGGGTGACAAACAGTTCTTCCAGCCGGTTCGCCTTGTTACGCATACTCAACACCTGAATGCCCTGAGCACTCAATTGGGCGAATAAACCGTTCAACCCCTGTTCCCGCATCACTTCCACTTCCAGCGTGGAGGTATCCGTCAGGCGGCTGTGATAACCCTCAAGCTTCGGCAATGGGCTTTTCGTCGCCAGATCGAGAATAAAGGTTTCCGACTGCAACTTCGCCAGCAGCCCTTTCATTGAGGTGTTTTCCACCAGTTCACCGTTCTGGATAATGCCGATGTTGCGGCACAGCATTTCGGCTTCTTCCAGATAATGGGTAGTCAGGATGATAGTGGTGCCTTGAGCATTAAGCTCTTTCAGGAACCCCCACATCGAGCGGCGCAACTCGATATCGACCCCGGCGGTGGGCTCATCCAGAATCAGCAGCTTCGGCTGGTGCATTAAGGCCCGAGCGATCATCAGGCGGCGTTTCATGCCGCCCGAGAGCATGCGCGCACGCTCGTTGCGCTTGCCCCACAGATCGAGCTGATTGAGGTATGTCTCTGCCCGCGCCAGTGCCTCGCGCCGCGTTACGCCGTAATAGCCCGCCTGGTTGACCACGATCTGCAACACGGTTTCAAACGGGTTGAAGTTGAACTCCTGTGGCACCAGCCCAAGCTGGCGCTTGGCGTTGACGATATCTTTGTCGATATCGTAACCAAACACCCGAACTGTGCCCGAGGTTTTGTTGACCAGCGAGCTGATAATGCCGATGGTTGTCGATTTCCCGGCACCGTTCGGCCCCAGCAGGGCATAAAAATCCCCTGCTTCGACGTTCAGATTGATGCCGCGCAATGCCTTTACGCCACCAGCGTAAGTTTTGGTCAACTGCGCTATTTCCAGTGCATAATTCATAGGTTAGAGAGTACCTTGTGGAGATGTGTATGCTGCTGTGTCTGACAATGAGAACGAGTTTACCACCAGCCGCCAGCTGACTGAGTCGAATCCGTGCGGAAAATTAGCCTCACTGTTCCGATTTCCAAATTGTGACGCTTGCCCTATATTACATCAACGCAATTCGTTCATTACAGGCCAATAACCGCCATGAAAGAAATCGAAAGGCTCATCGCCAATAACCAAGCCTGGTCCACTACCATCAACCAAGAAGACCCCGGTTTTTTTGAACGTTTATCACAGGCGCAAAAACCGCGATTCTTGTGGATTGGCTGCTCCGACAGCCGCGTTCCTGCCGAACGCCTGACTGGCCTGGAGCCAGGGGAACTGTTCGTTCACCGCAACGTGGCCAATCTGGTAATTCATACCGATTTGAACTGCCTTTCCGTAGTGCAATATGCCGTCGACGTACTGGAAGTCGAACATATCATTATCTGCGGTCACCTGGGCTGCGGGGGCGTAGAAGCTGCGGTAGAAAACCCGGAATTGGGTTTGATCAATAACTGGCTGCTGCACATTCGCGATCTCTGGTACAAACACAGCTCACTGCTGGGCGAACTGGAACCGGAACAGCGCCTGGATGTCTTGTGCGAAATCAACGTGATCGAACAGGTGTATAACCTGGGCCATTCCACCATCATGCAATCCGCCTGGAAACGCGGCCAGAAAGTGATGATTCACGGTTGGGTATATGGGATTCAGGATGGCCGCTTGCGCGACCTGGAAGTGACCGCCACCAGCCGCGAAAGCCTGGAAATGGGCTACCGCAAAGCGATAGCCACGCTGCTGCAGGATAAAGGCCTATAATCTGCCAACAAGGCGCGGTTCCGCGCCTTGTTCTCAATAACCGGCGCTTGCCCGGTTATTCGTCCAGCAACACCACTTTGCCGATATACGGCAGATGGCGATAACGCTGGGCATAATCAATACCGTAACCGACGACGAACTCATCTGGGATGGCAAAACCAACGAATTCCACAGGCACATCCACTTCACGGCGTTCAGGTTTATCCAGCAGCGTACAGATCGCCAGAGATTTTGGCCCACGCAGCGCCAGGATCTCACGCACCTTATTCAAGGTATTGCCAGAATCGATGATGTCTTCAACGATCAACACATCTTTACCACGAATGTCTTCATCCAGATCTTTGAGGATTTTCACATCGCGCGTGGTGGACATACCGCTGCCATAGCTGGAGGCTGTCATAAAATCGACCTCATGCGGCACTTCGATAGTACGGCACAGATCGGCCATAAACATGAAAGAACCGCGTAACAGCCCGACCAACACCATTTCACTGCCGCTGTCGCGGTAATGTTCAGTGATCTGGCGGCCAAGCTCAGCAATACGGGTCTTAACTTCCTGCTCGGAAATCATTACTTCTACGGTGTGTTTCATAGTTTTCAGGTCAGTTGCCGGAGGAAAGGCGCAGAGTTTAACATAGCTGACCGACCGTGGCGACGCGAGTGCATCGCCACGAGTTGCTCGAAGATCAGTCAACCACGTTAAAGCCCAGCATCATGCCGGTATCTTCATGTTCCAACAGATGGCAATGGGCCATGTAAGCCTGTTCCGCGCTGGCGAGATGATTGAAGCGGACTAGCACTTCACTGCGTTTGCCTTCAACCAGTACGGTGTCTTTCCAGCCAGCACGATGCGCCGCTGGCGCTTGGCCGTTTTCCGACAGAATGCGGAACTGGGTGCCGTGAATATGGAACGGATGCAGCATCATGTCGCCCTCACCCGAGATAGTCCACTTTTCATACTGGCCACGCTTGCTGGTGAACATCGGCTTGTTCATATCAAAGGCTTTACCGTTGATCATATTGCCATTGCTGAAATCGAAGGGTTTCGCACCATGATCCATGCCCGCCATGTTGCTGTGATCCATCCCCGCCATCTTACTGTGATCCATACCTTGCATATCGCCATGATCCATCCCGGCCATATTGTTGGTATTCCCATGATTCATGCTCATCCCTGCCATCGCCTGCTGCCCATAGCGATCCATCAGAGCTTGCATCCCCAAGGTATCAAGTTTGGGATCCATCGACAGCTGCAGCAAACGTTCCTGCAGGCCCGCGAGCGGTGGTAATGCAGGTAATTTCACCAGGCTATCCGGCATCGCTTTTACACCTTGCTCCAACGAAGGTTGAATACGCAACACCGGCAACGGCTTATCGAATGGGGCCAACGTCATCGCCATTTGCACGACTGGCAGGGTGACGATATCAAACGGTTTGCCGTCAGAGGCATCCACCAGCACTTCAAAACGCTCGCCCATCAGGATCGGTAACTCGGTCAATTTTACCGGCTCAGCGAGGAAACCACCGTCACTGGCAATCACATACAGAGGCCGGTTATCACTGGCAGCCAGATTGAGTGAGCGCGCATTGCAACCATTAAGAAAACGCAATCGCAGCCAACCACGCGGAGCAATGTGCTGCGGATAGGCCGCGCCGTTGGTAAACATACGATCGCCAAACCAGCCAACAGCAGCGCTCATAACGTCCAACTGATATTCGATCTGGCCATCTTTCCCCAGGCGCTTATCCTGCAGGATCACCGGAATATCGTCTTTGCCCCAGGTTTTCGGCAGCGGCAATTGGCTGCTTTCATCATCCTCCAGCAGCACCAACCCACCCAGCCCCATCATCACCTGATGGCCGGTTTTGCCGTGAGTATGGGGATGGAACCAGCAAGTCGCCGCAGGTTGATCGGCCGTGAAGCTCACGGTGCGCGTGCTCCCAGGGTGAATCAACGCATGTGGGCCGCCATCAACATCGCCCGGGATCTCAAGCCCATGCCAGTGCACGGTGCTGGCTTGCGGCAGTTTATTACTGATATCGACCTTAACCGGTTTACCACGCTGCAAACGCACCGCCGGGCCCAATAAAGCCCCGTTGATACCCCAAGTACGCGTTGCTGCGGTTGGCAGCCAGTTCATTTCACCGGTTTGCAACGTCAGGGCAATGTTGCCCTGGGCATCTGGCAACAATAGCGGAGGGATGGGTAAAGCGGGCTGGTCGGCAGCCCAGGCTGCCCGGCTCCACAGAGGTAAGGCACTGGCTGCACCTAGAGCGGCGGTCAATTTAATAAAATCACGGCGTAACATCGCTGACTCCCTATTTCAGTGATTGATAGCTCAACGCCAGCAGCCTAAACCCTCCCCCTGCGGGAAGGTCAAGCAATAGATCTAAGGGGCAGAAAGGAATCACGCAGCCAATACCAAGCAACTTGAAATATGACGGGTATACTCTGAATTAAAGTTAAGCCCGTGTAATAAGTTTGCGGCCTTTACGAACAAGTGTGGTAACGTCAGCAAATAATAAACAGGTCTATTTTATGATGAAGAAAACAACGTTATTGATGCTATTGCTGACCACGCTGGGATTTTCCAATACCAGTTTGGCACTGAATGAATCTGAGGCAGAAGATCTGGCCGATTTGACGGCGGTTTTTGTCTATCTTAAAAACGAGTGCGGATACCAAGAGTTGCCGAATGCGCAAATCAAACGCGCGATTATCTATTTCGCTCAGCAGAACCGTTGGGATCTGAGCAATTACAATAGCTTCAATATGAAGACGCTGGGTGAAGAGAGTTATCGCGATCTCAGCGGTATTGCTATTCCAACCGCTAACAAGTGCAAATCTCTGGCCCGTGACTCTTTGAGCCTGCTGGCCTACGCCAATTAAATACCCCACGTTTTAGCGCCCTCCCTGCTGAATTCTGCCGTGCATCCTCCGGCAGAGTTAGCTATGATATTGCGCCATTTTCATGGCTGTTTACGGAGTTTACCGCACATGACCCAGCAAGATATTTGGTATGAAACGCTGCATGCCAACTTCGGCCAGTATTTCTCGGTTGAAAAAGTGCTGTACCGTGAAAAAACCGAGCATCAGGACCTGGTGATCTTTGAAAACCCGGTACTGGGGCGCGTGATGGCGCTTGACGGTGTGGTACAAACCACCGAACGCGACGAATTTATTTATCACGAAATGATGACCCACGTACCACTGCTGGCGCATGGTCAGGCGAAGAAAGTGTTGATCATCGGCGGTGGCGATGGCGGCATGTTACGCGAAGTCAGCCGTCATCAGGGGGTACAGCAGATCACAATGGTCGAGATCGACGCTGGCGTTGTTGAGTTCTGCCGTCAGTATCTGCCTAACCATCACGCTGGAGCCTATGACGATCCCCGTTTTAAGCTGGTGATCGATGATGGTGTTAATTTTGTGACCCAGACTGCGGAAAAATTCGATGTGATCATCTCTGATTGCACCGATCCGATCGGCCCGGGTGAAAGCCTGTTTACTTCCGCGTTCTACGAAGGTTGCGCACGCTGCCTGAACGAAGGTGGCATCTTTGTAGCGCAAAACGGTGTCTGCTTCCTGCAGCAGGAGGAAGCGGTCAACAGCCACACCAAGCTGAACCAGTACTTCAACGATGTCAGCTTCTACCAGGCGGCGATCCCCACCTACTACGGTGGCATCATGACTTTTGCCTGGGCGAGCCAAGATCCGGCGCTACGCCAGCTTGATATCGCTACGCTGCAGCAGCGCGTTAATCAACCTGGCTTACACTGCCGCTATTACAACCCGGCAATTCACGTCGGCAGCTTCGCACTGCCACAGTATTTGCTCGACGCACTGAACGTTTCACGTTAAGCGAGAAGATCGAAAAGATAAGGAAGGTGACCCCAATTGCATAAGCTTAAACTGCACGGCTTTAACAACCTGACCAAGAGCCTGAGTTTTTGTATTTACGATATTTGTTACGCCAAAACCGCAGACGATCGCGATGGCTATATCGCCTACATTGACGAACAATACAACGCCAACCGCCTGACCGAGATCCTCAGCGAAACCTGCTCGATCATTGGCGCTAATATTCTGAACATCGCACGTCAGGACTACGATCCGCAAGGTGCCAGCGTGACGATTCTGGTGAGCGAAGAACCGGTCGACCCTAAAGATGTCGATACCTCGGAACACCCCGGCCCGCTGCCCAATACGGTGGTAGCCCACCTGGATAAGAGCCACATCTGCGTTCATACCTACCCGGAAAGCCATCCTGAAGGCGGCTTATGTACCTTCCGCGCTGATATTGAAGTTTCTACCTGTGGGGTGATTTCACCGCTCAAGGCGCTGAATTACCTGATCCACCAGTTGGAGTCCGATATTGTCACCATGGATTACCGCGTGCGCGGCTTTACCCGTGACGTGAACGGCGTGAAGCATTACATCGATCATGAGATTAATTCGATCCAGAACTTCATGTCGGAAGATATGAAGTCGCTGTACCACATGATGGATGTGAATGTGTATCAGGAAAACATTTTCCATACCAAGATGCTGCTGAAAGATTTCGATCTACAGCACTACCTGTTCAACGCCAAACCGGAAGAGCTCAGCACTATCGAGCGTAAAAGAATTACCGACCTATTGTGGAAAGAGATGCAAGAGATCTACTACGGGCGGAATATTCCACATCTGTAATTCTGGCCTCCAGGGTAACGTCCGTTGCCCTGGATGAGTTATTGTGGCCGTGCCCGATCTGTATTTCACACCAGATGCAAACTGCAAGGGAGATCAGCCAGTTGCCGCTGTGCCGCTGCGGGTAAAGCTTTATCAGTGACAATATCCGTCAGGCTGCCAAGTGGAGCCACGCAGAACAACGAGTAGGCATCGTATTTGCTGCTGTCGGCCAACAACACCCGCTGCCGGGCATTGGCCATCAGATCCTGTTTCAGGCCCGCCTTTTCTTCGGTAGGGGTGGTAATCCCTTTCTCCATGCTCCACGAGTTACAACTGACAAAAGCGATATCCGGGTAAATCCCCCGCAGCAACCTGCGCCCGTGATCGCCAATGCACGACTGGCTGCTGTCATCAATCCGGCCACCGATAATGGTCACCTCTATCTGCTTGAACTCGGACAGAAACAAAGCGATATGCAGATCGGCGGTGATCACCCGTAACGGCAGATGGGTTAAACACCGGGCCAATTCAAGCATGGTAGTTCCGGCATCCAGCACCAGCGCGTCACCAGCCTTTACCATCGTTACCGCCTGGCGGGCAATCGCGCGTTTTTCCTGCGGATAACGCAGCTGCTTTTCGTTGGTCGTAGGCTGAGAAGGAATAAACCGGTTGAGCGCCACACCGCCATGGCTGCGGTTGATAATCCCCTGCTCATCCAGCTTGATCAGATCGCGCCGGATGGTAGCTGGGGAAGCATCAATCGCGCTGACCAGTTGCTCAACGGTAACCAGATTATGGGCTTTGAGGAATTCCAGAATCTGGTTTTGACGGCTTTGTGGCTTCATAACATCCGTTTGATCATGCCAACTGCGTGGCAAGTTGAATCGAGATCGCCATGCTCTCAGACTTGGCTATACCTGTCCAGGCAATATCAAACGCCGTACCGTGGTCAGCGGAGGTACGGATAAACGGTAAACCGGCGGTAATATTCACCCCATCATAAAAACCCAGCAGCTTAAGCGGAATATGCCCCTGATCGTGGTACATCGCCACCACCATGTCATATTGCCCTTCGTACGCCTGCAGGAACACAGTATCCGGCGGGCATGGGCCATAAACATCGATCCCACGCTGTTTTACCGCCGCAATCGCCGGGCTGACAATGGTGATCTCTTCATCGCCAAACAGGCCATTCTCACCCGCATGGGGATTGACCCCGGCAACAGCAATACGTGGCTGTTGATAACCGACACGCTTGAGGAAGGTATACGCCATCGCTACCACCGTCTCAATGCGTTGCGCATTCAAGGTATCAAGGAATTTACGCAAGGCAATATGCGTGGAAACATGAATAACTTTCAGCTTGTCGGTATACAACACCATGGCGTAATCCCGGCTGTTGGTGAGGTGCGCCAACAGTTCAGTATGACCAGGGTACAGATGCCCAGCCAGATGCAACGCCTCTTTGTTCAGCGGCGCAGTCGCTATCGCTTTCACCTCGCCAGCCATCGCCAAATCGGCGGCACGCTTCACACAACGGTAGGCCAGATCGCCCGCCTGTGATTGCACTTTCCCTGGTGTTAGCGCAGCGGGATCCTCCAGTGGTTCATCAATAATGTTGATCACACCGGGTGCAAAGCGTGCCTCCGAAACGCGCTGGATCGGCTTTAACTCTACCGTTGGCACGATCCGTAAAGCCTGAATTCGTTGCAACGTTTGCAGACAACCCACCACAACCGCTGGCGTTCCCGCCAACTCCCCTTCAGACAATGCCTTGATAATAATTTCTGGCCCAATGCCTGCAGGATCCCCCATGGTGACTGCAATCGTGTTATTTACCACTGTACATCTCCTCGACAAAATAAAGGGCATCACGCAGCGTTGCTGCACCGCCAAACCCACCCGCTTTGGTGATCACCGGTAAATCATCTATTTCGCTGTTCACGAAGGTGCCGCACGGAACACAAGGGGCAACTTCGTGGGTGATCCGGTATCCTTCTGCCCCTAGCGCTCTGGCAACCGCCATCGCGATATCTCCACCGGTAAGGAATAACCCACCAATTTGTGATTGATTAATAATCGCCAACGTGACCGCACCCAATGCCTCACTAATCCGGTCACCTAACTGTTGGCGTGAGAGATGATATCGTTCACACAATAAATCGATCATCTGGCGGGCATTGGCATCCCGACAGGTACGCAACACGCAATGTTGCCTGTCTCGCAGTACCGCTGCTGCCTGGTGGATAATCGCTTCAAGCGCGTTCTGATGGTCTGGTTGCAATAACGCTTCAACATCCACGTCGACCACGCCCAGCAATTGCTCTTCGGCTGCAAACCTGATCTGCTGCTGGGTAGCCTCACTCATCGAACCGGCAACTACCAACACCGGCAAACGCTGGCGCTCGGCAAGATAGCAGCTTGCCGGGAGTGCATTCGCCAACCCGGCGGCCCCCACCAGTAAATAACGCGCGCTAAGTTGCAGGGTGGCCTGCGCCAAAAGCGCCAGATCGGCATCAGTTTCCGCATCAACCACCACCATCGCCGGGCCTGTCTGGCTTATCTTGTGTAATTCAGCGCCTAGCTTGCCAGCGCGTACCATCAGCAAATCCAATTCATAAACCGGATAATCGCTCTGTAAGCCGAGCAAGGTTTTAATGTGTGAAGAAACAATCGGTGTTTTTGGATCGCTGGCAAACTCGGTTTCTGCCAGCGGTACGCCATTAACCCAGCATTGTCCATTGCGAGTCACCCGGCCAGCAGCTGGGATTGCGGCGGCAACGATCGCCAATTGCGCACCGCTGGCGATCATCGCGGCCTCTATTTCGGCCCCCACATTACCGCGAAAGGTAGAATCGATCTTTTTATACACCAATGGTGGAGCGTCGCTCTGGCAATAGGGCTGCAAGGCTTCGGCAACCTTGGTTTTAGCTATCGCGGCAGTTAATGCCCGGCTTTCCGTGTTGATCACCAGCACATCGGTACGCTGTGTGGAACGCGGTAATTCGCTGAGAACCACGTCGGTGCGTGCGCCCTTTTTCGCCAATTGCACCCCGGTATCATTGGCACCAGTAAAATCATCAGCGATAACAACCATTTTCATGCCGTTTTCTCCACCACAGCGCCCTTTGCTGCATTACGCTTCGCGACCCAAGAGGTGAGAATCGGGGTCAATATGGCGGTGGTGATCACCGAAGCAGCGATCAACGGGGCAGCGGCAGCGGCCACGCTGGCTAATGACGGATCCGCCTGGGCAATCGCCAGCGGCGTGGCTACCGCATTCCCTGCGGTACTGGATGCTGCCGCACCGGCAATCCCCGAACCACCCACCAGCCGATCGGCCTTGATATTAAAGAAACCGCCGACAAACGTGGTCAATACGCCGAGCAGCACTCCAGCAACGCCGCCTTGCAGCAGCATTTCCAGGTTGATCCCTGCTCCCAGAGCAAACGCAAAGAAAGGAATCAGGATCGGGCCACCTTTGGTCAGGAAATCACGCATCTGATGATCCAGATTCCCCAACAGCATTCCTACCAACAATGGAACCAACACCGCCACCAGCGCCATCATCGGGATGTTCGCCATGCCAGCGGCGCCAAGAGCGATCATGGTGAAGAATGGCCCGTCATTCAGAGAAAGAATCGAAATCGCTCCCACATCCCGCTCATTGCCGAACTCCCCCACCAACGCTGCATATAAGCCGCCGTTGGAGTTACTCACGGCGGCAATAATCGCCAACCCCGTAAGGCCGAAAATGCCTTCTGCGCCAAACAGATGTTCAACGCCTAATCCCAGCGCCATCGCGATCAGCAATTTGGTCAATGTGATGGTACCGCCTTGCAGTAGCGCCTGTGGGGCCGCCTTGAAGCTGATCCCAGCCCCCATACATAACAGGAAAGCACCAATCAACGGAGCCGCGCCGTTCTTGAACAACGCCGTGGTAAAACCACCGATCTGCAGCGCCTGCGGAGCGAAAGTATTGATCATCGCGCCAAGCACCAGTGGGACGACCATCATCCCGCCAGGGATTTTCTCTATTGCCGCCTTAATTTTCATCCTTGCCTCTCCGATATGATTCATTTCAATCAAATTGATTATATTGAATCAAAAAAGGCAAAACGGGCGCTGAGTCGCAGATTAAAAAATCAGCATAATGATTTTTTGACTTAATTTAATCAGGATAAAGCAATAACTCGGAGATGAAGTGAAAGAGGTGCTTCACGAGAAACACCTCTTTAAATGAGGGAAAATCAGTAATTCAGCATAAAGGAACGATAAGCTTTCAACACTGCCAGAAAATCTTCTACACCACAGAAAGAGAGGCTTTCTTCGTCATAGTAGTTCATCCCTTCTTCCATTTCGTCGCCTTCAAACTCCAGTTGGTTGGCGCGGATCATCACTTCTTCGCCATCCATCAGCAGGGTGTATTCATGACCTTCTAACTGCCACTGACGCTCGCTGCCTTTAACTTCTGCGGCACCAGCCTCAATGCGATCCAGCAGATTAAAATCACCCTTGATCTCTTCGTTGATCCAATGCCCGATGGCCTCATGCCCCATCGAAAATCTGACCACCACCTGACCGGTAACGTCACGCAGAAATTCGTAATCCATAGCATGCCCTCCTGAGCCGTTTTTATTAGTTTAAACGTTAATTCGCGACTGTCTCAGGGAAAGCTCGCAAAGTGGGTAACGGGGTGAAAATACCCGCAAATTAGTAATCACCAGCCTACTTCACCAACCAGTGCTCAGGAAAGGTTATAATAACCTGGTTTTTCAGCATTATACCCTGTAACAGGCTATTTTACTTAATGTCCTGAATCTGCAATTCCACTTCAGGCGCTTCATCCGCCTGCGGAATCTCCAATTTGTTCAGCATACGTTCCATGGCACTAATCGGTACACTGTGCTCCCGCCCGGCATTTTGCTGCTGCCACTGCTTATAGGGCACCTCGATATACACAATCTTCACTTTTGCCCGATAGGCCGTAAACAGTTCAACCAATTGACTACGCAATTGCCGGGTAATATTGGTCGCATTCCACACAAAAGATTCGCCTCGGCGTAACAACACTTTTGCCTGCTGCTTGGCCTGTTGTACCACCCACCCCGTCGCGTTTTTATCTGACGGGGACAACCGGTGCTGGCGGCGGATATCGTCCAGGCTGATAACCGCCATCTCAGGTGCATGCCGCGCGATATATCGATCCTTACCCATCCCCGGCAAGCCACAAAGCAGGATAACCTCGCTGTGAAACTGTTCGTAAGGTTCAAAATCAACGCTGGCCTGCGGATGCGTCAGATAGTGATAACGCTGGTAATCACTGGCAAAAGGACGTGCCTGCCCCCAGCATCGCTGCTCCTGGCAAAAAAGTTCGAACAGCTCGATATTCTCCAGCAAAGCGGCCTGATCTTCGCAGTCGCGCCCCATGACATCGGCCCGAGCCAGAATCGCCAACAACCGCGTATCCAGCCGTAATGCGGCAGACAATAGCGCCCGCTCTGGCGAAGGGCGCCCCATGATCCACAGTGGCAAACCATGAAAACGCACCAAAGCAGCAATCTGTTCACGCAGTTGAAACGGTGTGACGATATCCCGGTACAAAATTGAGCGCGTAGTCTGTTCACCACGTTTGGCATGATTAGGGGAGGTCACCGAGCCATCGGCCTCGACACGCGTGGTGCTGCGCTTTTCTACATCGTGCAGCAAGGCTGCCGACCAAAGCAGTTCCTGCTGTTGCGGAGGCAACGCAATAAACTCTTTCGCCCCGGTCAGCGCGGCCAACACGCGTTGGGTATGAATTGCAACGTCCCCTTCAGCATGGTGCCGGGGATCTTGCGGTACCTGATGCATATCAGCCACCCAGCGAAACTTTTCAGCCAACCTGGTCCACTGTTTATCCTTACTTAGGCACCACATGGCCTTCCTCCTGATGATACTCATGCGCCATACGCGCTCGTTGCCAGTTTACTCTCCAGTGGCGATCCGTCTTCACATGGTTTTTACGCACGTATTTAAAAACGTTATGGGAAAACTGCGCCACCGGAAATTCAGCCGCATTACGTGTGACGATCCCTTCCATGCTACAGGGCAAACCAGTATGAACATCATGCGGTGCAAAACACCCAGCCTCGCCAGCCTGTTCAATGATAGATGCTCGATATTCCGCTTCTGTCTGACGTTGATCGCTCAGCGCTAACTCAGGCACACAGGCGAAATCAAATAATGCAGCATAAAACCTGACTTCCTCCCAACTTAACCAGATATCTTTGCAGCGTACCGCAAATAAGTAGAAGTCCTGTTCCAAAGCGCGATATTCAATAGAGTGAGTGGCATATACGTTCTCACCAAACAGCTCGATATCACCGAGATCATTTTTAATCTGTTGCCAACGCTGACGGATCTGACGTGTCCAGGGCGAAACCGTCGGCGCAGCATGTGAGCGAGCGAACACTCCATATTGATTCAGGCAGTTATTTTCACCGTCGAGTTTTTCAGTATGTATTAATAAATTAATCAACTGCATGTCTTGCCAATATTTTTTATTGATCCTATCGTCACTGGTGGTTCCCGGTGAGAAAGGATAATGGTACGTCCGACCATATTTTCTTTGTACATCCATTGTTTTTCTTCTTGTTGATTAGCCTATCGGGTTATTCCATCAGGACGATAGGCTATTTATGACTACTCGCCATTAACGCGCGGATTATTGGGATGGCGTGAAGTCATTCCCTTTAAAAATACGCACAGGCGCTCCACGAATAATTTGGTGATGAAACATCCATCGTTGGGCACGTTGTTCATCCAACTGCTGTTGTTCGAGTTGTTCCAACCGATGCGCGATCAGTAAACACGCCAAACGTTTATTCGCATGCTGACTGCGTTCCGTCTGCACCTTAACACTAATTCCGCTGGCAATATGGGTAGCGCGAATCGCTGATTCCGTTTTATTCACGTGTTGCCCACCAGGGCCGGATGATTTCAAGGTTTCAAAACGAATCTCGCTTTCTCTTGGTATGGTTGCCGGAGAAAAACGCGCAGCCCCAATAAACCAGTTCTTTCTGGCACGCCCTTTACGCCATGGACTTTCGCAGATCCACTGCAAAGTTCCACACCAGCGCTCAGCCAACTGTTCGGCTGATGTGCCACTGAGCATCAACAACACCGAGCGCAATGTTCCCGCCTGGCGTCCGTTTTCCCGCTCAACTTCGTGCAGTTCTACCTGCATAGCATGAGCCTCTCGATAAAACTGCCGGAGTGCCAGGCTTACCGCCAGACAGCATTCATCCGGGCCATGGGCGGCAGAAATCTGTAATAGGATCATTCCTGCCCTCCGCTGGTTTTATACGTCAGTACCGGTTTCATGCGGGCCAGTAATGTAACCAAGCCAGCCTGTTGCAACGCTCCCACCACGCTATCGATAGGCTTGTAAGCTTCTGGCGCTTCCTGATAGATCAGTTGTCGATCGCGGCAAATCACCCTGCTGCCAAAACGCGTCCTAGCCAATTGTTCCACGCTAAAACGTGCAGATAGACGACCTTTACACTCTGTGCGCATCCATTTACGCCCAGCGCCATGTGCCAGTGAGAACAAACTGCTGGCTGCTGGCAACGGCTGAACCACATAACTGTAATCGCCGCGTGAGCCCGGGATCACCACCATCCCTTCGTCAGAAGGGGTAGCACCTTTACGGTGCAGCCAACCCGGTACACCTTCAATAGTGGCCGGTGCTAACAGGTTGTGATGAATATCCAGCAGACAATTGCCCACAGTACGCAAGCGCTTCAGTATCCGCCCGGCGATCAATTGCCGGTTGAAAGCAGCGAAGTCCAGCGCCTGCTGATGCTGTTGCAGATAATCATCCGCCTCTTTGCTATTTTCAAGCAGCCCATGGTGCCCATGTGCGCCAACATGCTGTTCCAATATCGTTTGGCCCAACCCCCGTGAGCCGCTGTGTACCAGCAGCATCAGGCGCTTTTTATCGAAGATGACATCCGGCTGATATATTTCATCAACCTGTAAAAGCTCGGCAAAATGATTACCGCCCCCAATGGTCCCCAAGCTATGCGCATAAGGTGCCAGTGCTGGTGGAATATCACCGAGGATGTCGTCATCCAACGGGCCATCAATATTGCCCAGATTTTTTTCTAATTTATCCAACGACTGTTTCATGGCAGTTAAATCCGTTTGCCATAATGACATGCCGCAACCGATATCATTACCGATTAACGCTGGATAAAAACGATGTTGTGAAAAGAAAGCAGCACCCACGGGATAACCGCGGCCCGGATGCAAATCAGGCATCCCGACAACGCGTACCATACTTGGCAGCTTGGCCGTAATTTCTAATTGCTGGATTGCATTTCCTTCAATCCAGGTGTGTTCCGACGCGATCAATGAAACTCGCGGCGCAACGGAGCGTATAATATTGCCCATAACCAATCCTGATGATTAATTAATATAATTTGGATGTGGCAGGCCGGAACCAGAGCAATATACTCGTCATACTTCAAGTTGCATGTGCGTTGGCTGCAACTTATTTAGAGTACACCTGTACGGCTACGCGGAAAACAGGAAATTAAGCCTGAGAATACGACCTGCAAAGGGTAAACAGTGCTTGATAATTCATGATGTACCTCCTTTGCATAATGTGAATGGAAAAAACGCCGCGATAGTAACGATAAATTCTAGAGATAGCAAGCCAATAAAAAACGGGGATCCAAAAGACCCCCGCTAAATATTGGTACAACTTACTGAATTACACTGCAGTCTGGAAAATCACACCGTCAGCTTTTTCAGTATACTGGCTCAGTTGGTCGAAGTTCAGGTAGCGATAAGTATCCGCTGCCGTCTTGTCGACCTGCGCCATGTAAGTCTGGTATTCGTCTGGCGTTGGCAGACGGCCCAGCAGCGATGCCACTGCCGCCAGCTCTGCAGAAGCCAGATAAACGTTAGCACCATTGCCCAAACGATTCGGGAAGTTACGCGTCGAGGTGGAAACCACCGTCGCCCCATCAGCCACACGCGCCTGGTTACCCATGCACAGTGAACAACCCGGGATCTCGATACGCGCCCCGCTCTTGCCAAAGACGCTGTAATAGCCCTCTTCGGTCAGTTGAGCCGCATCCATCTTGGTCGGTGGTGCCACCCACAGACGGGTTGGCAATTGACCTTTGTGCTGATCCAACAGTTTACCCGCCGCGCGGAAGTGGCCGATGTTGGTCATGCAGGAACCGATAAATACTTCATCAATCTTGCTGTTGGCCACATCAGAAAGCAGACGCGCGTCGTCCGGATCGTTTGGCGCACACAGGATCGGTTGCTTGATATCGGCCAGATCGATTTCGATCACTGCCGCATATTCCGCATCCGCATCGCCTTCCAGCAGTTGCGGATCCGCCAACCATTTTTCCATGCCCTGAATACGACGTTCCAGCGTCCGGCGATCGCCGTAACCCTCAGCGATCATCCACTTCAACATCACGATATTGGAGCTCAGATACTCCTGGATCGGTGCTTTATCCAGTTTGATGGTACAACCGGCAGCAGAGCGCTCGGCAGAAGCATCTGCCAGTTCGAATGCCTGTTCAACTTTCAGTTCTGGTAAACCTTCGATCTCCAGGATACGACCAGAGAAGATGTTTTTCTTACCTTTCTTCTCAACAGTCAGCAGCCCTTTTTGGATCGCATAGTAAGGGATGGCGTGCACCAGATCGCGCAGGGTGATCCCCGGCTGCATTTTACCTTTAAAACGCACCAGCACCGATTCCGGCATATCCAACGGCATCACGCCGGTCGCGGCAGCAAATGCCACCAGGCCAGAACCTGCCGGGAAGGAAATACCAATTGGGAAACGGGTATGTGAATCACCGCCGGTACCCACGGTATCTGGCAGCAACATACGATTCAGCCAAGAGTGGATAATGCCATCGCCCGGGCGCAGCGAAACACCGCCACGGTTCATGATAAAGTCCGGTAGAGTGTGATGAGTCGTCACGTCAACCGGCTTAGGATAAGCGGCAGTATGGCAGAATGACTGCATCACCAGATCGGCAGAGAAGCCCAGGCAAGCCAGATCTTTCAGCTCATCGCGGGTCATCGGCCCGGTAGTATCCTGTGAACCCACGGAAGTCATCTTCGGCTCACAGTATTCACCAGGGCGCACACCCGCTACGCCACAGGCACGGCCAACCATTTTCTGCGCCAGTGAGAAGCCTTTGTTGCTGGCCGCCACCGGCTTGGCAATACGGAACACTTCACTGTGCGGCAGACCCAGCGCTTCACGCGCTTTGGTGGTCAAGCCACGGCCAATAATCAATGGAATACGGCCACCGGCACGCACTTCATCCAGCAGCACGTCGGTTTTCAGCTCGAAGCTGGCCAGCAGTTTGCCGGTTTCATGGTCACGTACCTCACCTTTGTACGGGAAGATGTCGATCACATCGCCCATATTCAGATTGGACACGTCTACTTCGATCGGCAATGCCCCGGCGTCTTCCATAGTGTTGAAGAAGATTGGTGCAATTTTACCGCCCAGCACCACACCGCCAGCGCGCTTGTTCGGCACATGAGGGATGTCGTCGCCCATAAACCACAGCACCGAGTTAGTGGCAGATTTACGGGAAGAACCGGTGCCGACCACGTCACCGACGTAGGCCAGCGGGAAGCCTTTCTTGTTTAACTGTTCGATCTGCTTGATCGGGCCAACGCTGCCCGGCTGATCGGGATTGATGCCGTCACGTTCGTTTTTCAGCATCGCCAGCGCATGCAACGGAATATCCGGGCGCGACCAGGCATCCTGCGCCGGGGACAAATCGTCGGTATTGGTTTCACCGGTCACTTTGAACACGGTAACGGTGAGCTTTTCTGCCAATGGCTGGCGCGACAGATACCATTCTGCATCGGCCCAAGACTGCATGATCTGTTTGGCATGCGGGTTGCCCGCTTTGGCTTTCTCTTCTACATCGTAGAAGTTATCGAACATCAACAGCGTGTGGGACAATGCTTTGGCAGCGATCGGTGCCAGTTTGGCGTTATCCAACGCGTCGATCAGGGGATGAATGTTGTAACCGCCCTGCATGGTGCCTAACAGTTCAACGGCTTTTTCGGGGGTAACCAGGGGAGAAGTGGCATCGCCTTTGGCGATAGCAGCCAGAAAACCTGCTTTGACATAGGCGGCTTCATCGACGCCCGGTGGTACACGGTTAATCAGCAGGTCTAACAGAAATTCTTCTTCGCCTTTTGGCGGATTTTTTAATGATTCAACCAGCGCTGCCATTTGTGTCGCATCTAATGGCTTAGGGACGATGCCCTCTGCAGCACGCTCGGCCACGTGCTTACGGTATTCTTCTAGCACGACTTTCTCCTCGCTCTCATTGTCATTTATGGTGCCTGGAGTTTTATACCTTTCATTGTTCGAGTTGCGCTGTTTTGGCTTCAAGCATGAAGGGCATAATACTGACGGGGCACTGCTGTCGATATCCTGGACTGTAAGGTACAGTGCCCGGTTCCGCTCAGCCAGCATATCAGGATCTGGAACGCTTGTTAATTCGTTCACATAAAAGCAACATTAAATCTTTGCTGAATCGTTGAGTACAGCGTAATCAGCTGCAACGTAAGCGTGGCAGACTGACTAAAAAAGCCCAGCAAACTGAGCACAACATAAAGTCCATGTTTTTACAATGGTTACTGATTGCAATAATGAGGAAAGTTTACGAACCGTAGGCGCAAAAAAACCGCCATTACGACGGTTTATTTGTATCTAATCGGGCTTAATAAAGATAAGCCAGAGCTTATTTGCTACCGAAAACCCGATTTTCCTGCTCTGCAACGCGAATGAAGGTGGTACGCTTGGTCAGCTCTTTCAAACGCTCGGCACCCACATAAGTACAGGCAGAACGCAGGCCACCCAGAATATCGCGCACGGTAAACTCAACTTCACCACGCAGTGGCAACCTGACGGTTTTACCTTCTGCAGCACGATACCCGGCAACACCGCCAACGTGGCGTTTCATCGCAGACTCAGAACTCATGCCATAGAACAGCATGAATTTTTCACCGTTTTCTTCCACGACGGTTCCTTCGCATTCATCGTGGCCCGCCAGCATACCGCCGAGCATCACAAAGTCTGCACCGCCGCCAAACGCTTTGGCAACATCGCCCGGCACAGAACAGCCGCCATCGCTGACAATCTGACCACCGAGGCCGTGTGCCGCATCGGCGCACTCGATCACGGCAGAAAGTTGCGGGTAGCCTACACCGGTTTTCACTCGGGTGGTACAGACAGAGCCTGGGCCGATCCCTACTTTCACGATATCGGCACCCGATAGAATCAGTTCTTCTACCATTTCACCAGTCACCACATTACCGGCACAGATCACATGATTTGGGCAGGCTTCGCGCGCTTTTTGCAGGAAGGCAACAAAGTGCTCAGAGTAGCCGTTTGCTACGTCGATGCAGATGAATTTCAGCCCCGAGGATAAAGCCAGAATTTGTTTCATTTTCACAAAATCGGCTTCAGAAGTACCGGTAGACACCATGACATGGCGTAGAGTGGATTCAGGCACCCGTTGTACAAACTCAGCCCATTGCTCAACGGTATAGTGTTTGTGAACAGCGGTGATGATATCGAAAGATGCCAGTGCTTCAGCCATGCGGAAGGTGCCAACCGTGTCCATATTAGCGGCAATAATCGGCACACCGGACCAGTTCCAACCTGAATGTTTGAAGGTGAACTGGCGTTCCAATTCAACTTCTGAGCGGCTTTTCAGGGTGGAACGCTTTGGGCGGATTAACACATCTTTAAAGCCCAACTTCAAATCTTCTTCAATACGCATGACTAATCATTTCCTGGTTTTTGGCGACGGATCGCAGGGTATATCCTATGAATTTCAAGCGGTGGCTTGAAAGGCGACGGGTAGATTAATGCCAGTTCCAGTGACGCTATCATACGCACTAATAATCGATCGGCAAGACTGCGATTTCGCCTTTATTTACGCTACAATCCCATAAATTTACCTGCGACATTGCAATGTGATTTCTGCCTCATTTTCTCCACCTTTATCCCGCTTTGGCAGAGTGATATTCTGTAGCAAGCGGTAATATACTCGCGTTAATATACGATCGCTTTATGATTCGTCTATGCTCGACATACTTCAGGTCGTGTATGGGTTGGCTGTGCCCGTTCATCACGCCACTCGAATTATTCAGCGTATTAATTTTTTTGGTGAATATCAGGATGTCTCCCATACCATGTCCTATATTGTTGCATTAACAGGTGGTATCGGCAGCGGGAAGTCGACCGTTGCAGACGCTTTTGCGCGCCTCGGAGTGCCTATCGTTGATGCTGATGTGATTGCCCGGCAGGTTGTTGAACCAGAAACCCCAGCATTAGCCGCTATTTCTGCACATTTTGGTAAAGAAATGTTGCTGGCGGACGGTTCACTCAACCGCTCAGCGTTACGCCAGCGTATCTTTAGTCATCCTGACGAAAAAACCTGGCTTAACCAACTCCTGCATCCGCTGATTCACCAGGAAACCCGACGTCAATTGGCAACGATCAATAGCCCCTATGCACTTTGGGTGGTGCCATTGCTGGTAGAAAACCATCTTCAAGATCTTGCCAATCGTGTTTTGGTTGTTGATGTTGATCCCGAGACACAACTCGCCAGAACCATCGCCCGTGACGGCATCAGCCGCCAACAGGCACAAGACATTTTGTCTGCACAAGCCACGCGTGAACAGCGCCTGGCGGTTGCCGACGACGTTATTGACAACAGCGGCACAGCTCAGGGAATCGAGCCCTGTGTCGCCGCACTGCATCGCCGCTACCTTGAGCTGGCCATGCCTGCGACCCGAAAGGATTAAAATGAATGAGTGATGCCTCTCTAACCGTTCTCTTTGAACACCCGTTGAATGAAAAAATGCGTACCTGGCTGCGAATCGAGTTTTTACTGCAGCAATTGCATAGCCAAAGAACATTAAGCGAGACCGCTAGCGCTCTGACCTTTTTCCGCACCGTCGCAGATCTGTTGGATGTATTAGAACGTGGTGAAGTCCGTACCGAACTGTTGAAAGAACTGGAACGCCAGCAGCAAAAATTACTGCAATGGGCCGAAGTCCCCGGCGTAGACATGTCGCGGGTCAATCAGTTACGCAGTCAGTTGAAAGCGCGTGCATCCTCATTGATGTCTGCTCCACGTATGGGGCAGGCTTTGCGTGAAGATCGTCTGATCAGCCTGGTGCGCCAGCGTTTAAGTATTCCAGGCGGCTGTTGCAGTTTTGATTTACCAACGCTGCATATATGGATGCACGTTGCTCAATATGAACGTGATGACGACGTTGCAGCTTGGCTTGAAACTCTGGAGCCGCTGCATCAGGCACTGTCCATGGTATTGGAGCTAGTGCGTCAGGCTGGGGCATTTCGTAACCAAATCAGTTTGAACGGCTTCTTTCAGGACAACGCCGAAGGAGCGGATCTGCTACGTTTAAAGATAGATCTGGATTACCAGCTCTACCCGCAGATTTCCGGCCATAAAACGCGTTACGCTATCCGTTTCCTGCCGTTAGACAGTGAAAACGGTATGGTTCCTGAGCGTTTAAACTTTGAGCTAGCCTGCTGCTAAGACACTGAAATAAAGCTTTCGCCCGTTGAGGGAAGTGAGGAAGACACATGACGACGGTAGTAAAGTGCCCAACCTGTGGCAAAGGCGTGGTTTGGGGGGAAATCAGCCCTTTTCGCCCTTTCTGCTGCAAACGTTGCCAACTGATCGATCTTGGTGAATGGGCCGATGAAGAGAAACGCATTCCAAGTAGTGGCGATCTCTCGGACACTGAAGATTGGAGTGAGAAAGACGATCACTGATCGTGTGTGATGATAGCGGCCTGGCACTACCAGGCCGAAAAATCATTGCGCCGCACTGGCCTGCGTGACCAACAAATTGATAATGCTGGCATTGGCCTCTGGAAATTCAGCCTCACGCAAATCCGCCTGCTTAACCCAACGCATCGGCTGACCTTCACGGCCATAGGGCTCCCCCTGCCAATCTTCTACCAAATAGAAGTTCAGCGTCACAACCCGATCGGTAAAATGATGCTCCAGTACGTCCAGCAATTCTAGCTGATGTACGTCAATACCCGTTTCTTCCAGCAACTCGCGGCGTAATGCCTGCTCTGGCGTTTCCCCCTGCTCGATCTTGCCACCAGGGAACTCCCAGAAACCAGCCATATGCGCATCGGCAGCACGGCGTGTAATAAAGATTTCCTGCTGCGGGTTACGAATGATACCTACCGCGATATTCAAGTGCTTCATCGGATTCTCCCGATCCTTGCGTACAAAAAAGAGGTTCAGCAAGCTGAACCTCTACTACGTTTAGTGACTCACTGCGGCCCGCTTATTGTTGCAGACGACCATGACACTGTTTGTACTTCTTGCCGGAACCGCATGGGCAAGGATCGTTACGGCCCACTTTACGTTCTGCAACCGCAGGTGAGTTTGGATCCTCAATCGCCAGCGCATTCTCTTCCTGATGGCTCAGTTGCTGCTGGCGCGCCAGGCGTGCGGCTTCTTCACGACGCTGCAGTTCCAGTGCTTCAACCTCTTCCGGCATGCGTACCTGCACCTTGCTCAGAACGCTGACCACTTCATACTTCAGCGACTCCAGCATATTGCCGAACATATTGAAGGATTCGCGCTTGTATTCCTGCTTAGGATCTTTTTGCGCATAACCGCGCAGATGGATCCCTTGGCGCAGATAATCCATGGCCGCCAGATGCTCTTTCCACAGGGAATCCAGCGTTTGTAACATCACGCCTTTCTCGAAGTTACGCATCATTTCAGCGCCAACAACTTCTTCTTTACGCAGATAACTTTCCTTCGCTTGCTCCAGAATGCGCTCACGCAACGTTTCTTCATGCAGCTCAGGTTCTTTATCCAGCCATTCGGTGATAGGCATATCCAGATCGAAATCGTTTTTCAGACGCTCTTCCAGCCCCTTGATATCCCACATTTCTTCCAGCGACTGCGGCGGAATATAGTTATCAATGGTGGTTTTGAATACGTCTTCACGGATGCTGGCAATGGTTTCGCTCACATCGGAAACATCAAGCAGTTCGTTACGCTGGCTGTAGATCGCCCGGCGTTGATCGTTGGCCACATCATCATATTCCAGCAGTTGCTTACGAATATCGAAGTTACGGCTTTCTACCTTACGCTGCGCGTTGGCGATTGCTTTGGTCACCCATGGGTGTTCAATCGCTTCACCGTCTTTCATGCCTAATTTACGCATCATGCCGGATACGCGATCCGAAGCAAAAATACGCATCAACGCATCTTCCATTGACAGATAGAAGCGGGAAGAACCAGCATCCCCCTGACGACCAGAACGGCCACGCAACTGGTTATCAATACGGCGTGATTCGTGGCGTTCAGTACCGATAATGTGCAAACCACCCGCCGCCAGCACTGCGTCGTGGCGGATTTGCCACGCATCTTTAATTGCCGCAATCTGCTCTTCGGTAGGCTCTTCCAACTGCGCGATTTCTGACTGCCAGCTACCACCCAGAACGATGTCCGTACCACGGCCTGCCATGTTGGTCGCAATAGTCACCGCCGCCGTCTGGCCCGCATTTGCCACAATGTCTGCTTCCATGGCGTGGAACTTGGCGTTCAGCACTTTGTGCTCAATACCGGCCTTGGTTAATTCACGAGAAACCACTTCAGATTTTTCAATCGAGATCGTACCAACCAACACTGGCTGGCCTTTCGTGGTGCGCTCGCGGATATCTTCAATGATCGCAGCGATCTTCTCTTTCTCGGTCATGTAGACCAGATCCGGCATATCTTTACGGATCATTGGGCGGTTAGTTGGCACCACGATCGTATCCAGCTTGTAGATCGAGCTGAATTCAAACGCTTCGGTATCGGCAGTACCGGTCATACCGGCCAATTTTTCATACAGGCGGAAATAGTTCTGGAAAGTGATCGAAGCCAGCGTCTGGTTTTCGTTCTGGATTTCCACCTTTTCTTTGGCTTCTACCGCCTGATGCAAACCATCAGACCAGCGGCGGCCCTGCATGGTGCGGCCAGTATGCTCATCAACAATGATGACTTCGCCGTCTTTAACGATATAGTCAACGTCACGGGTAAACAGCACATGAGCACGCAGCGCAGCGGTAACGTGGTGCATCAGCATGATGTTAGTCGGTGAATACAGCGATTCCCCTTCCTCCATGATGCCAGCTTCCATCAGCATCTCTTCTATGCGGATCAAACCGCGCTCCGTCAGGTGAACCTGACGCGCTTTTTCATCCACCGAGAAATGGCCTTCGCCTTGGAAGGTATCTGAATCTTCTTTTTCCTGACGGATCAACTGTGGGATCAGCTTGTTGACCTTGATATACATCTCGGAGCTGTCTTCAGCCGGGCCAGAGATGATCAGCGGGGTACGAGCTTCATCGATCAGAATGGAGTCAACCTCATCCACCAGCGCATAGTGCAGTTTGCGCTGCACACGCTCTTCTGGGCTGAACGCCATGTTGTCACGCAGGTAGTCAAAACCGTATTCGTTATTGGTACCGTAGGTGATGTCGGCAGCATAAGCTTCACGCTTGGCCGGTGCTGGCATATTCGGCAAGTTGATACCCACGCTCAGGCCGAGGAATTCGAACAATGGGCGGTTGTTTTCGGCATCACGCTGTGCCAGATAATCGTTGACGGTCACCACGTGCACACCACGCCCACTCAGGGCATTCAGGTAGGCAGGCAAGGTCGCCGTCAGCGTTTTACCTTCACCGGTGCGCATCTCGGCAATACAACGCTCATTCAGCACCATACCACCCAGTAACTGTACATCGAAGTGGCGCATGCCAAACACACGCTTACTGGCTTCGCGTACCACAGCGAACGCTTCCGGGATCAGACTTTCCAATACTTCGCCCTGCTTCAGGCGCTCACGGAACTCATTAGTCTTGGCCTGCAACTCGCTGTCGGACAGTTTCTCCATGTCCGGTTCCATACGGTTGATGGCATCAACCACTTTACGCATACGGCGCAGGGTACGATCGTTGCTACTACCAAAAACTTTGGTCAATAATTTATTTAACATGATTCTTAATATCTCTTACGCGACGACGCAATATTGGCCGTCAACTCGCTGTTGTTTCGTTGGTTTTTGTTGCCCAAAGGGCAAGAATCAGTTGAAGAGGCCAGGCCCGGCGCGAATCCCCTGCACCTGAGCGAGCCATAGCCCGGCCTGATGCCGCGCTAAAGAAGGAACAACGGAATGGTGGGTATCACGAATAATCGTCGGTGGTTTCGGCTCATGCGTCAGTAACGCATTGAGCGTAGAGAGCAATGCCAATTGCTCAACCTGCAAAGGAGGTTCAACAGCATCGTTCTCGGCTTCTTGCACTCGCGTGTAAAGCACCTGCGGAGCAAGAGCAAAAGAGAGGTGACGGATAACGGTACGGAGCGCATGCTGGTGCCAGTAATCAACGCCAAACGTTGGGCGACGGTGTACTTCCTGCAGCAAAGCCAGGCTGTTAAAGGCGTTATTGGCCGAATTCTGGCGGTTAAGGCTGGACGACGTGCTCGGTAATGCGGTTTGATCGGAGGTGCCAGACAGATTTTGCGGCACGCCAAGCGTGGCCGCGACCATCCCTAACAGGAGATGGGGCCAGAAATAACGTCTGCCAAATTGTCGCCAACGATTTAGAATACCGATCACGAGTTTATAATCCGCCGGAGCCCATTATGCGCGATAGCCGTCCACAATTATTAGATGTCCTGTTCGACGATGCGACAGCAGCAGAGAAAGGGCCGCTGCATAACGTTCAGCAACGCGCTCTGGCGCTCCTGAAACTCAATCGTGCAGTGAGGGGGCTACTGCCAGCTCAATTGCACCCATGGTGCCGTGTCGCTAACTTCAGACAGGGTGTTTTAGTGCTGGAAACCGCTAATGCCAGTTGGATGATGCGCTTACGCTATGAACAACCCAACCTGCTCTCCGCACTACGAGCCCAAATTCTACCATCATTGTCGTCAATCGACATCAGGATTAATCCAGCCTTGATGGCAAAAGGAAACAGCCAGGTGCAAAATGCTGCTAAAACGACAGAAAATGAGCAACCAAGCGCACCATTACGTCACTTGAGCCAGGAAAGCGCGGATGAATTACGAGGATTGGCAGCACGTAGCCCGGAAAAATTACGGAAAGTATTAGAACGACTGGCATCGTTGGCAGGAGAGAGAGCCAACGCTACCAGCCGTGATAAATAATCAGCGGAACGGGTTTACGCCAACACCATGGTAGGAGCTTTGAACGCCAATGGCATTTCTGCTTCATCCTGGAATGTCACGTATTCCCAAGCTTCTTGCTTCGCCAGCACGGCTTGCAACAGTTTATTGTTCAGCGCATGCCCAGATTTGTACGCGGTAAACGCGCCAATGATGTTATGACCACACATGAACAAATCACCGATCGCATCCAGCATTTTGTGGCGCACGAACTCGTCTTCGAAGCGCAGGCCGTCTTCGTTCAGAACTCGGTAATCATCAACCACAATGGCGCAATCGAAACTGCCACCCAAGGCCAAACCACGGGACTGCAGATATTCGATATCACGCATAAAGCCAAACGTACGCGCACGGCTGATTTGACGCACGAACGAATCGGCAGAGAAATCAAGGCGATAACGTTGTGTACTGGCATCAATTGCCGGATGGTTGAAGTCGATAGTGAAATCCAGGCGGAACCCGTTATGCGGGGACAACTCTGCCCACTTATCGCCATCTTCAACACGCACGGTTTCTTTCAGGCGCAGGAATTTCTTCGCTGAGTTCAGCTCTTCAATGCCAGCATCCAGCAGCAGGAAAACAAACGGGCTGGCACTACCGTCCATGATCGGGATCTCAGCAGCGTCAACTTCAATAATGATGTTGTCGATACCCAAACCCGCCAACGCAGCATTGAGATGCTCAACGGTTGAAATACGCACGTCTGACTCATTCACCAGGCAAGTACATAGCATGGTATCACGCACGGATTTTGCATCAGCCGGAAAATCAACCGGTGGATTCAAGTCAGTGCGACGATAGATGACCCCGGTATTAGCCGGTGCTGGGCGCATTATCAGCGTGACTTTCTTGCCGGTATGCAAACCGACACCCGTCGCCTGAATAACGCGTTTTAAGGTCCTTTGTTTGATCATCGTTTTATCTCGCAATGTTTATCCATCCTACCGGCCATAGCATATAGCAAGGCCGGCGGGACAGTTTAGCACAAAGAGCGGAGATTCCAAATTTCCGGCTTATTCCTAGTCTGCCTGCTTGCGCAAGAAGGCCGGGATATCCAGATAATCGGGCTCTTTATTCGGTTGCGTGCTCTGATCGTTCACCACTTTGGCAGCAGGCTTAACTTCCTGCTGCAGCGGCGACATACCGTGCTGCTGATAACGGTGATCCATCACTGGCTGGCTGGCCTGCTTGTTGGTGACCAGAGTGATTTCAGGACGTTTGTCCATACCGATACCGGTAGCAACCACGGTAACACGCAGTTCGTCGTTCATTTCCGGATCCAGTGACGTCCCGATCACTACGGTCGCGTTATCAGAAGCGAAAGCACGGATGGTGTTACCCACAGTTTCGAACTCATCCAAACGCAGATCGAAGCCAGCGGTGATGTTGACCAGCACACCGCGAGCGCCAGACAGATCGATATCTTCCAGCAGTGGGCTGGAGATCGCCATTTCTGCCGCTTCTTCCGCACGGTCTTCACCACTTGCCACGCCAGAGCCCATCATCGCGTAGCCCATTTCGGACATCACGGTGCGCACGTCGGCGAAGTCAACGTTCATCAGACCTGGACGAGTGATCAATTCGGCAATACCCTGCACCGCGCCTTTCAGCACGTCGTTAGCCGCGCCAAACGCGTCCAGCAGAGAAATGCCACGGCCCAGAACTTTCAGCAATTTATCGTTCGGGATAGTGATCAGTGAGTCCACATGCTTGGACAGCTCAGCGATACCCTGCTCAGCGAACGCCATGCGCTTCTTGCCTTCAAAATTGAACGGCTTGGTCACCACAGCGACAGTCAGAATACCCAGATCTTTGGCAACTTCAGCCACAACAGGCGCAGCACCGGTACCGGTACCACCGCCCATGCCAGCGGCGATAAAGACCATGTCTGCACCTTCCAGAGCTGTACGCAGGGCTTCACGGTCTTCTTCCGCTGAATTACGACCCACTTCCGGGTTCGCGCCCGCCCCCAACCCCTTGGTAATACCACTACCAATCTGGATGGTTTGGCCAACCGCCGTTTTACGCAACGCTTGAGCGTCGGTGTTAACGGCAAAGAATTCAACACCTTCGATGCGCTCACGCACCATGTGTTCAACGGCGTTGCCACCGCCACCGCCGACGCCGATGACTTTAATCACCGCATCGTTGGTTAGTTCCATTGGTTCAAACATAGTTTCTCTCCGTTTTGTGCCTGTCGCTGCGAGATCATAAAAAGATGGCTCAGCATGATCTCTTTATTGAAACATTAAAACTCTTTTCTCAGCCAGCTATTGATACGTTTAAACCAATTGCCCACCGAGGCGCGTTTTTCTACTTCTGCCTCACCGTTCAGGTGAGATTCTTTTCCATAGTGCAGCAACCCTACCGCTGTGGAGTAATAAGGCTCCTGCGCATAATCCGTCAAGCCTGTGATGTTCAAGGGTTGGCCAATGCGTACCTGGGTATGGAATACCCGTTGCGCACAGGCTGCCAGGCCATCAATCTGGGCGGCTCCACCGGTCAGCACAATACCTGCTGCCAGATGATGCTTGACCCCTTGGCTCCGTAACTGCTCCTGCAATTGTAAAATTTCATCGTTAACCAGATTCAACAGTTCGGTGTAGCGTGGCTCAATCACTTCAGCCAGTGTCTGTCTTTGCAGACTACGTGGTGGGCGCCCCCCGACGCTCGGCACCTCTACACTTTCATCCTTGCTGACAATCGATCCAAGCGCACAACCGTGACGAACTTTAATCGCTTCTGCATCTGCAGGTGGCGTCCCGAAGGCATAAGCGATATCGCTGGTGACCACGTTCCCGGCATAAGGGATCACTTTAGTATGGCGCAGCGCTCCGCCGGTATACACCGCCATATCCATAGTGCCACCGCCGATATCCACCACACAAACGCCGAGTTCACGCTCATCTTCGGTCAACACGGCATAACTGGCTGCCAGGCCGGCGAAAATCAGTTGATCCACTTTCAGGCCGCAACGTTCAACCGCTTTGACGATGTTCTTTGCCATATCGTTATGGCAGGTGATCAGGTGGACCTTGGCCTGCATACGCACGCCAGATAACCCAACCGGATTTTTAATCCCTTCCTGATAATCGATGGCGTATTCCTGAGGAATCACGTGCAGGATGCGGTGCTCATCGCGCACACGAACCGACTTGGCAGTATGTACGACATTCTCCACATCTTCCTGAGTCACTTCCTCTTCTGAAATAGGCACCATCCCTATTTCGTTTTGGCAGCTAATATGTTTACCCGACAAGGCCAGGTAAACCGAAGAAATCTGACAGTCAGCCATCAGCTCGGCCTGATCGATAGCACGCTGAACGCATTTGACTACCGACTCCAGATCGTTGACTCCCCCCTTATCCATACCGCGAGAGGGGCAACTGCCCACGCCAATAATATTGACCATGCCATCGGGCAGGACTTCCCCTACCAATGCGGAAACTTTTGCAGTTCCGATCTCCAGTCCAACTACCAGTTTTCTGTCCGTCGACTTGATCATTGTTGTTTTGCCTGTGCCTGATTCTGTTGCTGATTACTGTTTGGCTGTTCGCCTGCTGCCTGCCCAGCTAACTGCGGATCGATCAACGCCTGAGTCCACCCCACCGAGGCTCCGGTGTCATAACGTAAATCGACATAGCTGACACGCTTGTTTTCCACCTGTGCCTGCTGCAGTAGCAGCGGGTAAAGCCCTATAAAGCGTTGCAAACGCCCCATGCGATCGTCACGTCCCAGTTCCAGCCGAACATCGTTATCCAACGCCAGCAGCCATGAATGACGGGCGGTCATCGCCACCATCTTCAATGTATATCTGCTCGCTGCTAACACGCTGCTCATTGCGCGATAGCCTTCCAACACATCCTGCTCGCTACCTTCCGGGCCATAAAGCAGCGGCAATTTCTGTTTACCTAATCGCTCTGCCGGGACACTGAACGATTTGCCTTCGGCATCTACCATATGCAAATCATTCCAATGCGCCACCGGGACATATTCCACCAGATGAATCTTCAACTCATCTGGCCACTGTTTACGCACGCTGGCCTGCTTGATCCACGGCAGGCGCTCGATCTGCTGCTGGATGATGTCCACATCCTGCGTCATGAACGTGCCGGGCGCTCCCAGCGCCAGGATCGCCTGGCGAATATCGTCATTGGTGGTGTAATGGCGTTCACCGGTCACCACCAATTTTGAGAGCGGCAAGCGGTTAGCATCTTTCATCCAACCAATCACCGCCCAACCGCCCCACAAAATGGTTCCCAACACCATCAGCAGGAAAATCATTCCCGCCAGTTGGGTTCCATTGCTGCGGCGCGGGCCGTTATCCACCTCGCGGTCACGCGAATTCAGAGCCGCTTGCGACATCTCAGTCAGCCAATGCCAAAATTGCCGCAACCAACTGCGAGAACGTCAACCCAGACTGCCGCGCAGCCATTGGCACCAAACTGTGGCTGGTCATACCTGGCGAAGTATTCACCTCCAGCAGATAAAAACCACCGTCGCTATCCTGCATCACATCAACACGGCCCCAACCGCTGCAATCCAGCCCACGATAGGCACGCAGTGCCAGCGCAGCCATTTCGGCCTCCTGCTGTTCACTCAGGCCGCTCGGGCAGAAATACTGCGTATCATCGGCAATATATTTAGCCTGGTAGTCGTAGAACACCCCGGCGGGTTGAATACGGATGGAAGGCAACACCCGATCACCCAGGATCGCCACGGTATATTCGGGGCCACTCAACCATTTCTCTACCAAAACATCGTCGTCATGGCGGAAAGCCTCTTCCAATGCGCTTTCAAGAGCGCCGCTCTCGGTCACTTTACTCATACCGACGCTCGAGCCTTCACGGCTAGGCTTGACGATCAGCGGTAGCCCCAACGCTGCCACAGCGGCCAGCAGGTTATCCCGTTCGTTACTGAAATACTGCTGGCGGCACAGCGCCACATAAGGAGCTATCGGTAACCCCATAGATTGCCACACCAACTTCGTACGCCACTTGTCCATGGTCAGGGCAGAAGCCATTACCCCACTGCCGGTATAAGGTAGCTGCAGATACTCCAGCATCCCCTGCAAGGTGCCATCCTCACCACCGCGCCCATGCAACGCGATAAACACCTTGTTAAACCCCTGTGCTTTCAACTGGGTTACCGGGTAATCACGGGTATCGACGGGATGCGCGTCAATACCTGCTTCTCTCAACCCAGCCAGCACTGCAGCACCGGACTGCAGTGACACATCTCGCTCTGCGGAGGTTCCCCCCAGCAACACAGCTACTTTATCAGCCATGATGCCCCTCCTCTTTATTCTGCGGCTGCAACTTTAGCTCAGCCAATTTGCGCGCGATTTTACCGACGTTGCCAGCGCCTTGCACCAGAATCAGATCGTCCCCCTGCAGCAGTTGCGCCAGGGTTTCCGGCACGATGTCCGCATCGGCAATCAGGATCGGATCCAGCTTGCCGCGAGTACGGATGGTGCGGCACAGCGAACGGCTGTCAGCACCGGGGATTGGCGCTTCGCCAGCCGGATACACATCCAGCATCAGCAGTACATCCACCTGAGACAACACATGGGCAAAATCATCGTACAGATCGCGGGTCCGCGTGAAACGGTGCGGTTGGAAAATCATCACCAGACGCTTGTTCGGCCAACCTGCACGTGCGGCCTTGATAGTCGCATCGACTTCGGTCGGATGGTGGCCATAATCATCCACCAGCATCGCACTACCTGCTTTACCATTCACCGCTGCCAGCGAGAAATCACCAAGCACATCGAAACGGCGGCCTGTCCCCTGGAAACCGGCTAGCGCACGCAGAATGGCTTCATCATCAATGCCTTCCTCCGTCGCTACCGCAACCGCCGCAGCGGCGTTCAGCGCATTATGACGGCCCGGCGCATTCAGGGTCACCGTCAACAACGGCTTATCCTGACGGCTCAGGGTAAAATGCCCCTGATGCCCGACCTGGCGATAGCTTTCTAAACGCACATCAGCATCGTCACTGAAACCATAGGTAGTAATGTGGCGGCCCACGCGCGGCAGCAGTTCACGCACCACCGGGTCATCAACACACATCACCGCCCGGCCATAAAACGGCAAATTATGCAGGAAGCTGATAAACGTCTGCTTCAGGTTCTCGAAATCGCCATGGTAAGTATCCATATGGTCGGCTTCGATGTTGGTGACAATCGCCACCATCGGCTGCAAATGCAGGAACGAGGCGTCACTCTCATCAGCCTCAGCGATCAGGTAACGGCTGGAACCCAGGCGCGCATGCGTCCCCGCCGCCTTCACCAACCCACCGTTAACAAAGGTCGGATCCAAACCGGCTTCTGCATAAATACTCGACACCATCGCCGTTGTCGTGGTTTTGCCGTGCGTACCGGCGATGGCGATGCCATGACGATAGCGCATCAATTCAGCCAGCATTTCGGCACGCTGGATCACCGGGATACGCGCCTCACGAGCTGCGACGATCTCCGGGTTATCTGCCGAAATGGCGGTAGAAACCACCACTACGCTCGCATCCAGCACATTCTCTGGGCGATGATGAAAATAAATGGTTGCCCCAAGCTCGCTCAACTGTTGAGTTACCGGATTCGGTGCCAAATCGGAACCGCTGATCTGATAGCCTTCGTTAGCCAACACCTCGGCGATACCACCCATGCCAGCACCACCGATGCCAACAAAGTGTATGTGCCGGACGCGTCGCATCTCAGGCACGAAAGTGCGTAGTTTCGCCAATTGCTGTGTATTCATCACTCTCTCTATCCGGGTTCAATCTGCGAACCCCATATTGCTTATTCTTTATATGGCCCGGCGAGCCAAGCCCTGCATGATCTAGCTCTATCTGGCGAGGCGAACAATCTCTGCCGCCACGCGCTCTGTTGCATCGGGAATCGCCACCGCACGGGCTTTTTCAGCCATCGTCAGCAACGTTGTGCGATCCCAATCTGCCAACAGTTCCGCCACTGCTTCAGCGGTAAACTGTGGTTGTTCAATAATTTTCGCCGCGCCTGCGGCCTCCAACGGGCGAGCATTCCAATACTGCTGGCGATCTTTGTGCTGAAAGGGCACGAAAATGGCGGGTAAACCGGCTGCTGCGATCTCGCTGACGGTCAATGCGCCAGAACGACAGACCACCACATCAGCCCAGGCATAAGCTGCTGCCATATCATCAATAAACTCAGTCACTTTGTGCCCGGTCTGCCCTACCCTCTCGTAGTCGCGCAGCACCGTTTCCAGCGCTCCCTTCCCCACCTGATGCCAAAGGGTAATCTTATCGCCCAGCAAAGCTGCGGCGGCAGGAAGCGTCTGATTCAGCACCCGAGCCCCCTGGCTACCGCCAATCACCAGCACCCGAACCGGCCCTTCACGCCCCGCCAAACGCTCTGCAGGTAATGGCAACGCCAGCACATCGGTCCGTACCGGGTTACCGACAACCTCTGCGTGTGGGAACGCACCGGGAAAGGCCTGCAACACCGTTTTGGCAATCCTGGAGAGCCAGCGATTGGTCAAACCGGCAATGCCATTCTGCTCGTGCAGCACCACCGGGATACCACACTGCCAGGCAGCCAAGCCACCGGGGCCAGAAACATAACCCCCCATGCCCAGCACCACGTCAGGCTGATAACTGCGCATGATCGCCTTTGCCTGGCGCATGGCGCGCCAAATGCGTAACGGCGCGGTCAACTGGGCCTTCAACCCTTTGCCGCGCAAACCAGAAATACGAATAAAATCAATTTCGATTCCGTGCTTCGGCACCAAATCGGCTTCCATGCGGTCGGCGGTCCCAAGCCAGCGCACCTGCCAGCCCTGCGCCATCAGATGATGCGCAACCGCCAGCCCCGGGAACACATGCCCGCCGGTCCCGCCTGCCATCACCATTAAACGCTTCGCTTTACCGCTCATCCGCTACCTCTTCACAAACGCCTGCGCTTTGGTCAGGCGCGTTTCATAATCAATACGCAGCAACAGCACAATCGCCGTCGACATAATTATCAAGCTCGAACCGCCGTAGCTGATCAGCGGCAGCGTCAACCCTTTGGTCGGCAGCATCCCCGCCGCCGCACCGACGTTAACCAACGCCTGGAAGCTGAACCAAATGCCGATCGAACATGCCAGAAAACCGGAAAACCGCTGATCGATCTCCAATGCACGGCGGCCAATCGACATCGCACGAAAAGCGACGAAGAATACCATTAACAGGGCTAAAACCACACCGATATAGCCCAATTCCTCAGCTAAAATTGCGAAGATAAAGTCGGTATGCGCTTCCGGTAAATACTCCAGTTTCTGTACCGAATTACCTAACCCCTGCCCCCAGAACTCACCGCGGCCAAACGCCATCAGCGACTGGGTTAGCTGGTAACCACTGCCGAACGGATCGGCCCATGGGTTCCAGAAAGAGGTCACGCGGCGCATACGATAGGGTTCCGCGATCACCAGTAACCCCACGGCAAACGCCCCGGAACCGATAATTGCCAGGAACTGCCACATCTTGGCCCCAGCCAGAAACAGCATCGCCAAGGTAGTAATAAACAGCACCACCACCGTTCCCAAATCTGGCTGTGCCAGCAGCAATACCGCCAACACCACCATCACGCCCATCGGTTTACAGAAGCCCCAGAAGTTACTGCGTACCTCATCAACCTTGCGCACCAGGTAACTCGACAGGTAACAAAACAGCGACAGCTTGGAAAGTTCGGCAGGCTGAATACGCAGTGGGCCAAGAGCGATCCAGCGCGATGCCCCGTTCACCGAACTCCCCACCACTAATACAATCAGCAGCATCACCATGGATAACAACAACATAACGTTACTGTAGCGCTGCCATACCTCCATCGGGATACGCAGCGTGACCAACGACAGACCGAATGCCAGGATCAGATACAGTGCGTCACGTTTGGCAAACAGGAACGGATCGTCGCCAAGGCGCTGACCAATCGGCATCGAAGCCGACGTCACCATGACGAAACCGATTACCGCCAAGCCAAAGGTCAACCACAACAGGGTACGGTCATACAGCACCATATTGGCAGAATCACTTTCACGCGATCCCATCACCCAGTCTTTCAGTTTGTTGGCCAGGCCAAACGTCGGCACCCGTAGTCTCATCCGCCAAGCTCCCGCGCCAAGCGGGCAAACTCGTTACCGCGCACTTCAAAATTACGGAACTGATCCAGGCTGGCACAGGCGGGTGACAGCAACACCATATCGCCCGCTTTCGCACGGCCTGCAATAGTGTGCATGGCCTGTTCCATGGTTTCAGTCAGGGTGGTAACACTCGGGCGCAGCTCTGCCAGTTGGGCACCATCACGGCCAAAACAGTACAGCCGGATGTTGTCACCTTGCAGATAACGCGTCAGCGACGAGAAATCTGCGGACTTGCCATCACCGCCCAACAGCAAATGCAGCGTACCCTCAACCTGCAGGCCATTCAGCGCGGCTTCTGTGCTGCCAACGTTGGTGGCTTTGGAATCGTTAATCCAGCGCACGCCGTTACGCTCCCACACCAGTTGGAAGCGGTGCTCCAGGCCAGTAAAGGTGGTTAATGCCTGCAGACTGGAAGAACGCGGCAGTTTGGCGGCATCGGCCAAAGCCAACGCTGCCAGCGCATTGGTATAGTTATGCTGGCCGGTGAGCTTCATCTCGCGGGTATTGAGGACTTTCTCGCCGTTAACCCGCAACCAGGTTTCACCCTGCTGGCGGTTGAGATGGTAATCACCCACATCAGCACCAAAGCTGACGCAACGCTCATCAGCACCACGTACTGGCATGGTCAGCGCGTCGTCGGCGTTCACCACGCATACACCGGCATTTTCATAAATCCGCAGTTTGGCAGCACGATACTGCTGTAAACCAAGCGGATAGCGATCCATATGATCTTCTGTCACGTTCAGGATGGTCGCGGCAGCAGCACGCAGGCTGTAGGTGGTTTCCAGTTGGAAACTCGACAGCTCAAGCACGTAAAGCTGGCATTCCTGACGCAGCAAACTGAGCGCGGGCAGGCCGATATTACCGCCAACGCCCACCGCCCACCCGGCGGCTTTAGCCATTTCGCCTACTAACGAGGTCACCGTACTTTTACCGTTGGAACCGGTGATCGCCACAATCGGTGCCTGTGCTTCACGGCAAAACAGCTCGACGTCACCAACGATTTCCACCCCGGCAGCCGCAGCGGCACTCAAGGCCGGTGTCGCGAGGGCGATACCAGGGCTGGCGACAATCAAATCCGCCTCCAGCAACCACGCCTGGTTCAAATCCCCCAGATGCCGCTCCACGCTCTCAGGCAGTTTATCCAGCCCCGGCGGAGCAATACGGGTATCCATAACGCGCGGCGTTACGCCCCGCATCATAAAGAAATCAACACAGGATAAACCGGTCAGGCCTAACCCGATGATGACCACTTTTTTACCCTGATAATCCACCATAATTAGCGCACCTTCAGCGTTGCCAGGCCGATCAGCACCAGCATCAGCGAAATAATCCAGAAACGCACAATCACGCGTGGCTCTGGCCAACCTTTCAATTCATAGTGGTGATGAATCGGTGCCATGCGGAAAATACGTTGCCCGCGCAGCTTGAACGATCCCACCTGCAAAATCACCGACAGCGTTTCAACCACGAACACGCCGCCCATAATCACCAGCAAAAACTCCTGACGCAGCAGCACCGCGATCGTCCCCAACGCGCCGCCCAAGGCCAGCGAACCGACATCGCCCATAAACACCTGAGCCGGGTAAGTGTTGAACCATAAGAAGCCCAAACCGGCACCGACAATCGCGGTGCACACAATCACCAGCTCACCAGCATGGCGCAGATACGGGATATGCAGATAGTTGGCAAAATTCACGTTACCCGTTGCCCAGGCAACCAAGGCAAAACCGGCAGCAACCAATACGGTTGGCATAATCGCCAACCCGTCCAACCCATCGGTCAGGTTAACCGCATTGCTGGTCCCCACAATCACAAAGTAGGCTAACAGCACGTATAGCAGACCAAGCTGTGGCACAATGTCCTTGAAAAACGGCACTACCAGCTCGGTGGCTGGCGTGTCTTTTCCTATCGCATACATGGAGAACGCGACGATCAGCGCGATCACCGATTGCCAGAAGTACTTCCAGCGGGCAATCAACCCTTTGGTATCTTTGCGCACCACTTTGCGATAGTCATCGACAAACCCGACGATGCCGTACCCCACCAGCACAAACAATACGCACCAGACATAAGGATTCGACGGATACGCCCACATCAGCACCGAAATGGTGATGGAGGTCAGGATCATGATGCCGCCCATGGTTGGCGTACCGCGTTTGCTGAAGTGTGATTCTGGCCCGTCGTTACGCACCACTTGGCCAAAGGACATTTCCTGCAGGCGTTTGATCACCCGTGGCCCCATCCACAACGAAATAAACAGCGCGGTCAGCAGGCTGACAATGGCCCTGAACGTCAGGTAAGAAAAGACGTTGAAACCTGAGTAATACTTGACCAGATATTCGGCCAGCCAAACTAACATGGTGCTTTCTCCTGTAACGCGCGTACTACCTGCTCCATTGCGGCACTACGTGAACCTTTGATTAACACGGTAATTACCGCATGTGCTGACAGTAGTTCCGCCACGCGCGCGATCACTGCTGCTTTATTCTGATAATGCTCGCCGTTACCGGCTGCCGAACTCAGCACGTGGCTGAGTTGACCGACGCTGATCACTTTATCAACCCCGGCCAGACGGGCGGCATCTCCCACCTGGCGGTGACATTCTGCCGCTTCTGCCCCTAACTCGGCCATGTCGCCAACCACCATCACCCGGTAACCCGGCATTTCTGCCAGCACCTGAGCAGCAGCGATCATTGAGCCAACATTGGCGTTATAGCTGTCATCCAGTAAAAGCTTGCCCTCCGCCAGCGCGACCGGGAATAACCGACCTGGCACCGCCTGGAGTTGTTGTAATCCTGCGCGCACTGCCGCCAACGTTGCACCGACCGACATCGCCAGTGCCGCCGCCGCCAGAGCATTAGCCACATTATGGCGGCCAGGCAGCGGCAGCTCGATAGCTACCGTTCCTAACGGGCTGTGCAGCGTAAATTGCGTACCCTTGCCATTGATCTGAATATCGCTGGCAAAAAAATCCACGCCATCTGCCGCCTGAGGCGAAAAGCGCCACACTTTTTTGCCCTGCAACTGAACCTGCCAATGCGGCCAGTCGTTATTATCAGCATTGATGATCGCCACACCGTTGGCGGGCAAACCAGCAAATATCTCACCTTTGGCCTGAGCCACCCCGGCCAAAGAGCCGAATCCTTCCAGATGCGCCGCCGCCAGGTTGTTCACCAGCGCGCTCTGTGGTTGGGTTAAAGCGGTGGTGTAAGCGATCTCGCCAATATGATTCGCGCCTAACTCAATCACGGCAAAATCATGCTGCGGCTGCAAACGCAGTAACGTCAGCGGCACGCCGATGTCGTTATTGAAATTCCCTGCGGTATACAGCACCTCACCACATTCGCGCAGAATGGTGGCTGTCATCTCTTTCACCGAGGTCTTCCCTGATGACCCTGTGAGCGCCACCACTTTAGCCGGGACCTGCTGACGAACCCAGGCAGCCAGTTGCCCTAATGCCAAACGGGTATCTTTCACCACCAGTTGTGGCGCATCCACCAATAAGCGCTTACTTACCAGCAACGCACCTGCGCCTGCGGCTATTGCATCAGCGGCAAAGTCATGGGCGTCGAAACGCTCGCCTTTCAGCGCCACAAACAGGCAGCCTGCCGTCACTTGGCGGGTATCGGTCATCACCTCAGTGATTTGGCAATCAGCACCGATCAGTTCAGCACTCAATACCTCAGCCAAGACCTTCAGGGATACCGCGATCATGCCAACACCCCCAGTAAACGTGCAACGGTAGTACGATCGGAGTAATCCAGGCGACGATGACCCACCACTTGATAATCCTCATGGCCTTTACCTGCCACCAGGACGACATCCTGTTCTTTCGCCTGCATGATGGCACTGGTGACGGCTTCTGCACGCCCATGGATCACCTGCACATGCCCGGCATCGAGCAATCCGGCCAGAATATCTTTGATGATTGCCTGCGGTTCTTCGGTACGCGGGTTATCGTCGGTCACCACAACGCGATCGGCAAACTGCTCGGCAATCCCGCCCATAAGTGGGCGCTTACCTCTGTCGCGATCGCCACCGCAACCAAATACGCACCACAGTTGCCCCTGGCAATGTAAACGCGCAGCTTCCAACGCTTTTTCCAAGGCATCCGGGGTATGGGCATAATCCACCACCACCGTCGGCTTCCCCGGCGCATTAAACACTTCCATGCGGCCACAGACCGGCTGCAACTGATTGGCGGTTTTTACCAGTTCATCAAACGGGTAACCAAGAGACAGCAAAGTTGCCAGCGCCAGCAGCAGATTACTGACGTTAAATGCCCCCATCAGGCGGCTTTCAATCTCGCCATCACCCCAGCTTGAGCTGAAATGCACGGTGGCACCGTTATCGTGGTAATTCACTGAGGTCGCTTTCAGCCAACGACCACGGCAACCTGGTTGTAAGTTGGCTTGCATGGTCACGGCTACCGCATCGGGTAATTTAGCCAACCAGCGATGACCCACTTCATCATCGGCATTAATGATCGCCTGCCCGACTTCATGCTGCGCAAACAGCGACCATTTAGCCGCTTCATAACTGGCCATATCGCCATGATAATCCAGATGATCGCGGCTCAGGTTAGTAAATACTGCGGCAGCAAAGGGTAAAGCGACGACTCGGTGTTGCACCAGTCCGTGAGAAGAGACTTCCATCGCAGCAACAGTGGCACCCTGAGTGGCCAAATCGTTGAGGATATGTTGAACATCAACCGCAGAACCGGTGGTATTTTCCGTTGGGCAAACCTGTCCCAACAACCCATTCCCCACTGTCCCCATAACGGCGGCGGTTTCACCCAGCAGTTGGCTCCATTGCGCCAGCAACTGCGTAGTGGTGGTTTTACCGTTGGTACCAGTCACACCGATCAGACGCAAACGCTCTGCGGGTTGCTGGTAGAAACGCCCGGCGAGTGCAGAAAGACGCTGGCTGAGTTGGCTAAGGTAAATGACGGGCACACCGTGCATTTCGCAAATTTCCCCGTCTTCAGCCTGGCCTTCAGCTTCGGCGATGACAGCGGCAACCCCTTGCGCGATGGCTTGCGGAATATAGCGGCGGCCATCCGCCTGATGACCGACCACGGCGACAAACAGATCCCCGGCAGCCGCAATGCGGCTGTCTAATATCATTTCCCTCAGCTGGCGCTCGGGTGCTGCTGGCACCCAAGGAGCGAGTAAATCGCGTAAATTACGATCTGCCACCTGTACCCTCTTTACTGTTGATAACTAATTCGCTTTTGTCGCCAGTGGGTAAAGCATCCGGCTCAACGTTCATGATCCGCAACACTCCCCCCATGATCGCACCAAACACTGGCGCGGAAATCGCACCGCCGTAGTACTTCCCACCCTGTGGATCGTTAATGACCACCACCAGAGCAAAACGGGGTTGGCTGGCGGGTGCCACCCCTGCGGTATAAGCGATATATCGGTTGACGTATTTACCGTCCGGGCCGACTTTTTTCGCGGTACCGGTTTTAATCGCAATCCGGTAACCCTTGATGGCGGCTTTCACGCCACCACCGCCCGGCAACGCCACGCTTTCCATCATGTGAACCACGGTACGCACCGTAGCCTCTGGGAAGACGCGCTCACCGGCCACCGGAGGGTCAACCTTGGTGATCGACAACGGGCGATACACGCCCAAGCTGCCGATCGTGGCATAGACTCGCGCTAACTGTAACGGCGTTACCATTAGCCCGTAGCCGAAAGAGAAGGTGGCCCTCTCTATGTCAGACCACCGTTGTTTTTTTGGGTATAAGCCACTGCTTTCTCCGACCAGCCCCAAATTGGTCGCTTTTCCCAGTCCAAAACGTGAGTAAGTGTCTACTAACGCTGAGGACGGCATCGCTAACGCCAGTTTAGAAACACCGACGTTACTCGACTTCTGCAAAATCCCGGTCATGGACAGTTCCGAATAACGTGCCACATCTTTGATTTCGTGACCGTTAATACGGTAAGGAATGGTATTGAGCACGCTGTTCTCTTTCACTACGCCGCGCTGCAATGCCGTCATTACCACCATCGGTTTCACTGTGGAACCCGGTTCAAAAATATCGGTGATCGCGCGGTTACGCATGGTGTCTTTCGGCGTACCGGCCATGTTGTTCGGGTTATATGACGGGCTATTGGCCATCGCCAATACTTCGCCGGTATTCACGTCCACCAGCACGGCGGTGCCTGATTCCGCCTTGTTGAACGCAACCGCATTATTCAATTCGCGGTAAACCAGCGCCTGTAAACGCTCGTCAATGCTCAACATCAGGTTATGGGCTGCCAGGCTGTCTACCGAAGAGACATCCTCAATCACCCGGCCATAACGATCTTTGCGTACAGTGCGTTCACCCGGTTGCCCGGTCAGCCAGCGGTCGAAGCTCTTTTCAACCCCTTCAATACCTTGGCCATCGATATTGGTCACGCCGATGATATGGGCCGTCACTTGGCCTGAAGGATAATAACGGCGTGACTCCTGACGCAGGTAAATCCCCGGCAGTTTCAGCTTATGGATATAGTCACCGATCGCCGGATTAACCTGCCGTGCCAGATAAACAAAGCGCCCTTTCGGGTTGGCATTAATACGGTTGGAGAGTTGATCCAATGGGATCTGCAACGCATCGGAAAGCGCCTTCCAGCGCGAATCCAGCGTAATCCCCCCGTGCTCGATCAATTCTTTCGGATCGGCCCAGACGGCGTTCACCGGGACGCTCACCGCCAATGGCCGCCCAGAACGATCGCTGATCATGCCGCGCGCAGTTGGAACCTCCTGCACCCGCAGCGAGCGCATATCGCCCTCTTTCACCAGTTGTTCAGGGTTGATCACCTGCAGATAAGCCACGCGCACCATCAAGCCGACCAATGCCAGCAAAATACAACCGCACAGCAACGCAAAACGCCAGCTGACAAAGCTGGCTTGGTCTTCCTGGCGTCTCAACCTACCGGGGCGTGCTGCTTTCATTGCTTCTCTTTCTGCTCCGTATCGTCAATGCGGTTAAGCCTTTTAGGGTTTAACGATGATATTTTCCTGCGATGGATCAACGTGCTGCATGTGCAACTTCTCAGTGGCAATACGTTCTACACGGCTATGATCGCCAAGGGCATTTTCTTCCAGAATCAGGTTGCGCCACTCAATATCCAGCGCATCCCGCTCCAACACCAACTGTTCGCGTTCAGCGGTCAACAAGCGGGTCCGGTGCGCCGTGGTAACCACAAAAACAGCGGAAACCAGCACAGCGACCAATAAGATCAGCGGTATTTTGGCGTTACGCAGTAAGTCCCCGCCAATAACCCCAACCAGCCCGTGACGCTGATTGCCAATCACGCGGACATCCTCTCAGCAATACGCAGCACCGAACTGCGCGCTCGCGGGTTTTCCGCCACTTCATCGTCAGACGGCATCATTTTGCCCAATGCTTTCAGTGTGCGCCCCCCAAGTTCACGCAGTTGCGCTTCGGTCAACGGGATCCCGGCAGGTACCTGGGCTCCCCGGCTATGGTGGCGCATAAAGCGTTTAACAATGCGATCTTCCAATGAATGGAAGCTGATAATCGACAAGCGGCCATGCGGGGCCAATACCGCCAGCGCGCCATCCAGAGCACGCTCGATCTCTTCCAGTTCACTGTTGATATAAATACGGATCGCCTGGAAACTGCGCGTTGCCGGGTGCTTGTGTTTTTCACGGAATGGACTGGCGTTAGCAATCAGATCCGCTAACTCCTTGGTGCGCGTCATTGGCTCGGTACGGTTTCTTTCCACGATGGCGCGGGCAATACGCTTGGCAAAACGCTCTTCGCCAAAGGTTTTCAGCACCCAGGCAATATCATCAGCTTCGGCTTTCATCAGCCATTCGGCGGCAGACTGGCCGCTGGAAGGATCCATCCGCATATCCAGCGGGCCGTCGCGCATAAAGGAAAAACCGCGCTCAGCATCATCCAACTGCGGGGAAGAAACCCCCAAGTCGAGCAACACACCGTCAATTTTGCCTACCAGATCGCGCTCTTGCGCATAATGCGCCAGATCCGAAAATGGGCCATGTATGATAGAGAAACGAGGGTCTTCAATAGATTGGGCGGCAGCAATAGCCTGCGGATCGCGATCGATTGCCAACAAACGCCCTTCCGGCCCCAGTTGGGACAGAATCAGACGAGAATGGCCACCGCGACCAAAAGTTCCGTCAATATATGTGCCGTTACTGCGGATGTTGAGGCCGTTCACAGCCTCATCCAACAGTACGGTGGTGTGCTTATAGTTTTCCAACATGCTTATAATGACAAATCCTGTAGCCGCTCAGATAACGGTTCCTGAGTGGACTGTTCAGCGTCAATATCCTTCTTGACTTGTAGATACCAGGTCTGTTCATCCCACAGTTCAAACTTGTTGAACTGCCCGACCAGCATCACTTCTTTCGTTAGCCCGGCGTGTTGACGCAGCGTACTGGCTAACAGCAACCGCCCGGCACTATCCATCTGACATTCGCTGGCATGCCCCAACAGCAAGCGCTGAACGCGGCGCTCGGCGGGATTCATGCTCGACAGACGGGACAATTTTTGTTCGATAACTTCCCATTCGGGTAAAGGATAAAGCAGCAGACAGGGCTGATGGAGGTCAATGGTACAAACCATTTGGCCTTGCGATTCCTCATTCAGTAAATCCCGATAACGGGTGGGTACGGCAAGCCGCCCTTTACTGTCGAGGTTAACCAGCGTCGCTCCACGAAACATACCTGAGCTACCCCCCAGTGACCTTTTCCACCACTTTCCCCCACAAATTACCACATTAAGAGTTTACGGAGGGTATGAAAACCTTGTCAAGCCAGAGCGGCAGCGCTTTGGCAATATTTCTGTGGATATTTTGGGGGCTGACTCACGAAAAGAACTCTATTTATTAAACGAATAAAAAATAACATCCTGATAAACGGGGATAATTTTCTAAACGAAAATGAGGTGATTAAAAATGTCGCACATTGGCGATTAATTAACTCATTAGTTCCTTCTGCAATCCAGATCTCACTTTTTACCCGGATAGCCACGGGATGTCACCCTGCGGCAAGCCGCGCCGGATAAGGCTTGGCTGCACATCACCCATTTGCGGATTTATGTCTTAAACCATTGACTTAATAACGCCAGAGACATATTTCGCCGCAAACAGCGCGCTATTCTACGTCAATTATTCTATCAATGAAGAACCCGCAGAAAAAATATATTGCCCGGATATTACTGAGCTTACTCATTCGAATTTAAATCAATTTACTGAGATTCCTCTTAAAACACTCACTTACAATTCAGACCGAAATTTTTTACATTTTCGTCCATTTCTGCATGAACCAGGTTTTCTGCACCAACATCAAGGAAAAAATCACAACACACTGTTTTTAATAGCATTTACAATATTAACCATTTTTAATCCCTCCAAGCGATGCTTTGAGCCCTCTCATCAGGATAAAAACCACACAATTGTTAAAAATAAAAATATCAAGCTAGTTAAAATAAATAAATAGCTTAGTACACTGGATAATAAATAAAAATCAGTTTATTACACCACATTAACAAATTAACTAAAAATGTTAACCTGTTCATAGGAGCTTATCCCATGTTTTCACCTGCTTCACGCTTACGCAGTGCTGCCGCCGACACTTTTGCTTTGGTGGTGTACTGCTTTCTGGCAGGTATGGCGATTGAAATCCTGATTTCTGGCATGAGCTTCAGTCAGTCACTTTCTTCCCGCTTATTGTCGATTCCCGTCAACATTCTTATTGCCTGGCCCTATGGCCGCTACCGCGACTTTTTTATCGCAACAGCCCGCCGTTTCCCTCAAGGGCAGTTTTTACTGCGCAATCTGGCGGATCTGCTGGCCTATGTCAGTTTTCAGTCACCTGTTTATGCTGCGATCCTGTGGAGCGTGGGTGCCGATGGGCAACAAATCATGGCGGCGGTGGCCAGTAATGCGGTGGTGTCCATGGCAATGGGGGTAGTATACGGCTACTTTCTGGAATATTGCCGCCGCTTGTTTCGCGTGGTGGGGTATGTATAAAACCAAAGGCCAGTGGCAGACTGGCCCTTTGGGCTTATTTCCGGCTCAGGCTGCCACGGCGGAACAGATTACGACGGATGCGCGTCATGCCTGGTTTAGGCTTACGCGGTTCGTCAAGACTGGCCAGAACCAGTTCTAACACCCGTTCAGCCACATCACGGTGGCGCTGCGCCACGGCCAGCACCGGGCACTCAAGGAAATCCAGCAGTTCATTATCGCCAAAAGTGGCAATAGCCAGATCCGTTGGTAAGTGCCCATATTTTTTCAACGTGACATCCATCACTCCCTGCAACAGGGAAAAGGACGTGGTAAACAGCGCCTGCGGCATTGGGTGGGTTTTCAGCCATTCAGCAAACAGCGCACCAGCAGCCTCGCGTTCATAACTGTTAGCATACAGATAGTCCACATGACGTTCGTCATCCTGCCAAGCTTGGCGGAACCCCTGCTCACGTAGAAAACTCACGGAAAGCTCTGGCAATGCCCCAAGATATAACACCGACTTAGCCGGGAAACCGCGCAACTCCTGCGCCAGCGCCAAGGAATCCTCCTGATCGGCCCCAACCACGCTGATGAAATGTTCACGATCCAGCGCGCGATCTAACGCAATGATCGGGAAAGGATCGTTGGCCCAACGCTGATAGAAAGGATGCTCCGGCGGCAATGCCGTCGACACAATGATAGCATCCACCTGGCGCTGCAACAGATGCTCAACGCAGCGCATTTCGTTGTCCGGCTGATCTTCAGAACAGGCAATCAGCAGTTGATAACCCCGCTGGCGCGCCTGCCGCTCAAGATAGTTGGCGATACGGGTATAACTGGTATTTTCAAGATCCGGTATCACCAGGCCGATTGAGCGAGTACGGCCAGCGCGTAACCCTGCCGCAACAGCATTCGGGTGATAGTTGTGCTCCCTGACCACGGCCATCACTTTTTCAACGGTTTTATCGCTGACACGATACTGCTTCGCCTTACCGTTGATGACATAACTGGCCGTAGTGCGCGAAACGCCTGCGAGACGCGCGATTTCATCCAGTTTCACGTTAACCCCTTAATGATGCTGAAAATAAAAAGCAATCAAGATGGCGGTTTGGCTCTTGCGGCCAAACCACGCTGCGATTTGAAAGCTGAAAGATCCTGAGTAACCATAATAATCACTATGGTTATTCATCCCACCCCTTGGATCTAACCGCAGAAAACCCGGTCGAGCAACCGCTTTTGCAGAAAGGTGCCAGCAAATGACTAAAAAGCCGAAAAAAAAGGCGCAGCAGTAAAGCTACGCCTTCTCGTTAACCCGCAAAAAATCAGCGTGGTTAGCGCATGATTTTATCACCGCGCGAAACACCAATAATTCCTGAGCGCACGACTTCAACAATTTCAGCCACTTCACGCACAGCATTCAGGAACGCGTCCAGTTTGTCGCTGGTTCCCGCCAGTTGCACGGTGTAGAGCGAAGAAGTGACATCCACGATCTGACCACGGAAAATATCCGTGCTACGCTTCACCTCTTCACGCCCGTAACCACTGGCCTGCAATTTCACCAGCATGATCTCACGCTCAACATGCGCCCCTTGGACCAGTTCGCTAACGCGCAGCACATCAACCAGTTTGTGCAGTTGCTTCTCGATCTGCTCGAGCACCTTTTCGTCACCCACAGTCTGAATCGTCATGCGTGACAACGTAGGATCGTCAGTCGGTGCTACCGTCAGGCTTTCAATGTTATAGCCACGCTGAGAGAACAGCCCTACCACGCGCGACAACGCACCTGATTCGTTTTCCAGCAGTACAGATAAAATACGGCGCCTCATCAGGTTCTCTCCGTTTTGCTTAGCCACATATCGTCCATGCTTCCACCGCGAATTTGCATCGGGTACACATGTTCAGTTTCATCGACGGTAACATCAACAAACACTAACCGCTCTTTCTCAGCCAACGCCTGCGCCAGTTTGCTTTCCAGCTCATCAGGAGTGCGGATTGAGATCCCCACATGACCGTATGCCTCCGCCAGTTTCACAAAATCCGGCAGAGAATTCATATAGGATTGGGAATGGCGGCCAGAATAGATCATATCCTGCCACTGCTTCACCATACCCAGATAGCCGTTGTTCAGATTGAGCACGATTACCGGCAGGTTGTACTGCATAGCAGTGGACAACTCCTGAATATTCATCTGGATACTGCCGTCACCAGTGACACACACCACGGTTTCTTCTGGCAATGCCAACTTCACCCCCAGCGCCGCAGGCAAGCCAAAGCCCATGGTGCCTAATCCGCCAGAGTTAATCCAACGGCGTGGCTTATCAAACGGGTAGTAAAGTGCGGCAAACATCTGGTGTTGACCAACGTCAGAGGTAACATAAGCATCACCTTTGGTCAGCCGGTGCAAGGTTTCAATCACCGCTTGAGGCTTGATAGTGCCGCTGTTCTTGTCGTAACCCAGGCAATCGCGTGCCCGCCACTGTTCGATGGATTGCCACCAGTCGCGCAACGCGTCGAAATCCTGCGTTTTGTCACTTTGTGCCAATAACTCCAGCATTTGCACCAAGACCTGCTTGGCATCACCAACGATAGGAATATCGGCATCGACCGTTTTAGAAATCGAGGTCGGGTCGATATCGATATGCAACACGGTAGCGTCCGGGCAATATTTAATCAGGTTGTTGGTGGTACGATCGTCAAAACGTACCCCGACGGCAAAGATCACATCGGAGTTATGCATGGTGTTATTGGCTTCATAAGTCCCGTGCATCCCCAGCATACCCACGCTTTGCCGGTGAGTACCAGGGAACGCCCCCAATCCCATCAGCGTGCAGGTTACCGGCAGATTCAGTTTCTCGGCCAGTTGTAACAACTCTTCATGACAGCCTGAATTGATTGCCCCACCGCCCACGTACATCACGGGTTTTTTTGCTGCCAGAATGGTCTGCAGAGCGCGCTTTATCTGCCCACGATGCCCTTGCACCGTTGGGTGATAAGAACGCATACTGACGTCTTTCGGATAGGCATAAGGCATTTTCACTGCCGGGCCAACAATATCTTTGGGCAGATCGATCACCACCGGGCCAGGGCGGCCAGTAGAAGCTAGATAGAACGCTTTCTTCAATACGGAAGGAATATCTTCAGTGCGTTTGACCAGAAAGCTGTGCTTCACCACCGGGCGGGAGATCCCCACCATATCGCACTCTTGGAAAGCATCGTAACCAATCAGTGAACTGGGAACCTGGCCAGAAAGCACTACCATAGGGATGGAATCCATATACGCCGTGGCAATGCCGGTAATCGCATTGGTCGCACCAGGGCCGGATGTTACGAGAACCACCCCCACTTCACCGGTCGCACGCGCATAGCCATCGGCCATATGCACGGCTCCCTGCTCATGCCGCACCAGAATATGATCGATGCCCCCAACCGTGTGCAGGGCGTCATAAATATCCAGTACCGCCCCGCCCGGATAGCCGAATACATGTTTAACGCCCTGATCGATCAACGATCGGACGACCATCTCGGCTCCTGACAACATTTCCATGGGTTTGCCTCCAGGCTTGCTTAATTCTTGTCTGGCGCTGAAACTAAGCGCCCGCGGTGGGGCAACGCCCCAAAATTTATGGATGGTTTAGCTTGTATCGCAGTATTAAGCAGTGTCAGCGGAACTTAATACCGTGATACAGCCTAACATAACGCTAGAATATGAGGCAGGCAAACGGCAAAACAATCCGTTAACAACAAAGGTTGTTAACATCCGGCTGAGGATTAATCGCTTACAGAAACAATACGCTAGCCGCCAGCAATAACCGCCAGGTATTGTTTCGTCTATGCCGGAAATTACCGAACGATATGATAGTCGTTATACTTCAACCCATGTTGGCTGTGCGCAACCTTCCTGGAGCAACGCCATCATTTATCCTGATACATAGATTCAATCTCATTCTGGTAACGCTGCAGGATCACCTTGCGCCGCAACTTCAGCGTTGGCGTTAACTCGCCCAATTCCATAGAAAACGCCGCAGGTAATAGAGTAAATTTTTTCACCTGCTCGAATAGCGCCAGCTCTTTTTGCATCTCGCGCAGACGGTTTTCAAACATTTCAATAATATGGTTATTACGCAGCAATTCGAGCCGATCCTGGTATTTCAGGTTAATCGAACGGGCGTAATCCTCCAGCGATTCGAAACTCGGGACAATCAACGCGGAAACAAACTTGCGTGCATCGGCAATGATCGCCACCTGCTCAATAAAACGATCTTGTACCAGCGTACCTTCCAGCATTTGCGGAGCAATATATTTACCACCAGAGGTTTTCATCAGATCTTTGAGGCGCTCGGTGATAAACAGATTGCCATCTTCATCGATCATGCCAGCATCACCGGTTTTTAACCAGCCATCGGCGGTAAAGGTGTTCGCAGTTTCCAACGGTTTATTGAAATAGCCACGCATTACAATTGGCCCACGCACCTGGATCTCATTTTCCTCAGCGATGCGCACTTCTACACCGGGTAACGGCTTACCAATAGAGCCAAAGCGGAAATTATTTTCCTCCCAACAGGAGACCGTGGCACAGGTTTCCGTCATGCCGTAACCATATTTGATGTTCACCCCCATCGCTTCGAAGAACAGGATGACATTATCGTCCAGTTTAGCTCCGGCGGCTGGCAGGAAACGAACCCGGCCCCCCAGGATCGCACGCAGTTTACTCAGTACCAGCTTATCCGCCCAACGGTGGGAGAGATCGAACAGCTTGCCGAGCGGCTTGCCCGCTCGCTCCTGCAGAAACTTGCGCTCACCACACACGATCGCCCAGTGGAACAGAGCACGGCGCAACCAAGGTGCACGCGCGACTTTCTCATGTACCGCACTGAAGATTTTTTCATAAAAACGCGGCACCGCACACATCAGGGTTGGCTGTACGGCAGCCATCGCCTCACGTACCCAATCGGTATTCGGCAGAAAAACGTTCTGAGCACCGGAATGCATAATAAAGAAGCTCCAGGCCCGCTCAAAAACATGTGACATTGGCAGGAAACTGAGCGAAACATCGTCTTCGGTGACCGTGATGCGATCATCATGTAACTGTAACTGTGCCGCCATGTTGCGATAGTCCAGCATCACCCCTTTTGGCTCGCCCGTAGTACCGGAGGTATAAATCAGCGTGAACAAATCTTGCAGGCTGCTATCTGCAATCCTTTCTTGCAGTATTGCCTCAAACTGCTCGACATCGGCCTCACGCTCAAAATGACTGAGGTATTGAGCAATCTCGCAACCACGTAAATCGGCCTCATCATCAAATACGATGATATGCGTGAGCTGCGGACACACGCCGCGCAGAGCAATGGCAGCATCCAGCTGTGCCTGTTCACCGACAAACACCATGCGAATATCAGCATCATTAATAATAAAAGCGGCTTGGGCTGCGGTATTGGTTGCATAAAGCGGCACGCTGATGGCGCGCAGTTGCAGAATAGCCAGATCGGCCAGCGACCAAGCCATGCAATTATTAGCAAAGATAGCAATCCGTTCTTGCACATCTACGCCAAGAGCCAAAAGCGCGCAGGCGATAGAGTTCACATGAGTACCAACCTGTGACCAGGTCAGCTGCGTTTCACCATCGGGGGACCACTGGCGAAAAGCAATGCAGTCGGCACGCTGAGAGATTTGATGCTGTATACGTTGGACCAGATGGTAGTGCTGCAAATTATTGATCATAGCGCTCTAAGCCTGAAATTAATCACACGATCAGCCGCGATAGGAACTTAGATTCCTCTATCTCAGCTTACACGTGTTTACTTTTTTTTGCGCAGTCTACCGACTCTCCTGCGCTCGGAAAAGAGATTTCAGCGTAGAAGTGTGAGCTAGAACTTGAGTTACCTTTATATCGACCAGGCTTTGGACACGATGGTCAAACGGAAAGTTAATTCTGGGCTGGGGAGTGAAAAGGAGAGCAAAAAAAATCATTAGGTTAAAATGCTAAGAAACCATCTTTATGTAGAATTTAATTTTATAAATAAAAAACCATAAAAATGCTTCGTAAAAACGGTTGTAAAACGTTTCTATTGGGATTTGTCCGGCTTGAAAAGCAGGACTTTTCTTATTAATGAAATTACATCACGACTATTAACCCGAAGTACAGGCAAGTACGTCGGGTTAATAAATCGTGCAGTTAGCGCAATAATTCAGACTGACGCAGAACAGACTTCATCCACTGGTGGCCTTTATCCCGTTCGGCAGACTCGTGCCAGGAAAGATAACAGGTTACGCTTTTCTTATCCCACGGTAATGAAATGATTTTTAGCTGTAGCGCCTGGGCATGTTGCTCGGCAAACCAGCGCGGAGTGATGGCCACCATTTCTGTCATCGCCACTATATTAAGCACGCTGAACAGGTCGGTACACTGCTGGGTGATGCCACGCTGCGCGGCCTCTTCTATATAGTAAGGCTTGCTGAAAGAGCAGAAACGCTCTAACGATATCACCGCATGCTGCTCAACCAGCATTTGCTCTTGAGTGATGCTGTTCACCAAGCGCGGGTGCGACTGTGCCGCAACCAGGCTTAATTCATCTTCAAATAAAGCGATGTTTTGAAATTCAGGGTGTTCAAAACAGGTGTAACCAATAACAAATTCAGTTTCCTGATAGCGCAGTTGATGCTCTATGTTATTGCTCAGATAGGATTTTGCCTGCAAACGTACATGAGGTGCCATATTCTTGACGTTGTTAATTATCTTTGCAGTAAGGCGAATATCCAATGGGCTACAGATAGAAAGCGTGAAAGTACGTTCACTGCTCAGAGCATCAAAACCCGCCCCTGGCAGCTCATTCTGCACCAATTGCAACGCTTGGCGTACCGGCCCAAACAGCTGACGCGCCCGCATGGTGGGCTGGATGCCACGCCCAAAGCGCACAAACAGCTCATCATTGAACATCACTTTTAAACGGGCAACGGCATTGCTCACTGCGGGCTGCGACATCCCTAACGAATTAGCCGCTCGGGTAATATTCTGCATCTGCATAACTGCATCAAAAACAGTAAGTAAATTAAGATCTACGCTGCGTAAATGGATATCACTGTTTTCTTTTTCCAAGACAGTTCCTGAATTATATTCAGACATATCTAACTCCACTAAGTCCCATGTAGATAATTCCGCAGGCACGCAGGGGAATATCATGCTAAAAGCGGCATTAAATTATTCCCACACGGCGAAATTAGTTATCCCTATTGACTATCCACGTAAGATAACAATCGAGCATCATCCTATAAAAACACGATACAACGGCTAATAATTACGCACTGTAAGTGATACCCCGACACGTCAAGGTGGCAAACAGTCACGACATGCAAACATGTTGGCAGGTTTCACGCTCAAGTAATGGGCACCAAGCAGACATCTAAAGTCATATTGAATCAGACCATAAAATGAGATAGCGGACAATAATGAGATCTCAAAATAGGTACTTTTAATGCGACTAAATGGTCTTTGATGCGTCGGCATTTCAGATTAAATGCATGAAATGAATTTCAAAAACATATCAATTCACCTAACGAATGAAATCCCTTGTCAATTTCACGACCAAGCCTGTGCTTACTCGTTTTCTTGCACTAGGAATTCTAACTGAGCGACATTAAGAATCAATGTAGTGGTACAGAATTCATGTCATTTATGCTAAAAAACTCGCAAAACCGGCACTTTTTTTGACCTCCTGATCGGTTTTTTTACCGAGCTTTCGTCTGCTGCACCTGTTCCTTTTCCTTGCCGCTGCAATCCCCCTATTCTCAATCAGATGTTGACATCACACAGCCAATAAAGTATCAAATTAGGCAACGAAACTATTTTAGAGAAGCTGACCTCCATGATCCGTACTCATCGTCTACTAGGCCTACTACTTAACGCATCTTCTTTGCGCGGTATGCTGGTGGGCGGAGTTCAGAACTGATTCAGCCCATCATCTGTAAAAACCCGCGCTAGTGCGCGGGTTTTTTTTTGCCCGCTTAGCGTGAAACAAACACGATAAGGAATAATCAAATGAGCCAACAAGTCATTATTTTCGATACCACATTGCGTGACGGCGAACAGGCATTACAAGCCAGCCTGAGTGTAAAAGAAAAGATTCAAATCGCCATGGCGCTGGAAAGAATGGGTGTCGACGTGATGGAAGTCGGCTTCCCGGTGTCTTCTCCGGGGGATTTCGAGTCGGTACAAACCATTGCCCGCCAGATCAAAAACAGCCGCGTCTGCGGCCTGGCTCGCTGCGTGGACAACGACATTGACGTAGCCGCCGAAGCATTGCGCGTTGCCGAAGCTTTCCGTATCCACGTGTTCCTGGCCACCTCCACCCTGCATATTGAATCAAAGTTAAAGCGCTCATTTGACGAAGTGCTGGAGATGGCGGTGCGCTCGGTGAAACGCGCACGTAATTACACCGATGATGTTGAATTCTCTTGTGAAGATGCTGGCCGTACACCGATTGATAATCTGTGTCGCGTGGTGGAAGCCGCCATTAACGCTGGTGCCACCACTATCAATATTCCTGACACGGTCGGTTACACCACGCCCAACCAGTTCGGCGGCATTATTACTACCTTATATGACCGCGTCCCAAACATTGATAAAGCGATTATTTCCGTGCACTGCCACGACGATCTGGGTATGGCGGTTGGCAACTCGATTGCCGCAGTGCATGCCGGTGCTCGCCAAGTTGAAGGCACATTGAACGGCATCGGCGAGCGCGCTGGTAACTGTTCTCTGGAAGAAGTGATCATGGCGATCAAAGTTCGCCAAGACATTATGAATGTGCATACCAATATCAATCATCAGGAAATTTATCGCACCAGCCAATTGGTCAGCCAACTGTGCAACATGCCCATTCCTGCCAACAAAGCCATCGTCGGTTCCAACGCCTTCGCCCACTCTTCCGGGATTCATCAGGACGGTGTGCTGAAAAACCGCGAAAACTACGAAATCATGACGCCGCAGACCATTGGCCTGAAAGACGTACAGTTGAACCTGACTTCACGTTCTGGCCGTGCGGCAGTCAAACACCGTATGGAAGAGATGGGTTACAAGGAACAGGACTACAATCTGGACGTACTGTACGCCGCCTTCCTGAAACTGGCCGACAAAAAAGGCCAAGTATTTGATTACGATTTGGAAGCACTGGCGTTTATCAACAAACAACAGGAAGAACCGGAGCATTTCAGCCTGGGCTACTTCAGCGTACAATCCGGCAGCAGTATCATGGCGACCGCCTCGGTCAAACTGATCTGTGGCGATGAAGAAAAAGCCGAAGCGGCGACCGGTAACGGCCCGGTGGATGCGGTATATCAAGCCATCAACCGCATCACCGAATACCCTATCGAACTGGTGAAATATCAGTTGACCGCCAAAGGCCAAGGCCGCGACGCACTCGGTCAGGTTGATATCGTGGTGTCTTATCAGGGCCGCCGTTTCCATGGCGTGGGCCTGGCTACTGACATCGTCGAATCTTCCGCCAAGGCAATGATTCACGTATTAAATAATATCTGGCGCTCACAGCAGGTAGAAAAAGAAAAGCAGCGTCTGCAGCAAACCAAACAGCAAAATAATCAGGAAACGGTGTGAACATGACGAAGACTTACCATATTGCCGTCTTGCCCGGAGACGGAATCGGCCCGGAAGTAATGGCCCAAGCCCACAAAGTATTGGATGCAGTACGTCAGCGCTTTGGTATCCGCATCACTACCAGTGAATATGACGTCGGTGGCATTGCCATCGATCGCCATGGCAGCCCGCTGCCAGCCGCGACCCTCGCCGGTTGCGAGCAGGCCGACGCCATTCTGTTCGGCTCCGTCGGTGGCCCCAAGTGGGAAAACCTGCCACCAGCAGAGCAGCCAGAGCGCGGTGCTCTGCTGCCACTGCGTAAGCACTTCAAGCTGTTCAGCAACCTGCGCCCTGCGCGCCTGTATCAAGGGTTGGAAGATTTCTGCCCGCTGCGCGCTGATATCGCAGCCCATGGCTTTGATATTCTGTGCGTGCGTGAACTGACCGGTGGCATTTACTTCGGTCAACCTAAAGGCCGCGAAGGCCAAGGCATGCATGAGCGCGCCTTCGATACCGAGGTGTATCACCGCTTTGAGATCGAACGCATTGCCCGTATCGCCTTTGAATCTGCCCGCAAGCGCGGCAACAAAGTGACCTCCATCGATAAAGCCAACGTGCTGCAAAGCTCGATCCTGTGGCGGGAAGTGGTGACTCAGGTCGCTAAAGATTACCCAGACGTGGCGTTGTCGCATATGTATATCGACAACGCCACTATGCAGTTGATCAAAGATCCGTCCCAATTCGACGTCATGCTGTGCTCCAACCTGTTCGGTGACATTCTGTCTGATGAGTGCGCGATGATTACCGGCTCTATGGGCATGCTGCCTTCTGCCAGCCTGAACGAGCAAGGGTTCGGCCTGTACGAACCAGCAGGTGGTTCAGCGCCGGATATCGCAGGCAAAAACATCGCCAACCCGATCGCCCAGATTCTGTCTGCAGCCTTGCTGCTGCGCTACAGCCTGGGTGCCGATGAGGCCGCAGAAGCCATTGAGCGCGCCATCAATCAGGCGCTGGAACAGGGTTACCGTACCGCCGATCTGGCCGGTGACGGTAAAGCGATCGGCACCAGTGAAATGGGCGACACCATTGCCCGCTTCGTGGCTCAGGGAGCATAAATCATGGCCAAGACCTTATATCAGAAACTGTACGATGCCCACGTGGTGCACGAAGCACCGAACGAAACGCCGTTGCTGTACATCGATCGCCATCTGGTGCATGAAGTCACCTCTCCACAGGCTTTCGACGGCCTGCGTGCAATGGGGCGTAAAGTGCGCCAGCCGGGCAAAACCTTTGCCACCATGGATCACAACGTTTCAACCCAGACCAAAGACATCAACGCCAGCGGCGAAATGGCACGCATCCAGATGCAGGAGTTGATCAAGAACTGTGCGGAATTCGGTGTCTCGCTGTATGACCTGAATCACCCGTTCCAGGGCATTGTGCACGTCATCGGCCCAGAGCAGGGCATGACGTTGCCAGGCATGACCATTGTGTGCGGCGACTCCCATACTGCCACCCACGGTGCTTTTGGCTCATTGGCGTTCGGTATCGGCACTTCAGAAGTTGAGCACGTGTTGGCCACGCAAACCCTGAAGCAGGGCCGCGCCAAGACCATGAAGATTGAAGTGACCGGTGAGGCCGCAGAAGGCATCACTGCCAAAGATATTGTGCTGGCGATCATCGGTAAAACCGGCAGTGCCGGTGGTACTGGCCACGTTGTCGAGTTCTGCGGTAAAGCCATCGAGGCGTTGAGCATGGAAGGCCGCATGACGCTGTGCAATATGGCGATTGAAATGGGTGCCAAAGCGGGCCTGGTCGCGCCAGACGACACCACCTTCAATTACCTGAAAGGCCGTCAGTTTGCACCGACCGGGGCCAACTGGGAACAGGCAGTAGCCTACTGGCGCACGTTGAAATCTGACGCCGATGCCAAGTTTGATACCGTAGTAACCCTGCGCGCCGAAGACATCGCACCACAGGTTACCTGGGGCACTAACCCTGGCCAGGTTATCGCCGTCAATCAGGCGATCCCGGCACCGGAATCCTTCAGCGATCCGGTTGAACGTGCTTCTGCCGAAAAAGCGCTGGCTTATATGGATCTGAAACCCGGTATCAAACTGACCGAGGTGGCGATCGATAAAGTGTTCATCGGTTCCTGCACCAACTCACGTATCGAAGATCTGCGCGCAGCCGCCGCCATTGCCAAAGGGCGTAAAGTGGCAAGCGGCGTGCAGGCGATTGTCGTTCCAGGCTCTGGCCCGGTGAAAGCCCAGGCGGAAGCCGAAGGGCTGGACAAGATCTTTATCGAAGCCGGTTTTGAATGGCGCTTGCCAGGTTGCTCTATGTGTTTAGCGATGAACAACGATCGCCTGAACCCGGGCGAGCGCTGCGCATCAACCAGTAACCGTAATTTCGAAGGGCGCCAGGGCCGTGGTGGGCGTACCCATCTGCTCAGCCCGGCGATGGCCGCTGCGGCTGCCGTGACTGGCCATTTTGCCGATATTCGTGAACTGCATTAAGGAGCATCACCGTGGCTAAATTTACTCAACATACCGGCTTAGTGGTGCCTCTGGATGCGGCCAACGTCGATACCGACGCCATTATCCCAAAACAGTTTTTGCAGAAAGTCACCCGTACCGGTTTCGGCCAGCACCTGTTTAACGATTGGCGTTTTCTGGACGATGCCGGTCAGCAGCCTAACCCGGAGTTCATTCTGAACCAACCGCGTTACCAGGGTGCCAGCATCCTGTTAGCGCGCGAAAACTTTGGTTGCGGCTCTTCCCGCGAACACGCACCTTGGGCGTTGACCGATTATGGTTTTAAAGTGGTGATTGCACCGAGTTTCGCCGATATCTTCTACGGTAACTCGTTCAATAACCAGTTACTGCCGGTCACTCTGAGTGAGCAGGATGTCGACACGCTGTTCAAACTGGTGGCAGAGAACGAAGGGATCACGTTCGTGGTCGATCTGGAAAACCAGACGGTGAATGCCGGGGGCAAAAGCTATCCATTTGAGATCGACAGCTTCCGCCGCCACTGCATGATTAACGGCTTGGACAGCATCGGCCTGACGCTGCAGCACGAAGCGGATATTGCCCGCTACGAAGCGCAACAACCGACGTTTCTGAACTAATTCTCTGTAATACCCTAAATAATTGGAGCTGCGGCAAGTAAGATAATCCCCTGGAGCTTAGACAACTAAGCTCCAGGGGTGAGCTTACGCAGCCAACACAGCCGCAGCTTCAAGTATGACGGGTATTACCAATAGCCCAACCACTTCCACCACACACCACCAATCACCATCCAGATCAGCAGATTAACCACGCTCATCACAAAGCCGGTTTTCCACCATTCCCCCAGTGTTGCATAGCCGGAACCAAAGATAATTGGCGCGGTGCCGGTCGCATAGTGGGTTAAGGACATCATCAGTGAAGACGAGAATGCCAGAATCAGGCCAAGCAGCGCAGGTGGCGCACCCAGCGCAATACCGGCAGCAAAGAAGGCGGCGAACATGGCGGTAACGTGGGCCGTCGTGCTGGCAAAGAAATAGTGGGAATAGAGATAAACCAGCGTCAGCAGTATCGTCCCGCCAACCCAGCTCATGCCCATATTATCTATACCCGCCCCGACGGTTTTCGACAGCCAACCAATCAGCCCGAGTTTACCGAGGAAGGTCGCCATCATCACCAGTGCGGCGAACCACACCACGGTATCCCAGGCGCCTTTATGTTTCAGCACATCATCCCAACTCAACACACCGGTCATCAGCAGGATCGCCAAACCGATCACCGCAGCGGTAGTCGGGTTCACCGCCAGTTCCGGGCCAAAAATCATGGCGGGAACCCCGGCCCACAGCACCAGCAACAGGGCAAACACGCCCAGCGTGATTTTCTCTGCCAGGGTAATTGTGCCAAGCTGCTGCAGTTTTTCCTGCGCAAAACGCGGTGCATCCGGGGTGCTTTTAATTTCCGGTGGATACAGTAGATAGACCACCAGCGGCATGACGATCAGCGAACAGATCGCCGGTACCAAAGCAGCTATTGCCCACATCGACCAGGTCAGCTCAAACTCTGAACCGGTCCCTTTGGCGATAAGATTCACCACCAACGGGTTAGGTGCAGTCGCCGTGATAAACATCGCCGAAGTGATCGGGTTGATATTGTAGTTCACTAACGCCAGATAGCGGCCTATGGTGCCAGAGGTATTCAGCTCAGGTTTAGAGCCAAAACTGTCAGCAATCGATCTCATGATCGGGTGAATGATCCCACCGCCACGCGCGGTATTGCTCGGTGTCACCGGTGCCAGCACGGTTTCTGCCATGGTGAGCGCATAGGCGATCCCCAGCGTCTTCTTGCCGAACAGCGAGATAAAGTAATAACCAATACGCGCACCCAACCCGGTTTTATTCAGGCTGAGAGAGATCATGATCGAGAAACCAATCAGCCAGATAAGCTGGTTGGAGAAACCGCTCAACGCATCATCCAGTGCCGCCCCCGGTTTGCCGGGATTGGTCACACCGGTCAATGCCACCAGCGCGATGGCAATAATAGACACCGCGCCAATCGGCATCGCCTTACCGATAATGGCAACGATGGTACCGATAAACAACGCCAGCAGGTGCCAGGCATTAGGGGCAACCCCTTCAGGCACCGGTATGACAAACCAGATAAGCAGAGCAACAATAACGGCAACCAGAGAAGGAACGGGCTTGAGCGGCGTCAGTTTATCCATAACATACCCACTTTTATCAACAGGATCGGCATCTCACAACGAGATGGGCAAGGGCGCAAAGTTCACGCTCTGATGATAGTCATCTTAGGGAGGATCGCACTATTATCTCAATGATATGCATCAAACCCGCCATCGTTCCACTTCACACTTCCCGCACTCTGGCACACATCCAGAGCGCCAGCACTGCTAACAGGGTGATCAACCAGTAGACCGCATAATGACCAAAGTTCTCGACCAGCCCGCCTTGCAGTATGCCCGCCAGGATCACACCGGTAGAAATACTGTTGGTAAACAACGTGGTTGCAGCCCCAGGCCGCCCAGGCATCAGATCCTGAAAATACAACATACCGATCCCGGCAATGATGCCGATGAAGATCGCATTGAACAGTTGCAACACCATCAGCGCGGCCTTGAATTTGAACAACGCCAACCCGGCATAGAACAGCACGCCAGCCGCTACCGCAAACAACATCATATTGCGCTTACCAAAGCGTTTGACGTAGTAGCCCGCCAACAGCATCGCCGGGATCTCCAACCCCGCCGCCGTCCCCATCAACAGCCCCGCCAAACGTTCCGGCAACCCCAGATCGGTGGTGATATACAACGGCATATCAATGAAATACATGGTGTTACAGGTCCACATCAACACCGATGCCAGAAACAGCCAACGCACGTCGGGATCGCGCCAGGCACTGATGGGGGCAATCGGTGGTGAATCTATACTGATTTCCACCTGAGCACGCGGCACTGAAGGCAGAATCAACCACACCAGCAGCACGCTGATAACAAAAATCACCGCCGCCACCAGAAACATCACCGTAAAGCCGTAATTCAGCGCCAGCATGAAAGAGAGCGGCGGACCAATCACCCAAGCCAAAGAAAGCTGGGCACGCATCAGCGAACTGAACATCACCACTTCACGCGCTGAGCTGTCGGCATATTCACGTGCCAACGCAAAAATCTGCGGCGTGGCGGTGTTGGCGATCGCAGCTAACAGTACCCCGGCGGTCACCAGCGTCAGGTAATCGCGATTGAAGGCAAATAACAGGCTGTTACCCACCGCCATTAGGCAACACAACAGGATCAACTTACGCCGGTCACCCCGGGTATCTGAACGCTTCGCCAGCAGGAAACTGACAACTATCCCGGCAATCGCATTCAGGGTGTAAAACAGCCCAACCCAGAGCGGACGAACCTTCACCTCGGTGGTGAGAAATAGACTCAGCGTGGGGGCCTGTAGCGCGCCAGCGATACCCGAAAGAAAGGCAATGACCAGAAAAGCGGCAAAAACGGGATTGAAACGGCGTGGCAACCAGCGTTTGACATTCATACCTGCGTCCCTGACCAGAAAATAAAGAAGCCAACACCCCTGCGTCTTAAAGGGCGACGGGGTATGCTACAGAAGGAGAATTACAGAAGAAAGTGACAGTGATAGATAAAAATACCAGTGGGTTACCCCACTGGCTGGTGAAATGCACCATTACTCAGAAACACTTTTTATCCTCGTCATACTGCGAGTATATCTGGGCAGATTATCGGCGTAATATAGGGAAAGATAAATTGACGGATTGACGCCGGAGAGTTCCTCTTTTATGTCTACCCCACGCTTGCAACAACAGTTCATCCGCCTGTGGCAGCGCTATCATGGCCAGCCCACTGAAACTACGCTGCAGGAACTGGCAGAAGTGCTCAGTTGCTCACGCCGCCACGTGCGCTCTTTGTTAGGTGCCATGCAGCAACAGGGCTGGATCCATTGGCAAGCCGAGGCCGGACGCGGCAAACGTTCACAGCTCAGCTTCCAATATACCGGCCTGGCGCTGCAGCAGCAGCGGGCTGAGGAACTGCTGGAGCAGGATAAAATCGATCAGTTAGTACAACTGGTTGGCGACAAAAAGGCCGTACGTCAGATGCTGCTTGCACAGTTGGGGCGTAGTTTTCGTCAAGGCAAACATATCCTGCGCGTACTCTACTACCGCCAGTTGTATAACCTGCTGCCCGGTTCGGCGCTACGCCGTTCAGAAACTCACTTGGCGCGGCAGATTTTTAACGGCTTGACGCGCATAAATGAGGAAAACGGGGAAATCGAATCCGACCTGTCACACCACTGGCAGGCCATTACGCCTCTGCACTGGCGTTTCTATCTGCGCCCAGCGATTCGCTTCCATCATGGCCGCGAATTGGAGATGGAAGACGTGATCCACTCCTTGAACCGGTTGATTCCGCAGCCTCTGTTTTCGCATCTCGATCACGTCACCTCCCCCACGCCCTATGTGATTGATGTCCACCTGCACAGCCCAGACTACTGGTTACCCTGGTTGCTCGGCAGCGTGCATGCCATGATCCTGCCGCGTGAATGGCAGAGCCTGCCGGACTTCGCCCGCCACCCGATTGGCACCGGGCCCTACAGTGTGGTGCACAATCATCGCAGCCAGATGAAGATCCATGCCTTTGATGATTATTTTGGCTACCGCGCGCTGATTGATGAGGTCAACATCTGGGTATTACCAGAGGTTACTGAGGAACTGGTGCATTCTGGCGTACAGTTGCAAGGGGATGAAACGGGTAAAAACGAACTGGAAAGCCGCCTTGAAGAAGGCTGTTATTTTTTGCTGTTTGATCAGCGCTCGTCACTGACAGGCAACCCTGAAATCCGCCGTTGGCTCAGTGAACTGATCAATCCGATCGCGCTGTTGAACCATGCCGGGCCGCTGTACCAGCGTTACTGGGCTCCCGCTTACGGCATTCTGCCGCGCTGGTTGCATAACCGCGCCTTGGAACTGCAGCCCAAGCCCGCAAATATTACCGAACTGACGCTGACATTTTACAGCGAGCACTCAGAATTCCACGCGATTCAGCAGGCGATTACAGCCCTGCTGGCCCAACATGGCATCAAGCTTAATGTACAAGTCATCAACTACGATGACTGGCATAAAGGCGATGCGCACAGCGATTTATGGCTCGGTAGCGCCAATTTCACGTTACCGCTGGAGTTTTCTCTGTTTGCCACGCTGTATGAAACGCCGTTAATCCAGCACTGCCTGAGCACAGATATCAGCGGGGATGCAGCGCTGTGGCGCGACAACCGTTTGCCGCTGGCGGAATTCTGCCAACGCCTGGTCAGTAGCCACCAGTTACACCCGCTATTCCATCACTGGTTGCAACTGCACGGCCAACGCAGCATGCGCGGCGTACGCATGAACACCTTGGGGTGGTTCGATTTTAAATCGGCCTGGTTCGCCCCGCCGGAAGCATAAGCCCCTTTCACCGCTGCCAGTTAATCTCTACAATAGCGCCGTCTCAACGGGGTGCGGAAAACAACGGGTACAGCCAGTTTTTCCGCTGAGAGCACACCCGTCGAACCTGATCCGGTCAATACCGGCGGAGGGATTTGAGCATGGCGTCACCGGTCCTCAATCGAATTCAAACTGCAACCAACGGCTTGAAAGATAATGGGATAGCGCCCTCAGATACCTTTGCCCCTTAAATTTCAGGAGTGCAAAGTGGTCAAGAAATACCTACCCTGCCTATTGCTGCTGGCTGCCGCCCCCGTGCTGGCCAAGCCGACGTTAACGGTTTACACCTACGATTCTTTCGCCGCCGACTGGGGCCCTGGCCCTGCCATCAAAAAGGCGTTTGAGGCCGACTGCGATTGCGAATTGAAATTCGTGGCGCTGGAAGACGGCGTTTCACTGCTCAACCGCGTGCGGATGGAAGGTAAAAACAGCCCTGCCGATATCGTGCTGGGGTTGGACAACAACCTGCTGCAAGCGGCAAAGCAAACCGGCCTGTTCGCCGAGAGCCAGGTGGATCCCCACAAGCTGACCGTTCCCGGTGGTTGGCAAGACAACACCTTTATTCCTTACGATTACGGCTACTTCGCGTTTGTTTACAACAAAGATAAACTGAAAAACCCACCGAAAAGCCTGCAGGAACTGGTGAGCAGCGATCAGCCCTGGAAGATCATCTATCAGGATCCGCGCACCAGCACGCCGGGGCTCGGCCTGCTGTTGTGGATGCAAAAAGTGTATGGCGACAAAGCGCCAGAAGCCTGGCAACAGTTGGCGAAAAAAACCGTCACCGTCACCAAAGGCTGGAGTGAAGCCTATGGTCTGTTCCTGAAAGGCGAAAGCGATCTGGTGCTCAGCTACACCACCTCCCCGGCTTACCATCTGATCGAAGAGAAAAAAGACAGTTACGCCGCCGCCAATTTCAGCGAAGGCCATTACCTGCAGACGGAAGTGGCCGCCAAGCTGAAAGCCAGCAATCATCCCGAACTGGCAGAACGCTTTATGCAGTTTATGGTGACGCCAGCCTTTCAAAACCTCATCCCTACCGGCAACTGGATGTATCCGGTGATTAAAACCACGCTGCCTGCGGGTTTTGAGCAAATGACGGTGCCAAAAACGGCCTTGCAATTCAGTGCTGAAGACGTCGCCAAACACCGTGGCGACTGGGTCCGGGCATGGCAAACTGCCGTCAGCCAGTGATCCCGCGCTGGTTATGGCCGGGGCTGCTGGCCGCTGGCCTGATCGGGCTAATCGCTCTGCTGGCTTTCGGCTCGCTGTGGCGGCACGCCCCGAGTAGCGACTGGCGCAACCTGTGGCAAGACCGCTATCTGTGGCACGTGGTGGGCTTTACCTTCTGGCAAGCGCTGCTGTCGGCCCTGATCTCGGTGCTACCCGCCATTCCGCTGGCTCGTGCGCTCTATCGGCGGCGCTTCCCTGGCCGCAACCTACTGCTGCGCCTGTGCGCCATGACGCTGGTCTTACCGGTGCTGGTGGCAGTTTTCGGCCTTCTGAGCGTGTATGGCAAGCAGGGCTGGCTGGCGATGCTGTGCGGCTGGCTGGGGATCAATTATAGTTTTTCCCCTTACGGCCTACAGGGTATCCTGCTGGCACATCTGTTTTTTAATCTGCCGCTGGCAGCTCGTTTACTGCTACAAGCGCTGGCAAATATCCCCACTGAGCAGCGCCAACTGGCGGCACAGTTGGGGATGAACGGCTGGCAACAGTTCCGCTTTGTGGAATGGCCCGCGCTGCGCCGCCAGATCCTGCCCAGCGGCGCGTTGATTTTTATGCTGTGTTTTGCCAGTTTTGCCACCGTCCTGTCGCTTGGCGGCGGGCCGCAGGCCACCACCATTGAGCTGGCGATCTATCAGGCACTGAGTTACGACTACGATCTGGGCCGCGCCGCGCTGCTGGCCTTGATCCAACTGACCTGCTGTCTTGGGCTGGTGGTGCTCAGCCAACGTTTGAACCAAGCGCTGCCGGTGGGCCATACCCATGCTCAGCGCTGGCGCAACCCGGAAGATAGCCGCTGGCGGCGCATCAGCGATAACCTGCTGATCGGCTTGACCTTGCTTTTACTGTTGCCCCCCTTGCTGGCGGTGATTGCCGACGGAGCTAATCGTAACCTTATCAACGTATTGCAGCAGCCACCGCTGTGGCAGGCGCTGTTTACCTCGCTGCGCATCGCGCTCGGTGCCGGTCTGCTGTGCGTGGTGTTAACCATGATGTTGCTGTGGAGCAGCCGCGAGCTGAAACTGCGGCAACGGCCAGCACAGGGGCAAATGTTGGAACTAAGCGGCATGCTGATCCTGGCGATGCCGGGCATTGTGCTGGCAACCGGCTTCTTCCTGCTGTTGAGTGATACTATCGGGTTACCACAATCCCCCTATGCGCTGGTGATCCTCACCAATGCGCTCATGGCGGTGCCTTATGCGCTGAAAGTGCTGGAAAACCCGATGCGCGATCTGGCCGAACGCTATAATCCGTTGTGCCTGTCGCTGGATATTCATGGCTGGCAGCGCCTGCGCTGGATTGAACTGAAAGCCTTACAGCGCCCACTGGCGCAAGCTCTGGCCTTTGCCTGCGTGCTGTCGATTGGCGACTTCGGCGTGGTTGCCTTGTTCGGCAACGAACAGTTCCGTACTCTGCCTTTTTACCTGTACCAGCAGATTGGTTCCTACCGCAGCAATGACGGTGCGGTTACCGCCGCGCTGCTGTTGTTACTGTGTTTCCTGCTGTTTACCCTGATTGAACGCTTACCGGGCCGCCATGCAAATGTTGACGCTTGAAAAACTGACCTACCTGTATGACCACCTGCCGATGCGTTTTGATCTGCGCCTCCAACCGGGCGAGCATGTCGCGGTGTTGGGGCCAAGTGGTGCCGGTAAAAGCACCCTGCTCAGCCTGATCGCCGGTTTTTTACCAGCGGCCAGAGGCAAGCTCCTGCTGAACGGCAGTGACCACACCAATACGCCCCCAGCCAAACGCCCGGTTTCCATGCTGTTTCAGGAAAATAATCTGTTTGCCCATTTGACGGTGGCGCAGAATATCGGGTTGGGGCTGGATCCCGGCCTGCGCCTGAATACCGCCCAAAAGCAGCAGTTAGCGCACATCGCCCATCAGGTGGGGCTTGGGGATCATGTGCAACGCTTGCCCGCACAGCTTTCCGGCGGCCAACGCCAACGGGCCGCACTGGCGCGTTGCCTGATTCGCCAACAACCGATTCTGTTGCTCGACGAGCCGTTCTCCGCGCTCGATCCGGCGCTGCGCAACGAGATGCTGCAACTGCTGCAAGAAATATGTACACAGCGCCAGTTGACGCTGCTGATGGTCTCGCACAATCTGGAAGATGCCGCTCGCATCGCGCCCCGTACCTTACTGGTGGTGGATGGTCGCATCTATTACGATGGCCCAACGCAGGCGCTGATTGAGGGCACCGCCCCAGAAGCACAAGTGTTGGGGATTGCCACAATAACGTGATCCAAGACGCGTTTTTTATGCTGAATCAATAAACCTGTTGTGTGAGTTTTGCACCTGTGGTTTTATAAAATCCTGTTTTTTACTACTGATGATAAGGTTCCCTGTGATCGCATCCTCGCTGACTTCGACTCTACTAACAACCGCGCTACCAGCCGCGGTGGTCGTCGTGCGTGTGGTGGTGGTGGTCGTCGGCAGTGCGCCGTAGGGTCCGAATCAACGCATCGATTCCCAAACCCCGCCGGCGCAAACCGGGCGGGGTTTCTTGTTTTAGTCCCCTGCCCAGAAATGCAAACCGGCCATGACAAAGGATAGGAACATGGCAATTTCGGGTACGCCACACCAGAAACACCGCTTCACCGGCGCAGAGCTGATCGTACATATGCTGGAGCGCCAGGGCATTACCACCATTGCAGGCATCCCCGGCGGCGCAGCGCTGCCACTGTATGATGCACTGAGCCAAAGCACCGTTATCAAGCACGTGCTGGCCCGCCATGAGCAGGGTGCCGGTTTTATGGCCCAAGGCATGGCGCGCACCAACGGCAAAGCGGCGGTGTGCATCGCCTCCAGCGGCCCTGGGGCCACCAATCTGGTCACCGCCATCGCCGATGCCAAACTCGACTCCATTCCACTGGTGTGTATTACCGGCCAGGTCTCCTCCTCCATGATCGGCACCGACGCCTTTCAGGAAGTCGATACCTACGGTATTTCGATCCCGATTACCAAATACAACCACCTGGTGCGCGATATCCGTGAACTGCCGCAGGTGATCTGCGACGCCTTCCGCATTGCCGAATCCGGTCGCCCCGGCCCGGTGTGGATCGACGTCCCGAAAGACGTGCAAACCGCGACGATCGAGCTGGATCAACTGCCGCCAATCGCCGTGCCGAACGCTGCCCCGGCTTTTGAAAACGCACAAGTGGCTCAGGCTGCCGCCATGATCAATCAGGCCAAGCGCCCGGTGCTGTACCTGGGTGGCGGTATTATCTGTGCCGAAGCGCACACAGCGGCCTTGCAGATGGCCGAGCGCGCCAACCTGCCCACCACCATGACCTTGATGGCGCTGGGGGCAATGCCGGTAGAACATCCGTTGTCGCTCGGCATGCTGGGTATGCACGCGGCGCGCAGCACCAACTTTATCCTGCAGGAAGCCGATCTGCTGATCGTACTGGGTGCCCGTTTCGACGATCGTGCCATCGGTAAAACGGAGCTGTTCTGCCCGAACGCCGACATTATTCACGTGGATATTGACCGTGCCGAACTGGGCAAGGTCAAACAGGCCAACATCGCGATTCATGGCGATGTGGGTCAGGTATTACAGCAACTGTTGCCGCTTATCGAAGCACAGCCGCGCAGCACCTGGCTGAAAATCGTTAACGACCTGAAAAATGAATTCCCGTTCAACATGCCGAATGTTGAAGATCCGCTAAGCCACTATGGGCTGGTGAAGGCTGCCGCGCGCTGCGTGGATGAGAACGCCATTATCACCACCGACGTCGGCCAGCATCAGATGTGGGTGGCACAGGCGTATCCACTGAGCCGCGCGCGCCAATGGCTGACCTCTGGCGGTTTAGGCACCATGGGCTTCGGCCTGCCAGCGGCGATCGGCGCAGCACTGGCCGAACCGCAGCGCAAAGTGTTGTGTTTCTCCGGTGATGGCAGCCTGATGATGAACATTCAGGAGATGGCGACGGCGGTTGAACACGATCTGGACGTCAAAATCATTCTGATGAACAACCAGGCGCTGGGGCTGGTGCATCAACAGCAAACCCTGTTCTACCAGCAGCATATCTATGCCGCCACCTATCCGAAGCGTACCGATTTCCTGAAAATCGCCGCCGGTTTCGGTTTAGACACCTGCGATCTGAATGCAGAAGCAGATCCGCAGGCCGCCCTGATGGAAGCCATCCAGCGCCCAGGCCCTTGCCTGATCCATGCGCTGATTGATATGAATGAAAAAGTTTACCCGATGGTGCCACCGGGTGCCGCCAACATCGAAATGATTGGAGAATAAGCCATGCAGTCACTACAAAAGAATCCGCAGGTGATCCTGGAACTGGCAGTGCGTAACCACCCGGGTGTCATGACGCACGTTTGTGGCCTGTTTGCCCGCCGCGCGTTCAACGTGGAAGGGATCCTGTGTATGCCACTGAAAGACGGCACGCAAAGCCGTATCTGGCTGCTGGTGGCCGACGATCAACGCCTGGTGCAGATGATCAGTCAGGTAGAAAAGCTGGAGGATGTGCTGCAGGTGAAACGCCACAACGAAGATATGCGGGTGTTTGAACAGTTGGAAGCGTTCTTCCAGTAAGCACACGCTCCTGGCTTTCGAGCGGCAGTCACTCTGCTGCCGCTTGAAAGCAGGCTGGCAATTAGCCCGCCAACACCTTCCACAATAAATGCCGGTAAACCGGCATTAACGGTTGTTGCACCAAGTAATAGAAACTGACCAATACCACCACCCAACTCAGCACACAGGCAATACGCAAACGCAGCGGCGAAAGCCAGCGGGCCAGTTTATCTGCCTCACGTTTGTTTTCACGCCACCAGCGCCAGCTCAGCCACACGGCCAGCCAAATCAGCAACGCCACTTCAAGCAGCAGCCCTTTGAACAAGCCACTGTTGGCACTGCTAGGAATGTCGATCGCCACACCGGCCAGAATACCGGGGAAGAAATAGACCGGTGGCCAGGTCAAGCTGCCGATGATATTCGGCAAGGCAAACTTATAGGGCGGCAGATCGAGCATCCCGGCCACCATCGGCACCAGCGGGCGCGTTGGGCCAACAAAACGGCCAATCAGGATAGTCGCCATACTGTGCTGATGCAGCGCATGCTCGGTTTTATCCAGCAGCGCCCGGTTCTTTTGCAGAAATGACCAGCGGTGCAGCGGCCCCTTAAAGGAACGGCCAATAAAATAGGAACTCCAATCCCCCAGCAGGCAGCCCACAATCCCAGCTCCCCAGGCCATATAAAAATCCACTTTGCCACTGCCAATCAGTGCGCCGATGCTGGCCATCATCACCGTACCGGGCAGCAACAGGCCGACCAGCGCCAGTGATTCCAGAAACGTCACCAACATAATAGCCACCAGGGTGAAGGCCAATGACTGAGTGAGCAAATCCTGTAAATAGGCTTCCATTGAACCTCTGTTGGTTAGCAAGAGCGCGTGGGCGGAGGATTGTCCGGCGCACCACACAGCGAGTCAACCGCTGAATTGCCCGATTTTGTTGCAGTAACGCCAACATGGGCAACCACTGTATAAAAAACCATGCTAGAATAATGGCTCCATACGATAAGCATAGACACTCAGGAACGGTATGGGATCTCTCCAACAGGGCTTCATACTTACACGCCATTGGCGCGACACCCCAACCGGCACCGAAGTCGAATTCTGGCTGGCGACCGACAACGGGCCACAGCAACTCAAACTGGCTCCCCAACTTTCGGTGGCCTTTATCCCCGCCGAACAGCAGGCTCGTGCCGAATTGCTGCTGCGCGAAGAACGCCAGGTTGAACTGAAACCCCTGCCGATGCTGGATTTTCATTCCCGCCCGGTGCTTGGCCTCTATTGCCGCCAGCACCGCCAGCTCATCAAGTTGGAAAAATTGCTGAAAGAAGGCGGTATCAACGTTTATGAGGCCGATATCCGCCCGCCGGAACGCTATCTGATGGAACGCTTTATCACTGCGCCAGTGTGGTTCAACGGCCAGGCCAACGGTAATGGCCCATTGCTCAACGGCCAGATGAAACCGGCCCCGGACTATCGCCCGAACCTCAAGCTGGTGTCATTGGACATCGAAACCACCGCGCACGGTGAACTCTATTCCATCGCGCTGGAAGGTTGCGGGCAACGCCAGGTGTATATGCTTGGCCCGGCCAATGGCGGTAACGAGGCACTGGATTTCGATCTGGAATACTGCAACAGCCGTCCACAGTTGCTGGAGCGGCTGAACCAATGGTTGGAACGGCACGATCCCGATGCGATTATCGGTTGGAACCTGGTGCAGTTCGATCTGCGGGTGTTGCAAAAGCATGCCGACCGCTACCAGATCCCGCTGCGCTTTGGCCGTGGCGGCAACCTGCTGGAGTGGCGCGAGCATGGCTTCAAGCAAAATCACTTCTTCGCCAGCACTGCCGGGCGCTTGATCATCGACGGTATCGAGGCCTTGAAATCAGCCACCTGGAACTTCCCGTCTTTCAGCCTGGAATCGGTGTCACAAACGCTGCTCGGCGAAGGCAAAGCGATCGATAACCCTTATCAACGCATGGACGAAATCGACCGGCGTTTTGCCGAAGATAAGCCCGCGCTGGCGCGTTATAACCTGAAAGACTGTGAGTTGGTGACGCGTATCTTTGCCAAAACCGAGCTGCTGACCTTCTTGCTGGAACGTGCCACCGTCACCGGGCTGGCGGCTGACCGCAGCGGCGGCTCGGTTGCCGCCTTCAGCCATCTGTACCTACCGCGCATGCATCGGCAGGGTTATGTGGCACCCAATCTGGGGGAGTTACCAGAAGAACACAGCCCCGGCGGCTTTGTGATGGATTCACAGCCCGGCCTGTATGATTCGGTCTTGGTGCTGGACTACAAAAGCCTCTACCCATCCATCATCCGCACTTTTCTGATCGATCCGGTCGGGTTGGTCGAAGGGATGCAGCATCCTGACGACGCCGATTCTATCCCCGGTTTTCGTCAGGCCCGTTTTTCACGCAGTAAACACTGCCTGCCCGGCATCGTCAGCCAGATCTGGCAAGGGCGCGAGGCGGCAAAACGCCAGCAGAACAAGCCACTGTCGCAGGCGTTGAAGATCATCATGAACGCCTTTTACGGTGTATTGGGGTCGAGCGGCTGCCGTTTCTTCGATCCGCGTCTGGCTTCGTCGATCACCCTGCGCGGCCATGAGATCATGCGCCAAACACGCGAACTGATTGAAGCACAAGGCTATCAGGTGATCTACGGCGATACGGATTCGACCTTTGTCTGGCTAAAGAGCGCGCACAACGAGCAACAGGCGGTCGCTATTGGCCGCAGGCTGGTTGCCCACGTCAACCAATGGTGGCAACAGCACCTGCAGCAAAACTACGGGCTGGAGAGCGCACTGGAACTGGAGTTTGAAACCCACTACACCCGCTTCCTGATGCCCACCATTCGCGGTGCGGAACAGGGCAGCAAAAAGCGCTATGCCGGGATGATTACCAAACCGGATGGCAGCGAAGAGATGGTGTATAAGGGCCTGGAAACCGTGCGCACCGACTGGACCCCATTGGCGCAGCACTTCCAGCAGCAGCTGTACCGGCTGATTTTCAAGCAGTTGCCCCATCAGGACTTTGTTCGCGACTATGTGGCTAAAACCCTGCGCGGCGAGTTTGACGATCAGCTGGTATATCGCAAGCGCCTGCGCCGCAAGCTGAGCGACTATCAGCGCAACGTGCCGCCCCATGTGCGCGCGGCGCGCATTGCTGACGACTATAACCGCCAGCAAGGGCGGCCACTGCAGTATCAGAACGGCGGCTGGATCGGCTACGTGATGACCATCGCCGGGCCCGAGCCGCTAGAAACCCAACATTCAGCGATCGATTACAATCATTATCTCGAACGCCAACTACAACCGGTAGCAGACGCTATACTTCCATTTTTGCACGATGATTTTACGACCCTAGTAACCGGGCAGATGGGGTTATTCTGATATTCTTTCCAACCAGATAGGCTGTAAGAAGAGGTCAGAAAAATCATCAGGTTTTGCAGGTGACGAACGCGTCACCTTCCATTACCATAGCGCCCTTCCTAAATTCCGAGCCACTCACCGTGCCGTATTGATAACGTATTCATGGTGTGAATAGCTGTGGCTATTGTTTGACAGTGGCACGCCCTCTCACGCCAGGTGAGGGGATGGGTTAGTCGATGCTAACCCGCATAAGAACATTGAAAGTATTTGAAACAGGTCGCCAGTCTTTACCACCTGCCTGGCGATGAGACTTACTTAAGAAGAATCGAGCCGACAAACTATGCCTTTTACACTTGGTCAACGCTGGATCAGCGATACGGAAAGCGAATTGGGGCTGGGTACTGTGGTAGCGCTGGATGCGCGCATGGTCACCCTGCTTTTCCCCGCCACCGGAGAAAACCGCCTCTATGCCAGAAATGACTCGCCGATCACCCGCGTGATGTTCAACCCGGGCGACACCATCAGCCATCACGAAGGCTGGCAGTTGCAGGTGGAGGAGGTCAAAGAGGAAAACGGTCTGCTGACCTATATCGGCCTGCGTTTGGATACCCAGGAAGCTGTTTCCATGCGCGAAGTGCTGCTGGACAGCAAACTGACCTTCAGTAAGCCTCAGGATCGTCTGTTTGCCGGCCAGATCGATCGTATGGATCGCTTTGCGCTGCGCTTTCGTGCACGTAAATACCAGAGTGAGCAATACCGCCTGCCATTCGCTGGCCTGCGCGGCATGCGGGCCAGCCTGATCCCGCACCAGTTGCATATCGCCTACGAAGTGGGCCAGCGCCATGCGCCGCGTGTGCTGCTGGCTGACGAAGTTGGCCTGGGCAAAACCATTGAAGCCGGGATGATCATTCACCAGCAACTGCTGGCAGGCCGCGCCGAGCGCGTGCTGATCGTGGTGCCGGAAACCCTGCAGCACCAGTGGTTGGTGGAAATGATGCGCCGCTTCAACCTCTATTTCTCGCTGTTCGACGACAGCCGCTATGCCGAAGCGATGCTGGACAGCAGCAACCCGTTCGAAACCGAACAGTTGGTGATCTGCTCACTGGATTTCGTGCGCCGCAACAAGCAGCGTCTTGAGCAGTTGGCCGATGCCCATTGGGATCTGCTGGTGGTCGACGAAGCCCACCATCTGGCCTGGAGCGAAGAAGCTCCCAGCCGCGAATATCAGGTTATCGAACAGTTGGCGGAACATATTCCGGGCGTACTGCTGCTGACCGCCACCCCCGAACAACTGGGGCAGCAAAGCCATTTTGCCCGTTTACGCCTGCTGGATCCGAGCCGTTTCCACGACTACCAAGAGTTTGTTACCGAGCAGCAAAAATATCGCCCGATCGCCGATGCGGTCACGCTGCTGCTGAGCGGTGAGCGATTGGCCGACGACAAGCTCAACCTGCTGGGTGAACTGATCGACGAGCAGGACATTGAACCTTTGCTCAAAGCCGCCAACAGCGACGGCGATAACAGTGTGCAGGCGCGCCAGGAACTGGTCACCATGCTGATGGATCGCCACGGCACCAGCCGCGTGCTGTTCCGTAATACTCGTAACGGGGTGAAAGGCTTCCCGCACCGCCATCTGCACCAGATCAAGCTGCCGTTGCCAGCTCAGTATCAGACAGCGATCAAAGTCTCCGGCATTATGGGCGCGAAGAAAAGCGTCGAAGCCCGCGCCCGCGATATGCTCTACCCAGAGCAGATTTATCAGGAATTCGAAGGGGAAAATGCCACCTGGTGGAACTTCGACCCGCGCGTCGAATGGCTGCTGGATTACCTGATCGCCAACCGTCACGAGAAAGTGCTGGTGATTTGTGCCAAGGCAGACACCGCGTTGCAACTGGAGCAGGTCTTGCGTGAACGGGAAGCGATCCGCGCTGCCGTATTCCACGAAGGACTGACGATTATTGAACGCGATCGCGCTGCCGCTTACTTCGCCTCACAAGAAGAAGGGGCGCAGGTGCTGCTGTGTTCCGAAATCGGTTCCGAAGGGCGTAACTTCCAGTTTGCCAGCCAGATGGTGATGTTCGATCTGCCGTTCAACCCGGATCTGCTGGAACAGCGTATTGGCCGCCTGGATCGTATCGGCCAGATGCACGACATCCAGATCATGGTGCCTTATCTGGAAAATACCGCCCAAGCGATACTGGGGCGCTGGTTCCATGAAGGCCTGGATGCCTTCGAGCACACCTGCCCTACCGGCAGACCGATTTATGACAGCAGCTACGAGCAGTTGATTGGCTACCTGGCAGCCCCCACCGAACAGGAAGGGCTGGACGAGTTTATCCACGCCTGCCGCCAGCAGCACAATCAGCTCAAATCCCAATTGGAACAGGGGCGTGACCGCCTGCTGGAAATGCACTCCAACGGCGGTGAAAAGGCCCAGGAACTGGCAGAAGCCATCGCCGCGCAGGACAACGACGTTAACCTGGTGAGTTTCGCCCTCAACCTGTTTGATATCGTCGGCATCAATCAGGAAGACCGCAGCGATAACCTGATCGTCCTGACGCCGTCAGATCATATGCTGGTGCCGGATTTCCCAGGTTTACCGCAGGATGGCTGTACCGTGACGTTCGATCGCGAACAGGCCCTGTCGCGTGAAGATGCGCAGTTCGTCAGTTGGGAACACCCGATTATCCGCAACGGCCTGGACCTGATCCTCTCCGGTGATACCGGCAGTTGTGCGGTTTCTCTGTTGAAGAACAAATCGCTGCCGGTGGGTACGCTGCTGGTGGAACTGGTGTACGTGGTCGAAGCGCAAGCGCCGAAACACCTGCAACTGACCCGCTTCCTGCCGCCAACGCCAATCCGTATGCTGATGGATCGTAAAGGCACCAATCTGGCGGCACAGGTGGAGTTCGAAAGCTTTAACCGCCAGTTGAATGCGGTGAATCGCCATACCTCCAGCAAGCTGGTCAATGCGGTACAGCAAGATGTCCACGCGATGCTGCAACAGGCGGAAAGCCTGGTGGAAGCACAGGCGCGCGAACTGATCGAGCTGGCCAAGAAAGAAGCCGACGACAAACTGAGTACCGAACTAGCACGCCTGGAAGCGCTGAAAGCGGTTAACCCGAATATTCGTGACGACGAAGTTGAAGCACTGGAGTTCAACCGCAGGCAAGTGCTGGCTAATCTGAACGAAGCAGGATGGCGCCTGGACGCCATTCGCCTGGTAGTGGTCACCCACCAATAATCTCAAGCGGGGAGTTTCAGCTCCCCGCACATTCCCCAGTCTGATAATTCCCCCCACACATCAACATCATCTCCCTCTCACCGAAAGAAACAAATACTCATTATTTGCAACATATGTCTAACTTTTAATCATTTTATGAAACATATTTTTGTATAAATTATTTCAATATGTCTATATTAATCGAGAATAACATTGTTATTGACCTGTAATGTCCGTAACTCAGTCCTGTCTTTAGCCAACACCAGAGAAACATAAGCACTTCTCAGCAGCATGGCCTGATAAATGACCAGACCATGCTGCCTGAGTATCTCCCTGCAACTTGAGAGTACAGGGACGAGAAACCATTATCCTGGGAGGAACAATGAACTTAACAAGATGGCTTGTAATCTGTTTGTCGTGTGCCGCCGCACTGTCTACTCTGCCAGCCGCTAGCGCGGCGGAATATCAGGTGGGTGAAGTGATCTCACTGACCGGGGTGAATGCCCGCGGCGGCACAGGCATGCACGAAGGGATCAAAGTCGCGGAGTCCGTGTTTAACCAGCGGCCCGGCGATGTAAAGATTAAAATCCAGACTATCGACGATGAATCCTCACCGGCCAAAGCGGTGGCCGCAGTGGAAAGATTAGCCGCCAATAACGTGCTGGCGATTACCGGTGGGGCCACCTCAGATATCGTCGGGCCCGCTGCAACGGCTGCCGACAAACTGGGCCTGCCCTTTATGACCTCTGGGGGAACCAGCAGCGAGTTTCTGACCCAAGGTTTCCACTCGTTCTTTCGCATCAACAATACCACCGGTTATGTCAAAGCGATGGCGGGCCTGCTGGACAGCATGCAGATCAAAAAGCTGGCTATCATCTATTCCACCAAAAAATCCACCAGCGAAATGGCCCGCATGATGCAGCAACAGATGGCGGAAAAAGGCGTCACGGTCACCCTGCATCCTTTTGAAGCCACCACGGTAGATTTCAAACCGATTATCAACAAAATCAAACTGAAAGATCAGCCCGACGCCATCAACATGATTGGTTACGAGAATGATTATGTTGGCATTTTACGAGCAGCCAGAGTGCTCCGGCCACCAGTGAAAGCCATGGTCGGTGCCTGGCAGATCGCCACCGCCAAGATGTATCAGGATTTCCCTGACTTAGTAGAAAAAACCTACGGGACAGAGATGCTGCCCGTGCCAGTCACCTTCAACCGGCCAGAGGGCCAGGCGTTTGAAGCCGCCTTCCGCAAGCTCTACCCGCACGAACCGGATTATCTTTCACAGTACGGTTTTGTGCAGGGGATGTTGCTGTTTGAAGCCATCGCTCGGGCAGAAGCGGCAGGCACGCTGGATAAAGGCGGCATTGCCCAGGAACTTCGCTCCACGGCAGCGGACACCATCATTGGCCAGGTACGCTTTAGCGCCCAAGGCGACAATGAGGAGTTTATGCAAAACATCGGGCAGCACCAAAAGGGGAAAATTGCCATCGTCTGGCCTGAAAATGCCGCCACCGGAGCAATGCAATTCCCTGGCACCCCCTGGTAAAACCCAGGATCACCTAGATGTTCACCCCACCTGAATAAGAGGTGTGCATGACTGAATTACTCTTTCAATCGTTATATTCCGGCCTGCTGGCAGGCAGCGTCTATGCCCTGGTAGCGCTGGGGCTAGCGCTGGTGTTTGGCATTATGCGGTTGGTCAATCTGGCGCATGGTGAATTGGTGCTACTGGCGGGTTACATTGCCTATACCTTCGAATCATCTACCGGTTTTGGGCCGCTGTGGTCGATACCGCTGGCTTTCGTGATCGTCTGTGCTGCAGCGCTCGGGATCTATGCCCTGCTGAGCCGCATCAAGATCGATCGTGAACTCAACTCACTGCTTTTAACCTATGGCGTGGGCGTGATTCTCACCAATCTGATCCTGCTGATCTGGAATGCCAATATCCGTTCCAGCAGTTCAGTCTGGTTGCAAGAACCGCTCGTGATCGGCGATCTGTACGCTATGCGGGGTGAACTGGTGGCCTTCGTGCTGAGCCTGATCTTGTTGGTTCTGCTGTGGAAATGGCTGGCCCGCAGCTGGTATGGCCGCGCCGTGCGGGCGGTTTCCAGCCACCGGGAAGCTGCCATGCTGATGGGGATCAACCCGAAACAGACCGAAATGATCTCCTTTCTGCTGGCAGGCATGATGGCCTCGGTGGCCGGAGTCGCGATCTACTGCACCCGGGTGCTGCAACCCTCACTGGGTGAAGCACTGACCATTAAGGCGTTCATTATTACAGTGTTGGCGGGGATCGGTTCTATTCCTGGCGTTTTGGTCGGAGCCATCGTGATCGGTGTGGCGGAAGCCATGAGTGCCACACTGCTCAACCCAGCCTGGCAGGACCTGATCAGTATGGCATTGTTCCTGCTGGTGCTGTTCCTGCGTCCTAATGGTCTGTTCGGCGCAGTTCGGCGTCAGGGATAAAACGATCATGATGAAATCATTGCTTAAACTCATGGGGTTCCCGTTGCTGCTGGCAACCCTGGTGCCCCTCTTCTGGCAGCAACAACCCTATGTTCTCAGCATGTTTACCGATGCCCTGACGATCGGCGCACTGGCGTTGGCCTGGGCGATGTTGGGTAATCTCGGGGGGATGGTCAGCTTTGGTCACTCGGCCTTCTTCGGTACTGGTGCCTATATCTCCTCCATGCTGGCGATGAATAGCGGTATGCCCGTGTTACTGTCGATGCTTTGTGGCGGGCTGGCAGCGGCGCTGACCACCTTGCTGATGTTGCCCACCTTGCGCCTGAAAGGCACCTATTTTGCCCTGGCGATCCTGGCCTACTCGCAAATCTTTCGGGTGTTGGCCGTTCAGCTTGAGGGCATCACTGGCGGATCGGCGGGGTTATCCGGCATTCCTGCGCTACCGGTCGTGATGGGCTTTGCCCTGAACAGCAAACTCGGCGTCTATTACGTGATCCTGGCATTAGTAACGCTGTTTTTACTGGTCTATGCCGCCTTGGCGCGCAGCGATTACGGTTTGGCGCTGAAAGCGATGCACGATTCAGAAGCCGCAACGCAGGTCGTTGGCGTTAACAGCCTGCAGTTGAAAGCGGCGGTGTTGTTGCTGTCTGCTTTTATGACCGGGCTGGTCGGGGCATTTAACGCACATCATATGAACTTCCTGGAGCCTGATTATGCTTTCAACGCCTCCTGGGTGATTGTGCCGATTATCGCGGCGATCTTCGGCGGTTTCCGCTCGCTGAATGGCCCGTTGATCGGCGCTTTGGTGGTCTATCTAACCGACCAGCTCCTGTTCAAGGTTCTGTTCCCCACCGGGCACCAGATGATCCTGGGCGGGTTACTGGTGGTCATGATCCTGATCAGCCCACGAGGCCTGTTACCGCTGTTACGTTCAGCCCAGAGGAGGTTCTATCGTGCTAAAGCTTGATGGAGTCAGCGTGTCATTCGGCGCGGTTACCGCTATCGATAATGTGTCTTTGACAGTTGGGGAAAATGAAATCGTCGGTTTGGTGGGCCCCAACGGCGCGGGTAAAACCACATTGTTTAACGCCATTTCCGGCCTGGTACCGCCTACCGCTGGCACGCTCAGCTTTCATGGCACCCCTTTGGGGCAGCGGGGAGGGATCCATCGCCGCGCCCGCTTAGGGATTGGCCGCACTTTCCAGGTGCCGCAACCCATGCATGAATTGAACGTGATGGAAAATGTGCGGGTGGCGCAGCGCTTTGCCACCGGTAAGGTCAATCTGGCCCGGCTGCGGGAAATCCTGGAACTGGTCGGCCTGCATGACAAAGCGGAACGTGCTGCCGCCACCGAACTTTCGCTCAGTGAACTGAAAGCGCTCGAGGTGGCCAAAGCGCTCGCCACCGAGCCAAAACTGCTGTTGCTCGACGAGGTGTTGGCAGGGTTGGAAACCAGCGGTAAAAAGCGTTTTCAACAGATGCTGGCGCGGATTCATGCCGAATATGGTTTGAGCATTCTGCTGATTGAACACGATCTGGAAACCGTCACGACGCTATGCCAACGCGTGTGGATCCTCAACTTTGGCCGCCTGATTGCCGATGGTACACCCACCGAGGTTTTCAACGATCCGGTGGTGATCCGCAGCTATACCGGAGAAGCCTATGCTTAACATTCAACACCTGCGCGGTGGCTACGGCGCGATCAATATCCTGTGGGACATTTCATTGCAGATCGAGCCTGGCACGGTCACCGCCATCGTCGGGCCAAACGGCGCAGGTAAAACCACGCTGCTGAAAACCATCGCCGGGCTGTTACCGTTAAAACAGGGGCAGATTACCTATCAGAATATCGATATCGGCGGGCTTTCGCCCTGGAATGCCAAACGCAGCGGCTTGGCGCTGATCCCGGAAGGGCGCATGATTTTCCGTGATATGACGGTAGAAGATAACCTGATTATGGGGGCCTTTCAGAAAGCCAGCCGCCAGCAGGTGAAACCACGTCTGGCAGAAGTCTATGCGATGTTCCCACGCTTGGCCGAGCGGCAGAAACAGTTGGCAGGCGTGCTTTCCGGTGGTGAGGCACAAATGCTGGCAGTAGGCCGCTGTTTAATGTCTGATCCTAGCATGATCCTGATCGATGAACCCTCTTTGGGGCTGGCTCCGGTGGTGGTTAATGAGCTGTTTGCCTGCTTCGCCCGCCTGCGTGAGCACGGCAAAACCCTGTTGTTGGTAGAGCAGAATACGCAGTTGTCGATCAAACTGGCCGATCGTGTCTGTTTGATGCGCAGCGGCAAGATGATCTTTACCCAAGCGGCCAATGATATTGATATGGAAGAGTTGCATCGGGCTTACTTTGGGCATTGAGTGCTAGCAGGTGCGAGTATTTATTTCGGTCGCTAAACCTTTTGTGTTTATACCCAAAATAATTCGAGTTGCTTGTAGGCGGCAACTGAACGAATCCCCAGGAGCTTACTCAAGTAAGTGACTGGGGTGAGTGAAGGCAGCCAACACCCAAGCAACTTGAAGTATGAAGGGTATATTCAGCAACGCAGTGAACGCGACTGAAGCATGTCAATGTTGCCCGGTGCTTACAGATTCAGGGGTTGACGTTGCGCGCATCATGGCCTGCTGAGCAAGACACCGTTGCCAGGGGAAATCGGCCATGGACGGCCGATTTAGGCGAGACAGGAAGGGACGCCTGTCGTAGCCGACCCGCCCGGCAATGGGGGTGCAGCGAAGGCACCCGCGTAGCGGGCAGGCCATGTTAAGCGTGGGCGCGGGTGCAGGGCCCCGCCTTGGGCCCTGCAATTGCCGTTCACTGTGGGATCATAGGATTGCATGCTGTTTACGGCAATTCCCATTACACCTGGCTTACATAGGTGAACGCATTATGGTTACTCTACATTAAGGCTAGCGAACGTCTTCCCTTGTTCCACCAGGCGGATCAGCAACGGTGATGGACGCCAAAACTGCGGATCCTCAGCGGCAAAGGCCGTAATATCCGCCAGTATCTGCGCTAAACCAATCCGATCGGCATAATACAGCGGACCACCGCGATAGCGCGGGAAGCCGTAACCGGCCAGCAGCACTACATCAATGTCCCGCGGCCGCTGCGCCATCCCCTCTTCCAGCAGATTAGCACCTTCGTTAATCATGGCCGCCAAATAGCGGCGCACGATCTCTGTGGTGCTGAATGACCGTGGCGTAATGCCTGCGCGTTCCCGTTCACGATCGACCATCTCCAGCACCGCCGGATCCGGCTGCCCACGGTTTGAACCTGGCTCGTAGCGATACCAGCCGCGCCCGGTTTTTTGCCCGAACCAACCTTGTTCACACAGGCGATCGGCAATCTGCACGTAACGCTCCTGCGGATCCCGCTGGGCGGCCCGGCGTTTACGCGTCGCCCAGGCAATGTCACCACCGGCCACATCAACAATCTGGAAAGGCCCCATGGCAAAACCGAACTCACGCACCGCTTCGTCGATCTGATACGGCGAAGCGCCGTCCTCGAGCATCGCTTCCGCCGCGCGGCGATAGACAGACATGATACGATTGCCGATAAAACCGTCGCAGACGCCAGTACGCACCGGGATCTTGCCAAGCTTGCGGGCCAACACCAACGCGCTGGCAATCACTTCGACCGAGGTCTGCGGCGGCACCACGATCTCCAGCAGGCGCATGACCGGCGCAGGGGAGAAAAAGTGCAAACCAATCACCACCTGCGGCCTGCCCGTCACCGCCGCAATCGCAGTAATATCCAGATAAGACGTATTACTTGCCAATATCGCACCGGGCTTGCAGTGGCGGTCTAACTGACAGAAAACCGCCTGCTTGGCCGCCAGATCCTCATACACGGCCTCCACCACCAGATCGGCGGCGGCCAAAGCCTGATACTCTGTAGTTCCGCGCAATTTCGCTAACCGCGCCGCAGCAGCAGTGGCTGAAAGCCGCTTTTTACTCACCCGTTGGCGATAAAACTCTTCCACTCGGCTCAGGCCCGCTGCCAGACTCGGTTCGTCACGCTCCAGCAACATCACCGGCAAGCCCGCCTCCAGCATCACCACCGCAATCCCTGCCCCCATGGTGCCACCGCCAATCACCCCCACTTGGGCAAAAGAGCGTATCGCCAACCCTGCCATATCAGGCAGTTTGGCAACGGCACGCTCGGCCTGAAAGGCATACAGCAAGGCCTGATGCTGAGGGCTTGCCAAACAGCGTTGGAACTGCGCGGATTCATACTGGCAACCCGCCGCAAACGGCTGTTCGCAGGCAACGGCCACACAGTCAATAATCAACGCCGGGGAAAATAGCCCGCGAAATTGCGTTGGCAGTTTGGCGCGTGCCGCCGCAATCACCGCCTGCTGCGCAACAGGGTCAGCCAGTGGGGTAACAGCTTCACTGCTGCGCCGCACTCCGCAACGTTCGGCCAGCAGTTCATGGGCATAAAACAAGCCGTCAATACGTGCATCCTGCCCCAAACGATCCACCAAGCCCAGTCCCAGCGCCTGCTCAGCCGCCAATGGGCGACCACTGAGCATCAGATCCAGAGCCGCTTCAACCCCGAGCAGCCGCACGCTGCGCTGGCTGCCCCCGGCTCCGGGCAGCAGCCCGAGATTAACTTCCGGCAACCCCAGTTGGCTGCCCTGTACGGCCAGCCGATAATGCGCCGCCATAGCAATCTCCAACCCGCCGCCCAGTGCGTTCCCTGCGATAGCGGCGATCACCGGTTTAGTGCAGGCTTCGATTTGATCACAAACCTCGCGCAAGAGCGGTGGCTGGCGCGGTTGATTGAATTCACGGATATCCGCCCCGGCGGCAAAGTGATTACCTGCGCCCACCAGCAGCAGTGCGTGGATCTGTTCATCGTTCTGCGCCCGATCCAACGCCGCGAGCAACCCGGTACGCACACCTAGCCCCAACGCGTTAACCGGTGGGTTATCAATAGTCGCAATCAGTATATTGCCACAGCGCTCAAGATGCAGACCGTGGCTAGGCTGATGATTATTTGGCATCTTTTGCCTCCGCAGGGGTTCCTACCGGCGGCAGTAACCGATAGCTGGCTGGGGTGCGGCTAAGTTTGATCGGCGAGGCGATGCCCGTATAGTTATCCCCCATCTTCACCACCATGCCACGGTGTCGGGTATGCGGGTGCTGCAACGCAGCCTCAATATTCAGCAATGGCGCACTAGGCACGCCGCTGCGCAGCAACTGTTCGGCCAATTTCACCCCCTCGTGCCTGGCGAGCAGAGCAACCAGCGCACTGCGTAATTCAGCGCGGTTCAGTGAGCGCAATTTCGGGTTGGCAAAGCGTGGATCCTCATTCAACGATGGAGCATCCAGGCACTGGCACAGCAGCGCAAACTGCTTGTCGTTACCAACGCCGAGAAAGATCGGCACGCTGGCGCTGGGGAAAATATCATAAGGATAGATATTGGCGTGGGCGTTACCCGAGCGTTTCGGCGGCTGCTGGTTGGCAAACCAGTTGGTGGAATAAGGATGTAACAGCGATATACCGGTATCAAACAGGCTGGCCTCAACAAATTGCCCCAAACCGCTGCGGGTGCGTTCATAAAGTGCCATCAGGATGCCGATCACTGCGTTCATCCCGGTAGCCTGATCGACCAGCGGCACGCCAACGCGCAGTGGTTCACCCTCAGGTTCCCCATTGACGCTCATGATCCCGGTCATGGCCTGAATCGAAGCGTCATAACCCACTAAACCGCCGAGTGGGCCATCGGCACCAAAACCACTGACGCGGCAATGGATCAACCGGGGAAAGCGCGCAGCCAATGCCGCGTAACCGATGCCCCATTTCTCCATGGTGCCGGTCTTGAAGTTTTCAATTAACACATCGGCATCGGCCAACAGTTCATACAGCGTCTGGCGGGCGCTTGCCTGCGACAGATCAAGGTACATGCCACGTTTGTTGCGATTCAGGCCAATATAATACGCGGCCACCCCATCCTGAAAAGGTGGCCCCCAAGTGCGGGTTTCATCACCCTGCGGCGGTTCAACCTTAAGCACATCGGCACCATGATCGCCCAGCACCTGACCACAGTACGGCCCGCCCAAAACGCGGGATAAATCGATAACACGAATACCGGCCAATGCACCAGCCGTAGGGATTGCCATAATCGTTACTCCTGCGCATGTTGTGACTTTATGAGGCCAAAATCAGTGGGGTGATGGCTCTGTTCAGTGATAGGCACTCGCCAGCAGCAGTTCTTCAATCTCCTCAGGCAACGGGTTTTCTAGCGTTAAGGGATCGCTGGGCAACAGTTTCTGTATCAAGACCTGCTCAGCCAGATGTAAACGTGCCGGAGCATCTGCATGATGGCTCTCCCAAGCCATCGCCGCCGCGCTGACCAGGTTGTACAGGCCGCTGGCTGCACGACGCGTCAGGTGGCTGCCCTCTTGGGTTGCCGCCGCCTGCGCCAAGGCAAAGGCTCGCTGTTGGGCACTGAGGAAGCGGGCGCGCATAGCATTGTCCAGATGCGCTTCCGCCAGCAGTTGCTCCAGATACACTTGCAGCGCTTCCAGCGATTGTTCACGCAGGATCGCCCGCCGCACATCCAGAGCGACAATGTTGCTGGTGCCTTCCCAGATCGATCCTAAATGGGCATCTCTGACCAAACGCGGATCGCCCCACTCTTCGATGTAACCGCAACCGCCACGGATCTCCATAGCATCGGCAGTGACCTTGCGAGCATCGCGGCAAGCGCGGAATTTGATCAGCGGGGTCAGAATGCGCAGCAATGCATAAGCGTTTTTATCGCCACTATCCGAACGACGCAACACCTCTGCCGTTTGGAATACCATGCTGCGGGCCTGCTCGCTGGGAAGCAGTATTTTCAGCAGTTGCTTTCTCATCAGCGGCAGCTCAATGAGTTTTTTACCAAAGGCCTGCCGGTGGCGGGCAATATAGAAGGCCTCACTCACCGCGCGGCGCATCAGGCCAGCAGAGCGAACTCCGTTGGACAACCGGGAGTTATTCACCATATCCGCCATCTGCACAAAACCACGCCCAGCCTCGCCCACCAGATACGCCGTGGCTCCTTCAAGGCGGATTTCACCGCTGGCCATCGAGCGAGTCCCCAGTTTGTCCTTCAGGCGTAAAATGCGGTAGGCGTTGGTTGAACCATCATCCAGCGTGCGCGGCAGCAGGAACAGCGATACCCCTTTCATCCCTTCCGGTGCGCCTTCAATGCGTGCCAACACCATCGCCAGCTCAGCATCAGGGTTAGAACAAAACCACTTATCGCCGTACAACCGATAGTGGTTATCCCTATTGACTGCCAACGTGGTGGTGGCGGCAATATCAGAACCCGCGCCTTGCTCGGTCATAAACATTGCGCCTTGCATCAGCGCGGCGGGATCCAGTGAAGTAAGGCGTGGCAGATATTTAGCCACCAGTTCGGGGGAACCGTATTTTTTCAGCGTCCGGGTTAATGAATCGGTCATCGATACCGGGCACATCAGGCCAAACTCGGCCTGCACAAACAGGTAAGTGAACAGATATTTGACCAGCGGAGGTAACTGCCCCCGCCAGCCCAGCACATCCTGACGATGCGAAATGGCGGCCAGGGCGAATTCACCAAACGCGTAGCATTCCAGCTCAACGAAAGCCGGATGCTTTAAAATGCGTTGCTGATCGGTGCCGGTACGGGTGCGCACCTGAAGTTGCGGCGGATTTTTATCCGCCTGATCCGCCAGTTCACTCAGCGGCCCCCCTGCCAGCTCCCCCAGTTTTTGCAGATAAGGCCCGAGATGAACACGCAGTTCTGCGGGCAGATAGGCCACCAGCAAAGCCTCCAGCGTCGCGTCGGTGAGATAAAGGTTAGCCCCGGATTGATCCGGTATGTTGTCCTGCTGATTGGTCATGGTGTGCATGTTCGGCTCCACTTTGTTTTGCTTATGTTTATATTTTGTTAAACAAAAGGAGCTGTCTAATACTGTTTCCCTATTGGCCGATAGGTTAAAAGCATCGTGCTGCTGTGATTTGCCGGGTGCCGCCCAGAAGCGCTGTTTCAGCCATGTTAAACTGAGCTTTTCGCGGTAAGGAATGGATATATCGTGGATATTCGCCGTTTACGCTATTTTCTGGTGCTGGCTGACGAGCTGCATTTTGGCCGTGCCGCCAATCGTCTTGCCATTTCCCAACCGCCGCTGAGCGTGAGCATCCGTCAGTTGGAAGAAACCATCGGGGCAAAACTGTTTGAACGCAGCCATCAAAAGGTGCGGCTGACAGCAGCCGGAGAGGCATTGGTGCCTGCGGCCCAAGCGCTGATCGAGCGTATGAACAGCACCATGCATCAGGTGCGGGATGTTGATCAAGGCGTTACTGGCCACTTGCGCATTGGTTTTGTGGGGGCCTTGCTGTATCAGGGGTTGCCCAGGTTATTACAGCAATTTCAGCAGTCACGTACGGGTTTGCAGTTAAATATGCTGGAGCTGAACACGAAAGATCAGTTGAGCGAACTGGCGCATGGCAGCCTGGATGTCGGGTTTGTGCATGCGTCGCGCTTACCGGAAGGGGTTTCGTCGCTGCTGTTTTCCAGCGAGCCCTTAGTGGCCTGCCTGCCGCAGCAACATCCGCTGGCCAGCAAACCTTCGCTGAACCTGCGTGAGTTACGGGATGACAGGTTTATTGCGTTTTCGCGCCAGGTATCCCCTTATTACTATGATCGCATCCAGTCGTTGTGCTTTACCGCAGGCATCGATCCCGACATTCGCTGCGAGGCTCGGCACTGGCTGAGCGTCATCTCGTTGGTGGCACAAGGTTTTGGCAGCGCCCTGGTGCCCGCCAGCCTGCGGGGTTCGGCAATGGCGGGGGTGAGTTTTGTTGCATTAGCAGAGGCGGGATTACTTTCTGAGGCTTACTGTATCTGGCAGACCGACGATCAGCGCCCGCTGCTTGCGGCCTTTATTGCTGCAGTGCGCCATGCCGCTGCACATCTGCAGTCGCTCGGCTAAACCATCACTCCCTTTCATTCTGCAGCAGGCTATTTTGCTCCATGACCTGCATGATGATGGGGATCGGCGTCAGCAAATGTTCACGCATCAGTTCACTGGCTTGATGGCTGTCACGCGCCAACACCAGTTTGACCAATTCCTGATGTTCCTGATGCTTATTTTCCATCACGCTGGCGGAAAATACCGTCTTTCTCAGCCATAAAAAACGATAACGCGCTGCCAGATCGAACAGCCGATCGCGCATTTGCAATAAAGACTGGGAACCACAGCCGGCAACGATGGCACTGTGGAATGCCTGATGGCGCTGATCCCACTCATCCAGCAACGCTTCACTGGTCGCTACCGTGCTCATTTTGGCCAAGCGGTGCGTCTGCGCCAGAATATTCGCTTCCCAATCATCGTTACCGCGCTCAATCGCCAGCCTGACCAGCATGGCTTCCATATTGGCGCGCGCATCAAAAATATCCAGTAGTTCGGCTTGTGACATGGGGGCGACGCGGTAGCCTTTCTGGCTAATCGCGGTGACCAAATTTTCTGCCACCAGTTGGGAAAGGGCTTCGCGTAACGGGCCAACCCCCAGATTATAACGGCTGGTCAGCAGGCTCATGCGCAGCTTTTCGTTGGGCTGAAAAACACCGCGAATGATGTCTCTTTTCAGATAATGATAACCATCAAATACCGCATTTTGCTGGAGAGTCATTACGATCCCATCTCTTGAAACATAAGGCCTTTAATTATAATGAAATACCGGCAGATAACCAGTTCGGTCGGGGGCAGAGAAGATCGTGTGGAATAAGATGGGCGGGAGATCACCCTAAATGCCAGACGGCATTTAGGGGACTCCGATAAACGTTGCCTTAAACCGCCGCCGCTACGGTACGCAGATTCGGCCCTGATGACGGCTGGTTCTCTAACAAAGCCTGCACTTTACTGACAATATGCTGGCCAATCGGGAGCGCCGAGGTGGCGGCGGGCGATGGCGCATTACAGACATGGATCGTGCGCGCGGTGGTGACAAACAGGAAGTCATCGATCAATTTGCCATCGGGCGATACCGCCTGAGCACGCACTCCAGCCGGGTAAGGCAACAGATCTTGCTCCCTCAGGCCAGGACAATATTTCTGCACCAGCTTGAGATAGCCACGTTTAAAGAGTGAGTTCTTCATTTCCCCCACGCCTAACGACAGGTTTTGATACATCAATTTGCGAATGCCGGGGTAGCTGGCCATTTCCAACGAATCGCGCCAGGAAATGTCCCTTTTATGGTAACCCTCGCGCTTCCAGGCCAACACCGCATTCGGCCCCACGGTGACGCAACCATCGATCATCCGGGTTAAATGCACCCCGAGGAAAGGCACGGCAGGATCCGGGATCGGGTAAATCAGGTGATTCACGATGCTATTATGTTGGCTCGCCAAGCGGAAATACTCACCACGGAACGGGCAAATCATAAAACCGGGTTCGATCCCCAACAGCTTGACCAACCGATCGGCCATCAAGCCAGAACAGGCCACCAGATAGTGCGCAGAAAACTCGGCCTGCGGCGTGCTGACCACCACCCCTTGCGAGTGTTCATGTAACGCCTGCACCTCTGCCTGATAGAAAATCTCCCCACCCGCCTGTTGAAACACGCGGGCCATCGCCATTGTCACCTGCCGATAGCTGACAATGCTGCTGGAAGGGACGAAAATCCCGCCAAGCCCGACAATGTTGGGTTCCCGCTCCTGCAATTGATCGGCATTGAGCCATTCCCGCTGTAACCCATTAGCCGCAGTACGTTCCCATAAGGCACGCATGCGTTCCATTTCCAACGGTGTGGTGGCGACCAGCATTTTGCCGCAGTCGTCGTAGCGGATCCCCTGTTGCTCACAAAATGCTTTGGTCGCTTGATTGCCTGCCAGACAAAAACGCGCCTTCAGGCTACCGGGGGTGTAATACACCCCGGCGTGGATCACACCGCTATTGTGCCCGGTTTGGTGCTGGGCCAGTTCAGGCTCTTTCTCCAGCACGGCAATGCGGGCATCCGGGTAGGTTGACATTAACTGCATGGCGGTAGACATGCCGATAATTCCCCCCCCGATGATGACAAAATCGTACATCTTACGGCCCCCTTTTCAGGTAATCAGCAAACAGCAGGTGGCCGATTTTATAGCACATTGAAATAACCACGCTGGCGCATCAATTCACGCCGCAGTTCCGGGTGAGGCGTGAATCTATCGCGCCCATGGAGCCAGAACAGGTTATTAATCAGTAAAATACTGCCGACTGGCACCGGGATAAACAGCTTGTGTTGGCTGCTTTCCAAGGCATCGGACAGTTCGCTGAGCCAGTTGCCTTCGGTGAAGTCTTTCGGTTGCACAAACTGATCGATATAGCGCATCACCGGGCGGCCATGATCGTCAACGTCAAACACCGGGTGGCAAACCTCTTTCAAGACGTTTTTGCTGGGTGGTGCCGACCAGCGCATGCTCTGGCGAGCCAACGGATGACGAAAATAGGTGTCTAGCTGCTCCCAATCATCTAAATGCAACAGAATAGAATCACCGCCCTGCATGTTCTGTTCGTCGATTTTCATCATCATCACATAGTCGGTCACTTCCTCCACGTAGGTTCCGTCGTTATGAAGCTCCAGCACCCGATGCGGTTGCCGCAAATAGCTGTCAGAATTATCGACGTTTTTCACTACAAACCGGGCGTAATATTGACCACTCATGGAGTCGAAGTTGGAACGCCCAATCAGATGAGCAATCGCCGTTGCCAGTTTGACCATGTCATCACTCTGTTCGACACGATTGAGCCCTTCAGCCTTAATAAGTAATGCACCTTGAGCACGAGACAGCAGCGTTTGCAGCAAGAAGGTACGGAGTTGGTTAGCACATAGGTCATCTAATATTTTGGCGATACGAAACCGCAACAACGATTTATATTCCAACGCCTGTATCGGCCATTGCTCGGTCTGCTGCAAGAAACGCTGAGCGATCTCGGCACTGAAATTGAGCGTTAACACGCGGGGAGAGGTGGGGTGCGTCGATAGCGTAACCCCCGGTATAATCGGTTTATTTTCATTTTTCAGCGATGGTTTTGCTGTCGTCAAGGTATTCATGTGGTGAGTCTCCTGAAGCAAGCAGATGTTCCTACGAAGGCAGGTGTTTTTTGTATTCATAATTAGAATATATCTACATTTTTACAAAAAAAAGATATAACCAGGAAGATTGGTTATTTGTGTGATCTGCCAGTCATATTCCTGCAACAAGGGCTGTAAGTGATGTTGAAGCCTGGTTCTCTCAGTCAGCCAGCCAGCCAGCAAACCGACAGTTCTTCTCATCTTCTTTTGGCAACCCTACTCACAATGTGTGAATAGCGAAATTAGGCATGACATAAAAGTTTCAGTGTTCAGTAAATCGTGCCCTGCATCGCCTATGCGTTGCACGATTCTGAGCACCCGAACCACGCCGCCCGCAGCAACCACACCCACAATGTGCAGTGCTCCCCTACCAACAGCAAATTGCGGATGAAGGACAAGCACAATCAGGAGCATATCAAGCTCGCTACGAAGTTTGACAAAAGCAGTTAAACACTGGCCACCAGGCGGATACACAGAGCAAATCGCGTGGGAAAGGCTTTGAACTGTACACAGACGAATATGGCGTGATACGCGTGGCGAAGAGGCTGTTTATCAGCGCCGACGGTCAAGCCAAGGCACAGGGCGAAGTGCTGGACATGGCAACTGCGCTGAAGGAAATCGATATCAGCCTGTGCCATATATAACAACTTACCACTGCCGCCGAACAGGCCAAAGCGTTGAAAGCAGATAGACGAAGGACATGTAAATCGCCTCAAGATGCCGAAGCGACAGATGTACGGGTGGGCCGAGTTCAAGTTACTGAGGCGACGGGTGATGAGCCCTCTTGCTTAAAGGGTTTCACCCAAGTTACGGAAGACCCACAATTCGATCAGTATTGACAATTATGAGTTGTATTAGTCGCGACTTGATC
>NZ_JQEI01000002.1 GCF_000743355.1 Serratia sp. Ag1
ATTAGGCGGTGTTGTTGACATGATGAACATCCGTACTCTCTGACCTCATTAGTGCCATGGCTTATTACAGCCCTGCTATTTGCCAGGTTCACAGAGAGTCGGTTCTACCTGTCAGTACATCAACTCGTTGGACTTATTAAAATCAGTTAGTTACTTAGCCATGTACGCTGCTTTCTGGTTTATAAGCGCCCAGGCTATTCGGGCATTTTTGTTGGCCAGCGCCACTACGGCTTTGTTGACGCCGCTCCGGGCAATAATACCTTTCAGCCACCGTTGGAGACTGCCACACCGCTCTTCCGGGAGGTTGATGGCCCGGTAAACTACTGAGCGGGCTCCATGGATAAGTAGTCCACGCAGATAACTATCTCCACGTTTTGTTATCCCGAGTAGCCTTACTTTGCCGCCGCTGCTGTACTCTTTCGGAACCAGGCCCAGATAGCTGGCAAAATGCCGGCCATTCTGAAAATCAGTGCTGCCACCCAGGGCCACCGTCAGGGCTGAAGCGCCCAGTGGCCCGATACCGGGTATGCTTTCCAGCCGGAGAGTATCCTCATTTTGCTGGCTAATAAGCGCCAGACGGATATCCAGCTCTTTTAGCCGCTGCTTACAGTCCTGCAGCTCCTGCAACATTTCATGGAACAGCTGCCGACTGAGTGTGGTGAGCTCATTTTCCGCATCCTCCAGGTAATCTGGCAGACAGGCCATAATTTTATGGGCTCCTTCCGGTATGGCGATACCATATTCTAGGCCCAGTCCCCGTATCTGGTTAATCAGCGCGGTTTTGTTTTTCATCAGCCGCTGGCGAACCCGGTGCAGACACTGAATATCCTGTTGTTCGATAGATTTCTCCGGCACGTAGCGCATACCCGGGCGACTGTCAGCTTCTACAATTGCCACAGCATCATTTTTATCGTTTTTACTGCCCATCCTGAAAGGAGCGACATACTGTGGACTGATTTGTCTGACGTCATGCCCGTATTGCCTGAACTGACGGGACCAGTAATTCGCACTGCCGCACGCTTCCATCACAATACGGGATGGAGGCTGCTGAGCAATAAACGCCATCAGTTTTTCACGGGTGATCATTTTGTTTGCTTTCTTCTCGCCCTGCACAGACACGATATTCACCTGAAAAATTCGCTTTGCCAGATCAATTCCGATAATTTGCTCCATTGGACACCTCTTTCATTTTGCTGTTGGCATACACTGACAGCATGGCTCATTGAAGCCGAATGTGGGGAGGTGTCCATTTCATTAGTAAATCCTCCCTTCTTTTTGCTAAGCCAGCTTTTCCAACGGTGCAAAACTGACCCATCCCAACGGTTGAAAATTGATCCAAGGGTTAATCTAATTCTCTGAATACAGGGAGCTTATGATCAATTTTGAGATTCGTATGGAAATTAAAATACTGCACAAACGGGGAATGAGCATCCGGGCTATCGCAAAGAAACCCGATCTTTCACACAACACTGACAGAGGCAGGCAGTACTACTAATAACACCAAAAGACATCCAAACATAAAGATGTCTAGATGTCTTTTGGTGACTCACATGAAACTTATTTATTACACGAGCTACAATGGCGAAAACTCGCAGACCTCACATCACTTCACCAATTCCAATGTCAACGTGGACTCATTCATCTTTCTGGCAGAGACTCTGGCTTCGGCCTCCGGTAGTGTTGGCTCTATTTCCAAACGTGCTGAGAGGGCTTTACCTTTGGCCAACTGCCCATTCAGGACGGCAGCCACCGTTTGTCCTGCCTGTAACACCTGGGCGTCGGTCGGGGTACCGGTTATTATCCCGCTGGGCGTGGTGTTGGCCACCTGCACACTGTGGCCGTCCATTTGCACATCAAACAGGCGAGCCACCGTGCTACCGCGTTCGCCATAACGCAAATCTCCGCGCAGTGCCAGGCGCATAGTCTGGGTGTAGGGGCACACCACGTTCAGCATCAAGATACGTTTGCCGGGGGTCACTGTATTGACCCCAGTGGTAGCGCTTTGCATCTGCCAGCGTGATTGACTGCCATAGTCAATCACGCTGTTGCCGACAGACAGGTTACAACTGCTGTCCATTGGCAACGTTGGTGGCTGAAGTGAGGGATCGCTCACTACGGGGGAAGTGGCACACACGGCCTGGCTGAGCAACACCCCCATTAACAGGACGATATAACCTATTTTCATCATAAAACTCCTGTGATTAGCGGCATTTGACGGTTGCAGTTTCATACAATTCATTTTGCTGGCTCTTTTCTGGCAGCGTGAGCTTCAGGCGGCAAATAGTCTTACCTGAGTTCTGTACCTCAAGCGTCATGTCGTTGGCTGCATCAGGAATAAACAGGCTGCCTTTTTCACCCACGACGGTGACAAAATTACCTGCGCTATCAAATACGCTGGCACCGTACGGTAACGGTCGCCCCTGTGTATCTTGCGCCTCAACCAGTACCCGGCGGGTACGCACCACATCAAAATTGAAGTAACTGACCGAACCGCGAGCGGCTTCGGTTTCCTGCAAGGCGTTATCAATATCGACATTTTTACCTAGGCTACGGGTATCCACCTGCACGGCGGAACGCTTGAAGCCATTCAGTGTGGGTATTACCGCGTAGCCACGGCGGTCGGTCCAGGTCGGGCCAGCAGGAGTCTCTATGCGTACACCCGCTTCATCACCAATTTTGGCAATGCCAAAGGTATCGCCAACGTTGTAAGGCGACAGCGTGACGCCGCCATGGTGCGCAACTATTCCGCCCGTGGCACGTGCCGACCAGGTGGTGATGTTGTCAGAACGGTGGGTAAGACCGCCGCTGAACTGGCTAATGGGTGTGACCATGTCGAGAGTGGCACCAGTTGACGTACTCTGGTTGCTGAAGTCGCGCTCACTCATCAGGCTCCAGCCACGGTCCTGGCTGGAACGATCGCTATAGCGTATCCCGGCCCGGCTGCCGTTGCTGGCACTGTTGACATAGCTGCTGATGCTGCGGCTGCCAAATGGTATATTGACCGTCAGGTAGGCACGGTTTTCAGCCTCGGTTGTACGGCTACCGGTACTGTGCTCCAAGCTGGCACCAACAAAGACGCTAGCGATCTGTTTGCTCCATCCGCTACGTACGTAATCGGTGTGGTCGCTATCAAAGGTGTTGGTCCGTACCCAAGAGAGTGACAGGCTGCCGATTGATTCCTGCGCCCAACTCAAACCACCACCAAACTGATTGCGGTTTCTTGCCGAGTTATCCTGCGATTCAGCCTGCAAGGCGTCACTCAGTTCGCGGTAGCCACTCGTTTGCTGGCTGGCATTGGCATTCACCGACACCCGTTCGGTGATGCTACGGTTAAATGACGCAACAATTGAGGCACCGTTTTTACTGTGTTTTTCATCCTGCGCCAACGTGGTCTGTAATGACAACTGCGTTTCATCAAAAGGCTGCGTATCTAGCCTGAGCGCGCCAGCACGGTAGGGGGATGAACCTAGCACACCGGCATTCAGCGCCGTATGCGGTGTCAGTTGCCAGCCGGTGGCGGCGGTGGCCAATAGGGGGGATTCACTACTGCCTTGCTGGTCCAGCTTACCGGCACCGAAGGAGAGACCCGGTGCGACGGCTGTCCCATTGAGCAGGAAGGCTGAGGCTGGCACAGTAAACTGGCGTTTTTCACCCGAACTGCCGGTAATGGCGACGTCAAGATCGGTACGGGTATTGAGTAACGAGAACCCTTGCAGGCGGAAAGGCCCGGCAGGCACTGTGGTACTGTAAATCAACGCGCCCGACTGACGAACTTCTACTACCGACTGGCTGTCGGCAATGCCTTCAACCAGCCCAGCACCGCCGCGGTTACCGACCAATGCTGCTTCAGGGAACATCTGGAAACCCAGCACTTGACCCGTACCGAACAGCGAGTTGGAGAGGCTAACCTGCCCGGCCTGCAGCACTTTTTTGATATCGGTGAAGCTGCGTTGCGCGTAGGCACCCTGATGCTGCACGCTGTTTTTGCTGTTAAAGCGGGTGAAGGTCTGGCGGCTGCGTATGATCCAGTCACTGAAATTAAACCCGGCTTCAGTACCGAGTTGCATAAAATTGATGCCTGCCGTAGAACCGGCAGAATCCATATATTGTGCCTGGTAATTGAGCATGCCGGCAAAGCCACCGTGATTCCAGTTACCACTCTCGCTGCCCGGAGCCGCAACCGCCTGTGGCGGTAGTACCAGAGCAACACGTTCTTCACCCGGATTGAGATTCAGTTCAGTCTGCGGCCAGGCGCTTTTCAAATCGAAACAGGGGGCGCTTTCAGTAAAGCCGGGTGGAACCAGGATCCCTGCCTGTTTCTGAAAAGCCTGATCGGCACACAAATGGCCTTCACTGTCAAAGCGAGCCTGTACTTTACCGCGACTGCTGCCGTTTACGCTCAGAGTGACCGTGGTTTCACCGGGCATAAAGCGTGGTGCATTACGGAACAGCTCGGCCACTTTGGGGTCTATTCCGCTGCTCTTCATAGCTTGCACGTCGAATTCAACATCATCCATAGGCTTGGCGTCCGTATCGGCCAAAGCCAGCGGAGGAATAGCCAGTGCGCTAAGCAGTGCTAACGAGAGTGCTGAGCGAGCAGGGTGGCGGCTAGACGTATGATGAAGTTTGTATTGCACCAGTAATATCCTGTTATTTGCTCAGTGGAGCATCGTAGCTGTTGACGGTATAGCCCCAGGTAGTGGCCGGAGAGATGCGTACTTGTTGGGCCACACCAGCTTTTTTATTCCCGTCTGGAGTGAGTGTCAGAGTCTGGCCCGGCAAGACGTAAGTATTTGGCAGAGTCCAATTGGTGTTATCCGGCAGAGTCTGAACACTCTGACCCAGGCGCACCACATAAGGTGACGGATTGTTAACCACCATGCTGTTGCCGTTCAATTTCCAGGTCAGGCGTTTCCAGGGCGCCAAGTCTTTTTCCAGCCCGGCAGGGCGGATAATCACCGGCAGATTCTGGCGCACGGTCATACGCAATTCGCTCTTGCCTTTCTGCTGTGGCGGAACGCCTTCAAAGATGACGCGTTTCAAACGTTCGGTTTTCAACGGCGTCTTGCTGGTCATGATAAAGCGCACGCGCTGGCTCTTGCCTGGTTCGACACGTGCCGCCGGTGGCGTGACGGTTAACAGGATTTCGGTGTCATCTTTGGTATTTTCCAGCGTGGTGACTAGCAACACTGGGAAGGTATCGGTATTTTTGACATTGATAGCACTTTCACCATCACCCTGATCAACAATCACCACCGAGGATTCCGGTACCATGCCGGTAGCATGGGCACCCACCGATGCCAACAGCAGGGCAATAACACTGGTTTTGAAAAGAGAGACAGAAGTCATGATTTTTCACCTTTCAGCTTAATCGTAGGGGAAGAGTAAAATCAGGGGTTAAGGTAACCCCTGATTTACAGACTGGATCGGAACACTGATCAAAAGCTGGGGAGGGTCCGCAGCTTGATAGATAAATTATAGGTACACCAGCTCAAGTGTGGTCAGGCCATCCAGAACAACCGGTTTGGTCAGGTCCAGCTCAGAGGCCTTGTTGATATATGCCTGAACGCCCAGTTTGCCCGCCAGAGTGGTGAAAGCGATTGGAGTAGTGGTGCCTGTTTTGGCCCAAGAGGAATAACGTTTGTTTTCTATGCTAGTAAACAGGTTGCCAAAAAGAGTACTTCCCCACGAAGTGGTATTGCTATTTGATATAATAGAATCTACTGCAACGCCATCAGCGGTCATGGTACCTGCAGCCAGTCGGATAGCATAACCGCCGATGCCTTTTGTCCCATCCAGACCCAGGCCGACAGTAGCAGTGCTTCCAGTACTACCGAAGATTCCAGGAATACTAGCTATCTCTGTCAGTGTGCCATCAGTTTTGACTGCACTCGCCCCACGTTGTGAGTGTGCAGTAATGGCCACTTTAGCCGGGGCATCACAGTTGATGGCGAAATCCAACTGCTTTTCTGGCAATACGGTAAAAGCATCGGTAGTCAGGGCAGTAGGTTTGATAGTGCCGTAGTCGACAGTGCCTCCACCGGAGAGGGTTGGGGTGCAAGCTGCTGGGTCGATGGTACCGATAACACGCACATCGATGCTTCCAGCCAATACAGGCAGAGAAGTGGTAGCCAATACAGCCAGTGCACAAACGGTTTTTTGCAGGTGATTCAACATTTATACTTACCTTTATTACATCTATAGTTTTTACATTACCGTCGAGGGCTTCTTATTGAAGTCTATAATCTACGGCAATGCTGTTTCAGACCCCTAAGGGTACTTATTCAGGTTTTCTGGTATTATCTTGACACCAAAATACCGAATGATTTTATCGACAAATTCACTCATTAATTTGCCTTGCAAAATTTATTTATTTCTTGCAACACCCCGAAAAATTGAGCGTGCAAATCATGCGACTATTAAATCGCCAGTAAATTAATCTAACCTGTTCAATATGTATAATTAGCATGTGCAGCACTACCGACATGGCTATTAACTTGAATTTTTTGTGGTTATATAATGAAACGTAGAGTTACTTTCCCTAAAATCCAAAAAAACCTTGCTATACTTAATGTAATGAAAACTATCTTTCTACTATATATAGCGGAATATTGTGAGCAGTATATACATACAATAACTCTTCGTTACTCATGCGATTACTATAAGATTTTTCTATTGACTTGTGAAGATTATATTTTTTTATCAACGATAAAAAAAACGCTTTTTGATAAATATCCTTTGTGAAGGAAAAATAAAAAGAGTTTCACCAAAAATGCTTAACCAACTGTTTTTTATATATTTAATGAGCTTCTCTCTACTTTTTTGCATATCTATATCATAGTGTCAGAAAAAATAAATAATCAAAAAATAGTTTTATAATCTTCGCTGTTTTCGAAACCTACATCAGCCGTGCCACTTATCGCTCAGAAACTGACTCATCATGATAGCGCCTGTCGCCCGCAACGGCCGGTATGCCTAGCGTTTACATCAACATCAGATAACCCCATGCCAGCAGTTCCGTCTTATCTGCAATGCCGTTCGAAAAACATTCAGTGATGCAAAACAGCGGTATGGTAAGCCGCGTCTTACTGATGAGCTTCTGGCGTACAACGTCAAAACCATCGCAGGCGTCAAGGGTTGCACGTAAAGGCTTCGCGCTGGTTCAGCTCGGTCAGTTACCGCAGACATGGCCTACCGGTGTCTGAAAACTTGCTGAAGCAGGACTTTACCGCCAATGGACCGAATCAGAAGTGGGACAGGTCAAATACCACGCCAGCAATACGCACTTATTTAGCTATAACATACAATCTTATTATTTCAATATAATCAACCCCAAGTGTAACTCCTACACTCCCAGTGAAGTTGATCTATAAAATTCCTGGCGACCAGCGTTAGTGGTAGACGCTGGGAGTAGATAAAACTGTAGGTTGCCTCTGGCAGAACCTCATTAATTGGTATCATACACAAGTGTTCACTCAAATAAGGCACCTTAAGCATTTCTTTGGAGGCGACCGTCAAGAAGTCAGCTTCCAGTATCATTTGTAATCCTGCGGTGAGAGAGTCACCTCGAATAATAGTCTGCTGCCCCTCACCATCAGGAAACAAGACCTTTTCTAACTTACTGTAGTGGCCTTGATTTGAAGCAGGCAAATACCAGCCTGCGCCTCCAAGCTGTTTTATTGAACGAGAACTCCTCAACGGATGTCCTCGCCGAGCTAATATACAGAATGCAGTGCTGAAAAACGGTTCTTCAATAAACTCACTCACTGAAATATTATCGGAGATGATACCAATAGCAAAGTCCAGTTTACCTGAGCGCACTCCAGACAACAATTCAAGATATTGCCCCTCGGCAAGATGAATGTTAACCAGTGGGAACTTTTTCTGAAACCGTTTTATTGCCAAGGGTAACATAGTGAAAAATGGTAAGGCAGAACTCCCTAATACAACCTTCCCTTTCGATGAATAGCTTATGTGTGCGACTGCATCTACCGCACGCTCCAGTTCACCCAATATTAAATGAATACGGGGTTCTAACAATTTGCCAGCTTCAGTAAGCACAACCCCACCAGGGCCGCGCACCATGAGTGACGTTCCCATCGCCCTTTCAAGCTCATTGATTGAACGTGTCAAGGCAGGTTGGGTTTGATTCAAGACTTTCGCGGCCGCACGAAAACTGCCATATTGTATAATTGACTGGAATACTTGCAGGTGACTCGATTTTGGTAAGTTTTTCATGAGTGAATTATTTATCTAAAAGATTATTCCATTAAAGTTTTTACTTTTCCAGGTTAAACAAGATAAATCTTATTACTTGACCTGTTTATTCCAACACCCTTTTTAAATAAGTGTTTGATTTGCAATTAACTTTGAATTATAAGCGTGCTAATTTATTCATTTTAATAAAAATAATTTACAAAAATTTTTAAAAAAATCAATAAAGAGATACCCCCCTATAATTCATCTTGTAACCGTACTAAGTTGACGTTGAGATGGTTATCATGCCTAACTATATAAATAGTGAATGCCATGTTCTAACCCCCATTTTTTTGAGGGCTGAGCGTTTATGGTGACTCACTGTTTTATAATTTAGCTTCAAATGATTTGCTATTGCAGTCGGCGTTTTTCCGCTCAACAGCATATTTAACACCATCAACTCACGCGTTGAGAGCAATACGCTAGTTTTATTATTAAATTCATTTTTCTTTTCGGTTGCTAAAAATGCCTTTAAGCGCTCTTGAAACTCATCTAAGGGAGCTGAAGCATCCAGAATAGCGTTGATTTCATTGATTCCGGAGAAGTACTCCATCAGAGGGTCACTTTTATCCATCATGAGTAACACTTTAGCTTTGTGATGTATCTTGGATAAGTTTTTTATTAATTTAATAAGTGGCACAGGATTATATTCATTATGACTCAATGTTAAGAAAATAATATCAGCCGCCAGCAAGAAACCAAAACAACCCTCACAATCCCTTACATCCCCCACATTGATAATAATATCAAATGGTTCATGTAATGATGTGTTTTCCAGCAACACCTCCAACCCTGTCGAAGTGAAATAACAAGGGCATTGCAATACGACTTTTTTCTTCATGATAACTTATAAAACACGCTCATTCGCTCCATGTTCAGATGGAGAAATCCAACAAACTTTAAGATGCAAATAGGTGATTACTGGCTGCAACTCATCACCTGAACTCTATCAAGTATGATATTTATGCTTTCGGAGTAATAATAAAACTCACCGTGTCGCTATGTACACCTGCGCGGGTCGATGCATTCCTGAACAAGTTTATTTTTGGAGTCCAGCACATTTCGCTACGTTTATCCACACCACTTGCCGCTTGCGACAAGGCGATATATTTGGTGGTGCCCGCCGGGAAGTCAAAATTATTGCCCGTCACACCATCATTGCTCACCAGTTGCAGGTTATAGAATAAGGAACTGTTGTTCGCCCCCTGCACCGTGTATAGATTCCGTCCCCCTTGAGTGCTGCTACTGTTGGTGACGCCCAAGGCATAGGTGTTGTTCTTCACCCCAGCTGTCGCATAGCTGATACACAGGTTGTTGTTGCTAATATTGTTAATCGAGGCCGCATGACCTGGCCCGGCAACAGCAACGTCAGGTACACTCGCCACATCTACCGTTCCTAAATCCCATACGGCAGATTTAAGAGTAAATGACGGTTCTGTCGGGAAGACTTCGTCAACCGGAGGTAACGGAACAGGAGTATTGTCGCCAGTATCATTAATACACCTATCTTTGGTTACCCATACATACCAATATGACTCATTAGCTTGCTCCTGCTTTATATTGGCATATGATATAAACAACGCCGGATAGGCATTGTCCCATAGTACTTTGAAATCAACGCTAATCATTGAGGAACCTTTAATAACATTAGGAGTAGCCGCATTGGGATTTTTTCCAACTATGTTTGATGCAAGGTTATCAACTGTAATAGAGCTTGGGATACTCGATTTTACATTACTGAATTCAACATCGGCGTAAGTACCTGGCTGAAGGAAACCACCTGCAAATTGATTGGGTCGCTTTGCTTTGTTATTGGCATCTATCAACGGAATTACCCCCCTGAACCTGTTGTCCGCTGTATTAGAGGAGCACCCAGAACATGGTGTTATTACATAGATGAAGGTTGCCCGCCATTGATTGGGACCTATATTGCTAATACTACACCCCGTTATAGATGGGTCATACTGATAGGCCAGTACAGGGGTGGCAAACGCCAGCAAAACCCCTGCCAACCAACGGGTAAAATGGGATATTATCTTCATACGTTCCTTTCACGCATTACACGTAAATTTTCCATTAATTCTGCTTGGCAAGGGGTTGAATAAGCTCCTTGCCGATGGTTTATTTCAGATCTTCACTTCGAACAACAACACCAGTTTGCCGACGTAGTTACCGGATATCTTGCCCAGTACGCCCATCGGCTGGCGTGCCGACACCGATAGCAGATAGCTGCCCGTTGAGGTGTCACCCACCAGCGCCGGGTTGCTGAAATCCACTGGCGTGACACCCAGTGATTGCAGCGTGGTGGCACTGCTGCCAAACCCCACCTGTTCAGTGGTAAATGTCAGTGAGGCATCGTTCTCATGGGTCAGCACCAGTGGGTCAACCAGCGACACCCTAAAATTTCGTTCGTTGCGGATACTCACCTGTACCGGCACCTGAGCCTGATAGCGGGTGATGTCACTGCCTGCACTGTTGCTCAGTATCAATTGGTCGTACCAGCCCCCGCCGGGTTTCTCCACCGTCAGTTGCGGTTGACTGGTCAGGGTAATACTGACCGGCACGCCCCCCAATGCGGTATCTGCCGCACTGGCAATGCCTCCCCACAGCAGCAACACCGTGCCTGCTACCTGTTGCCACATCCTCATCTGTTCACTCCTGTCATCATTTTCTGCCTGGTCCGCACTGCAGGCTGAAAGCCTTGCCTTGTGCCTTACCGCTCAGGCTTCGTGCCGCCGTCTGGCGAGGCGTGTCTGGATACACATTGAAGTCTTCCACACTGCCACCATTCAGTTTCAGTTCGCTGAATTCCACCCGTACCGTGCCGGTCGCCTCCAGTCGGATGCCCGCCGCTTCACAGCGATGCTGCCAGCTGGCAATCTGCTTGATGGGCAACTGTCGTACCAATCCATTGAACCCCAGATTAACCAGCATCACGCTGTCATGGGTGCCGCTGAGACTGGCCCTCTGTTGCGGGAGCACCGATAAGCGATACACCTTTTCCCTCTCAGGTTGCTTTAGCGCTTTCAACTGCACTGGCTTTTCCTGACGTGGTCCCAGTGACAACTTAAATGGTGTGGCATACAGATAAGGGTCTTTAATCAGGCCTGACGGAATCGTTTGCTCATCCTCCGGTGCTACACCTGGGTTGGTTATCTGCGATAACTGAATGTTGACAAACTGCGGGGTATCACCGGTATTGCTAACCCGAACCACCGCCTGTTCATCCTGCATCACCATCACTTTCGGGCTGATGTCAATCAGCGCCTGGGTGGCTCCCCAAGGCAGGGCACACAGCACCCCCCCAAGGCGGACTTTATTCGCAACGCACATCAAACGGCTGGCCATCGGCGTTTCCTTTCAGGGCTTTCACCGGGAACACGCGCGCAGTCCCCGGAAACACTTTTTGCTCGGCAGGCATGCTGCCCGCCGGGGTAACCTGCAAATCGCGGAACAGGCTGCTCACGTTGCCCGTCGCGGTCAGTTGCAACCCGCCAGGGGTGCACTGGTGAGTCCAACCGTGGGTTTGCGCACCACTCGGGGGCAGATGATGAACCACCACACCATAGGCCACACCAAAGGTGATCGGCGCATTGATTTTATCTTTGCTGTCCTCCCCCACCACCTTGATACTGGACACCGGGACAATATACAGCCGATAGATTGTCTCTTTGACCGGGGCTTTCAACGCCACCAGATTGATATCCCGCTTCTGCCCTGGCCCCAGTGTCAGTTTGGCCGGGTTGGCCATCATCTCCGGTTGGGCAATATCGCCAATCGCAGTTTTGCGCTCCGGGGTTTCACCCGGGTTTTCAATACGCACCAGATCTACTTTCAGATACAGCGGTTTATCGCCCAGGTTGCTCACCTGCACGGTACGCGGTTGCTGACCTTCGACGGTGCTGCGTGCTGGCATCACCATCAGTTGACCATCGGCCTGTGCCAACTGGCTCAACGCCATCAGGCCTGCCGTCAGGATGAATTGAGTGATTGTGCTCATTTTTTTCATCATTTTGCCCATATTCAATAAGTGGGGAATAACGTGACGCTGTTCTCAACCTGCCACGCATGTGTAGTAATTGCCGTTTGGCTGACTCAGGTCACAGCGATAGCGCCCCTGTTTGCTTTCGAGCATCACCTCTTTCAAGATAGTGGAGGATGCCACTGAGAACAGACCGTTCGGGTAGACAATATCACCCGTGTCTTTCAGCGTTCCGCTGACCGGATTACCCTGGCGATCCACCATAAAGCCGTTGTACAACAGGTTCATGGCCACCTCGGCTTTCACCGGGTACACCTGTCCCGGATGGGCGCGCACCACGTTGGCCGGCAGGCGGATATTCATGTCCATGCTAGCGTCTACCGTCTGGGCACGAGCAAAGGTCAGGTCCTGATAGCTGGCCAACGGTACGGCATAGGTGCTACCGCTGCCCACCGGGTTGCCTTCCACCTTGAAACCGTATTTGGCCTCGCCCAGTTTTGGTGTAGTAACCAGCATCGCGGCACCGCTCGGGCTGGTGCGCCCCAACGCAATCCCGTCTTTACTCGCCGCCAGCATGCCGTTGTAGTTGAAGCTGCCGCTGGTGATATGGTTGTCGATCCCGACGCGTACAGAAGCATCCCCACGGGTGCCGCTGCGGCGGGCATTCAGCCCCACCGCATTGCTGCGGCCAATTTCACTGAAGTCCACGCCCGCATAGCTAGTACCGGTGCTGTCTTCAAACTCGCGGGTATAGCTGCCGCCGGTGTGCAGTTTGCCGTTGTTATAGGCGGCGTTCAGTGTGCCAGTGTTGCGATCCAGCATGATGGTGGTATTCAGATACAGCCCGTAGTTATTGCTGCTGTTGTTATACCCGCCTTTTTGTACCCCGGTAGAGATCACCGCCCAGACGCCGTTCCCACGCCAGTTCCAGTTGCTTTGTAACTGGTGACGCTCGCTGTTGCCGTAGTTGCTGTAGTTGTAACCCAAGCGGGTGGGACCAAACTGGCGGCTGTAACCCAGCGAGGTGCTATTAGCGGCCTGGTTAAATTCAGACACCGAGGTATTCTGGTACTGCGAAACCGTCAGGCTACCCAGTTGCTGGTGACTCGCGCTCAGGCTGGCATATCCCCCGACGCGCTTCTCCCCCGCCATGACTCCCACGGTCGGCGTCACATCCACCTCGGCAACCTGCATGGGCCGGGTGAGGTTATGCTCCATCGCCCAGGTATTACCGCTACCTTTGAGCAATGCACTGCTGACGGCAAACCAGTTGGTCTGGAAACTGGCTCCCGCACTGAGGAGGTTCTGCAAGCTGTCTTGCGCTTTACCCAGCGTCAGGTACCAACCGGTACCCTCACCGTAGTTAATATTGGCAATCTGCTGGCTCTCGGTACTCACGGTCTGCCCACTGCGGTTGACCAGACGAACTTCCACGCTGTAGAAACCGCCAGGCAACTGATTGTAGTCAATCTCGTTACGGCCAATCACCGCAGGCACGCGGCGGATCAGCCGCCCATCGCGATAGAACTCGTAATCACCGTCGGCGGTGGCAAACAACACCATTTTGCCGGCAGACTGGTTATCTCGCTTCAGGTTGTCCTGGCTGCCCAGAGTGACAAACTGATCAAAGCTTGGACTGAGCGAGGTGCTGACACTGCCTGCGGCAAAGTCGCGGCTGTCCTGCCTTCCGCTGCGCAAATACGTGGTGGCAAAGTTCTTCTGCAGATACCAGGTACTGACCCCTTGGTCAGTCGTATGGGTATCAAAGTTCTGGCTGTCGTTGTAATACCAGTTCAGGTAGCCGTAGCTCTGCGCAGGCAGGCCAAGATACCCCTGACCGAAGGCCGACACGGCCCGGTATTCATTGGAGGCGGTTCGCACATCCAATGCCTGGTTGTGAACAAAACCCATCATGGTCTGGGGTTGCACATAACGCTGGTTGCCATCGGTGATGGTCAGCGATTGCTTCACCTTGTCCAGTGAGACCGTCTGACCATTGATGGTGTAGTCGCAACCGTTCGGACAGACCGCATAAGGAATTTGCGACAATATTTTATTCAGTAGTGTGACCTGTTCAGCTGAAATACCGTTCTGGCGATACAACGCCTCATCAAAAGCCAGACGGTTTTTCTGCGCAGACCAACTGATGGGCCCTGGTAATGGTTTATTGTCCAGAGTCGCCAGAAATTGCATGGACGTATCCTGCTCTATCTCGGAAAACCCGGCGGGTACCTGATATTCAATCTGAGTCCCCTCAGCATAGACAACTGCCGAGGGTGTCAGTAATAACAAACCTGTTGTCCATCCATAGATAATTCTGCCCATCTCAAACTTGTTCCGCATGTTAAGAAAATAGAGAACTGATTAATTATTAATTTTTTTAACGCATTTAATAATTAATCAGTTACTTTTAAAAAGATGGCCTGCCACAATAAAAAATAGAGTTACCTTCACTCAGGAAAAATAAAACCAAGAATAGGGCTATTTTAAATAGCCCTATTCTTTACCACATGAAAGTCGTTAGTTAACGTATTTCAAGACAGGTATTAGAGTTTTGGCTCAAATAACATCACCAGATCACCCTGGTATGCACCATTGGTGGAACCGGTTGCATTGGTTGGTGCTTTGGCGCTGATTTTCAAAGTATAAGTATTATCATACCCGCCATTCATTGGCGTAGTCTGCTTCACATTCAGCGCTGTACCTTGAACGACTGGCTTGCCCGCGAAATTGATAGCGACGTTAGAGAGTTCAGCACCATCAGCACGGCTAACGGTCAGCGGTTGAACCAGAGACACGTTGACTTCGTTGTCAGTGGTGTAAACACGTACTGGCAGGTCGTTAGAAGCAAACTCAGTCTGGGTGTAGTCCTTGGCGAACAATTCTTCTTTATCATACCAGGTGCTGCCGTCTGGCTTGGAGACAAAGATAGCATCGTTAATGTTGGCTACGATGGTGATCTCTTTTTTCACGCCTTGAGCAGCATGAGCCATACCAGTAGACAAAACAGCGGCAGCGACAACAGACAGAAGAATCTTTTTCATTATTACTTTCCTTTCGATTAATACAACGCTCTTAATCATTAAGAAACGTTCCTGGGGTTTAATCCTCAATATTGAATAGAATGAAAAATAGCCAATAAAAATAGGATTATTTCACATTAACTCAATAAGAAGAAATTAAATATTTAATGAGTTGGCGTAGAATAGTGAAGTGGAACTATCTTCTCAACAGCTTCATTACCAATGCAGACACTATAAGAGTTTTCATTTAGTCTGTGAAGACTCTATTTTTTTATCGATGATAAATAAAATGTCTTTTTTGGGGAGATCGAGCATTGCTGGGCAATTTTAAAAAAATTAAAATAGTAATTTAACACATTGTTTTTTATGTATATTTTTAAAAAAATAAAGACACAATAAATGAATGGGTTAATCGCATTACCAGTAGAAATATTCAAAAAAACTTCACAAAAAACTCTATTAATCGTCTCTGGGATTTTTCCCACGACATTAAATCGTTGAGTATCTTTATTACACCTTACCAGTAACTCAAATTAGTTAAAGAATATACTCCACATAAAAAATTAATAATTTTTTCTTACAACTCAATCGAGCATGAGAAAAAGTTGCAGGTATATTGGCTGCACTCACCTCGGCGTGTTCGACGATCTTGGGGCTACGCAAACTGACCACCTACCTGCAACTCGAGTTACTTAGGGCGTCACATTACAGCTCAATGAACCGATGTTATCGTTATGATCAAAAAATTCTGATCTGAGAATTTTTTCTTTCATCGGCCAGATCTCAAAAAAATTCCGTCCCCCCAATTTATGCAGTGCGTTCCGTCTGTGTGCATAAACGGTTTTCCTGGAAATGCTCAACGAACGGCTGATAGATTGTACATCCATGCCGCTAATGGTATGAAAAATTACTGCCTCTTCTCTTTTGGTTAAACTTTTTCTGGTTGAGGTTTTTTTAGAAGTCTCATTCGTCGTAACTTTAGTTATTTCATTAAAAATAATATTAATATCCACTCGGGCATCTAAAAAAACATACTGCTTAAAACCCAAGTCAAACTTCACCCTGTTGTTCAGAGGAATAAATATCACCTTACCTAAAAACAAAGGAAGGGAAATCAAAAATAAAAACTCATCGATATAATGAGATGCATGGAATATTACCACATCATTCTTTTTAAAATAACTTGCGGGGATATTCTTTAACTCAGAAGGGTTTATTTTTCTAGTGCTTACCCTTTCACTGCGTAAGTGCTCTTGTGCACCAATAAAAAAATAATTATTTTCAGTCACTATGTTTACATTCAAAAACATAATCATTATCCATCTTAATGATAAAATAAAAATCCGTTTAATTAGCTCAATTAAATTATTAATTGAACCTGAATCTCTAAGTATTTAGTGCATAGATAATGACGCCCCTCATCCAACAATTCAAATTACCCCTTACAAGCAATTTGAAGTATGGCAGTTATATTGCAGGCATCGTCATTAATCTATCAATAATAATTGATTGTAAATACCACTTTGCCACTCGCCTGACCTGGCAAGACGTCACTGCTTTTGGTAGCCGTTTGAATATAACGGGCAGACAGTGGAAAAGGCTGATAGGCCCCCCCTGTTACCAAGCTGTTCACGTCGCCAGGAAACTGATAGCTAGGTTTACCCAGTATGGTCGTATTGGCATTGTTGCTACGAGAGATAGCAATGCCTACATCTGGAATCGAGGTCTGATAAACTGCACCGCCAAACGGGCCACCTGTCCAGTCGGCAAGAGGCGGAGGTGCCTGAGCAATACCCCAGGCAACGTTAAGCCACATTGACGTATCCACACTTGAGTCGCATGACATGACACTGAGGTCGGTTGTACCACTCACCCAACGGCCTTGATAAATTACCGTTCCTACGGGGATGTCGACACCAGCTGAAATATTGGCTGGTGTCAGTTGTACAGGATCAGTAAGGGGGAAGCCATTCATTGGTGAACAAACCACCGCAGCCCAAGCATTGCTCGAAGTGATAAGCAAAATGAGCCCCGTAGTTCCCTGTATTATTTTTTTCATTCTCTCATCTCTGGTACAATGACATACCATATTCGCTATTCTTGATGCCATCTACACAGCGTAAAGTGGTGGTTGTGGGTTTATCCTTTAGTCTCACACCGGCCGTTGAAGCTTTGTATTACCGAGTTGCTGTGGTTTTTTGCCTGTGGCATCAGCACATATCCCACCATGCACTGCATCTGGCTATCTTCACCCCATTTAACGCGTAGCTGGCCTTTATTTTCGGTCACTCGAGCATACAGTTGCCCACCTTGGCCCACCGAGCCCACGCTGTTGCCTTTACTGTCAAAGATATCGGCACCAAACGGCACGGGTTCACCCTGATAAGTCGCATTCACCAGAATAGGTGTGCCCTGCTTGGTATTGTATTTCACCTTCACCACCGCGCCAGAATAAGGCGCCACTTTCTGGCTGGTATTGTCCAGTTCCACGCTGCTTGCCGTCCCCTTCGGATCGATGCTGACTTCATTCATCTGATAGGGGCTCAGATAAGGCACAACTGCATATCCCCACGGATCAATACGCACACCTGGATACGAAGATACGCTGGCACCTTCCGCACCTTTGGCTTCCACCAAGGCGAAAGTGTCTGAGGTATAAGGTGTAAAACTTACGCCGCCAGCATGCCCAATCATTGTGCCGTTTATCCCGGCAGAGGCGCTCTGGTAACTTTTGCCGGTGCTGTAAGTGCCACTGAGTGCGGCTACCGGGCTGCGGTAGTTGCCGCTTAGCGATCCACTGGAGCCGCCCCCCTGATTGGCATTCATGGCCGTAACACCATAGCTGAACTGATTTTCCACCCCGGCAATGCCAGACACGCTAGCTTGCTGGCCATAGCGGCCACTGCTGTCATGCGATAAGTCCATACGCAACTGAGGAGTATGCGTCTGATCGTTCCGGCCCAGCGGCAGACTGAAGCTCAGCAGATAGCTGGTTTGTGCCGTACCCAAACTGGAAAAACTGCGGTTAATACTAAGGCCGTAAGAAAGGCGCTGATAACGGTTGTTATACCCCATCTGGTACTGCTTCTCGCTGCCGTCTTTGTTCCAATAGTTCTGCAGTGAACCACTGACATACAACTGCCCCCAGCCATCCGGTAAGCCCTGCCCGGCCGTCAGCGTCATGCGGTTTTTAGCGCGAGAAATCGCATCCGGTGAATACCCTTTAGCTACCGTATCACGGGTCAGCATCGCGGTCATAAAGTCCATGTAGCCATTGGTTGAGAAACGATAGGCTGCCAGTGACAGGTTGCTGTTGGTTTCGCTGATGAGTTTGCTGTAACTCACCTGATAACTCTGGCCGCTGAGGCTGTTATCCGCTTGATATTGGCTATCGTCCGACACTGGGCCTTTCCCCAGATGCGTGCGGGCTTGAGTCACATCAAAAGCCAGTGCCCCGATCGGCACACCGATCGCGGTACCCAGTTGCAACGCATAGTAATCCTGGCTCACCTGTAAGCCGCCATAACCGGTGATGCGGTTAGTCAGCCCATACTGATAAGTAGCCTGATACAGCGCCGGTTTACCACGCAGATTCTCGCTGCGTACTTCACCTGCCGTAACGGCATAGCGCGACGCTCCTGGCCGCAACAACTGGGCCACCGAAGCATAAGGCACGCTGAAAGTCTGTTCGGTGCCGTCTGACTCACGCACGCTGACATCCAGATCGCCACCGTAGCCAGTCGGATACAGATCGTTGATCAGGAACTCCCCCGGCGTGACCGTGGTTTCATACAACACCTGGCCACTCTGGCGCACGGTAACGCGGGCGTTGGTCCGGGCAATACCACGGATTTCCGGCGCGTAGCCACGCAGGGATTCCGGCAGCATCCGTTCGTCGGTGGCTAGCTGAATACCAAAAAACGGCAAGGTATCAAAAAGCTGCCCGGTAGTATTTGACTGCCCCATCAACACTCGAGCCTTGAGTGCCAGAATATCTCGCTGCAGGTAGGTATTGATGTTGCTGTACTGGTTCGGCCCATTGTCCATACGGGTATAAGAACCGTTGTGCCGCAGATACCAGGCACCCACATTCAGCCCGGCATTCACCCCGGCAAACACCGAGTTGAAAGTATTGCCGTTCGACTCGCTGGTGTAACCATTGACGTTATAACCGAACAAAATCGCTGGTACCCCACGATCCCATAATTCTGGGCTCACGCTGCCCCTGGCGGTATTCAACATATAGATCTGAGGAATAACGATATCCAGACGTTGTTCATTACTGTCGTAATTAACCCGTGCTTCAGGTAACTTGTGTTGTAAATCAATACATAATTCACCGCTATTCTGTTGGCTTAAAAAATCGCTAGGCAGTTTATCGTAATTAAAAGCAATATTTTTAACAAGGTCACTATTCAAGCAAGGATAAACTGATTTATCTGCTCGGGTTTTAAACTCAACATCGGTATTACTGACAAGTTGATCATTAATATATAAAGCAGTTTTATACACGCCAGGCAGCCCGGAAGAACCATTGGCAAAACGGCTGAGATCAACCGATTTTTGATCATCAATATTCAGGAAAGAAGCATCGAACTCCAGATTCTTTGCGCTCCCTTCCTGCGGAGCAGAAACAGCCGTTTCAGCGTTAACATTTCCCATAAACAAAGTAGATAAAATGGCCACAGTCAAAGGGGACACTCGACCACGGAGGGAATATTGCAAAGGTTTTAACATAAAGAATCCCTTTAAGGGTTTATTTCCTGAATAATGATGGGCATCGAAATTAAATATATTTACGCTTGTCTAATAATTTATTTCACGACAGCATCGAAGGCATTCACTGCACCATAATCGTTAACAAAACTACCGGTTACTTTACTTCCTGGTTGGCCTGGCAAATTCAGTACCACGGTAGAGCGCGGTGTAATCATGGCGTTATCAAGCTTTTTACCGTTGAGCGACAGATCCACCAGAGAAACATAATACGGAGTCGGATTAGTGGCCTGCACGGCGTGACCCTTGCTATTCCAGGTTACCGCTTTGGCTGCATCGTTGGCATTACCTTCCAAACCCACTGGGCGATAGAACAGCTTGATCCGAGTACGGAACGCCATCTGCAGACGGTTTTCGCTGCTTTGCGCCTGGCTTTTGGCGGGAACTTCCAGCACATTCAGCCAGAACACCGATTCTTTATCCATCGGCAGCGTCCCCCCCGTGTAGCTGATACGCAGCGTCTGGCCCTTGCTGGCCTCAACACGGTTCATCGGTGGGGTCAGTACAAAAGGCACTTTTATGGCTGTCGGTTTGGCATTGGGATCACCGTTGTCAATCCAGCTTTGTAACAGCACGGGGGAGGGGCCAACGTTGCTGACTTTGACACTGACCTCTTGGGCGTCTGAAGGGTAAATCACTCGCGTACCGCTAATCACCACGCTGGCCAGGCTGTGTGCGCTGAACAGTGCGGCAGTAGCAAATGCACACACCCGACGTATATTGAGAGAAAGAGACTGCATAATAAACTCCTGATGAACCGCCAGATTGGGAGGGGAACCCCCCTCCCACAGCCCATTACTGGTACTGAATAGAATAAACAACGTTGCTGACCACGGTACCTGCTTCGGTTGCTGCTTCAGCGTAGTAACGTACGGCGTATGGCAGAGTAGCGCTGCCAGCAGAAACATCTTTATAGGTGGTGCTAGTGACTTGATTCTGGTTACCGGCCTGGATGACTGCCTGAGTCGGGCTCGATGCGTCTAACAGTTGCAGGCTGACACCAGTAGCGTCACCAGTCAGGTTTTTCAGACGACCCGTTACGCTATCCACTGAAGTACCTGCTTCGAAGAAAGCTGAAGCAGTTTTCAGGGTACCCGCACAGTTTTTCAGTGCCATAACAAAACCAGTCTGGCCCGCCGTTTTAGTTGCCGCATTCAGTTGGTTAATACTCACCGTTGGCAGGGTAACCGTAGCATCGGCAGCTTGACCATCAACCACCACGTCACAGGTGTTTGCCGTCAATTTGCCGTTAAAGGTGATGGTGCCGGTAGAAGCTGCCTGAGCCAGGCTTACAGAACCGAATACCGCAGCCAGTGATGCAACGATTGCTAACTTTTTCATATATATTCCTACTTACCTTATCTATCTTATTAAACCACTTTAATATCCATTAAAATGGCATGTTTTATACCTATATATATAGGTATGTTGAGTTTGCCCTGGTATTAATAGAGCGAGATTTAAATAATATGTAAAAAATTGACTTTAGAACTACCAATAGAATAACCAACGCCATGAACATTCCCAATAAAATCATCGGGAAGTCCAATAGAAGAAAGTTTTTTCCTTAATTCATTTATTGTTTGCCAAAGCCTTTGATTGGATGACGACAAACTAAATTCATCCCATACATTCTTCATAATGTCATTTTTATCAATGACAACATTCTGACTATTTATCAGCAAAAAGATCAACAGCCGAGATTGGGTTTCATTTAAAGAGACAGCCTTGAAAAACATGGAGTGTTCAGACGGCTCATCAATGTAATAGAACAACTTTCTGTTAGAAATGCTAAATAAAATAACGTCATCAAGCAAAAATCCATAAAGTCTATTGTCCATTTGTACATAAATCTCGGTTTATTATTTCACTTTAGATAAAAAAATAACAACCCACTTTTAGAATGTGAACCATTATATAATCCCTTCTATTTATGGCAACTTATCTAAAACAATAAGGTTATCTCATATAAAGAAAGCCTTGCCAGAATTAAATGCTACCAAAATTATTGTATGCCATGTTTTTAATTAAAAATTTAATTTCTGACATTGATTAATGATACTGTTACTAGAAATAGTCCATCAGTCAAAAAACCTTAATTTTTGGTATTTTTGGATTTTAAATCCATTAAAAAATTTTTACTTATTAATATCAATAAGATACAACAAAAAAACCGATTAAGATATATCTGTCACCCTTAGCTGGCATGAGATAGCATCCTGTCCTATGGCAGATAACACCACACATCACGTAACTCTAATTGGTTGTTATTATGACTATCTTAGTGTCGTGCCTTGCCCAACAATCCCCCCCGTTAGCGCCCTCTGGTATGCGCCTCATTGAACTTAAATACCGCTTTAAGACCAACGTAATCGTTTGCGCACATCCCAATGAGTCACCTCGGTTAATGTTATAACCAATAAAGCCCCCTTCTCGTAGATACTTGACACTCCTCTCTATTGGTCAAACGTCTACGCTGAATTAACTTCCACCAGGGTAAAAATCCCCACCGTAGTTTTGCATTCCTGAGCTTTGTTGGGCCCCCTTCAGATAACGTCTTAATAGTGAGCCGAATACAAACGACCATTCCCCCTAAAATACAGAAAGATTTCCCTTTAATTCGATACATGGCAAAATTAATATAACCAACGCCCAAGCAACTTGAAGTATAAAGAAGATTAACACTCTATTTCAGCCTGGTACGGGGTGAGCAAATAAATATGCACTTTAATGCCTCGCTGTTAGTGTGTGTACTATAAGATTCTTCCAGAATTTTGTGAAGACTCTATTTTTTTATCAATGATAAAAAAATTTTCATGGTAGAAAGGTAATATACAATTTTAACAAAAAATTAATTATTAAAAAAACCATAACCATTTGTTTTAAATGAATTTACGTTAGATATAACTCATCGGAATTGTTTTCTCATCTAGAGTATGTAAAGAAATTTTAACTTCATATTTTTTATTTCTCTGCCATGGTTTTGGCAAAAAAACAACTATAATAATAGCAGCAGCTTTGAGTAGAACCCGAAATTGCCATTGGAAAGCACTAAGATAACCATGGTTTGTGCCTCTCCGACGATAGCAGCTCATAACACCAAGGGTGAACCTATGCCATACATGCCAAAATTAAATCAACTGGAAGTTTTTGACGCAATTATAACATGCGGTAGCATGCACGCAGCGGCCAGGATGTTGAATCAAACACAGCCAGCCGTAACACGCAGTTTGAAAGAACTGGAACAAAGACTCGGCACGCCGCTAATTGTGCGCGGCGTGAACGGCATTGTCCTGACGGAAATGGGCAAACTTTTCGAACCTCGCATGAGGTTGGCTTTAAGTGAGTTGAGGCGTGCAGTTGATGAAATTGGTCAGGTGACTCAAGCCACAGATGGCACAGTCTCTTTTGGTTGCTCACTGTTGCCAAGTTGCAGCATCCTGCCAACGGTAATAGAAAGGTTCCACGAAGTACTGAATAGAAATGCCAAAATTATTATGACCGAAGGGCAACTTTCTGATTTGCTGCCCTCATTACGTCTAGGACGACTTGATTTTTTCATCGGTGTGCTAACCCCAGAGCTTTATCTGAATGAGTTTATTGTAGAACCGCTGTTAACAACAGAATTCTGCGTCATCGCTCGCAAAGGGCATCCCCTGGCAAACTGTTCCTCATTATCTGCTCTGCGTGATGCAAAATGGTATCTCCCCATGTCTGAGGCTGGGTATTATACCGACCTTGAAACACAACTCTTCCCTAAAGGAAGGAATAGCGGTATATCTATTTTATTCAGTGATTCAATAACGATAGGTGAATATCTTATTATAGACTCAGACTACCTTTTTATCGGGCCAGAGATGATGTTGATTCAACCCCGCAACGAGAAAGCTTTCTGCAAAGTGCCAGTAAAAGAAAAACTTCCCGATGGGACTTTTAGCCTGATATATAGCAAAAAAACGGCGATGACACCGGTTGCTAAACTGTTGGCAGATGAAATTCGTCATCAATGTAAAGTAGTGAGTGCGCAATTGTAGAGAGTGACGGTATCAATGGCAGAAGCCTCAAGCTGTTGCGATTTACCCCGATTGATGAGCGACTCGCAGAAGCCATTCCTCAACGATCGTGACAGCCTCAGGCGACGCATACTTTTGACTTTTAACAAGATAGTAAGACATCCCTTTCAGTACCGGTTTGCTGACAATCTGCAGTACCCCCAGACGCAGTTCTTCTTCTATCAATAACAGACTCAAAAGTGCCACTCCCTGCCCTGCGATAACCGCCTGAATCGCGTGGCTTTCCTCGGAATATCGTATACCTGTAGACATATCAGCTGGCTTGCGCCCTGTTGCCAGCGCCCAAACACCCCATGTCAGTTCGACAGGCAGGGGCCGGTGCCAATCAAAATGGATTAACGGCCATTGCAATGCGTCCTGGCCCATCGTTGTCAACAGCATCTTATTGGCAACAGGTGCGAAATGATCATCCAAAAGTAGCGTGACGTTCATTCCCCCATACTGGCCGGCCCTGGCCGTATCGGATCGCCAAATCTGCAGTACCCGCATTGAGATCAACCGGTGTATTAGAGGCATGAATATGCAGGTCAATATCGGGATAAGCTTCTTGAAAACTCGCCAATCGTGGAACCAGCCATTTGGTTGCGAATGCGGGCGTAGTGGATAAGGTCACCGATGAGCGGCGCGGCTTGCGTATATGTTCAATGGCGAGGCCGATCGTTTCGAAGCTGCTGTGTACGGCAGTAAACAACGCCACCCCATTTGCCGTCAGTTCAACCGCCCGCACTTTACGCAGAAACAGAGGGTGTTCGAGATACTCCTCCAAGACTCGGATACGGTGGCTGATCGCCGTAGCCGTAACCGCTAATTCTTCAGCAGCCTTCTTGAAACTGCCCAAACGCGCTGCGGCCTCAAAAGCGCGGAGAGAAGTCAACGATGGGAGTTTTATTGCCATAAATAAGTGACCTCATATCATCTATTGACTGAAATTATATCGTTTGTTGACCGCCAATATTAAGTAGAAACTGTCCGCACTTGAATTAATATCATCTTTAAGGATTCAGATTCGTATGACCACATTATTACATATTGATTCCAGTGCCCGCTCCGGGCGCTCTGGCGAGATTAGTCACGGCTCGCACACTCGTCGCTTAACGGCACGTTTCGTACAGCAGTGGATGGCACAGCACCCCGAGACAAAAGTAATCTATCGCGACGTCGGCCAAGACCCCCCTGCTCCCGTCACTGCACAATGGATACATGCGGCTTTTACGCCTGTAAACAGGCGTGAGGCCTGGATGAAGGACGAGTTGCGAATGAGTGATACGTTGGTCGATGACCTGCTTCAAGCCGATCTGATCGTTGCTGGCGTCCCTATGTATAACTTCGGGCCTCCCGCGCAGTTCAAAGCATACATCGACAACATTGTCCGGGTGGGGCGTACCTTTGGATTTGATCGCAGCCGAGCAGGGGAACCTTATTGGCCCATGCTTGCAGATGCTGGCAAACGTCTGGTCATTCTCTCTTCACGCGGGGATTACGGCTATCAACCGGGTGGCCGTATTGCAACGCGTAATCACGTAGAGGCCTCGGTCCGTGCAGCATTTGCCTATATTGGTATAACCGATGTTTATGAAGCAGCAATAGAATACGATGAATTCGCGGATCATCGTCTGGCAGCTTCAATTCAGCAGGCAGAAACTGCGGTGGACAACCTGGTATCATTACTGACTTAACGGTCAAAAAGATATTTTTAAATTCGCCACTGCCACTGCTTGCCAGCATGGCGAATAACAGCTACTCAATGAACAGCCTCGTGATGGAGGCTGTTCATACTGCTTATTGCTAGAGTAAATTTCTTTTAATTTCAGACAGGAGCCTTAACAAAACTCAGTTGCTCGGTACTCCGCTGAAAAAACCATAAGGTTAAGCTAATGCTTTAGCCTTAAGCTGCAAATATTCACTTTCCGTAATAACTCCTTCGTCCCACAGTTTTTTAGCATCTGAAATCTGTTCAGCAGGTGATTTCCCAGCTACCTCGCGGATATACTCATTGGTCGCAGAGACATTTTTCTGCACCAGCGCACGGTGCCGCTCCGCCATACCTTTACCACGCGTAATCAGATAAATCAGTGACGTTAAGAGTGGGATAAACAGCAGGAAGATGATCCAGACAGCCTTATAAAAACCACTCAACTCATGATCCCGAAACAGATCGGAGACAACCTGGAATAAAATAAACAGATAGGCGATAAAAAAGAATAGCGAGAACGTCGTCGCTAAAATATCCCAAAGAGTGAGTAAATGTGCGGTCATTAGCATTCCTTAAAATCAAATAAAACATAATAAAGATCTTTGATCTAGAATGTGTTTGCAAAATAATCAAACTGAAATATTAAGCCCGTTTATTTAATTAAAAATCAACCCTATAGCACAGACTAGATCGTCTTGGTAACCGTTATAACTATATATCACGGTTCCATTTTTTCCATGTTGTGCACTAAAAAAGCAGGGTTATCCCCGCCATACCTCAAGCTGCGCCCCAGTCACACAGTTAACTATGCTCCTGGGGCCAGCAGCGCTTGCCGCCTACAAGCCACTCAAATTATTTTGGCTATACAGACCGGTTTAACTCAGCAACAGCGCATCATCATCCAGCTTTTCGCCGCGTGTTTTTTCAAACATCTCCAGCAAGTCAGTCACCTGCATGTTGGTACGCTGCTTACCGCTGACATCCAGCACCACGCGCCCTTGGTGCAGCATCACCGTCCGATGCCCGTGATCCAACGCCTGGCGCATTGAGTGCGTCACCATCAGCACCGTCAGGTTCTGCTCGGCAACAATGCGATCGGTTAATGCCAGTACAAAGGCGGCAGTTTTAGGATCGAGCGCTGCCGTATGTTCATCCAGCAGGAGTAAACGAGACGGCTGCAAAGAAGCCATCAACAGACTGACAGCCTGACGTTGGCCACCGGAGAGCAGCCCCATATGATCGCCTAAACGGTTCTCTAACCCCAGTTCCAGCGTTGCCAGCTTGTCGCGGAATAGCTCCCGCTGCTGGCTTTTAACCGCGCGCTGAAATCCCCGTGATTGACCGCGCTGTAGCGCCAAAGCCAGATTCTCTTCAATGCTCAGCCCTTCACAGGTCCCGGCCAGCGGATCCTGAAATACTCGAGCAACCATACCCGCACGACGCCAGGCGGGCATGGCAGTCACGTCCTGGTCATCGATGAACAGCTGGCCGCGATCGGGCGTCACATCACCGCTGATCGCATTAAGCAGCGTGGACTTCCCAGCCCCATTGCTGCCGATCACCGTAACAAACTGACCGGCTTCAATACTCAGAGACAGGCCACGCAATACTGGGTTTTCCAGCGGAGTGCCGGGATTAAAGGTCTTAAACAATTGCTCGGCACGCATCATGATGGCTGCTTTCCTTGCTTACTTTTCAGTTTTTGTTTCAATTTCGGCAGAATCAGGGCCAGCGTAACCAATACGGCGGTGATCAGATTCAGATCCTGCGCCTGTAGGCCAATAAAGTCGGCATTCAGGGCCAGCGCGATCATCAGGCGATACAGCAATGCCCCCAATAACGTCGCCAAGGTGATCAGGTAAAGACTGCGAGCAGGTAACAGCGTTTCACCGATGATCACCGCCGCCAACCCGACGACGATAGTCCCGATCCCCATAGAAATATCGGCACCACCCTGGGTTTGGACGTACAACGCACCAGCCAGCGCAATCAACGCATTGGAAAGTGCCATACCAATCACCGTCAGCCGACTGGTGGCAATACCTTGGGCGCGGGCCATACGAGGATTCGCCCCGGTCGCACGCAGCGCCAGACCAACTTCGGATGTCAGGAACGCATCCAGCGCCAGCTTAACCAGCACGACGATCACCAGCAGCAATAAAGGCTGGATCAGCCAGGAATTATCTTCAATCTGGCTGATGAACGGTGTGAACACACTGGGCAGCCCAATCAGAGCCAGATTAGGTGCTCCCATAATGCGCAGATTGATGGAATACAGCGCAATCATCACCAGAATACTGGCCAACAGTTGCAAGATACCGAGCCGCACGTGCAGCCAAGCCGTCAAGCAACCCGCGCCTGCTCCGGCGATAGCCGCCAACCCGCACGCCAGCCAGGGGTTATAACCGCTGACGATCATGACCGCAGCAACGGCACCACCTAACGGGAAACTGCCGTCAGCCGTCAGATCGGGAAAGTTGAGTAAACGAAAGGAAATCAGTACCCCAAGCGCCACCAGCGCAAAGATTAAACCGATCTCCAAAGCCCCCATAAGGGAAATTAACGACATGCAAACCTCATAAAAAACCTTGGCCCACCAGAACTGGCGGGCCATTCCCTAGAATATACCCTGCATAATTCGGGTATAAACAACTATGCAATACAGAACATTACTTGATCACTTCCTGCGCTGACTGCACCAGATCGGCAGGCAGTGTCACGCCTTGCTTCTCGGCAGCGGCGGGATTCACACTCAGGCTGAGCTTGTTGCCCACCTCGGGTGCAATAGTGCCGGGCTTTTCACCTTCTAACAGGCGCACCACGACTTTGCCCGTTTGCCGCCCAAGATCGTAATAGCTCATCCCCAGCGCAGCCGCGGCACCGCGTTTGGCAACGCTGTTGTCACCAGCGATCAACGGAATTTTAGCCTGATTGGCGACGCCAACCAGCGACTCGTAAGTAGAGATCACGTTGTTATCGGTATTGGTATAAATCACGTCAACTTTACCCACCAGGCTTTTCGCCGCCGGGCTCACGTCAACGGTACGCGCCGCCGGGGCCTCAACCAGCGTCATACCACGCTTGGTTAACTCATCTTTCAGCTCTTTAACCACCACCGTCGAGTTGACCTCACCAGGACTGAACACCATCCCAACCCGTTTGGCATCTGGCTTAACCTTTAAGATCAGATCCACCTGCGGGCCGATGGCGACACTGTCAGAAACGCCGGTAACGTTAGTGCCACTCGGTTCCCAGCTTTTGACCAGCTTGGCGGCTACCGGATCCGTCACCGTAGTAAACACGACCGGGATAGTTTTGGTTGCCGCAATCACCGACTGAGCTGCCGGAGTTGAGATCGCCACGATGGCATCGGGCTTGTCACCAATAAATTTACGCGCGATCTGCCCAGCAGTCGCCATATTCCCCTGCGCACTCTGGAACTGAATCTTGACCTTATCTTTGTCATAGCCAGCGGCTTTTAATTCATCAATGACCCCGTCACGCGTAGCATCCAGCGCCGGATGGTCAACGATCGATACAATAGCCACCGATTTCGGCGTAGCCGCATAGCTGCTTACTGCGAATAAGGTTGCTGCAAGTGTGGCGAAAATCTTTCGATTATTTAAAAGCATAAGGACATCCTTTTAGAGTTATAGTCAGTGCCCAAAGTGGCGGCAAATCATCCTAGCACAGTGTTTTCCAGCCATCTACGAGACTACATTCCGTTGCTCTCCAAAATCAGCAGAAACTATTCAACCCGCTTACCGAGATAGGTGACTCGGTTCACAAATCCGTACTCTTTAACTCAAGATCGATTCCAGCCCGTTCCCCAGTCACTTGAAATAAGGTTGGTATAAATGACGGCTGTTCTCAGGGAGGATATTGCAATAACAAAAACAGGGGAGTGATAAGGAACAGGTTTGTTGTGAGCAGCAGATTACGCCCTAAAAGGCCGATGAGTGAGCTCTTATCGCAGTGAGCGAGGGCAGCCAACACCCTAGCAACTTGAAGTATGACGGGTATACCCTTGGGTATATTATATTTTAACAAGTTAATAATAATATTAACTACAACTATGCTTAAAGTAAGTAAAATACCCGAACAGGCTGATGCGGAAATAACGCCCACATCAGCACTGAAGCTATGCTAAAAAAGTGTCTACTCAGCATATTTCAAGCCATATAGGTATTGGCAGGTCTAATTCTCACCCTGACGGGCGACTGCAAGCAGCCTTCAAATAGATCTGTGGTCAACTTGCCCCAGACTTGCCGCCTACACACAACTTGAATTATTTGGAGTATCGCTTTTTAACCCAAAGCATTATGCGCAGTTAGCCAACAGAGTTGATTCACTGGTGGTGCTTACAACATTGCCATTTTTGTCTACACAAGTATTTACTTCCATGCAAACTGTAGGTGAGGTCTTCTCAAAGCTCACAGTACAAGTAGGAGCATCAGTACCACCAACAATTACGCTAGCCTCAGAGAAATTGATCTTTTTCACAACATTGTCCTTATATAAAATTGAAACAAAAAAACAAGCATTCCCACCACTGTATATTGTGGTGTTTCACGCTCACTATAAAGGCACAGAAAGTTATGCCTTTATTAAAGCGCAAAATAATAACCCAACGCTATACAGATTAGCCTTAGGGTAACGAGACAAATAAAATTAATCAATAAAATTATCGTATTAATAACAAGGGATTGAGTTAATATTTATACTATTAAGCAGGGATGTTTCTTGTTTTTTTATGGGTATTAAACCCAATTAACCCGTGAGATATTTTTATATAAAGATAAAATCAATAATAGTGGTTGCAGATATTTCTTATATACATTCATGCTTATTGAAGCCCTTGATTATCCCGTCAATGAGCAACATACGCCTTGTTGAGCCCATCATGGTTGCATGATGAGGTACCCTCTGTTGCGGTCATTCCACATCGTTCTACCGAGCGGCAACGTCAGGTTCAGAACCACTCATTCACTGCAACAAACCGGATGCCTCACAAAGTTATCACACCATTTTTACCAAGTTATTCGCCCACACTTGAGGTATAAAAACACACTTATTTTTAAATAATCAATTAATATCAAATGATTACAAAACAAAACGGCGTTTCTATTTTATGCTGGCTGACTAAGTGACGGTTAAAATACACTTTTCCCTTTTGTGATATCACGCAATTTACAAAGTTGTATAATAAGTTACCTTGTGTGGTATCTGATTACCCTGTGACATCGTTGGCAACACATTAAAAAAGTTACTGATTTGTATAGACATTGATGGTCTGACGGTCAGCTCACGCCTAAAAACAGGCTTATTGAAGATGGCGAAATAATGCCGGTTCAATATCAGATTAAAAATGCTACCTGGGCCGCTTTTCATCAGGCTTTTGATTCACTGAATCCCCCAGGTTTCTTCGTTCACCTCTGGAGATTACCCAATGAAATTGTCCAAGACGCTACTCAGCCTTTGCCTCACCTCAGCAACGCTGCTCATGAGCCACTCTGCCATTGCTGCACAGCAGATCAAGGCCGCAGACGTTCACCCAGCGGGTTACCCGAACGTCGTCGCCGTTGAGCATATGGGCGAGAAATTAAAACAGGCCACTGATGGCCGCTTGGAAGTTAAAACTTTCCCAGGGGGTGTGTTAGGTGATGAAAAACAGGAAATTGAGCAGGCGCAGATTGGCGCGATTGATATCATCCGCGTGTCCATGTCACCAGTGGCCGCCATTCTGCCAGAGGTAGATGCCTTTACCCTGCCCTACATCTTCCGTGATGAAGACCACATGCACAAAGTGCTCGACGGTCAAATCGGCCAGGAAATCGGTCAGAAAATTACCGATAACGCCAAGTCAAAAATGGTCTTCCTCGGTTGGATGGACGGCGGCACGCGCAACATGATCACCAAGAATCCAATCAACAAGCCGGAAGACCTGCAAGGCATGAAAATTCGCGTTCAGGGTAATCCGGTAGCGCTTGCCACGCTGAAAGCCATGGGGGCGAATGCGGTCAGCATGGGCGTCAGTGAAGTGTTCAGCGGTATGCAGACCGGCGTTATCGACGGCGCTGAGAACAACCCACCAACCTATGTTGCGCACAACTACATGCCGGTAGCGAAAAACTACACCCTCACCGGCCACATGATCATCCCTGAAGTGTTCCTTTACTCCAAAACCAAATGGAACAAGCTGTCTGCAGAAGATCAGCAGTTAATCCTCAAACTGGCGAAAGAGGCCCAAACCGAGCAGCGCGAACTGTGGGCCAAATATAATCAGGAATCTCTGGATAAGATGAAAGCGGGCAACGTGAATATTCAGAGCATCGATCGTGATTATTTCTACAAAGCCACCCAATCGGTACGCGATCAGTTCGGTAAAGATTACCAAGACCTCATTCAACGTATCGAAGCCGTCAAATAATGGCCTAGGGGTGGAACAGCCAACATCCACCCCCTTTTTCCTGACCAGGATGTAGGGGATTATCATGTCTCAGTCTTATATATCGGTGATGGATTTCCTTTACCGTGTGTCTATCTGGCTTTCCGGCCTTGCTCTGCTTGTTATGACCGCCGTGATCCCCGTCGGTATTTTTGCCCGCTATGTATTGAACGCCGGTCTGTCGTGGCCGGAGCCGGTGGCTATCATCTGTATGGTGACCTTTACCTTTATCGGTGCCGCCGTCAGTTACCGTTCCTGCTCGCATATCGCAGTCAGCATGATGACTGACCGCCTGTCAGAACCAATGAAAAAGGTCTGCTCAGTGCTTACCGATCTGATGATGCTGGCAATCACCCTGTTTATTCTCTATTACGGCTATAACCTGTGCCTGGAACTGTGGGAGCAACCCGTGGCTGAATTCCCGGTGTTAACCGCAGGGGAAACCTACCTGCCGCTGCCAATCGGATCATTTATCACTCTACTGTTCATTATTGAGCGCATCTTTTTTGGCCCGCAAAATCACCGCCCGGTGGTCATGCTGGGTAATTCCTAAGCGGCAACCAGGAGCCTGTAAATTATGGACGCATTGATTCTCTTGTTAACCCTTGGCGTGATGCTTGCCATTGGTGTCCCCGTGGCCTATGCCGTTGGCATCAGCGCCGTCGCTGGGGCATTCTGGATTGATCTGCCGCTCGAAGCCGTGATGATTCAGATCACCAACGGCGTGAACAAATTTTCGCTGTTGGCCATTCCGTTCTTTATTCTGGCGGGGGCCATTATGGCGGAAGGCGGCATTGCCCGCCGCTTGGTTAACTTCGCTTATATCTTCGTCGGTTTTATTCGCGGTGGCCTGTCACTGGTCAATATCGTGGCTTCGACCTTCTTTGGTGCCATCTCCGGTTCATCGGTGGCGGATACCGCCTCGATTGGTTCAGTGATGATCCCGGAAATGGATAAAAAGGGCTACCCACGCGATTTCGCCGCAGCAGTCACCGCCAGCGGTTCGGTGCAAGCGATTCTGACACCACCAAGCCATAACTCGGTGATCTATTCGCTGGCAACCGGCGGCACCGTCTCCATTGCTTCGCTGTTTATCGCCGGGATCCTGCCGGGCCTGCTGCTGAGCCTGACGCTGATGGTGATGTGTGTCTGCTTCGCCCACAAGCGTGGCTACCCGAAGGGTGAGCGCGTGCCGTTCCGCCAGGCGCTGAAGATCTTCGTTGATACCCTGTGGGGATTAATGACGGTAGTCATCATCATGGGCGGAATTCTTTCCGGCATCTTCACCGCTACCGAGTCGGCGGCCATTGCCTGCCTGTGGTCATTCTTCGTCACCATGTTTATTTACCGTGACTACAAATGGTCTGAACTGCCCAAGCTGATGTTCCGCACGGTGAAAACCGTGACTATCGTGATGATCCTGATTGGCTTTGCCGCCAGCTTCGGGGCCATTATGACTTACATGCAACTGCCGACGCGGATCACCGAGTTCTTTACCTCTATCTCCGACAACAAGTATGTGATCCTGATGTGGATTAACATTATGTTGCTGCTGATCGGCACCCTGATGGATATGGCGCCGCTGATCCTGATCCTGACGCCGGTACTGCTGCCGGTGGCGATCAACCTGGGTATCGATCCGGTGCACTTCGGGATGATCATGCTGGTCAACCTGGGTATCGGCCTGATTACGCCGCCAGTGGGCTCAGTGCTGTTCGTCGCCAGTGCGGTCAGTAAGCAGAAGATAGAACAGGTGGTGAAAGCCATGATCCCATTCTACATCGCCCTGCTTAGCGTACTGATGCTGGTGACTTACATTCCGGCGATCTCGCTGTTCCTGCCGAAGCTGTTTGGCGTTCATACCGGATAACGATTGCCTTTACTTGGTAACACCTGGCCCGTTTTGTTGAAAACGGGCTTTTTTATTAACGAGCGTTATTTACCAGAAAAACCACCTCTCCCCGATAATAAGGCGACTTCGCCAACCGCTGCTGCCATTGGGTATTCCACACTCCGTGCTGCACCAGCCCAATCTTGAAGGGCAAACGTAGCTTCAATAAGGCTGGCAGATACTGCTCATACTGCGTGACCGTTTGCTTGCCCTGATAGGTTTGGATCACCAGTTCGTCGATCGGTAACGCATTCAGTTGCCCGGCATTGCCGGTTTTTGCCCAATCGAGCAACCCGGTCACCCCCAACGCATACTCGGCGGGCAGTTGGCTGCGCACGCGGTTGAGGAATTCCGCGTACTTGTCGAGTTGATAAGTTGCCGCATCAAAATCAATCTGCAACCCCACCACCGGGTTACCGGCAGCGGCCCAGCGTGCAGGCAGACGTAAAACCGCAGCCAACACCTCGTCGGGGATCTCCAGCGTGACAACGCGCACGGTAATCCACAGGGCTGGAGCTTGCAGTTTACCCAGCGGCAATCCCAGCTTGAGAAAGCGCGCCCCTTGGCGACTATTCACCACCTCGGCCTGGTGCAGATACAAGGTCTCGGCCTGCTTCAGCACCGGTTGTGACCACACGCCAGACCACAGCCAGAACGCGCGATAGTCGCGCGTATCCACATAGCCTGCATCGGTTTTACCCGCTGCTGATGCGGTGATAAGTACCGGTATCAGCAACAGTGCCAACCATAAACGCCTCACCAGTAGTATTTGAGCCGTTTTTCCCATTGGTTGCCTTTATAGTTCTTTTTCAACTGATTAAACCAACGCTGGCGCATCTCTTTCGGGATCTCTTGTCTGTCACAGCCGTTATAACCAGAAGGAGAGAAGCACATCACCGCGCGGTAAAGAGCATAGGTTTTATCTTCCGGTTCCGCTTTGGGGTCGGCAATAACCCATTGATAATAAGCTAACCGCCCCTGCTCATTATGTTGGGCCATGGCCAGCCTAGCCAGAACCTCCAGTGCTTCATTACCTTCCAGTTCCGGTTCGGTATTGATTTGTGCCAGAGCGGTGGTACGGAAAAACTCGCCCAAGCAATTTAAAGCATGCGCATCGGTTTTATTCTTCGCCAACACGGCTGCGGTTTGTTCTAACGGAGCACAAAAATACCCTTGCTCAGTATCGCTGCCGTTCCAGTCAAACGTCGCCAGATCGACGTCGCCAAATGCTTCGGGATCGAGGGTGGAGCGGATAGGCTTTTTCAGCAATTTGTCCTCCAGATACCCCTGATAATCACCCGCCATCAGATCGCGGATTAACAAGGTATGGAGGGCGATGGTTTTCTCTTCATCCGTTGGCGCTGAAGCGGCCTGTTGCTGCAGCAATGCCTTGTTTGCCAAGGTCTTGAGCACTAATGCGCGATAGCGCAGATTATTAATCGGACTTTCTGGGGCAAAAATCGCTGCAGCGTTGTTGTTCTGCACTAAATTCGTTGCCAGCATCAACTGTAAATACTGTTGCTGATAAGGTGAGAGCTTTAACGTCAGCAAGTGGCGCCAATGGGCTTCGGCTTCCGGCAATTTGTTCAGTATGCTCAGAGCGTTGCCATACATCACCTGCTGGCTGAACGCCACAATATCATTAGCCGCTAATTGATCGGCAGGTTTGATGGTCGCCAATACAGCCGGGTAATCCTTTTGCTGATAGAACAGCCAGGCATTATGCATATATTGCCAAACCGGCAGCATATTGGCTTTTTCAAACATCGGCTTATAGCTTTGTAAGACCTCCGCCGTGACTTTGGGCGAGTCTTTATTCTCAATGCTATATTTCCTCAACCATTTCATGGTTTGAGTAAAGGTCTGCAAGGGTGTATCGGCCACGCTGGTAAACGGCTGTTCAGCACTTTTGTAGGGAATGAGACGGCTTAACAGGATCTGGTCGTTCTCATCAATCAACGCACTGAGCGAGTCGATATTTTTCGCACTCGCGAGCTGGCTTTCATAGAGTTGTGCCAGATTCTGCCAATCCGCCAGATACCAATACACCCGGCGATACAAACCGCGCACAGAATCCACATACGCACCGCCAGGATGGGCGGTCAGATAACCTTCTGCCCGTTGCAGTGCCAACTCAGCGGCCTGTTTGTTGACCTTGTCGATCTCGAACATGCCATACTCATCCACCGCATGTTCGGTAGCCTGGTTTAGGGCAACACGGAACAGCATGTAGGTAGCCGTTTCTGCAACCCACGGCTGATCGGACTCTTTCAGATCCAAGAAACCCGCTTCGGCCTCAGGGAATTTACCCTGATAAAACCGCTCTGCGTTGCTGAGATAATCGCGAAAGGCAGCCGCGTGGGAACCGGCAACAAAATGCTGCATCAGCGGCAAAAATCGATCGGTATCCTGTTCACCACGGTAGATGGCAACCCGCCGCAACGCCAATAAGTCGCGATCGGGTTGATCCAATTGTTGATCCGCCAGCAATGCGCTAAAAAATTGGCCCAATGAATCTTTATTGTTGGAAACCCAACGGCCCTCATTTTCGACACTCACCTCGGAGAGTACGCTGGGAGCAATGCCCACTTTTGCAGCCATGGCATTGAGTGCGATCTCGCTTGGCGTCAAGGCCGGGGTCTGCGCGCTCTGGTCATCTGCAACTGGCTGCTGCGAACCTTTAAAAACGCCAAAGGCGTAGCTTCTACTGCGGCTCACTTCCTGCGGTAACGCAGGTAATGCGATGGGGAAGCCGCGCTGTTCCGCCAGCAACATCAACAGGTTGGCACGAGTATCGTTGTCCGGGTCCAGGTAAGGTGAACCGCCTAGTGCGCAGCCGCTGTCCCAACGGCAGCTCATATCATCAAAAGAGGCCACCGCAAACGGGCTGACACAATAAATAGCCGCTGCCGTTACCGCTTGCACAAGCTTTTTCATTTTTATCCATTTTCCCTGCAAAGTAGCCTCCTTTTCCCCGTGTTTTTATAATGAAAACGCCTCCGAAGAGGCGCTTCATTATCGAACCTTGGTTAAACGATGTCGAGGCTAATCCAGCAGATCGGAGTAATCACCTCGTTGATAATCCGCCAGTTGTTGCCAAGGTAAACTCTGCGGCTCGGCAAACGGCGTCGCCGTCATGCGTTGCACAGATGTCCCATGGTTGTCGCGTTGCTCAATGCTGCGCGCGTACTGGCCAGCCACGTCCCAGGCCACCTTGACGGTACGCTCCCCTTTCTGCAGCAGATAGTGCTGGATCCCCTGCTGCTCCGGGCCCTGTTTTTCCATGCGGCTCAAGGCCGCTGGCTCGATCAGCCAATAGGCCGCAGCCCATGAACCGCCGTACCCTACGTTGCCGTAGTGCGCCAATTCCACGTCAATCACCCGATGCAGATTATGCAATACCGCCTGTACGCTCACCTTCCCGATTGCCGCATCGCGGCGTACCAGCAATGGCGCACCCTGTGCTTCGCTGTGTGCATGGCCCGCATGAGGAGAAGCGTTATCTTCATGTCCATGAGCTGCACTTTCGCGCACGCTTTCCGGCAGTTCGCGCTCGATCCACACCAGGCCTGCGCGGCGATACATCAAGTCGGTATAGCGGCTGTCACGTGTGATGCCATCATGCCCGATTGAGCGGTTTTCATAGTTCAAACGCAGATTAACCGCTGGTGCCTCGGTGGGCTGCGCCGCGCTCTGGGCCTGCACAGGCAGAGCAGCCATCATCAGCAACGCCAGGCTGACTATTTTCTGCAACTGGATCATAAACCTGCTACCTCTTTCACCTTGAAGAAGACTTTGGTGTTGTCCATAGTGCCTTTAAAGATCTGGGAGCCCGCACCGCCTGCGTACAACATCACATCACCACCCGCATGGGTTTCTGCCCCTGGAGCCCCCAGATTGATGCCCACTTCCTGCAAGAAGTTATCCTGCGTGGTATCGACATCGGTCAAATCTTCACGTTCCGCGCCACGTGCCGGGGCCACCCAAGGCGCTTTGCCATCTTCCACGTTGATCTGGCTGCTGGCGCTGGCGTTAGGGCGGCCACCGTTGCCAAACACCAGCGTCGTGTAAGGTTTGCCATCAGCAGCTTTAGCCAGCTCACCGTTCTGGTAATCGTACACCTTGCCCAGAATCGGGTTACCGATCTTGCCGTAACCGTTGAAGGCGATGGAATGATCGTGATCGGCAGTGACGACAATCAGCGTATTCTTCAGCCCCGGATCTTTGGCTTCCATAAACGCCAGCGCGGTTTTGATCGCTTCGTCCATCGCCAAGGTATCTTCCAGCGCACGTTTGGCATTGCTGCCGTGCAGAGCATGGTCGATACGCCCCCCTTCCACCATCAGGAAAAACCCTTTGTCGTTACGGCTGAGCACTTCAAGCGCTTTCTCGGCCATCTCCGCCAGGCTCGGCTGATCCAGATTCTGATTCACCCGATCCAGTTCGTAAGCCATTTCACTTTGAGCGAACAGGCCAAGCAGTTTATTGACCGAACCGGTATTCAAGTTGCGTAATTGCGCACCGCTGTCGACGTAGGTGTAGCCCGCACTTTCCATCGCGCTCACCAGGTTCTGGTTATCGCTGCGCTTGCTGCTGGGGTTGACTGACTTCGGCAGGTAATTGCGTTGCCCGCCGCCCATCAAAACATCGACGCCATCACCTAACTCACTGTTGTAGTTAGGGTTACCCGGCACTGATTGCTCCGCAATGGTGTTGTAACCATTACGGTTACAGATATGGGCATAGGTGGCCGCAGGCGTAGCGTGGCCAACCCGGGTGGTAGACACCGCGCCGACCGAACGCCCTGCGGCTTTCGAAAGCTCCAGCAAGGTTCTGGCACGCTGGCCATTATCTGGCGGGCAAGTGCTGTCTTCACCCGAGATATATTGCTCGCCGGTCGCGGTGTAGGCCTGGGTATCGGCGGACATGGAGATCACCTCATTATTCGCCTTCACACCGGTCATGTAAGCGGCCATCGATGGTGCGCTGTCGGTGGTCTGAGCATCATTGGAGAAAGTTTTAATACGTGCCGCATGGTGCAGCGACTGCATGGTCAGTTCGGCGCGCTCACTGCTGATCAGCGAACCCGGTTCCGCCGCCAGCTGTTTTTCACCTTTGTAGATGCGGGCTGCCGTCACGGTGACCGGCCCCATGCCGTCACCCAGGAAAAAGATCACATTCTTGGCTTCGTTTGCCGCTTGGGCATGGCTACTGGTCAGCGATAACAGGCCCAACAGGAACAGCGTAACGCTATTGAATTTGCCCACAGATTGTTTTGTTTTCATGATATTACTCATTCTGGAAAGAGGGAGTTAGGTTTAGCGTGTTGGCGCTCACGGCAACTCAATGGCTTGTTTAATCAGGTTCAACACCTGGTCGTTGTTGAGCGTTCCGCTGAACTGCTCAGCCCCCAGCCCTTGCGCCGCCAGGAAAACATCGCCACCGCCGTGAGTTTCGCTTTTCAGCGGGATCACCGACTCTTGCAAGAAATCAGCACTTTCCAGAGCATTCTCGTCGATCGGCCCGCGAGTGGCCTGATGAGCCGGGCCATTGCCGAAACCAATGATGGTATAAGGGTTACCGTCCACGTCCGTTGAATTGGCCCCGCTAACGTAGTTTTTCACTACCCCCAGCACGCCGGGGTTGCCCTCTTGTGTTTTGCCGGTACGTTGTGCATAGCCGTTCATTTGTAGCGTGTGATCGTGATCTGCCGTCACCACAATCAGGGTATTTTGCAAACCGGGATCAAGCTGCTGCATCTTTTCCAATGCCACTTTAATCGCATCATCAAACGCGACCGTATCCTGCAATGCCCGGCGGGCGTTGGTGGCATGCAGGGCATGATCGATACGGCCCCCTTCCACCATCAGGAAGAAACCTTTCTGTTTAGCGGCCAGTGCATCTATAGCTTTTTCGGTCATTTCTGCCAGGCTGGGCTCCTGTGCCGGATCGCGATCCAGGTCATAGGACATATGATTCGGGGTGAACAGGGCGGCCAATTTGCTGCCGTCAATGGGCAGTTGCTCGAACTGCTGCTTGTTTGCCGCGTAGTGATAATTCGCCGCCTGCAGTTCAGCAATCAGGTTGCGCTGATCGCCACGGGTCCCGCCCGCCGTTGCAGGGGTGAAGTAACTGGTTCCACCACCGAGGATCACGTCGATACCGTCCCCCAGTTTGGCGTTGAACCCTTGGCCACCCGGCACCAACGCGGCAGCAATGGTGTTTTCCGCATCGCGATGGCAGATGTGAGCGTAGGTGGCTGCTGGTGTGGCATGGGTGATCCGCGTGGTGGTCACTATCCCGGTGCCGTAGTTGGCCGCTTTCATTTTTTCCAGCAGTGTTTCAACCGCATGGCCATTGTCTGGCGGGCAGGTGCTGTCGAAGTTGACCTGATAAGGCTGGCCCTGTGGATTGGTGGCCTTGGTATCGGGGGACATCGAGATCACTTCATTATTGGTCTTAATCCCCGTCATATAGGCCGACATGGAAGGCGCGCTGTCGGTGACCTGCGCATCATTCGAATAAGTGTGAACAAATGCTGTTTCCGGCAAGGTATCAATCGTTAACTCGCCCTCTTCCCCAACGCTGTAAATACGCGCTGCAGTCAAGGTGGCAATCCCCATACCATCCCCCAAAAAGAACAGTACGTTCTTGGTGGGTGCTGGCACAGGCGCAGGCGTTCCGCTGTTGGCACTGCTAACAGAATCGCTGTCATTACAGCCCGTTGCAGCAAAAACCAGGCTGAGCATCATCAGGCTGAGCATATTGCGTTTCATCTAACCTCCCTATTAAAGCTTCAGGTAAACGTCATTTTTTGTAGTAGTTGGCAACATATAAAAATGTCTAGACATACAAACTAGAGAGGATGTGTGACAAAAAGATGGCAACGGGAAAGTATAAAAAGATTGGCGTGTCTCGCCCCTGAATCCACAGCCAAATTATCATTAGCACATCAACTGTATTGAGACTAAAGACAGATGCCGTCAAACAGGGAGTATTTGCTTTGATTTATAGCGATTATTGGCGAATTTAGAATATTCTCATTTCCTCTATGAGCCTCTTTACTCCACAGGGAATACATTAATTTCGTGGATGAGTTCAAATCGTTAGCGAGTTTCAAATGTTAAAATAACGTTTCAATTTCGCCACATTGCTCAAGACTGCCCAAGGACTTTTAGCCTATGAGAACCCCACCTGCGCTTTGGCGTAAAAAAATAACCTCTCCACTGCTCGCTGGTCTTATCTGCACCTTACTGGCCGGTTGTAACCCCAGCTCGACACAAGATACGCCGTCTGCGGCGAACGATTCGGGTGATCCGACCACGCCTACGGATCCGCTAGCCCCTACACCTTCACCCGAGCCGGTGACGCCAGAAAGCCCTGTTGAACCCGCGATCCCTGCGCTAACCGCACAACAGGCTTGCGAGCGGCTCAACGGCGTCACGCTACCAGCCTCCGCCATCTCTTTGCCGAGTGCAGGGGCGCAGGTGGTAACCGCCACACTGATCCTCGCAGACGCCAGCGGTAATACCTTGGGGGAATATTGTCAGGTACGCGGCAAGATTCTCCCCTTCAGCAGTAGCGCGCCTGAAATCAATTTTGCCGTTAACCTCCCCACGCAATGGAACAATAAAGCCATTCACTTTGGCGGCGGTGGTTTTAACGGCAGGCTGATCGATGGCACGGAAACGGTACGTTTTGCGCTGCCGAATAACCCCGCTCCGCTGGCGCAAGGATATGCCACCTGGGGCGATGATTCCGGCCACCAGAGTGGCAGCATTACCGATGGCAGTTTTGCCATGGATGATGAGGCATTGGCCAATTACGGTGGCGACACGCTGAAAAAAACCCATGACGTCGCATTAGTGCTGCTCCAACAGCGTTACGGCAACCTGCCGCAATACAGCTATTTTCTCGGCACCTCGACCGGCGGGCGCGATGCGTTGGGCTACATCCAGCGCTGGCCGCTTGACTATGATGGCGTGATTGCCAATGAACCGGCCCTGAATTACACCGGTACGCGCCTGTCGAACGTGGCGGTGGGCCACGCGCTTTATCAGAATAACGGCGCAGGCTGGCTGAATATCAATAAAACCCTGCTGGTGCAGCAGGCGGCAATGGATGCCTGCGATCGGCTGGACGGCGCGATAGACAATGTGATCAGTAATGTGGAAGGGTGCCGCGCGGGGAGCACGCAGGTGCTGGCTAATCTGCGCTGCCCCGGCGGCAGCGACAGCGGCGATAGCTGTCTTTCCGATGCCCAGATTGCCACCGTCAAGGTGATCGAATCGCCTTTACAACTGAACTATCCGCTGGCTAACGGCGTGAGCGTGGCAGGGGGATATAATCTGCTGGAAGGCGCGCTGGTTGCAGGCCCCTTTACCACCCGTAATCTGGGGACGCGCCCGGTTCCCGGCAATCCCGCCGTCAAGGCGGATGCCAATATGTATGTGACCGGCGATCAGTGGGTCAAATATTTTGTCACTCGCGAGCCCGCGTTCGATGCTCTGACCTTTAATCCGGTTGATCCTGGTGTTTATACGCAGCGGGTGCAGCAGGTTTCTGCGATCACCGATGCCACCAATCCCGACCTCTCAGAGTTTCTTGACCACGGCCATCGTCTGATTCTGCTGCACGGGCTGGCTGACGAAGTGATTAGCCCAAACTCTACCATTGCCTGGTATCAGGCCATGACGGATAAAGTCGGGCAGGACGCGGTCAACCAAGGAGTGCGCTTTTATACCGTGCCCGGTATGGGGCATGGCACCGGCAGCTTTTTACCCGCCTGGAACTCATTAACAGCGCTGGAAAACTGGGTCGAACGCGGCGTGGCACCGGGCAATCGCTGGGTGATGGATACCAATGCGCAAACCTATGGGCGCACCAGACCATTGTGCCAATATCCCTCTTGGCCGAAATTTAAAGGTGCGGGCAGCCTGGATGCCGCTATCAACTACAGTTGCACCGACAGCGGTAGCGCCATTCCACAAGCCTGTGCCCATCTGCCTGCCGCCACCACAACCTATAAAGGCGGGGATACTTTTGGTGAAGAGCTGACCGTGCAGTTTGATCCCAGCACCATGAACTACAGCATCACGGTGGATGCCAGTTTGCAGCGCCCGGCAGGTACGGTACGCAACGGAACTCTGCAAGTACATAACGGCTGTACTTTCAGCAGTGACGAAAATGGCGCACAGTTTACCTTTACCGGTGGCGGCGTGCTGGCGGGGGGCATAGCCAAAGTATCAGGTGCAGAGTTTCTGCCGCTGGTCGCGTTCCAGAATATCAGCAGCGATTACAAGGCGGTGGCGGATATTTACAATGTCACCGGTATTCAGCACAGCCTCAGCAACGACAGTGCCACTGCGCTGAGCGGATCAGCGCGGCTGCGTTCATCCGCCGCCACCTGGCAAACCTGCCAAGACCCCGGTACGCAGGGTTTTATCACTTACGATGCAAACTGTACGCTCAGTAGCAAAGGCTATATCGCCTGGAACAACGATCGTAATGCCTTTGACTATTTTGTCGGCGGTAGCCCCGATAAAAATAATGGCACGCTGAGCGGTTCGCTGATTAGCGGCGTAGTCAATGGCAAGCCGGTTCCCTTGGTGCTGACCCGTTCGGCGGCAACCTACGGTATGGCTTTCTATGCGCAACAGCCTTCCGCTTTGCCGCTGGCAACCGGTGCGGCGGATGGCAACTATCGTGTCAGCAGCAGCGATGGCAGCCAGTTTGATACCGAATTAAGCGGCACTACGGTTTTTCAGGCCAACAGCTATGGTGAACTGACCTACAACCAGCCGGTATTGGGCGTGATCACGGCAACAGGGGCCATCAGCGGCAGCTATACCACCAACGGCGGCATTCTGTCGGTTATCACCGACGATAGCTTCGGGTTGGGCTTGTTGTATTAACAGACCTAGGTTAAGCAAAAGTCAGGTAACATTTATGATGTTACCTGACTGGAACGGTGGCTATCGCGCGCCTTCCATCCCCACCAGCCCGACTTTCAAGTAGCCGGATTTACGCAGCGTATCCATCACGCTCATCAGTGTTTCATAATCGACACTTTTATCCGCCTGGAAGAAGATGGTGGTTTCCTTATTTGCTTGCGTACGCTGATCCAGCACCGCAGTCAGTTGCTCGGGTACCACCGGTTCATCGCCCACATACAGCTGTTTATCGGCCTTCACCGACAGAAATACCGGTTTTTCCGGGCGCGGTTGCGGTGTAGCGGTAGAAGCGGGCAGATCGACGCGGATATCCACCGTGGCCAGCGGCGCTGCCACCATAAAGATAATCAACAACACCAACATGACGTCGATAAACGGCGTTACGTTGATTTCATGCAGTTCGCCGCTGTCGTCCAGATCGTCATTCAGGCGCATCGCCATGCATCACCCCACCCGCAGTTGGTGTTGATGCTGCGAGCGTTTAGCCGCAAGCGTAGCCGCCAGATCCAGATCGCGCCCAAGCAGTAACAATACCTGCGCCGCCATATCGCCCACTTCGGCCCGATGGCTGCCGATCACCCGGGCAAAAATATTGTAAATCACCACCGCAGGAATCGCAGCCACCAGGCCAAGGGCGGTAGCCAGCAGCGCTTCCGCAATCCCCGGTGCCACCACCGCCAGATTGGTGGTTTGCGAGTGGGCGATACCAATAAAACTGTTCATAATGCCCCAAACGGTGCCGAACAGACCAACAAAGGGCGAAATCGCCCCGATGGTTGCCAAGAAACCATTGCCACGCCCCAGTTGACGGCCATAAGCCGCAACACGGCGCTCAAGGCGAAAACCAGTACGTTCTTTAATACCGTTGTTGTCGTTGGAAGCCGCCGAAAGATCCAGCTCGTTCTGCGCATCATTCAGCAGTTGCGCACTGATGCTGTCTGCAGAAAAATGTTGCGCCAAGTCAGCCGCCTCATCCAGAGAACGGACTTCGGCCAGCGTTTGTTGCTCACGGCGCAGGCGACGTTTGGAGCGCATCAGTTCGCCGCCTTTGGCAAACAGGATTGTCCAGGTAACAATGGAGGCGAGCACCAGGCCGATCATCACGGCTTTGACCACGACGTCCGCATGCTGATACATCCCCCACACGGAAAGATCCATCGCGAGGGTTGCCGGGGGTTGGATCGTCGGAGCCGGAGTCACTGCAGTCGCGACGGCTGATGCATTGGCAGGGGCGGCCTGTACGCTGCCAATCACCCCAGCCAGCAGCACCAGCGAAGCAATCAGTTGGTGCCACAGTACGTTCCCTTGCCCACGGCCAGCGCCATGGGCTTCTTGATTCATCATTCTGACAGCCGTTTTCACGCTGTGCCTCCACCAATCTCAACATTCACGGAAGAATTCAGTGTGCGATCATAGCAAACTTCAATCTTCAATTGATAGTGGTTATCATTACTATTTACTCAATGAGCTCATCAGATACATGCTAACCGTACATACAGCGCGCTTCATAGCGGTTAAAACGTCTGGATGGCTATTAATCCGCATGTTAACGTGGGGGCTATCCGCAGGGGAGTAAGGCAAAGGGAAACAAGCATGACGTCAAAAAATATTGAAACCGCGCTGATCGTAGCCGGGCGCAGCAAACGCTATACACAAGGTTCTGTGAATCCAGTGACCCAACGCGCGTCCTCACTGGTGTTTGAATCGGTCGCGGCTAAAAAGCACGCCACCGCCAAACGCGCACAGGGTGAGCTGTTCTACGGGCGGCGCGGTACACTTACCCATTTTGCGTTGCAGGATGCCATGACCGAGCTGGAAGGCGGAGCTGGCTGTGTGTTGTACCCCTGCGGCGCTGCAGCCGTATCGAATGCCATTCTGTCTTTCGTCAGCGCGGGCGACCATGTGCTGGTGACCGGTTCGGCCTATGAACCCACACAGGACTTTTGCACCCATATTCTGGGCCGTATGAATGTGGCCACCTCCTATTTTGATCCGCTGATAGGTAGCGGGATCGCCGATCTGATCCAAAGCAATACCAAGGTGGTATTTCTTGAGTCCCCCGGCTCCATCACCATGGAAGTGCAGGACATCCCGGCAATCATCAGCGCTATCCGCAGCGTAAACCCGGAAATTGTCATTATGATCGACAATACCTGGGCGGCGGGTGTGCTGTTCAAGGCGTTGGAGTTCGATATCGATATTTCGATTCAGGCGGGTACCAAGTACATCATTGGCCATTCCGACTACATGCTAGGCACTGCGGTGGCCAATGCCCGCTGCTGGGATCAGCTCCGTGAATACTCCTACCTGATGGGCCAGATGGTCGACGCCGATACCGCTTATATGGCCAGCCGTGGCCTACGCACCTTAGGCGTGCGGCTAAAACAGCATGAGCAGAGCAGCATCACCATCGCTGAATGGCTGGCGCAACGGCCAGAAGTGGCAGTGGTCAATCACCCGGCTTTACCAAGCTGTAAAGGCCATGAATTCTATCGCCGTGATTTCAGCGGCTGTAATGGCCTGTTCTCGTTTGTACTGAAGCAGCGGCTGAGTGACACACAGCTGGCTGACTATCTCGATAACTTCAACCATTTCAGCATGGCCTACTCCTGGGGGGGCTATGAGTCGCTGATCCTCGCTAATCAACCAGAAGAGTTGGCCGCCATTCGCCCTGCGGGAGGCGTCGATTTTTCCGGTACGCTGGTGCGGGTACACATCGGGCTGGAAAACGTGCAGGATCTGATTGACGATCTGGCCGCCGGTTTTAAACGTATTGCCTCATAGCGTTAGCAGGCGGCAGTCTGCCGCCTTTTTAGGCATTTTCCTCTTCTCTGCACATTTCTGCGTTCTGTTTAATGTTCACTTAAGCTAATAGCGGTACACTCAACACTCAATTAAGCATGGTTAGAAGAGTACAGTCGCCCGCCAGAGTGAAAGCAGGCACTACAGGACAAAAAATGGATGTATTAAAAGAAATTGTTCACGCGCTTTGGGCGCACGACTTTGCCGCCCTTGCTGAGCCTGGCGTAGTTTGGGTGGTTTACCTGGTGCTTTTCACCACCCTGTTTTTAGAGAATGGATTACTGCCCGCGTCCTTCCTGCCGGGTGACAGCCTGCTGTTATTGGCAGGGGCGCTGATCGCCAAAGGTGTGATGGGTTTTCTACCGACCTTGCTTATCCTGACCATCGGTGCCAGCTTAGGTTGCTGGCTGAGTTATCTGCAAGGGCGATGGCTGGGCCATACCTCACTGGTGAAGGGCTGGTTGCTACAGTTGCCGGTTCAATATCATCAACGCGCTCATGTCCTGTTTAACCGCCACGGCCTGATGGCCCTGCTGATTGGCCGTTTTCTGGCGTTTGTGCGCACGCTGTTGCCGACCATGGCCGGGATCTCTGGCCTGAGCAGCACGCGCTTTCAGCTCTTCAACTGGCTGAGTGGCCTGCTCTGGGTCGGCTCAGTGGTCAGCTTGGGTTACGCCTTCAGCCAGATCCCACTGGTAAAGCGCCATGAAGATCAGGTCATGGCCGGGTTGATGATTCTGCCTATCGTGCTGCTGGTGTTTGGTTTACTCGGGGCAATATTGGTAATCTGGCGCAAGAAGACCGCTTCCTGACCCCCCGCAGGCGCTGCACGCAGCGCCACTAAAACACCATTCTGCTTGGCAACTGGCTGACCAACGAATCCACCGCCACCCGTACCTTTAGCGGCAGATACGGAGTTTGCTGCCACACCGCATGGACATTGAAATCCACACCAGGTACTTCACTCAATACCCGCCGTAGTTCCCCTTTAAGCAATGACTCACGAATCAACCAACAAGGCAGCCAAGCGATGCCAAATCCGGCTACGGCAGCATCAGCAATTGCCTGCAAGTCATCCATCAATAAGCGTGTTTTCGGCATCACTTCCCGCGTAGTGCCATCGGCCAAAGGGATCAACCAACTGCGTATTACTCCAGCACGTAGATAGGTCACAGCATCATGTTTTGCCAGTGCTTCAACGCTTTCAGGAACACCACAGCGGGTAAGGTAATCCGGCGCAGCACATAGCGTCATGCGATTATCTCCCAACCGTCTGGCCACCAGTCCGGCGCTGTCGGGTAAGTCACCATTACGGATCGCCAGATCAAACCCTTCATCGACCAGATTCACTATCCGATCGCTAAACGATAAGTCGAGATCCAATCCAGGGTGTTCACGCGCCAACGCGGTCAAAATGGGGGCGATGCACATTCGACCAAACAACACGGGCATGGAAACTCTCAGCCTGCCACTAACCTGCTGCTTACCACTTTCCAGCAGCGTTTCGGCAGTACGGAGTTCCTCCAGTGCCCGCAGGCTATGTTCATAGAACAACGCACCATCGTCGGTCAGGCTCTGACTGCGTGTGGTACGACGAAACAAACGTACCCCAAGCCGTTGTTCCAGCCGGGCGATAGCTTTCCCCACTGCCGAGCGTGAAAGATGCAAACGGCTCGCCGCCAGTGCAAAACTGCCCGCCTCCACCACGGTGACAAACACCGAAACTCCGCTTAATCGATCGGTCATCTTTTGTAGCCAAAAAGGAAACAATGAATAGAAATATTATCGCTACTGGTGATATTTAATCAACGATATGATTTCTGGCTCTACCCCAATCAATCTGGAGAATACGATGACTGACACCATGCAACACTGGACGATGAACACACTCGGACGCGAGCATCTGCAACTGACGGAAACGGCCATCCCGCAACCCGGCCCACATCAGGTACGAGTAAAAGTAAATGCGATAGCACTGAACTATCGCGACAAAATGATCATCGAAGGCACGATGCCCCAGGATCTACCGCTGCCGTTTGCCCCAGCCTCAGACATGGCCGGCGTGGTGGATGCCGTTGGCGCTGGCAGCACGCGCTTTCGCCCTGGCGATCGGGTGATCTCCACTTTCAGCCCAGACTGGATCGACGGCATCCCCAAAGGGGACGCTCGCCATCCTCCTTATCGCGCGCTCGGGGGCTTTTATCAGGGAGTCTTGGCGGAGTATATCGTGGTTGATGAAGCCTGGCTGAGTGCTGCACCGACGACGCTGGACGACGCTCAAGCCAGTACGCTGCCCTGTGCCGGACTCACCGCCTGGTTCGCCCTGGTGGAACGCGGCCATTTACGGGCTGGAGAATCGGTGCTGGTGCAAGGCACTGGCGGTGTCTCACTGTTCGCGTTACAGATTGCCAAAGCGCAAGGAGCGCAGGTATTTGTCACTTCCAGCAGCGCAGAGAAACTGCAACGTGCCACAGCGCTGGGCGCTGATTATGCAATTAATCGTCTGCAAAGTAACTGGGTAGAAGAGATTTATGGGCTGACGCAGGATCGCGGTATCGACCATATTATCGAGACGGTTGGCGGCACCAACCTGGCCCATTCACTCCAGGCCGTGGCAGTACACGGACACATTGCGGTCATCGGGGTGTTGGAGGGTTTTGATATTGTCTTGCCCGCAGGCCCGCTCCTGATGAAATCACCGACAATACAGGGTATTGGCGTCGGCCATCGCCGCGCGCTGGAAGATCTGGTACGCGCCGTCGACGCTAATGGGATCAAACCGGTCATCGACCAACGCTATCGTTTTGATCAGTTGCCAGAAGCGCTGGACCATCTCGATCGCGGTGCGTTCGGTAAGATCGTCCTTACCTTATAGCCTGCATCACCATGTTACCGTCCCGTAGCCGGGCGAGCTCATCGCTCGGCGTAATACCAAACAGGCGTTTAAACTCGCGGCTGAACTGGGAAACGCTTTCATAACCCACGCGGATAGCCGCCGTGCTGGCTTTGAGCCCATCATGTGCCATCAGCAACCGCGCTTTGTGCAGGCGATAGGATTTCACATACTGCAACGGCGAAGTATTGGTCACCGCCTTAAAATTATGGTGGAACGCCGAAACGCTCATATTCACTTCGTTGGCTAACTGCTCAACGTTGAGGTTTTCAGCGTATTGGCTTTCGATCCGTCGCAGCGCTTTGGCGATCTGGCTGAAATGCGTATGGCGGTTGACCAATTCCCGCAACGACGCGCCGCAATTGCCGCGCAGCACGTAATAAAGCAGTTCGCGCACAATCTGCGGCCCCAACACGCGCGCATCGAGCGGTTTTTCCATCACATCCAGCAGGCGCTCGGTGGCACACAGCATTTCATCCGTCAGCGGTGCCAGGTTAACGCCACTGCTCTCAACGCGCGGCTTCATCAGATAATCGTCGTCACCGATGTCAATCAGCAGATCCTGCAGCATTTGGGTATCAATATTCACCGCCAGCCCCACCAGCGGCTGTTGCGGGCTGGCAAAGGTTTCACATTCAAACGGCAGCGGCACCGTCATCAGCAGATAATTGCGCGGATCGTACTGGAACACTTTGTCACCACAGTAGCCCACCTTATGCCCCTGAAAAATAACCACAATACCGGGTTCGTACATCACCGGCTGGCGCGGGCAATACTCGTTGACGTACAGGATATTCACCTTTGGCACTGGCGACGGGCTGTAACCTTTCACGCTGGCAAAACGCATTGCCTGACGCGCCATGCGGCTACGCAGTTGATCAATGTCGGTCATGAAAGACCTCTCCTACACCTAGAACAATCCAGCACAGATAATAGTAAAAAACCGACATTTTCTACAGCATCAAGTAGAAATAGGCAAAAGATTGATAGGAATGTGCATTGTCTGACAGCGCTAACTTGCTGACAATAAGCCCCAGTTACTGTTTGCGCCGCTGGCGCGTTCCTGATACCTGAGAGAAATAGACCATGCAAAACTTTATTCTCCACACTCCAACCAAAATCCTGTTCGGTAAAAACCAGATCGCCGAATTGGCTAAACAGATCCCGGCAGAGGCCCGCATCCTGCTCACCTATGGCGGTGGCAGCGTGAAGAAGAATGGCGTGCTGGATCAGGTTTATGCCGCCTTGGCGGGCCGCAACGTGCAAGAGTTCTCTGGCATTGAACCAAACCCAACCTACGAAACGCTGATGAAAGCGGTGGAGATAGTCCGTGCGCAAAACATCGACTTCCTGCTGGCCGTAGGCGGCGGTTCGGTGGTGGATGGCACTAAATTTATTGCCGCAGCAGCCCATTACGCCGCCGATCGCGATCCCTGGCATATCCTGAAAACGGTCGGTAGCGAAGTCACCAGCGCGGTGCCAATGGGCTGTGTGCTGACTCTGCCCGCCACCGGTTCTGAATCTAACAGCGGTGCCGTGATCACCCGCCAGAGCAGCGGTGATAAGCAACACTTTTTCTCACCACATGTGCAGCCGCTATTCGCCGTGCTGGATCCGGTAGTGACCTATTCGCTGCCACCGCGCCAGATCGCCAACGGCGTGGTGGATGCCTTTGTGCATACCCTTGAGCAGTATCTGACTTACCCGGTCGATGCCAAAGTGCAGGATCGTTTCGCCGAAGGCCTGCTGCTGACGCTGCTGGAAGATGGCCCACGCGCGCTGGCAGAACCAGAGAACTACGCGGTGCGTGCCAATGTGATGTGGAGCGCCACCATGGCGCTGAATGGCCTGATCGGTGCCGGTGTGCCACAGGATTGGGCAACCCATATGCTCGGCCACGAACTGACCGCCATGCATGGCCTGGATCACGCACAAACCCTGGCTATCGTGCTGCCTGCGCTGCTGGTAGAAAAGAAGGCGCAGAAACGCGCCAAACTGCTGCAATACGCCGAGCGCGTCTGGGGGCTGCGTGACGGGTCAGAAGAGAGCCGTATCGACGCCGCCATCGCTGCCACCCGCCGGTTCTTTGAACAAATGGGCGTACCGACCCGACTGTCTGATTACCAACTTGATGGCAGCTCGATCCCAGCACTGATCGACAAACTGCATCAGCACGGTATGACCGCGCTGGGCGAGCACCAGGACATCACGCTGGAAGTCAGCCAACGGATTTATCAGGCTGCACGCTAAAAACACTATCACCGTTTCCTGCTAGGCTTTAGTTTCTAGCTCCTCTCTGTGCCTGGCCGAGCGCCAGGCACAGTTTTGTGTTTCACCTGGCTTTCAACAAGGCACATGATTCAAACTGCTGACAAAGTCAGATAGCCGGGCATAAAGACAACTTTGTCACCAAGTTCAACAAAGCTTGACGTTGAGAGCTAAAATACATCCTGTCTTGAAAGCTGTTCTTTAAGGAGACAACGCATGCAACCCATTATCAAACTCCACGATGGCAACCTGATGCCGCAGTTGGGCCTCGGCGTTTGGCAAGCAAGTATTGCAGAAGCCAGCCATGCGGTCACCAAAGCGCTGGAAGTGGGTTACCGCTCTATTGATACTGCGGCAATCTACAAAAACGAGGAAGGCGTCGGCCACGCGCTGCAATCCAGCACAATCCCGCGCCGCGAACTGTTTATCACCACCAAGCTGTGGAACGACGATCAGGGCAATCCGCAAGCAGCGTTGGAAACCAGCCTGGAGAAACTGAAACTGGATTATGTCGATCTGTATCTGATCCACTGGCCGAAACCAACCCAGGATCAGTATGTCGAGGCTTGGCGTGGTTTGATCAAACTGCGCGAACAGGGGCTGGCAAAAAGCATTGGGGTATGTAACTTCCACGTACCACACCTGCAACGTCTGTTGGATGAAACCAATACCGCACCGGTCATCAACCAGATCGAATTGCACCCGATGCTGCAACAGCGGCAACTGCACGCCTGGAATGCTACGCACCACATTGCCACAGAATCCTGGAGCCCATTGGCCCAGGGCGGTGAAGGTGTCTTCGATCAGCCTATTATCAAAAAATTGGCAGAGAAGTACGGCAAGACTCCGGCGCAGATTGTGGTGCGTTGGCATCTGGACAACGGTCTGGTAGTGATCCCGAAATCGATCACTCCCGCACGTATTCGCGAGAACTTTGAGGTATTTGATTTCAAGCTGGATAAAGACGAGCTTAGCGAGATCGCCACACTGGATATCGGCAACCGCCTGGGGCCGGATCCAGAATCAATGTAATCTCAACCTCAGGGCCATGTCACATGGCCCACAATCGCACGGAGCACCATGAAACACCCATTCTTAGCCTTGATGATGATTGGCTTGGCGCTGCTTCTGGCAGGCTGTGCTGGCAAGAAACCCAGCGGCGGCTACCAACCCTATTCCTACCAAAATGCGATTGAAGAAGCGGCAGCTCAATACGGTGTCGACGAGAAGCTTATTACCGCAATGATTCAAGTGGAATCGGGCTTCAACCCCGGTGCAGTAAGCCAATCCAACGCCATCGGCCTGATGCAGCTCAAGGCCAGCACCGCAGGTTGTGATGCTTACCGTTACAAAGGCAAACGCGGCTGCCCGGATGACGATGATCTGCGCGATCCGCAAATCAATATCGATCTTGGCACCGCCTATCTGGCCTCGCTGCAGCGTCAGCTCGGCGGCATCGATAATCCGGTCACCTTGCGCTATGCCACCGAAGTGGCCTACGTCAACGGCGCGGGCGCCCTGCTGCGTACTTTCTCCAGCGATCGCCAGAAAGCCGTCAGCATCATTAACACTCTGTCCCCAGAGGCTTTTCACTGGCATGTGCGCCAGCACCACCCTTCACCGCAGGCTCCACGCTATATGGCCAAGGTAGAAGCTGCGTATAAAAGTTTGTAACAGAGCAGTAGCTAATCCCGTGAGATTCCAAGGCAAGCCATCAGAATATGCTGTAGGAATGAACGCATCTTATCCTCACTAAAGGATAATCCATGCTTTATCCCCTATAAGGGATAAAGCATGATTTCAGACACCAATCAGGACGCTGGCGACGAGTTTTACGAGGTAATTTTTCCGCGATATCCAGAAACATAAGGGGGTTGGACAGCAACCCCCTTTTGAATCTTACGCCTTGCCGCTACGCGTGGGTTTACGCATCGGCGGTTTGTTTGATGGCGTGCGCTGGCGGGTGATATCAGTATGCTTGGTCAACGCCGGGCGTGTATTACGCTGCAGGCGTCTGGCTTCGCGCTGTTCATCCAGCGTTGGGGCTGGCACCAGGCATTCACGGCGGCTACCGATCAGGTGTTTCAGGCCCATTTCTTCCAACGCGCTACGAATCATCGGCCAGTTGGCAGAATCGTGATAACGCAGCAGCGCCTTATGCAGGCGGCGTTGGCGGTCACCACGCGGGATATAGACGTCTTCGCTCTTATACCCTACTTTGCCCAACGGGTTTTTGCCGCTGTAATACATGGTCGTGGAGTTAGCCATCGGTGAAGGATAGAAGTTCTGCACCTGATCGAGGCGGAAACGGTTTTTCTTCAGCCACAGCGCCATATTCACCATATCCTCATCGCTGGTGCCTGGATGTGCAGAGATGAAATAAGGGATCAGATACTGCTCTTTACCTGCCTGTTTGGAATACTGATCGAACAGTTGTTTGAAACGATCGTAACTGCCCATACCCGGCTTCATCATCTTCGACAATGGCCCTTCTTCGGTATGTTCCGGTGCGATCTTCAGGTAGCCACCTACGTGATGGGTAGCCAATTCCTTGATATAGCGTGGATCTTCCACGGCCAGATCGTAACGCACACCAGAGGCAATCAGGATCTTTTTGATGCCGGTTAATTCACGGGCACGGCGATAGAGCTTGATGGTCGGCTCGTGGTTGGTATCCATATAGGTACAGATTTCTGGATAGACGCACGACGCCCGGCGGCAGGTCTGCTCCGCACGCGGATTGGTACAGCGCAACATATACATGTTAGCGGTCGGGCCGCCGAGATCGGAAATCACCCCGGTAAAGCCCGGTACTTTATCGCGGATCTCTTCGATTTCACGCACGATGGAATCTTCAGAACGGCTCTGGATGATGCGCCCTTCATGCTCGGTGATCGAGCAGAATGAACAACCGCCGTAGCAACCGCGCATAATGTTCACCGAGAAACGGATCATGTCATAAGCTGGGATCCGCGCTTCGCCATACGCCGGATGCGGTACACGCTGGTAAGGCAGGGCAAAAACGCTGTCCATTTCCGGCGTGGTGAGTGGGATCGCTGGTGGGTTGATCCACACATAGCGATCGCCATGCTTTTGCATCAAGGCGCGGGCGCAGCCAGGGTTGGTTTCGTGGTGCAGAATACGCGAAGCGTGGGCGTACAGCACTTTATCCCCCTTCACCTTTTCAAAGGAAGGCAGCAGCACGTAGGTTTTTTCCCAGGGTTTGGGCTTAGCGGCACGCACGGTAACCGGCTTGGCCTCCGGTTCTGCTGGCACGCTGCCGTCGGCACAGGGCAAATCTTCACCGTAAGGATTGGGGATTGGCTCAATGCGGCCCGGTTTATCCAGGCGAGTGGAATCCACCCCACTCCAGCCCGGCAGCGGCTGCTTGCGCATCACGGCGGTGTTGCGGATATCGTGAATATCCTGAATATTCTCACCCGCCGCCAAACGGTGCGCCAGTTCCACCAGCGGGCGCTCACCGTTGCCGTAAATCAGAATATCGGCTTTGGAATCCACCAGCACCGAGCGGCGCACGGTGTCTGACCAGTAATCGTAGTGTGCGATACGTCGCAGGCTGGCTTCAATCCCACCCAACACGATCGGCACATCTTTATAAGCTTCTTTACAGCGCTGGCTGTACACCAGCGTGGCACGATCCGGGCGTTTGCCCCCTTCGTTACCTGCCGTATAAGCATCATCATGGCGCAGTTTGCGATCGGCGGTGTAGCGGTTGATCATCGAATCCATGTTGCCTGCGGTAATCCCGAAGAACAGGTTCGGTTTGCCCAAACGCATAAAATCGTCTTTATTGCTCCAGTCCGGCTGAGCAATGATCCCCACACGGAATCCCTGCGCTTCCAGCATGCGGCCAATGATCGCCATGCCAAAACTGGGGTGATCGACATAAGCATCACCACTGATGATGATCACATCACAACTGTCCCAACCCAGTTGGTCCATTTCTTCTCGCGACATCGGTAAAAACGGCGCAGGGCCAAAACATTCAGCCCAATAAGGCTTATAGGAGAACAGTTCACGTTCGGGTTGGATCAGGCTGGTGGTGCTCATCACGGATACTCTTGTGCAGGTTAATTTATCGCCGGGCGGCGATTATACGCACTCGTAACCAAAAGAGCATGGTAATTTCACAGTTTGATCAACTATTGACCTCAAACTCGTACACATCACTGCGGCACAGGGTTTCACTGAACTCCAGCACTTCCCCCTGAGCATTGCGGCTGGTCTGCACAATCCGCAACAGTGGCATACCGCTCTGCACGTTGAGCAACTCGGCGATATCGTCGGTGCTGGCAACGGCCTTCAGGCGGAAATGCCGCCCTTCTGGCACAATGCCACGCGATTGCCACAGCGCATAGAGTGAATGCTCAAGCACTTCCGGATCGGGTAGAAAATGCGGCGGGATATAGGTGGTTTCCAGCGATACCGGGTTGCCGTCCACCAAACGCAGGCGGCGCAGTTTAACTACCTCGCTATGGCTTGCCAATTCCAGCGCTTTGGCAACATCGGCAGGAGCCACCATACGGGTACGCAACAGCCATTGGTTGCTAACGCTGCCGCCATTGCGCAACACCTGGGCGGTAAAGCCGTGATCTTGATTGAGTGAATAACCGATATGCATAGCCACGCGCGTGCCGATGCCTTGCTGGCGTGAGATCAGCGCTTTTTCGTCCAGCAATTTCATCGCGTTACTGACGGTCACGCGGGAGACATCCAACGATTCTGCGATCAGGCGCTCCGGCGGTAGAAAATCCCCGACCGCCAGCACATGTTGCTTAATCGCGGTTTCAATCGTGGTGGCTAATTGGATATAACGCGGTGCCGCCGCAGCCTGCAAAAAATGTTGGCGCAACCAGATAATAAAATCACCCATGGGATTGACCTCCGCTATCTCACGCCTCACTAAACCCTATTTTTATCATATTGTCGCATTCAAGATAACAACCCGGCTGGAGTTTACAATTGGAGTCGGATTGGTATCACATTTTTTATTTATTGGACTTTAATTGGATTTATTTACGCGATAAGGTTATCACATTGATGTCTAACATCAATGTGTACCAACACCAGGGAATTACATAATTAAATGACAAATAAGAAAGACACCTACCAAGCCATTCTCGGAGCACTGTATGGGCAGGCCGTAGGTGATGCAATGGGTATGCCGTCTGAACTGTGGCCCTTGCAGCAGGTTCGTGATTATTTTGGTTGGATCAGCCAATTTCTACCAGGTCCAAAAGAGAACATAGCAGCCAATGAGTTTATCGCCGGAGAATATACCGACGATACTCAGCAGGCTGTCGCACTGATGGATGCTTTACTGGCCACCGATGGCCGCGTTGAACCGGAGCTCATCGCCCACCACATTATGTTGTGGGCGGAACGAGTGCGCGCTTTTGATAAAAACATTCTTGGCCCGACCTCCAAAACCGCGCTGCTGGCAGTACGTGCCGGTACGCCGCTCATGGAGATCAGTGCCAACGGTGTCACCAACGGCGCGGCAATGCGGATTGCCCCCATCGGATGCCTGATGCCAAGCACCGATCTGGCCAAATTTATCGATGCGGTGCGGCTATCATGCAGCCCAACCCATAAAGCAGACATCGCCGTAGCGGGCGCTTTCGCCATCGCCTGGGCAGTTAGCCGGGCGATTGAGGGTGCAGACTGGGCCACCATCAAACAGGAATTGCCCGAACGAGTCGAACAGGTACAACAGCAACAGATCACGACTTTCAGCCCATCGCTCAGCCGCCGTCTGGTTTGGGCATTGGAGTGTGCGGCTAAAGCCAGCACACTGCCGGATACAGAGGCGCTATCAGAGCTTTACCATACCATCGGCGCCGGGATGGATAATATCGAGTCTATCCCGATGTCGCTGGCGTTGGTTGAATTGGCTGGAACCGATCCGCAGCGTTGCGCGGTGCTGGCTGCCAATCTGGGGGGTGATACCGATACCATCGGTGCCATGGCAACGGCAATTTGCGGGGCACTGCACGGAATTGACGCCTTCCCAACGGAATGGATTGACACCATAAACCGTGCCAATCAGATTGATTTTCAGCCTTACGCAGCGGCTCTCACCCGGCTGCGCAACTCGGGATAAATCATAATATGAGTGAAATCAACCGCAATGAGACATGGAAAGTAGAAAGTACGGGGATTGACCGCGTGCCTGATGCTGAGCAGACCGGTAAACCCATCGAGCTGTTCTGGGTATGGTCAGCCGCCAACATCGGCATTCTTGGCGTAGTGTATGGGGCAATCATTGTTGCCTTTGGCCTATCGTTCATTCAGTCGATCCTGGCCGCTCTGGCTGGCGTCGCCAGCTTTATCTTGGTGGGTTACACCAGCTTTGCTGGCAAGCGTGGCCGTACCTCTACCCTGACCTTATCGCGGGTGATTTTTGGTCTGAAAGGCAATATGGCTCCCACCACCTTCAGTTGGATTAACCTGATGGGCTGGGAAGCCGTGAACGTGATTACCGGTACGCTGACGCTGGCGGCCCTGTTCCAGGCCGCAGGTATCGGTGCCAGCCATACCCTGACCGCCATCAGCCTGTTGCTGTTTGGCGGCCTGACCATCGTCGTCAGCCTGCTCGGCCAGAACACCGTGGTCTGGATGCAGAGCTGGTTCAGCCGGATTTTCGGTACCATGACCTTGATTGTGGTGCTGTATATTGTTTTCACCACCGAATGGGGCAAGGTGCTGTCATTGCCTTCCGGCAGTTGGTTGACCGGCTTCCTGCCTGCGGTTTCAGTGATCGCTGCCGGTACCGGTATCAGTTGGGCCATCGCCGGGGCGGATTACAGCCGCTATCAAAGCCCACAGTCTTCCGATAAAAGCATTTTTGCTGCCGTCATGGGGGGCGCTTGCCTGCCGCTGATGCTACTGATGTTCACCGGGATCCTGCTTTCGGTTCAACTGCCGGATCTGGCCAGTTCTGCCAACCCTATCGCGCTGATTGGCTCAGTGCTGCCGAAATGGATGGCTATCCCCTATCTGCTGGCCGCTACCGCCGGGATCGTCACCATCGCCGTGCTCAGCCTTTACTCTGCCAGCCTGAACTTGCTGACGCTGGGTGTAAAGGTGAAGCAATCGCTGGCAGTCTCTATCGATGCGGTGCTGGTGCTCGGCATTGCCATCTATGTGTTATTTGTTTCTGAAGACTTCCTGGGGCCATTTATCTCGTTCCTGGTGTTCTGTGGCGTGTTTCTGGCAGCGTGGGCGGCAATTTTTATCCTCGATTACGCCAAACTGCGCCGCCATCATGGTTACGATGCCAACGCACTGTATGGCCTGAATGGGCAGAATCGCGGTGTGCGTAAAGTCCCGCTGCTCTGCTGGTTCCTTGGCGCTTTCTGTGGGCTGATGGTGACCAAAACCGGCTTCATTGATGGCCCACTGGCCAAAGGCCTGTTTGCCGACTCCAGCCTCGGGCTGTTCGTTTCTTTCCTGGTCAGCCTGGTGGGTTATAGCCTGTATCTGGCCAAGTGCGGAGCACGCCGATGAGCGAATTCCTGGCCGTAAAACCGGTTCTGGTGGTCGGGGGAGCGGTGGGTGATGTGGTGCTCACGCTGCCACGCTTGCCCAGCAGCGGTGAGGATGTTGAAGCCGTGCCGCAGGATCGGCAAATTGGTGGTTGTGCCTTTAACGTCGCGCGGGCGCTGCGCCGCCTGAATGTCCCTGTTATCAACGGTATGCCGGTTGGCAATGGGGATTGGGGTGCCACCATTGAAAACACAATGCAGGAACTGGATATGCCGGTGTTACTGCGCCACGGCCAGATGGATAACGGCTGGTGTTTGGCACTGGTGGAACCTAATGGTGAACGCACGTTTATCACCATCACCGGCTGTGAGGCCCACTGGAATAAAGCACAGCTAGCCACTCTGCCGTTGGAGCCGGAAACCGTGGTTTATGCCAACGGTTATGAACTGGTGGGTGAACCCGGTGAAGCGTTGCGTGACTGGCTGACTCGCCTGCCGTTCGACCAGTGGCGGTTGATCGATCCCGGGCCACGCATTGGCCAGCTGGGTGCTGAATTCTTTGCCATGCTCAGCGACAGCCATACTCTGTTGACCCTGAACCGTGACGAAGTCGCACTTTTATGCGGTGAAGGCGACACAGTCAGCGCCGCTCAACGCTTCGCCAGCGCACATAACATTACGCTGATCTGCCGGTTGGATCGTGACGGTGCCTGGATTTGCGATGGCCAGCAGCCACCACTGCATGTTCCAATCTATCCGGTTGAGGTGGTTGATACCATCGGGGCGGGGGATGCCCACTGCGCTGGCTTGCTGGCCGGGCTTTCTGCCGGTTGGCCACTGCCACAGGCGGTCGATCTCGCCAACCGCGTTGCGGCCTGCGTGGTCGCTAGTCGCGGAGCCGCTGGCGCACCTGACTGGCAACAACTACAACAGCGCTTTCCTGCCTGATCCCTTCAGGGCCCGCGTTCTTACGGGCCCTAGCTCCACTTAATGTGCTTTTTGCATCTCTCCGGCAGCTTCCTCCGGCTGATGCTGGTAGTTGAACGTCAGCGCAAAGACAATCCCCAGCACCAGCGTATAGCCCGCAAACACCAGCCAGATGCTTTGCCAGTCTTTCACCCCGTCTTGGGTAAAGAAGTCCACCACCTTGCCACTGGCGATCGCCCCAACGTAAGCACCAGCACCGTTAACCATGCTCATAAACAAGCCTTGTGCGCTGGCCCGAATGCGGTGGTCGGCTTCTTTCTCAACGAAAATGGCGCCAGAAATATTGAAGAAATCAAACGCACAGCCATAAACGATCATCGACAACAGCAGCAGGATAAAACCGAACCCGGCTGGGGTGCCATAGGCCAGGAACAGGAAACGCAATGTCCAGGCCGCCATGCTGATCAACATCACCTGTTTGATACCGTATTTACGCAGGAAGAACGGGATCGTGAGGATGAAAAACACCTCGGAGATTTGCGACAGAGAAAGCAACACGGAAGGATAGCGCACGCTAAAGCTGTCCTGGTACAGCGGGTTGAGCGAGAAATCGTGCAGGAATGGGTTACCAAAAGTGTTGGTGATTTGCAGTGCTGCGCCCAGCAACATGGCAAACAGGAAGAAGATCGCCATACGCTTTTGTTTAAACAACACAAAGGCATCCAACCCCAGCAGACTGACCCAGCTTTGCGAACGCTTCACGTTACTGGTCGGGCAATGAGGCAAAGTCAGCGAATACGCCGCCAACACCAGCGATACTGCCGAAGCCAGGTAAAGTTGCATGTTACTCAGCTCAATTTTGCCAAAGCTGATCAACCACATCGCCAGAATAAACCCCACGGTTCCATAGACTCGTACCGGCGGGAAATCTTTCACCGTATCGCAACCGTGCTTTTCCAGGCAGAAGTAAGAAATCGCGTTGGAAAGTGCGATAGTGGGCATATACACCATGGCGTTGAACAGCATCACCCAAAACATCACTATCGGTTGATCGACCTGTGCCGCACAGTACAGTGCCACCGCACCAAGTAAATGACACAGGCCGTAGAGGTAATTGGCCTTGATCCAGCGATCGGCAATGATGCCTGCCAAACTCGGCATAATCAGCGCCGCAATGCCTTTCGAACTGTAAACCATCCCTACCTGCACTCCGCTGAAATGCAAGGTGTTGATCATATAAGAGCCTAAAGTGACCAACCACGCGCCCCAGATAAAAAACTGGAGGAAGATCATCACTTTCAATCTGGTTTTTATTGCCATTACCATCACCTTGTTATTCTGATTTAAACGATGATTTACGCGGCAAAGTAGGATTTGCCGCGGGGTATCTGATGGAAATAATACTTACAGCGTTTTGAAGAACTCACGGATCAGGCGCATAAAATCGTCTGCCGCCATTGCCGCGCAACTCAGCGTCTGTTCGTGAGAGAGAGGAGTATCCGACAGCCCTTCGGCGTAGTTGGTCATCGCCGACACTACCAATACCTTCAGGCCGCAATGGCGAGCAGAAAGCACCTCCGGCACGATCGACATCCCCACCACATCGCAGCCCAGCGTTTGCATCATGCGGATTTCAGCCGGTGTTTCGAAGTTCGGGCCGGTATAAGCAGCGAATACCCCTTCAGCCAGCGGGATCCCGGCTTTTTCTGCCACCTGCGCCAACTGCGCGCGCAGGTCACGATCGTAAGCATTGGCCAGGCTGAAGAAGCGTGGGCCAAAGCGCTCGTCATTGCTGCCCACCAACGGTGATTCTGGCATAAAGTTGATGTGGTCGGTCAGCGCCACCAGGCTGCCCGGTGCCACCGACTTACGCAATGAACCCGCAGCATTGGTCGCCAGCAGGAACTCACAGCCCAGCAGTTTGAAGGTACGAATGGCCGTGGTCATTACCTGCATGCCACGCCCTTCATAGAAATGCCCACGCCCTTTCATGCACAGTACCGGTACGCCCTCCAGCCAACCGGCCACCAGTTGCCCGGCGTGCCCCACCACGCTGCTTACCGGGAAGCCTGGTAGTTCGGTATAGTCAATGGTGACGGTATCTTGCATCACTTCGGCTAACGCCCCCAGCCCGGAGCCCAGAATCAAAGCTGCGCGTGGCTGAAAGCCCGGCACTCGGGTACGCAGAATATCCGCACAGGAAAAAGCATCATCTTGATTAAACATAGTATTCTCTTCTGTGAAAGGGTGGAGTATTCCCCATAGTAGAGAGCGATGGCGGGCAGCGACTAATACATTGTTGCCTGCTGATTTATTCCATTTACCTATAAATGACCGACACCGGAAGGCCTAACCAATGAAACAGCCACTGCCCGATCCAAGTCGGATTAATTTCCGCCTGCTGCATTATTTCCGCGTCGTCGCCGAGGAGATGAATTTCACGCAGGCGGCACGGCGGCTGAACATCTCCCAACCGCCGCTCAGCAAACATATCAAAGAGCTAGAAAGTCAGTTGGGCGTGGAGCTGTTCCAACGCACCACCCGTTCCATGACGCTGACGTTGGCAGGCCGTACGCTGTTTCATAATGTCGAGACGCTGCTGGATCAGGCGGGTAATGCACTGAATCAGGTACAGCAATTGGGGCGCGGTGAAGCCGGGCATATGGTGATTGGTATGGTGGGCACGTCGGTGTGGGGTGGCCTGATCCCGGCGCTGAAACGTTTTACTACACAAGCCAACAACGTGACGTGGGTGTTGAACGAACAGACGCCAAGCCAGCAGATCATTTCATTACAAAAACGGCATATTGATATTGGCGTCTGGCGCGAAGCCAGGCAACAGGCACTGCCGGGGCTATCCTGCCAACTGTTGGCCCGGGAGAGAATTGCGGTGGTGCTGCCGGTATCACATCCACTGGCGGACGGCACGGAGATCCCGCTGCACGCATTGCAGCATGATAAATTCATCGTGCTGCCGCCGCACGAAGCCAGTCTGGGGCTATATCTGCACAATCTGTGTCTGCAACAGGGTTTTGCGCCAGAAATTGCCCAGCAGGTCAATGAACCGCAAACGCTGATGGCGCTGGTCGCTGAAGAATATGGTATTACGCTGCTACCAGACAGCTACGGGCGCATTCCATGGCCCGGCGTGCGTTTTTGCCCGCTGCTGGCGGCACCCTCAGCCGATCTGTATGCGATCTATCATGCCGAAAGTGCCACACCGGTAGTGCGCGCGTTCCTGAAAATGCTACGCACGCCCCCAATGGCTTAAGATGCCCCCTGCGCCACCAACTGGCCGGTAGAACCGCGATCGGCCATCTCCAGCGTTTGGCTATAGAACAGGAACGGGAAATGCTCCGAGGATACCTGGTTGAAATACACCAATAACTCAACCTCACCATCCACCCAGACGGTATCTTTCCAGCCGCGATCTTCTGCCATCGGCGAGGCTCCGTTGACACGTTTCACCAGGAACTGCACACCTTGAATGTGGAAGGCCTGCGGAGTGTCGGCGCGGATCGTCCAGCGCTCCCAAGCCCCCTGCTGTGTTTGCACGTCAATACGGTTCATATCCCAGATCGTGCCATTAATTCCAGGCATCTTGTCGCCCAGAGTGAACTCACGGGAACGGCTGGCGCTACCGTCCAACAACTGATCCGGCAACAGGCGCGTTGGCAGGCTATCAGTGGCTAACGGCAACAGGCCAGTAGGTTTCAAAGTCAGCACCTGAGTAGAGACCAGCAGGTTGGAAGGCTCGAACAGACCGCGCAGGCGATCCATCAGGCTCGCCGCGTCACCCGCCGTAATGGTCACCTCGTCACCTTTCGACATGTCAATCAGCACTTCGCGGCGCTCACCCGGAGCCAAAGAAAGCTGTTGCACCGCTACCGGCGCTGGCAGGAACCCCTGATCGCTGGCAATCACGTTGATTGGGCGCCCATCGCTCAGTTGCAACTGATAGCGCCGGGAGTTGGAAGCATTCAGCAAACGCAGCCGCACCCAGCCACGAGAGACTTCGACATAAGGGTTTTGCACGCCATTCACCAGCAGCGTATCCCCCATAAAGCCCCCATGGGCTGGCGGGTTGTATTCAGGCGTGCCGAAATTATCCAAACGCTTGTCCTGAATGATCAGCGGGAAATCATCGACGCCATAATGGTTTGGCAACGGGAGATTTTTGCCGATCTCATCTTCAACCAGCCATAGACCGGCCAGACCGTTGTATACGTGCGGTGCCATCCGATTCGGGGTGTTGGCGTGATACCAGCAGGTAGCCGCCGGTTGGCGGATAGGTATGACTGGTGACCAATCAACGTTCGGCGCCATCATCCGTGGCGCACCGCCCATCAACGTCCCCGGCACCTGCAGCCCGCTGATGGTCATCGATACCGGCTCAGTCAGGCGGTTGCTGTAGATCAGTTTGACGTCATCACCGCTGTATACCCGCACCGTCGGCCCCAGATAGGTGCCATTAATGCCCCACACCGAGGCTTTACGGTTATCCATAAAAGCCCAGTGGGCGCGTTGCAGGGTTAAAAACAACGGCTGCCCACGGCGCGATTCCAACAGGGGGGGAATCGGTAACGGGGTCTGCTTTCCGCTCGCCTCAGCCCTCAGCGGCACGGCTCCAGCGCACAGCGCCAAACCCGATGCCTGAATAAACTGACGTCGACTGAGTGACATATCTTCTCCATGAAAACCAAACTGTATGAAAAAACCCCGGCTAACCGGGGCATTAGCCTGCTGAACGACTTTACTTCTGAGCGGCCTCTAACTGGGCAACTTCTGCATCCAGCTGTTCAATTTTCGCTTTCATCAGATCGCGACAATGGGCTGCCAGTTCACGCACCTGCTCTTTACCGTAAGAACTGACATCGACCGGCTCCAGCATCTCAATGAGCACATGACCGTTATTCCAGCGATTCAAGTTGATCTTGCCGTTAGTGTTGGAAACACAAATTGGCACGATCGGTACTCCGGCAGCGATCGCCGCGTGGAACGCACCGGTTTTGAATGGCAATAATCCACGGCCACGGCTGCGGGTACCTTCTGGGAACATCCAGATGGAAATGTCTTTTTCCGCAAAAGCCTCCACCACCTGAGCGATGGTGCCGTGTGCCTTGGCACGGTTATCCCGATCGATCAGCAGGTTACCGGTCAACCAGTAAAGCGGGCCGAAAAATGGGATCCACACCAGGCTTTTCTTGCCGACCGTCACGGTGCGCGGCTGTACAACATTGGAAACCGTCACCATGTCGTAGTTATTCTGGTGGTTGGCAATATAGATACATTTGCCGTTATTGGCTGCTCCGGCGGGTTTACGCATCGCCACCTTGATACCAAAGACCTTTGACAGACGGCCAAACAGGTGGCCAAAAGTCGCCACATGACGGGGGTTACGTGGGCTGAACAGACAGTAGATCGAGCCAAAAATACAGACTAAAATGCAATATATCGTGACAATAATCACACGCAATATCAATAACATGACCACCTCATTAGCACACTGCTGACGCAGCACTTTACGTCCTTGCTGTTTTCGCTATTTTCCCGCCAGCAGACGAACGGCACAATACATTTATACAGCGGAACCCCACAATTCGGGGTTTTTGGGGTAGAAAACGGGCGCAACCTGTTACGCCCGCATGGCTACCTGATACGGGTTTATTCTTCGCTATCACCCGGCAACGCACGCTCCGGCATATCCAGCTCAACCCGATCGATGCGTTGCAGGCCGCGCGGCAACAAGGTGCCTTTACGGCCACGCTCCGCGCGGAACTTCTGCAGGTCTTCCGGCCTTAGCGTCAGTTTGCGTTTGCCAACGTGCAGAGTAATCGACGTATGCGGCGGCAATACAAACAGCCAGCTCAGTTTGTCTTCGCCCGAAGCCGCCTGCGCCGACGGTATTGAGACAATCTTGTTGCCCTTACCTTTCGACAGCTGCGGCAGATCGGCTACCGGGAACATCAGCATACGGCCTGCAGCGGTAATCGACAGCAGCATGTCGTCAGCACCGTGGATCTCGAGTGGCGGCAGTGCCTTAGCGTTATCCGGCAGGGTAATCATTACTTTACCCGCACGGTTGCGCGCCACCAGATCGCTGAAGGTACAAACAAAACCGTAACCGGCATCGGAAGCCATCAGCAGTTTCTGCTCATCAGCCGCCATCAACACCTGTTCAATGACCGCACCCGGCGGTGGCGTCAATTTGCCGGTCAGCGGTTCACCCTGCCCACGAGCAGACGGCAGCGTCAGCGGATCGAGTGCATAACTGCGCCCGGTGGAGTCGATAAACACCACCGGTTGATTGCTCTTGCCACGCGCGGCGGCCCGGAAGCTGTCACCGGCTTTGTAGCTCAGCCCGGCAGGATCAATATCATGGCCCTTGGCACTGCGCACCCAGCCCATTTCAGACAGGACAATCGTCACCGGCTCAGAAGGCACAAAATCATGCTCGCTCATCGCTTTGGCTTCTTCACGCTCGGTCAACGGCGAACGGCGATCGTCACCATAGGCCTGGGCATCAGCCTGAATCTCTTTCTTGATCAGCGTGTTCAGCTTGCGTTCAGACGCCAGCAGCGCTTGCAGGTGATCGCGCTCTTTCGCCAACTCGTCCTGTTCACCACGGATCTTCACTTCTTCCAGCTTGGCCAAGTGGCGCAGCTTCAGTTCGAGAATCGCTTCAGCCTGGGTATCAGAAATGCCAAAACGCTGCATCAATACCGGCTTTGGCTCATCTTCACTGCGAATGATGTGGATCACTTCGTCGATATTGAGGAACGCCACCAGCAAACCTTCCAGAATGTGCAGACGTTTCAGCACTTTTTCCAGGCGGTAGTTGAGGCGACGACGCACGGTATCGCGGCGGAAAGCCAACCATTCGGTGAGGATCTCTAACAGCCCTTTCACCTGTGGGCGGTTATCCAGGCCGATCATGTTCATGTTGATGCGGTAGCTACGCTCCAGATCGGTGGTGGCAAACAGGTGGTTCATCACCTGATCCAGGTCGATCCGGTTGGAGCGCGGCACGATCACCAGGCGGGTCGGGTTCTCGTGATCCGACTCATCACGCAAATCCTCCACCATCGGTAGCTTTTTGGCACGCATCTGGCTGGCGATCTGTTCCAGCACCTTGGCACCAGAAACCTGGTGTGGCAGTGCGGTGATCACCGCGCTACCGTCTTCTTTCTTCCAGATAGCGCGCATACGCACCGAACCACGGCCATTCTGGTAAATTTTGCGGATTTCATCACGCGGGGTGATGATTTCAGCTTCCGTCGGGAAGTCCGGCCCCTGAACGAGTTCCAGCAGGTCTTCAAGCGAGGCCTCTGGTTTATCCAGCAGCGCCACGGCGGCGGCGGCCACTTCACGCACGTTATGTGGCGGGATGTCGGTCGCCATGCCGACGGCAATACCCGTGGTGCCATTGAGCAGGATATTCGGCAGACGCGCCGGTAACATCTTCGGTTCCTGCATGGTGCCATCGAAGTTCGGCACCCAGTTGACCGTGCCTTGGCCCAGTTCACCCAGCAAGACTTCAGCGTATTTCGACAGGCGCGATTCGGTATAACGCATAGCTGCGAAAGATTTCGGGTCGTCCGGTGCCCCCCAGTTCCCTTGGCCGTCTACCAATGGGTAGCGGTAAGAGAATGGCTGCGCCATCAGCACCATCGCTTCATAGCAGGCACTGTCGCCGTGCGGATGGTATTTACCCAGCACATCGCCCACGGTACGGGCCGATTTTTTGAATTTAGCGCTGTTGTTCAGCCCCAGTTCCGACATCGCATAGATGATGCGGCGCTGTACCGGCTTTAAACCATCGCCAATATAAGGTAGCGCCCGATCCATGATGACGTACATGGAGTAGTCCAGATAGGCTTTTTCAGTGAAGGTGTGTAGCGGTAAACGCTCAACACCGTCATGAGTCAGTTCACTCATTACTCAAATATCCTCAGACCGTGGCTTGGCTATGCCTGACAATGGGGCGCCGCTATCGTTCACAAAAACAGCGCCCACAATTTATGGGTTGTCGATTCTGGTCGCGATAGTAACTCATCTGCAGGGTGGCTGTCACAGATGGCGCGTTGACCTCAATAATTTCTCTATTCTATGCAAAACCTTGCCATCAATGGCTTTCATTCTTGACTCATAGTCAACACTGTTGTGCGCCAGTTCGCATTTTTCCCTTGCACATAAAGGATTACACTCCGTTTCAGCAATATGGCTGCGGCATTCCGGCGGCGGCTATTTACCGATTCTAACAAGGGCAGCGTAGCGATGAGCAATATCCTGATTATTAACGCCAAGAAACAATTCGGCCATTCCAATGGCGAACTGAACCAAACCCTGAGCGACGTAGCGGAAAGTTTTCTGCGCGATGCCAAGCACGATGTACAGGTTACCGTGGTTGATGATGGCTACGACATTGAAGCCGAAGTCCAAAAATACCTGTGGGCCGATGCGGTGATCTATCAGATGCCAGGCTGGTGGATGGGCGAGCCTTGGATCCTGAAAAAATACATCGATGAAGTGTTCACCGCTGGCCACGGCAGCCTGTATGCCAGCGATGGCCGCACTCGCGCCGATGCGGCGAAAAAATACGGTTCCGGCGGCCTGATTCAAGGTAAGAAATATATGCTGAGCCTGACCTGGAACGCTCCGCTGCAAGCCTTTACCGATCCGGAGCAGTTCTTTGAAGGTGTGGGCGTTGACGGGGTTTACCTGCACTTCCACAAGGCCAACCAGTTCCTGGGAATGGAAGCCCTGCCGACCTTTATCTGTAATGATGTAATTAAACAACCGGATATTGCGGGTGATATTGCACGCTTCCGCGAGCATCTGGGTGAAGTGTTTGCTTAGTCATTAGGTTCCGGAGCATTTCCCTCCCGTTTGGAGCGTCTCTTTTCGGTTTAATTGTGTGAAAAAATTCATGCGGTTTGCCTGCTTTTACATTGATGCGGAATGCGCTCCGCTATCAGCAATAGTGGAGTCACCAACGACTCCACTATTTATTTATCACTGAAGATTTTTATCTTTCAGGAATTTTGAGACCAGATCGGCGATTTCAACGTTATTCAAATCAGAGAAGGGGAAATGAGTATTTCCTTTAATACCGATTTCCGGCAGATGGATAACCGTCACGTCTCCGCCATATTTATTCACTACATCCCGCCATTGACGCGCCACAGCCAACCGGGCGCGCCAGCTATCCTGTGCAGGCAAGGCCGTCGGTTTATCCGGGATATTGTCGCCGTAGATAATCAGCACAGGGATTTTAGTCAGTGCCATAAACTGATCCAGGGGCACCGATTCCCCTTTTACGGTATCAAAGGCGTTCTTCATTGGCGGCGGGACTTCGCCTTGTGGAAAGACAAAGCTGCTGCCAGGTTCAAACGCGACTATCCCTTTTACGTTGGCGTTCTTCATCGCCGTAAACCAGCCGGGGCCACCCCCCTGAGAGTGGGTAAACAGAATGGCCGGGCCGGATCTACCCACGACGGCTGACATGGCATCTGCAATCACATTGATATCAAAGGGACCGGTGTTGGGGGTCATCTGACGATAGTACTGGTTTAATGTCTCTTTATCGTGGGAGAACTGTACGCCCTCGAAGAAATCAGGCCAGACCCCCAGACGAAACTGATTAAACCAGAGTTGCTCATCGGCAATCGGTTTGACGGTTCCCTCCACCATACTGCGCCCAGCGTTCCCCCGACGTGGTTGATCAACCAGATAGGTCGAGAAACCACGGCGTAAGAAGATGTTCTGAAAACCCTCGCGGCCGTCCGGTGTGCTTTCCCATGTTCTGGCGGACTGTCCAGCACCGTGCAACATCACAATCGGATATTTGTTTGGGTTCTCTGGGATTTGATAAAACACAGAGGCGTGATCGCCATGATAGGTCTGGCCTGTCGGATCCAGCGGTTTTTTCGCATCAAACTGCCCTGGTGTCGTAACGACAGTACCACCTGCGGCAAAACTTCCCTGAGACAGGATTACCAAGGGGTTTGTAGGGGCAGCAAAGGCAAATTGAGAAGCCAATCCGCCAACCAACATACAGGCGGCGAGTATTTTCAGTAAGGTTTTCAATATATTTTCCTCATGTCATCGCGGATAACTGAATCATAGAGAGATTTTCACAAATGACTATGCTGTTAAAACGAATGAGTTAATAAGCAGGGCTAATTAATGGATAGGCTTTTTGCATCTGATATCAATAATATTTTTGAGCTCAGTGTATTTCACTGGTCTGCCGTTCATGAATATCTCAGTGCAGTCCTGTTTCAGCGAAAATGCAAAAACCGTATTTCATTATTGTGGATACTGGTCGTCCGTAACTTTTTCCATCCACGTCACGGTGTTACCGTCCTGTGATTCTGAAACAGCAATATGCGCCATCGGCTCTGTTGCGGATGCGCCATGCCAGTGTTTGACACCCGGTGGGATCCAGACCACATCGCCGGTTTTGATTGGCTGGGCCGATCTCTCCCATTCCTGTACCCAACCCGTGCCGGAAGAGACGATGAGTGTCTGTCCAAGGGGATGCGTGTGCCAGGCTGTTCGTGCTCCGGCTTCAAATGAGACGGTTCCCCCAGAAATTCGGGCCGGGGCAGAGCCTTTAAACCGTGAGTCAACCTTGGCCGTGCCGGTAAAGTACTCAGGAGCCCCCTGTGTTGTGGGTTGTGAGCCCGCAGGGCTGACGGTCACTGCCTCCTGCGTTGCGGCAATAGCCTGCGTACCGGGCAGTAAAAGCGCCGCCAGTGTGATAAGGAAGATTTTCATATCTATTCAATCCGTTAACGAGAGAAATACCCATTAATCCATTGCAGAAAAAAACTATTTCCCTTCTTTAAACACTTCTTTTGCAATGGATATCGCTGTTACTGCCGTTGGCCACCCTGAATAGAAAGCAAGCTGGGTGATGGTTTCGACCAACTCTTCCTCAGTGACACCGTTCTGGCGCGCCAGACGCAGATGAGAACGCAACTGGTCAGGACGATCCATTGCCACCAGAGCACTGACGGTCACCAGGCTCCGATCACGTTTTGAGAGCTGTGGCCGTTCCCAGATATCGGCATACAGGACATCGTCAGTGAGTTGCGCCATCTTGGGGGCGATATCCCCCATCAATTGTTGCGCCCGAGACGGTTTTTCTGTTTTATTTTTCGCCGCATCCTGCGCGTGAGCAAAGGTGGCCATTGAACCGGCAAAGGTAAGAGCGGTGCAGAGCAGGTACTGCTGAATCTTGTTTTTCATCATCCATTTCCTTTGTTATCGGCACGATTAAAGATGGGAGGGTTAGGTCGGTGACGATAACGTGAGTTTACAGAATGCTTCATGTCACCAGGCTGACCGCTGCCTGACAAGTTTGTCAGAATCGGTGCTGAAGCTATTTTCACCAAAGGAAAGGGAGGTTTTTGTGATAAGCGAAGGCTTGTGACAACGCGAATATCGAGTGAATACAGGTTATGCGGTGATTGATTACCCCTTAAGCAAAGCGAGTTAAGCCATAATTAGACGTTCTTAATTTTTAACCTGCGCTGCGATGCCAAACCTCACATAACGATGTGCCTCTTTTTCAGCGAGTTCACTGTTTATGGCGAGAGTCAGCCCGAAGGTATTGATCCCATTCTGGCTACTGGCAAACACATCGCCACGATGCATTATCGCCACCGCCCTGACGATGGAAAGTCCGAGTCCATGGTGTGTATCACTGCGTGTACGGGAAGGATCAGCACGATAAAAACGTTCAAACAAACGTTTCAGGTGCTCATCTGAGATGGCTGCCCCCATATTGGCGACCGCGATGGAGGCCAGATTATTCTCTCTGCCGATCGTCACCTTCACGGTGGTACCAGGAACAGCATGCCGGGCACTGTTTTCCAGTAAATTCGCTAGAGCGCGGTGGAAAAGTCGCCGATCAATGCGTGCCGTGAGATCTCCCTCGACATGAATAGACAGGTTTTTTTCAGCAAAGGACGGCTCCACATACTCCGTAGTCTTGTAGGTCTCTTCACTCAGAGACACGTCGGTTAACTGGGTTGCATGTTCCCCAGCCTGAGCATGGGAGAGGAACAGCATATCGTTGACGATAGAGGTCATTCTCTCGAGTTCTTCCAGATTGGACTCCAGTAACTCCTCGAGTTCATGTGTTTCGCGTTGCCGTGACAAGCCGAGCTGTGTTTGCCCCAGCAGATTGGTCAGCGGGGTTCTCAGTTCATGAGCCACATCGGCGTTAAAACTTTCAAGTTGTCGCCAGGCGATTTCCTGCCGTTCGAGTACGCCATTGAATGCCACGGCCAGCTTTTGCAGTTCCTCCGGCAGCGTTGAGGTATCCAGGCGCTGCCCGTAATTTCCCGGTGCGAGGTGATGGGCCTGAGCGCTGAGTTTGTTGACAGGGCGCATGCCTATTCTGGCAATCACAAACCCTAACTGGGCCACTAATAAAACACCGATTGCGCTGATGAAGATCAGTGTACGGGTAAATTCATTCAGGGTACCCATATACGGTGTGGAGTCGATAGCCACTACATAGCGCAGAGCGGGGCGCTCCCCTTGGGCAGGAATTTCCGACATCAATAAAAACAGAGAGCATGACTCTTCTGTGGCACCGGGAACTTTGCTGAATCCTTTGCTCAGCGAAGCCCAGGTTACCCCGCTAGGTGGCGGGCCACCCACCTGAAGCCGGGGATCTTCACTGAGGATCCAATACTGTACGCGGCCACCCTCAGCCGTGGCCAAATCGGTAAATTTGGTCGTCAGCGTTTGCCAGCCGTCCAGCGTGGTGCGGGAGAGGATCCAGGGAGCCATCAGCGACTCCCTGAACTGCAATTCGTTATGCATCTGCTTTTGCAATGAATCATGCAGGGAGCTTCGCAGCACAATACCCAGAACTAACACGATCAGTATGGAGGCCAAGGCAAACATCAGCGCCAATCGTCCAGAGATAGAACGCTTAATCATGATAATTCTCTCTATTTAACCTGGCGTTCGGGGCGGGTTTCAAGGACATACCCCATGCCGCGCACCGTATGTAGCAGTTTGACCGGGTAGGGTGCATCAATTTTCGCCCTCAGGCGTTTTATCCCGACCTCAACCACATTGGCATCACTGTCAAAATTCATGTCCCAGACCTGCTCTGCAATCATCATTTTTGAAAGGATCTCTCCTTGATGTCTGGCTAACAGGCTTAACAGAGCGAACTCTTTTGCGGTCAGTTCAAGACGTTCACCGGCTCTTGTTACACGCCTTGCCAGCAGGTCCAGATGCAGATCGTTAATGTGCAATTGAGTGACATCTACGCCATCACTCGGACGCCGCCGCAACAACGCCTGGATACGGGCAACCAGTTCAATCAGCGAAAAAGGTTTAGGCAGATAGTCGTCTGCACCCTGACGCAGACCCTTGACACGTTCATCAACCGAACCGCGAGCAGATAACATCAGCACCGGGGTTTGCTTGTTGGCGCGCAGACCTTCCAGAACACTATAACCATCCATGCCAGGTAACATGACATCCAGCACAATCGTATCGTAATCATACTCAAGGGCCAGGTACAATCCGTCCGTACCGTTGGCTGCCACATCTACGGTAAAACCCAGTTCGCTGAGTGCGCGATTGATATAGGAAGACGTCTTCTCCTCATCTTCTACCAAGAGTAACCGCATATTCGTGTCTCCCTTACCCATCAGGACAATAAACGCCTTATTTCACTTATCTTATCGGTTGATGACCAACACCAAGCTGACATTTTCCTGACATTCTTGTCAGAAAAGTATTTTTCTAACTGACAGAAATGTTATCTGGCCGTCATGCTGATGTCAGCATGCCCCCCGTAGACTACCTGTAAACTTACCCCTCGCCAAAAAGACCAAAAGGAGTGTCGGGGTAATACGTTGTTTATTTTAGATATCTGGAGGATTCTTTAAATGAAATACAACGTTTTTAAAACAACATTATTAGCGGCAGCGATCACTCTTTCATCTGGGGGCGCAATGGCAGCAGATTATAAATTAAATCCGTTTACGTTGACCTATGACGGTGCGATTACTGAAAACGTGAAAGGAAAAGTCAATATTCATCCGGTCACTTACAAATTGAATGGGCTGGACATTGCCGCCAACGTGTATACCCCGGCGAATTATGAGCCCGCTAAAAAATACCCGGCAGTCGTTGTAGCTCACCCCAATGGCGGCGTGAAAGAGCAGGTTGCTGGCTTATATGCCCAGCGTCTGGCAGAACAGGGCTACATTACCATTACTGCTGATGCGGCGTATCAGGGCGCGAGCGGTGGTTTGCCCCGTAATGTCGACAAACCGGCGTACCGGATTGAAGACATTCACGGCATGGCAGATTTCATCACCCAGTATCCTGGCGTAGACACCGTCCGTTTAGGCCTGCTGGGCATCTGCGGAGGGGGAGGCTACTCCTTGAAGGCAGGGCAAACCGACAAACGATTTAACGCCATTGCTACGTTGAGCATGTTTGACTCTGGCCTGGTCAGACGCAACGGTTATCAAGATTCACAACTCGCCACGATACAAGAACGTCTAAAGCAAGCCTCTGATGCGCGAGCACAGGAGGCCGCTGGCGGTGAGGTTATTTATCTGGGGGATGCCAAGCTGACGGATGAACAAATTGCCAAACTGCCGTTTGACCTTTATCGGCAAGGTTTTGAGTACTACGGCAAGACTCACGCCCATCCCAACTCGACCTTCAGATACACCGCCAGCAGTCTGCTCGATTTAATGAGATTCGATGCGGCAAGCAATATGGATTTAATTAATAAGCCGCTATTGATGATAGCAGGCAGTAAAGCTGACTCTCTGTATATGAGTGAAAAAGCGTTTAAAGGCGCGAGCAACGCGAAAGATAAGGAACTGTTCCTGATTGACGGTGCAACCCATATTGAAACCTATTGGAAGCCGGAATATGTGAATCAGGCCGTGGGGAAACTGGATCAGTTTTACGGCAAAAACTTATAAGAATAAAACGACTCACCCTCTCTTATCTTGCGTCAACACATGCGGATAAAAGTATCACGTTGTCTGTTATGCCGCTGCCATGATCATTTCTATGGCAGCAGAGTAATTATAAGGTCTGCCCATCAATATGCGCGCTAACATAGTCCAGAAAACAGGTGATACGCGCCGCCAGTTGCGTATTGCGGTAATACACCGCATTGATTGGTTGGCGCACATCCAGCGTTTCTTCTTCTAACAGCGTCACTAACCGCCCTGCACGCCGATCTTCACGGGTCATAAAATCCGCCAACTGCACAATCCCTACCCCGTGCAACGCCAACTGCCGCAGCGTTTCGCCGCTGGAAGCTGATAATGTCGGGGTAATGGCGAAATGTTCCGCCTGCGGGTTACGCAACGGCCACTGATTCAGGGATTCTGGCTGGGTGAACCCGAGCAGGCAATGCTGACTCAATGCGTCAACGCTGCATGGAGCACCGAAACGGGCAATATATTCCGGGCTGGCGAGAATGCGTAACCGGCTGGCACCCAGCAGGCGCGCATGGATGGTTGAGTCGCGCAGCGCGCCGATGCGGATGGCAATATCGGTACGTTTCTCCAACAGATCGATAATCTGGTTATCAGTATGCAGTTCCAGCTCAATCTGCGGAAAATGTTGGCGAAAACCGGCCACCAACGGCACGATAACGTGTTCCATAAAGGGGGCTGCAGCGTTGACGCGCAACCTGCCAGCCGGGAGCTGGCGGCGCAGCGCCATCTGCTCTTCAGCGTTCTCGACCGAATGGATAATCTCGCGTGCATGCGCGAGAAAACTCAGCCCTTCTTCGGTCAGTTCCAGGCGGCGGGTAGTACGGCGTAATAAGGTAGTATCGAGCTTTTTTTCCAGGCGGCTGAGCGCGCGACTGATACCAGAGGTGGTCTGGCCGAGGTGTTCGGCGGCTGAGGTTATGGAACCACTGTCAACCACCGCGATGAACGCCTGTAATTCTTCGAGGGTAATCTTCATCCTTTCCGCCCTGAATATCACAGCGCCTCTCTGGAGCCGATGTTGGGGCCGTGGGACACCGGCCCCAACGCCTCAGACCGTCAGCTCGGCGGTGTCACCTTTGTCCTGCAGCCAATTGCGACGATCTTCCGAGCGCTTTTTGGCCAGCAGCATATCCATCAGCGCCATAGTTTGGTCCGTATTCTCCTCATCTATGGTCAACTGCACCAGACGACGCGTATTGGGATCCAAGGTAGTTTCACGCAGCTGTAGCGGGTTCATCTCACCCAGCCCTTTGAAACGCTGAACGTTTGGCTTGCCTTTCTTGCGCTTCAGCTGCTCCAGCACACCGGCTTTTTCTTCTTCGTCGAGGGCATAATAGACTTCTTTACCCAAGTCGATGCGGTACAACGGTGGCATTGCCACGTACACATGCCCACCTTTGACCAACGCGCGGAAGTGGCGCACAAACAGCGCGCACAGCAGCGTGGCAATATGCAGGCCGTCGGAGTCCGCATCCGCCAGGATACAGATTTTGCCGTAGCGCAGTTGGCTGAGATCTTCACTGTCGGGATCGATGCCGATCGCCACCGAGATATCATGCACTTCCTGCGAGGCCAGCACTTCGTCAGAAGATACTTCCCACGTGTTCAGGATCTTGCCTTTCAGCGGCATGATCGCCTGATATTCACGATCGCGCGCCTGTTTGGCCGAGCCGCCCGCCGAATCCCCTTCCACCAGGAACAGTTCGGTCATGCTCAGATCCTGCGAGGTGCAATCCGCTAACTTGCCCGGCAATGCAGGCCCGCTGGTCAGCTTTTTGCGCACCACCTTCTTCGCCGCACGCAGGCGGCGCTGGGCGCTGGAGATCGCCAGCTCGGCCAGTTGTTCAGCCGCCTGTACGTTCTGGTTCAGCCACAGGCTAAAGGCGTCTTTCACCACGCCTGAAACAAACGCCGCGCACTGGCGTGAAGACAGGCGCTCCTTGGTTTGCCCGGCGAATTGCGGATCCTGCATTTTCACCGACAAGACATAAGCACAGCGATCCCAGATATCTTCGGCAGAAAGCTTCACGCCGCGCGGCAGAATATTGCGGAATTCGCAGAATTCACGCATCGCATCCAGCAACCCCTGACGCAAACCGTTAACGTGCGTACCGCCCTGCATGGTCGGGATCAGGTTGACGTAGCTTTCCGTCAGCAGTTCGCCGCCTTCCGGCAGCCACAGCAGCGCCCAGTCCACCGCCTCAACATCACCGGCAAAGTTACCGACGAAGGCTTTTTCCGGCAGGGTGACCAAGCCATTTACCGCTTCCATCAGATAATCAGTGAGGCCATCCTGATAGCACCAGCGTTGTTCGGTGTTGTTCACCTTGTCGATAAAGTAGATTTCAACGCCGGGGCACAGTACTGCTTTGGCTTTCAGCAAGTGAGAAAGGCGTGAGACCGAGAAGCGTGGGCTGTCGAAAAACTGCTCGTCTGGCCAAAAATGCACGCTGGTGCCGGTATTGCGTTTGCCGCAGGTGCCAGTAATCGTCAGATCCTGCACTTTGTCGCCATTTTCAAAGGCGATGCTGTACACGTTGCCGTCACGGCGCACGCTGACTTCTACGCGCTTTGACAAAGCGTTCACCACCGAGATCCCTACGCCGTGCAGGCCGCCGGAAAACTGGTAGTTTTTGTTAGAGAACTTGCCGCCCGCATGCAGGCGGCACAGGATCAGTTCCACTGCGGGCACGCCTTCTTCCGGGTGGATATCCACCGGCATGCCACGACCATCATCAATCACTTCCAGCGACTGATCGGCGTGCAGGATCACGTCGATACGCTTGGCATGGCCTGCCAATGCTTCATCGACGCTGTTATCAATCACCTCTTGGCCGAGGTGGTTCGGGCGCGTCGTGTCGGTATACATGCCGGGACGACGGCGCACTGGTTCTAGACCGCTGAGTACTTCAATGGCATCAGCGTTATAGCTGGATTGAGTCATCGTTGATTATTTTTCGTGGTTAAGGGGAGGTGCCGGAACCGTCTGTCTCTTCAGTATATACCCGCCATACTTGAAGTTGCAGCGGTGTTATAGCCCTAAAAAATCCACAATCTGGGGGAAGTAGTGTTCGAAACCGACGAAGGCGTGGTTTCCACCTGACTCCACCGTTTGCCGACAGGCGCTGTAATAAGCCACGGCCTGCCCGTAATCGAGGACTTCATCGCCCGTTTGCTGTAGCAACCAGATTAAATCCGGCGACTCCAAGGGATCGATCTGCATCACTTTCAGATCGTAAACGTGGCGTGACTCTAACACATATTGCTGGCCGGTGTAGGGGTTCTCGTTTGGCCCGAGGTAATCGAGCAGCAGTTCAAACGGCTTCACTGCCGGGTTCACCACCACGGCGGGCAAAGCAAAACACTGCGACAACCAGGTCGCGTAATAACCCCCCAGCGAAGAACCCACTACGCCCAGCATCCGGCCTGCACGTTCCATGACCAGATTCTCAAGCATTTCAGCGGCCTCTTCCGGGTAAGGCGGCAACTGTGGCACCAGCATAACGATCTCGGGATGATGTACAGCCAGCCACGCTTTGAAAGAGGTCGCTTTAGCCGAGAGCGGCGAGCTGTTAAAACCATGCAGATAGAGCAATGTTGAAGGCATCAGTAGCCGTCCGAATCCATGTCGGGGCGGAAGTCATCGTTTTCCAGCCGGAATACCTGAGTTTCTACACGCCCATCGGGCAGCAGATCAAGGTAGCGCCAGCCTGGAGAGACTTCGTCAATAGTAAAATTGGTACAGTGTGGTTTGAATTGCACACAGGTTGAAGGGGATGCCAGCAGGCGACGCCCTTGCCAGTCAAGATCCAGCTCCTGGTGAATATGGCCGCACAGCAGGGTATTCACTTTAGGATAACGCGCCAGTACCGCAGCCAGCATGTGCGGGTTGCGCAGGCTGTGTTGATCGAGCCAGGTGCAGCCAGAAGGCAATGGATGATGATGCAGCAACAGCAGCGTATAGCGATCCGGGTGAGCCATCAGGCCACGCTCCAGCCATTCCAACTGGTAGTCGCTCAGTTCGCCGTAGGGCACCCCGAAAACCTGGCTGTCCAACAGCAGCACCTGCCAGTTATCCCCCAGCAGAATATGCTTGGAAGGCGCAATTCTGGCAGCCGCCAGCGCATCGACCATCGCCGGTTGGAAATCGTGATTGCCCGGCAACCATGCACAAGGAGCAGGCAAGCGAACAATCCCTTCAGCAAAATGACGGTAGGCCGCTTGGGAATGATCCTGTGCCAGATCGCCGGTTGCCACGATCAAATCACACGCCCGCTGTTGGGCGATAATGGCATCCAGCACGGCGTGATAGCTGGAATAGGTATTGATGCCCAGCAAAGTTTCACTTTCGCCGGCAAAAAGGTGGGTATCTGTAATTTGCAGGATCCTGACCGCTTCCCCACTCGCCACGGGCAGTTTCAACAGGCTTTCCAAATGGTGTCCTTTGTTATTGCAGTCTGTCTTTACCCGTCGTCTTTCAAGCTGTAACGTTGTTGACTGCGCTCGTTCACCGCAGTCACTTAGCCATCGAAGCTCCCGAGGACTCACGAGCTTGCCGCCTGGTTGCAACTTGAAATCCAAGGGTATTACATAACCGGAACCGCCACCGCTCCATGCGCCAAACAATAGCGCAACCAATCAGCAAGAAACTGGTTAATTTGATGCTTTTCGTCACGTTGATGCAACTTTTTATTCGGATAATCATAACGCGCTTTAAAGCGGTAGATCTGCTGACTGGAACACACTTCCGCAACCATCGCGTCAAAATATAACCGCACCGTCATGGCAGGCAGGCTCCAGTAGCTGACCGCAGGCGCAATCTGTTCAATCTCAACCAGCGCGGTATAACGCGTCGATTCAACAATCGTCAGACGATAACTGGCGCCGCTCACCTGATAAGTCACAGTTTCACCTACTTCGTCGTTGCGTGGCAGCAAACGGCGCAATTGTGCGAAATTGGTTTCACACAATCTCATCATTTCCGGAAAATCAGGGGGATAGCGCTTTTGCATTTAGTCGACCCACTCTACTTTGAGCGATTCATGGTGCAACTCCAGCCATTGCAGTGCAATCACTGAGGCAGCATTGTCAATCACACCCTCTTCAACCCAGCGGTAAGCCTGTTCACGACTGACCACATGGACACGGATATCCTCATTCTCTTCCTCCAATCCATGGATCCCTTCTGCCGTCAGAGCATTAACCTCCCCCACCATGATCGATAAGCGTTCACTGGTGCCGCCCGGGCTTGCCAGATAACTCAGCACCGGCTTGCAACGCCCAACCACAACGCCCGCTTCCTCCAACGCTTCACGGCGGCAAACCTCTTCAACACTTTCATCAGGTTCGATAATCCCTGCCACCATTTCCAGCAACCAAGGCGAAGCAGCAGTGTCGATCGCCGCAATGCGCAACTGTTCAATCAAGACCACTTCATCCCTTACTGGGTCATAGGGTAGCAGCACTGCCGCATGGCCGCGCTCAAAAATCTCACGTTTTACCTCACCGCTCATCTCACCATTGAACAAACGATGGCGAAACCGATATAAATTAAGTGAAAAAAAACCACGATATAGCGTCTCACGTGCAATAATTTCTACATCGTTTTCATCAAAAGTAACGGGTGAAGGCTGCAAACGGTTCATCAAGCAAATTCTCCTGTGTAAGTATGCCGGTAAAATAAACTGTTTTGATGACAGAAACGGCAGGGTCATCTTCTCCGGCTTTGTGATAGATTGTTAACCATGATATCAGGTGATATGTGTGCAAACAGTCAACGTAGCGCCCTGAAAGGTAAAAGTTCTGTGAGATGGCACATTAAGCCAACTTAAGCCATCAACGCACTCTGCTAGAATCGGCAATTATTTCGTCTATCGTCAGCGCTAACATAGCAATATTGCTGCACAACAAGGAATGCAAATGAAGAAACTGCTCCCCCTTCTTATCGGACTGAGCCTGAGTGGCTTCAGTGCAATGAGCCAAGCAGAAAATCTGTTACAGGTTTACAAACAGGCAAGGGAAAGTAATCCTGATCTGCGTAAAACGGCGGCTGACCGTGATGCGGCGTTTGAAAAGATCAGTGAAGCACGCAGCCCATTACTGCCACAGCTTGGATTATCTGCCGGTTACACCCATACCAACGGTTTTCGTGATGCAAACGGCGTCAACAGCAATGCCACCAACGGCTCCCTGGGGCTGACCCAGACCATTTTTGATATGTCTAAATGGCGCACGCTGACACTGCAGGAAAAAACCGCCGGTATTTCAGATGTCACTTACCAGACCGCATCGCAAAAATTAATCCTTGATACCGCAACCGCCTACTTTAACGTGCTGCAGGCGATAGATTCGCTGTCTTATGTTCAGGCCAACAAACTGGCGGTTTACCGTACTCTGGATCAGACCACCCAGCGCTTTAACGTCGGGCTGGTGGCGATTACCGACGTGCAGAACGCCCGCTCCAACTACGACACCGTGTTGGCCAATGAAGTGACCGCGCGTAACAATCTGGATAATGCAGCAGAAAGCCTGCGCCAGATCACCGGTACTTTCTACCCGGAACTGGCTTCGCTGAATACGAACAAATTCAGCACCCAGCGCCCGGATGCGGTGAATAACCTGCTGAAAGACGCCGAGAAACGCAACCTGAGCCTGCTGTCTGCCCGCTTAAGCCAAGACCTGGCCCGTGAACAGATCAAATCAGCCCAAACCGGCTATATGCCAACCATTGACGTTAACGCGTCTACCGGTATTACCAATACCAGAAACAGCGGTTCCAACAATCCCAATCCAGGCACTAGGGATAATGGTCAAAATCAGGTCGGTGTCAGTTTAAATCTGCCGCTGTATAACGGTGGGGTTACCAACTCACGGGTGCAACAGGCGCAATACAACTTCGTCGGTGCCAGCGAGCAGTTGGAAAGCGTGCACCGCAGCGTAGTACAGACCGTGCGTTCTTCTTTCAACAACGTCTCGGCCTCTGTCAGCAGCATCAACGCCTACAAACAGGCGGTCGTTTCTGCTCAGAGCTCACTGGATGCGACTGAAGCGGGTTACGAGGTGGGCACCCGTACCATCGTCGACGTGCTGAATGCTACCACCACGTTGTATAACGCCAAGCAGCAGCTTTCCAGCGCGCGCTATTCCTATCTGATCAATCAGTTGAACATCAAGTCTGCACTCGGCACGCTGAATGAAAACGATCTGATGGTGATGAATGGCGTGTTAGATAAGCCTGTCTCGACGTCTCCAGACCTGGTTGCACCAGAGAGTACGCCAAAATCTGCTAGCGGCAGCACATTGCGTAACTGATTGGCGTCGCTAGCATTATCAGCTCAGGGCTCGGCAATGCCGGGCCCGTTTTTTTATGCTCTAGCTTGCTATTTGAGCGGTATCATGAGCTCCACATGGCATTGGTCTGATGCCTGATGCCATATTTTATAGCGTTCTAGCGTTGGTAAATCACTCTGTGTGTACCCAGTTGGCAGGCCCCGTTCCTTGAGCATTTCCCAGGTTTTTCTCAACAGTTCCTCAGAGATTTTACCCTTTACCTCGAGCAGTAAAAAACGGGTAGCGGGATATTCATAGCTCTCAAATCCATCAACGCTCGGGCTTTCAACGCCAGCCATGTAATCGTTCCACCCGCTGGGGCTAAAACCAAAACAAAGCCCAATGTCACAATCTTTGCCTGCCAATGCTTCCAGCTTCTGTTTACTGCCGTCTGATTTGATCAGATCCCAAACACCACCGCCATCGGGAACCACTTTGCGAATACCAATAATCGTAAATGCTTTTTTATCAACCAGATGAACATCCATGCTATCCCCCATTGCTTACCCTGTAACCCGTTTACGCACCAGTCATTGCGTCTAGGCTCACCGAACACCGTTGGCGAACTGTAGAAAGTTTAAGCATTACAAGTTGCATCATGGTGCTTATATCAAGCTTTCTCCTGCCGTAAAGCGAACTGACGCACATCGCAACGTATAACTGCGTAAAGAGTGGATTCTATAGGTGTTTTCGCTTTAATTGTGACCATCTTTCCCCTATCCTTACGGCCTACTACTGGGTAAGGGCGAATACAGCCCAAATGATGGGATTACTAACGATGAAACGGACAAAAAACATCAACCGAGATACATTCCGCAAATCCTGGCGCGTTGCGCCCGTGGCTTTGGCGATCAGCGCAGTCTTTATGCTGGCCGGCTGCGAACAGGCGGATGAAACGGTTTCTCTTTATCAGAATGCCGACGATTGTTCGCGCGCTAACCCTTCAATGAGCGAGCAATGCACCACTGCGTATAACAATGCGCTGAAAGAAGCAGAAAAAACTGCGCCGAAGTATGCCACCCGTGAAGATTGCGTTGCCGAATTCGGCGAAACGCAATGTGCACAATCTCAGGCTCCTGCACAGGCAGGTATGGCCGCAGAATCGCAAAGCAGCGGCAGCATGTGGATGCCTTTGATGGCAGGCTACATGATGGGCCGTATGATGGGCGGTTCAGGCTTCGCCCAGCAACCGTTGTTCACCTCTAAAAACGGTGCCAGCCCGGCAAGCGGCAAGTTTGTTGATGCTACTGGCAAGAGCTATGGCCCGGCAACCGCAGGTGGCCGCACCATGACCGTACCGAAAACCGCCATGGCCCCGAAACCCGCCGTCACCAACACCATCACCCGTGGTGGTTTCGGTGAAAGCGTTGCCAAGCAAACCAGCATGCAGCGCAGCAGCGCCACTTCCAGCTCCAGCTCTCGCAGCATGGGCGGTTAAGGCATGAAACGCGTTGCGATTACCGAGCGCCCGGACTGGCGCGAAAAAGCCACTGAATTTGGTTTTCAGTTCCACACCATGTACGGCGAGCCGTACTGGTGTGAAGACGCTTACTATCAGTTCACTCTGGCACAGATTGAAGAACTCGAAAACGCCACCGCAGAGCTGCATCAAATGTGCCTGCAAGTGGTAGAAAAAGTGGTCAACAGCGACGAGTTGATGACCAAGTTCTGTATTCCCAAGCATACTTGGGATTTCGTCCGCAGCGCTTGGCGTACCAATCAGCCTTCGCTGTATTCACGCCTCGATCTGGCTTATGACGGCATCAATCCGCCCAAGCTGTTAGAAAACAACGCCGACACGCCCACTTCGCTCTATGAAGCAGCCTTTTTCCAATGGCTGTGGCTGGAAGACCAGATCAACGCTGGCAAGCTGGATCCAGAGTCCGATCAGTACAACAGCCTGCAAGAAAAACTGATCGAGCGCTTTGGCGAGCTGCAAGCCCATCACGGCTTTAACCTGCTGCATCTGGCCTGCTGCCAAGATAGCGAAGAAGATCGCGGCACGGTGCAATATCTGCAGGATTGTGCGCTGGAAGCTGGGCTGCCGACCGAATTCCTGTTTATGGAAGAGATCGGCCTCGGCGAGAAAGGCCAGTTTACCGATCTGCAAAACCAGGTCATCGGTAACCTGTTCAAGCTCTATCCGTGGGAATTCATGCTGCGCGAAATGTTTTCCACCAAGCTGGAAGACGCTGGCGTGCGCTGGTTAGAACCAGCATGGAAAAGCATCATCTCCAACAAGGCACTGTTGCCATTGCTGTGGGAAATGTTCCCTAATCATCCAAACCTGTTACCGGCTTACTTTGCGCAAGACGATCATCCACCATTGGATCACTACGTCACCAAACCGCTGTTCTCACGCGAAGGGGCAAATATCCAGATCGTGCAAAACGGCCAGGAAGTCGCGCGCGTCGAAGGGCCATACGGCGAAGAAGGCATGATTGTGCAGCAATTCCATCCACTGCCACAGTTTGAAGGTAGCTATACGCTGATCGGTAGCTGGCTGGTTAACGATCAACCCTGCGGTATCGGCATACGGGAAGATCGCGAGTTGATCACCCAGGATCTGTCACGCTTCTACCCGCATATCATCCTTGGCTGATCGTGCGTTGCAATAAATTGGGCGTAACACTCGATTACGCCCAATCATATTACCCTACCTGCACCGAAAGCATGCTCAATGCCCCCATTTCAATGCCATCGACCGGGATTGAGATGGGTTCTTTGCCGTTCCACCCCCCCAGTACATACAGCAATGGCAGATAATGTTCCGGTGTCGGATTCGACAGCGCCGCACCTTCATGCTGCATAAAGTTCACTAATGGATGATGTTCCCCCTGATAATTCAGGTTCTCGCGCACGTACTGGTTAAATGATTCCGCCCACGGGTACGGGCTGGCATTCCCCTGCCACTTCACCATCCGCAGGTTATGCACCACGTTGCCGCTGGCAACGATCATGATGCCCTGATCACGTAATGCCGCCAGCTTGCGCCCCAGTTCATAGTGGTACTGGGCGGGCTGAGTCCCATCAATACTGAGCTGCACCACTGGAATATCCGCTTGCGGGTACATTTTTATTAACACGCCCCACGTGCCGTGATCCAATCCCCATTCACCGGTATCTGCACCCACTTCGATCGGGGCCAGCAAGGCCTGCAATTGCGCCGCTAATTCAGGTGATCCTGGGGCCGGATACTGGGTATCAAACAACGCCTGAGGAAAACCGCCAAAGTCGTGAATAGTTTTTGGATGTACCATCGCCGTCACGGCAGTCCCCCGGGTATACCAGTGGGCAGAAACCACAACGATCGCTTTCGGGCGTGGCAACTGTTCACCCAACGCACGCCATGCCTGGGTATAACGGTTCTCTTCCAGCACGTTCATCGGGCTACCGTGACCAAGAAAAAGTGCAGGCATACGAGAGATGTTCATAAGTTATCCTTTGGTTAGCGTAATACTCTTGATGCTGACTACATTACGCCCTTTATTTTCGGGAAACAGCCGGATAACCATGATGATGATCTTCAATAAATTTGAATGGCTAGAACAATATACCCAAAATAATTCAGGTTGCTTGTAGGCGGCAACTGAATGACAAACCGGTCAAAGACCGGTTTGAACAGCGCTTGCGCTGGCCCGTAGGGTGAGCCTCATTTATGAGGCTCATAAGCCCCAGGAGCTTACTCAAGTAAGTGACTGGGATGAATGAAGGAAGCCAACACCCAAGCAACTTGAAGTATGACGGGTATAGAAGTAATCGGCCAAATCAGCTCGATTTATACCTTTACTCTGTTAGTATCAGAACATAAACAATAATCATTAGCGTAAAGGAAATTATCTTGTCAGTACCGCTGATTCTGACCCTGCTGGCCGGTGGCGCAACCTTTGTTGGTGCCCTGTTCGGTATTATTGGGCAGAAACCTTCCAACCGTCTGCTGGCGTTTTCCCTCGGTTTTGCCGCAGGTATTATGTTGCTGATTTCTCTGATGGAAATGCTACCTGCCGCATTGCATACCCCGGGGATGTCACCGATGCTCGGCTACGGCATGTTCATGCTCGGGCTACTGGGTTACTTTACGCTCGATCGCCTGCTGCCACACCAACACCCACAGGATCTGGTACAAAAACCGATCAAACCGCACAACCTGAAGCGCACGGCGGTGTTGTTGACTCTGGGGATCAGCCTGCACAACTTCCCTGAAGGCATCGCTACTTTTGTCACTGCCAGCGCCGATCTGGAGCTTGGCATGGGGATTGCGTTGGCCGTCGCGATTCACAATATTCCCGAAGGGTTGGCTGTTGCCGGGCCAGTATATGCAGCCACCGGCTCCAAGACCAAGGCGTTGCTGTGGTCTGGGATCTCTGGCCTGGCGGAGATTCTGGGGGGCGTTATGGCCTTCCTCTTGTTGGGCCCGATGATTTCACCGGTAGTCATGGCATCGATTATGGCAGCGGTAGCAGGGATTATGGTGGCACTGTCGGTGGATGAGCTAATGCCGCTGGCAAAAGAGATTGATCCGCACAATAACCCAAGCTATGGCGTGCTATGCGGTATGGCAGTGATGGGATTCAGCCTGACGCTGCTGCAAAACGGCGGAATAGGTTAACCAGAAAAAGCCGCGACACGCGCGGCTTTTTAGCTCTTTTCAGCAAATCAGCTGGCTTTTCTTTCCTGCGCCTGGCGGTAGGCCACCAGATCTTCGATGGTCAAGACCACCATGTCGTGTTGTCTGGCAAACACAATCACTTCCGGCGCATGTGCCATGCTGCCATCATCGTTGGTCAGTTCACACAACACACCGGCAGGTTTGAAACCGGCCATTGAGACCAGATCGATCGTTGCTTCGGTATGGCCCCGGCGGCTCAGCACACCACCCGGCTGGGCACGTAGTGGGAACACATGGCCTGGGCGGCTTAGGTCGCTTGGTTTGGCGTTATCGGCAATAGCGGCACGAATGGTCGTCAGGCGATCGGAAGCTGACACACCGGTCGTCACGCCCTTTGCCGCTTCGATGGTTACGGTGAACGCCGTCTGAAACTGGCTGGAGTTGTTGGTGACCATCATCGGCAGCTCAAGCTGCTGGCGGCGATCTTCGGTGATGCACAGGCACACAATACCGCTGCCGTGGCGAATGGTCAGCGCCATCTGCTCAACGGTCATGGTTTCTGCGGCGAAGATCATATCACCTTCGTTTTCACGGTTTTCATCATCCAACACCATCACACCGCGCCCATTGCGCAGTGCATCGAGCGCGCGTTCAACGCGTTCTGCTGGCGTGCCGAAATCTGAAAGTAGGGTCTGATTCATGGTAAAAAAACCTCATTAATATTATGGATTACCAGAACCAGGGCTAGCTTGAGGAGTGACTATCACAATAGCCGAAAAAATAACGCAAGCGGGCATAAGCCCGACAGGTGTCGTTACTCTCTCCCATCCGGACTATAACCGTCGGCCCCGGAATTACACCGGATCTGCTGACCTCTAACCTCCCTCAAGAGAGAAGTTGAGCGCTCGCGGGCTTTCACCGTAGAAGATGATTTACCGCCGGTGGGGACTTTCACCCCGCCCTGAGAATAAGCCTCTCGACTATAGCGCCATCACCCTTGTCTTTCAAGCCACGGCTGCTAGATGAAGAGTATGGGTTTATCCGGCGGGCAACTCGCATTACACTAGGCTCCAGCCACCCAATATCAGAAAGGGAAATGCCATGATTGACCCGAAAAAAATTGAACAGATCGCACGCCAAGTACAAGAATCTCTGCCTAAAGGCGTACGGGAATTCGGGGAAGACGTTGAGAAAAAAGTCCGTCAGGTACTGCAATCGCAACTGACCCGTTTGGATCTGGTTAACCGCGAAGAATTCGACGTGCAGACCCAAGTGCTCTTGCGTACCCGTGAGAAGCTGGCGTTGCTGGAACAGCGTTTGTCCGAGCTGGAAGGCAAACTGAATACCGCACCCACTGCCAAGCCAGAAGACGAATAAGCCTGACCAAGGGCGCCGCAGCGCGCCCTTACTCCTTCCTGACAACCACCTGCACCCGGCGTGGCAACACCAGCCAGATCAGCACCAGCATCACTAATGCATACAGGCTTTTCCAGCCGATGATCACCAGCAGCAACAGGCACAGTATTGAACCCATCACCGCCATCAGCCGCGCACGGCCCTGCAGGATCCGGCAACCGGCCAGCATACACAGCAGGTAAATCAGCACAAAGATCCCATTGGCATACACCAGCAGAGTATCAAGCGGCAGATTCAGGGTATAAATCAGCAGGGTGAAAGCCAGGCAGCAACCGACGACTGCACTCAGGGCATTCACCGGCACCTGGCCTGCAGAAAGCTTAGCCAGCGCGCTTGATGGCCTGGCCTGCGACCACACCAGGCGGGCAAAACTTTGGGTATAGATATTCACGCTGGCAAAACAGGCCAGATAACCGATGATGCAGGCAATCCACAACGCACTTTCACCAAACAGTTGTACCACCACGCCGGGCAACGAAGCCGCAGCGGCGCGATCGGCACCATAGGCATGAAAGTGCAGCACCGCCACGGTGCAACCCCAGTAAACCGCACCGGCTACCAGCATGCCAATCAGCAGCGCACGCGGGAAGTCTCGCTCAGAATTACGGAATTCGGTAGCAAGGTGGGCGAATGCTTCCAGCCCGACGAAGCACCAAAACATCACGGCCAAAGCGTGGAACATATTGGGCCTGGAAATCTCATTGATCACAGGCCAAGGGATCTGCGCAGGCGTAATGCCACCTCGCCACCAGATCGCCACCACCAGCAGAACAACCAGAATAGCGATCAACGTCTGGATATTGGCGCTAGAACCCGCGCTACGCGTGCCAAGCAGCCAGACCACCACCAGCGTGGCGATCTGCACCAGCAGCAAACCGTTGGCGCTCCAGCCGAATGCCGATTGCCAGAAACCTGCCGCAATTTGCAATGCGGCGGGCAACCCCACGGGGATCACCGAGAGAAACAGCCAGCCGGTCACTTTCGCCATGCGCGGCCCGAAGGCCATGCCGACAAAATGCGCCGCCCCACCCGCACTGGGAAAGTGGCGGCCTAACGCTGCAAAGGCGATAGCAATCGGGAACACCAGCGCAAGTAATATCGGCCAGGCCCACAGGCTGTCATTGCCTGCGACCTGCGCTGCCAGTGCTGGCACGGCAAATACACCCGTTCCCAGCAGCGAAGTGGACAACAGCCCAACGCCCTGCGCCAAACTCAGATCCTGTTTCAGTCCACTCACGCTAAGCCTTATTGAGCGTTAATCACGCCCATCTTTGATGGCCTTGATGATGTTGGTTGTTGATAACCCATCTTCAAAGTTCAGCACTTTCACTTCACCGCCGTTGGCCCAGACTTCGGCACTGCCAGCAATGTCCTGCGGTTTGTAGTCACCGCCTTTGACCAGTAAATCAGGCAAAACGTCGGCGATCAGGCGCTGCGGTGTATCCTCTTCAAACGGTACCACCCAATCCACTGCCCCTAATGCTCCCAACACGATCATACGGTTTTCCAACGGGTTGATCGGACGGGTTTCCCCTTTCAGGCGTTTGGTGGAGGCATCGCTGTTAACGGCGACGATCAGGCGATCGCCCAATTTGCGGGCATTCGCCAGATAAGAAACGTGCCCAGCATGCAGAATGTCAAAGATGCCGTTAGTCATCACCACTTTTTCACCGCGCTGCCGCGCCTGCGCCACAGCTTTTTTCAGCTCGGCTTCGGTCATGACGCCAAAACCGGTCTCGGCACGTCCACGAATGGCGTTTTCCAGCTCGATGGGGGAAACGGTTGAAGTGCCCAGCTTACCGACCACCACCCCTGCCGCCGCATTGGCCAGGAAGCACGACTCTTCCAGCGTGTTGCCTGCCGCCAGAGCGGTGGCCAGCACGCCAATCACCGTATCACCGGCACCGGTAACATCGAACACTTCCTGCGCCTGCGTCGGCAAATGCAACGGGGCACAACCCGGCTGCAGCAGCGTCATCCCTTGCTCGGAACGGGTCACCAGCAAAGCAGACAGTGCATAATCTGCCACCAGTTTCATGCCACGCTCAACCAACTCCTCTTCATTTTTACAATGGCCGACTACCGCTTCGAATTCGGACAGGTTTGGCGTCAGCAGCGTCGCGCCACGGTAACGCTCAAAATCGGTGCCTTTCGGATCGATCAGCACTGGCACCTTTGCCGCACGTGCCAGGGCGATCATCCCCTGCACTTTGCTTAATGCGCCTTTACCGTAGTCCGACAGCACCAGTGCGCCAATCTGCGGCAGTGCCTGCTGAATGCGCTCCAGCATCGGTTGCGGATCGACGTTAGAGAACCCTTCTTCGAAATCAAGGCGGATCAACTGCTGGTTGCGAGAAAGCACGCGCAGCTTGGTGATAGTCGGATGCGTCGGCACCGAAACAAAATCACAGCGCACGTTGACTTCGTTCAGCTTGGCGCTCAGCGCACGCGCCGCATCGTCGATACCGGTCAGCCCTACCAGGCGCGAATTGGCCCCGAGCGAAGCAATATTCATGGCAACGTTAGCCGCACCACCGGGACGCTCTTCGATAGTATCCACCTTGACCACCGGCACCGGTGCTTCCGGTGAAATACGGCTGGTCGGCCCATACCAATAGCGATCCAACATGACGTCACCAACCACCAACACACCGGCGCGGCGAAAATCAGGCAGTGTAACTTTCATCCGATAACTCCAAACAAGTCGTAAAAATAAATTCGGCAAATATTACCATAGCGGCAGGTAATAACCCGGTTAACTTAACCATTTCTTCCAACTGGCACGCACCTGCTCACGCTCAGCCATAAACCGCTCATTACTGACCTTGCTGGAATGCTCCTGCAGTGCCAGATGGTGAATTTCATCGCGCATCGCGACGTAAGCCTGAGTCAATGCGCGGGCTTCTTCCTCCGGCATGAGATCGTAATTAGCCATCAGTTCAAAGATGCGCACGTTATCTGACCAACGCGTCAAACGGGGCTCTTCGCTCGCATAGCGTAAAACCAGATATTGGGCGATAAATTCGATATCGGTGATACCATCTTCGTCCGCTTTGATATCAAACAGATCGCGCTGTTTGCTACCTAAATGGTTGCGCATTTTCTCACGCATCTCGCGCACTTCCTGTTGCAGTTTTTCTGCTTCACGCGCTTTGCATAAAATCTCGTGGCGAATGGCATCAAACTGCTGATGCAGCGCCGGATCGCCATACACGATGCGCGCGCGCACCAGCGCCTGATGTTCCCAGGTCCAGGCTTCGTTACGCTGATAATCGGCGAAAGCCTCAACGGTGCTGACCAGCATCCCCGCCGCACCGGAAGGGCGCAGACGCGCATCCACTTCATAAAGAATGCCGGAAGAAGTACGGGTGCTGAACAGATGCATCACTCGCTGGGCCAGGCGCAGATAGAACTGACGGCCATCAATACTGCGTGCGCCATCGGTCATCACTTCCGGTGGGCAATCAAGCAGGAACACCAGATCGAGATCGGAGCTGTAACCCAACTCCCATCCCCCCAGTTTGCCGTAGCCAATCACTGCAAAACCGCGCCCTTCACGCTCATGCAGATGGGTCGGCTGGCCATAACGCGCCACCATGTCTTTCCATGCCTGTTGCACCACCGCATCAATCATCGCTTCAGCCAGGTAAGTTAAGTGATCGCTCACTTTCATTACCGGCAGCGCTTCGGCGATATCCGCTGCGGCAATACGCAGTTGCTGCGCCTGCTTGAACTGCCGCAACGCTTCCAACTGCTGCTCTTCATCATCTTCGGGAACCCGCAGCCGATACTGGCGCAGTTCACTGCGATAGGCATCAGGTGCTACCGGTTGGTAAAGAGTAGAAGGATCCAGCAGTTCGTCCAGCAACAGCGGATAGCGCGCCAACTGGCTGGTAACCATTGGCGAAGCAGCACACAGGCGGATCAAATGGCTGAGCGCAGCGTGATATTCCACCAGCAATTCAAGATAAGTGGTGCGGGTAACAATACTCAGCAACAGTTGCGTCAAACGCACCAGCGCGGTGGGTGCATCGCTGCGCGGGCAGACCTCTGCTAGCAGGCGTGGCATCAACTGATCCAACACATCGCGGCCACGCGGGCCGATGGTGCGTTTATCCACATCGCGGCGGAATTCAGCGATCGTGCGCAACATTTGGCGACGAGCGTCCTCACTCAGATGCGGCGTCAACGGAGCGAGTTCGTTTTCTTCCAGTTCGTCCTGCCACAGGCTGTAATAGTGCTGATAGTTGGGATCTTCGCCCACATCTGGGCTGTCGTCGCCGATCAGTTCATCAAATACCGCACGCACCTGCTGCATATGGGCTTCCAGCGCCACCAACAGTGATGGCCAGTCAGGCTGATCCATCCCCCAAGCCAGGCGGGCCTGATCCAATGCATCCTGCGGCAATGTTTGCGTTTGCTGGTCGGCAATCGCCTGCAGCAGGTTCTCCAGCCGCCGCAAAAACAGGTAACTGGCGCTCAGATCCCCCACCTGTTGCGCGGTCAGCAACCCCAACTCGCCCACCGCCTGCAGCGTCGGCAACAATGAGCGCCCCTGCAGGCTGGGCTCACGCCCGCCACGAATCAGTTGGAATACCTGAGTGATAAATTCGATTTCGCGGATGCCGCCAGCACCCAGTTTGATATTGTCTTTCAGCCCGCGCCGCCGCACTTCGCGGGCAATCATGCCTTTCATATTGCGCAGCGATTGAATGACGCTGAAATCGATATAGCGGCGGAACACAAAAGGCCGCAAGGTGTTGCGCAGTTCCTGACTGTAGGGATCTTCAGAGCCGCCCATCAGGCGCGCTTTCACCATCGCGTAGCGTTCCCAATCACGCCCCTGCTCCTGGTAGTAATCCTCCAGCGCGGCAAAGCTCATTACCAGCGGGCCGCTGTCGCCAAATGGCCGCAGGCGCATGTCGACCCGGTAAACAAAACCATCAATAGTCTGCTGATCCAGCGCTTTGATCAGCCGCTGCCCTAAACGGGTAAAGAACTGGGCGTTATCCAGTTCACGCCTGCCACCTTGCGTTTGGCCATTTTCCGGGTAGACGAAGATCAGATCGATATCCGAAGAGAAATTCAGTTCACCGCCGCCCAACTTGCCCATGCCCAGGATCAGCAACGGCTGCGGCACCCCAGCAGCGTTGCAAGGCGTACCCCATTCACGGCAACAGGCCTGGTATAGCCAATCGCGGGCGCTGACGATCAGCGTTTCCGCCAAGGCGCTCAACTGCTGCAAGGTTTGTTCTGTGGTACAGAGCTTCTGGGCCTGCGCCCAGGCAATGCGCACCAGGCTCTCACGGCGAAACAGGCGCAGAATCTGCATCAGGTGAGTTTCGTCATGCACTTCTTCAAGTTCGTCCTGCAACCAAGCGGCATAGTGCCGCCACTCTTCAGGAACCGGTGGCTGCTGGCGCAACCTTTCCAGCCATTCAGGGTGGTTGAGCAACATGTCGCTGACAAAATCGCTCGACGCCAATACGCCCTGTTCCGTAGCGTTGGGCAGTATCCCCACGCCTTGAGCTTCCTGAAATCGCTGCACGATATTCTGTGCCTGAACCTGTAACGCAGCAGAGAGTGGCAACATAAGTGAGTGACCTGTTCTACAGCCTGCCAACAAGCAGGCCAGCAGTATAATTAACGAATTGCACCATTTAACCAGAACGGCGCATGCGATAAAGCTTGCTTGCGGCTGCCTTCATACCAGCCTTGACGGCGCTCCGCGATCGCCAGTTGCAATTCACGCCAACTGTCAATGTATGGCCCGGTTTCGCTGTCTGGGTAGGCACCGGAAAGCAACATGAAAGCCAGCACCTGACGCGTCAAACGCGGCAACTGCTCCTGATATTCATCTTCATTCAAGGAGCGCGTGAAAGCCTCTTTCAACTCGGCAGCACTGCGCCCCAGCATAATATCGCTAAAGCGCTTGAATGAACCATCCAGTTTTGCCTGCGCTTTGGCATCGACAAACGGCCGCCATGCGCCGGTAATCAGCCATGATGTGAGCGCCAACTTACATTGCAGATACTCCGCGCTATAGCACAACACCTGTGGCTTGGTGGTTTTATCCTGCAACAAGGGTTCCAGCGCCGTCAGACGGGCTCGCAGATCGGCACTGGCTTTGCGTGGCACCAAGCCACCAAAAATCACTAATGCCTGACGAATCAAGGCAATTGCCTCCATAACCGCGCGGCGGGCCTGTTTGTCACCACGCAGCCACAGTTCTTCATGATACTGCCAGTGGCTCAGCGCCAGCTCAAAAGCGGCGATCATGCCTTGTTCAACCGTGGATTTGGCGGCGGGTTGCAGCACGGTCAACGGGCGGCATTCCCGTTCGGCATTGCCTTGCGCCAGATGATAACCCCGCGCAGCTTTACTCAAGCTGCCCTGGCGTAAACCACCTTGTTCCGCCAAGGCCGTAGCCAAAGCCAGCAGATCGCTCGCCTGGCCCTGTTTCAGTTCCAGCTCAACCTCGCACAGTGCTTCGCTCATGTCACCCGCACAGACCTCGCCCTGATCGAACGCAATCTCAATCTCGCTTTCACCGTAAGTGATCACCCACTTCTCCCGCACAAAATCGGTACGGAACAGCGGTTGCAGCGCCTTTTGCAACTGTGCCAACTTGCAATCCTGCGGCCAGATCTCTGCCGGGAATTTTTTCAATGCCAACGCCGGTTTGCTGATGGCAACGTTGTATTCTGGCCGCTGATGCAAACCGCCAACCACCGAACCTGCGGTTTTGATAGTCATTTCATAACTGTCGTCAAAGCCACGAATACGCAAACCCATATCATGATTACGCAGGAAGTTATCGGCGGTTTCAAAGTAGATATTGGTCAGTTTCTGCGGTGCAAAATGCTGATGCGGCCAGGCAGCCAACCGGGTGGGGAGTGCAGCAATCGCTTCAGGAGAAACGATAAATTTCAGTTCTATTTCAACGCTCATGATTCTTTTACACCAATGGGTTAGGCATTCCTGTGGGGCTTCACGGCAGCGGAGTCGCCAGCCAAAACGGCCCGACAGCGCACAATGGCCATTATCTTACCGCGATTCCCCACGGCTTGACTCTGCTGAGTGCAGAAAAAACCTGTTACGCGGTAAAATACCGCGCAACGCACGAAATCCCTGATACTAAGACTGTCCTCATTCCAGTTTTAGCGTTGCGCCAACAGGCTGAACCCTCTACTATCGTTCCATTAATTCACCTAGAAACGATTAACTCATGCAGAAATTACGCCTGATTTACCTTGCCGTGCTGAGCTTTAGCATCACTTGGGGCGCACATGCCGAAGATAAACGCTATATCTCCGATGAATTAAATACTTACGTTCACAGCGGCCCTGGTACGCAATACCGTATTGTAGGAACGTTAAATGCCGGTGAAGAAGTCACCCTGCTGAGCGTGAATGAAAACAATACCTACGGCCAGGTCCGTGACTCTAAAGGGCGCACCGTGTGGATCCAACTGGATCAGTTGAGCCAGACGCCAAGCTTGCGCACCCAGGTGCCCGATCTGGAGCAACAGGTGAAAACCCTGACCGACAAACTGGCTAATATTGACAACAGTTGGAATCAGCGCACCGCCGAAATGCAGCAAAAAGTGGCCGCCAGCGATAGCACCATCGATGGCCTGCGCCAGGAAAACCAGGATCTGAAAAATCAGCTGGTTGTTGCCCAGAAAAAGGTGAATGCGGTTAATCTGCAGCTTGACGACAAACAGCGCACCATTATTCTGCAATGGTTCCTGTATGGTGGCGGCGTTGCGGGGGCTGGCCTGCTGCTTGGGCTGCTGCTTCCACGCCTGGTTCCGCGCCGTAAAAATAATCGCTGGATGAACTGATCGCGTTATCAGCCAAATCAGGCGCCTGCGGGCGCCATTTTTATGGCTCTCAGCATCAGTTCGCCAATTCATGTAATCTGATAAAACAAGCTACAACACGCTCAGGAGTACAACCGTGAAGATTTACCTGGTCGGCGGTGCCGTTCGCGACAATCTGCTCAATATACCGGTGGTCGATCGCGACTGGGTGGTGGTCGGGGCTACGCCTGACGATCTGCTGGCCCGTGGTTACCAGCAGGTGGGTAAAGATTTCCCGGTATTTCTCAATCCAAAAACCCATGAGGAATATGCACTAGCGCGAACAGAGCGCAAATCCGGCCAGGGTTATACCGGATTTACCTGCTATGCCGCGCCAGACGTAACCTTGGAAGAAGATCTACTCCGGCGCGATCTCACCATCAACGCCATCGCACAAGATGACGATGGTAAACTGGTCGATCCTTACCACGGCCAGGCCGACCTAGAAGCACGGATCTTACGCCACGTTTCCAACGCCTTTGGGGAGGATCCTTTACGCGTGCTGCGCGTGGCACGTTTCGCCGCCCGCTTTGCCCATCTGGGTTTCACCCTCGCAGCTGAAACCGCTGAACTGATGCAACAGATGGCAGAAAGTGGGGAACTGGCGGCGCTGACGGCGGAACGCGTGTGGAAAGAAACCGAGAAAGCGTTACAGAGCCAAAGCCCGCAGGTTTATTTTCAGGTACTGCGCGATTGTGGCGCGCTGCAGGTGTTGTTCCCTGAGATCGACGCGCTGTTCGGCGTACCCGCACCAGAAAAGTGGCACCCGGAGATTGATACCGGTGTGCATACCCTGATGACGCTGGCGATTGCCACACAGCTCAGCCCTGACGTGGATATCCGCTTTGCCGCACTGTGCCACGATCTCGGCAAAGGCAAAACGCCGCCAGAGCTGTGGCCCCATCACTATGGCCACGGCCCAGCCGGGGTCAAACTGGTTGAAGCGCTGTGCAAACGGCTGCGCGTGCCCAATCCGTTACGTGATTTGGCCAAACTGGTCGCTGAATACCACGACCTGATCCACACGGTGAACAAGCTACGCCCAGAAACTCTGTTGAAGTTGTTTGATGCCATTGATGTATGGCGTAAACCGCAGCGGCTGGAACAGATGATCCTCACCAGCGAAGCGGATGCTCGTGGCCGCACCGGTTTTGAAAACAACCCCTATCCACAGGGAGATTATCTGCGCCAGGCGTATCAGGTTGCCAATACCGTCTCGATCCAACAGGTGGTGGAGAGCGGTCTGCAAGGGTTAGCGATCCGCGATGAGGTAAAACGCCGCCGCCAGCAGGCATTGGCAGAATGGAAGAAAACGCAGGAACCGCAGGCTTAAGCTGGTTGAACTCTTCCTCTTTCCCCCCTTCAGGAAAGAGGAAGATGGCTTAAAATCCTTCCCGTACTAATGAGTCACGGCTGATTTCGGCGATACTTTTCGCCCCGGTCAAGGTCATCGCTACGCACATCTCTTTTTTGATCAGTTCGAGCAAGTTCTCAACCCCGGCCTGACCTGCAGTCGCCAAGGCATAAAGATAAGCACGCCCCAGCAGCACGCTGTCGGCCCCGAGAGCGATCATACGTACCACATCTAATCCGCTGCGTATTCCGCTGTCTGCCAGGATGGTGATATCCCCCTTCACCGCGTCGGCAATCATCGGCAATGCCCGAGCCGATGAAAGCACCCCATCAAGCTGGCGACCACCGTGGTTGGAAACCACGATGCCATCTGCACCAAAACGCACGGCATCACGCGCATCGTCAGCATCAAGAATGCCTTTAATCACCATCGGCCCCTGCCAGAAATCGCGGATCCATTCCAAATCACTCCACGAAATAGAAGGATCAAAGTTGGCTCCCAGCCAGCCGATGTAATCTTCCAAACCGGTAGGCTTACCGAGGTATGCGGAGATATTCCCCAAATCATGCGGGCGCCCGTTCAGGCCAACATCCCATGCCCAAGCGGGGCGGGTCACCGATTGCCAGTAACGCCGCAGCGCCGCATGTGGGCCACTCATGCCCGAATGTGCATCGCGGTAACGCGCGCCAGGCGTCGGCATATCCACGGTGAATACCAGGGTAGTACAGCCCGCCGCTTTCGCGCGCTCCAAAGCATTGCGCATAAATCCGCGATCTTTTAACACATACAGTTGAAACCACATCGGGCGCTTGATTGCAGGCGTGACCTCTTCTATCGGGCACACCGAGACGGTAGAAAGCGTGAAAGGGATACCTTTTTGCTCTGCGGCCCGCGCAGCCTGCACCTCACCGCGCCGGGCGTACATACCGCACAGCCCGACAGGGCCAAGGGCAACAGGCATGGATAACATTTCATCGAAGAGCTTGGTTTCCAAACTGAGCGCCGACATATTGTTCAGCACACGCTGGCGCAGCGCGACCTGCGCCAGATCTTCGACATTGCGCCGCAAGGTGTGCTCGGCGTAAGCACCACCATCAATATAGTGAAACAGAAACGGGGGCAGTTTACGTTGCGCCGCAGCGCGATAGTCGGTGGCTGCTGAGATAATCATGGATCAATCTCCCTTATTACAGTGAATTTTCATCTGGCAAACGGGTAATACGCGCCAACCTTGCCTCATCTTCATGCAGGCTTTTAATGGTGGTATGCACAAACCCCAGGTGGGATTTCGCCGCCTTGCCAGCGCGCTCGGGGTCACCGGCCAAAATAGCCTGCAGCATTTCCTCATGCTGTTCGGTCAGCCGCATAAAAATGCTCGGCACGGTATACATGCGCTGGCGGCTATGCATTACGGAGGACTGCATTAAATCGAAGAAACCGCGCATGGTTTGCAGTAAAACCACGTTGTGCGAGGCTTCGGCAATCGCCAGGTGGAAACGCACATCCGCCTGCGCTGCCAAGTCAGGGTTGTCGCTGTCCTTAAATTCTAACGTGGCGTCGAAGCAAGCCTGCAGCTTCTCTTTATCTGCTGCTGTCGCCCGCATCGCCGCATGCCAGGCGGTGCTGGCCTCAATAGCGTGGCGGGCCTCCAGAATGTCGTAGCGATAGTCAGGATCGTCAGCCACCAAGGTTCTTAATGGCTCCACGATGCTTTGCTCCGACCAAGGGGAAAGCTCGTCATAAACATAGGTTCCACCGCCGCGTCGGCTAATCAGCACTTTTTCGCTGATCAGCTTTTGAATCGCTTCACGCAAAGAAGAACGCGAAACGCCTAGCTCGCTAGCCAACTGACGTTCAGCGGGCAAACGCATGCCCGCTTCCAGTTTACGTTCCTGAATCATCGCTTTAAGGTGCTCAACCAAACGATCGGCCAAACGCAGAGGATGAAGCCTGGTCATGGGATCATCCATGTCAGCCAATACGCCTGCAGCGTAGTGATAACGCCCACCATGCAGGTGAAGATCAGGCTGTGTTTTACTGTAAAGCGGAACAGGTCTGACTCTTTGCCCACCAGGCCAACGGCGGCACAAGCGATGGCAATAGACTGCGGCGAAATCATTTTCCCGGTGACCCCACCAGTGGTATTTGCCGCCACCAGCAATACATCAGAGACGCCAATCTGCTGTGCGGTAGTCGCCTGCAGGGCGGCGAACAACGCGTTGGACGAGGTATCTGAACCGGTGAGAAACACCCCTAACCAACCCAGGAATGGGGAGAAAAAGGTGAAGGCTTTGCCAGTATGTGCCAGTGCCAACGCCAGCGTGGCCGACAGGCCGGAATAGTTAGAAATAAAGGCAAACGCCAGCACCATGCCGATCGAATAGATAGGCAGCATCAAGGCTTTTAACGTTTCTGCAAAGGTAGTGACCGCGTCTTTGGGCTTCATCCGCAGATAAATCACTGAGGCAATCGCCGCCACCATAATCGCAGTACCGGTAGCAGAGAACCAGTCGAGCTTGAACACCGCAGCATAAGGCGTGATGTCTGCCACAACTGGCGGCATTTTCGCTACCAGTTTATCCAGGAAGGGGACAGGGAAGTTGAGCACCCAATCCTGCAATACCCCACCTTTAGCAAACAATGCCTTAAACGGTGGGATGCTCCACAGGGTAACCGTCGCGGTCAGGAAAATAAACGGCATCCAGGCGCGAATAATCTGCCCTAACCGATAGTGATGCTGTACCAGTGGTTGATCGGTAACTGAGCTTTCAACGTTCTCAAAGCGGAAGATGCGTTTAGGCTGCCAGACTCGCAGAAACAGCGTCAGGCACACCAGTGAAACCAGCGAGGAGATGATATCTGGCAGTTCTGGCCCAAGAAAGTTGGAGCTGAGGTACTGCGCAAGGGCAAAGCTCCCCCCAGCCACCACTACCGCAGGCCAGGTTTCCTTAATACCGCGCCAACCGTCCATAATCGCCATAATCCAGAACAGCACGATGATCGTCAGGAATGGCAATTGACGCCCCACCATCTGGCCGATTTCGAAGCTATCTAGCCCCGTGACTTGGCCAGCGACGATAATGGGGATCCCCATAGCACCAAAAGCCACTGGCGCGGTGTTAACAATCAGGCAAAGCCCAGCCGCATACAGCGGATTAAACCCCAGCCCAACCAGCAATGCGGCGGTAATCGCCACTGGCGCGCCAAACCCGGCGGCCCCTTCCTGAAATGCGCCAAAACAGAAGCCAACGATCAGCATCTGTAAGCGTTGATCGGGAGTGATCGAAAGAATCGAAGAGCGGATGATGTCAAATTGCCCGGTTTTGACCGAGATTTTATACACGAACACCGCCGCGACAATGATCCACGCAATCGGCCATAAACCATAGAAAAAGCCATACACTACCGCCGCAATCGCACGGTCAGCGGGCATTTGGTAGAGGAATAACGCCACCAGCAGAGCAATCCCCACGGTGAGCGTTGCGGCAATGTGTCCCTTAAGTTTCAGTTTAATCAGGGCAAAAAAGAAAAACAGAATAGGCAGCGCGGCGATCAGACTCGACAGCCAGATATTGCCAATAGGATCATAAACTTGTTGCCAGGCTTGCATGCAGGTATCTCCAACGATTTTCGCCTTTACCCCACCATTTTGGTCTGACCAATCATGCCGGGTAATATAATTGATATGCAATAGTTAATTCGTTGTTAATGACATGCAATATCTCTGTACGCCTTTTTTGCCGTTCTGTGTTGAGGATTCACATTTTTTATTGATTGGTAGGACCAAATGGCGAGAAGATAAGGGGGGAATCTGAGAATAGTGGGCAGAACCCACTATTCAAGAAGAGGGCATCTCTTGCTGTTACATAAACACCATGTACACCACACCCGCGACAATAAAGCGATAAATGGCAAACGGCACAAATGAAATACGCTTGATGAGTTGCAGGAAGGTTTTAATGGCGATCAGCGCCACGATGAAAGCAGTGATAAAACCGACGGCGAACATCGGCAAGTCGCCCAGCGTCAGGAAATGCAGGCTTTTGTAGAGATCCAGCGCGCTGGCTCCCATCATCATCGGCACGGCCAGAATAAAGGAGAATTCGGACGCCGCATAACGGTTCACGCCCACCAGCATACCGCCAGAAATCGTAGAGCCGGAACGGGAAAAGCCCGGCCACAGCGCCAAGCACTGGAAACAACCGATAGCAAATGCCTGACGATACGTGATGTCGTCCAGCCCGACAGCCGATGGATTCTTCGGTTTCAGCCATTCAGCCACCAGCAACAGTACACCGCCAACGATCAACGCGTACATCACGTTCTTCGGTTCAAACAGCGATTTTATCAGGTCGTGAAAGATCAGCCCTATCACCACCGCCGGGAACATCGCCAGCAAAATATGGCCCAATTTCAGATGCCCCGCCGTTTTACCGTCATGCTCAACCGGTTTACCACCGAAATGAATGCCAATCAGGCCAAACAAACGACGCCAAAACACCACGACCACCGCCAGAATCGACCCCAGTTGGATGATCACTTCGAAGGTTTTAGCCGTGTCACCGGTAAACCCCAACCACTCACCCACGATGATCATATGCCCAGTAGAGGAAACCGGCAAAAATTCGGTTAACCCTTCAACCACCCCAAGAACAAACGCAACAAACAGTGAATGCATGTCAGCCATGATCCGGTTTTACCCCATGTCAAATTTAAGGCTCTATACCCTACTGCTCAGCTAACCGTTGAAAATAAAGGGTATAAACGTAAAAAGCGGCAGTGTTCAGTACATTGCCGCTCAGAATAACGTCTCTGAATTGCACCCAGATGACAATCAGCCACCTCGCGTGCCACGCTCAATGATCACACCAACCCGGCTGGCCTGTGCAACCGCTCCCGGCTTGCTGACCTTAATACGGACCCACGGGGATTTAAAGCGCTGCAGTAAAATTTCGGATACCTCCTCTGCCACCCGCTCCACCAGCGCAAAACGCTGCGGCTGCACATGCTGAATGATCGCATCGCTGACATCCGCATAGCTCAGGCAGTGGTTCACATCATCACTGGCCGCTGCCTGGCGGTTATCCCAAGCCATTTCGATATCGAACACCAGTTTCTGCTGTATGGTCTGTTCCCAATCATAAACGCCAATCGTGGTGATCACGGTCAGCTCTTCGATAAATACGATATCCATCACGTCATTCTCAGTTTTTGGCCCTGCCGGATACCACTTCCAGCGGAATGTGCGTATTATCCATAGATATTGCGAGTAAAACGACCATTATTAAACGGAACCGCGTTATGAGTGCTACCGCGCTTGGCATGATTATCTTCGCGTATCTGTGTGGCTCAATTTCCAGCGCGATCCTGGTTTGCCGGATCGCCAGGCTACCGGATCCGCGTCAACATGGGTCGGGAAACCCCGGTGCGACTAACGTTCTGCGCATTGGTGGCAAGCTAGCCGCAGCAACCGTGCTGGTCTTTGATATTTTGAAAGGGATGCTACCGGTCTGGCTGGCCTATGCGCTGAATGTCCCACCGCTCTACCTTGGCCTGACGGCGATCGCCGCTTGCCTCGGCCACATTTATCCGGTGTTCTTTCACTTTCGCGGCGGCAAAGGCGTTGCCACGGCGTTTGGTGCGATCGCCCCGATTGGCTGGGATCTCACCGGCCTGATGACCGGCACCTGGCTACTGAGCGTGCTGCTGAGCGGCTATTCCTCATTGGGTGCCATTGTCAGTGCGCTGATAGCTCCCTTCTACGTCTGGTGGTTTAAGCCTCAGTTTACTTTCCCGGTGGCGATGCTTTCGTGCCTGATCCTGATGCGCCATCACGACAACATCCAGCGTCTGTGGCGTGGACAAGAAGATAAAATCTGGGGGAAATCCCGCAAAAAACCAACCACTACCGCAGAACAACAAGAGAATAGAGAAGAATAATCGAGGGCCGGGGATTCCGGCCCTTAGCTTTTATACCGCAGGTAATTCCGCCAGCGGCCAACGTGGGCGCACAGACACGCCCAACTCTGGATTGGCAGCGCTTTTCAACCGTATCAGCCCTGCGTAAGCGATCATTGCCCCGTTATCGGTACAGAATTCCGGGCGGGCATAAAAGACTTCACCACCACGTTTTTTCATCATTTCCGCCAGCTTGGCGCGCAATGTGCGGTTGGCGCTAACGCCGCCGGCCATCACCAGGCGCTTAAACCCGGTCTGCTCCAGCGCGCGTTTGCATTTGATCGCCAGCGTATCCACCACCGCGTCTTCAAAAGCCCGCGCGATATCGGCACGCGTCTGATCGTCGTTACCGTTGGAGCGGATAGTATTGGCAGCAAAAGTCTTCAAGCCGGAAAAGCTGAAGTCCAGGCCTGGGCGATCGGTCATCGGGCGTGGGAAGATAAACCGCCCTTCGGTGCCCTGCTGCGCCATTTTAGACAACATCGGGCCACCGGGATAATCCAACCCCAGCAGCTTGGCGGTTTTATCGAAAGCCTCACCGGCAGCATCATCGATTGATTCGCCCAATAATTCGTATTCACCAATACCGGTAACGCTGATGAGCTGGGTATGACCGCCAGACACCAGCAGCGCCACAAACGGAAATGCCGGTGGGTTATCTTCCAGCATAGGTGCCAACAAATGGCCTTCCATATGATGCACCGGCACCGCTGGCACGTTCCAGGCAAACGCCAGCGCACGGCCAATGGTGGCCCCCACCAGCAAAGCCCCTACCAGGCCTGGGCCGGCGGTATAGGCCACACCGTCGATGTCTGCGGCGGTCAGGTTTGCTTCTTTCAAGGCTGCCTGAATCAGCGGCACGGTTTTACGCACGTGATCGCGAGAAGCCAACTCCGGCACCACGCCACCGTAATCGGCGTGCAGTTTCACCTGGCTGTAAAGCTGATTGGCCAATAAACCGGCTTGTTCGTCATACACTGCAATCCCGGTTTCATCGCAGGAGGTTTCTATACCCAGTACTCGCATTACATTTCCCATCATTCACATGCGGCCGCCAGTCTAGCATAATTACGGCCATTTACCGCCACTGTACGCTAAGTTGATGATGCGCAAAGCAGCAGCCAAGGCGATTAAAAACGAGCAATTCTCCCCGATTAGTCTATAATCCGTGGCCGATGCATAATTGCGCGAGTTTGCCGAAACGCGGCATGTTTCAATTTGCTATGGTGCTTTACAAAGCAGCATCCATTGAAGTAAAATTCCGCACCATTTTGAAAAGGCTGGCGCTTGGCCAGCAGCAAACCGAATTCTATTGAGGTGAGAGGCACATGCCGGTAATTAAAGTACGTGAAAACGAGCCATTTGACGTTGCTCTGCGTCGTTTCAAACGCTCTTGCGAAAAAGCGGGTGTTTTAGCTGAAGTTCGTCGTCGTGAGTTTTATGAAAAACCAACTACCGAACGTAAACGCGCTAAAGCTTCTGCTGTAAAACGTCACGCGAAGAAATTGGCTCGCGAAAACGCACGCCGCACTCGTCTGTATTAATCCTTCGGGGGTAACCCCACCGCGTGATTTTTTCTTTTCCAAGAACACGCAGACTGAGTAGTTGCATACGAAGGCCGTGCTTTCCGTAAGGAATGCGCGGCTTGTTCTCGTTTATAAGCAATCGAATAAGGGCTTATGGCTGGACGAATTCCGCGTGTATTTATCAATGACTTGCTGGCGCGCACCGACATCGTCGATCTGATCGACGCCCGGGTAAAGCTCAAGAAGCAAGGCAAGAATTATCACGCGTGCTGTCCGTTCCACCACGAAAAAACGCCTTCATTTACCGTTAATGGCGAAAAGCAGTTTTATCACTGTTTTGGTTGTGGTGCGCACGGCAACGCCGTTGATTTCCTGATGAATTACGACAGGCTTGAGTTTGTCGAAACCATTGAGGAACTGGCCACCATGAACGGGCTGGAAGTGCCTTATGAGGCAGGTACCGGGCCGACACAGATTGAACGCCATCAGCGCCAAAGTCTTTATCAACTGATGGAACAGCTTAACGCGTTTTATCAGCAGTCATTGTATCAAGCCAACGGTGCGCAGGCGCGTGATTACCTGCTGCGGCGTGGGCTCAGCGAGCAGGTGATCCAGCATTTTGCTATCGGTTTTGCACCTGCCGGTTGGGATAACGCGTTAAAACGCTTTGGTCGCGATGCGGATAATCGTGCAGCATTGAACGATGCCGGAATGTTGGTGACTAACGATCAGGGGCGCACCTACGATCGTTTCCGCGAACGTGTCATGTTCCCTATCCGCGATAAACGTGGGCGGGTGATCGCCTTTGGTGGCCGTGTATTAGGCGATGGTATGCCGAAATACCTGAACTCGCCGGAAACCGAAGTATTCCACAAGGGCCGCCAGTTGTACGGCCTGTATGAAGCACAGCAGAGCCACCCTACCCTGCAACGTTTGCTGGTGGTAGAAGGCTACATGGACGTGGTGGCGCTTGCGCAATACGGCATCGACTATGCCGTCGCCTCACTCGGAACCTCGACAACGGCTGAACATATTCAGCTACTGTTCCGCGCCACCGATAACGTTATCTGCTGCTATGACGGCGACAGAGCTGGCCGAGAAGCCGCCTGGCGCGCGCTGGAAACTGCGTTGCCCTACCTCAACGACGGGCGGCAATTGCGGTTTATGTTTTTGCCCGATGGCGAAGACCCGGACACGTTGGTCCGGAAAGAAGGTAAAGAGGCGTTTGAACAGCGTATGGAACTGGCACAGCCACTTTCCACTTTCCTGTTCGAAACCCTGATGCCACAGGTTGATCTGAGCAGCCCGGATGGCCGCGCCAAGCTGAGCACGCTGGCACTGCCGCTGATTACTCAGGTGCCGGGTGAAACCCTGCGTCTGTATCTGCGCCAGCAACTCGGCAGTAAACTGGGCCTGTTGGACGATAGCCAGCTCGACAAGCTGATGCCCAAGCAGGCTGAAAATGCGAATACTTATCAAGTGCCGCAGCTAAAACGCACAACCATGCGTATACTGATAGGATTACTGGTACAAAATCCGCGTTTGGCTACACTTATACCCTCACTGGAAGGGTTGGAGCAGACCAAACAGGCTGGGTTGCCGCTGTTTGTTGAACTGGTGCAAACCTGCTTGGCACAGCCTGGCCTGACCACCGGCCAATTGCTGGAGTTGTATCGCGACAACAAATTCAGCCAACAGCTTGAAACCTTGGCAACCTGGAACCATATGATCGTTGAGGATATGGTTGAACAGACATTTTTGGATACGCTGGCCAGCCTGTATGACTCAGTGCTAGAGCAGCGGCTGGAAACACTTATCGCCCAAGCCAGAACACACGGCCTGAGTCCTGAAGAGCGTGAAGAAGTTCGCTCACTGAATCAGGTGTTAGCGAAAAAAAACTGAATACCAACGGCTTAAGTGCCGATAAATGCGAGGGTTCAACCCTGCAATATGCCGCCATAGTGGGCCGCGGCAACAACTAAAACGCCCCAAATGCTATTGTTGGCAGTTTCGCCGACCGACACCAACCCAAATACTCTGAAGTGTGGATACCGTCTTATGGAGCAAAACCCGCAGTCACAGCTAAAGCTACTTGTCACCCGTGGTAAGGAGCAAGGCTATCTGACCTATGCTGAGGTCAATGACCATCTGCCGGAAGATATCGTCGACTCCGACCAGATCGAAGACATCATCCAGATGATTAATGACATGGGCATCCAGGTGATGGAAGAGGCACCGGATGCCGATGACCTATTACTTGCTGAAAACTCAAACAGTACAGACGAAGACGCAGAAGAAGCCGCAGCTCAGGTGCTCTCCAGCGTTGAATCCGAGATTGGCCGTACTACCGACCCGGTGCGCATGTATATGCGTGAAATGGGTACCGTTGAACTGCTGACGCGCGAAGGCGAGATCGACATCGCCAAGCGTATCGAAGACGGTATTAACCAGGTTCAGTGCTCCGTGGCTGAGTATCCGGAGGCCATCACTTATCTGCTGGAACAATACGATCGCGTCGAAGCGGGTGAAGCTCGCCTGTCCGACTTGATCACTGGCTTCGTTGATCCCAACGCGGAAGAGGAGATCGCTCCAACCGCTACGCACATCGGTTCAGAATTAACGACCGAAGAGCAGAATGACGACGACGAAGACGAAGATGAAGACGAAGATGCTGAAGACGACAACAGCATCGATCCGGAACTGGCACGCCAGAAATTTGCCGAACTGCGCGATCAGTACGAAGCAACTCGCCAGATGATCAAAAAGAATGGCCGCAGCCACGCCAGTGCAGCAGAAGAGATCCTGAAGCTGTCTGAAGTGTTCAAGCAGTTCCGCCTGGTGCCAAAACAGTTCGACTTCCTGGTCAACAGCATGCGTACCATGATGGATCGCGTTCGTACTCAAGAACGCCTCATCATGAAGTTATGTGTTGAACAGTGCAAAATGCCGAAGAAAAACTTCGTCACTCTGTTCGCCGGTAACGAAACCAGCACCACCTGGTTCGAAGCCGCATTGGCAATGGCTAAGCCATGGTCAGAAAAGCTGAAAGAAGTCAGTGACGATGTGCAGCGCAGCCTGCAGAAACTGCGTCAGATCGAAGAAGAAACCGGCCTGACCATTGAGCAGGTAAAAGACATCAACCGTCGTATGTCGATCGGTGAAGCGAAAGCCCGCCGTGCGAAGAAAGAGATGGTTGAAGCCAACCTGCGTCTGGTTATCTCGATCGCCAAGAAGTACACCAACCGTGGTCTGCAGTTCCTGGATCTGATTCAGGAAGGCAACATCGGCCTGATGAAAGCGGTAGATAAGTTTGAATATCGTCGTGGTTATAAGTTCTCGACTTATGCCACCTGGTGGATCCGTCAGGCGATCACCCGTTCTATCGCCGACCAGGCGCGCACCATCCGTATTCCGGTGCATATGATTGAGACCATCAACAAGCTCAACCGTATTTCGCGCCAGATGCTGCAAGAGATGGGCCGCGAGCCAACGCCGGAAGAACTGGCTGAACGTATGCTGATGCCGGAAGACAAGATCCGCAAAGTGCTGAAGATCGCCAAAGAGCCGATCTCCATGGAAACGCCGATTGGTGATGATGAAGATTCACATCTGGGCGATTTTATCGAGGATACCACCCTTGAGCTGCCGCTGGATTCTGCCACCTCTGAAAGCCTGCGTTCTGCAACGCACGACGTTCTGGCTGGCCTGACCGCACGTGAAGCGAAAGTGCTGCGTATGCGTTTCGGTATCGATATGAACACTGACCACACGCTGGAAGAAGTGGGCAAACAGTTCGACGTTACCCGTGAGCGTATCCGCCAGATCGAAGCTAAAGCGTTGCGTAAACTGCGCCACCCAAGCCGTTCAGAAGTGTTGCGCAGCTTCTTGGATGACTAAGGTTTGCTGACACTCTTGAGACCCCGGCTTGCCGGGGTTTTTTATTGCTTTTATTTCAGTGCTAAAAACAGTTCACGATAACTCGCCACTAGCTGCTCCAGCGTGGCCCGGTTCAGCCCACTCGGATTAGGCAACACCCATATTTCCGTTTTGCCAATCGTCATCTCCTGCTGCCCCCAAGTTACCTGGCGGATACCAAACGCGCAGCTGAAGGCCTGTTTGCCAAGGATCGCCAGCGCCTGTGGCTGGTATTGCAGGATCTTTTCTTTTAGTGCATCACCACCCGCACGTAACTCACCACGGGTCAGCTCACTGGCCGCGACCGTTGGTCGTGCCACAAGAGCAGTAATGCCGCAACCGTACTCTTGCAATTGCAGCCACTGTTCGGGCGCTAGCTGATGTTGAGTGAAACCAGCCTGATGAATCACCTTCCAGAAACGATTACTGCCGTTGGCGAAAGGATAGCCCTGATGGGCAGAAGAAAGGCCAGGATTGATGCCACAGAACACGACTTGCAGGTTAGGTGCCAAGAGTTCCATAAGTATCTGGAGTCCGTTGAAGAAATTTACAGCCGTTATCGCAAAATCTACCTGCAATTACAACAGGCTATAACTGAACATAAAAGCAACATATGGTTTGAAGAGAGTAGACCTGCGTCCCGTGATTACCGTATAATCACGCCGCTTGGCCCCTTAGCTCAGTGGTTAGAGCAGGCGACTCATAATCGCTTGGTCGCTGGTTCAAACCCAGCAGGGGCCACCAAATTTTAGCTTTAAAATCATATAACTAAGCCACCTTTCACGGTGGCTTTTTGTGTACTCAGCAATGAGTGTCCATAAAACGTCCATACAAGATCCAGATGCCCTGAAAATTTCGCAGTGCGCTCAGGCATTCCGTTACTGATTACAGGCTATTTAGCATACGAACACTCTCCTCTATTAATCTCTCATAAAACTTCTCAATGATTAGCGCTGCCATCTCAACAATCTGTTCTTTCACACCAGGTTTATGGGCTTCAGCTGAAATACCCGACGGCAATCACGACAGCGAAACCTGTCAGAACCTCTCGGGTTCTGACCATGCCGATAAACCAGAGCTGGCTGACAACAACGGGGACAATGAACAATGACGCTGGCCATAAGTAAACCTCAAAAAGCCGCATTTAATTGGGGGGACTACCAAATGAAGGGACACAGCTTAGCGGTAAATCTATTCCAATCTTGTCATCAGGCTTGGTCAAGTCGCCTTGTGCTCTTTAAGCCCTGACAATTTAAAGCGTGTCGAACATTGTAGCTCCTCTACACCATTGTTCTTACAAAAAAGCACTAGTATATCCTTTTTGGGAAATCCATTGACTATGCGGATAAATTCGTCCGGGCCACAGAACACATCCTTGGCTCTTAAAATTCTAATATACTCATCATAACTCTCCTTTGATACATCGACACTAACATAAACAGAACATTGATTAATATCTGCAATTTCAACAGACTTTTCTGATAACCAACTATTTTTGGATTGAAGGAACGCTAAAAAAATCAAACTGGTAAAAAGAAAAAGTAATAAATTAAGGATGTTGGTAGTACAGAGTTTTTTTATGAAAGTACGGATTGGCCTTTTACTTGCAGATAACTCAGTTTTTGTGTCTTCACGTTTTTCTATGCCGTTGAGCATGTCACCCGCATTAACTTCTTCCGAGATAACAGAATGGTGATGTTCATTATCTTCGCTGCTGATAATTTGCACAGTTCCTGTAAAGCATATTCCAACTCTAGGTACCGTTTTGATGACTTGAGTTTTGAGCCCCGCATTGCGGAGCCCTTTTCTTATTAGACTGATATTCTGGTAAAAGGTGTTAGAGGTAACGTATTGTCCATGTTTTTCCCAGACCTCACTGAAAAAATCCTCCCGTTTAATGTTAATGCCAGGATGTTGCAGCATTAAAAGCAGGCATCGACTGGCGGGAATGTTTAACACAGTCTCTCTTCCCCTTACGCTTAAGGGTGTCAACCGATGTTGCTCATGATGATAGGCAACCGTATCATTGATAATAAATTTTTCTATCATTTTCAGCCACTTACCGTTAACTCTTAGCTACTGTTAGTTATCAATTAAGTATAGTAATAACTCAGCAGTCTAACTTAAAAAAAAAGCTAATAATAAAATCATAATGTTACAGTTTTATCTAAAATTGCTTATTTCTACAGTACCCATCCGTTAAGAGTGCTCTTATTTACACCTTGTAACATAGCAACAACAAACACTTAGCACAAAAACCACGCTTAAATCAATGAATAAAATTAATTAATTAATTAAAAATCCGATCTTACCTTACGATTTACATACCGCAGCAACGAGATGGAATGCACGGTAAGAGACAGTGTCCAGCCTTATCCCGGTGGGGGCCGGCCCCAGATAAAGTAGATTCATTTATGTATAAAAAAAGATTACACCAACCACTATTTCATATCCATATGATAATAAAAGAAAATTAGTGAAACATGGTGATGTTATCTAAATGTTGTTGATTTTCGACATATATGACTATGAATCAAGTTTAAATGTAAGAATAACCAAGGAATTTTCCTAATACCAAAATTCCATTACATTTTGAATTTATATTCTAAATTTAATTTATTTTACAGAATAAAAAACCAGTCAAGCTATATTATGGCACCTTATTACATTAATTTACAACGCATTGTCAAAGCGATAGTGAATTATATAATAGGCCCATAAACGGAGGCTTGGTGTTTTTTTGCTCAACGCGAAACAATAAACCGAGACACATTATGGAAAGTAAACTTTTCGGATTTTTACTTGATGAAGATATCCAACTTGATATTGCCAATAAAAGGCTGGTGTGTTATAGGGCGGAAACGTCTGAAGACGCTATGTATTTCAAGGTTGTCACACTTAATGATATTCAACTGCGCTTGCTCCTACTTTTGTTAGGCAGCGAACCAGGTGATGTTATATCAAAGAATGATATCATTAATAGCATATGGGAGGAAAGTCTGACTCACCCTTCCGATCAGCGACTCTGGTATTTAATTAAGGTACTAAGAAGTAAACTTGCTTCCATTGGTATGTCAGAAAGCTTTATATCTAACGCGCATGGTGTTGGGTACTTTTTAAAAGGGCATGAGGTATCCCCTATTTTTTTGGGCTAACCAAGAAATATTAAAACCATTCAAAAACTCTGGGCGCCTTTAGTTTTTTCTATTAAGGATCATGTTTTTGTGAATATTTTCTTCACGAAAGCATTACCAGCGACTGTTGACTGGGTGGTTATTCAACCACATTCAATAGTATTACATGGAACGATGCTTCGGCATCATATTGAAATAATAAATGCGGATTAGCCGCATTTTAAAGGAAAGTGTTACATGAAAAAGAATATTATCGTTGCTACCCTGGTTGCTGCTGCCGCTATGACGACTGCTTCAACTTTTGCTGCTGATGGTCAGGTTAATTTTTCCGGTTCGGTGATCGATGCGTCTTGTAATGTGACTAACGCCACCAGTGGTTCGTTGAATGTTGTCTTGGGTCAGGTATCAAAAAGTGCGTTTACCGCAGCGGGTACTAAAGCAGCACCGACCAAATTCACTCTGCAGGTGAGCAACTGCCCTGATAGCGTAAGCAGCGTTGGCGTGAAGTTTGATGGAACCACCGTTGCCGGTGACAACAGCGTTTTGGCACTGACTCAGGGTACTGGCGTAGCAACTGGTGTAGGTATCCAATTGTCTGATGCATCACAAAACGTACTGCCGTTGAATACTGCGTCAATCAATTACCCGCTGACAGCAGGTGCCGCTAACCTTGATTTCGTTGCGCGTTATATTTCAACGGCAGCAACCGTAACCGCTGGCCCGGCTAACGCAATTGCCAACTTCTCTATTATTTATAACTAAGAATAACTAGTAGCCGATAATTATCAATAACGGGGCTATGACCCCGTTATTTTTTATGATTTGGAGAATTAAAGTATGAAATCTTCACTTGGGTTGATGTTAGCCCTGTTATTTGCTGCCCATGTGGCCCAGGCGGGCGTTATTGTGGGCGGAACCCGGCTGATTTATGACGGTAATAAGAAAGAATCCTCACTGAGCGTCAGTAACCCGGATAAAAAAGCCTATTTGGTCCAAACCTGGGTTGAAAGCATTGATGGTACTGAGCCCCCCCCCTTTGTTGTGACTCCACCACTGTTTCGCCTGGATGGTGGGCAAGATAACCTGCTGCGTGTGGTGCGAGCGGGCGGCAACCTGCCATCAGACAAGGAGTCGCTGTTCTGGATGAACATCAAAGCCATTCCGTCGGCGGAGAAAGAGAGCGATCGCAATACGCTGCAAATTGCCATCAAGGCACGCATCAAGCTGATCTATCGTCCCGAGGGACTGAAAGGGATGCCAGAAGACATGGCCGATAAACTCACCTGGCAACGTATGGGGAATGAGCTACAGGTGACCAACCCAACCCCGTTCTACATGAATTTCCAGAAGGTGAAGGTAGCGGGTAAGGACGTGAAAGAGGCAACGTTTGTTGCCCCAGGTACGACCGCCCATTTCGCTTTACCTGCCGGAGTGAGTAGCGGGAGCGTGAGCTGGTCCATCATCAATGATTTTGGCGGGACAGGCAAAGAGCATATTGGCACGCTGTAAGTCATAAAGGGTACGGATAAACACCAAAGCTCAGAAAAAACCTCGAGCGTAAAAGGCATAGAGAGAGAAAGTATTCTTCTGTAGGCCGCAGAAAAAGGGATGAGTAATGACAAAGGACAGATTAATTATAATGCCTAATAATGCGAAAAAAAGTCAGTCTTCACTATGTGTCACCCCACTTGCGTATTTTATTGCTGCACACCTGACCCTGTTAGGGGGCGTTTCCTTTAACGCACAGGCGCGTGAATTTTTTAACCCCGCTTTTCTGGAAACGGACAATCCACAGCAGGGCAAAACCGATCTCTCGGTGTTTGAAGAGGGGACTTCGCAAGGGCCTGGCACTTACCGGGTGGATATCTACCTTAATAATGAGCAGAAAGACACCCGTAATGTTGAGTTCAAAATGGGGAAAGATGCGGCAGGCAAAGACAGCCTGCAGCCTTGCCTAACGGTCGCCCAACTGAATGAAATGGGTGTTAAAACCGATCTGTTTCCTGGTTTGGGGAATGCCAAGGGGCAGTGTGCCAACTTGAGCGCCATCCCGCAGGCCAGCGCCGAGTTGCGCTTCAGTACCCAGCAACTGTTGTTGAGCATTCCCCAGGCGGCGTTGTCGCAACAGGCACAGGGCTACGTGCCAGAGAGCCAGTGGGACAACGGTATCCCGTCTCTTTTGCTGAATTACAGCCTGAGCGGAGCCAACAACGTTGCCCGTGACAATAATAGCAGTGACAGTAACAGCCAGTTTGCCAACCTGCGGCCCGGTATCAACCTAGGTCCGTGGCGGTTGCGCAACTACACTACCTGGAACCGTGACAGCCAGAGCGAAAGCCAATGGAACACGGTGTATACCTATGCAGCACGCAGCATCGTTTCACTCAGGAGCCAACTGTTGCTGGGTGACAGCACTTCACCGAGTGATGTGTTTGACAGCGTGCCGTTCCGTGGCGCACAGATGGCGTCGGACGATGACATGGTGCCAGACAGTCTGAAAGGTTATGCCCCCGCCGTGCGTGGTATTGCACGGACTAATGCTCAGGTGACTATCCGCCAGAACGGCTATGTGATTTACCAGACCTTTGTGGCTCCTGGGGCCTTTGAAATTACCGATATGTTCCCGACCGGCGGTAGCGGTGACCTGCAAGTGACCATCCGTGAATCGGACGGTTCAGTACAGCAACTGGTGGTACCGTACGCTTCGCTGCCGGTGTTGCAGCGTGAAGGCCGCCTGAAATATGCCATGACCAGCGGGCAATACCGTTCCTACGACAGCAGCGTGGAGAAAACCTCTTTCGGCCAGGCTACCGCGATTTATGGCTTGCCGTATGGGCTGACGGCCTATGGCGGCGGGCAGTTTGCCAACGAGAAATACCACTCTCTGGCGGTAGGTATGGGGAAAAACCTAGGTGACCTTGGTGCGTTGTCGGCCGACGTGATCCAGGCGTGGTCGACGATGAAAGACCGACCACAGGAGAATGGTCAGTCATGGCGTATTCGCTACAGCAAGAACTTTGTACAGACCGGAACCAACTTTGCGATTGCAGGTTACCGCTACTCCACCGACGGTTATTTCTCGTTGCAGGAAGTGCTGGACACCTACCGCGACCAAGTCAGCCAACCGCTGGTTGAACGCCGCCGTAACCGTTCCGAAGTGACCATGAACCAGAATCTGTGGGAGGGGGCCGGCACCCTGTCACTGAGTTGGATCAGCGAAAACTACTGGAACAGCGATCGCACCATGCGCTCAATCGGGGTTGGGTACAGCAACAGCTGGCAAGGCGTCAGCTATGCGCTGAACTATAACTACAACGAGAACGCAACCGCCAGCGGTAGCAATGGCAGCGGACGTGTATATGACAAAGATCAGGTATTTGCGCTTAACATTAGCGTTCCGCTGGATCGCTGGATGCGCAATACCTATGCCAGTTACGGCCTGAATAGCAGCCAGAAGGGGGGAGCGACCAACTTCGCCAGCCTGAGCGGCACGGCTCTGGCAGACAAAAACCTGAGCTGGGGTGTGCAGCAAGGATATGGCAGCCAGGGTGTGGGCAACAGCGGTAGCCTGAATACCGACTACCGTGGCACTTATGGTGCATTGAATGCGGGCTATGGTTATGACCGCAACAGTCAGCGCCTGAATTATGGTGTGCAAGGAGGGATACTGGTACATGAAAACGGGGTGACCTTCGGTCAGCCACTGGGGGAAACCATCGCGCTGGTGAAAGCGCCGGGTGCCGCAGGAGTGGGCATCAACGGCCAGACCGGGGTGAAGACCGACTGGCGGGGCTATGCCATTGTGCCGTACAGCAGCCCGTACCGCAAAGACCAGGTGCAGTTGAATACCGAAACGCTGGCGGACAATGTCGACCTGACGCTATCAAGCCAGAATGTGGTGCCGACGAGGGGAGCAGTGGTACGCGCCGAGTTTGCCACCAATGTGGGGCAGCGTGTATTGATGAGCCTGCTCAAGGCTGGCGGTACGCCAGTGCCGTTTGGTGCCACGGTCAGCGATCCGACGCAAAAGATGGCACAGGGTTTTATCGTGGGTGATAACGGTCAGGTGTACCTGACGGGGTTGGCAGAGAGTGGTTCCCTCAACGTGCAATGGGGTACTGAGCCAGATCAGCGGTGCCGGGTGAATTACACCCTGGCGAAGCAGACAGCAGAATATGCGGGTGTTCAGATTTTGAAAGGGCTGTGCCAGTGAGGCAGCTCTGTCTGCAATGAAAAAGATAACGGCGTCGGTACTTTGCCTGATTGGTCGTATGAGGATAGAGCGGCTTACACGTGAGCTCGAACTTCCACTCAATATTTAAGGATATTCAATATATGATCAGTACATTCTCTAAATATAAGATAATCATGTTACTGAAAGTTTTAGGACTTCTGCTCACATGCGTTTTTTCAATCGAAAATGCCTATGCATTAGCTTGTGCCAATGCTAGTGATGGCACCCTCAGGTATGAGGAAAATATAGGTAGCATCTCGGTTCCACAAACATTGGCCAATGGAACAACGGTGTGGCGTTCAGAAAACCGCACAATGAGAGTACAGTGTTGGAAAGACAGACCTCAAACCACAGCAGAGAATGTCTATTTTTACCTCAATCCAAACTCGGCCACTTTAGGTTCTGGAGTTCATATCGGGGTTAATTTGGGGGGGATTGATATTCCTGATGTTACGAATGCTCAAAAACAGATGGTTCCTAATGTAGTAGTACCTGCATGTACAGGTAGTTCAGATTATTGCAAAGCTTATTACTCAGCGAACTTCACTATTAATTATTATGTTTACATTACTAAGAATGGCTCCAATTTATCAGGGAACTACTCAGGGAAAAATGTCTTTGATGTATTCCAGATCGATGGCGTTGGCGGGCTGAATAACGTCGCTGGTAATTTCCGCTATGCAGTAAATAATATGCAAGGCATTCGGTTTTTACCCTGTCAGGCATCTCTGCTAAGCCCCGGCACGGTAGACTTTGGTAAAATTAACAATGCACCAGCAGTAGTTGGCGCCGTGGCTAAAAATGTTGGCTTTAATGTTGATATAACAAAAAATTGTACAAATCCAATGGTGTTAACAGCCCTGTATTCATCTTCGTCAGCAGTATATGACGCTAATACTCGGGTTTTGCTCAATGGAGTCGGTCTGAAAATAAAAAACCTGGAGACCAACAATTATATCGGTTATAGTGGCGTAGAAAGCTTTACCAGCTTAGGTTCAGAAACATCCAAATCCATTCCATTTAGTGCTGAAGTTGTCTGGTTAAATAACAAACCCTCCCCGGGCACGTTTAATTCAACATTGACAATTACGATGTATTATAATTGATCTATACCCAAAATCATTCGAGTTGCTTGACAAAAACGCAACGCGTTTTTGAACAGCACTTGTGCTGGCCCAGATTTGGGCCAAGTCACAAAGCCAACACTCAAGCAACTTGAAGTATGACGGATATAGTTACGTTAATAAAGGTGGAATGGTGCAGTCCAGAGTCACCTGTACGGTGATGTATAACTGAATAGGGTCAGTAATGCTCGCAGAATGTGTTTTTCATAGCAATGAAGAAGGCTGATATACATTATATATTCATCCAGAAAGCGGAGTGTCCGCCCACCTTGATTTTAATTTATTAAGTATATGTTAAATAATAAAACGTTAAGCCCTCTGCGAGGGCCTTACAAGATTGTATTGGCAGAACCATGCCCGGTAACCCGATTAGGGTTACGTCAGGCGATTAGCCTAATGCCATTACATATAGAGCAGCTTGAAGATACTGGGGATCTTGCTGAAATCCCGGAACTCATCACTCAGCATAGACCGGATATACTGATCGTAGAACTGGGTGATGACAACGATTCCGTTCTGGAGGTACTGTCTACTATCAGTGATTGTATTCACTTTTGGCAGCCGAAAATACCCATTGTAGTGTGTACCACTATTCGAAATGCGCCTTTTTTCCGCTTGTTGCGGGCAATAGACATCCGTAGTATCTGTTTGAAGCAGGAGTCAATAGAAACTTTGGCTCACTGTATCGAGCAGGTATTACATGGAGGCTATGAATTTAGCCCTATGGTGAACCAATATCTTGCAGAAACCGAGGGGTATTACTCTCTTCTCACAGCAAAAGAATTAGAAGTGTTAGTACATCTTTTCAGTGGAAAAAATGTCACCGAGGTGGCCAAATTGATGAACCGCGATATCCGAACGATCAGTACACATAAAAGAAATGCCATGCGTAAAATCGGCTTTAAAAATGATAGTGAAATGTTCTCAAACTCGAACTGGATAGGATTAAAACAGTTCAATATATAATAATTCATCTGTTATCCCAGGAGTGAAATCTGCATGGAACATAAAGTTTCAAAATATAACGTAGTCATTTTGATTCAGGAACCACTAACCCAATTGGGTATGAAACAGATAGCATTTATGTCTGCTCCTGGTTGTAACGTTTATTCTGATGTCAAGAATTTCAATTCAACACTTTTTACTATTGTCGATATGACAGTGGATTTATTTATAACAGATATGCGTGATGAATTGAATGCGCACAGGCAAGATGCTGAGCTGTTACTAGAATTATGTCATCATCACCCCCAGTTAAAGGTGATTATTTACACCCAATATCTAACGCCAGAAATGCATGAGCTGTTTCAAGACTGCTCACAAGTGAGTTTTTTGTCACGCAAAGCCCCTTTACAGGAAGTGTATAAAGTTTTTGCGGCCATTTTATGCGGGGAGCGTTATTACAATCCAGCGGTGATACCTAAGCAAAAAAGCCTTGATAATAGAGTAAGCTCGCTGACGCTCAGTGAAAGGAGAGTATTATCATTTCTTCTGAAGGGGTATTCTCAAAGTCAAATAGCTCGCTTATTGTGTCGCAGTATCAAAACGATAAGCGCCCAAAAATGCAGTACCATAAAGAAGTTGGGTTTTAAAAGGGATGCTGAGATTTTTTTAGTCAGAGATGCATTATTAAACTCATTGTAGTGATTCTGCAATGAGTTTAAAGCTGTGGGTAATCCCCTTAAAAAACCGGTGTAAAACGATGCCTTTGGTATTGCCAGGCGGATTATCAACACGCCGAAATCGAATGCAGGCACCGCCCAGTGTTTCACATTTTCTATATGATGATTAATAGACTCTTCCAGTATGAATTTATCCCGGCAGGAGCAGCATCCCTTATACGTCATAACCAAAAGTGTGCATATTGCATTAACTTACCGGAACAATGTACGCTCATAGCCAGAGACCTTCCATGGCATCAACACCGGTGTTCATCTCATATAAAAGACCGCGCCTTCAAGGATGGGGAGGGTATCAAATCAGCCCTAAACTGCGCGCGGTTCGATCCACTGCACGTTTGGTTTTCTCCAACAACTCATCGATCTCAGCATGGCTTGCCACCAGGGCCGGTGCCATAATCATCCGCCCTGCGGTAGAACGGATAATCACACCCTCTTCAAAACCATACGTCCGGCAACGCCAGGTAATATCACTTTCGTTACTAAAGCGCTGGCGGCTGGCTTTATCCTGTGCAAATTGCAACGCGGCCACCATCCCGGTGCCTTGAATCTCCCCGACCAAAGGATGGTGAGTAAAGATCTCGCGTAACCCTTTTTGCAGGTATGGACCGATGTCCGTTTTCACCCTGCCGACAATCGCCTCATCGCGCAACGCCTTAATGTTTGCCAACGCAACCGCCGCAGCAACCGGGTGACCCGCGTAAGTCAACCCATGTGCAAACACCCCGCCCTGGTCTACCAGCGTTTCAGCCATGGTGCGGGACAGAACCAGACCGCCCATCGGGACATAGCCCGATGTCAAACCTTTGGCTATCGATAACGTGTCTGGCTCAAACCCAAAGTGCTGATGGGCGAACCATTCTCCCGTGCGCCCAAAGCCGCCGATCACCTCATCGGCGCAAAGCAGTACATTGTATTGGCGACAGATACGTTGAATTTCCGGCCAGTAACTCTCTGGCGGGAAAATCATCCCTCCCGCGCCCTGAAAAGGTTCGGCGATAAACCCGGCGACATTATCCGCCCCCAGGGCGAGAATTTTCTCTTCCAATTGCAGAGCGCAGCGGCGGCCAAATTCAGCCGGGGTTAAATTACCTTGATGGGCATACCAGTAAGGTTCATCGATATGGGCGATCTCCGGCAGCATACCGCCCATTTCATGCATAAACTTCATTCCCCCCATCGCTGAGCTGGCCAGTGTAGAGCCATGGTAGCCGTTCCAACGGCCAATCATGATGCGTTTGCTCGGGTGCCCGGCCACCTGCCAGTAACGGCGCACGGTGCGGATCAGTACTTCGTTGGCCTCTGAGCCCGAGTTGGTATAAAGCACATGGCTGTAATGGCCCGGCAGCAGGCTGAACAGCATTTCTGATAGCTCCACCACCGCCGGGTGGGTGGTGTGAAAAAACATATTATAGTAGGGCAGTTGCGCCATCTGCTGCGCTGCGGCGGTAACCAGATCTTCACGCCCATAGCCAAGATTGGTGCACCATAGGCCCGACATCCCGTCAAGATAACGCTTGCCATCATTATCCCAAAGGTAAAGCCCTTTACCTTGCACCATCACTCGCGGCCCCTCTGCATTCAGGGCTTTTTGATCCAAAAAAGCGTGAATATGATGGCTTGCATCCACGGCCTGATAATCACGAGTTTCGCGCTGGTTCTTACTTTGCATAGTCATTGGCTACTATCCTTTTGCATATCATGAACGGCTCTTATTGCTGCTAAGGCCGCAGTTCAGGTTCTAAAGGTTCTGGCTGGAACAGGGGTTTATGCATCACGAATTTGATCCACAACACCGCAATCAATGAAACCAGCCCCAGCACCACCCCCGATACCGTATAAATTTGTCTCGCCTGTTCAGCAGAAGGCGAAATATTCCATATGGCATACAGCATGCCGACCATGCCCACAATCTGCGGCAACGGGTAAAAGGGCGTGCGGAAAGGCCGATGCCTGTCGGGATAACGCTTGCGCAGCACCAGAACATTCGCGTGCGTAATAATGTAAGCCAGTAACCAAGAGAGCGCGGCGGCACTCAGCAGCAGATTGATAGAATCCATTTCCATCAGCAAAAGAGGCAGGCCGGTAATACTGGCAATGAATAACACCGACACCCAAGGCGCACCCGTTTTGGCGCTATGCCGCTTAAAACAAGGGAAAGCCTGGCCGTTTTGCGCCATGCCGCTCAACATACGGGGGATCGTCGCTAGCGAAGAATTCAGCGTACTACAGGTCGCCGTTACTGCCGCAGTCACCAAAAATATCTGCCCTGTCTCGCCAAAAACGGTGGTGGCAAACAGATAGTGCGGCAGACCATTCGTTGCCAACTCTTCGGCCGGGATCAGCAAAAGCGCCCCAAGACAATAAATAACGATGGTACAGAAAATAACACTCAAACCGATGATCATTGAGCGTGGGATATCGCGCTCAGGGCAGCGGGCCTCTTCCACCAACGGGCAGACGAACTCCGCCCCCACAAAGCCCCAGATCGCCATGGCGACCAGCGTTAAAACACCCCAGCCGAGCGGATTCACCGAACTGTTGGCCAGTACGTTGGCGAGCGGTTGCGCCTGTTCGTGGCTGATTGCGCTTAATCCCAATAACAACAGAACTACCAGCATCACGACGGCCAGCAAGGACTGTAGCCGAGCGAAAATATCAATATTCATCAGGTTGAGTAAGGTGAATATCCCCAGAATACCGAAAGCGACCGTAAACGGCGGTAGCTCCGTCGTTGGGAATACCTTACCAATGATCAGATCAAGCAATAACAGCTCGGCAGAAAGCGCAAACATCGCGACCACGATATAGCCGGAAAACGTCGCCAAAATAGCCGGAAACTGGCCGATAGCCACTTCGGTATAACTGCTCAAGCTGCCTGCACGGGGAATCATTAGCGACAGTTCAGAAAATGAAAATGCATAACTGAGCGCCAACAGATACGCCAGCCCCAAAGGGATGATAAAACCGAACCCCGCAATACCGACAGCTTGCAACATCAGGACCATAACGCCTTGCGATACCACTAAACCGATAGCGACAGACAGCAATGCGCCCAGGCCCAACGTTTTATGCCCTGCTCCTGCGCGCAGGCGGGCTTGAGGAATGGCGTCCAATAGGATATTAGCTTTTTGAGTCATCGACTTACCCTCTATACCCGTCATACTTCAAGTTGCTTGGGTATTGGCTGCGCCCTGCCGCCGACAAGCAACTCGAATTATTTGGGGTATAAATTATTGTTGTCAGGGAGTTGCATTGACACGCTAGCGCAACTGAATCCAGGTGGTTTTCAACTGGGTATATTTATCGAACGAGTGCAGAGATAAATCGCGCCCAAAGCCTGACTGTTTACCGCCGCCGAAAGGCACGGCCACGTCGAGCGCGTCTACGGTGTTGATCGATACCGTTCCAGCATGCAAACGCTGCGCTACCCGGTGGGCGCGGTTGAGATCATCGCTCCAGACGGAGGCCGCCAGCCCGTAAACGCTGTTATTCGCCATGCTGACCGCTTCATCTTCAGTATCGAAGGTGGAAATCGCTAATACCGGGCCAAAAACCTCCTCCTGCGCCAAGCGCATCTCGGCTCGTACCTGAGTGAATAACGTGGGCTGCACAAAGTTATCCGAGCCGTTGAAGCACAAACGCTGGCCACCGTAGACCAGGTGAGCCCCTTCCTGCTTGGCCTCGGCAATAAAGTTCATTACGTTCTGGGTCTGACGGGCATCGACCAACGCCCCCGCACGGCTCTGCGGATCGAGCGGATCGCCGGGTTGCCAACCCGCAGCATGAGCGATCAGGCGTTCGATAAACGCATCGTGAATTGAGCGCTGAATAAACAGACGGGAATTAGCCGAACAGACTTCGCCCTGGTTATAGAAGATGGCAAAAGCGGCCTTTTCCGCAGCCAGATCCAGGTCCTGGCAATCATCAAAGATCAGACACGGGCTTTTCCCTCCACACTCCAGCCAGACCTGCTTGAGGTTCGATTGTGCCGAATACTGCATAAAGTATTTCCCGACCTGGGTTGAGCCGGTAAAAACCAGGCTATCGACGTCCTGATGCAGCCCTAACGCTTTACCCGCCTGTTCACCCAACCCGGGCACCACATTCAGCACACCAGCGGGCAACCCGGCTTCTAACGCCAGTTCCGCCAGACGCAGAGCCGAGAATGGCGACTGTTCGGCAGGTTTGAGTACCACGCTATTGCCTGCCGCCAGCGCGGGCGCCAGTTTCCAGGCCGCCATATCCAGTGGAAAATTCCACGGTACCACCGCCGCCACCACCCCGAGCGGCACCCGGGTAACAGTCGCCAGAGCATTCTGCGCCGTTGGCGCAACCTGCCCGTAAAGCTTGTCCAGGCTTTCTGCATACCAGGCAAACACCCGCGCCGCGCCGGGAACATCAACGTTCCAGGCATCCATCACCGGTTTGCCCATACTCATTGAATCCAGCAGCGCCAGCTCTTCACGGTGTTCAAGGATCAGCTCAGCCAAGCGCAGCAAAACTTTTTTACGTTCAACGGGCGGTTGATGTGCCCATATCCCCTGCGAAAAACTGCGACGTGCGGCGCACACGGCCCGATCGACATCCGCTGCATCGCAGGCAGTAACCTGCGCCAAAAGCTGGTTTGTCGCGGGATTCACCACCTCGAACTTGCTGTCTGAAGCGGCAGTCACACGACGCCCATCAATAATTGCCTGATCAATAAAGCTTTGACGAGCAGCTCGCTCTTGCCAGTCACTGAGATTGAACATACCTACGCCCCCATCATGCAATCCATATGTTTATTAAATGTTAAATATGAAAATTGATGCTATCTGGCTTCCTGATGGGGGAAAAGCAGTAAAAATATGCTGGATGGTAATAAAAAAACTTAGCAGCAGAGATATATCCAAGATTTATGGGAATTTAAGCAATCAGGCAGACGCTCTCCAGCTTTTTGGGAAATAGCTGTGGATAGGAACCCTCTCAAGGTATAAATTCTTTGAACCTCCTCACGGTTAAACCCTGCGCATTATCTTATGCCGCCAGCCGAAAATTAACATATTGACAACATTTAATTAAAACATTAAGTTCGCTATTCAGACGTTTTATCTCCTCCTTATACCCAGAATAATTCGCGTTGCTTGTAGGCGACAGAATCCTGCACCTACATAGCGCCAGAGCAGTTGAGGAATCGAATAATGGCTAACTACACCTTGCGCCAGCTTAAATACTTCGTGACCACCGCCAAATGTGGCAGCGTTGCTGAAGCCTCGCGTAAGTTATATATCGCCCAACCCTCGATCTCCACGGCGATAAAAGGCCTTGAAGACAACTTTGGCGTGCAGCTTTTTATTCGCCACCATGCTCAAGGCGTTTCATTGACTCCATCTGGCACGCGTTTTTATAGCAAGGCACAAAAATTATTAAGAATGGCGCATATTTTTGAGCAAAATGCCTTGGCGGATAATGACATGATTTCAGGGCAAATCAGTATTGGTTGCTTCGAAACGGTGGCACCATTAATTTTACCGAAACTGATCAGAGGATTTAAAACGCTTTACCCTGGCATAGAAACCATTATTCGTGATGGAGAACAGCATGAATTGGTGCAAAAGTTAACGACGGGTAGCCTTGATGTGGCTCTTTTATACCGCCACGATCTGAATGACAATCTCTCAACCGATATGCTGGCAGCGCCGAGAAAACCCTATGTGTTATTACCCGCCAATCATCAATTCGCGCAGCAAACGCAGATATCTCTGGCAGATTTGGCTGCTGAACCGATGATTTTGTTGGATGTCTTGCCAAGCCGCCATTATTTCGTCAACTTGTTCACGCGCATCGGCATCACGCCGAATATCGTTTTCAGTTCACCCTCCATAGAAATGGTACGCGGCATGGTAGGCCAGGGATTGGGGTTTGCGATTTTAGTCACCAGGCCCCACGGCAAGTACAGTTACGACGGCCAGCCGCTGGCGACGCTTGAGCTGAAAGACGAAGTCGAAGGTTCCGGGCTGGTTGCGGCTTGGTTAACCCACAATCAACTGACCAAACCGGCTCAGTTGTTCGTTGAGTTTTGCAAGAGCGAACTGGCCAATGTACTTTAGGCCATCATCCAGATACGCAAATTGGTCAGCATTTTCATACAGCGTTCAAGCTGTTCCACGCTGACATACTCATCCGGTTTATGGCCCTGCGCCATACTGCCGGGCCCGCAGATCAATGTCGCGACGCCAGCTTCATCAAACAGACCACCTTCCGTACCAAAAGCCACCGTAGCGAACTCATCACTGCTGCACCATTGCGCCAACCAGTAGGCAAAATCCGACTGTAGATCGGTTAATAACCCCGGATATTGGCTCAATGGCTGCAGCTGAATATCGCTGCTCGCAGCAACCTGTCTCATGGCGGGCAATAGCTCAGTTTCAGCGTATTGTTCCAGCTCGCGGATAATCGCGCCAACCTGCACGCCCGGTAAATGGCGAATTTCAAAGTCAAACTGGCAGTCTTGCGGCACGATATTAAGCGCGGCACCTCCGCGAATCGTGCCCACCTGCAACGTACTGTAGGGCGGATCAAAACGCGGATTCTGCGTGGCCACCAATTGAGTGCCAAGCGAGGTCAATTTGTTAATCAGCCTAGCGGCATATTCAATGGCATTCACACCGTGCGGCGTATAGGCCGAGTGGCAGGCGTGGCCGCGCACATGGCAACGCATCGCCAGTTTCCCTTTATGGCCATAGACGGGCTTCATTTCCGTCGGTTCCCCCACAATACACATTGCGGGTTTCTCTTTTGATGCCTGCAAATGCGCGACCAAACTGCGTACACCCAGGCAACCGATCTCCTCATCGTAAGAAAAAGCCAGATGTAACGGCATACGCAGAGGTTGAGCAAGAAAATCTGGTACAGAAGCTAACACGCACGCCAGAAATCCCTTCATATCCGCACTGCCCCGGCCATAGTAACGGCCATTGTGGTGCGTCAGCGCAAAGGGCGGCATGCTCCATTGCTGCCCATCAACGGGAACGACATCGGTATGACCAGACAGCATTACCCCACCTTGCCCGGCCGGACCGGTACGGGCGTAGAGGTTTGCTTTTCTGGCATCGGCATCATGAAAGAGTTGCGTCTCCACGCCTAAACCGACCAGGTAATTTTGTATAAAATGAATCAGTTCAAGATTGGATTCCCGGCTAGTGGTATCAAAAGCCAGCAATTGCCCCAATATATTACGCACCTCATCACTCATCGCCCGGCACCCCATAACTTGGCGCCTCGCGGGGATCCACCGCCCGAACGATATACGCCTGCATCTGCGGCGCATACGCCTGCCAAAGCGCGGCCAACTCCCCAATCGGATCGTGCTCTGCCCAATCAACCCGCAGATCAACGATCGGCCAAGAGTAGCTACCCACCACTTTAACCGCAGCAGAATGCACAGGCCCCGCTTCGCCACCGTTATCCACCGCCGCCTGTAATGCAGCCATCAAACGATCGGTCAGTTGGCCTGTCGCCCGTTCAAAGGCGGCAACCATAGCATTAATGACCTGTTGATCGGCCAGCATGTTGCCCGCTGCCACGCAATCCCTCCCCTGCGCCGCATGGTAGACACCCAGTGTTTGCTCACCGCTAAACCCCGCCGTTACGCCAGCACTGTCGATAGCGATAACCTGGCGATACTCGCTAAAACGCTGGTTAGCCAGCACGTTATCCAGTGCCGCGCCAGGAGGCACGCCCTGTTCCAGTTTTTCCAGCACCTGCTGGCCCAGCATGGGGAGCGTGATATTCTGGCTGGAAACGGCCCCAACGCCAGCCAGCAACCATGGGCAGCGGGCTCCGACAGCGATACTCGAAGAACTCAGGGCAACACCCAATTGCCCGGTCTTTGCACAGCGTGCGGCAATGGAAAAGGTCATAACGCCTCCTGCGCTTTCCAGCCATCGGGAATAACGGCAATAATATCGATTTCCATCAACCATTGCGGTTGCGCCAAAGCCGACACCACAATGCCGGTGGAGATAGGAAACACCCCTTTAAGCCATTTACCCACTTCTTGATAGACAGGCTCACGATACCTTGGGTCAATAAGGTAAGTCGTAGTTTTGACAATATGTGACAGATCGCTCCCGGCTTCCTCAAGCAGTTGTTTGACATTTTTCATCGCCTGCTCTGCTTGAGCACGTGGATCGCCTAGCCCGACAAGATTACCCGCAAAATCAGTCCCAACCTGGCCACGAACATAAACGGTATTTCCCGCACGCACCGCCTGACAAAGATCGTTATCCAAGGATTGATTAGGATAAGTTTCTTTAGTATTGAACATGCGAATACGAGTATGGATGACATTACTCATGAACGACTCCTGTTAACTGAAAATATGACAGCGATGCGTATGCTACGACCAATAAAATATCGTGTGAGATTCATTATGATAAATATGAACCCGGTAAATAATCCTCTTGGTTTATCATGCAAAAAAAACATAATGAGTAAAACAATATTTTTAGTTATGACTGACAAGGTAAAAACTAACCCGCATATACCGTTAATTTGAGGTGGAATGGGAGTCATGAGCCTGGCGCTTATCCCCACCTTGCATCATTAAATTATCTTCAATCCTTAGTTTAATAATATTTTACCCATGCAGTTCCATTTCATAGCCTTGAAAACCGATACCGCCATATTTCACCTGGCGGATAGATAACAAGGCTTGCCTGATATAACTATTCTAAGGATGCAGAGATGAAATCAGATAAAATCGAAATCGATACCCTCGTGGTGGGAGCGGGTCAGGCGGGTGTCGCCATCAGCGAACACTTGACGAAACTTGGCATCCCACACTTAGTGTTGGAAAAGAATCGGATAGCCGAAGCCTGGCGTACAGGGCGCTGGGATTCTCTGGTTGCCAACGGCCCTGCCTGGCACGACCGCTTCCCTGGGCTGGAATTTGCAGGAGCCGACCCCGACAGCTTTGTACCCAAAGAGCAGATCGCCGATTATTTTGCGGCCTACGCCGATAAATTCAACGCCCCTATTCACACTGGCGTAGAGGTAAAACGCGTCCAGCGTAATCTGGGCAGCCCTGGTTTTAGCATTGAAACAACCGAAGGCACCATAAAAGCACAGCGCGTTGTGGCCGCTACCGGCCCATTCCAACGCCCGGTGATCCCCGCCATCGCCCCGCGAGATAACGCTCTGACGCAAATACACTCTGCGCACTACCGTAACCCGCAACAGTTGCCCGAAGGGGCTGTGCTGATTGTTGGCGCGGGTTCATCTGGGGTGCAGATCGCCGACGAACTGCGGCGAGCCGGAAAACAGGTTTATCTCTCTGTCGGGGCGCACGATCGCCCACCCCGGGCCTACCGTAACCGCGACTTCTGCTGGTGGTTAGGCGTACTGGGTTTATGGGATGCGGCAGTGAATCAACCGGGTAAGGAACACGTTACGATCGCCGTCAGCGGCGCCCACGGAGGCTATACGGTCGATTTCCGCCAATTGGCTCATGAAGGCGTAAAACTGGTTGGGTTAACCCGTTCCTTTCAGAATGGTAGGGTGACTTTTGCTCCCGACCTGCAAGAGAATATTGCTCGCGGCGATGAGAATTACCTGGAACTCTTGGATGCGGCGGATGCCTACATCGCCCGCAATGGGTTGGATCTCCCAGAAGAACCAGCAGCCCGCCATCTTTTGCCCGACCCGGCATGCATGACCCATCCGATTCTGGAGCTTGATCTCTCTGAAGCTGGCATTACTTCTATTGTCTGGGCAACAGGGTATACGGTGGATTATCGCTGGCTTGCCGTCGATGCTTTCGATGAGCAAGGCAAACCGCAACACCAACGCGGAGTTTCGCGCGAGCCGGGTATCTATTTCTTAGGGTTGCCCTGGCTGTCGCGCCGTGGTTCAACCTTTATTTGGGGAGTCTGGCATGATGCCAAATATATTGCCGACCATATCGCTACACAACGGAACTACCAGCAATACCAGAATACAACGCACCGCTAAAAGAAAATGAGGGGGGAACAGGTTTAACATCCATACCTGGCCCTCCAACAACATCAATACCTTATTAATATAAACTCAATATACATTTAATTATTTGTATTTTAAGTAAATTTATAAATTAAATACGATTTTAATTAAAATTAATGTGATATTCATTAATAAATTAACAATCTGAAATTGACCATCCATCCTGCTGCGTTACTCTGCAATAACAAGCTATCACGCACAGGAGGCAGTCATGTCGGAAAATACCTTCGATTACATTATTGTTGGCGCAGGCTCAGCGGGCTGTGTGCTGGCAGCACAGTTAATCCGCCGTACTCAGGCACGCGTTCTGCTGCTGGAAGCCGGTGGCGACGACAATAACCTCTTCATCAAAATGCCCGCCGGGGTAGCAAAGATCATCGCCAAGAAAAGCTGGCCATATGAAACCGAGCCAGAACCCCACGCCAACAACCGACGTATGCAGATCGCCCAAGGCAAAGTGCTGGGTGGCAGCAGTTCGGTAAATGGCATGATCTACATCCGTGGCCAAAAGCAGGATTACAATGATTGGGCCGAAAAGTTCGGCTGCACCGGCTGGAGTTATCAGGATGTGCTGCCCTATTTTAAACGCGCAGAGGCCAACGAAAGCCTGTCTGATGGCTATCACGGCAGTGACGGATTGCTGCCCGTCAGCGAGAACCGCTATCGGCACCCGCTCAGCATGGCATTTATCCGCGCAGGCCAAGAGCTGAACCTACCCTATCGCAATGATTTCAATGGTGAAAGTCAGCACGGAGTCGGTTTCTATCAAACCACCACCCATAAGGGTGAACGCGCCAGTACCGCGCGCACCTACCTAAAAGCGGTACGTGATAACAATCGGCTGGTAGTGAAACTCAATGCGCTGGTTCACCGGGTTACTCTTGAAAACAACGTGGCAACCGGAGTGATTTACAGCCAAAACGGTGGTAGTGAAATCACCGCACAAGCCAGCCAGGAAGTGATCCTCAGCGCTGGCGCGGTCGGTTCACCGAAGATCCTGATGCTTTCCGGCATCGGCCCACAAGCGCATCTGGCACAGTTAGGCATTACGCCACTGGCGGATCTGCCCGTAGGCAAAAACTTCCACGATCATCTGCACATGTCGATCAACGTCAGCCTGCGCGAACCTGTCAGCCTGTTCGGTGCCGATCGCGGTTTACAGGCGCTGCGCCACGGTGCCGAATGGATGGCGTTTCGTAGCGGCGTGCTAAGCTCCAACGTGTTAGAAGGTGCGGCCTTCACCGACAGCCTGGGCGATGGCCGGCCCGATGTGCAGATCCATTTCCTGCCGCTGCTGGACAGTTGGGACGACGTGCCCGGCGAACCGCTGCCAGCGATCCACGGCATGACGCTAAAAGTCGGCTATCTGCAGCCGAAGGCGCGTGGCGAAGTGCAACTGCGCAGCCGTAACCCAAGCGATCCGGTCAAGTTGCGGGCCAATTACCTCGGTCACCCGGACGATCTGGCTGGCAGCATACGTGCAGTGAAATTTGGCTTGAGCTTCTTAGAAACCGCCGCCCTTAAGCCACTGATTAAGGATTTGCTGATGCCACAACCACAGTGGACTCGCGACGAAGCACAATTGGCGGAATTCGTGCGTAACTTCTGCAAAACGGTGTATCACCCGGTGGGCAGTTGCCGCATGGGGCAAAACACCTCGGACTCGGTGACCGACCTGCAACTGCGGGTACATGGTTTTGAACGTCTACGGGTGGTGGACTGCTCGGTTATGCCACAGGTCACCAGCGGTAACACTAACGCCCCAACCATTATGCTAGCGGAAAGGGCGGTGGATTTGATGTTGGGTAAAGGAGTGTAACCCCTTACTCCACTGGCACACCGCTATGAAAGCGGAACTCGTTATCCGACGACCGGATAAGTTCCGCCTCAATACGGCCAAAATGCGCCACGCGTTCACTGATATCATCACCGGCAATCTGCTGCGCCAGCGTCAGGTAATCCTGATAATGGCGTGCTTCAGATCGCAGCAACGAAACATAAAACCGGTTGAGTTCGTCGTCCAGAAACGGGGCCAATTTGGCGAAACGCTCGCAGGATCGGGCTTCGATATAAGCACCACAAATCAGTTTATCGATCAAGGTGACCGGATCGTGAGTGCGCACTTCACGGATCATACCTTTGGCATAACGGCTGGCGGTGATCTTTTTATACGGGATCTGCCGTGCCTGCATAATCTCCAATACCTGTGAGAAGTGATGCAGCTCTTCCTTAATCAGCAGTACCATTTTATCCACCAGATCCTGCCCATAGGCTGAGCCATTTTTCGGCAGAATCTTCTTGGTGAAAGCACTCTGACGGAACAAAGCTTCCGGCACGCCCTGCTCCTCATGCACAAAGGCTTCGTAGGGCCGTAACAGTGCCAGCAACGCATCACCGCTTTCTTTGTCCACGACATAGCGGCGGATCAACCACATGCCGGTCTGCGCCGCTTTCAGTTCGCAAACCATATGGTCAGTCAGCAACAGCGGCAGATTTTCCGGGCGACGCGCTGCGTTAATCCAGCCATCGGGGGTTTCACAGTGCAGGAAATTCAGAATCGGAGCTAATAAAGAATGGTATGTCATTTGAAATTACACAGGAGCAAAGGGCCGGGAACCCGGCCCACGGATTAATTAATGGCGCTTACCGTCGTCGTCTTCGTCAATAAACTCGCCGTCTTCGTCGTCATCCTCACCGTCTTCGCCGTTCGGATCTTCATAGTAGGTGCCCCAACCGTCGTAGTTAACGCCGCATTTTTCTGCCAGCGCCACCAGTTGCTCCACCTGGCTATCGATCAGTTCAGCATTCAGCGCGACTTCGCTGATCACGTCACAGCACATCACCAGTGAACCATCTTCCACTTCCAGTTCTTCGGCATCGGTCACTTCATAGCCCAGTTTAAAAGCTTCAACAGCGGCCTGCTCTAATACCTCAAACTTTTCGGCAGAGAAATGGTGCTCAATAGTGTAGAGCGCATCCGGATCGCTGCCGTCTTCCAGCAGTTCTTCGATGATCAGGCGGGTTTCTTCACGTTGTTCTTCCAGCAATTCGCGGTTTGCCATGCCTCTATCCTCAGTAAATGGCTTTCAATCCTTCCATTTTCACACACCAGTGTCACCGCTGCCATGATAAACGTGAAAGATTTCTTTCTCAGGGTTGAAATTGAATATTCATACATATAAAGTGAATTTTAATTCAATTAAAACGTTAAGGATATACGAAGATGAGCAAAGCCAACCCCTTTTACAGTCGTCACTTTTTAAGGTTAATGGATTTTACTCCTGCCGAGATCCAGTCTCTGCTGCAACTGTCCGCTGATTTAAAGCAGGCCAAAAAGCAAGGCCAGGAAACCCGTTATCTGCAAGGTAAAAACATCGCGCTCATCTTCGAAAAAGACTCAACCCGTACCCGATGCTCTTTCGAAGTTGCCGCATTCGATCAGGGAGCGCAGGTCACCTATCTTGGCCCAAGCGGCAGCCAGATCGGCCATAAAGAATCGATGAAAGACACCGCCCGCGTGCTGGGCCGTATGTATGACGGTATTCAGTATCGCGGTTTTGGCCAGCAGTTGGTGGAAACGCTGGCAAACCATGCCGGTGTTCCGGTGTGGAACGGTTTAACCAACGAGTTCCACCCAACCCAACTGCTGGCGGATCTGCTCACCGTGCGTGAGCACCTGCCAAGCAAAGCGTTGAGCGAAGTGAAGTTCGCCTACATTGGTGATGCACATAACAATATGGGTAATACCCTGCTGGAAGCCGCTGCGCTAGTCGGGATGGATCTGCGCCTGGTGGCGCCAAAAGCCTGCTGGCCGCAGGCGGAACTGGTGGCAGAATGCCAGGCGCTGGCGCAGCAGACCGGTGGCAAAATCACGCTGACGGAAGATATTGCCGAAGGGGTAAAAGGCGCTGACTTCTTGTATACCGACGTTTGGGTCTCGATGGGTGAACCCAAAGAGGTGTGGCAGGAACGTATCGCTCTCTTGAAGCCTTACCAAGTGAACATGGAAATGATCACGTTGACTGGTAACCCGCAGGTAAAATTCCTGCACTGCCTGCCCGCATTCCACGACGATCAAACCACGTTGGGCAAGCAAATGGCTGAACAGTACGGCCTGCATGGCGGTATGGAAGTCACCAACGAGGTATTCGAATCTGCGCACAGCGTCGTGTTCGATCAGGCAGAAAACCGCCTGCACACCATTAAAGCGGTGATGGTCGCCACGCTGAGCAAGGTGCTGTAAGCCTTCAATCTCGCTGATAAGCCCCTAATTTAAAAGGGGCTCTATCCGCCACACATCGAAACGGTACTATTTAACCCACTTTATAGTTCTTTTAGCTATATCAAATAACCTATTAGCCTTTGCCTGCCTTTTACGAACGTTCTACCGTGGCACTTTGACGGTGTCAATGCCGTAAAAAATCAATGATAACAACCTGTTCTCCGTTCTGGTTTACCAGCACACTCAAGGGAAACGTCTATGAAAGCCAAAGCCTTACCGCTGTTTATTGTCGCTGCACTCTCCGGAACCGCATTCGCCGCCACGCCGCCCAATACGTTGGTGGTAGTCCAGTCGCTGGATGATATTGTCAGCCTCGATCCGGCGGAAGCCAACGAACTCTCCAGCATTCAGACCGTACCTAGCCTGTATCAGCGGCTGGTGCAGGCCGATCGCGACAACCCGGCCAAGGTGATCCCGGTGCTGGCAGAAAGTTGGCAGGATGCTGCGGCGGCTAAAACCCTGACGGTTAAGCTGCGCCCGGAAGCCGTGTTCTCCTCTGGCAACCCGTTAACCGCCGACGATGTGATCTTCTCTTATCAGCGCGCGGTGAAAATGAATAAATCACCCGCGTTTATCCTTAACGTGCTCGGCTGGCAGCCGGACAATATCGACACACAATTGAAGAAGATCGACGATCATACCGTGCAACTGAGCTGGACGGCAGACGTCAGCCCAGCGGTAGCGCTGAATATTCTCTCAACGCCGATCGCGTCAATTGTCGATAGCAAAGCCGTGCAGTCAAACGTGAAAGGCGACGACTTCGGCAACGCCTGGCTGAAAATGCACTCTGCCGGTAGCGGCCCGTTCAAGATGCGGGTATATCAGCCGCATCAGGCGATCGTGCTGGATGCCAACCCAACGTCACCGGGCGATAAGCCGTTGCTCAGCAATATCATCATCAAAAACGTGCCGGATCCCAGCGCGCGTCGCTTGCTGATCCAGCAAGGGGATGCCGACGTGGCTCGTGAATTGGGCCCGGATCAGACCGCCGCACTGAAAAGCCAGCAGGGCGTTAAAGTGCTGGAGATCCCGTCTGCCGAGCAAAACTATCTGGTCTTCAACAGCGGAAACAGTGCTAATCCGCTGCTGCAAAACCCGGCATTCTGGGAAGCGGCACGCTATCTGGTGGATTATCAGGGCATCACCAAAGATCTGCTGAAAGGGCAATACTTCGTGCACCAGAGCTTCCTGCCGGTCGGTTTACCGGGGGCGCTGGAAGATACCCCATTCAGCTTCGATCCTGCCAAAGCCAAAGCGATTCTGGAAAAAGCCGGGATCGCTAACGCCGGCCTGACGCTGGATGTAGAAAACAAACCGCCGTTTATCACCATTGCCCAATCGTTGCAGGCCAGCTTTGCGCAAGGTGGTGTAAAGCTTGAACTGCTGCCTGCGGCGGGCAGCCAGGTGTACGCCCGCGTACGTGCCAAGCAGCATCAGGCGGCGATCCGCCTGTGGATCCCGGATTACTTCGACGCGCATTCCAACGCCAGTGCCTTTGCCTATAACGACGGCAAAAGCAGCACAGTGGCCTGGTTCAATGGCTGGCAAATCCCTCAGTTGACGAAAGAAACGCTGGCGGCAGTGGCAGAGGCCGATCCTGCCAAACGCACCGCACTGTACACCGCCATGCAGCAGGAACTGCAACGCAGTTCACCTTATGTATTTATCGATCAGGCCAAAACACAGGTGGTGCTGCGCGATAACGTGAAAGGCTATCAACAGGGCCTGAATGCGGATATGGTTTACTACGATCGCGTCAGCAAATAACCAGGATTGCCATGTCGGTAGCAATAAAAACTACGCCGGGGAGCTCTGCCCGGCGTCACATTTTGGCGTTGGCCCAAGGCTTGCTCACGCTGGCGCTGACGCTGTTCGGCCTGCTGTTAATCACTTTCCTGCTTTCGGCGCTGTCGCCGGTGGATCGGGTGTTACAGATCGTCGGCGATCACGCCAGCGCCGCCACTTATGAGCAGGTGAAACATCAGCTCGGGCTGGATCGCTCGCTGCCGGTGCAGTTCTGGCACTATCTTGAGCGGCTGGTCCACGGCGATCTCGGCACCGCCAGCGCCACCGGCCAACCGGTGTTGCAGGATCTGCTGCACGCCTTTCCGGCCACTTTGGAATTGGCCACGCTTTCGCTGATCATCGGCGCCACGCTCGGCGTGCTGTTCGGCGTACTGTGCGCCCGTTATGCCGGTAGCAAGCTGGATATTTTGGTGCGTTTCATCACCCTGCTCGGTAATTCGGTGCCGATCTTCTGGCTCGGGCTGCTGATGTTGCTGCTGTTTTACGCCAAACTGCAGTGGAGCGCCGGGCCGGGGCGGCTGGACGATATCTACCAATACAGCGTAGAGAGCAAAACCGGCTTTACGCTGATCGACACCTGGCTTTCCGGTGATCCCGGCGCAGTGCGTAATGCGCTGGCACATCTGGTATTACCGGTTTGCCTGCTGGCCTATTACTCACTCGCCAGCATCACCCGCCTGACGCGCTCGGCCTGCCTGAGCGAGTTGAATAAAGAATACGTTACGCTGGCACGCGCCAAGGGTGCCAGCGAGATGCGTATTATGCTGTGCCACGTGTTGCCGAATATTGGCGGCACACTGTTGACGGTGATCGCCCTGTCTTATACCAGCATGCTGGAAGGCGCAGTGCTGACCGAAACCGTGTTCTCCTGGCCCGGCATTGGCCGCTACCTCACTACCGCGCTGTTTGCCGGTGATACCACCGCAATTATGGGCGGTACCCTGCTGATCGGCCTGTGTTTTGTACTGATCAACACGCTCACCGATCTGCTGGTACGCGCGATCGACCCAAGGACGCGGCCAAGATGACGATCACGATGCTCAAACGTTCCCCTTCTGCCACCTGCGGCTCGCTGATCCTGCTGATGTTGGTGTTGATCGCCCTGTTCGCCCCTTGGCTGGCACCGGTGGATCCAAACTGGCAGAACGCCGCCAACCGCCTGCTGCCACCAGGTGCTGGCCACTGGCTCGGCACCGACAGCTATGGCCGCGACGTGCTTTCGCGCCTGATCTACGGCACCCGCCCCACGCTCGGGCTGGTGCTGTTAGTCACGGTGATCACTCTGCCGTTCGGTCTGCTGATCGGCGTGCTTTCCGGCTATTACGGCGGCTGGCTGGAGCGCGTATTGATGCGCTTTACCGACGTGGTGATGTCGATGCCAAGGCTGATTCTAGCCTTTGCCTTTGTGGCGATGCTCGGGCCGGGGTTGGTTAACGGTGCGTTGGCGCTGGCACTCACCACCTGGCCCGCCTATGCCCGTCAGGCGCGGGCCGAGATCCAGTTGCTGCGCAAAAGCGATTATCTGGCCGCCGCCGAAATGATGGGCATTCAGGGGCCACGCTTGCTGTGGGGGCATATTCTGCCAATGTGTCTGCCTTCGGCGGTGGTGCGGCTGGCGCTCGATCTGGCAGGCATTATTCTCGCCGCTGCCGGGCTGGGCTTTCTCGGCCTGGGCGCGCGGCCACCGATGGCCGAATGGGGCTCAATGGTGGCAGACGGTATGCAGGTGATTTTCGATCAATGGTGGATTGCCGCGATCCCCGGCTGCGCGATCCTGATCAGCAGTCTGGCGTTTAACCTGCTGGGCGATGGCCTGCGCGACTTACTGGATCCGCATCATGACTGAAGCACTTTTGGTAGCACGCAATCTCTGCATCAACTTTAACGGCCACCGGGTGGTGGATAATCTTTCGCTGACGATTGGCCGCGAAAAGGTCGCCCTGGTGGGGGAATCGGGTTCCGGCAAATCGATGACCGCCCGCGCGTTGATGGGGTTGGTGCGTAAACCGGGCCTCGTCAACGCCGATGCTTTGCGTTACCGCCAAACCGACCTGCTGACGCTGCAACCACGCCAGTGGAACGAAGTGCGCGGTGCCCAAATCGCCATGGTGTTGCAGGATCCACGCTATGCGTTGAACCCGGTGCGCAGCATTGGCAAACAGATCGAAGAGTCTCTGACGCTGCACAACGCTCTGACCCGCGCCGATCGCCATGAGCGGGTGCTGAACTCTCTGGCCGCCGTCGGTTTACCAGAGCATGTCTATCACAGCTATCCCGGCCAGCTTTCCGGCGGCATGGGCCAACGTGCCATGCTGGCGATTGCGTTAGTTAACGATCCGCAATTACTGATTGCCGACGAACCGACCTCGGCGCTGGATGCCCGGTTGCGTAATCAAATTCTCGATCTGATCGTCGAGCAAACCGAGCGGCGCAATATGGGCCTGCTGCTGATCAGCCACGATCTGCCGCTGGTGGCCACCCACTGCGATCGGGTGCTGGTGATGTATCAGGGCAAGTTGGTGGATCAGGGCATCGCTGCCGATCTGCCACGGGCAACGCATCCTTATACCCGCACGCTGTGGGCCTGCCGCCCGAGCGCGGCCACCTATGGTCAGGAACTGCCGGTGCTGGACCGCAACCTCGATTTTACCCGGAGCAAACATGGCACTGATTGAAATTGAGAACCTGCAGGTCAGCTTCCCGCAGGGCCACGGCCATAAAATCGCCGTCGAATCGGTAAGTTTTGCCGTCGAGGCCGGGGAAACCTTCAGCCTGATCGGGGCCTCCGGCTGCGGTAAATCTACCGTATTGCGCGTGCTGGCGGGGCTGCAACGCGAATGGCGCGGCGAAGTACGGCTGCTCGGTCAGGCGATTCAGCCATTGCAGCGCTTCACCGGCCAGTTGCGCCGTGACGTGCAGATGGTGTTTCAGGATCCTTACGCTTCGCTGCATCCGCAGCACAAGATTGGCCGCACGCTGGGGGAACCGCTGAGGATCCACGGCGAAAAACACCTTCTGCCGCGTATCAACGCGGCCTTGCAGCAGGTCGGTTTAACCCCGGCCATGGCCGAGCGTTACCCGCACCAGCTTTCCGGCGGCCAACGCCAGCGGGTGGCAATCGCCCGCGCTTTGTTGCTGCGGCCCAAGCTGTTGTTGCTGGATGAACCCACGTCGGCGCTGGATATGTCGGTGCAGGCGGAGATCCTCAACCTGCTTAACCACCTGAAACGCGAACACGGCATGACTTATCTACTGGTCAGCCACGACGGCGAGGTGATCGCCCATATGTCTGAGCGCGCAGCGCTGATGGAAAACGGCCATATCGTGCGCCATTTCAGCCGGGGGGATTTGCAAGCGGACAAGCACATTTATCATACGCATCTTTCTCAGCCTAACAAATAACCAACACCCATATTGGCTACGCCATCGCTCAGCAGCCAATCGGTTGCTAAATGGCAAAAAGTGGTGTTTTAACGCTTGCAGTAGCAAAAAGCGCGAGTATAATGCGCGACAATTTGCCAGGAGAACGCATGAAAAACGCCGCTTGTTTTGTTCGCAACAACCGACAAAACCGACTGCCCATCGGCAGCCAGCAGCCGTTGTTTCTCCTGTTGCATTCCCCATTCATTAAGCCCCTCAGTGAGGGGCTTTTTTTTGCCTTAAGAACAGCACGAGTCGAGGAGAGTGAACATGGCCAACCCGCTGTATCGCAAAAACATCATCTCTATTAACGATCTCAGCCGCGAGGATCTGGAACTGGTGTTGCGCACCGCTGCCAGCCTGAAAGCTAACCCGCAGCCGGAACTGCTCAAGCACAAAGTGATCGCCAGTTGCTTCTTTGAAGCATCAACGCGCACCCGCCTGTCGTTTGAAAGCGCGATGCAGCGCCTGGGTGCGTCGGTGGTGGGTTTTTCTGACAGTACCAACACCTCCCTCGGCAAAAAAGGCGAAACGCTGGCTGATACTATTTCGGTAATCAGCACCTACGTGGATGCCATTGTGATGCGCCATCCGCAGGAAGGGGCTGCGCGCCTGGCGGCAGAGTTCGCAGGCGGTATCCCGGTATTGAATGCTGGTGACGGTTCTAACCAGCACCCTACCCAGACTCTGCTCGATCTATTCACCATTCAGGAGACTCAGGGCCGCCTGAACAATATCAACATCGCTATGGTGGGTGACCTGAAATATGGCCGCACCGTTCATTCACTGACCCAGGCGCTGGCCAAATACGACGGTAATCACTTCTTCTTCATCGCCCCAGAGGCGCTGGCGATGCCGGGCTACCTGCTGAAGATGCTGGAAGAAAAAGGCATCACTTACAGCCATCACAGCAGCATTGAAGAAGTGGTGCCGGAGCTGGATATTCTGTATATGACCCGCGTGCAGAAAGAACGCCTCGATCCTTCTGAATACGCCAACGTGAAAGCGCAATTTATATTACGGGCCAGCGATCTGGCAGGCGCACGCAGCAATATGAAAGTGCTGCACCCTCTGCCACGTATTGATGAGATCGCCACCGAAGTCGATAAAACGCCGCACGCGCACTATTTCCAACAGGCGGGCAACGGCATTTTCGCCCGGCAGGCGCTGTTGGCGCTGGTATTAAACGCCGATTTGGCTCTTTAATTTAAGGGGAACCATCATGACTCACGATAACAAACTCCAGGTTGAAGCGATCAAATGCGGTACGGTGATCGACCACATTCCGGCACGCATCGGTTTTAAACTGCTGTCGCTGTTCAAACTGACCGACACCGATCAGCGCATCACCATTGGGCTGAACCTGCCTTCGCGCGAGCTGGGCCGCAAAGATCTGATCAAGATCGAGAATACTTTCCTGACCGAGCAACAGGCTAACCAGTTGGCGATGTATGCACCAAAGGCCACGGTCAACCGTATCGACAATTACGAAGTGGTGCTCAAGCTGAACCTCAGCCTGCCGGATCATATTGATGGCGTGCTGACCTGCCCGAACAGCAACTGCATCAGCCGTAGCGAACCGGTGGCGTCCAGCTTTAGCGTGAAATCCCGCGCCGGTGAAGTTCATCTGAAATGCCGCTACTGCGAAAAAGAGTTTGAACATCAGGTGGTTTTGCAGGCAGATTGATTCCTACACGAGTGGTGCGGTTAATCTGGCCGCCACTCCCTATACCCGTGATACTTCAAGTTGCTTGGGTATATAATGGAATTTCTGAAAGGAAACCCTCGAGTTAGGAGAGAAAATGTCACGTAATATCAGCACTGAACTCGCACCAGCCGCTATTGGCCCTTATGTACAGGGCGTCGATCTGGGCAGTATGATCATCACTTCCGGCCAGATTCCGGTAAACCCAAAAACCGGTGCTGTGGCCGATGACGTTGCCGCTCAGGCCCGTCAGTCACTGGAAAACGTCAGAGCGATCGTCGAAGCCGCTGGCCTGAAAGTGGGCGATATCGTTAAAACCACCGTTTTCGTGAAAGATCTGAACGATTTCGCCACCGTTAACGCCACCTATGAAGCCTTCTTCACCGAACACCAGGCGTCATTCCCGGCCCGTTCCTGTGTGGAAGTGGCACGTTTACCCAAAGACGTGAAAATCGAGATCGAAGCTATCGCCGTTCGTCGTTAATCCCCGTGCCATAGCTGTAAGGCCAGCGTTTGCTGGCCCCAGACTGCTGACAAAGCCTGTTATTAGGGGGAGCGTGCCGAAGGGGTCGTAGCGGCGTAAGCCGCCGGAGCGCCCCTCGGTGCGCTAGACCCGGGTATCTCGGGTTAAAAGACCACTTTGTCATCAAGTTCAGGCCAGCGTTTGCTGGCCGTTTTATTTGCACTCAGCAATCACCGTTTAGTCACGCCGCGCAATAACGCCTCTAGCGGATACACCGCCGCAATCACCACTTCATCACGGATCTGCGCAGCCGCATCCAGTTGCCGTTGCGCCTGTGCAACTTCCGCCTGGCTCAAGGGCTTGCCCTGCTGATAGCGTTCCAACAGCATCAGCCCCAGATCCGCCAGCGCGCTGACGTCCTGCCCCACCGGAGCTAAATCCTTCATCACCACGTTGCCCGCAATCACTCGCTGCACCGGCACCGCGTTACGCTGCCAGTGCTGCAACCGTTCACGAATGGCCTGTGCTGCCGCCTGATGGTTTTTGTCCTGCAACAGCAATGTCACCTGGGCGTGCAGATCACGCACCGCCATGCTTTCTGCTGGCAAAGCATCGGCAAAGCGGTTGAGCGGCTCGAACTGATGATAATTACCGGCTTTGAACTTCAGGTGGTTACGGGTGTAATACTGCGCCGGTTCCACTGCTTCTGCGAGGATCTGCAATGGCGTGATATCCACACTGTTCGCCAAACGAGTGAACTCGCGCGCAGTTTCAGCCTGCTGCTGCAACCCGACAGACACCACCGACCAGGCATCCACCGCCGCCAAACGCTGATACATGTTGCTTTCATCGGTGACATCCTGCGCCGACCACAGGCGTTCCGCCACCGCAAAAGTGCGGGGCCACATTTTGATATCGAGGATCGGTGCGCGAATATTTTCTGCCCAGAAAGCGGCTTCGCCCCCCAGGATCTGGGCCTGATGCTGTTCATCCGGCACTACGGGTGCTTTACCTGCCGGGATCGCCGCCAGCTTGCTGCCGGTAGTGGGATAACGCACGTTGCCCACCAGCGTATAGCCGCTCAGTTGATCCTGCTGCAACGTCAATACCGGGTGCGTTTCCCCCATCCAGCTATCGATACGGAAAGTGACCTGCTCCGGCGTGCGCCACTGAATATCCTGCACCGCACGGCGCGATTTACCTTTGAAATCAATAAAGCCACGCCAACCCGTTTTACCTTCAATCAGTGTGAAAGTGCCCTCGACCGCGCTGCCTTTAAAACGTGGCATGCTGAACTGCCAGCTTTGCGCCTGCTCCCCTTCCTGCACCGCCGTCGCCACCCCCAGCGGTTGCGGCATAATTTCATTACGGTAGTGGTAAGCGGTGCTTTGTGGCTGATCGAGATAGAAACCGGTAGAAAGAATGCCCTGATAACCATCCTGCGCGCTGGCCGCCAGGGAATCCGGCCCCTGCCAGGATTGGATCACAATATTATGCGGCAAGGCCGGGTGATAGATCTCGTCCCAACCCACCATGCGGCGGTGATGTTTCTCGAGGATTTTTTCCAGCTTCTGGTTGAAGAAAGCTTGCAGCGCATGTGCATCCGCCAATTGGTTTTGCTGCATAAATGCCTGAATGCTTTTCGACTCTTGCCATTGGGTTGCATCCACCTCGTCCCCGCCGATATGCAAGTAAGGATCGGGGAAAATCGCCACCAGTTCGCCGATAATGCTGTCGACAAACTGATATACCTTGCTGTTGGCCGGATCGAGCGTCGGCTTATGCACCCCCCAGGCACGTTCCATCTGATAAGGCCCTGGTGCACTCATCAACTCCGGGTAAGCCACAGCGATGGTGGAAGCATGACCGGGCAAATCGATCTCCGGTACCACCCGGATCCCGCGCGCGGTGGCATAGGCCACCACCTGCTGCATTTGCTCACGAGTGTAGAAATAGCCATCGCTGGCTAGCTGTTGCAACTTGGGGTAATGCTGAGAGGCAAACCGCCAACCCTGATCGTCGGTCAGATGCCAATGGAACACGTTAAGCTTGGCTGCCGCCATGCCGTCGAGCTGGCGCAAAATATCCGCAACCGGCAGGAAGTGGCGCGCCGAATCCAGCAGCACACCGCGCCACGGGAAGCGCGGCACATCGCTAATGTTCACCAACGGTATAAAGGTGTTTTCACCGTCGGTCTGCACCAGTTGCAGCAGTGTTTCCATACCGTGCAGCGCCCCGAAGCGGGTGTTGGCGGTCAGCGTTGCGCCCTGTGGCGTCACCTTAAGCTGGTAGCTTTCATCACTATCCGGCATTGGCTGGGGTGCAACCTTGCGCTTGATGACGATCGAAATGGTTGCCGGCCCGGTTTTCGCACCCTGCGGTGCCAGCGTCCAGCCAGTTTGACGTTCGATACGTTCACGCCAGCGCGGTATCGCCTCCGCCAGATCGTCACCCTGTAGGCCGATGGTTAATCGATAATCCAGCACCAGTTTGCCTTGCGGTTGCGCCAGTTCAACCTGCTGCGGCCAAGGCATGAGCGGCAAATCTCCCGCAGGTTGCGCAGAAAGGTTGAGAGAAAATAACAGCGAAGCAGCCAGTAGCGTATAACTGCAGGGTTTATGCATTGGAGGTTCCTCAAAGGAAAAATCAACATTACCAAACAGGTAGATAAAGACCGAGCGGTGTTGGGATGTCCAATTGCAAAGGCAGAAAAGCGAGGTGGCTCACAGATTGACTGGGCATCGCCGTCTTTAAGGCTCCCCTTCTCCGGCAGCACAATAACCCAAACAGGATTAATTAATACAGGAAGTAAGTTGCAAATAAACACACATATAATGCATTGTTAATTTGCGACATTTAATATCGCAATAATATTGGCCAATATTATTTATGGTAGTAAATTGTATCCTTTAAGGCATTAATTAAATAACATTGACTCTCATGATTTCAGGGTGCTAGCCTTAATAAGCCCCAATCAATGGGGTAATTCACGGAGCTATTATTGCAATTATTTAAATGAATTATATTTATTTTGTAATTCAGACTCTCTGCATTATATATACACAGGGAGTCTGATTCATACATTCAATTAAAGTAATTCAATAATGGCATTGCTAATAAGTAATTAGTGACAAGGAATTTATTTTAATGAGCAAAAATAAAAAACAACTTATTGCCAAACTCTCTCCTATTTGTTTTTTTAGCCTGATGGCTTGGGGAGCAGTAGCGCACGCGACCATTATTGCATCCGCCCCTCCACTCGGCGGCCCGGCAGTCAATGCCGGTGCGAATGGCAGTACCGTTGTTAACATCAACGCTGCAGGCAAAGGCGGCGTTTCTCACAATATCTATACGCAATTCGACGTAGACAGAGGTGGCGTTGTTCTGAATAACAGCGCTGCCAATTCAACCACTCAACTTTCTGGCGTGATTGCCGGGAACGCCAATATGGCGGGCGGTTCGGCCTCTATCATCCTCAACGAAGTCAATTCCACCAAGGCAAGCCAGTTGAATGGCATGATGGAAGTGGCGGGCCAAAAGGCTCAGGTGATCGTGGCCAACCCGTCGGGGATTACCTGTAGCGGCTGTGGCTTTATCAATACGGAACGCGCCACGCTGACCACCGGTAAACCGCAGGTCGCCAATGGCAGCCTGCTCGGCTATACCGTAGAAAAAGGCACTATCGTCGTTAATGGTAACGGCCTGAATGCTGCGGACACCACTTACACCGACGTGATCGCGCGTGCCGTGCAAATCAATGCGGATATCCGTGCCAAAGACCTGAAAGTGACCGCTGGCCGCAATAACGTTAACGCAGATAATACCCAGATTGGGGCTCTGACTCCCGCCAGTGGTGCACCTGCTGTCGCGATCGATGTCGCCAAATTGGGTGGGATGTATGCCAACAAAATCACTCTGGTGAGTACCGATCGCGGCATAGGCGTGCGTAACGCAGGGAATATTGGCGCGGCATTGGGTGATGTTAATATCAGCAGCGATGGTATTCTGAATAATAAAGGTGCCATTACCGCAGTAAATAATATCAATATCGACACCATGCGCGGCAGAAACGCCAGCAATGGTTATTACTACGCTTATGGTTACGCGCTGGATAATACATCGAACGGTGTTATTAAGGCAGCGGGTAACCTTAACATCGATCTGGCCAAAGGCATGCTCAGCAACGGCGGCGGCATTCTTCAGGCGGGTGGAGATAGCACGGGCAATATCACTATCGCCAGCGGTAATATAGATAATAAATATGGTAACATTCAAAGCAATGGTACTGTGAATATGCGCTATGACCCGTATACCTACGGATATGGCAGAACGTTAACCAATACCGGAGGGGTAATCCGTGGCGATCGCGGAGTCGTGATCTCGTCCAATACCTTGGATAACACCAGTGGCATGATTGTCAGCCAAGTGGGGCGTATTGATATCAATACCGCCGGGTATGCGCTGTACAATACCAAAGGCACCATTGATGCGCGTGGAGAAGTTGCCCTTAATATTGGCACCTTGAATAATAACGCGGGATTAGTACGTTCATTAAATAACACCACCATCAGCACCAATAAGAATACGCTGGATAACACCAATGGCGCCATTAGCAGCGCAAACGACCTGTTTATTAACAGCTATAGCCTCAATAACACTACTGGCCGTATAACGGCAGGTAATTACCTCAATATCAATACCAACGGCGGTACGCTCACTAACTATAGCCCGAGCAGAAACGCCTATGATGCCGAGCTGTCAAGCGGGTTCGGTGGCATGACCTTAATCTCCAGCACCATCAACAACAACTATGGGTGGATATCATCACGGGGGGATATTGTTGCCAATGCCTCCTACTCATTGAGAAACAATTACAGCCTGATGGAGAGTGATAAGAGTATTATGCTGACAACCAACAGTCTGGATAATACCAGTGGTACGCTCAAATCACGCGGTGATACGGTCGTTACCGCCAATTCGATCGCCAACAGCAACGGTAATATCGACGCGGAAGAAAAAGCCAATCTGACTTTATCAGGCAGCTATAGCCATTACGGTAACCTGAGCGGGAAGCAAGGGCTGAATATCAACGCGGTAAACGGTTATATCTATAACTACGGTACCCTGTCCTCTTCAAATGGCCTGACCACCATTAACACCCGTAGTTTCTATAACCAGACTAAATCCATTATCAGCAGCCCTGCTGGCGTGCAGTTTGTACTGGCTCCAACAGGTGTTTTCTCCAGTAATGGCACCATAAACGGCCCTATCTCAATCTATAAGTAATCACTTAATTGGCGGCCCTTGCACAGGGCCGCCCGAGATCCTGCTCTCAGAGTCACACACTGCACTATAAGGACGTAGATCTATGCATGTTCGTTTTTCTTGCTCTCTATTGTGGGCATGTTGGGTTTTTAGCTCTCAGGGCGCGGAAAATGTTCAACGGCTTGAACAGCAAGTCAATCATCAGCAAGAACAAGAGAAAGCGCGTTATCACCAACTGGAAACGCAGGGTAAAGACGTGCGCGCAACCGGTAGTGGGGTTCAAAGTTCAAAGATTATTTTCCCTGAAGAAGCCAACTGCTTTCAAATCAATCAGGTGGTTCTTGAAAAAGACAATAAAATCCCGCACTGGATCCCGTTGAGAAAGCTCACCGAACAGGCAGAAAAACGCTGCCTGGGGATTGAGGGCATCCGCACCTTGGCCACGACCATACAGAACAAACTCATCGGGCATGGATATATCACGACTCGGGTGGTTCTTCCTCAGCAGGATTTGAATCACGGGGTGCTGACCCTGATCGTGTTATCCGGGGTGGTGGGTAACATCAGGTTCAGTGATGACAGTGATAAACACGCCAATCTGTCGACCACCTTCCCGAGCCGCCAGGGCGATATTCTGGATCTGCGCGCTATCGAACAGGGCTTGGAAAATATCCAACGCATCCCCGGTGCCGACGCGAACGTGGTCCTGCGCCCCGGCGAAGCGGCGGGTGGTACCGATATTGAAATCCAGCGCACCCAATCCTCTTCCTGGCGTATTGGCGGGTGGTTCGACGATTCAGGCAGCCGATACACCGGGCGTTACCAGGCGGGTGTCGCTCTCTATCTGGATAACCCTGCCTCGCTCAACGATCTGTTCTATGTGGCCACCGGGCGCGATTTGCATTTTCAGCAGTGGCACAACTCAAAAACCGCCTCGATGTACTACTCGGTGCCCTATGGTTTCTGGTCACTGGATCTGTACGCCAGCCACAATGAATACCTGCAACGGATTTCTGGTCTCTGGGCCGACGTTCAATATCAGGGTAAAAGCGACAACCTTAGCCTGAAAGTGAATCGCTTGCTGTACCGTAACGAGAGCCAAAAAAACACCGTCAGTATTCAGCTATTAAAGAATAACGCCCGCTATTATCTGAATGACAACAGACTGGGCATTCAGGATCGGGACGCCACCAACGTGATCGCCAGGCTGAACCATCGCCATTATGTCGGCCAATCAATCCTGGATGCGATGATAAGCTACCAGCGCAACACCTCCTGGTTTGGCGCTCAACAGCAGCCCAACGCCAACTCAACAAGCCGTATCGTTAATCTTGATGTCAGCGCCTTGATTCCTTTTACCCTGCTGGGGCAATCAATGAGTTATCAACCCCGCTATCAGCAACAGTACAGCCCCGATCAACTGGCAACCCAGGATCAGTTCAGCATCGGCAACCGCTGGACGGTACGTGGCTTTGATGGGGAGCTTAATCTGTCGGCAAACAAAGGCGGCTATCTGCGTAATGATATCAACCTGAACCTGCCTAAGCTGAACCAGCAACTCTATACCGGGATTGACTACGGTAAGGTCAGCGCCAGCAATAACGCGTTTACTTCGGGCCATCTCGCTGGCGGTGTGATTGGCCTCAGGGGGGGCATCAGTGGCATCAGCTACGACGCGTTTATCGGCACGCCCATCGCCAAGCCTAAAAACTTTGATACCAGCTCGGTGAACCTGGGTTTCACCCTGCAATGGCAGTTCTGAGTAGCAACGGGCCAATACGGCCACTGAACGCCACAAACTGCACGGATGCAGAGCCCAATATTGGGCTCTGAAAACATCAGACAATCAGGCTTTGCTGTCCTGTCCAACACGCCCCCACACCATTTCACCCTTGTGGAAGGTGGCCGTTCTCGGTGAAATGCGTGCTACTGCCTCGGCAGAACAAGAGGCGTCCACCAGCACAAAGCTGGCGTCGTCCTGCGCTTTTGGCCACACGCGTTCACCTTTGTCGTTCAGCGGCAATACATCACCGGTAGCCACCGCCAGCGCGCGCGACAGGGTTTTCTCGTTCGGGCGAATGTAGAGTTGCGCATACAGATTGGCCTTTTCCAGCATGTCCCCCAGGCCATACGGCGACCAATGGTCGATCACGCTGTCGGTGCCGGTCATCACGAATACGCCCTTGTCGCGCAACTGGCTGAGCGGCATATGCAGCGTGCCGATCGGCACCGAACTGGCGATCGTGACCTGCTGCGCTGCCATACGGTGCGCCGCCTCATCAACCTGCTGTTCATTCAGCGTCGCCAGCGCAAAGGCGTGGCTGATGGTCAGCTTGCCTTTCAACTGTGGCGTTTTCTCCACGGTATCCAGCATGTAATTGATCGCCGCCATCCCCGCCGGGCTGGTTTCGTGCAGATGGATATCCACGCCTTTGTTATAGTCCAAGGCGATCTGGAACATGGTATCCAGAGACTTTTCCATCGCCCCATCGACGTTGGTGGGATCCAGTCCGCCCACATAATGCGCCCCGGCCTGCATCGCTTCGCGCATCAGCGGTTCTGACTTGGAAAACAGCAGACCATGCTGTGGAAAAGCCACGATCTCACAGCTGAAACCTGACTGACGGCGCGCCAGCACCGCCTGCAGGTTTTCCAGGTTTTTCAGCCCCGAGGTGGGTTCAACGTTGCAATGGCTGCGGGCAATGGTGGAACCGAACGACTGAATCAGGTCGATCAGCTTTTCTGCTCGTTCCTGCGTAAAGGGTTGCAGTTCAGGCAGCAGTTTTTGCTCCAGCGCGATCATATCCTTGATGGTGGTACCCGCCGGGCGGTTGAGCGCGCGCCACGGGCCGCCGTAAAAAGTTTTGTCCAGGTGGATATGCATATCGCGCATCGCGGGCAGCATCAGTTTACCGCCCGCATCATAAGCCGGTAATGCACCGTTCGGGTGCTGGCGGTTATCGCGCAAAGCAACAATCTTGCTCTGGTTGATCTCCAGGGTTTTCAGCTCAGTGCGGGTGCTGACCGGCGTAGTCCCACCATCAAACTCAAACCCCGCCTCCAGCAGCACGTTATCCAGATAGTAGTACGAGTCAGTAATCTTCATCCGCGCACCCGCCTCGGCCTTTGCCGTCGTCGCGGCATACCCCACAGAGGTCGTGGCCCCCAACAGCGCACAGGCGGCAGCCATTTTGCCACTCCGGCTCAGAAACTCACGACGGCTGCTATTCTCATTCATCTTTCTTTCCCTCTCAGATGTTGACGATATGGGTACCCGTTTCACCGCGCAGTGCGGCAGGCAAACATTCCGGCGTAGTGATCACCACACGTTTTCCACCTGCGCGTAAAAACGCCAGGCTGGCAGCAATTTTAGGCAACATACTGCCGGGTGGAAAATGCCCTTCTTCCATATAACCTGTCATCTCTGCCACATTCACCCGGTCAAGCGCGCGCTGATTCGGTTTGCCGAAGTGAATGCACACCTTCTCTACCCCAGTGGTAATCACCAGGACATCGGCACGGATCTCCCGCGCCAGCAACGCGGTAGAAAGATCTTTATCAATCACCGCGTCCACGCTCTGATAATCCCCCCGAGCATCACGGATCACCGGGATACCGCCGCCGCCCACGCCAATTACCACAAACCCTTGCTGCGCGAGTACTTTGATCGCATCGGCTTCTACAATTTGTTTGGGCTCCGGTGAAGCCACCACCCGGCGATAGCCGCGCCCAGCATCTTCCACAAAGCGCCAGGTCGGTTGCTGCTGCAGTAACGCATCACGCTGTGATGCACTGAAGAAAGCGCCAATCGGTTTAGTGGGATGGGCAAATCCAGGGTCGTTTTTATCCACTTCTACCTGTGTCACCACCGTTACCGCTTTCTGCGCGCCGCGCAGCGCCAACCGGTTGTTGAGCGCCTGCTGAATGAGATAACCAATGCCGCCCTGAGTATCCGCCACACAGTTGGCCAGCGGAGTCAGCGGCAACCCTTCAGACTCATGAGCAATTTCCGCACGGCGTAAATCCAGCCCCACCTGCGGGCCGTTGCCGTGGGTGAGCACAATGTCATAATCCGATGCCAGCATCTCCAGCACCGATTCAGCGACCGCTTTTACCGCCTCAACCTGATGTTCAATCGACTGGCTGGCGTTATCTTTGATAATGCTGTTGCCACCGATGGCAACGACTACAAGTTCTTTCATCTGTTTTATCCGATAAGAAATACTGCCTATCCGTTCAACGTCCTCTCCCCAAAGAAAGGGGGCTGAACGTGCCACAAATTGACTCTCGCGCCTGAAAACTGGCATTACGTGGTTTTGCTGGGTTCCTGTGCCACCACAGGCACCTCTTCGCGGCTATCAAGGAAGTGTTTCACCACAAACATGCCTGCCATCATCAGATAGGCCACCACGAACAGTAGCGAGTTCCCCGCTGCAAAGCCAACCATCGGCGAATGGATGATACCGAATAGCGCCAGCAGCGCCCCCGTTGCCGCCGCTATCGCACCGCGCAGAGGTTTATTCATGATGGCGAAAATAGCGATACAGCCCCACAGCATGCTGGCAAGCGGCGCACCGTTGCCCAGATGTACCAAACCCTGATAGTACACACCTTTGCTGTGTAACAGTTCGGTGCCCAGTTTGGCCGCCGAGGTGCCCGCCGCCCCCATCACGCTGTTGACCATGGTCAACGCCCAGTTGGCGATCCACGGGAACAGGCAGATGAAGATCACCGGCACCTCCACTTTTGGTGTTTCTCTCACCACCTGATTAGCCGTCACCACACCGATAAACACCAGAATCGGCACAATCGCGGTCATTGGAATCACCGCCAACATAAAGGCACCGAGCCCGAATAGCGGCACGATAAACATGGTGACGCCAGACGCCAACGTGTAGCCAATGCTGGCTCCCATCGCTTTCCAACCTGCGTGCCCCACGTAAACAGTCACAGGGAACGGGTTGCCCATCAGGCAGCCAAGCATTGAAGAGAGGCCGTTGGCCATCATCACCTTGCGGGTGTTGTAGTTATCCCCCGCCGCGTGCGCACTTTCGATGTTCTCCAGGTCAAAGATATAGTTCGCCAAACCGAGAGGCACGGCAGAAGCCAGGTACGGCAGTGCGTGCGGCAAGCCCTGCAGGAAGCTATCCACATGCACACTTGGCGGGTTGAAACCAAAAGAAGACATCGACGCTTTAATCGCTTCCGGGCTTTGCAGGCCGGAGATCCAGGCCAGCGCAGTACCGGCCAGCAGCAGCAATAAACCGGTGGGAATACGCGCAAAGATCGGCTTTTTGCCGAACCAATTGATAAAGATCAGCAGCAGCACGATAAACGAGACGGTCGGCGCTTCGAACGCCTGCAGCATCGGGTTCATCGCCAGTAACAACAGCCCAAGACCAGACAGGCAAGAGAGCAGCACGGTACGCGGTATCATCTTGCGGATGGTTTCGCCCAGGAACGAGCCGCCCACCAGGATCAGCGCTTCTACAAAGCACCACACCAGGCCGATCTGAATAGCAAAGTCAGCATCGCCGGTTTGTTGATACACCGGCATCAGCACCAGAAAGGTGACGGTAAAAATTGACGGCGCGCTGGGGCCAGACGGCAGCGCAGTGACATCGGTGCGCCCGGTCTGGCGCGCCATCTGCAGGCCAAACCAGGTGTAACAGATGCTGGCCAGCAGTACCGCCAGCCCAAAGGCCGGGGCAATACGCCCGTACACAATCTCTTTCGGAATCCCCACCACAAAGATGAGCAACCCCATCATGGTGAGCAGGTTGGTCAGGTTATTGGTCATCAGCCCAAAATAGGCTGCCCAGTCACCGCGTTTCCACTCTAATTTTATTCTGTTCATGGGCTATCCTTCACAGGTCGTTAAAACACGCTCTACGATCCACGGGATCGCTATCGGTCCTGCAGGTGAACAACATTCTGGTTCTGGTGTTGGTTCGCTACTTTGGGGCTAGAGCCCCTGTTATTGTTATCCCCTATGGATTTCAAGTTGCAGCTAGGCACCAAGCTAACTCATCCCCAGGAGCTTAATCAGGTAAGTGACTGGGGTGAGTTAGCGCAGGTAACAACGCTGCGGCTTGAAAGACGACGGGGTTATGAGTAGTAGCGATCGCGATAACCCAGCAACGCCAGCTCAAAACAGGCGAACGGCGGATGCACAATCCCGGCACCGATCATGCCGATCCCGGCATCTTTGTGCGCGATAGCGGTGTTAATCACCGGTAGAATGCCGCTACTACCGACCTTGGTGATGTCGATCGCCGTCGGGATCCCCATAAACGACAGCAGTGGAATGGTGACGTTGGGGTTTTCGCCCAGGGTGATTTCGCGCATCTGGCGCGAGAAGTCGATTGCCTCATCCACCGTGCCGCCCACCAGTGCGACAATCGCGGGTGCCGTCGCCATGGCGAAACCGCCAATACCGTAGGTTTCGGTAATCGCGCTGTCGCCGATGTCCAGCCCCGAGTCTTCCTCTTTGTAACCGGCAAACATCGGGCCGATCACCTGCTGCGCCGGGCCGGTAAACCACTGCCCCGGCAACCCGCTGATGCGCAGGCCAAACTCCACGCCGTTGCGCGCCATGGTGGTGACTACGGTGCTGTACTCAATGCCGTGCGCCGCATCCATCGCCGCTTTGCACATCGCCATCCAGGTCGGGCCAGAGAAGTAATCGCTGCTGGCGACAAAGTCGAATACCTCACGCTGTTGATCCACCGGGTAACCGGTCTGAATAATCCACGGCGTCAGCGCCTGGATCAGCAGCGAGGTACCGGCGTTATTGCGGTTATGGCATTCGTCACCCATATGCAGCGCCTGAGCCAGCATCAGCCGCAGATCGATCTCCCCCGCCAGCTTCATGGCGTCGCGCAGCATCGGGCCTTGCACATCACGCATCCAGTTCAGGCGATCGATCACGCTCTGATCGTTGGCCCCCATGCGCAGGATCTTCGCCATTTGCTCGCTCATATTGGTATACGCGCGGTTGCCGTAGGTTTTGTTCTCGACGATGTGCATAAACATGGAAGCGGACGTGACACCCGCCATCGAGCCCACGCAATCATGTTCGTGGCACGGCGAGAAGATGATTTCGCCAGAAGCCGCCAGCTTAGCCGCGTCGTCCAGATTGGCAGCCAGCCCTTCAAACACCAGCGCACCGGTTACCGCGCCTTTCATCGCACCGCACATCTTTTCCCAACTGATCGGCGGACCGGCGTGCAAAATGGTGTGGCGCGTCATGCCCGGCACCACGTTAATTGCCTGGTCGTAGCCCACCAGCACCGGGTGTGACTGAATAATACGTTCCAGCGCCAGTTGGTTTGCCGCAGCAATTTTGTCGGCAAGGGCTGGCGAAGCGATCTGATCCAGCGCTTCAATCACCGCCAGGTTGCCCTGCCCCGGCGGCGTCCAGTCAAGGTGGGTCACTGGAACATGCTGTTTCTTGAGATCGTCACTGAACATCGCAAGACCCACATTAATCACGTTCAGCGGCTGGTTAAATAAGGTATGGCTCATCAGGCTTTCTCCCCTTTGCAGACAAATTCACGCGCCAGCAGGCCAGTATTGGTGCTGCTGCTCGCCCAGATCACGCCCGTGTCGGTGAGCATCTGGCATTGCTGTTGCAGCGATGGCGTATCAAGATCGGTCCCCAGCACATAACCCAGGATCTCCAGTGGCCGTTTTTCACGGGCAGCAATCGCCTTGGCCTCTTTGATCGCCTCGATCATCACCCCCACCGGATCGTCGTGAGCACCAAAGCCGAGCACAAAGTCCATCACGATCACGCCAACTTCAGGATCGCGCGCCTCTTGCAGCAGGCGGCTGATACGGTTGGTCGGATCGATCATCGGGTGTGGTTTGCCGTTGGTGAAATCGTCGTCGCCAAAGTCGAGGAAGGTGTGCGCCACGCTCTGGTTCAGGTCTTTCAGGCGCATCGCCGGGTCAGGTTGGATATTGCTGTAAACGTCGCGGTATTTTTCCAGTGCGGCGAACATCGCCTCATCACACAGGGTGCCACCGCAGAACAGGCCGCGAATGTATTTTTGCTGCGGCGTCAGCTTGGCGCGCACTTCTTCAATCAGCGGCCAGTTGAGCGGGTGGAGATCGAGGGATTCCTGCTTGATACCGGTGAGCAACACCGCTTTTAGCGCCGCTTCTTTGGTGGCGCGGGCAAACTGCAACCCATCCTCGTCGGCAGGCGGGGCGTTGCGGCCAAGGAAACAGACCACCACCGGCTTGCGGCAGGTACGGGCGCGTTCCAGCACTTTGCGCGCCACTGCGGGCGCTGGCGGCTTGGAGATCAGCACGATCACCGCAGTTTCGCGGTCTTCCTCCAGCATTTGCAAAGCGTCGAGCATCATCAGGCCGCCAATCTTCTCGCTCAGATCGCGCCCGCCAGTGCCAATCAGTTGCGAAATACCGCCGCCAAACTCGTGGATGCGCACGCTCAGTTCCTGGCTGCCAGTGCCGGATGCGCCGATGATGCCGATGTTGCCCCGGCGCACCACATTGCCAAAGCACAGCGCCGCGCCGTTGATGATCGCGGTACCGCAATCTGGCCCCATCATCAACAGCCCTTTTTCATGCGCCAACTGTTTCAGCGCCAGCTCATCGTCAATCGAGACGTTATCGGAAAACAGCATCACATTGAGGTTGTTCTCCAACGCCTGGCGGGCTTCGCGCGCCGCATACAGGCCGTTGACCGCAATCACTGCCAGATTGCTCTCCGGGATATTGGCCTTGGCGCTGGCCAATGTGGCATAGCGTGCCTCGTGCCGGGTGCCTTTATCCTTATGGGTGAATAACGCTTCAATCGCTTGCAGCGTGGCTTCGTTAGCCTCTTCGCTGGCCCCTTTGATGACGATCATCAGGTCGCCGTTTTTGGCCGCTTCAAGCTCCGGGGTTAACAACCCCAGGTTCTGCAACACCCCTTTGTTCATTTCAGTGGCCATTGCCACAAACGCCTGCTCAACCCCGTCCAATTTGTTGGCTTTGGTTGAGATCGACATCAGTGAGACGGAATCAAACCAGGTGTTCTTTTTAACCATGATCCTGATGGGCATATTGCTCTCCAAAATATGAGGTCAAGAGGCAGGCATCCGCCATGCCATGCAGCATGTCGTAACCTGAACTTGAGCCGATCTTTTTAATCTCGTTAATGGTGTGAAGAATGAGGTGACTATCGTCACGCACTATTTTTACTATCAGATTGCCAATGACCTGCCGATAGCGTTGATTAATTGCCGCCTCTAACGTAATTGCGCTCAACAGCGTGGTTTTCTCTTGTGCGCTTTTCAGCACGGCAAGAAAAGTTTCGCGATACTTTTGTGCCGGATGGCCTGAAATCAGTAATATCACGCACAGCCCAACCAGATAATCATCACCAGAAGGTGTTAAACCCATCCCTAAACCCATCAGGGAATATATTGCCTTGTCAGGTGACTCGTTATGCCTTATTGCTCTCAGCAACTCTTCACGGTTACGCTGTAATAATCTGGCTATTTCCTGGTGAAATATATTTTCACCACAATAATGAAAAAGTGAATTGCCTGATATTGCCTGCTGATTAATCCATTCCCCCCATTGCCTCCAATGAATGCACCTTATACTTTCGTCGGTTAAATGTAGCTCAGGCGGTTGCCATAAATCACAGTGGGAAAAATCAATCCACTTATTCTGACCAATTTCAATACCCGCCGGAAAAAACTGCACCCGTTCACCGGGGCTAAATATTCTGTCACAGTGCCTGAGCGCTATGCGGCAACTATTAGGGGCGTTATCGTACTCGTCACTTAATAAGGTGTAGAGCATGTTGCGCTCTGGAACGAACAGGTTTACCGCGCGGGTAAACACCTGTTCGACCTGCCCATTTAGCCCCTGGCGGGGGAATGCCCCTTCTGCCGATAGCGCCGTAATGCACTGCCTGTATGGCCGTGCGATGGTGTCCTCCTTCTGCTAAGCGCCTGCGGCAACCAGCAGTTCAGCGATTGGGTGATAGCCTTTTTCACGTGCCAGCGTCAGCGGTGTCTTGCCATATTTATCGGTCATATGAGGATTAGCGCCATGATCGAGCAGCAATTTAACGATTTCCTGCTGTTTGGCTCCGCCGTCATTGAGCACGATCGCTTCCAGCAGCGGCGTCCAGCCGACAAAATTGGTGTGATTGACGTTAATATCGGTGTGTATTAATAATTCACGCACAATTTCAACATGCCCTTTCTCACTGGCCGGGGTAATGCCGACGCCACCAAAACGCGTTAAACGATCCAGATCCGGCTTGGCTGGCAATATCAAACGCAGCAAGGTCAGATCGTTATTCAGGCAACTCAACAGGAAAGGGTTAAAACAGGTTTGGTCTTGTTTATCAATATCCGCACCGGCAGAGATTAATAATGCCACGCAGTCATAATGTTTATTCAGGCTGGCCAGCGTAATTGCGGTTCGCCCCTGACGGTTGGTGATATTAATATCTACACCGGCAGCCAGGCATTTGTTCAGGGTATCGGTGTTGCCCTGTTCCGCAGCAAAAAGAAATTCGGTGATCAACTCTGACTCTGACATATTCTGGCTCCCGTTGCTCTGATGGGCTTTTGTGACTTTTGATGGGTACTGAGAATAACAACAGATGCAAAAGAAAAACATCCGCTTAAGAATCATTCATCGCAAAGGGATGCATTATTGAATAATATTCAACAATGGAGGCAAAATGTGCGGCGGCGCAAGCTTTCTAGCGCATTTGCAGAGCTTTTGCCGGGGAAACCGTTCTGTGATGGATCGGCTTTCAACTCCGGCTACATAAGCTCCCAAACAAATAATCAGAAGTGTGACTCTCTTCAAATCAGTTGTAACGGCAGTGTTAAATCCTATTCAAGACTGATTGTTCAAAAGGGAAATTACAAATATATTCAGTCATGAGAATGCGCCGGGTTTCACACCGCCGCATCCACCAACTCAAGGGGATTGGCTACGGAGTTCTATATATGCATTCCATTTTTACCGAAGAGAACCTGTTGGCTTTTACCATCACGGCACGCTTCGGCAGCTTCAGCAAGGCGGCAGAGGAACTGGGCCTGACGACATCCGCCATCAGCTATACCATTAAACGCATGGAAACCGGCTTGGGGGTCGTGCTGTTTAACCGCAACACCCGTAGCATTGAACTTACCGAATCCGGTTTCTATTTCTACCGCAAAGCCACCGATCTGCTGAATGATTTCCACGCCATCAAGCGCGGCATCGATACTATCTCACAGGGTATTGAAGCCCGTATGCGCATCTGCATTAACCAGTTACTCTACACGCCACGCCATACCGCCCGGCTATTGCAGGTGCTGAAAAAGCAATTTCCTACCTGCCATATCACGGTCACCACCGAGGTATACAACGGCGTTTGGGATTCCATCATTAATAATCAGGCCAATGTGGCGATTGGCGCACCCGGCACTTTGCTGGATGGCGGCGGCATTGATTACACCGAAATTGGTGCCATCCGTTGGGTGTTCGCCATTGCGCCGGATCACCCACTGGCGTTTATGCCGGAACCCATATCCGAGAGCCAATTGCGGCTGTATCCGAACATCATGGTGGAAGACACCGCACATACCATTAATAAAAAAGTCGGCTGGTTGCTGCATGGTCAAGAAGCGATTCTGGTGCCGGACTTCAACACTAAGTGCCAGTGCCAGATTCTGGGGGAAGGGATCGGCTTTTTGCCGGAATACATGGTGGCTGAGGCGGTGGCGGCAGGCTTACTGGTGATCCGCAACATTCATAACCCACGGCAGGATTCACGTATGTTGCTGGCCACACAGCATGCGGCGACCGGTCAGGTCACACAGTGGATCAAGAAGCAGTTCGCACCTGGGGGCGTGCTGAGCGGGATTTATGCCGATTTACTCGCGCGCGCCTGACTTCTCCCCAGGCACAAGCGTTCTGTTTTACGCAAAGATCCGGGGAGAAAAATACGTTATTGTGGCAGGCATAACCCAAGCCTATTAACCCTAAAGACAACGAGACCATGCAAAACCGGCTGACAATCAAGGATATCGCCCGCCTGAGCGGAGTAGGCAAATCCACCGTCTCGCGCGTGCTGAATAACGAAGGCAGCGTAAGCCCGCAAACCCGTGAACGGGTGGAGGAAATAATCCGTAGCCACGGTTTCACACCGTCCAAGTCGGCGCGTGCCATGCGCGGCCAAAGTGACAAAGTGGTGGCAATTATCGTTTCCCGCCTTGATTCTCCGTCAGAAAACCAGGCCGTGCGCACCATGCTGCCATTGCTGTATCAGCAGGGTTTTGACCCGATTGTGATGGAAAGCCAGTTTGAAACCCGGCTGGTGCAGGAGCACCTGCATGTGCTGCAACAACGCAACGTCGATGGGGTGATCCTGTTCGGCTTTACCGGCCTGACCGCCGCCATGCTGACGCCTTGGCAAGAAAAAATAGTCGTGATGGCACGCGAGTATCCCGGTATTTCTTCCGTTTGTTACGACGATGAAGGCGCGGTGCAGCTCCTGATGCAGCGTTTACGCAAACAAGGCCATAGCCATATCAGCTACCTCGGCGTGCAGGAAGCTGACGCCACCACCGGGATGCGCCGTCACCAGGCCTACCTTGATAGCTGCCGTAAGCTGAAGCTCCAACCGATTACCGCACTGGGCGAATTAAGCTATCAAAGCGGTTTCCAACTGGCCGCCAGCGTTATTGAGGCACACACCACCGCGCTGGTGTGTGCCTCTGACACTATTGCCCTTGGCGCAATGAAATACCTGCAGCAGTTGGCTACGCCCATACAGGTGTGCGCTATCGGTAACACCCCGTTGCTTAACTTTCTGTTCCCCAACACGTTGTCGGTCGAGCTGGGTTATGGTACCGCCGGGCAGCAAGCGGCCCAACAGTTGCTGGGCCAGCTCAACGGTGAGTTAGGCATCCGCCAGATCGTTATTCCCAGCAAGCTGGCCTGATTAAAATCTTCTGTGAAAAAACCGCCAAGCGGCGGTTGAGCTTGATGACAAAGTGATCTTTTAGCCCGAGATACCCGGGTCTAGTGCACCGAGGGGCGCTCCCCCTAATAACGGGCTTTGTCAGCAGTCTGAACCGCCAAGCTCGGTTCTATTTAAGAAGCTTCTCGATGTCCTTTAGATCTTTCTTGCGGTGCTTTTTTTGCTCATCATAGAAGTTCTCATGTGACCCAAGCGTCATAAGATACAACACCAGCTTATCCTCGACCCAGCTATAGCCCAATAAGTACAACTGCTCGTCAATAACAAACTTGTGTACCCGCAAATGCTTTAGGTCGCCCTTCTTCTGCTCACCCATGGCAGGTTCGGCGATTATTTTATCAATCTCGTCTTCTACCCTCGGTAACACTTCCTTGTGTAACTTATCCAACGCCTTACCAAAGCGCCGGGTTTCGTAAACCTCAAGCTTGTTTCGCGTCCTTTGTGGCGGTTCTTGCTGTTCTTCTTTCATACTTTTTCATTCTGCCATTATCAACTTCGCTTTTGGCCAACAACGCTTCGCTGATGAAAGAGAATGGCAGGTCGGGATTATCCTCGGCCATACGGCCTATCTTGGCCCAATACTCGATCTGCTTGGGTACGCTGCGGCTCGACGCTTCAGCATGTACTTTCACATCTTCAACAAAGCCCCCATCGAGACGAACACTAATTGCAGTCGTCATGGAATAACCTCTTAATTCTATTAAAATTTCTCTACATTCTATCCTTGGCGATACCGAGGATAAAGCTATCCAATACAGCTTAGGACATTGACAGCTTGCGATAAAAGATCGCATCACACAAGTCAATTCGCCATCTTTTGTCGCAAAAATCGTGGTGCTTCATCTGGCATGACCCATTCTGTGATCCCCAACCCAAAATGGGAACGTTCCCATTTCATAAAAACCAGCGAATGACTAAGCTTTATTTATCCACACCTCTGCGCCTACAAAAGGGTTTCATCATGAGTAAAGTTCAGCAGCAGGATATTGATCGCCTGATTGTGCTGGTGGGTGGCCGCGAGAATATCGCCACCGTCAGCCACTGTATTACCCGCTTGCGTTTCGTGCTTAACGATCCCGCCAAGGCCGATCCCAAAGCGATCGAAGAACTGCGGATGGTCAAAGGCTGCTTTACCAATGCCGGGCAGTTCCAAGTGGTGATTGGCCCGGAAGTGGGCGATTACTACCAGGCACTGCTTGCCACTACCGGCGGCAGCGAAGCCAACAAAGAACAGGCCAAACTGGCCGCCCGCCAGAACATGACCTGGTTCGAGCGCGCGATCTCTCACTTCGCCGAAATCTTTTTCCCACTCCTGCCTGCGCTGATCAGTGGTGGTTTGATCCTCGGTTTCCGCAACGTGATCGGCGATATCCCAATGTCTGGCGGCCAAACGCTGGCCCAAATGCATCCAGCCTGGAAAACCATTTACGACTTCCTGTGGTTGCTCGGTGAAGCCATCTTTATGTACCTGCCGGTCGCTATCTGCTGGTCAACGGTGAAAAAAATGGGCGGCACGCCGGTGCTCGGCATTGTGATGGGGATTACCCTGGTTTCACCACAGTTGATGAACTCCTACCTGCTCGGCCAGCAAGTGCCGGAAGTATGGAATTTCGGCTGGTTTGCCATTCAGAAAGTCGGCTATCAGGCACAGGTGATCCCCTCGATCCTCGCTGGCCTGACGCTGGGCTGGATCGAAACCCGACTGAAAAAGATCGTACCGGATTATCTGTATCTGGTCGTGGTGCCGGTGGTTTCTCTGCTGCTGGCCGTGTTCCTGGCGCACACGCTGATCGGCCCGTTTGGCCGTATGATCGGCGATGGCGTAGCCTGGGCGGTGAAAGCGGTGATGACCGGCAGCTTTGCGCCGATCGGCGCTGCTCTGTTCGGCTTCCTGTATGCACCGCTGGTGATTACCGGTGTGCATCAGACCACGTTGGCAATCGACATGCAGATGATCCAAAGCATGGGGGGCACACCGGTCTGGCCGCTGATTGCGCTGTCTAACATCGCACAGGCTTCGGCAGTGCTCGGTATCATCATTATCAGCCGCAAGGCCAACGAGCGGGAGATCTCCGTACCGGCAGCAATTTCTGCCTACCTCGGCGTCACCGAACCGGCGATGTACGGTATCAACCTCAAATACCGCTTCCCGATGCTGTGCGCGATGATCGGCTCAGCCATCGCGGGCCTGATCTGCGGGTTGAGCGGCGTGATGGCCAACGGCATCGGCGTCGGCGGTTTGCCGGGCATTCTCTCCATCAAACCGCAATTCTGGCTGATCTATTCCCTGGCGATCCTGATTGCTGTAGTGGTTCCGCTGCTGCTGACCATCATGGTGTACAAACGCAAGGCCAGCCGCGGCGAGTTGCCGGTCTGAATCAATAAAAAGGCCCGCCTGTGCGCGGGCCGATGGCAATAAACAAAGAGGCAACGCTTCCCATGAGTAATCCTATCCCCTGGTGGCAAAACGGTGTCATCTATCAAATCTACCCGAAAAGCTTCCAAGACAGCACCGGCAACGGCTATGGCGATCTGGTGGGCGTGATCCAGCGGCTCGACTATTTACAGGAACTTGGGGTCGACGCCATCTGGCTGACGCCAGTGTATGTCTCACCTCAGGTGGATAACGGCTACGACGTGGCCGACTACTGCGCCATCGATCCCGCTTATGGCACCATGGCAGACTTTGAGCAGTTGGTAGCGCAGGCCCACCAGCGCGGTATTCGCATTGTGATGGATATGGTGTTCAACCATACCTCTACCGAACACCCGTGGTTTAAGGCAGCGCAAGAGAGTCACAGCCCACTGCGCCCATTCTATATCTGGCGTAATGGTGAGGCGGATACGCCGCCTAACAACTGGCGCTCCAAATTCGGCGGCAACGCCTGGCAATGGCACGCCGCAAGTGGCCAATATTATCTGCATCTGTTCGCCACCGAGCAGGCCGATCTCAACTGGGAACACCCGCCGGTCAGGGAAGAACTGAAGAAGATCTGCCATTTCTGGGCAGATAAAGGCGTCGACGGGTTGCGCCTCGACGTGATTAACCTTGTGTCCAAACAGCAGGATTTCCCCAACGATCATCAAGGCGATGGCCGCCGTTTCTACACCGATGGCCCGCGCATCCACGAGTTCCTGCAGGAAATGAGCCGCGAGGTGTTTCAGCCACGCGGCCTGATGACCGTGGGCGAGATGTCCTCGACCTCATTGGAACACTGCCAGCAGTACGCGGCACACAGTGGCAAAGAGCTGTCGATGACCTTCAATTTCCATCACCTGAAGGTGGACTACGCCAACGGGCAGAAATGGACGCTGGCCGCACCAGATTACGTTGAGCTGAAGCAGATTTTCCGCCATTGGCAGCAAGGCATGCACAACCATGCCTGGAATGCGCTGTTCTGGTGTAACCACGATCAGCCGCGCATTGTTTCCCGCTTTGGCGACGAAGGCGAACTGCGCGTCACCGCCGCCAAGATGCTGGCTATGCTGCTGCACGGGATGCAGGGCACGCCGTATATTTATCAGGGTGAAGAGATTGGCATGACCAATCCGGGGTTCAACCAGATCGCACAGTATCGTGATGTGGAAAGCCTGAATATGTACGCCGAACTGAGCGCACAGGGCAGAGGCAGCACCGAACTGCTGGCGATCCTGGCCAGCAAATCACGCGACAACAGCCGCACGCCGATGCAGTGGAACGCCAGCGCCAACGCCGGGTTTACCTGCGGCACGCCGTGGATCGCCTGCGCCGATAACTACCGGCAGATCAACGCCGAAGCGGCGCTGGCCGATCAAGACTCGGTATTTTATACCTATCGCCACCTGATCGCTTTACGCAAGCAGTATCCGCTGCTGACACACGGTGATTATCAGGATCTGGCCCCTGAGCACCCGGCACTGTGGTGCTACCAGCGCCGTTGGAACGGGCAGCGGTTGCTGGTCGTCGCCAACCTGAGCCACGAACCCGTGGCGTGGAACGCCGCAAGCGTCGAGCAGGCCGATGTGTGGCAACTGTTAATGAGCAATTACGCAGATGCGGCACAACAACCGCAAAGCATGACGCTGCGGCCATTTGAGGCGGTGTATTGGGTGGTGAAGGGGTAATAATCTCACACCACTCACTGGGATCTCGCTGACTTAATCCCCGCTGATGCTGGTCTCTTAGACAACGTGTTTGTCTATGTCAGCCAGGTGTAAGGGAATTGCCGTAAACAGCAGGCAATCCCATGAAACCACAGTGAACGGCAATTGCAGGGCAACCTTTACAAGGGTATTGATAACAACCGATTAGATATTATTGTCGGTGAGATGAGCACGGGTGTTGAGGCCATTGAAGGCGCCGAACGGAGACACAGCGTATAGGCGAACGCGCCATGGACGGCGCGTTCAGGCGAGACAGGCAGGGACGCCTGTCGTAGCCGGCCGTGATGCGCTGTGGTGGAGTGAGGGAAGTGGGCGGAGCCCACCGCCTGATATGGCAAGGGCCGGGGTGTTGGGGGCTGGCTCTTGAGCCCCCAACTCGGTCGCCTTCATCATATTCCCGAGTGAACATAATTTGTGTAGCGACCGAAATAAATCCACATTCCGCAACAACCCTCAAAATGTGAACAAGAGACAGGTTGATGCGGGAATAAATCAGAAGGTCGAAGTTATAAAAACCTTTCTCTGATTACCCCATAATCACCGCAACAACCTTATCACCGACCCAATCTCACTAACACAATCGATAATATTATGGTGGTTGCACGCCAGCGGAATCACCGTCAACTGATCACACACTGCCCCTATCCCATTATCTTCGCTCAGCCATAGCGCCTTTCCCCCAGCAACAGACTGATAATAAGCAGACATCTGTGTGGCCTTGAACAGGGTGACTTGGGTATGTTGCAGTCGGCCAGAAATCAGCCCCTGGCTGATGCTCTGCTCCGCCGCTTCCACCGCCAAAGCACGCGCAGCCGCCTCTCCGTGAATCCCCATTTCCGCCAGCATGTTTTGGCGCAGATCCGGCATCTCTTGCGTATTCACCTTGGCCTGATAGAAACTGTCCAACAGATAAAGCTGGATCGACTTAACACCACGCGCTTCCAGCCGGGCGGCGATCTCCAGAGCAATCAACCCACCCAAAGACCAGCCCAGCAGTTGGATCGTCGGCGGTTCCAATAACCCTTGCTGCTCCATATTGGCCAGATAATGAGTCGCCACTGCAGACAAATCACTCAGTTGTTGCGGGTGGTACAGGTTGTAATTATCAACCCCAAGGCAGTTGATCTCCCCTTCCAGAGCCTGGGCAAAATTAAGGTAGGCTTCGCACCCGACTATCGCCGGGTGAATCAGCCACAGGCTGCCTGCTTCTGGCTGATAACGGTTAAGGCGCTGAATCGGTTGATAGCTTTCCACCGTCAGCATGCCGCGGATCGTCCGGTGCTTAAACAGCTTCACCACCGGCACGCTTTCTGCCAACAGGCCGGACATTTTCTGGCACAGCGCAATCGCCAGAATGGAACTGCCGCCACAGGCAAAGAAATCATCGGTGACGCCGATCCTCTGTTGCTTCAGTGCCTCCTGCCATAATGCGCACAGTTGCCGCTCCAGCTCGCTTTCTGGTGCCACGTATTCCTGCCCAGAGCCAGCGAACTCAGGCTTGGGCAGCCGTTGGCGATCGGTTTTCCCACTGGCGTTAAGCGGGAACTCCCTCAGGAAGATAAACGCGGCAGGCACCATATACGCCGGTAAGCGCTGTTGCATATGGGCGAGTAAACGCGGGTGGTCCAACGGTGTATCACTCACGTAATAGGCAATTAAACGCTCCTGTTCGCCGCCTGATTTGATCGCCAAACACTGCCTGATCGCGCCAAACTCCATCATGGTGCTTTCAATTTCGCCCAACTCAACCCGATAACCGTTGATTTTAACCTGATTATCAACGCGGCCCCGGAACTCCATATTGCCATCCGCCAGCCAGCGGCCAAGATCGCCTGGGCGATAGAGCCGTTCCCCAGTCACCGGGTGTTGAATAAATCGTTCAGCGGTTCGCTCCGGATCGTTAAAATACCCTGGCGACAGCCCGACACCACCGATGTATAACTCGCCGATAATGCCCGGTGGCACCGGGTTCAATTGCTGATCCAGAATATAGAAACACTGATTGGTCAACGGCTTGCCGTAAGGGATGCTGTGCTGGAACACCGCCCCCGGTGTCACTTCATAAACGCAGGACAGAATTGACGCTTCCGTGGCACCGCCGATGCTGATAAACCGGCTCTGCGGTGCCCAGCGGTGGCAGCGTTGCGGCAGGGTCACCGGGATCCAATCGCCGCCGAGCATCACTTTAGTTAACCAAGGGTTCTGCTCAAGCTGTTCACGTTCAACCTGCTGCATCAGCAGCTCAAATAACGCTGGCGCAGACAGCCACAGCGTCACCTGATGCTCAAGCATCAACTGGCACCAGGCATCCGGTTGATAGCGCTGCTTTTCACTGGGGAGCACCAATCGCCCTCCTGCCGACAGCAGGCCAAAAATATCATAGACCGACAGGTCAAAACTCAGCGCACTGATGGCCAAAGCGGCATCGCCAGGGCCAACTTTCAGGCGCTGGTTGACATCAACCAGCGTGTTATTGGCCGTCACATGCTGAATCGCCACGCCTTTCGGCACGCCGGTCGAGCCCGAAGTGAAGATCACATAAGCCAACTGCTCAGGTATCACCGGTTCAGGAGGAAGGATCTTGCTGGGGGGGGGCAGATCGCGAGCTTGCCCGCGATCATTCAGGCAAATCGTCCCAAACTCATCCCGCAACCACGGGCGATCGGTTAACACCAGGCGGCAATCCGCTTGCTGCATAATGCTCAGCCGACGGTTTTCCGGCCACGAGGTATCCATCGGCAGATAAGCGCGGCCAGCCATTAACGCCGCCAACACCGCCACAATCTGCGCCCGGCCTTTCTCCATCACCACCGCAACCAAAGCCGAATCACCAAACTGGCCCTGGCGGATCTGATTGGCCAGCACCAGCGCCAATTGATATAACTCACCGTAGGTGCAGCTCCCCAGTGAATCGATCAGCGCAATATCATGCGGATGATCTTTTGCCCACTGCATAAACCCTTCATGAATGGCGTAGGCATAGTCCGCAGCTGGCCGGGTTTCAACCGCCGGTTGCAGGTATTTTCGCTGCTGATCGGCGCTCAATAAGCTCAAATTAGCCACTTTCTCTGCCGGAGCTTGCACCATGGCACGCAATAACTGCTGGAAGTGCTGTATCAGGCCGTTGATCGTCTCGGGAGCAAACAGCGCACAGGCATAGTTGAGGTTGGCGGCCAGCTGCGGCTGCCCGTCTTCCACCATCAGGCCGAGATCGAACTTCGCTACCTGATAGCAATCGCTGAGATCGAGCGGCGTGAACAACGGTTGTTTCTGCTGCCCGCCGATCGCCTGCTCAACGCTGAACACCACCTGGAACAGCGGCTGTCTGGACAGATCGCGCTCAACGTTCAGGCTTTCTACCAGGGTTTCCAGCGGCATATCCTGATATTCCTGACAGGCCAGGGTATTGGCAAACACCTGGCGAATCATCTCGTCAACGCGCATTGCAGGTTCGATCACATTGCGCAACGCCAGCGTGTTCACAAACAGGCCAATCAAGGGCTCGAGTTGCGCATGCGGTCGGTTGGCGACCGGCGCACCAATCATAATGTCCTGCTGATGGCTGTATTTACCGAGCAACAGGGTGAACCCGGTGAGTAATACCGCGTGCAACGTCACACCGGTTGCTCTGGCTAAATGGCGCAACTGGTCGCTCAGTTCGGCATCCAGCCGGAAAGCCACCGTTGCCCCACGGTGATCAAACTGTTTTGGCCGTGGGTAATCGGTAGGCAGTTCCAACAACTGATAACCCTGCATGTTATCCAGCCAGAACCGTTGCCGGGCCTGATGACGATCGTTTTCGGTTTGGTTATCCAGCCAGTGAGCATAGTCAGCATACTGGATTGTCAGTTCAGGCAGCACCAGTGCGCTATCCCTGGCAAAGAAGGCATAATGCGCCTCCAGCTCAGCCAGCAAGACATTGGCCGACCAGCCGTCAAAAACCATGTGATGGAAGTTGAGCAAAGAGAAACAGGTTAACTGGCCGCTGGCTGCCCGGCGTTCAATCAGCAGGTGGCGGAGCGGATACTCTTTGCGCAGGTTGAATGGCCGATTAATGGCACTTTGCAGCGCCTCTTCCCATTCGCTGGCTTCCACCCACAGGCGCTCAACCGGCAACGGTTTCTGTTGCAGAGCAAACTGCACGTTGCCATCTTCGCCCTGCTCCACCAGCGTGCTGCGCAGCACATGGTGGCGCTTGACCACCGCCTGCAACGCCAGTTGGTAGGCATCGACATCGATCTCCGCCCCCAGTTCAAACAACATCGGAACCTGATAGAGATTGCTGCCCTGCATCAGTTCCTCGATAAACCACAACCGCTTCTGCGATGAGGATAACGGGTATCTGCTTTGTGCTTGTGCAGCGATCGGCCAGGGCGTATGCACCTCTGCCTGCTGATCCAACTGCTGGCAAAGCTGGCGGATCGTCGGATTCGCGCTGAACATGGCAAACGTCACCTCTCTCGCCAGAGCTTGGCTCAGGCGGTTGCACAGCGTGATCGCCTGGATCGAATTCCCCCCACTGCTGTAAAAATTATCGTTAACGCCCACACGCTCGCAACGCAGCACCTCGGCCCACACAGCGCAGCAGAGCTTTTCCTGTTCACCGCTCGGAGCGGTATATGCCTGCTGATTCACGGTGGCCTCAGGCTCCGGCAGCGCACGGCGGTCGATTTTACCGCTGACGCTTAACGGGAAACTCTCCAGCGCAATCAAATCGGCGGGGCGCATATATTCCGGCAGCGTTTGTGCTAACCGCTGATGCAGGTATGCGTTGTCCATCGGTTGGCTGGCGGTGTAATACAGCAGGATCCTCGGGTTGTTCACCGTCACCAGCGCCACGCACTGGGCGATCTCCGCGACGCCAGACAGAGTACGTTCAATCTCCCCCAACTCAATGCGATAGCCGTTGAGTTTGACCTGATTGTCGATGCGGCCCAGGAATTCGATATCTCCATTTTCCAGCACGCGCCCGACATCCCCAGTACAGTAGAGGCGCTCACCGCTGTTTGGGTGATAGATAAAGCGTTCGCTGGTGCGTTCCGGATCGTTGAAATAGCCCTGCGCCAAGCCCACCCCAGCGATATACAGCTCACCGACCACGCCCTGCGGCAGCGGCTTCAGTGTGCCATCCAGCACATAAAGTGCCTGATTCGCCAGCGTTACCCCGAGTGGAATGTTTTGGTTAAAGATTTCTGCGGGCCCAACCTCATACATGGTTGAACAGATAGCAGATTCGGTCACGCCCCAGCAGTTGAAAATACGGCATTGGGCGGCCCAGGCATGGCCGCGCTGCACCAAGGCCGGAGCCACCCAATCGCCGCCCAGCATTACGGCGCGCAGCGGGGAATCGGACGAACGGGCATATTGCTCAACATGCTGGAGCAACAGCTCAAACAGCGCCGGGGTTGACTGCCAGATCGTCACCCGATGTTGCAAGAGCAACTGATGCCACGCCAGTGGCTGAAAGCGCTGTTGTTCGGACGGGAGCACCAGCAGCCCACCGACTGACAGGACGCCAAATATGTCGTAAACCGATACATCAAAACTCAGGGCGCTGATAGCAAACGCGGCATCTTGCGGGCCAACCCGCAGCCGGGTATTGATCTCGATAATGGTGTTATTGATTGCCGCATGGGCGATTGCCACACCTTTCGGTACGCCGGTAGAACCGGAAGTGAAGATCACATAAGCCACCGCGTCCGGCTCCACCGGTTGCGGTGCCAATAACGGCTGTTCCAGCGGTACGCCCGCTGCTTTGCCAGCACCATCCAGCAACAGAGTAGTGAAGGCGGGGTTTTGCCACGGCTCATCACACAGCACCATCCCTACGTTCGCCTGCTCAACAATCGCCAAGCGGCGTTTTTCCGGCCAGGATTTATCCATCGGCAGATAGGCTTTGCCTGCCATCAGGGTAGCCAGCACGGCGACGATCTGCGCACGCCCTTTGTCCAGCAGAATCGCCACCAGCGCCGAATCACTACCAGCGCACTGGCGGATCTGGTTCGAGAGCACCAGCGCCGCCTGATACAGCTCGCCGTAGCGGCAACTCCCCTGCGCATCAACAATGGCGATATCGTCAGGGTGCCTGTGCGCCCAATCCATAAAGTTCTGGTGCAGGGCAAAACGGTAGTCCGTAGCAGGCATGTTCAGCGGTGGCGGAACCGGCGCAGCCGCCGCCAGCAGCGGTAATTGCTGATGCGGCACGTACAGATGGGTTGGCAAATGCGCTAATAGGGTCATCAGCAGGGACAACAGCGTGTCGGCTTTTTGCTCGCTCAGATACTGGCTGGCATACGCCAGCGACAGCATCAACCCTTCCTCGGTGGTGTGTGCTAACAGATTCAGCGGATAATCCGTTTTCTCAGCGGTCGAGCGGATACGCACCGGCATGTCGTGCATAGCCACACTCGGGTAGTTTTCAAACACCAGCAAGGTGTGGAACAGCGCTTCACCGCCCCGGCTCAATTCCGCCAAAGGCTGATAGCCGTATTCATCCAGCTCATTCAAGGAACGCTGAATCGCCTGCAACTGCTGCAAACAGTTGTGATTGTTATTCCATTCCACCACCAGCGGCAGGGTATTGATGTACAAGCCGACGCTTTCCGCAATCCCCTCAATCGGCAGGTTACGGCCAGACAGCGTGGTGCCTACCAGCGTCACGTCCTGCTGGCTGTATAAGTGCAAGAGCTTGTGCCAAGCAAATTGCAGCATCACATTCAGCGTCACCCCGTGGTTCAGGGCGAGTTGCTGCAACGATGAAAACACGGCAGCGGGTAACAGGCGCTTGAGCGTAGTCTGTTCGGTGTCTGTTACGCTTTTTACCTCGTAAGGCACGCTGAGCAGGTAGGAAATATCGTTGGCCTGGCATTGATCGATCTGCCGCCGTTGCCAATAGGCCCGGCTCTGTTCCGCCTGCTGTTGATAATAGCGCTGCGCTTGCAGATAGGTAGTTTCCTGCCGGGTCTCTGGCCGCTGCCCCGCCAGCAATTGCCGGTAGGTTTGATGCACATACTCCAGCAGAAGCTGGCCGCTCCAACCGTCAGTAATGCTGTGGTGTACGGTATATACCAGGCAATAATGCTGCTCGCTAATCCGCGCCAGCCGCAAGCGGAACAGGCCGGGTTGCTGCAAATCAAATGCCTGAGTGCGCTGCTGCTCGCACAGCTGGTTCAACGCCTGTTGCCAATCCTCTGTTCGCTGGTAATCCACATATTGCCAATCGATAGCGACTTCAGCGCAAACCACCTGTAGCGGCTGCCATTGCCAGTTAAAACCGGTGCGCAGGATCGGGTAGCGCGCCGCCGCCAGTTCCCACGCCTGTCGATAGCGCACCAGATTGAGATCGGTCAGGTAATCCAGCACCATTTGCACGCGATAACTCGGATCGTCCGGCTGGCTGAAGTGATGGTAAATAAACCCTTGTTGCAGGCTATTGCAGGGGAAGATCGCCTGCGGCGCATAGCGCTGTTGCAGCGCCTGCTGCACCGTTGCAGGCAGATCGGCACCGATTGCCATCGGTAAACTGGCACTCTGTTCAATCAACAGATGCAATTCATGGGTAAATTGCCGGGCCACCTCCGCCAATGCCTGCGGCGTCAGCATGCCGTCCAGGCGGAAACCGAGTTGCTGGTCGGCGATCCAGCTATTGAGGATCAGCAGATCGCGGCTGGTATTGGCCGGGTGGCTGTTTTGCCCGGCGAACTCGCTCAACAGTTGCCAGTCCGCCCCGCGATCGGCAAATTGCCCCAGATAGTTGAAAACCACACCGGGATAACGCAGTTCGGTTTCCCGGCTCCGCAGCACGCCATAACCGATGCCGTGATTGGGCACCGCCGCCAGCGCGGCCTGAACTAACCCGAGATCCGCCTGCGGGTTATCCGCCAGACTGAAGCTCACCGGATACAATGCGGTGAACCAGCCAAGCGTGCGCCCAACGTCCATGTGTCCACCGGGTAAATCGCGCCCATGGCTTTCTAACATCAGCGTATGGTTGCTTGCCGGGCTGTAATGGCGCAGGGTGCGCAACAGGGCGGTGAGCAACACCTCATTCACTGGCTCATTCATCTGCATCAGCCGCTCAGTAGCCACCGCGTCCAACCGGTCATAATGCAGGTTCAGCTTATCGCTCAAGGTGAAAGCAGCGCGATAATCCCGCTGCTGCGCGCATTGCCGCTGCCAGTAATCCGCTTCGCTGGCATCAAGCGGAACATAATCCAGCAAGGCATTGACCCATTGCCGATAGCTGGCAGATTTGGGCCCCAAGGCTTCGCCAAGATACAGGCGGCGCAGATCTTCCACCAGAATGCGCCAGGATACTGCATCAATAATCAGGTGATGGCAGGCAAAGAAAATACGCGCAGAACCGTCCTGATACCCCTCAACGTAGCCAAACTGCCACAGCGGCCCCTGCTGGTAATCAAAACCGCTTTGCCAGGTGCCGAACAGCGCCGCCAATTCGGCCTCGGTAAGCTCGGCTCGGTTGCAGCGCTGGATGGGCTGAGCAGCCAGTTGCGCCTGATAATGCTGGTGGTAGCCTTGGTTATCCTGCGTAAAAGCGGCACGCAGCATGTCATGGTGACGCGCCAGCTCATCGATTGCCCGCTGCAAACGCCCCAAATCCAAGGCCGGAACCCGGATCAGGAAGGATTGGTTCCAGTAATTATCCTGTTCAAATCCCTGCTCGAAGAACCATTGCTGGGTGGGGGCCAGAGGAAGGCTGTGGCTGAGGTTGCCCTGCTCCGCCAACTGCGCGTCGGGCAAGGCTTCGGCGGCAAGGTTCTCCAGCAACGCAGCAATCGAACGGTGCTGATAGAGATCCTGAGTGCGGCATGCCATGCCCACTCGGCGCATCTCCGACACCAGCCGGATCGCGGTGATCGAATCACCGCCAAGGCGCAAGAAATCATCGCCGATCCCGATATCCTCCCGCCCCATCACCTGTTGCCACACCGCCTGCAACTGCTTTTCCTGGTAGGTACTGGCTGGGCGATAGCCCTGGCTGGCCTGGTTGTAGTCCGGCTCCGGCAACGCGCGCGTATCCAGCTTACCGTTAATGGTCAACGGCAGCGCCAGCAGTTGCACCAGCGCGGTCGGCACCATGTAGTCCGGCAGCAGCTCAGCCAACCGGCGTTTTACCTGCTCGTCATTCAGCGTTATCTCCGCCACGTAATACGCCACAATGCGCGGCGTCTCACGCCCCCGGATCACCACGGCGCAGTGAGCCACCGACGTCACCGCCACAAAGGCCTGTTCGATCTCGCTGAGTTCGATCCGATGGCCACGGATCTTGACCTGAAAATCGTTACGGCCAACATATTCCAGTTCACCGCCAGGCAGCCAGCGGACAATATCGCCGCTACGATAAAGCCGCTGATACTCAGCTGCGTCTGCCGCCGCGAAAGGATTGGCAATAAACTTTTCCTGCGTCAGTTGAGGCTGATTCAGGTAGCCCCGCGCCAGCCCAAGCCCGGCAATATACAGCTCACCGGCCACGCCAAGCGGCAGCGGTTGCTGCTGCTGATCCAGCACATACAAACGCACACCAGGCAGTGGCCGCCCGATATTCTTGGCCCCGTTGTAACGATAAAGATTGATCGACGAGCAGACGCTCGCCTCTGAAGGGCCGTAGCCGTTAAACAGCCGATGCCCCAAACTGGTGTAGTGATCAAGACACACCTGCGAGGTGGCTTCCCCCGCCACCACCATCCGCGCTAAACAGCCCGGTATTTTCGGCTGTAGCTTTAATAACGCTGGCGGTAGGATGGCAAACTCAACCTGATGCAGCTCAATCAGGGCCAACAGCGCAGGCAGATCGTGGCGCTGTTCTTCGGATGCCACCACCAGCCGATGCCCGCCGCACAGGGCGATGTAGGTTTCCGCCACATGGGCATCAAACACCACGGACGCAAATTGCAGGCAGCACAGCGTTTCATCAGGTTCGCTGATGGTGGCCTGAAACCCGCGAACCATGTTCAGCACCCCTTGGTGCTCCAGCAGGGTGCCCTTGGGCTGGCCCGTGGTCCCCGAGGTATAAATCACATAGGCTAACTGCCGGGGATCGATCTCGACCGCCAACGGCTCTGAGTCATCAGCCTGATCCTCGGCCACCTCATCCCCTGCCCACAGCTCTGCGGGCAGGGCCATCTCCTGCAGCTTCGCCCGCAACCCCTGTTCGGTAATCAATAATGGTGCCCCGCTATCGGCCAGAATATAGCTGATGCGCTGCTTGGGGAGTTGGGGTTCCAGCGGGATATACGCCGCCCCGGTTTTCATAATCGCCAACATAGTGACGATCATCTCTATGCCTCGGTTCAGACAGAACGGTATCAGGGTATCTGCACCGATACTTTTTTGCGTGACGCGCTGATATTGCTCTGCGATCCGGCGGGCCAGCCGGTTACTTTTCTGTTCCAACTGGCGATAGGTCAATTGTTGCCGATCATCAACCAAGGCGATGCGCTGTGGGTATTGCTGTGCCTGATGGGCAATCGCCTGTGGCAAAGTACCCGCCGCCATTGTTACCACTGATGGCTGAGCGTTCCAGTCAATCAGTTGCTCCTGCCGCTGGGCCGGAGTGAGCAGCGGCAAGCGGCTCAATGGTTGTTCCGGCTGTTGCAACGCCTGATGCAATAACTGTTGGTATTGCTCGGCCATGGCAGTGATTTGCTGTGCAGCAAACCGCTCCGGCACATAGCGAATGCGGAATGCGATATGTTCACTCTGTTCCTGATACTCCAGCACCAACTCCGCATTTGCCAGGCTATGGTCAAACCGGTGGTTACAGCACGCCTGGCACCCCGCCAGATCCAAGGTCAGGTTGTTGAGATGGGCCTGCGCAAAGCTGACATTCAAGCGCAGCCCGCTGTTTTGCAACACTTCGTAGATCGGCCAACGGGTAAAACGTAAGCCCGGCCTGGCTTTCAATGCACGGCTGTGAGCGAGAGTCCGCGAGTAAATATCCGCAAAACTCTCCTCTGGATGAACCAAGAATGGGAACACCGCCGTGTTCACCTGTGCCCCTAATTTCAGATGGCTACCGCTCTCCATCGAAACCGGGTAAGCAATATGTACGGCATCGCTTTGGCATTGACGAGCGATCAATAATGCCCAGAGCGTTTTGAAGATGAGGAATGCGTTAGCATGCCTGACGGGTGATTTCAGCGCGTGCCACTTTCTGAGAGAGAGTGAGAATTGTACATGTTGCGCTGATAATTGATTATCCGTACTTTGAATATAGGGGAGTTCATTCGTCTTCGGCAGGCCGTGTAACGCTTTTTGCCAAAACTCCGTTGCATTCTCAGCCGAGAGTTTATTTAATTTAAGCTGATACTCTTGCTGTTTTTCGGTGATATCTCCTGCGCGATAAGTTCCATTATCCGGCACGGTTTCATTATTATAAGCCTGCGATATTTCAGCATACAGTTCCGCCGTCGAAAATCCATCAACCGTGACATGGTGTAAAACCAGAATAAACTCATATCCATCCTGCTCACCACTCGGGCATACACCATAACGCAACAGCGGCCCGTTATTTAAATCAAAAGGCCGGGCAGCCAATTCCGCTAATGCTTGCAGGTTATCGCACCTTTCCAGCGCTGTTAGCGTGCTATTTTCATTTTCACACCATAACAGTTGCCCATCTTCTTCAACCAAATGACTGTGTAGTAGCGGATACTTGGCAATAACGCTTTTTATCGCTTCCTCAAGCCGATGGATATCCAATGAGCCAGAGAGACTCTGATCCATCACCATATTGTACTTGATAGATAAAGGTTCAAGTTGCCATTCTGTCCAAAACAATCTTGTATAAGGTGTTGCTAATGCCGTCTGCACGTCAAATCCCTCTCTGACAAAAAGAACATCCAATAGGTTTAAATTTCAAAAAAATCCTATTTTCAGCCAATAATAAAAAAAACAAACCTTAGCTATTTTAAAACATGCCCGAAATAATTAGAGTTACCTGTAAGTGACAGCGCATAGCCAGCACCTGAATAACTTAAAGAATAATGGGTATATATCTTAGAACCCATCCCAACAGGCGTCATTATTACGGCCAGCTTGAGCGCTGCCCAGATTAAAAACGGCAATAAAACAGCCTGTTGGGATGGGTTCTTAGTTAGGAACGAAGAGATTTCTGATGTGTACAAGCCGGGCATTGATGATACTGACCCTGTCCTGATCCCTTAAATTCAATAAAATACGTTGAATGCAGCTACGCGATAACGTTGTACGCTGTTCGATAAACTTCAGCACTGAGGTATTTGCACGAAAATCCTCAGGAAACTCCATCAAATGCGCCAACATATTTTTTACAATGTCCTCTGACTTATTCTTCAGGATGTAACTGTCACGTAAATAAAGCAGTGACATCTTGTAAGATACCGCGTTGATATACTCTTTTTGCAAGCCAAGTTTATTGATAAGATTCTGAGCTCGCGTTCTGGAAAGCTGATATAAACAGCTATAGGGCCCTAACTCTATCGAATAGTGAACCCCAGCCGCTGGATAAAATGACAGGCCGATAACATAGGGGGAAAAAACGGTAGAAATGATAAGACCATCCTCGAGCCGACAGAGATTGGCACTGCCTCTCTCCAGCAGAAAAACTTTAAAAAAGTCAGGATCATTCTCAACTCTAATACCTTTAGTTACGTTCTTCTGCTGTTTAGGGATAACCTTTTCTGCATGAGGAATCAGATTATTGAGCAGACGATTAAACGCAGCATAAGGTTTTTCAATCTTAAACATACCCCACCGTTTCTTTTAAAAGATAACCAACACGATCAAATTACAGCCTGCAAAATGTAGCATTGAGCTCCCCTAAATAATTCGAGTTGCCTATGGGTGACGGCGCGTAGCCAACACCCAAGCGACTTGAAGTATGACGGGTATAATGTTTATCAACTTTCAATTGTATATATGATGGTATAGAAAATAGTTCAGCTCTGCATCAGAATCATAAAAATAGAATTTTCATCTAAAAAAATTGATAAAAAATCAACAAACGATATAAAGATCCAAAAAAATGCAATAGCTATTACATGTTAAACCAAAAGAACATAATGGGTGGGAGGTTAATAAAAAGAAAACAAAACCTTAATCATGTTAATTAATATACCATATGATTAATACCTCTTATGAGGTATTAATCATATGGTATACCCTAAATAATTCGAGTTGCTTGACAAAAACGCAACGCGTTTTTGAACAGCACTTGTGCTGGCCCCGAAGGGGCGAGGCCCAGATTTGGGCCGAGTCACGCGGCAACGGAGCGAAGCCCCAGGAACTTACTCAAGTAAGTGACTGGGGTGAGAGCAGGAAGCCAACACCCAAGCAACTTGAAGTATGACGGGTATACGTTATTATTCTGCCAGATCATAGTAACGACGGTTGAAATACACCAAACCACGTGGGCATTCCGCGACCCGCACCGCCTGCACTTGGCAATAAAATACTGTGTGACTACCGACTTCATGGAACTCGTTAATCTCACAGTCAAAATTAGCCACCGCCGAGCCCAGCACTGGCGCACCGGTGGTCAACACTTGCCAGTTGTCGTGGATAAACCGCTGTTCAGAACGCAGGGTAGCGTTGGCAAAAACCCCCGACAATTCACGATGGTGGCTGGACAGTACGTTCACGCACAGCTTACCGTTCTGTTTAAAATGCAGATTGGCAAATGAGTTACGGTTCATACATACCAGTAAAGTCGGTGGTTGATCGGTCACGCTACAGACCGCCGAGGCAGTGAAACCATATTTTCCTGCCGGGCCGTCGGTGGTGATCACCGAGACTGCGCTACCCAGTTGCGCCATGGCATTACGAAATTCAGTTTGCAGCATCATCATGTTCCCTCATAAATCGAGTACCAGGTGCGGGCTTTTCGCCCGTGAGCAACAGGGTAAAATCAGCGTGTTAGCCGCCTTTTCCTCATCGGTCAGATAACTGTCGCGATGATCCGGTTCCCCGGCCAGCACGTCGGTCAGGCAACTGCCACAGATCCCCTGTTTGCAGGACACACAGACTTTCAGGCCGCTCCGTGCCAGCGCTTCAACAATGCTCTGATTCTGTTCAACCCGCACACGCAGGCCGCTGCTGGCAATGGTCACCTCAAAAGCCGCTCCTTGAGTGACCACTTCAGCGCCAAAACACTCCTGATGGATCTGATCACGGCGATAGCCCAAGGCGCTGGCCTGCTCGCTGACCGCCGCCATCAAACGGGCCGGGCCGCAGACGTAAACATGGGTGTTCTCTGGCACGTCCGTCAACACCGGGGCCAGCGTCAGGCGCTGCTGGTCACTGAAGTACATCTGTACCCGGCTGGCATAGGGTGAAGCCTCCAGAGTTTCGGCAAACGCCGCCTGCTGACGAGAGCGGGCACAATAGTGCAGGCTAAAGGAGCAGCCAGACGCCTGTAACACCGTCGCCATCGCCAGTAACGGCGTAATCCCCACGCCGCCGCCAATCAATAGGCTGTGCCTGGCGGTGGGATCCAGCGCAAACAGATTGCGCGGTTCCCCCACCCGCACCTCATCCCCCGGCTGTAACGCATGGGCCGCCAGAGAACCGCCCTGCGATTGCGGGGCTTTCAGGATCCCCAACTGATAGTGATAGCGATCGGCAGGATCGCCACACAGGGAATAGGGGCGCACCAGATCGTTGCCCAAGTGCAGATCGAGGTGCGCGCCAGCCGCAAAAGGGGGCAACTCCCCACCATCAGGCCGCTTCAGCGTCAGCAGCACCACCTCACCCTGCAACTGCCGGGCAACCACGCGTAATAACAACATATCGACTCCTTACGCTTCAGCGCATCAGCAGGCCACCGTTGATATCCCAGGTCGCGCCGGTAACAGATGCCGCCTGCGGCGACGCCAACAGCACCACCGCCTGCGCCACAAACTCTGCATCCCCTAACGTGCCGACCGGGATCTGCTGTAGCAACCCTGCCAGCTTGGCTTCTGGCACCAACGCATGCACCGAAGGTAAATCCAGCGGCCCCGGAGCAATCGCGTTAACGGTCACCCCGGATTGACTCAGCTCACGGGCAAACACTTTGGTCAGGGTCAAAATGCCGCCCTTAGAGGCCGCATAATGGGCTCCAGAGGCCGTGCCGCCATTCTGCCCCGCCAGCGAAGCCAAATTGATAATGCGGCCATAGCCACGCGTGGCAAAATAGCGCCCCAGCGTCTGACAACTGACAAAGGTGCCGCGCAGATTGGTGGTGATTACCCGGTCAAACTCGTCGGCGTCGATCTCCATCAGCGCAGTTGCCAAGGTCAACGCCGCATTGTTGACCAACACCTCCAGGCTGCCAAAACGTGCCAACGTAGCCGCCAGCGCGCGTTCAAAATCTGGCTTCTGACAAATATCCAACCCCAGCGCCAACACGCGTTCTTCGCCGTTATCCAGTTGCCGTGCCGCCTGCTGTGCCCGTTGGGCATCCACATCGGTCAACACCAGTTGATAGCCCTGCTGTAACAACCGGCGGGCAATGACCAGGCCCAAACCGCTGGCAGCACCGGTCACTAATGCTGTTTGTGTCATGTTCCCTCCTTACAGGATGTAACCAATGCTGTGCAGCGCATCGTCGCTGTTAATCAGGCGCACCACCTTTTGCTGGAGCAACCACTGCTGCCCCTGCCGCGCCAATCGGTAAGTGATATCGGCGGCATAGTGGCGGCTGCTGCCTTTACGGTGTTCCCACAGCGACTGGGCACAGCGCACCACCATCTGGTGTTCGTCGGCTTCCAACAGGCGAAAACGCGAGAGCGTTCGCAACGTGCGGGCACGCGGCGTGGTGGAAATCGACTCGCCGCTATAGAGACGCTGTACCCGTTTGGCACGCATCGAGTGATCGTCATAGGCGTAGTTCAGGCTATTTTTGAAGTCGGTTTCCTGTGGATCGATCGGGATCACGTACAACCCTTCGGGCTGCCACAACGTCAACCAGCCATCGAAATCCCCCTGATCGAGCAGATCGCCTTCCAGATTGATCAACGCGATAGCGTCAAACAGCACGGTGTTAGAGGTTTGCATTGGGGCTCTCCGTCATCAGTTTTTTCCACATCTGGTAGGCAGCACGCATGCCGGTTTCTGCGCTGACATCGCTGCGTAAACCGTCGGCGGTGGTTTTTTCACCGGCCAGCCCGCGATTCAGCATGATCCACAGATCGTCCCCGGCGCTGGCTCCGCGTTGTACCCGTTCCCAGGCCTCTGAGTCATCCGGCGTGCCAAAGCCCATCGGCCCCTGAAAATGCTCGTGCATCCGCAAGCGAGCCTGATTGGCAATCTCCGGCCCGCCGTCCATGGTGATCACCGCATGGTGGATCTCGGTTTCATTAACCGATAACGGCTGCAACACCCGGAAAAACGCCATCGAACAGGCAATATTGGGGAAGATATTCAGATTGAACCCGGAACCACCAACCGCACGGACGATGCGCCGCACCTGCTGTTCGTCATGATCCTGGCGCAGCGCTTGTGCCAGTTCGACAAAGCGTTCGGGGATCGGTGCATCCAGGTTGGCCTCAAGATCGACCAATTCAGGGATCATCACCATCACGCTGTGGCCATTGCCCAGATCTTCGACATAACCGCTGCCGCCGACAAAGTTGAGCATTTCTTCGGTTTGTTTATTCACCGAGCTTAAGAAGGAGCGATGCACCACCGGGAAATGGTAACCATCGGTGGTATTTTCCAGCTGGATTTTCCAGTTGCCGGGGAAGCGGAAACGGTGCGCCGGGCCGGTTTTAACCGGGTAACCTGCACCCTGCTTCATAAACAGATCGATCCACTTCTTAGCCGCCCCCAGGTAGTCGTCCAGCGGTTCGATATCCATATTGAAGGTGGCAAAAACCATGCCGCCATACTGTTCGGTCCGCAGCCGTACCAGCCCCAGTTCACCTTTATCCAACTGGTCTGCATAGCTTTCTGGGTGCGGCACACCGCGCAGGCTGCCGTCCAACGCATAACCCCAACCGTGATACGGGCAGACAAAACTGTTGGTTTTGCCACTGCGATGCTCGCACACCGTCGCAGCCCGGTGGCGGCAGCGGTTGAGCAAGGTGTGGATTTCGCCCTGGCGATCGCGCACCACAATCACCGGTTGAGTGCCTATTTCGCTGGTCTTAAAGCTGCCGCTTTCCGGCACTTCGCTGACGTGGGCCACCCACACCCAGGTTTTGCTGAAGATTCTGTCCAGTTCCAGCGCAAACAGTTCAGCCGAGGTATACAGCGAGGTATGTACCCGATCGGCTTGCACCAACGCCGCAATCTCTGCGTTGTTCAGCGCCTGATGGGCAGTTGCCTCAAGATTTTTCACCGGGATGGCGTTATCACAATTCATGCTGGTTCTCCTGTACTTGAGCTAAGCGCGGTGTTTCTGCGGGTACGGGCAGTTCTGCCGTACTGTTCCAGTGGCTCACTGGCCGACCAAACAGGCGGCGAGTGGTAAAATGCGCCATCTGCATGGCATCTCCCTGGCGGACAAACCAGGCAACGATCTCTGCCGCGCTCAGATGGGCGCCCCCTGCGCTGAACGCTGAGGTTTGTAACATCAGCCAACAGCCACGCAGCCGCCCCGGCGCTTCATGAACGATCGCCTCAGAACAAAGGAAGTGCGCATTCATGGCAAAGTGCGCGGGTTGGCGCACATAGCGCTGCATCATCCTGACAATCGCCGCGCGCCCCTGATAACCCCCCAGCACACTGGCGTAAGGATCGCCAATGCCTTCCCAGCACGCGTTCTCGGTAAATAATTCGCCAATAGCCTGCGCGTTTGCCGGGCTGTTGAGATCGTCACACAGGCGCATGTAGTCACTGATGCATATCCGCACCGCCTGTTGATCTTCCAACTGCTGTAAACGCTGAGCGTCCTGTAAGTTCATCACCCACTCCGTCAGTGTTGGATAATCAGCTCACGCCCAACGCGAGCTTCCACCTTGCAGTACTTCCACAATTTATAGGTGCCTTCTCCGACCGGGGTGCTGCGGAACAGGTTGCATACTGCGCTGACGCAGTCGAGCGTGTCGGCATCCGCCAGCACGTAGGTCGTCCACGGCCAGCCCGGCGACGGCCCGACCATAATCTGGTCGTCGTCCATATTGCCGATCACCCGGATACCCGGCATTTCCGCCATGCCCTTCATCATCACGCCAAAGGCCTGCCATACCTGTTTAGCTTCCGGGCCAGTGGCATCGAAAAAGTTCTGGTTTACGCCGATGCAAAACAGCACCCGCAATGTGTTTGATTGGCTCATCGCTCATTCCTTTTCAGTTAACATCACAAGTAACCCGGCAGCGGTTGACCGCCAAAAAACACCGTACCGGCATTGATATAAGAGAGATCCCCCATAAAGGCGTGCTGGGTGATCACCAAGGTGTCGCGCACATAGCGCTGCAAAGGGCTGGTGAGCACGATCCCGCCCATGCCGTTGAGTGCCAATGCCTGGCGAGCCGCTTCTGCGGCTACCCGGGTGGCGTGCGTAGAAGACAAACGCAGTGCGTTGATCTGTGAGCAAGAAGCCTCGTCCCCTGCCAGCAGCGTTTGCCAGACATCATCAATCGCTTCATAGAACCAGGCGCGGGCAGAGCGTAATTCAGCCTCGCTCCGGGCAATCTGCATCTGAGCCTGTTGCCGCTCGGCCAGGCGCGGTGCCCCGGTAACCGACTGTTGGCGATGGGCAATGGCGTAAATCTCATTCAATGCGGCACGTGCAATACCGAGCGCCACCACTGAAAGCACCTGTGTCGCCAGCGATAAGGCCGGGTAGCGATACAGCGGCCCTTCCAGGTTCAGCGGCGCACCCCGGATAAAGGTCCATTCTTGCGGGACAAACGCATCGTTGATCACCAGATCGTGGCTGCCTGTCCCCGCCAGCCCAACGGTATTCCAGACGGGATCGATCTGGACGCTGCTTGGCGGTAAGACGGCCATGCGCGGCAACGGTTGCCCCCCTTCCGGCATGATCCCCACGCCAAACACCGAAGCCCCCAGGCAACCGCTGGCAAAACTCCAGCGGCCCGTGATCCGGTAGCCACCATCGACCAGCGGTGCGCGCTGCGGCGGGAAAATCCCCCCGGCAAACACCACATCCGGGCCATCGCGATAGAGGAGTTTCAGAGTCGCGAGTGGCAATGCCCCAAGGTAGAACGGGTTCATGCCAAAGCTGGCGACCCAGCCAGCAGAACCATCGGCAGTCGAAATCTGTTCGATCAGTTCGCAAAACTGGGCCGGGGAACATTCATCGCCGCCGAAGGCTTTAGGCACCAGCGCACGGTAAACGCCGATCTGTTTAAAGCGCTGAACAATGTCTTCAGGGATATGGCGTTGTTGCTCAAAATCGCCACTGCGGGCAGTGATGTCCCCCAACAGCGGGGCGATATCTTCACGAATGTGTAAGGCTGACATGGCTTCCTCCCGAGTTATTTTTGCGGCGCGCAGGCAGCAGGATGCCGCCACAGTGAGCCGTGCTGACTGAGTGGGTTGATAGATTTCAGGGTGGATCAGATCCGGGCGATCGCCGTCAGTGGTGCAGCCTGGCCAGCAGGTGTCCCGCCGCCTCCACCAGCATCGCGTCGCGGCCTTTGTTGGCGACCAGTTGCAGCGCCACCGGGCGGCCATCAATCTCGCCAAGCGGGATGGAGATCGCCGGGTGTCCACTCAGGTTGAACGGGCGCACCAGCCGCGTCATGCTGACCACTTTCAGCGGATCATTGGCTTCAGATAGCAGCGGGGGCAATTCCGGTAAGGTCGCCAATGCCAACAGTGGCGTACTGGCCAGCAGGGTATCCAGACGATCGCTAAAACGGCGGCGAACCTGCTCGGCCTCAGACAGCTCAATCGGGCTCACCGATTCACCAGTGCGAATGCGGCTGGCGATATCACGGGAGACGCCGTCCATCTCCAGCAATGCATGGAATGCCTGCCAGTTTTCATGGCTGATGAGGGTTATTCCGGCCAGATAGGCCGGTTCCAATTCGGGTAACAGAGTGGGGTGCAACCTGGCTCCGGCCTGCAGTAAGGCCTGATGAATTAACGCATCAATACGCGGTGCGGCGGCGCTAATCAGCCCTATCGGCGGTAACCCATGCCAGGCTTCACCCGTTGGAATGGCCAAACGGGCAAGCACCTCTCGCAGCACAGCAGCTTCGCGGGCAAACAACCCCACACAGTCCAGAGAACTGACCGGCGGCATAACACCTTGGCGGCTAAGCAGGCCGTAAGTCGGTTTCAAACCCAAAATACCGCAACAGGCCGCAGGCATGCGCACAGAACCACCGGTATCGGTGCCGATGGCAAAATCCACCTCACCAGCCGCCACCACCGCCGCTGAACCACTGGAAGAACCACCGGGGATCAACTGCGGATACTGCGGATTCAACGGCGTCCCACTCCAGGGATTAATCCCTGTAACACCAAACGCCAGTTCATGCAGCGTGGTTTTGCCCGTCAGAATACAGCGTTGATTCAACAGGGTATCCACAATCTGTGCATGGCGCAGAGCAGGCGGGGCTAACGCGAGGGCACGACACCCCGCTTGCGTTGCATGGCCTGCAACGTCGAGCGTATCTTTCACCGCAAAACGCAGGTCGCCTTGCCCCAGGGTAAATCTCTCAATGTAGGCATTGCTCTCACATAAATGGTTCATTATTTCGACCTTGATGATAAACAATGTATCTATTTCAGGAATAGTCATCTGAGGCTGATGCAGAGGCATGTTGCCTGCACGCTGCCTTAGGTAACGCCCTCGTTCAGTAGTCAGCCCTGATGTCTATTTTTTGATCTGGTTGACGCTGGAATCATCATGGCTGAATTAGATGAATATTCAAGTAATATTTCACATAAAAATCACAAACAATTAACAACCCATATAACAATACAAACTTAATGGTTAATGATTTATTGCCTTGAATAAGCTAAAGAAAAGAGTATTGCTGATAAAAAAAGCCATCAGAGAAAAACCCAATGGCCTTTTTAAAATGTTTTATTTACAGTAAGTTAAAAGCCATCTGTTTATGCAGATCACAATTTTGCAATCGCCATCCCTGTCAACGATTACAGCTCATTGAGATTATGCAAAACGCGGCCCAGGGACAGGTTCATTTTCTCGATCTGCGCCGCAGTCATACCCTTGAAGGCCTTTTGAAACACCTTCTGCGTCAGGCGCAACGCTTCTTCCACTTTGGCCTTTCCGGCTGGGGTCAGTGTCACTTCGGTCACGCGGGCATCCCGTTCACTGCTGAGCGTGGTAACCAGTCCATCCTCGCGCAAACGCCCGACGATCTTGGTCACAGTGGGCATTTTTGCCAGCGCATATTCAGAAATCTGCGAGATGCTGGCCTTATGATATTGGTGGGTGATCGCCAATACCCGAAAGCGCGAAACGTCCAGTTGAACCTTCTTGAGGGTGACTTCCATGATTTGGGTATAACGCGCATAGACATTGACGATCCAGTAAAAAGGGAATTCTTCGCGGTGAAAAACCGGATCCTCATGCGGCAGGCTATCAGGCGTTGTGCTCATCATTTTCCTTACTGAGGGAAGTAGTTGCGCAACGATTATAGCCGCTTATATCGAGCCTCTGTAGCACTACCCTGAACCGATATGTGCCGTTGCTCTCTGTTATGACCCTACGTGGCCGAACATCGCACAAAATTGATACAAAAATGAAACATAGTTAACATTTTTGTATCATTTATGAAAAACTTGTTGCTTGCCGAAACCATTCCTTCCTATAAGTGAGCCAAGCTCCAGCGTTGATCCTTGCAAGAGCGATCTACAGACGGCCAGCGGCAAGCACTGAAATAACGTATTTTTTGTCATGGCATTAGCTGATTTACCCACGTGCCTGCTCTGGTTCCTAACTATTTATAATATCTATACCCAAAATAATTCGAGTTGCTTGACAAAAACGCAACGCGTTTTTGAACAGCACTTGTGCTGGCCCCGAAGGGGCGAGGCCCAGATTTGGGCCGAGTCACGCGGCAACTGAACGAGGCCCCAGGAGCTTACTCAAGTAAGTGACTGGGGTGAGTGAGGGCAGCCAACACCCAAGCAACTTGAAGTATGACGGGTATATAAAAATTATATGCGGAGTCATCATGAACGGTAGCCCTATTGCTGAACCCATATCGCATGACCCACCAGGTTATTCAGCGGCAGGCAGCATCAAACTCAATGCCCGTCAGCAGGCCGTTATCAATAAGCTGTTCCGTCGGTTGCTGGTGTTTTTATTTATTCTGTTTGTCTTTTCTTATCTGGATCGCATCAATATTGGCTTTGCCGGTCTGACCATGGGGAAAGATCTGGGCCTGACCAGCACCATGTTCGGCCTGGCCACCACCCTGTTTTACGTGATGTATGTGGTCTGTGGCATCCCCAGTAACATCATGTTAGGTATCGTCGGCGCAAGGCGCTGGATAGCCATTATCATGGTGGTCTGGGGAGTGGCTTCCACCGCAACCATGTTTGCCACCGGGCCTAACAGCCTGTATGTACTGCGGATGCTGGTCGGTATTGCGGAAGCCGGTTTTTTACCCGGTTTGCTGCTGTATTTAACCTACTGGTTCCCCGCTTACTATCGTGCCAGGGCCAATGCGCTATTTATGATTGCCATGCCGGTCACCATGGCGCTGGGCTCGCTGGCCTCCGGCTACATTCTGAGTATGGATGGCCTGCTGGATCTGCGCGGATGGCAGTGGCTGTTTCTGCTGGAGGGATTCCCTTCAGTGTTGTTGGGAGCCGTCGTCTGGTTCTATCTGGACGATAGCCCAGCCAAGGCCAAATGGTTGACGGATGACGACAAAGCCTGCCTGCAGGAGATGATGGAAGCCGACAAGTTAAGCCTGGTACAACCTCAGGGCAGTATCAGCTATACCGCCCTGCAACATGGCAGCATGTGGCGCGAGCTGTTTACCCCGGTGATTTTGCTCTACACCTTGGCGTACTTCTGCCTGACCAACACCCTGAGCGCCCTGAGCGTGTGGACTCCACTGATTCTGCAGAGTTTTAACCAAAGCAGCAGCAACATTACCATTGGCTTTCTCAGCGCGGTCCCGCAGATTTGTACCATTATCGGCATGATCTGGTGGAGTAAGCGCTCAGACCGCAAGCAGGAACGCAAGGTGCATACCCTGCTCCCCTATCTGTTTGCTGCGGTTGGCTGGATGTTCACGGCGCTTGGCACCCACAGCCTGTTGCAGCTGCTGGGGATTATTATGGCCTCCACAGGGGCGTTTGCCGCCATGGTCATCTTCTGGACCACGCCGGATCAATCCATCAGCTTGCGCGCCCGGGCCATCGGTATTGCGGTGATCAATGCCACCGGCATGAGCGGTGCAGCGCTGGGCCCCCTGCTGATGGGCTGGCTGAAGGATGTTACCGGGAGCTTTAATGCCGGTATCTATCTGGTCGCCGGTTTTCTGGTGCTGGGTGCGTTGGTGATCTCTTTCATTCCCATGAAAGGCAGCCGCCCCAGAGCCACACCTTAAAAACCAGCGAAATAGCCCTTAATGCCCGCCCGTTAAGGCTAATTTTCAAGGAGTTAAGATGGCCACTTCCATCAATCCCGGTGACGCCAGCTTTGAACAGTGGTTAGTACAGGTGAATTCGGCCTGTGGTCGGTTTTGCGCTAAAACGCTAGCCCCCGGATTTGCGGGGGCAATACAGGAGTTCCACTCTCATGCTTTGCGTCTGAGCGTGGTTGATGTGGCTCAGGCCCGCCTTTACCGCACCCGCCGGGAGATTGCCCAAAGCGATAACTCCCACTTTTTTATTGCCTTCCAGTTACGTGGCCAGTCGGTCATGGAACAAGGTGGGCATCAGGCCATGCTGTCTGCGGGGGATATCACTTTTATCGATGCCTCAAAAACCTGTAATTTTACCTATCAGGGCAGTTCGCGCCAGCTATCGCTGGTGTTGCCGCGCAGTTATGTCGAACAGCATCTGCGTTTTATACAACTCCCCTGCGCGCAGCGCATTGGTGCCGACAATATGGTGGCAAAACTCAGCCAGCAGTTGGTTATAGGCAGCATGCAGAACCCGCAAATGAACAAAATTGAAAGCGAGGCGGTGCTAAACGCCGTTGCCAGTTTGCTGCCCCCCGCCCTCGCCGGGCAGGACGCAGGGCACGATGTTCACGAGCGGCTCTTTAGCCGTTCACTGATGTTTATCGACAAGCATATTCAGTCTGAACAGCTACGACCGGAATGGATCGCCAGTGAGATCGGGGTTTCCGTGCGCAGCCTGTATCGCATGTTCGCCCGCAAAGGGCTGGTGGTGGCGCAATACATCAAAAACCGTCGTCTGGATCTCTGCGCACAGGCGTTGCGCCAGCTAAAAGAGCGGCAAAAGCTGGGTGATATTGGTTATGACTGGGGATTTGCCGATCACAGCCATTTTTCCACCGCCTTCAAGGCACGTTTTGGGATGTCGCCAAGCGAGTATCGCAAACAATACCTGTAATCCTCAGCGCCCGAACGATTCCCGCAGATTGTCAGAAGCGACAAACAGGATGGCAAGCACAACAAAATATCCCCCGAGAAGAGTTGCTATGGTGAACCTGGGGCCTGCTCTACAGGCAACTCGAATGATTTTGGGTATCGCGGATGCAATGCTTCTTTTATTCGTAATGGGGAAATCATGGCGCTTACAAAACCAATAATGAAAACCACCTGCTTGCCAGCCACTATCGCGCTGGCGTTAGGTTTGCTGGTCAGTAGCGGCTGGCAGTCAACGGCGCTGGCTCATGGTGCCACGGCCCGTATGGTGCCGATGCAAAAAACGCTTGAGGAGTTTGGTGCCCGCGTGCAGTGGGATGATTACGCTGGCATGTTCACTATCGTTAAAGACGGTGCCTATGTGAAGGTCAAGCCGAATACCCGCGAGGCGCTGGTGAATGGCAAGCCGCTGAAACTCCAGGCACCGGTAGTCTTCAAGGGCAAAACGGCGTTTATGTCCGATGCATTTATCAATGAGGTGTTCCAGTCCGGCCTGGATCAGACCTTTGCCGTGGAACAACACGTGCATCCGCTGAACCCGTTGAGCGCGGCTGAAATCAACTCGGCGGTTGCCATTATCAAGACGGCACCGGAGTATAAAAGCAACCTGCGTTTTACCGAGATCTCACTACGCGCACCGGCGAAAGATCGGGTTTGGCAGTTTGTCCTGAACGGTGGCAACACACAGCAACCACGGCAGGCCGACATCACCCTGCTCGACGGAGCGCATATCATTGAAACCGTGGTGGATTTGCAGCAAAAGAAAGTGCTGTCCTGGCAGCCAATCAAAGACGCTCAGGGGATGGTGTTGCTGGATGATTTCACCAGCGTTCAGACCATCATCAATGGCAGCAAAGAGTATGCTGCAGCCTTGAAAAAACACGGGGTTCAGGATCCCACTAAAGTGATCACTACGCCGCTGACGGTCGGGTATTTTGACGGTAAAGATGGTCTGCGACAGGACCAGCGCCTGCTGAAAGTCATCAGTTATCTCGATGTGGGTGATGGTAACTACTGGGCGCATCCGATCGAAAATCTGGTGGCCGTGGTCGATCTGGAACAGAAGAAGATCATCAAGATTGAAGAAGGGCCGGTGATCCCGGTGCCGATGAAGCCCACGCCGTACGATGGCCGCAACCGCCAGGCTCCACATCTCAAACCGCTGGAGATCGTGGAGCCGGAAGGTAAAAACTACACCATCACCGGCAATACCATCCATTGGCAGAACTGGGATTTTCACCTGCATCTAAACTCCCGCGTTGGGCCGGTGATCTCAACCGTGACCTATAACGACCATGGCCGGAAGCGCAAAGTGATGTATGAAGGCTCGCTGGGCGGCATGATTGTGCCTTATGGCGATCCCGACGTGGGCTGGTATTTCAAAGCCTACCTGGATGCGGGTGACTACGGTATGGGCACGCTGACGTCACCGATCGCGCTGGGTAAAGATGCGCCACAAAACGCGGTATTGCTGAATGAAACCATAGCCGATTACACCGGCAAACCCACCGAGATCCCGCGAGCTATTGCGATCTTTGAACGCTACGCCGGGCCTGAATATAAACATCAGGAGATGGGGCAGCCGAATATCAGCACCGAACGCCGTGAACTGGTGGTGCGCTGGATTAGCACAGTGGGTAACTACGATTACATCTTCGATTGGGTATTCCACCAGAATGGCACTATCGGTATCGACGCCGGGGCGACCGGTATCGAAGCCGTGAAAGGCGTAAAAGCCAGAACCATGCAGGATCCCACCGCCAAACAGGACACGCAGTACGGTACGCTGATCGATCACAACATCGTGGGAACCACCCACCAACATATCTACAATTTCCGTCTTGATATGGATGTGGATGGCGATAACAACAGCCTGGTGGAGCTGAACCCTGATGTTAAACCTAACGATCGTGGCGGCCCACGCACCAGCACCATGCAGGTCGATCAGGTGAAGGTGAGCACCGAGCAACAGGCTGCGCAGAAGTTCGATCCTTCCACTATCCGCCTGTTGAGTAACCCTAACCGGCTGAACCGGATGGGCAACCCGGTCTCTTACCAGTTGATCCCTTATGCGGGCGGCACCCATCCGATCGCCAAGGGGGCTAACTTTGGTAAAGACGAGTGGATTTATCATCGCCTGAGCTTTATGGATCGGCAACTGTGGGTAACCCGCTACAACCCGGACGAGCGCTACCCGGAAGGCAAATACCCGAACCGTTCAACGCATGATACCGGGCTGGGGCGATACACTGCCGACAATCAATCGATAGACAATACCGACAACGTGGTCTGGCTCACCACCGGGACCACCCATGTGGCACGTGCGGAAGAGTGGCCGATTATGCCAACCGAATGGGTACACGCCTTGCTCAAACCCTGGAATTTCTTCGATGAAACGCCAACGCTGAATCTGAATGGGCAACAGCAACAATAGTTGTTCAGACTGCTCATAAAGCCCGTTATTAGGGGGAGCGTGCCGAAGGGGTCGTAGCGGCGTAAGCCGCCGGAGCGCCCCTCGGTGCGCTAGACCCGGGTATCTCGGGCTAAAAGACCACTTTGTCATCAAGCTCAGGGGCAAACCACGGTTTGCCCCTGGTTGTTTCAACGGCCCCGAGGGCTAAAATCAATAACGGATACAGACCGACTTCGATTCGGTATACGCATCCAACCAATCCGGGCCAAAATCACGGCCACTGCCAGACTGCTTAAAGCCACCAAACGGCATGTTGGCGTCGATCAGCGTATGTGTATTCACCCACACGGTTCCTGCCTGAATGCGTGGGGTATAGGCCATGGCCGCTTGCAGGCTGGTGGTCCATAAACTGGCCGTCAGACCATAGTCGGTATCATTGGCTTTACGCAGGGCTTCTTCGGCATCTGCCACGCGGATCAGGTTAACCACCGGGCCAAAAACCTCTTCCCGCGCCAGGTTCAGGTTATCGTCGGGATTAATCACCAGCGTAGGGGGGATATAAAATCCTTGGGTGTCCGGCCCAGCAGAACCACTGATCAGCTCGGCGCGTTTGTTTCTGGCATCTTCCAGATAGGCGGCCACCTTGTTGCGATGAGCCACAGAAACCAGCGGATTGATCTGCGTGCTGCCATCCATGCCCGGCCCGACGGACAGCGATTTCACCGCCTGCTCAAAACCAGCGACCAGGCGATCGTAAATCGGTGCTTCAATGTAGATGCGGGAACTGGCGGCGCAGACCTGCCCCTGATTGAGGAAGCTGCCTGCCATCAGGCCCTCAATCACCTGTTGCAGATCGGCATCTTTCAGCACGATTGCCGGATTCTTGCCGCCCAACTCCAACGTGACGCGGGTTAACCGTTCGGCTGCCGCTCGCGCTATCCCTTTACCCACCGGGGTAGAACCGGTAAAGCTCACTTTGGCGATCAGCGGGTGTTCGGTCAGCGCTTTGCCGCACACCGCTCCCCTGCCAGTGACCACGTTGAAAACGCCCGGCGGCACACCGGCTTCGCTTGCCAACCCCGCCATGCGCAGCAGCGTAAGCGGCGTGGTTTCCGAAGGTTTGATCACAATTGAGCACCCCGCAGCCAGTGCAGGCATCACCTTCCACATACCGATCAACAGTGGGAAGTTCCAGGGCACAATCCCGGCTACCACGCCGATGGGTTCCTTGCGGGTATAGACCTGATAGCGGGCTCCCGGCGGCATCGGGATGGAGACATCCAGCGTCTGCCCCACAATCTTAGTGGTTAACCCGGCGGTATAGCGCATCCAGTTCAGCGTGCAACCCACTTCAAATGCGCGGGAAATATTGATCGACTTGCCCTGCTCCAGCGTCTCCAACTGGGCCAGTTCTTCACTATGCTGCTCAAGCAGATCGGCATAGCGCAACAAAATGCGCTCGCGTTCAGCGGGCAGACACTGCGCCCACACGCCATCGGTAAATGCCTGGTGAGCAGAGGTGACAGCCAGTGCCACATCAGCAACATTGGCATCGGCTGTCGAAGAGATTTGCTGACCGTCGGCGGGGTTATACACCGCCAGCCGCTGTTCAGCCTGAGAAACCTGCCACTGGCCGTTGATATATAAGCCATGCTGGCGGTCAAGGAAACGCGTTACGCTATCCAATATGGTTACGCAATTGTCAGGCATACACCCTCCTAAGGTGAGATGAAGAGACCATTAACCTTAAAAGTTTATAGCGATATGCCAGAATCGGCTTTTATCTGCCTGACATTCGGTTTGCGTAGCGTGACATAGGCGGCTGGATGAGGGTTCCGTCCGCTGGGCCACAGACATTCCCAAAACGCCCTTTAGCTCAACGCCATCACCCAAGCTACGGAAACTGTATTATTAATCGAATGAAGCACCATCGGCATCAGCAGGCTGCCAGTTCTTATTCTGACTTCACAAAGGATCGTAGAAAAAATAAACAATGAAATAAACGTCACCGGATAGAGATATTGCGTGTGTGCAAAAGCGAACAGCAACGAAGTAATAACTACCGCCAGCAATCGCCCTCTGTGACCAAAACCAATCCCCGCATTCAGTAAAAAACCACGGAAGATAATTTCCTCCGAGATCGGAGCTAACACACAAATAGTTATCACTAGCAGGATTTTAGTGAACGTTGATGGCTGCATCAGGCTTTCCATCCAGGGTTCAGGCTGGCCGAAAAATTGAAAAATGGCCGTTAATCCCAACAGCGCGAAGCCCGGTAACCACATATCCTGCAGAGCTATTTTCCCCAACGGCATTAAGCCAAACGATTTCTGATAATGCTTCCATGCCAGTAGTGCAAAGGGAAGCCAGAAAATGATATATAGCAGAGGAGTTGCCATGCCAGAACGATACATTCCCACATAGCCTGGAAACAGCAACAGGGAAAATGAAAGAGCAAACCATCCTATCCACACAGAAACACAAATCAGGGCATGAGTGACCCGATCAATATTCTCATTCATCATTACATTCCGTTAATTTTGCTCATGCACTTGGCAATCCATGATGCTTCAATGCCGTTATTTTTAATGTTTTTTTAACATAGTTTTCAAAATGAACCCTACCTACCTTGGCAATGAGTCACTTTATTATCGATTTAGGTGATCGTCTAAACGATCACCTGAAATATGCCGACAGTTACACCAAATTATGGCTAGGCTCAAAAGAGTTCAAGCAACCCTTCCAGATTAATCGAACATGCCGGAGGGGCAGATGTTGTCTGCTTTCCAATCAACTATTTTGGCATTTGGATCCAGATCTCTTACCGATACGCTATCGCCTGAAAACTCTGAACCAGTAACGACAATATCGTAATCATGATTAGGTTGAGGAATGAAGGTATATGTATAAGACCGTTGAGTGTTTTGATAGTATCCTGCCTGTGTCCAGTAGTGAATTACTCTCACCAACTGCCCTGGTTTAATAGTAAATTCATTTATGAAAGCCCCTTTATTGTTAGATGATTCTGGCATTCCTATTCTTTTATTACCAGTAACAGGGATCCCCATAACAGCTAGACCAGACGTAATTCGGCGCTCTAAAACTTTTTTATAGCAACCATTAATCTGCTTTTCGAAAAATTGCAGGGCCGTATTGCCATCGGATGCAGTACGGATACGTGCTGCATCCGAACCTTTATAGTCTTCCAACGAAGGTCTAAGACCTGCCGAACATCCACTCAGCAATGTCACCATAATTCCAGTAACAACTAGTTTTCCATACATCTTTTATTTTTTATCCTTAACGTTTCTATTACTTGTTCATCAGAGAGAAAGTTTACAAGCAGGGTACAGCTAAGAAAAGGGAAATCATCCGGTACTACTGCAAAAAACACCGAGAATGCAATAATTAGCTTGTTAACATTTAATTCACAAAACACCCGATACTTCCCGATAAAAAGGCAATTCATTAAATAGTTATGTGAACTTTTCCTGTAACAGCAAGCGCTAGCTTTCTTTGTTCCATCATGCAAACTGAATATCGGGCATAACTGGTGTTGTTGGTTTGCAACATGGTTTATTTTTCCTTTTTTGCCATAAACGCAGATTAATAAGTGAAAAACTTGGCTATCCCAAAACGCTATCGGCTTTAGATATCAGCTGTGGGCAAGCTCCTGTCGCTGATATCCTCTCCACCTGCGGGATGAACATTCTTTCCCTGAACCAGGAGAGTTGCGGCAGACAACTCAAGTCAGCCGCTGACGCATTATTGATAGCTCAGGGTAAAGGTGGCTGTGGTGTCAACAGTTCCGACAGTCATGCTGCTGAGCAATGGCACGGTCATATAATATTTTGCGGTTAACGGGATATTGACCGCCTGGTTGTCAACTGTTGTTATCGGGGCCCCCAACGTGCCCAGTGCATTCAGCGGCTGCACTACGCTACTGCCCGCCGTCCCTTTGAACAACTGCACCCCCACCCCGGTTGCTCTACCGGTTCCGGTGGTATTGGCCAGCACGTTGGTCGTTGCCGTTGTGCCGTCAATCCGGTAATACACGTTGATGTTCTGCCCGCACACCAGGTTTATCTGGAATTCCTTGACTGCGTTTGCATCAGAAGAGGAGGTACTGCCACTGGTAAAAGACCTGAGCTGCACCGTAGGCAGCGTAACCGTTACACTGTTATTGTTGACCGTACAGGCGCTGCTCTTCCCTGCGGTGGTCCCTGTCAGTGTCAACTGGGACGATCGCGCAACATCATAGTAGGCGACCGCACCCACACCAGAGTAGGTCAGGGTACCCGTGCCGACGGTGGCAGCGATTTTTACCAGTTGTACAAAATACCCCGGTTGCGATATAAATGGCCCGCCGCCGATATCGCTCTCATAGGGCCCGGCAGAAGTGGTCATCGCTCTATGGTTATAGGCCCCAGACACCGCTGTTCCACTACAACTGGCCTTACAATAATAAATACGGATCCCCACCCCAGGGATGGTGGTATTGTACACATCGGTAAACCCGGTAGCCAAACCGCGACTGGAAACAGTGCTAGTCAAGTAGGCCATGGTCCAGGCACCTGGAGCATCACAGTAAATATTGTTCACATAAACGCCGACACGCCAGCCGGATTCCCACACCACCGTTCCTGAGGGAACATCACGCGCGACTACCAGGGTGCTGGGCAGGGTAATCGTGATATTCTGTGTGCCAGAAGGAGCATAACAAGCGGCCCAGAGTTTATTGGTGAAAAAAAAGCCACACAACATGATCAGCATTATACTTCTTTTCATCTTGTCCCCATCACTGTTGGTTCTTATAGGTTTGTTCGTCGTGAGCGTTAAGACTGGGCCACGAGCCCCCCCATCCCCCACGCCCTTCAGGCCAGTGCTCAGAGAGCACTCTGATAGCTGTCACTGGCTCCTCCGGCATCGTTAATAATGCGCCAGCTCACGGTATTGCCATGGGCTTCACGGGGTACCACAAAGGTAGTGCTGCTCTTTGGTGCCACATAGGTGACATTTTCCAACGGGGTGTTTCCCACCAGGATCTCTTTAAAGTTCATGTAAAACGCACTGGGGTTATTGACGGTTAACCGTGTGCCCTGACGTTGCCATTGCAAAGTTTGGGCAGCCTGCTCAGGGATACCGGCTACGGCGGTGGGCCGATAAAGCAGCTTGATCCGGGTCTTGACCGCAATCTGCAACGTATTACTGACTTGGTTAACCGGGTTGGTCGACGCGCCAATCGATTTGACGTTCAGCCAGAACAGGGATTCACGATCTGTGGGGAGCTGATCGCTGGTACGGATGACACGTAAGGTATTGTCCTGCTGCGCCTCGAAACGAAACAGCGGCGGGGTAATGATAAACGGCAAATCGGTGGTTTCACCTTCCGGCCCCTGCAGCCAGGACTGTACCAGATAGGCAGAATCGTCCGGGTTCTTGAGGTTTAATGAAACCGACTTCTCCACGGCGGGGTAAACCAGTCGGGTGGCCCCCACCACGATCCCGGCATGAGCCAGGTGGTTGCCGAGCAGAGTAGACAGCAGCAGGCTGCAGACCAGAGAGAGATATTTCATGATTTACTGACTCCAGAGTAAATTGTTGCGCCCAAAATGGCCGCAAAGTAATCGCCAAGGTTTAAGCAATATCAGGTTTGATAACACGCAGAGTTTTATTGGCATTGCAGGTGGTCGAGTTTATAAATCCCGGCAGCCAGTTGGTGTTCTGGCAGGTGGTAAGAGACTTTACACCGGTTGTTTGCCCCTTGACCCCAGCTCACCAGCAACTGCCCCTGTTCTGCCAGACCGGTGAGATACACCTGACCGTTGTCCCCCACAATACTGCCCTGGGCCTTGCCCTGCGCCGGGTTGCTGACCATCGCGCCAAAGGGAACCAGCGTGCCATCGCGTTGCCGCAGAATCGCCAGCGCACGGTATCCAATCTGGATATCGAACTCGGCCCTGGCCACAGCCCCCCGGGTAGGCACCAGCGTCTTGCTGCTCAGGCTGACTTCGGTATCTTCCGGCAACGAGTCCATATCGAGGGCCACTTCGTTCTTGCGATAAGGGCTGGCATAAGGCAGAACGGCATACCCCTGCCAGTCGGTTTTCACGCCGGTATGGTTAACCACCTCAACCCCTTTGGCGCCGGGGGCCTTCACCAGCATGACCGTTTCCCCCAGAGACTGCCCCAGGGTGACTCCCCCTTCGTGAACCAGCACCGAGCCTTTCACCCCATAGTTGACCTGCTGCTGATTGGGGGCGCGGCTGTACCCGGCATTGAGTTCAGCCAGACTCCCCTGGTAACTGGCATTCAGGTTGGTACTGTTACTGCTAGGGTTGTCATGTGCCGCGTGGGTATAACCCTGCTGGACACCCCAGTTAAGATTATTCCCCGCCAGCGCGGTACCAGACACCCCTACCGTGTGGGAGGTGCCCTGGTTATTGCCACCATTCATGCCATAACTGCCCCAGGTGGAGGGCAACCATTGGCTCAGCGGCACCGAGAGGCTCAAGGAAAAGCTCTGATCATTCTCACGTTGCTGGTTGCCAGCATGCTGATTTTTGTTCTGTGCATAGGTGTAGTTAAGGTTGTAGCCAATCCCGTGCCAACTGTTGCCATAACCAGCACTGATCGATTGCATCTTGCGGCCACTGCCCCAGTACTCCTCCCGGATAGCACTCAGAAAGAGTGAACCTCGCTCCTCGAACAGGTTCTGGTTTAACAGGATTTCGGCGCGGTAACGATTTTCACGCCTGGTCAGATTCTGTTGCGGACGATAGCTTTCTGCCACGTCCTGCAGGGTTGCATACTCGCTGGTGGAATAGCGGTAACCGGCGATGGCAAAGTTGGTGCCGGTTTCCACGAAATTCTTACTGTAGCGTGTTCGCCAGGACTGCCCATGACGCCGTTCTTCGCCGCGCATTTTGGCTGAGCTGTGGCTGACGTCAGTCGAGAGGGCACCCAACGCCCCCAGATTGCTGCCTACCCCCAGTGCCCCGGCCTGATAATCCTGGGCGATCTGTGTTCCCCCATACAGCGTCAGCCCGTAATGCAAGCCATAAATACCGGTCAACTGGCTAAATGACAGTTTCTTGGCGTTACTGTCATAAGATCGGTATTGCCCACCTGACAGGCTATATTTCAGTTGTCCCTCACGTTGCAGCACCGGCAGGGAAGCGAACGGGAACACCAACTGCTGCTCACTGCCATCGGCTTCCTGCACGGTAACCAGTAGATCACCGCTCCCGCCCGTGGGGTAGATATCGGTAATTTCAAAGGCCCCCGGTGCCACAGTGTTCTGGTAGATGATAAAGCCGCCCTGGCGAATGACGACTCTGGCATTGGTACGCGCAATGCCGCGCACTACCGGGGCATAGCCCCGCACGCTGTCAGGCAGCATCTCATCGTCAGAAGACAGTTGCACACCGCGCAACGGCACACTCTCGAACACGTCGCTGGGAGCCACACTGTCCCCCAGCAATAACTGGCTATTCAGGCGGGAAATATCACGCTGAACATAGGTATAGATAGCCTTGCTGGTGGTTTCCCCCTGGTTGTTGCGGCTCCAGGTTGAGTAGTTGCGCAACCGCCAGTCCCCCATATTAAGACCGGGACGCAGGTTGAGAAACTGGCTGCCAGAATGGCGGCTCTGGTTTTGCGAATTCCACTGCTCGGAGCCGTTGAAGCTATAGTTGAGCAGCCCGGCGATAATCCCTGGGTCCCACTGTTCCCGGGGAACATAGCCCCGAGCCTGTGCAGAGAGCGCCGCCTGCGGGATACTGAGTTGGAGGAGTTGCTGGCCGAAGAGCAGCGTAGCCTTGGCGTCAGGTATCGCGGATAAATTGGCACAGCCTCCCTGCTCCAATTGTGCAAAGGGGACAGTTTTTACTCCCCAGGATTGCAATTGTGCACTGGAGAGACAGGGTTGCAGGCTCTGTCTGCCATCAGGGCCGGTTACTGCGGTGAAAATTACCGCTTGCTGGTTGGCTACTCGTTCACTATTGATATTGATATCAACATGATAGGTGCCAGGAACCTGTGAGCCGTTTTTTTCAAATATCGACAAATCCGGTCTGCTGACTTGGGAACCGATGTTCTCGATCAAAGAAGGGTTGAAATAGTCATCAGCCAGAGCCCACTGCCCTGTGAAACCCACCAGGAAAATCAGTGATCTTATCAAGCATACCGCTTCTTTTAATCTAAAAATGTGTCGGTTCTGATTCGGTAGATGTCGATTTTTCACGATGGCTGTCTCTCCATTAACTCAATAAATAAGAATGAACGCCCCCAAGAGCTGTCTTTTTCCGACGAGGTTAATCCATCAATAGCCCCCTCGTTCTTCATTGTTTATTGCTCTCTTTTTCAATACGCAAGTACGTGGTGACAGTGCTTTATCCCTTTGCCGGTTTTCTAGCGTCTCGAATGGATTGCAACTTACCTGTATTGCTACTTGCTTTAAAAAAACTTGAACCATCTGGTTTAAGCTGACATATCCAGGTTGTTTTTAAAAAAGGGTCAATAAAAACGACTTGGATATATCACCATGCCTTTGAGAAACAGAAATCAGCCGTGTTTCTGGTTACCAGAAAATGGCAATTTTTATTCTATAAGGGCCAAACAATCAGGCAATGTCGATTGTTGATGACCCTTAAGATTACGGTTGATTAATTAGTTGTAGTCAACCTCAAAGGTGGTAGTGGCATTGGCCGTACCTGCTGTTGCGCCGGCAAAGGCTTTATAACGCGCCACAAAGTTCAGACTGGTGACTGCCGTTGAAGCTGACAGATCCAGATTCTTCGCCACAGAATCTGTTCTCATGGCAATAGGGGTGGCACCATCTTGTTCAAGCAGTTGTACACCCACCCCAGTGGCTGTTTGCCCTGTATCCAGGGCCAACAGGGTGTTATCACTCGTTACCGTGGTCCCATCAAATTTCAGGGAGGCTTTGGTATAACCGTTGGCCGGGCAACCGGAGAGTGTTACGGTAAACGCCGTACCTGCCGAAGTCATACCTGCAGTAGCCAGATCACTTTTGGCAAAGTTACCCAACGCCACAGTCTGGGTTCCAGCAACACCAGAGGTGACATTACAGGCTGAGTCCAGAATATTACCTGTAAAATGAATAGTACCATCAACCGCCAATGCATTAGTGGTAGCAAGCATTGCTAGGCTGGCGAATACAGTAGCCACGACTGTTTTTTTCATTGTTTAAACCCCATTAAAAGGTAGAGAGAACCCCTATATAAAATAGAGGACTAGAGAAAATAAGTTCAGTTACTGACTACTTTCCTCTGTTTAAGGTAAAAATAGAAATAAAACCATCTCAAGTTCCTATGGCAATATTGATAGTAGTCGAGATAAACAAAATTAAAAGTAAATTTCTGGAAAAATAAAAAAACATTCCAAAATATTTAACCATTTAATTCACTTCTGTTTAGACTCTGTTTAAACAACGGCAAAATAAGCCACACAGAGTCAATTCACGGCGAATAACTTATAGTTTACCAACGGGATTATTTTTAATTTTATTATTTTAAATTAGTTTAATATTCAATACTAAAAATTTTATATATTTAATTAAACAAGAAAGAAAAATCCTAAAAACGTTATTTATGAAAAATATTTTCTCTATTTTTGACTAATTTTTGATCAAATGATGGGATATATACGACAGAGAACTATTTAGAGGCTGGCCACGAGTTTCACCATACGCTGAGTACTATCCTGCATGAGGAATGATTCAATACCGCCTGGAGCAAGCTCCAATTGACGCATATGGACAAGAGCAGGAACTCGCGACCGAAAATGCCCGGCTCAAGCGCCAACAGGTAGAACGAGATGAAGAGTTGACCACCCGTGGCAATCAGGCACTGTACTTATTGAATCGATAGCCCGGCATCAACGATGAAATTCTGCCCGGTACAGCCACGGCTGTCGTCAGATGCTAAAAATAGCGCCATGCGTGCACAGTCTGTTGCGTCCAATCGAAACTTGAGCATTTGCATTTCGATGAAACTCTGGTTAGCCAGTGCAAAGCCGCCGGGATCATTGGCCCACATGGCGTCTTGGCGAGCAGTGCGGATCGCTCCAGGCACCAAACTATTGACACGAATGCCGCTGGCTCCCAGTTCCCGTGCTAGTGTGCGGGTCATGCCGTTAAGCGCCGCTTTTGCCGTGGTGTAACAAACCATACTTGGGCGCCCCCGCATCCATGAAATCGACCCCATATTGATAATGACTCCGCTGCCTCGTTGGGCCATGCCGGGCACCACAGACTGTACAGCGAAAAATGCGTGCCGCAGGTTAGTTTCCATGCGCTCATCCCAAAACTCGACGCTCACATCCTGTAGCGGGTGACGATCATCCCTTGCTGCGTTGTTGATCAGTACATCAACAGCCCCCCACTTGGCTTCCACAGAGCTGATGCACTCCTTCAAACTTGCAATATCACGAACGTTGCATGGCATAAACGACACCCGCTCCTCGCCCAGTTGACTTGCCAGTGCCTGACCACCGATATCATCCATATCAATGAACGCCACACGTGCGCCTTGTTCATGGAAAGCTTCAACAAAAGCTGCGCCTATACCTGAAGCACCACCGCTGATCAATATCACTTTGTTCTTCAACGAGGGGTAACGTGTATCGGTGTGCTTACTCATGAAAATGTCCTTAAAAAATAATTGATCAAACTCAACCAGCAAACGTCGGTTCCGGGCAGCCGGGAACGTTAACTTCAACAGCAAATACACAACCTGAAAGCGGCCACTCGGCGAGCTCCTCGGCGCTACGGTTTTCCCGTGAACTGGTGATATACAACGTCCTGAGGTCAGGCCCGCCGAATGCAACCATGGTCGGCCACCGGGTAGGAACCCGGATCTCGTCCAGTTGAGTACCATCCTGGGCCAGCCGCAGAATGCGCCCACCGTCAAACTGCGCGCTCCAGTAACAACCCTGGCTATCAAAAGCAGCGCCGTCGGGGCGCCCGCCCGTGCCACGGTTAAAAGTTCGCACCGTCTGACGTGCTCCTGGCTGACCATCGGCATCCAGGGCATAGCGATAGAGCACATGATTCGGAGTGTCACTGTGATACATCCAGGCGCGATCCGGGCTAAAGGCCAACCCATTCGACACCATGACATCAGCGGCCATGACTTCTGCGCGCAAGTGCTCATCGATTCGCATCAACACTGCACCATTGCGGTCGCGAGGTTGCCAGATCGTCCCGGCCCAGAACCGCCCCCATGGATCGACACGGCCATCGTTAAAACGACTATCTGCGGGGTTGCAAGGGTTGTCGGCAAGTTTTTTGCCGAGCGTACCGTCCTCCGCCAACAAGTAGATACCGCCACGCAAAGCAACAATAAACCCGCCCTGGCGGCGCAGCCCATAACAGCCGATGTCTTCAGGCAGTACGATGCTGGCAACCGCCCCGGTTAACGGATCGAACCGGTGTAGTTGTCGTCCCAGAATATCAACCCAATAAAGGACCTGGTCCCTAACCGACCACACTGGGCATTCCCCCAGTTCGCTGGCCTGCTCGACGACACATTTAACGCTGTAACTCATGCCCTATCCCCTGAAGAACCATTTCCTGCTCAGTTGCCGACAATCTGATGGGGCTAATTCATTTGGCTGCATCAGCGAGGGCCTCGAAAAGATCCTGCCACTGGCTGCCAACACGGATGAACACCGGTGGTTGCCCCAATGGTGCAGCTACGGTCACGCGCTGGCCACCGGCAAAGCGCTCCCCACTCCACAGGTGCTGCCACTGTTCACTGACGGGCAGATAGGCACTCCAGTCGTTTTGCCCTGCGGCGTGTACCGGTGCAACCAGTAAATCCCGGCCATAGAGGTATTGATCTTGAATGGTATAGGTAGCCAGATCATGTTCGTAATGAAGGAACAATGGCCGCTGTAACGGCAGCCCCTGGGTCTCGGCTTCGTCGACCAGACTTTGCAGATAAGGCCGCAGGCCGACGTAGATACGGGTCATACGGGCAAAATGTGCGTAAGTGTCGGCATCCTGCCAAAACTGCACGTTGTGATCCGGTCTGTTACCTTCATGGGTGCGCATTACCGGCGTGAATGTGGCCATCTCTGCCCAGCGCTGAAACAGTTCCGCCGTACGCAGGTTGCCGTAAAGGCTGGTGTAACCGCCGATATCACTGTGGTGGTAAGCATTGCCCAGCAATCCAGAAGACAGGGCACCGCAAATGACGGTTTGCAGGCCATCGTGACGGCTGAAATCGACCGACTGATCCCCCGCCCACAGCAGCGGGCAGTGACGCTGCACACCGCTGTAGCCCGCACGCATGAAAAACAACGCCTCGCCGGTCTTGCCAGCGGCAGCAATTGCCCGCGCGTTGACTTCTGCCCAGCGTACTGGCCAGGCGTTGTGTTCAAGCATGGGGTCTGCATCGCCAGCAAGTTTCAGATCGATGGGCAAGTACTCGCCAAAGTCTGCCATCCAGCCAGATAGCCCTTTATCGAGCATTTCGCGGCGTAAAATACGCTCCTCGAACCACTGAGCAGCCGCAGGCAAGGTGAAGTCAACGACGCCGCAAAGGAACTCACCGAAATCTACCAGATAGGTGCCGCCTTCAGCCCGCGTCGCCAGATAACCGGCCTCCTGCGCTTCGAGAAAGAGCTGACCGTCGTTGCATAAGTATGGGTTAACGTAACCCATGAAACGGATGCCCTGGGACTCAAGGTTAGCAACCCATGCGGCATGATCGGGGTAACGCACAGCGTTCCATTGCCAGTCCCAGAACAGCCGTTTACCGAATGAAGTAATGCGCAAGCCTTCCCAGTCTTCACACCAAAGCGCGCTGACGGCGACACCTTTTTCCAGTGCGTCTTCAAGACGCAACTGGGCATGTTCGTAACCGTTCTTCAGGCCAAGAATGGCACCGTTCATCACCCACTCTGGCAGGCGTGGCTGACGGCCGAAATGGCTCGACACCCGGCTGACCAGAGTAGGAAAGTCATCACCCAGCATAAATTCGAATGCTTCAGGTACTGCCCAAAACTGTAATTCGTGAAAGCTGTCATGACGGAAATCGAAGTCCGCATAGGCCGTGGTCACTGCGTGCAGGCAATAACGCTGAGACGAAATATAAGTCGGCTGGGGATAATTGGTGTGGTAGTAATCGCCACCAGCATTGGCTTCATTATCGGCCTGCAAGGTCAGCCACGTCGACTTGTCCCGGCCAACCCCAGGCTCTGAAGTCCATAACGGGAAATGTCGGCCACGCAGATCAAAATAAGACATCTGCTCGCCACAGCCCCAAACGTGTTCATCAGCCAATGCTGGCACGCGTAACCAAAAGCGATTGATACCAGCATCAGCATTCAGCGGAACCAGCCGCAACAGGTTACCTTTTACCTCCAGTTTCAAACTGAGGATCAGCGGGCCGTCAGCCCAGGTGCGAAAATCAACGCGCGCTGCCGCTTTATCCAGCCAGACGTGACGTAGGGCAATCCGTTCGTGCACATAATCATGAATGGAGAAATTACCACGTTGCATGGTGATATCGGCTTCACCCTGGCCAACATAAATCGCTGGTGTGCTTTCGCTGTGACGGAACAACACACGCCCATCGACCACCAGTTGAATTTCGCTATCCGTTTGTACAAAGCCTGCGGTGGCCAGTGAAGTTAAAGATGGCATCAGGACTGCACCTCGTAAGTGGGTTGGTTGGACTCATTCGCCTTTTGCTGCCAACGATTGCGGATAACGCGCGCCGCGATGAATGCCAATACCCAGACCGCAGCCAACAGCGGCACATACCAATCGCTCGGCCCGTTGGTGCTGGCGACACCCAGCGGGGAAAAGGTCAGGTAAATCGATACCAGGGCGCCGATCAGCACAACGCTGAAGCTTCCGGCATGGCGCCAGGGAGTCAGATCCATGATCCGGCTTGAGGTTTGTGCGACGTAAGGTTCGGCACAGGCAAAGCGGTTACGCAGAGCAATCAGGATCACCATCTCAATGGCGAACATAATGCCCATGACATGAATAAAGCTGATACCCAATAATGCGTCGATCTTGAAGCCCAGTACGAAAACTCCGTAGCAGACAGCATGCAGCCCCAATACCAGCTTGGCAGGGAACGCGCCGCCACGAGCATTGAAGAAACCAAACAGCATGATGGCGATGATCGGCATGTTGAAGAAACCGGTGAAGCGGCGCAGTACGGCGTAAATACCTTCTGGTGTGTACATCAGCATTGGCGCTACCAGTAACGACGCAAGGGCGGCGAGGATGCTGATGCGTTTACCAAAGCGCACCAGCGCTTCATCGTTGGCCAATGGCCGCAATGGCTTGTAGAAGTCGTAGGTGAGCAGTGTTGCGGTGCCGTTGATGATGGCGTTGAAGTGGCTCATGACGGTACCGAAAATCACCGCTACAAAGAAACCTTTCATCCACCAGGGCATCAAGGACGATACCAGCGCCGGATACGCCATGTCGGAATTCGATAGCGGCTGATCCCGGAACAGATGCCAGGCGATGACGCCAGGCATCAGCATTGCCAGCGGCACCAACAGCTTCAAGCAACCAGACAGCAGCACACCCTTCTGACCTTCAGCCAGGTTTTTAGCCGCCATACTCTTTTGTACGATGGCCTGATTGGTACACCAATAAAACAGGTTGGCAGCGATCATCCCGGTGAACAGTGCGCCGAACGGCACCTTATCCTGTGGGCCACCAATAGCGTTCAGCTTCTCGGGGGTATCGCGCATGATGGTCTGTGCTCCAGACAGCACGTCGCCGTGGCCGAGGGTCCACAAACCAATGACTGGGATCAGGATCACGACGATCAGTAGGCCAATACCGTTGATAGTGTCCGACACTGCCACAGCACGCAGACCACCGAGCACGGCATAAGCACCACCAATCACGCCAGTGCTGACGATCAGTAGCGATATGGTCGCCGGATAAGACCAGCCCATAATACTTTGCAGATCAAAAATCTGATTGAACGTGATCGCGCCCAGGTACAGCGAGGCAGGGTTGAGGACCAGTGTGTAGCTCGCCACCATGAGGGCACTGACCACCCGGCGAGTAGAGACATCGTAACGTTTCTCAATAAACTCCGGCAGTGTTGAAAACCCGCCTCGCAGGTAGCGGGGCAGAAAGAACATCGCCAGTGCGATGGTCGATACTGCGGCTGTAGCTTCCCACGCCATAGAACTCAGGTTATGCGCATACGAATCGCCGTTAAGGCCGATCAGTTGGTCGATGGACAAGTTGGTCAGCATCATCGAACCTGCGATAAACCAGCCATTGAGGCCACCACTGGCCATGAAGTAACCATGAGCACCAACGTCCTTTGCCTTACGAGTCAAGAACCAAGATATGGCGGCGACTAGGCAGGTAAAGAACAGCATGCTAATGAAGGTAAACAGAGATGTATTCATTTTTATAAGTGTTCTCCAACATGGGTTGCCTGGCTGCGCCGAGAAAATCGCAGCGCTGCTAAAATGCACGTGAAGAGCATAAACCAATAAAAATCGCATCGCTACGATTTTTGTTTCATTTTGGTTAAAAAAATACACACAGATAACAATTGTGACTTATCTTCTTGTTTGTGAATACTTTTTATCCGCTCTAAGGTCGTGATTGGCCAGCAACTCTGCTGTCAGGATAGCGGTCTGCAATCAACCGTAATTTCAAGGAGGCTGCCCAAAGAGAGGGCCTGGTGTTTTGCTTCATCTCACCGGTTTTTAACGTAAAGAAGGGCATAATTAGCGCTGGTATTTGGACGTTATCGATACCTACAAAAACTTTACCATGCACTTATTTTACCAACGTCCATATCCAAAGTGACGGGGACCGTGATCGAACCATAACTAGCGTCAGGTGTTAAACCACTTTATGATTAATTACCTTATTCTGATCACGACTCGCGACTGACGTTGTAAACGTTCCGCTTTCATTCTCCTGAGCTTTTTCATCCGAGGTAACAGATGAGCGACTTACCGCTAACCATAGCCAACCTCAATCTGGGTCGCCGCAAGGGCAACCGCGTAACGATGAGTGCAGTAGCTGAAAGGGCAAATGTTTCGCCCAGCACCGTTTCGTTGTTCCTGCGCGACCCCGATGCGGTATCCAGCAAACGTGCCGAACGCATACGCCAAGCCATTGCCGATACCGGCTACACCATCAACCGGTTAGCGGGTGCACTCGCGGCTTCGCACAGCCGCACGGTGGCAGTGATCGTTCCGTCGATGGTCAACGCATTTTTCTCTGAAACATTGCAGGCCATGCAGGACATTTTCGAAGAACGGGGTTATCAGTTGATGATTAGCAACAGTAACTACGATCCCGAGCGCGAGATGGAACTTCTGCGTGCGCATTTATCCTGGTCGCCAGCAGCGCTGGTACTGACCGGAAACCAACATGTCGCCCACCGCTCGATGCTAGAAGCCACCGGCATTCCGGTGGCAGAAATGTGGGAGTTGGGTGACGAACCCTTCCACCTTCAGGTCGGTTTTTTCCATGAGGCGGTCGGTACTGCGCTGGCGGAACACATGCATTCACTCGGCCTGCGGCGCTTAACCTATGTTGGCGTGCGTATGCACCTCGACCATCGCGCTCGCAAGCGTGCAGAAGGCTTACGTGTGTGGCTGGAAAAACAGGGCTGTATTGTCAATATCATTGACCTGGAAGAAAGCATTTCCGAAACGGCGCTGGCTCAAGTATTCGATCAATTGGCGCTGACCGCCGATCAACCTCAGGGGCTATGCTGCTCCAACGACGTATTGGCCATTGCCGCACTGTTTGAAGCTCGTCGTCGTGGCATTAAAGTCCCGACCGAACTGGCGATCGCTGGTTTCGGCGATTTGCCGTTGAGTAAACTCAGCGAACCTAGCCTCACCACCGTACGCCCTTATCCCATTGAGATTGGCCGCACCGTAGCGACACGGCTGTTGCAGTGGATTGAAACGGGGACTCTGCCCGCAAGGCCGGAAACGGTTGATCTGGGATTCGAGCTCATTGTACGCGAGAGCACTCGCCAATAACCTGAGCTCGGTGTGACAAACTGATGCGGGATGCACAGCACCCCGCGAACGGTTTAACGATCGATGCCGCCCAGGCACACGTATTTGATTTCCAGGTAATCCTCAATCCCGTACTTGGAACCCTCACGCCCCAGACCGGATTGTTTGACTCCACCGAACGGCGCCATTTCGTTCGCAATCGCTGCCGTGTTGACACCAACCATACCGTACTCCAACTCTTCGCTGACGCGCATGACTCGGCCGATATCGCGAGTATAAAAATAACTCGCCAGACCGAACTCGGTAGCGTTGGCCTGCGCGATGACCTCCTCTTCAGTGCTGAACCGGAACAGCGGTGCCAGCGGACCGAATGTTTCTTCCTGTGCGACCTTCATGGTGGCAGTGACGCCAGTCAACACGGTGGGTTGGAAGAAGCTGCCGCCCAGCGCGTGACGTTTGCCCCCGGTCACTAGCCGCGCGCCTTGTTCCAACGCATCGCTAATATGCTCTTCGACTTTTCGTACCGCAGCGTCGTCGATCATCGGCCCTTGAGTCACACCAGCCTCAGCCCCATTACCCAACACCAGTTTCTGCGCCGCACTGGCCAGTTTTTCAGCGAACAGGTTATAGATACCGTCTTGGACGTAAATACGATTCGCACAAACACAGGTTTGCCCGGCATTGCGGAACTTGGACAGCATTGCGCCCTCCACCGCCTGCTCCAAATCGGCATCATCAAACACAATAAACGGTGCGTTCCCCCCCAGTTCCATCGAGACTTTTTTGACCGTGTCGGCACACTGCCCAATCAACAGTTGCCCCACGGCGGTTGAGCCGGTAAAGCTGAATTTGCGCACCAGTTGATGCCGGGTCAGTACGCCGCCAATTTGCGTGGCACTGCCGGTAACGATGCTGAACACGCCAGCAGGAATGCCTGCACGCTCGGCCAGTGCGGCCAAAGCGAGTGCCGATAACGGGGTCTGACTGGCCGGGCGCAAGACCATAGCGCAACCGGCTGCCAGTGCTGGCGCGACTTTGCGGGTGATCATCGCGTGTGGGAAGTTCCACGGTGTGATCGCTGCAGCCACGCCTATCGGCTCCTTGGTAACAATAATGCGTTTATCACCCGACGGCTGCGGGATGGTGTCACCGTAAATGCGTTTGGCCTCTTCGGCAAACCACTGTACAAACGAAGTGCCATTGGCCAGTTCACCATGGGCTTCCGCCAATGGTTTGCCCTGCTCGGCGGTGAGTATCAGCGCGAGGTCATCAAGGTTTTCCTGCATCAATGCGTACCAGCCTTGCAGTAACTCCGAACGCTGCTTGGCGGTCTTGCGCTTCCACTGTTTGAAGGCGTTGTGTGCTGCAACCACTGCCCGCTCGGCTTCGGCTTCACCCATTTGCGGAACTCTGGCGATGACTTCACCAGTAGCAGGGTTGGTCACCGCAAAAGTGGCCCCGCTGTCAGCGGCGACCCATTGGCCATCGATATACGCTAGCTCTTTTAACAGTGAAGGATCCTTGAGGTTAAGCATGAGATATGAACTCCTGTACATGTCGAAAAATAGTATCTACCCGTCATACTTCAAGTTGCTTGGGTGTTGGCTGCACACCGTCGCCCCAGTCAGATAGTGGGCTATGCTCCTGGGGTCTCCGTTGCTGGCCGCCTACAAGCAACTCGAATTATTTTGGGTATAGTTATCAATGGATCGGCGGTTCGGGCACAATTTCCCCAGCTTGCAGAAAATCAAAATCACAGCCTTCGTTCGCCTGAGTGACGTGTTGCTGATAAAGAGCCGCGAAAGAACGGCCATATTGCCGGTGAACTGGCACATGTTCGGCACGGCGAAGCGCCAGCTCAGCATCGCTGACGCGCATGTTCAGCGTGCCAGCGGCGATATCCAGGTCGATAATGTCACCGGTACGCACCAGACACAGTGGCCCGCCCACAGCGGCTTCAGGTGCCACATGCAAAACACAGCTGCCATAATGGGTGCCACTCATTCGCGCATCTGAAATCCGCACCATGTCGCGTACGCCCGCCTCCAACAGCTTTTTGGGGATCGGCAGGTTGCCCCATTCGGGCATACCTGGTGCACCAACAGGCCCAGCATTACGCAGCACCAGCACGGTGTCTGCAGTCACCACCAACGCCGGATCGTCGATCATTCTGCTCAGGGTTTCGTGATCGTCGAACACCAGTGCCGGGCCCGAGTGTTTACGCAGAGCCGGGCTGGCAGCGGAAGATTTCATCACCGCACCGTCCGGGCACAGATTACCGCGCAACAAAGCCAGCGTGCTGCCTTGTTCAAGGCCCACAACCGGGTCGTCTATCGGGCGAATGATATCAGTGTCGTAACATTTGGCCTCGGCAAGTAAGGTATCCCAGGTCTGACCGGTAGCCCCAGCACAATCCAGTGACAGAAACGGTGCGATCTCACGCATCAGTGCACGCAGGCCACCAGCGAAGTGGTAGTCCTCCATCAAAGCATTGCCCGACGGGAACAGGTTCAGTAATACCGGGATCTTTGCCGCCGTTTCTGCCATTTGCTCAAGGGTCAGTTCAATGCCTGCACGTCGAGCCATGGCAATCAAGTGAATGGCCGCATTGGTTGAACCCCCCATCGCCATGTATACCGCAACACCATTGGCAAAGTGCGCTGGTGTCAGCCAGGTCGATGGACGGCGGTCGCGCCAGACCAGGTCAACGATGGTTTCGCCGCATTGAGAAGCCATGCGTGGATGTGCGGCGTCTGCGGCGGGAATACTCGACGCCCCCGGTAACGTGAAGCCGATGGCATCGGCGATGCTGGTCATCGTGGAGGCCGTACCAACGGTGTTACAGGTACCGATGGAGCGGGTCATCGCCCCTTCCAGCTCTTCCCAGGCTACGGTATCGATAAGCCCCAGACGGCGCTCATCCCAATACTTTTTAGTGTGTGTACCGGCCCCGGTCTTTACCCCGCGCCATTGTCCATTTGACATAGGCCCAGCCGGACAATAAAGCATCGGTAAATCCATACTCAGGGCACCCATCAATAAACCAGGTGTAGATTTGTCACACCCTCCTAGCAGCACCGCACCATCAATAGGCAGCGAACGCAGCAGCTCCTCGGTTTCCATCGCCAGCAGGTTGCGATACAGCATCGTGGTGGGTTTGACCATTACCTCGCCCACGGACTGTACGGGCAGTTCAACCGGGAATCCACCCGCTGCCCATACTCCCCGTTTCACTGCTTCCGCACGTTCACGCAAGTGAGAATGGCAGGGCGACAGTTCGCTCCACGTGTTGAGGATGGCAATCACCGGTTTGCCCATGAACTCCTCACGCCGCAGCCCAATCTGCTGCATGCGCTGACGGTGGGCGAATGCCCGAATAGTATCCGGGGCGAACCAACGCTGGCTGCGTAGCTCTTCCAGTTTTTTTTGATTGTCTGACATGACATTGTTCCCACTGGGTTTAAAAGGCCGACAACGCCACTGACACTTCCTGTTGAGGAGTTCTGTGTCAGCGGTGTTGGTTTTTAAAAACGCATCAGGCAGCTTTTGTAAACGTACTGCGGGTCCCGCTCGCTTTACAAAGCCAACATTGCGGGACCTGCCAGGCTTACACCGGACAACAACAACAAAATAAATACCCCTATTCTTAGTGTCTGAGGATCAATGGCAGGCGGATGACGACGCATGTACCACGTTAAGGCAAACACGACTGGAGCTGCTTCCAGCGCCAGATAAGCTGCCTGCAAGTCAAAGCGATGGGCATAGGTCAATAGCGTCAGCCGCAGAAAAGCATTGACTGCAAATACCATGATTAATGTGTCGCGAACCACCTGGGCCGCTAGCGGTTGACGATAGAGTTGATAAACCAGTGGTGGGCCAGCGCTGGAAAACAAGCCACCCATGATCCCGGATAGCGTCGCGAAACCACTGAAGCTCAGCCAACCGGAAAGTTGCTCAAGGTGCCGTGAACGAACTATCAGCATGAAGCTACATACGACAATCGTTAGGCCCAACAGCAGTTGCAGTAATTCACGCCCATGGGTACCCAGTACGTTCAACAGCTCCACACCGATGAATACCCCTAACAGGCTGCAGCTCAGAATCAACGCGACCAGTTTGGATGCCAGCTGTGGACGCCGCCGCAGCAGGATAAATGCGTTGATCAATGTCAGAACCGAACTGACGTTGGCGATGGTTTCCGTAGGGGCCAACTGCAACAGCCCGGTCAGACCCAACAGCAGTAAACCGAAGGCAAAACCCGTGGTGTTTTGTGCGAACGTCGCAATTGCGACACACAGCAAGAAACCAACGTGAGGCCAAACACCCATCATGCCCGCACCACCTTGAAACGGTCGATCTTGCCTGGCTTTATGCTTGCAACGACCATGGAGACTCCTTGTAGCTCAAACCGCCTGCCCCGTCAGTTAAAGTCAGTAAGGAGTAGCAACCGCTGCCGGAGCCTGGTGTGCTTTGAGCGTGGTCAGAAACTCGTTGGCCTTTTTCATCATCATGGCGATGTCCGAAGCCACGGCGGCGAAGGCATAACCTTGCTCGAGATAGCTTTGAACCAGTTCTGGCGTACCGCCGACGATCCCCATCGGCATACCGATCTTTTTTGCCCGAACGATGGCATCACTGATCATCATCTGTACCTGCGGATGCCCTGGATTGCCGATATGGCCGCAAGCTGCCGAGAGATCGCCTGGACCCAGAAACAACGCATCAACGCCCGGTATCGCGGCGATCTCTTCCAGGTTTGCCAAAGCGTTCGGTGTTTCGATTTGCAGGATGCAAGTGACTGCGTCATTCGCTTCCTTACCGTAATCAGCCCAAGTGCCGTAGCGGCTGGCTCGGTGTACCGCAGCAAAACCGCGCGTTCCCAAAGGGGGATATTTAACCGCGTCGACCGCAGCTTGCGCCTGCGCTGCGTTTTCCACGAACGGTACCATGACATTGAACGAACCCAGGTCGAGCGCACGCTTAAGCAATACCGGATCATTTGCAGCGACTCGCACAATCGGTTGTGCGCCGCCGCACTGAATAGCCTGAAGCAGATGCCACAGGTCACGGTATTCGATCGGCACATGTTCCATGTCCACCAACAGCCAATCAAAGCCTGCGTACCCCAGTGCTTCAGCGGTGCTCGCCGAAGCCGACATCAGCCATGTGCCAATCGGGGCAGTTAAGCCGTTCAAGCGGCTGGCAAAAGTGTGGTGGGAATGTTCGCTGGGCATACGTGCCTCCGTTCTAGGGTTTAGGGATCAGCACCCGGATTTTTCACCACGGTGTTAAATCGTAGCGCTGCAAATTATACGGAAAGCATATTCCAGAAACAATCGTAGCGCTACGATTATTAGCTGTTGCGGTAGTTAAAGTTCAAGAACCCAGGTAAATACCCAAAATAATTCGAGTTGCTTGTAGGCAGCAACTGAGTGACAAACCGGTCTTTGACCGGTTTGAACAGCGCTGGCACTGGCCCGCAGGGGCGAGTAACGCAGCCAATACCCAAGCAGCGACCTTCCCTGTTTCTAAGCTGCCTGTGCGGCAGTGAACGGGGGTTACCGCTCTAGAGCGCGTCCTCTAATTTCTAAGCTGCCTGTACGGCAGTGAACATTGCTCTGGCATGTGGTCAGCAGGTTGTTGATTTCTAAGCTGCCTGCGCGGCAGTGAACTTGGTAGAACTTGGTTCGCCAGTTTTTGCTATTTTCTAAGCTGCCTGCGCGGCAGTGAACGACCAAGTGAAAACGGAATTGCGCTGGCTGGATTTCTAAGCTGCCTGCGCGGCAGTGAACAATTTAAACTCGCGGCGGTTCTGATAAAGAATTTTCTAAGCTGCCTGCGCGGCAGTGAACTCACCACCGCTGTTGCTGCCTGTGCCGTCACGTTTCTAAGCTGCCTGCGCGGCAGTGAACAATTGCAGCCAGGGCGCACGTTATCTCGAATTTTTCTAAGCTGCCTGCGCGGCAGTGAACAACATCTGAACGACGCCGCCGAGCATCATTGCTTTCTAAGCTGCCTGTACGGCAGTGAACCAGATCGACGGCCGAGTCGGTTTTAGCCAGTTTTTCTAAGCTGCCTGTACGGCAGTGAACCTGGACTTGACCTTACTGCTGCATCACCTAATTTTCTAAGCTGCCTGTACGGCAGTGAACATTTACCGGCTGGTTTCAGCAATATTTGAGCATTTCTAAGCTGCCTGTACGGCAGTGAACGTTTCTTCCGCTTTAGTTACAATCGGCGTGTATTTCTAAGCTGCCTGTATGGCAGTGAACATCATGCTGGTATTACGGTAAGCAATGGCGATTTTCTAAGCTGCCTGTACGGCAGTGAACTTGCTGCAAGAAAATAAACTACTAGCCATCAATTTCTAAGCTGCCTGTACGGCAGTGAACGCGTAAATAAAGTTATTTTAGTTGGTAAATTATTTCTAAGCTGCCTGTACGGCAGTGAACCGTTCAAGCATAGCGCTAATCGCGTTAACTATCATTGAGTAACCTCACTTAAGGCTAAAAAACCCTTTTTCTCTCGCCTTCTTTTACCCATTTAAAATCAATATGTTATTCGCAGGCAAAAAAAGAGGGTCAACGATATCTTGGCTATTTACCCATTCGTTTATGGGAAATATCCTCTCGTTAACCCTCTATACCCTTCATATTTCAAGTTGCTTGGGTATCTATGCCACCGCTCTTAAATAAAGAAAGGTGGCATTACCTCATCATCACTGCTGCGGTTTTATCACCGCCCAAATCTCGCTGACACGTTCGATAATACTGTGGTGATTGCACGCAAGCGGGACGATGTTCAACTGTTCGCACGCCGCGCCCACTCCGTTGTCCTCACCAAACCTCGCCACTTTATCGCCAGCCAAAGCCTGATAATAAGAAGACATCTGTGTGGCTTTGAACAGCGTGACTTGGGTATGCCGTAGCCGCCCAGAGATCCGTCCTCGGCCAATCGCATTCTCGGCTTCCTCAACGGCTAACGCCCGCGTGGCGCCCTCACCATACACCCCCAGTTCTGCCAGCATGTTTTTGCGCAAGTCTGGAGTATCCTGATAATCCACTTTGACCTGATAGAAACTGTCCAACAGGTAAAGCTGGATATTTTTGACGCCCCGTTCCTCTAGCATGGCGGCAATCTCCATAGCAATCAATCCGCCCAAAGACCAACCCAGCAGTTGCACTACCGGCTGTTCCAACAGCCCTTGCTGTTCCATTTTGGCCAGATAATAGGCCGCCACGGAGGAGAGATCGGTCAGTTGCTGCTGGCAGTGGTAAAGGTTGTAGTTATCAACCCCGAGGCAGTTAACCTCTCCTTCCAGAGTCTGGGCAAAATTAAGGTAGGTTTCACACCCCACCAAGGCCGGGTGAATCATCCACAGGTTCCCTGCTCCCGGCTGATAACGGTTAAGGCGCTGAACGGGCTGATAGTTTTCCACCGCCAACATGCCACGGATCGTGCGATATTTAAACAGCTTCACCACCGGGACGGTTTCCCCCAGCAAGCTGGACATTTTCTGGCACAGCGAGATAGCCAGAATAGAGCTCCCCCCGCAAGCAAAGAAGTCATCGCTCACGCCAATATCCTGTTGCTGCAATGCCTCTTGCCACAGTGCGCACAGTTGCCGTTCCTGCTCGGTTTCCGGTGCAACATACTGGCGAGTGGCGCAAGACTCCGCAGGCAGCGGCAGTTGCTTACGGTCTATTTTCCCGTTGGCGTTAAGCGGGAACTCCGGCAGGAAAATAAACGCGGCGGGCACCATATAAGTCGGCAGGCGACCCTGTACCTGAATCAGCAAGCTCGAGTGATCCAAAGCGACGTCACTCACGTAGTAAGCGATTAACCGTTCCTGCTCACCCTCGGCTTTCACCACCAGGCATTGTTTGATCGCGCCAACCTCCATCAGGGTATTTTCAATTTCCCCTAATTCAACCCGGTAGCCATTCACTTTGACCTGATTATCAACCCGCCCGCAGAATTCAATATTGCCATCGTGCAGCCAGCGGCCCAGATCGCCAGTGCGATAGAGCCTTTCCCCGGTCGTCGGGTGCTTGATAAACTGCTCCGCCGTGCGGGCCGGATCGTTGAAATAGCCCTGGGCCAGCCCGACACCGCCAATAAACAGTTCGCCGACAATGCCCGCAGGTACAGGCGCTAGCTGCTCATCCAGAATATAAAAACGCTGGTTGGCGAGTGGCTGGCCGTAAGGAATGCTCTGCTGGAACAGCGCCCCTTTCTCCACTTCGTACATAATCGACCAGATCGCCGCCTCCGTCGCACCCCCGGCGCTGATAAAGCGGCAATCCGGCGACCAGCGGTGGCAGCGCTGTGGCAGGTTCACCGGGATCCAGTCACCGCTCAGCATCACCCGGCTTAAACCACGATTAGGCTGCAACCCTTCGCGCTCCACATACTGCATCAGCAGTTCAAACAATGCCGGAGCAGACTGCCAGAGCGTCACACGGTGCTCCAGCATCAGTTGGCACCAGGCATCTGGCTGATAACGCTGCTTTTCACTCGGGATGACCAAACGCCCACCGACCGACAACAGGCCAAAAATATCGTAGACCGACAGATCAAAGCTCAGCGCACTGATCGCCAACGTGGCATCGCCAGCGCCAACGTTCAGGCGGTGATTAATGTCGATAATAGTGTTACTGGCCGCAGCATGCTGAATCGCTACCCCTTTTGGCACCCCGGTGGAACCCGACGTAAAGATGACATAGGCCAACTGCGCCGGATCCACCGCCTCTGGTGGCAGAAGCTGAACAGGAACCGCTAAGTGCAGTGCCTGCCCGTTCTCCGCCAGGCAAATCGTCGTGAACTCCTCCGCCTGCCAAGGCCGATCGGTCAGCAGCAAGCGGCAACCCGCTTGTTGCATAATGCTCAAGCGGCGATTCTCAGGCCATGAGGTATCCATTGGCAGATAAGCACGGCCAGCCATGAGCACCGCCAGCACCGCGACAATCTGCGCCCGCCCTTTATCCAGCGCCACCGCAATCAGCGCCGAGCTGCCCGCATTGCTCTGCCGAATCTGGTTAGCAAGCACCAACGCCAACTGATACAGCTCACCGTAGGTACAACTCCCCTGTGAGTCGATCAAAGCGATATCCTGCGGGTGCGCGTTGGCCCATGCCATAAAGCCACGATGAATCGCGTGAGCGTAATCGGCTGATGGCCGGGTTTCCACCGCAGGTTGCAGCAACTTACGCTGCTCCTCGGCATTCAGCAGGCTCAGGCTGGCGACTTTGGCGGTTGGCGTTTGCACCATCACACGCAGTAATTGCTGATAATGCTGCATAAAGCGGTCGATGGTTTCAGGAGAAAACAGCGCGCAGGCGTAGTTGATATAAGCGGCAAGTTCCGGCTGCCCATCTTCAATCATCAAGCCCAGATCGAATTTCGCCACCTGATAGTAGTGGTTGAGATCCAGCGGGGTGAATAGCGCTTTTTCCTGTTGTGCGCCCATGACCTGCTCGACGCTGAACACCACCTGGAACAGCGGCTGTCTGGACAGATCGCGCTCAACGTTCAGGCTTTCCACCAGCTTCTCCAGCGGCATGTCCTGATATTCCTGGCTGGCCACGGTATTGCCGAACACCTGCCGAATCATCTCGTCAACGCGCATTCCCGGTTCAATGCTATTGCGCAGCACCAGCGTGTTGACAAACAAACCAATCAACGGCTCGATCTGAGCATGCGAACGGTTGGCTACCGGCGCACCAATCACGATATCCTGCTGATGGCTGTATTTACCGAGCAACAGAGTGAAGCCGGTCAGTAATACCGCATGTAGCGTGACACCGGTAGTGCGCGCCAGAGTGCGCAACTGTTCGCTCAGTTCGAGATCGACGTTAAAAGAAACCGTTGCCCCACGATGGTCAAACTCTTTTGGCCGTGGATAATCCGTGGGCAGTTCCAACAGCTGATAGCCCTGCATTTTATCCTGCCAGAACTGCTGCCGCACCTGGTGGCGTTCGCTGCCCAGTTGGCTCTCCAGCCAGGAGGCATAGTCAGAGTATTGGATGGTCAACTCGGGCAGCGTCAGCGGGGTATCCCAGGCAAAGAACGCATAATGCCCCTCAAGTTCAGCCAGCAACAGGTTCGCCGACCAGCCATCAAAAGCGATGTGATGCACGTTAAGCAAAGAGAAAAGGGTCAACCGCCCGTCAGTCTCCCGGCGTTCGATCAGCATATGGCGTATCGGATATTCTTTACGCAGGTCGAAAGGCCGGTGAATGACGGATGCCAGCGTGCTTTCCCATGCGTCGGCGGCCACTTGCAGACGTTCCAGCGGCAGAGGTTTTTGCTGCAAGACAAACTGCGTGGTGCCATCTTCCGCATTCTGCACAACCAGGCTGCGCAGCAGATGGTGGCGCGTGACCACCGCCTGCAATGCCTGCAGATAAGCGGTAACATTAATCTCCGCCCCCAGTTCAAACAGCACCGGAACCTGATACAGATCGTTACCCTGCATCAGTTCGTCAAGGAACCATAAACGCATCTGTGATGATGACAGCGGGTAACGGGTCTGCGCCAGCGCCGCGATAGGCCCAGCCGCATGCACCGCCGTCTGCTGTTGCAGATGCTGGCAAAACTGTCGGATGGTCGGATAGGCGCTGAGCATGGCAAACGTCACGTCTCTTTCCAGAGCCTGGCTCAACCGGTTACACAGGGTAATCGCCTGGATGGAGTTACCACCGCTGCTGTAAAAATTATCGTCAATCCCAATACGTTCGGCATGCAGAACCTCGGCCCACAGCTCACAGCAAAGTATTTCCTGCTCGGTGCTCGGAGCCGCATAGGCTTTCTGGCTCAGGCTCGGCTCCGGTACTGGCAGCGCACGGCGATCAACCTTGCCATTGACGCTTAATGGGAAGCTCTCCAGCGCGATCAAATCGGCGGGGCGCATATATTCCGGCAACGTCTGCGCCAGCAGCGCGTGCAGATAAGCGTGATCCATCTCCTGGCTGGCGGTGTAATACAGCAAGATCCTCGGGTTGCTCTCGGTTACCAGCGCCACACATTGGCCGATCTCCGGCAAGGCAGCCAGAGGGCGCTCTATTTCCCCCAGCTCAATGCGGTAACCATTGAGTTTGACCTGATTGTCGCTACGCCCCAGGAACTGGACATTGCCATTTTCCAGCACCCGGCCCAGATCCCCTGTGCGGTAAAGGCGTTCGCCGGTCTGAGGATGATAAATAAAGCTCTCGGAAGTGCGCTCAGGATCGTTGAAATAGCCTTGTGCCAACCCGACACCACCGATAAACAACTCACCCACCACGCCCTGCGGCAGCGGTTTTAGTCCGGTATCCAGAACATAAACCGATTGATTGGCTAGCGTAGGCCCAATCGGAATGCTTTGCTGGAACTGTTCCGTTGGCACCACTTCATACATGGTTGAACAGATAGCGACTTCGGTCACGCCCCAGCAGTTGAGGAAACGGCATTGTTCACCCCAGGCAAAACAGCGCTGTGCCAGCGTCGGCGAAACCCAATCCCCACCTAATATCACCGAACGTAATGGGGAAGCAGAATCGCTGGCATATTGTTCCTTATGCTGAAGCAACAGATCAAAGAAGGCCGGGGTAGAGAACCAGACGGTTACCTGATGCTGCAAGAGCAGCTCATACCAGGCCTGCGGTTGATAGCGTTGCGACTCGGTCGGGATCACCACGCGCCCCCCCGCTGAGAGCATGCCAAAAATGTCGTAGACCGAGACATCAAAACTCAGCGCACTGACGGACAAGGTCGCATCGCCCGAACCCACATTCAGCAGGTTATTCATTGCAATAACGGTATTTGTGATAGCCGCATGGGAGATCGCCACGCCTTTCGGCACCCCGGTAGAGCCAGAGGTAAAGATGACATACGCCAACGCGTCTATCTCCACGGGCTGCGGTGCCAATAAAGGCTCAGGGAATGGCACGCCTTGGGCCTTACCGGTGTTATCCAGCACCAGCGAAGCAAAGGCGGCGTTCTTCCAAGGCTCATCACACAGCACCATCCCGATGCCTGCCTGTTCAACGATCGTCAAACGGCGTTTTTCCGGCCACGATTTGTCCATCGGCTGGTAGGCTTTGCCCGCCATCAAGGTGGCCAGAATGGCGATCACCTGGGCACGCCCTTTGTCCATCAGAATAGCGACTAACGCCGAATCACGGCCCGCGCACTGACGTATCTGGTTCGAAAGCACCAACGCCGCCTGATACAGTTCGCCATAACTGCAACTGCCCAAAGCGTCGATGACGGCAATATCGTCCGGGTGTTTCAACGCCCAATCCATAAAGCTCTGATGCAGAGCACGGCGATAGTCAAACGACGAGCTGGCCGCCAGCATCGGCTGTGGAACCGGTTCGCTGGCCGTCAGCAACGGCAATTGATGATGCGGAACGTACAGATGAGCCGGTAGACGTTCCAGCAGGGCGATCAGCAAGGATAACAGCGTGTCGGCTTTCTGCTCGGTCAGATACGGGGTGGCATACGCCAGCGACAGCATCAGCCCCTCATCGGTGGTGTGAGCCAACAGGTTCAGCGGATAATCCGTTTTCTCGGCGGTCGAGCGGATGCGCACCGGCAACTCCGGCATCTCCACGCTCGGGTAGTTTTCAAACACCAGCAAACTGTGGAATAGCGCTTCGCCACCGTAGCTCAGTTCAGCCAGAGGTTGATAACTGTACTCATCCAGCGCATTCAGGGAGCGCTGAATCGCCTGCAACTGTTGCAAACAGCTATGGTCGTTATCCCACTCCACCTTCAACGGCAGGGTGTTGATATACAGGCCGACGCTTTCTTCGATCCCATCAATCGGCAGGTTACGGCCAGACAGCGTGGTACCCACCAGCGTGACCTCCTGCCGACTGTAGATATGCAGTAACTTATGCCAGACAAACTGCAACATCACATTCAGCGTCACCCCCTGGTTCTGCGCCAGTTGCTGCATTGAGGCAAACACGGCGGCAGGCAGCAGGCGCTTGAGCATGGTCTGCTCTGCGCTTGCGGTGCTTTTGGGCTCGTAAGGTACGCTGAGCAGGTAAGAGATATCATTCGCCTGGCATTGGTTAAGCTGTTGCTGTTGCCAATAGGCGCGGCTGTTTTCCGCCTGCTCCAGATAGTAGCGCTGCGCTTGCAGGTAGGTGATTTCCTGCTGGCGCTCGGGCTGTTGCCCAGCCTGTAGCTGTTGGTAGGCTTGATGGACATACTGCAGCAAGAGCTGGCCGCTCCACCCATCGGTGATACTGTGGTGTACGGTATACACCAGGCAGTAATGCTGCTCGCTCACCCGCACCAGCCGCACGCGGAACAAACCCGGCTGTTGCAGATCGAACGGCTGCACGCGTTGTTGTTCGCACAACTGGTTCAGAGCCTGCTGCCAATCCTCCTGCGGCTGGTAATCGACATATTGCCAATCCATCTCCGCTTCGGCGCAAATCACCTGCAACGGCTGCCATTGCCAGTTGAAGCAGGTCCGCAAAATAGGGTAACGCACCATGGCCATTTCCCACGCCTGCCGATAGGCGGTCGGGTTCAGCTCGGTAAGATAATCCAGCACCATTTGCACCCGATAGCTCGGATCGTCCGGTTGGCTGACCGCATGATAGATAAACCCTTGTTGCAGGCTATTGCAGGGGAAGACTGCCTGCGGCACATAGCGCTGTTGCAACTGGTGCCACAGCGTAGCAGGCAGTTCGTCGCCCATCACCGCCGGTAAGCCCCGGTCTTGCTCAATCAACTGCTGGATTTGATGGGTAAATTGCCGGGCAACCTCCACCAGAGCCGACGCCGCCACCATGCCGTCCAGGCGGAAGCACAACTGCTCATCCGCAACCCAGCTATTGAGTACCAGCAGTTCGCGGTTGATATTGGCAGGATGGCTGTTTTGCCCCGCAGGCTCGGCCAGCAGTTGCCATTCAGCCCCCTGATCGGCAAATTGCCCCAGATAGTTGAAAATCACCCCAGGGTGGCGCAACGCTGGCCGCTGTTCGCCACCGCGACTGCGCAGCACGCCATAGCCAATGCCATGGTTTGGCACCGCCTCCAGCGCCGAGTGAACCCGCTCGATATCCAGTTGCGGATCATCCGCCAGAGTAAAGTTCACCGGGTACAGTGCGGTAAACCAGCCAAGCGTGCGCCCAACGTCCATTTGGCCGCCGGGTAAGTCACGCCCGTGGCTTTCTAACATCAGCGTATGGCTGTCTGCCTGGCTGTAATGGCGCAAGGTACGCAACCACGCGGCGATCAGCACATCATTGGTCTGCTCGCTCATCTGTAGCAGCCTGCCAGTGGCCACCGCATCCAGTTGGCCATAATGCAGGTTAAGCTGGTCACTCAAGGTGAAATCGGCGCGATAATCCCGCTGGTGCTCACACTGCCACCGCCAGTAATCTGCTTCCGTCGCCTCCGCCGGAGCATAATCCAGCAGAGCCGTCACCCACTGCCGATAGCTGGCCGATTTTGGCCCCAAAGCTTCGCCAAGATATAAACGACGCAGGTCTTCCACCAGAATACGCCAGGAAACCGCATCGATAATCAGATGGTGACAAGCAAAGAAAATACGCGCGGTGCCATCCGGATAACCATCAACATAGCCAAACTGCCACAACGGGCCTTGCTGATAATCAAAACCACGTTGCCACGCGCTGAACAACGCTTGTAATTCAGCATCAGAATGCTCGGCCCGGTGCGCATGCTGCAACGGACGCGGAGCCAGTTCCGCCTGATAATGCTGGCGATAACCACGTTGCTCTAAGGTAAAACAGGTGCGCAACATATCGTGCTGCACCGCCAACGCATTGATCGCCTGCTGCAAACGGCCCAGATCCAACTCCGGCACGCGGATCAGGAATGATTGGTTCCAATAATTATCCTGCTCGAACTCCTGCTCAAAGAACCAGGCCTGGGTAGGCGACAGGGGAATATCCTGGCTGAGGTTGCCCTGCTCAGCCGGTACTGCGTCTTGCAACGCCGTCGTGGCAAGATTCTCCAGCAATGCCCCAATCGAACGATACTGATAAAGATCCTGAGTGCGGCATACCAGGCCGATTCTGCGCATCTCGGACACCAGGCGGATCGCGGTAATAGAATCCCCGCCAAGCCGCAGGAAATCATCATTGAGCCCGATGTCTTCCAACCCCATCACCTGTTGCCAAACCGCCTGTAGCTGCTTTTCCTGATAGGTGCTGGCCGGGCGATAGTCATTGCAAGCCTGGTTGTAGTCCGGCTCAGGCAATGCCCGGGTATCCAGTTTGCCGTTGAGGGTTAACGGCAGCGCCATCAATTGCACCAAGACCGTCGGCACCATATAGTCCGGCAGTCGTTCCGCCAACTGGCGTTTTACCTGTTCATCATTGAGCGTTATCTCGGCAACATAATAAGCCACGATCCGCGGATTCTCCTGCCCACGCACCACCACCGCACAGTAAGCCACAGAGGTGACCGCCACAAAGGCTTGCTCAATCTCACTTAACTCAATCCGGTGTCCATGGATTTTGACCTGGAAATCGTTCCGGCCAACATACTCCAACTCACCGCCCGGTAACCAACGCACCCGATCGCCAGTACGGTAAAGCCGCTGATATTCGGCTTCGTCTGCCTGTGCAAACGGGTTGGCAATAAACTTTTCCTGCGTCAGTTGCGGTTGATTCAGGTAGCCCCGCGCCAGCCCAAGCCCTGAAATACCAAGCTCCCCTGGCACACCGACAGGCAACGGTTGCTGCTGGCTGTCTAACACGTACAGGCGCACGCCAGGCAACGGGCGACCTATGTTATTCGCCCCGTTGTGGCGGTACAGGTTGATAGAGGCGCACACGCTCGCTTCTGAAGGCCCATAACCGTTAAATAACCGGTGCCCCAGTTGGGTGTAATGGTCAAGGCATGCCAGAGAGGTCGCCTCACCGGCCACCACAATCTGCGATAAACATGCCGGAATGTTCGGCTGTAGCTTTAATAACGCGGGCGGTAAATGGGCAAATTCAATCTGATGGCGTTCAATCAGCGCCAACAATGCGGGCAGATCGTGACGTTGTTCTTCAGAGGCCACCACCAGCGTATCGCCGCCGCACAGAGGGATATAAGTTTCCGCCACGTGAGCGTCAAACACCACGGAAGCAAACTGCAGGCAGCACCGTGCGTTATCGGAGTGGCCGATAACGGTTTGGAACCCACGCACCATATTGAGCACCCCCTGGTGTTCCAGCAAGGTGCCTTTGGGTTGCCCGGTGGTTCCTGAGGTATAGATGACATAAGCCAACTGATGAGGGGAGTACGCGACAGCCAAAGGCACATCGCTCACGGCCTCATCGTCGGCCCATTCATCCATTGCCCACAGTTCTGTCGGCAACGCCATATCCTGCAGTTTCGCCCGTAGCCCCTGTTCGGTGATCAGCATAGGGGCACCACTGTCGGCCAGAATGTAGCTGATGCGTTGCTTAGGCAGTTGCGGTTCTAAAGGAATGTAAGCCGCGCCCGTTTTCATAATCGCCAGCATGGTAACGATCATGTCTACGCCACGGTTCAGGCACAGCGGGAGCAGGGTATCCGGGCCAATCCTTTTTTGCGTGATGCGCTGATAGTTTTCGGCGATCCGGTGGGCCAGTCGGTGACTTTTTTGTTCCAGTTCCTGATAGGTCAATTGCTGGTGCTCATCGACCAAGGCAATACGCTGTGGATATTTTTGCGCCTGTTCGGTGATGGCCTGATGCAAGGTGCCTGGAGCCCTCACCGCTGCTGATTGCGGGAGATTCCACTCGATCAACTGCTCGCGCTGTTGAGCCGGGGTCAGCAACGGGATGCTGTCTAACGGTTGCTCTGGGTTCAGCAACACCTGATTTAACAACTGCTGGAACTGCTCGGCCATCGCGCTAATTTGCTGCGCAGCAAACCGTTCTGGCTGATAGCGGATACGGAATGCGATCTCGTCACTTTGCTCCTGATACTCCAAAACAAGCTCTGCGTTGGCCAGGCTCTCATCAAACCGATGGTGACAACGCGTTTGGCACCCGTTTAACTCCAGCGTCAGCTCATTGAAATGCGCTTGAGCAAAGCTGACGTTTGGCCGTATCCCACTATTTTTCAACACTTCATAAATCGGCCAGCGGGTAAAACGTAACCCCGGTTTAGCCTTCAAGGAACGGTTGTGCGCTAAAGTCCGCCGATAAACATCAGCAAAGCTATCCCCTTGGTGTACAAAGAAGGGGAATACCGCCGTATTCACCTGCGCCCCTAAGTGCAGATGGCTACCGTTCTCCATAGAAACCGGGTAAGCGATATGTGCCGCCTCACTTTGGCAATAGCGGGCGATCAATAAAGCCCAAACCGTTTTAAACACCAGAAATGCATTAGCATGCTTTATTGATGACTTGAGAGACTCCCATTTTCTTAGAGTAAGTAGGAATTTTACTTGCTTATCGGTAGGGAGTTCATCAGAGCAATATAGATAAGGGAGATCGTTATTTTTAGGCAGTCCCTTCAAGGCATTCTGCCAAAATGCATTCGGATTGGCGGTAGACAGTTCCTTTAACTTAACCAGGTAATTCTGAACTTTTTCCGAGAAATATCCTTCATAATTAATATTATTGTCGGTGGTCAGATCGTCATTATAATAATTCGACATGTCGGTATAAACATCAGCCACGGAAAGCCCATCAATGATGACATGATGTAGAACCATGACGAATTCATACACGTCATGGTCTTTATCATGGTAAAATCCATAGCTGAATAGCGGGCCATTATTCAGATCGAAAGGCCGCGTTGCTAAATCGGCCAAAGCTTGCAGGCTATTGCACTCTTCCAACCCTGTTACCAATGTGTCTTCATTTCTGCGCCATAAAAGCTGACCATCCTCTTCAATCAAATGGCTATCCAGCACGGGATATTTATTCAGAACGTATTTGACTGCCTGTTCAAGCTTATCAATATCCAATGAGCCAGAAATACTTTGGTCCATGATCATGTTGTACTTGCTTGAAAGAGGATCAAGCTGCCATTCAGTCCAAAATATTCTTGTATAAGGTGTTGCCAATAGGGTATGCATTTAGTGTTCCTTACCTGCAATAATAGTTAATCAAGTAAATTTCCACTTAGGAAAATTTAATTGATATTAAGAAATTGTGTGCATTGATTAGAACAAGGTTGCGTGTGTCACAGGGGCAGGCAGGGAGTCGCTTACCGTTCCTCGCACAGCGATCCCTGCAGGGGTAAGCCACTCAGCCCCTGTAGGTTGGAGCGTAACGGGTATATTTACTCGTCAAGAGAGCGCATGGATATTCACCAGCCGGGATTTAACGATATCCACTTTGTTCTCATTTTTTAACGTCGATAAGATACGCTGAATACTGCTGCGAGATAACGTGGTGCGCTGCTCAATAAACACCAGCACGGAGGTGTTGCGTCTAAAGTCATCAGGCAGTTCCATCAGATACGTCAACATACCTTTCACAATATCTTCAGACTTATATTTTAAAATACAGCTGTCACGAAAATACATCTGTGATAACTTATAGGAAATAACGCTGATAAATTCTTTTTGTAATTCTAATTTATTAATAAGGTATTGCGCACGCGTTCTGGGGATCTGATACAGGCAACTGCCTGGGCCCAGTTCAATTGAATAATAGATCCCCGCCCCCGGATAGCAGGACAAGCCAATCACATAGGGAGCAAAAACAGTGGAAACGACAAGGTTATCTTCCAATCGGCAAAGATTGGCACTCCCTTCTTCCAAAAGGTATAAATTAAAAAACTCAGGATCGGCCTTTATTCTAATACCTTGAGTTCTCCCCCCTGGTCGCTTGGGAGCTATTTTCTCCGCATGAGGAAGCAGCTCATTCAGTAGTCGACTGAATGCAGCATCAGGTTTTTCAACTTTAGACATACTTCACCATTTACTTAACGAAATAGCCTACGCTATCTTGCTCACATCCTTTGTCATCTAAAAAACTTGCACTCAAACTGTTTAGAATCATTTAACTTTGTGTAAGATGTTATAGAAAATAGTAGGGCTCTGCATCAGAATAATCAAAATAAAATATTCATCTAAAAGCAGTAGCGATGAACAAAAAAACAGTACAAAAAACTAATGGCATGCCAAATTACTACCCATTAATCTATGAAAAAACCGACATGAAGGAGTTAATAAAAAGAAATGAAATATAGCCAATGTTAATTAGTAGGTCATTTGACCCATTTATTATATGTAGTTCTGATGCAACTTTCAGGTTAAGAAATGAGCATTTCTTAATATATTTCAAGCTCCGCTCCCTTGGATAAACCGCGTGCCACAAGGGTTGCCAAGCTTTGTGTTAACAGTGGTAGAACCACGGCATTTCTGCTATTTATCGATAGAATTCTTTCTTTACCCTCTGAGAAACGATCTGTACACCAATGGATAAAGCTATCTGGCATCTTTATATGCTGCGTATGCCAAGTGGCATGCTGTATACCGGCATCACCACCGATGTCGCTCGGCGCCTGGCGCAACATCAGGCAGGGAAAGGGGCCAAGGCCCTACGGGGTAAGGGAGAGTTGGAACTGGTCTTCTACTGCCAGGCCGGCGATCGCTCCAACGCACTGAAGTTGGAATACCGTGTAAAGCAGCTAAGCAAAAAACAGAAAGAAAATCTGGTCGCCCATCAACCCGGCAACCTGAGCGAGCTGCTCTCAAGCACTGCTGCCAGCCAGAACCCTGGGGTAAAGCCGGTATCTTGACGGCCCCCTTTCCGCGACGACGCCTGAATAGCATTTTCGCGGCTTTCATCACGCTTTAGCGATCTTTGTGCCCACGGCAATGTCGCCTTCATTCCGCTGATAGCAGGGGTTGCCATTCCTCCTGAAGCCTTCCGCTGTTCAGCGTTCAAACGCTCTCCCGACTTCTTTGTCCTACATCAATAAAATCGACACCACACCCATATATAGTGCCATTAAAACATTAATCACCCATATATAGTAGTTATCCACAAAGTCATCCACACGCTCCGCAGCCCTTGTGCTCTGCGGTTTTGCCCTGTGGATAAGCCGAAACTGTGCCATACACCCAAGCACGCGGGCATAACGCCCCCAATGGGAACAGGAGTAACAACGTGAAACCAGTAGTGATTAAACGGGATGGTTGCCAGGTATCTTTTGACGAGGAGCGTATCAAGCAGGCCGTTGAGCGGGCCGCGCTGGCCGCTGGCGTTGTCGATGCCGACTACTGCGCTACCGTCGCCCGGGTGGTCGCTCAACAGATGGAACAGCAACCGCGAGTCGACATCCATGAGATCCAGCAAGCGGTCGAAAACCAACTGATGGCAGGCCACTACAAACAACTGGCACGTACCTATATCGAATACCGCCACGACCGCGACATCGCGCGCGAGCTACGCGGGCGGCTGAACCAGGAAATTCGCGGCCTGGTGGAGCAGAGCAACGTAGCGCTGCTGAATGAGAACGCCAATAAAGACAGCAAAGTGATCCCCACCCAGCGCGATCTGCTGGCCGGGATCGTCGCCAAGCACTACGCCAAACAGCATATCCTGCCGCGTGACGTGGTGCGGGCGCACGAACGCGGTGAGATCCACTATCACGATCTCGACTATTCGCCGTTCTTCCCAATGTTCAACTGTATGTTGATCGACTTGCAAGGCATGCTGACCAACGGCTTCAAGATGGGGAATGCCGAGATTGAGCCACCGAAGTCGATCTCCACCGCCACCGCCGTCAGCGCACAGATCATAGCCCAAGTCGCCAGCCACATTTATGGCGGCACCACCATCAACCGTATTGATGAGATCCTGGCTCCCTTCGTTACCGCCAGCTTCCACAAGCATCAAGAGATCGCACAGCAGTGGCAGATCCCGGATGTGGCCGGTTACGCGATGGCACGCACCGAGAAAGAATGCTACGACGCTTTCCAATCGCTGGAATACGAAGTCAACACCTTGCACACCGCCAACGGCCAGACACCGTTTGTCACCTTCGGTTTTGGCTTGGGAACCAGTTGGGAATCGCGCCTGATCCAGCAGTCGATCCTGAAAAACCGCATCGCCGGGCTGGGCAAAAACCGCAAAACAGCGGTGTTCCCCAAATTGGTGTTCGCCATCCGTGACGGCCTGAACCACAAATTCGGTGACGCCAACTACGATATCAAGCAACTGGCGCTGGAATGTGCCAGCAAACGCATGTACCCAGACATCCTCAATTACGATCAGGTGGTGCAAGTTACCGGTTCGTTTAAAACCCCGATGGGCTGCCGCAGTTTTCTCGGCACTTATGAAGAAAACGGCCAGCAGATCCACGATGGCCGCAACAATATCGGCGTAATCAGCCTCAACCTGCCGCGCATTGCGCTGGAAGCCCAGGGGGATGAAGGCCGTTTTTGGGCGCTGCTGGATGAGCGCCTGCTGCTGGCCAAAAAGGCGCTGATGACCCGCATTGCGCGGCTGGAAGGGATCAAAGCACGGGTAGCACCGATTCTGTATATGGAAGGTGCCTGCGGTGTGCGGCTGAAAGCCGACGACAATATTGCAGAGATTTTCAAACATGGCCGGGCGTCGATCTCGCTGGGCTATATCGGCGTGCATGAAACCATCAACGCCCTGTTTGGTACAGAAAAACACCTTTATGACGATGAGCAGTTGCGCGCCAAAGCCATCGCCATCGTCGAGCGCCTGAAAGCCGCCACCGAAAGCTGGAAAGCAGAAACCGGCTACGGCTTCAGCCTGTACAGCACGCCGAGCGAAAACCTGTGCGATCGCTTCTGCCGCCTGGACACCAGCGAATTTGGCGTGGTGCCGGGCGTGACCGATAAAGGTTACTACACCAACAGTTTCCACCTCGACGTAGAGAAAAAGGTTAACCCTTACGACAAGCTGGACTTTGAAGCGCCTTATCCACCGCTCGCTAACGGTGGGTTCATCTGCTACGGCGAATACCCGAATTTGCAGCACAACCTGAAAGCGCTGGAAGACGTGTGGGATTACAGCTACACCCGCGTGCCTTATTACGGCACCAATACGCCGATTGACGAGTGTTACGAATGCGGCTTTACCGGCGAGTTCTCCTGCACCAGCAAAGGCTTCATCTGCCCGAAATGCGGCAACCATGATTCGGCCAAAGTGTCGGTCACCCGCCGCGTGTGCGGTTACTTGGGTAGCCCGGAAGCACGGCCATTCAACGCCGGTAAGCAGGAAGAGGTGAAACGCCGGGTGAAGCACCTGGGGAATGGGCAAATAGGTTAATGTCCCCTTTCCCCTGGAGCGCAACACCAACCCCCGAATCTGTAACCACCGGGCAACCGTTACAAGGGTATCGATAACAACCGATTAGATATTATTGTCGGTGAGATGAGCACGGGGGGTTGAGGCCATTGAAGGCGCCGAACGGAGACACCGCGCATAGGCGAACGCGCCATGGACGGCGCGTTCAGGCGAGACAGGCAGGGACGCCTGTCGTAGCCGGCCGTGATGCGCTGTGGTGGAGTGAGGGAAGTGGGCGAAGCCCACCGCCTGATATGGCAAGGGCCGGGGTGTTGGGGGCTGGCTCTTGAGCCCCCAACTCGGTCGTGTTCACCCGCGTTACTGAGTAAACACAAAAGGTATAACGACCGAAATAAACACCCATCCCACAATAAACCTCAAGATGTGAACAAGAGACAACTCTTGGAAAGGGTGAGGAAAAAAACTAATACCATGAATTATCACCAGTATTATCCCATCGACGTAGTGAACGGCCCCGGAACCCGCTGCACGCTGTTTGTTGCCGGTTGCCTGCACCAGTGCAAAGGCTGCTACAACCAAAGCACCTGGCGGCTGGATTCCGGCCTGCCGTTTACCCCGCAGATGGAAGAGCAGATCCTGGCCGATCTCAACGATCGCCGCATTCCGCGCCAAGGGCTGTCGCTCTCCGGTGGCGATCCGCTGCACCCAGCCAACGTCGCCGCCGTGTTGCAGTTAGTGAAACGGGTACGCGCCGAATGCCCGGGTAAGGATATCTGGCTATGGACCGGTTATAAGCTGGGTGAGTTGGATAGCCAACAGCAGCAGGTCGTCGATCAAATCAACGTGCTGATCGACGGCAAATTTGTGCAGGAATTAAAAGACCCGGCGCTGATTTGGCGCGGCAGCAGTAATCAGGTGGTGCATAAACTGCGTTAGCTGGGGAATTTTTCACGCTGATGGGATTCGTATTACCTCATGTTGGTCAAAAGGCATTTTTAAATGCGGGGTAAATTTAGCGTTTTTTGCCAACACGGTAACACAAAGGCCCCCTTCAATGGGATCTCCTTTGTGCTGGGGGATGCGCAATTTTATACCCGCTTCTAGCGCAGTTGGTCAGACTCTAAAACCTTCACCCCGCTGCCAGGGCTGAATGCCTGTGTCAGCAGAGTTTGTGCCACATCTTTAGCGGCGACGGATCGCCATTTGCCAGGCAGCAGGGCAAACAGCGGCTCGCTGAGCGATTCCAGCAGACGCGGTTTCGCCCGCCCCAACAACATAGAAGGCCGTACCAGCGTCAAGCGCGGCCAATTCTGTGCCTGCAGCGCCTGCTCCATCTCCCCTTTGGTACGATTATACAAAAACGGAGAACGCGGATTGGCACCAATGGCACTCACCACTAAACAGTGTTGCGCACCGAGCCGCTGCCCGGCGAGTGCCGTTTCGATCACCAATTGGTAATCAACCTGGCGAAACGCCTCCGCGCTGCCTGCCTGACGGCGCGTGGTGCCCAAACAACAAAACACCATCTCCACCGGTTGGTCTAATCCAGCAAGCAATTCCGACAGATCGCCCCCATGCGGGTTTTGCAGCTTGCTGTGCTGCGGCAGCGGAGCCCTGGTGGGTGCGACGATCGCCGTCACCTGTGGAGCAGCCTGCAAGAGCTGCAACAGTTCGCCGCCAACCAAACCCGAAGCCCCTGTGATTAATACCCTCACCATACATTCTCCATTACCATTCACCGCACCTGGATGCCCTTTTCTCAATGGAAACATCCCACGTTTTTGATCGCTCTAGTGTGCGGGTTTCACCTCTGCCACAAATGTTGGCAGGTTCCAGGTTCCGCCTAAGCGAATGTAGCGACACATACCTGTCGTGGCTTCATTGCTCTTACGGAATGCTTGACCATCCCATGTCCAGCTTCCCATCGCTAAACAATCCGCTATCCCGCGCCCTTTTTGACTGTAAGAAATGACGCCCTCACCATAGCCCGAGCCCATAGTCGTCACTAACACCGGGGCAGCTTTCAAAGCACGATCAATCACCCAGTAACCGTAGCCCTCGTTATAGGCCGCCCGCCAGCACAGTGCGGAGATAACAGCATGCTTATCATCCAACGGCGTTAGAGTGATGCCATCTTCGCCTTCCGCGTCATGATCCTGTGAGGGCTGTATATGCTCGCAGTCATCCGGCTTTAATGTGGCCAACAGTTTGGGTTTCAACGCTGCGATCTCTGGAGCAGTCAGCGGGCGCTCCTGCGCTTTTGCCACCTTCGCCGCCTGAATGATCGGAGCTGGAATAGCCGCTGGTACGCTGCTTTCCGGCTTGTCACCTTTTTTAGTCAATGCCCCAGAAGTCCCGATGCGCCCCTGAACATCATCCATTTTCAGCAGCACGGCGGAAGCCCCCTCACCAGAAAGGACAAAGGGGGCCGGGCCACCTTTAAACTCAACTTTGCTACTGCCTTTCACTGCGCCGATGACCGCGCGAGTCTGGGTTTCGGATAAACGCCAGGTATCATCTTCTGCCACTTTGACAGCACCGATGGATTTATCATTAATCCAGAGCGTCAGCTTTACTGTCGGGTTTGCGCCATCAGACTCTATCTCCCCCAATGTCACTTCCCCCGCAGGCACAGTGCCAGGGCCAGCAAGACGCGTGAACAGCACTGAACCACTAGATTCGTTCTCATCACTGTAGCCCGCAGCACGACAGGTATTGGTATTGTCACAAACCAACTCCCAATTCTTATGACTGAAAGAGACGCCACTCTCTTGCGCCATCACCAGAGGTGCAAATGTTGCCATCAGCACCAGTGTGATTCTCTCTCTGTTTTTCAATCCATCTCTCCTTAATGGCCTGTCTTAAATATGATGATGTATTAAAAGGGATCTTAACAAAGTGATGGGCGCACCCAATGCAGCTTTTTACCGAACCCTAGCGTGTTATCGGTCATCTTCACTTCCTGTAACGTGAGTTGCCAGATCGGGGCCTTCATCGCCTTCGCCACCGGGAAGCGTTTACAGTAGCGCTCGCGGGCCAACCGATCTTCATCACCCTGCAACAAGGCAATCTCCCCACGATACTGCACGCCTTTGATCAGCGCGATACTCTTTGGCTGCGGGGCAATGGTCCCCACCACCGTACTGTTTTGCTGCATCAGGCTGCCATGTTGGGTATGCAGTTCCGTCATCAGCCACAGCGCCATGCGCTCAGCGTCGAACACATAAAAACAGTTGGCACACCACATTTGCGCACCATTACCAGCGCACAGCGTGAGCACATGCTGCTTGTTGAGAAAACGGGTGATGTGCTGCTGGTCTTCGGTTTGAGTCAATGTCAGTTCTCCTGTTACCGCCCCGTCTACCGTCACGGTTGAAGACAGTCACAATTAGCGACAATTCATTTTGAAAACTAAAATAGCATATTAATAAATATTCTCTGCATTGATATGCAAATTAAACGGGGCTTATGTAATAACAATAAAAAAACATTCCGGCTTTATTTGATTATCTATGGTGCAAATGAACGTGATACAGAGCAATACTCAACCGGCTTAAATCAGGTTGACCCTAGCCCACCCGTATTTTTGTAGCAATTAATTCACATCAACGAATAGCGGCTAAACCATACCTATTCATTTCGGTGAATATAAGATGAATATTTATTTATAAATAGCCATCATAGCGTGACAAACATCACATTATCCGTGATTTTATTCGCTAAAATGGCGCCACCTTCACTCAAACAGGTGGATGAAAGATGGAAAACAATAACCGAAAAATGGCCCATATCCGACGGACCACACATATTATGATGATGGCTCATCGTAGTTGCTTTAGCTTTGCCTTCTTTAATTTCAGATAACCTTCCCTCTGTTCTTATTACCTCTTGCAGAACGTCTTGTGCTAATGCTGATTTCTGGCGCCTAACGGCGACGGTATCTCTTTACCTTTATTCATGACGTATTCGCAACTGTAAACAAGAACAAAAAATACCTTTCGTAAAAATAAACTGCCAACGTGTCATGTTCATTGAACATGGTCACGCTAGCGCACATTTTTATTTTAGCGAAAATATTTTCCGGCAAAGACATGATTTGCCGACGGGATATTTTTGTCTGAAGAATGAGCCAAATGAAAAAATTAAAAATTGCCGCCAATAGCAAAACGTTGTCTTGCTTTGAAACCACGCGTGAAGTTGCCGATGTGCATCACAGTGATTTTACTGATATTGCCGCCATAGTGCTTTCCGTTGATGACGTTCAGCAAGGTATGGTGGCGCAGTTAGAAGAAAACGGCCTGAATATTCCGCTATTTGTTGCCGTGTGCTGTGAAGAAGAATTGGATAACACGGTATTACCGGCACTGCATGGCGTATTCGAGCTTTGCGGTAAAAACACCCAGTTTTATGGCAAACAGCTCGAAGCCGCTGCGGTAAAATATGAAAGCGAGCTGTTACCGCCGTTCTTCAACACCCTGACCCAGTATGTAGAAATGGGTAATGCCACTTTCGCCTGCCCCGGCCATCAGGGTGGCGAATTTTTCCGTAAACACCCAGCGGGCCGTCAGTTTTTTGATTTTTATGGCGAAACCCTTTTCCGCTCCGATATGTGCAACGCTGACGTCAAACTGGGGGATTTGCTGATCCACGAAGGCGCGCCCTGCGATGCACAAAAGCACGCAGCCAAAGTGTTCAACGCGGATAAAACCTACTTTGTGCTCAATGGCACGTCGGCCTCAAATAAAGTGGTGACCAACGCGCTGCTGACCCGGGGCGACTTGGTGTTGTTCGATCGTAACAACCACAAATCCAACCACCACGGTGCGCTCATTCAGGCAGGGGCGACGCCAGTGTATTTGGAAACCGCGCGTAACCCATTCGGCTTTATCGGCGGGATCGACGCGCACTGTTTCGAAGAGCGCTATTTGCGCCAGCAGATCCACGAAGTCGCTCCTGAACGCGCCAAAGCCGCTCGCCCATTCCGGTTGGCGATCATCCAGTTAGGCACCTATGACGGCACGGTATATAACGCCCGCCAAGTGGTGGATAAAATTGGCCACCTGTGTGACTACATTCTGTTTGATTCCGCCTGGGTGGGCTACGAGCAATTTATTCCGATGATGAAAGACTGCTCGCCGCTGTTGCTGGAACTGAACGAAAACGATCCGGGGATTATTGTCACTCAGTCGGTACATAAACAGCAGGCGGGCTTCTCGCAGACCTCGCAAATCCACAAAAAAGATCGGCACATCAAGGGGCAGGATCGCTACTGCAACCATAAGCGCTTCAACAATGCCTTTATGCTGCACGCCTCCACCAGCCCGTTCTACCCGCTGTTTGCCGCGCTGGATGTGAACGCCAAAATGCACGAAGGCAAGAGCGGCCAGCGTTTATGGCAAGAGTGCGTACGCATCGGCATTGAAGCACGCAAAATGCTGCTGGAAACCTGCACCATGATTAAACCGTTTGTCCCCAGCCACGTGGATGGGCAACCCTGGCAATCTCACAGCACCGCAGCAATGGCCAACGATCTGCGCTTCTTTGACTTTGTCCCCGGCGAGAAGTGGCATGCCTTTGAAGGCTATGCGCCATCGCAATACTTTGTCGACCCTTGCAAGCTGCTGTTAACCACGCCAGGTATCGACACGGCCAGCGGCGAATACAGTGACTTCGGTATTCCGGCGACCATTCTGGCCAACTATCTGCGTGAGAACGGTATCGTGCCGGAAAAATGCGATCTCAACTCGATTCTGTTCCTGCTCACCCCGGCGGAAGATATCGCCAAAATGCAGCATTTGGTGGCTTTGATTGCTCGCTTCGAAAAACATATCGAACAGGATTCATTGCTGAGCGACGTATTACCCAATGTGTATAAAAATAATCAGCAACGCTACCAGAATTATACCCTGCGCCAGCTTTGCCAAGAGATGCACGATTTATACGTCAGCTATAACGTGAAAGAGCTGCAAAAAGAGATGTTCCGCAAAAGTTATTTCCCGCGCGTCGCCATGAATCCGCAGGATGCCAACACCCAGTTCGTGCGCGGTAATGTGGAGTTAATCTCACTGGCGAAAGCCGAAGGCCGCATTGCCGCCGAAGGCGCACTGCCTTATCCACCCGGCGTCTTGTGCGTAGTGCCGGGTGAAATATGGGGTGGCGCTGCACAACGTTATTTCCTGGCGCTGGAAGAAGGCATCAATCTATTGCCCGGCTTTGCACCTGAACTGCAAGGGGTTTATATCCAACCGGATGAAGATGGCTGGCACCGGGCTTACGGTTACGTCATGAAACCTTAATTGCCCCATACAAAGGCGACATAGTTTTGCCGTCATACAAGATACCGGCGAATCGCCCATGGTAATTGGGCATTCGCTGGCTATAAGAGAGAACAATCATGAGTAAATCCAATAATAAAATGGGAGTCGTGCAATTAACGATCCTGACGGCGGTCAATATGATGGGTTCCGGCATCATTATGCTGCCCACCAAATTAGCCGAAGTGGGTACCATCTCCATCGTTTCCTGGTTAGTCACCGCGTTGGGTTCAATGGCACTGGCTTACGCCTTCGCCAAATGTGGGATGTTCAGCCGCAAATCGGGCGGAATGGGGGGTTATGCCGAGTATGCCTTCGGTAAATCCGGCAACTTTATGGCCAATTATACCTACGGCGTTTCGTTGCTGATCGCCAATATTGCTATCGCCATTTCCGCCGTCGGCTACGGTACCGAGCTGTTTGGCGTAACGCTGACGCCGCTGGGCATCTGTATTGCCACCATTGGCGTGCTGTGGCTGGCTACCGTTGCCAACTTTGGCGGTGCGCGCATCACCGGGCAGATCAGCGGCATTACCGTTTGGGGGGTGATCATTCCGGTCGTGGGTATTTCGGTGATTGGCTGGTATTGGTTCAGCGGCAGCGCCTATCTGGCCGCCTGGAACCCGCATGCCGTACCGACTTTTGAAGCCATCGGTTCGTCTATTTCCATGACGCTGTGGGCCTTCCTCGGCCTGGAATCAGCCTGTGCCAACACCGACGTAGTAGAAAACCCGGAACGCAACGTCCCGATCGCCGTTCTTGGCGGTACGCTGGGTGCAGCGGTGGTTTACATCGTTTCCACCAACGTGATCGCCGGTATCGTCCCCAATATGGAGCTGGCTAACTCCACTGCCCCGTTCGGGTTGGCGTTTTCACATATGTTCAACCCTGGCGTGGGTAAAATCATCATGGCGCTGATGGTGATGTCTTGCGTTGGTTCGTTGCTCGGCTGGCAGTTCACCATTGCTCAGGTGTTTAAATCTTCTGCCGACAGCGGTTTCTTCCCGAAAATCTTTTCCAAAGTCAGCAAAGCAGATGCACCAATCAAGGGCATGCTGACGATTGTGATCCTCCAAAGCGCCATGTCGTTGATGACCATCAGCCCATCGCTGAATAAGCAGTTCAACGTGCTGGTCAATCTGGCGGTGGTCACCAATATTATCCCTTATATCCTGTCGATGGCGGCACTGGTGATCATCCAGAAAGTGGCCAAAGTACCAGAGAACAAAGCGCGCATCGCCAACGTGATTGCCGGGATTGGCGCACTGTACAGTTTCTACGCCCTTTACAGTTCCGGTGCCGAAGCCATGATGTGGGGTGCGATCGCTACCTTCCTCGGTTGGACGCTGTATGGCCTGGTTTCACCACGTTTTGAGCTAGTGGGTAAGCAGAGTTAAACGCTGGGTAATGAAGCAAGTTCAGCTCAGGGTGGCAGCCAAATGCCACCCTGAGAACCCAGTCAGGCGCGGTTGATAACCATAAGTAGGTTCGCCCGCTGCAATCTGCATAAAGCCTGCCTCAGTTATGAAAATAAGTTCGGGTGTAAATGATAGTGCAGCACATAATAACTGACGTAACCGACTACCGTATACAAGACCAAAGCACTCGAGAAAGCCACGGTATTCCCCCAGGCAGTAACAAAAACCGGGGTTTTGCGGGGAGCAAATAATATCGCTATAAGTGGAACAACAAACAGGAAGTGGCCGACAAAATCGATCATGCCAAATGGAATTAAAGCCGCAAAAACAAAGAAGGCCATCAAAGCAATACCACCATAACCTGCTAATTTGCCGGTATAGATATGCCAGGCACAGCAAAATTCAACAAACCCACAAGCACGGACAAAGAACGACCAGTCAAGCCCCATCGTTAAATAACTGTGATCGGTTAATAAGTCATAAAATAATTCGGGTTGCATGAACTTCTCAAGCGCACCCCATAAAAATGAGTAAGTTAACGTAAAACGTAATAACTCAATATCCAGCCCTTGCACTCCATTGGGCCTGACGGTCTGTATGATCAGATAGACCCCGGTTCCAATAAATACCAGATAATCCAGCATATGAAATGTGCCATACAATTGGACGGCATAACTGTACAGAAACAGTATTCCCATTCCGGCAATAAAGCTGGTACGGCGATGAAAAGCGGTCAAGGCAATAAAGAAATGAATATAACGTAATACCGGATTATCGGTGACTAATTCAGGGGTTAACATAATATGTGGAAAACCCAACGCCAGCAGTAAAAAAAATGCTGTCGTACCGTAACGCATCACTGCCGGAATCGTTTGTTCCAATCGGTATAACGTCGGTTGCCAAGCTGGCAGATCAACAGGCGAGGCCCATTTTCTGTCAAGAATAGAAGTTACGAATATCACGGCGACGGAAAGCACCAGCAATGCCCAAAAATCTGGATTATGCATAATCTGCAATACCGGTTGCGGTGCTTTCGTCGTATCAAACTCAACGAACCATTTAACATGTGCAGACGCCGTCGCAGGCCCGAGAACAAAAGGGATACAGAAAAATAGTCGTTTCATAAGTCGCCAAACCTCAAGCCTATGACGAAAAGGAACATCTTTACTGGCTCAAGTGTAGTGATCTTTCTGAGGTGCTGTGCTCGAAACGGTATTAAATTAGCCAAGGTTGTATGACGAGAGGTAAGCAAAAGTTTCCGGGCGATATCGGCAAGAAATCGCCCCCGGAAGGGCATGTCACCCTCCCGCCTCGCACTCGCTGGTGGTCGCTAACCATGGGCAAGTGCTTTCCCGTAGAGGCTCCGCACAAAATTCAGTCAACCTTGCCCCCACAACTGCTCATACGGATAAAAACCTTAACTAAATTAATCATTGGTGACTGTTTTTTTCTGAGTTGTGACGGGAATGGCATCAAACCATCCTGTTTACTAGTACATATATCGACGTCTGTTAAAACGGCAAAAAATCCACAATAGCATGAATTACAATGAATTTAATGCCACACCACTCTATTTTTGCAGATCTGATTGTGATTCATGCACTATGCATACTGGCCCTTTTTAATTTCAGGACAACAAGATATCATGCCGAAAAACTCCAGTTCTCATAATCGTTTACTTTCCTTAGATGTCTTACGAGGTATGACCATCGCAGGAATGATTCTCGTCAATAACCCGGGTTCCTGGAGCTACGTTTATGCTCCTCTCGGCCATGCCGCCTGGCATGGGCTGACACCAACCGATCTGGTGTTCCCATTCTTTATGTTCATTATGGGTATCTCCACTTATATTTCTTTACAGAAAAGCCAGTTCTCCGCCAGTTCAGCGAATATCAGCAAAATTCTGACCCGCACCCTGGTGATCTTTATGATTGGCTTATTCATTGCCTGGTTTGCCCTTTTTCTCAGGACCTCTTACAAACTGACCGCTGAGGGTGTTGAATTCTGGCTGCGAATAGGGCCTTCACTGTGGAATTTTGAACATATCCGTATTTTAGGCGTGATGCAGCGATTAGCTATCTGTTACGCAGCTACCGCAATTATTGCCCTCTTGGTGAACCACAAATATATCCCGCATATCATTGTTACGCTGCTGCTGGGATATTTTGCAATTTTGCTGGCAGGCAATGGGTTTGAACAAAGCGAGCAAAATATTATTTCGCGGCTCGACCAAGCCGTTCTCGGCGTCAATCATATGTACAAAGATGCCGGATTGGCAATTGACCCAGAAGGCTTGCTCAGCACGCTCCCGGCAATCGCACATGTCCTGCTAGGTTTTTATTGCGGCAAAATACTCGCACGCACCAAGGATATTCAGCAGAAAGTACAAACGCTATTTATTATAGGCACCAGTCTGACCTTCATCGGCTTTTTACTCAGCTATGGTTGCCCAATTAATAAAAAGATCTGGTCACCAAGCTTTGTCCTGGTGACTTGTGGCTTGGCTTCATCTTTCCTCGCACTGCTCATGTGGATTATTGATATTCAGGGCAAAGTCACCTGGAGTCGGCCTTTTGAAGCGTTCGGTATTAACCCGCTGTTTATCTACGTTAACGCAGCCTTTCTTTCGCTGCTGCTGAACACTATCCCGTTTGGCAGTTACGACTCATTGGTCACGATTCACCAACTCGTCTACGACGGCGTACTGAGACCTCTATTAGGCGACTACCCGAGTTCACTGGCTTACGCGCTGCTGTTCCTCGGCATTAACTGGTCGATCAGTTCAATGCTGTATCGTCGGCAAATCTATATCAAAATCTGACTCCTGCCCAGGCAGTTTATACCCGTCATACAAGCAACTTGAAGTATGATGGGTATAGATCGTGTGGAAAACAGGTGAGATTAATGAGGATCCTGAACAAGATAGAACGCTTCATACCTGTAACATTTATTGTGGCGCTCATGGTTGCGCATAATGGGTATTTAATACTTAGCCCGATCCTGTGGCAGTTGCTGCAACACTCTCATGACTTTTTAAATAGCGCCAACTCCTGGCATGAGGCTATGGGGTTTCTCGACACCATGGATATTCCCCGTTTAATGATCGGCGTAGTGCTGATTTTTATGGCGATTATCCTGCTTTTCAGGGCGCGTCTGGCCTGGTTCTTTGCGTTGATGTTGCTTGGTTGCATCGTCATCGTCGACATCTTTATCTTTAAACAAGTCACAACCTTGGTGTGGTATTCGCTGCTCACTATCGCAGGGTTAGCCATCTTCTGGCGTCGTTTTGATCACCACAGCCTGGGGAGCACCAGTTTTTTTGCCATCGCCAGTATGGCTTCGCTGATTGTCTATAGCATGTTGGGGACGTTGTACATTGGCGAGCAGTTCACGCCCAAGATCACCGACCTGCCAACGGCGTTCTATTTCGCCATTGTTTGCATGTCTACTGTCGGCTTCGGCGATATCATTCCACACACCACGTCGGCGCGCATGTTCACGCTGACGGTGATTATCTTTGGTATTACGGTCTTTGCCGCCTCTATAGCTTCCGTTGCCGGTACGCTAATCAGTCAAAATCTTCAGCACATTATGAAAGGGCGATTCACTCACATGATACGCAGAAACCACTACATCATTATCGGCACCTCTTCACTGGCACAAAATGTTTATCAAGGGCTGATTAAAAGCGGCGGTAACGTCACCCTGGTTTGTGAACCAGGGAATAAAGCGCTTTTTCCTGAACACGCAGACGTGGTTGAAGGCGACCCCTCTTCTGTTACAACGCTGACATTGGCAGGGGCTGCAAAGGCAAAATATATCGTTGCTTTGACTGAAAGCGATGCGGTTAATGCCTTTATTATCCTGGCCGCCAAAGAGGCCGGTGGATTAGAGACAAAAACGATCGCTTTGGTTAATGAAAGCCAGAATATGAGCAAGATCAAACGGGTAAAACCTGATGCCGTACTTTCACTCCAACTACTGGGCAGCGAATTGCTGGTACGTTCTCTGAATGGTGAAACGATTAATAACGACCTTAATCTTGATACCTTTTTCAGCAACGCCCCAGAAGACCCTAAGGGTAAATAACCTTTATACTCCGAGAGCCTATTGAAATAGGCTCTGAGGTTGATGACAAAGCCGTCTTTTAACCCGAGATACTCGAGCCTGGCGCACCAAGGGTGCGATGATAGGCTGAGTATCTTGGACACCAGTAACGCTCTTACTTTATTCCTCATTACTCATTCAATTTATCGAGTCGGGTTGACACTCGATACGACTAACGGCTTGGGGCGAAAAAACAGTTTATAAGACTGTGTTGCGCAAATAACACCCGTGATGACTAAAACAGCCCCCGAGATCTGCAAACTGGTTGGTAGAATATTATTCAGTATCGCTAAAATCATAGTGAATACGGGTACAAGATTGAAGAAAACAGCGGTGTTTGCCGCACCTAAATTTTTCACCCCTACATTCCAGAACAAATAGGCTAACACCGACCCAGCAATCCCCATGTAGATTAATGCCACATGATTAAATACGGAAATATTATACAAACTGCCAAATGTACCTTCTGTATAGTAAGCAAACATCACAATACCTAACGTACCAAACAGCATTGTAAAACTGGTTATTTGCAATGGCGTAGCGCCAACACTGTATTTACGACAACCAACTGTATAAGCAGCCCATGCAATATTCCCAAGAAAAATAATTATATCACCTTGATTAAATTGCATATTGAGTAAATTACCAATGGACCCTTTGCTAATGACCAATAAAACACCCAATAAACTGATCAACATACCAACACATTGCATAACCGATAATCTCTGCCGCTCACAGAGCGTGAAAAGCAGTGCTGTTGTAATCGGAGAGGTTGCCATAATAAGTGCACCATTTATTGGCGTAGTGGTTTGCAATCCAATAAAGAAAGCCAAATTAAAACCAGTGATACCGCAAAGACCTAGTAAGATAAAAGCCAGATAATTTCTTTTCAAAGCAGCCCAATTATTTTTCTCCCGCAAAAAAAGAACAGCTAATATCATGATACTCGCAATAACAAACCGCTCAGTTGCCGCCATCATAGGGGAAACATGATTGACAATTAATGCTGCAACATTGAAGTTCGATCCCCAGAAAAAAGTAGAGAGAACAACACAAAGTAAAACAAGGGGTTTATTCATATAACTATCTCCAAAGTGCTGCGTCAAGAACAATAGAAGATGCAAGTGCATTTCTAGATGCTTTCAATAAGTAACTTACAGTGTCAGCAACGTCAACGTAAGCAATAACCCAAGAAATCGAAGGATGGCGAGGATATTTAAGTTAAAAAGATAATATGATGTTTATATCTTGATTTAAATACTATAACATTTCTCTATTGAGGATAAGAGCTGAAACTGAATAGGTGAATTTCATAAATGAAAGATAAAATTTCCCTGGATGACCTGAACTTGTTTATAAGTGTGGTGAATGCCGGGAGCTTGACAAAAGTATCTGAAATGGTTGAGATTCCCTTACCAACCTTAAGCCGCCGAATAACAAAACTTGAACAATGTATCGGCGGTCGTCTTCTTAATCGTTCAACCCGAATGATCGCTCTCACGCCTCTAGGCCGTATGTATTACGATAGCTGTGTCGGCCCTCTAGCCGAATGTCTGTCTGCCACAACATTACTTGAAGACTATCATCATAGCTTAACGGGCAAGTTGGCCATTACTGCACCAATAAATCTTACCCATCAATGGGTTGGTGATTGTATTTTTGACTTTATGAAAAAATACCCAGATATCAGCATTGATTTAATGGTAACGAACAGAGTGATTGATCTCGAATCTCTCAATATTGATGCAGCTATTAGAGTAGGAAGGTTGAAGGATAGCAATTGGATAGCCAAGAAAATCATGAGCTCACATTATGTTTTCTGTGCATCAATAGAATATTTTTCTAAAAACACGGTCCCATTAGCACCCAGTGACTTGGTTAATCAACATAAGTTGATTATGCCAAGATCTGACACTGAATGGCAGATTACCAATAAAGCCTCAGGTAACGAGTATCTTATTTCAACCACCCCGTATATGGTGGTGGATGATACCGAGTTGGTTATCCGAGCGGCAAAGAAAAGCTTGGGGATTTGTTTAGCACCCTTTCAATTTGTTAAATCACTGATTGACAATGGGGAACTGGTACACATATTGCCGGATTGGCATGGCGGGCTTAGACCAACTTATCTTATGTTTAGAGACAAGAACTATATCCCTGCCCGCTTACGAGCCTTTATTAGTCATGTGGAGCAGTATGATATTGTCGGCAAGTAAAATTCTAGATACCAGAGTTGAGCCTGCCCGTAATATTGTGTAACCGCCAGTTCTGAATCGGTATATTCCATTTTTCGCTACCAACTCCAGCACCAGAGAAATCACTTTTTGCCCCGGGCCATGTAGATGGCCTTGTGAAGTGGAATACTGAATTTGGCCACCTGAATAGAGGTGATCTCATCACCTCATTATCGAAACAGATTACACAATGACCAGAAATAACAGACGTAATTTCAACCCTGAGTTTAGACTCTAAGCTGCCTGTACGGCAGCGAACGTTTGTGTGACCGCTCGAAAGCGTCAGTCTCATTTCTAAGCTGCCTGCACGGCAGTGAACACCGATTTTTGCAAATGCCCGGACCAGTTCAGTTTCTAAGCTGCCTGTACGGCAGCGAACCATAGCCGATTCAGCTTTTCCCGTCTGGGAGATTTCTAAGCTGCCTGCACGGCAGCGAACTGATTGCTCGCATTGGGCAGACGGGCTTTAACTTTCTAAGCTGCCTGCACGGTAGCGAACATCACATCATCGGCCACGGGCAGGGTGGCATGTTTCTAAGCTGCCTGCACGATAGCGAACTTATGTCACCGTGTTCAATCCATGCGATGATATTTCTAAGCTGCCTGTACGGCAGCGAACCCGGACTGTCATTACCGCGCGTGCCACTGGCTTTTCTAAGCTGCCTGTACGGCAGCGAACGTTATTCGATATCCCATCCCCTGAGCCAACCGTTTCTAAGCTGCCTGCACGGCAGCGAACGCGCAGTCATATCTGGCGCTGTAGCAATCTCCTTTCTAAGCTGCCTGCACGGCAGCGAACAGCAACCTGAGCATTTGCTCGGCAGTGCTTATTTTCTAAGCTGCCTGCACGGCAGCGAACGGTCTGCAAAAGGCAACGCCGCAGCAAGTTAATTTCTAAGCTGCCTGTACGGCAGCGAACCGCTTTATTTGCTCTCGCCTGTTCAGCAGGTATTTCTAAGCTGCCTGTACGGCAGCGAACTGTTGGTTGGTGCTGGTGGCCCAAAATACTCTTTTCTAAGCTGCCTGTACGGCAGCGAACAGTCAAATCCTCCACAGGCTAAATACCTGAATTTTCTAAGCTGCCTGCACGGCAGCAAACATCAGAGGGGATCAGGAAATCACTGTCAATCTTTTCTAAGCTGCCTGCACGGCAGCAAACCCGGTCATTCAGGAACGTATGCGCCGGGTGCATTTCTAAGCTGCCTGCACGGCAGCAAACTGGACATGATTCGCCAGTACCAGAGTATTGAATTTCTAAGCTGCCTGCACGGCAGCAAACATGGCATCAAACCAAACCCGCTCTACCTGCAATTTCTAAGCTGCCTGCACGGCAGCAAACAGATAAGCCCGACCGCCCGCACGTTCCATGGCTTTCTAAGCTGCCTGCACGGCAGCAAACTATGTCCTGGAATTGAACTCATGCCATCGGATTTTCTAAGCTGCCTGCACGGCAGCAAACAGGATTACGCCATCGGCGCTGACGTGGCGGAATTTCTAAGCTGCCTGCACGGCAGCAAACTTCAGCGCTTTAAAGTCATATTTTTGGGTCATTTTCTAAGCTGCCTGCACGGCAGCAAACAAACGCAGCAAAGAGGTTGCTCACCCGACGCATTTCTAAGCTGCCTGCACGGCAGCAAACAGGTGACCTATACCGTGCAGGGTTGGCGGCAATTTCTAAGCTGCCTGCACGGCAGCAAACGAGGCGAAAGAGATAGTTAATCGCCTCATAGTTTTCTAAGCTGCCTGCACGGCAGCAAACGCTGGCCATCAGCTTCAACGCTTCAGCTGCTTTTTCTAAGCTGCCTGCACGGCAGCAAACTGTAATAAAAATACGCCAGTACCCTGTTTATTAAACATAAATCAGAGCACTGGCTGGAAAACCCTTTTTTCTAGCCCTCTCATTACACCATTACAAAACAATCAGTTAGCAATAGTGGCAAAAAAAGGGTTAAAACCAGGGGACGGTGGTACTGCTACTTAAACCATAGGCAGAGAAATTCCCCGGCTGAGCTTGTTCCTGCAATTCACCATGCTGAATATAAATTCGCATCGTATTGCCGTTCGAAAGGCTACGCAGTTGAATAAACGGCAACCGGAGCGATCTCTGCTGGGTATCCGGTATTTGTTCAAACGCCTGCTGCTCAGTTAACCACCCTTTGGCAATCGAGCGCTGCCGCTTGTTATGAGCGCTTTTTGCCTGTACTCGCCTCACCGTGCGGTATTGCACCGCCTCAGGCACTGGCAATACCGCACTGCAGCGAACATAGTCACGCAAGCCTTGTAACCAACTTTGCTGCATCAGATGCTCAATATCCTGCACCGAACCGTGTAAACGCAGCACGCTGCCCAGAGTCTTATCACTGCCAGGAAAGCTAACGCCTATTTTCCCTGCTGCATAATGCCCTAATGCACGGTGTAATTTGGCAAACAGATTATTGAGCAAATCCTGTGCCGAGGTTTCCAGATCGGGTTGAACCTGAATATCCAAATAGTGATCCATAATCACCTCGCTTAGCTTGCATCACCAAAGACGCCACCGCGAATCAACATAGCCATGACATAGTGCTGCTGTGCCACATCAGGCTCTTTGCCTTTCAATACCCAAGCATCCAGCAAGTTATAAAAATCCAGCTTCTCGCGCGGTTGCCGGTAAGCCTTGCCGCGATTGGTAACCGAACCATAAGGCTCTACCGCGATCGCGCCGACCTCCGCCGACTCTGGGTGCCAGGTATCAATGGTACGCAAAGCATTACCAATTTTTTGCGAGTGCATGGCGGCTACCTGATTCAGTTGGAACAAGAATTTGCTCTTATCCCCTTTCCCGCCCCCCATCACCAACTCTTGCGAAGGGTAAACCGCCTGCCCCTGCCCCAGCCGGACAAACGCCTGAACCTCAATAAAGGTATATTGCTGCCCATGCTGGCCCGCTTCTATGGTTTTGCTTAACTCCAGCAGATCGCCAACCACCGGCGGGAACTCATGCAAATTGTGCGCGTAACCGTCAAATACCCAAGAACGGCCACCACCATTCACCCGTACCTCAACCTGTTCCGCGCCAACACGGTTACGCCACAGAAAGCGGCCACTGGCAATATTGGTGGCATAACGCCCGGCAAGTTCACCGAATCCCTGGCGGGCAACATAGCCCTGAATCACTGCGGCCAGCGCGGCCTGATAGTCAGGATCATTACAGGTAGACGGCGTCGCCAGCCCACCGAGTACGCGCAGGGTAAAGCTCACTCTTAGCGTGTCACAATCAAAAGGTAATGCCGCCACATCCACGGTTTGCAGGTTGGCTTTTTGAATCTCTGCGTCCAATTTCGCAGAATCGCTACTGATAGCGGCTTTCAAACGGTTGGAGATCGTGCCGCGCACCGCCTTTTCCTGCACCAGAATAGGCTGCCAACCGGTGACATCCGCCCTATTTTGCCAATTCCCCGCCGCCATAATCGCGTCAGAACAAGCCAACTTGCTTTCAAATGCCAGCACCGATGCCGTTTTTAATGTGTTAGTTGCCATGATCCAATTCCTTTTTCATCAGAAAAAATCGAAATCTTCTTCGAGTTGAGAAATGCCATCTGTCGCCGCGTCAGGTTGTGCCTGGCACAGATACCAGTCCTGATCGCAATGGTATTGCCAAAACATCTGCCGTAAATCGTCAATACTGTGTGGGCTTTTCCATTCACCAATGCCGTAGACCGCCTCTGCGAAACGAAAAGGCGTCGCCCGATCGCGGCTGTTGTTCACCACGCCCGGTTCATAACAAGGCGAAATAGCACGGAATCCGGTCATCATCGGCACCAGCCAACCGCTGGCTGGCTTGGGCTGATAAACCCACTGCGCTTTGTTGTTTTCATCCAGTACGCCATTCTCATCTTGCACAGGCACCGCCTGATATTTCAGCGCCGAGAAGTCGAGCCAGGCATCCAACAGATCGGCCTCAGGTTGGTTTTGCTGTAGGCGTAACAGGTGCTGCTGCAACAGGGAGGAACGATCGAGCAGTACAAAGCCCGGTAGCAGACGCCGGGTAAAGCGCGTTCGTTCCTGTATCGTCGTCGGGAAAGCCACAATATCGATATCCTGTAGCCCGTTAATCGTCCCACCAGCTAATCGCTGGCTCTGGCACAACGGCAATAGATGCTCACGCAGCGCCGCAATGCCTGCTTCACCGCCAGAAATCAGCCCCCGGCACTCCATCACCAACGAAATCTCCATCTGCATTCGCCCCTCTTCAACAATAGGGGTCGTATTTCCTTCTTTTGTCAGCGGGTTACGCGTTAATCCAAACACATAATCCCCCCATCCCGAAGGCTGATAGGCCTGGATCTGATGGTGATGGCACACCACCGCACAACCCCGCAGTTCTAGACCATGGCTCTGCTGGAGCTTGCGCGATAGCGCATGGGTATAACCCAAGAGTTGAGTGATGGCAGGGAAACCGTAAGTCAGCCCGGCAATGGTGTTGACGTTGCTGACCTGAAGGTGGCGCAAGGTGATTAATGTGCTCATGCTTCTTCCCTCCGCCCGAGATCAAATTCCCTGAGGCGTTGACTGAAAACCTTCTGCCAGGCCTGACTTTCGGCTTGGGCAAAGGTCATCCGCTGATGCTCCAGTTTTCTATTCAACCAAGAAGCAAACTGCTTGGCGATCTCACCCGGCCAGGCATTTTTACTGCGTTGCAGCTGAAATTCTGCGGCAGGATTATGCGGATCGAGCCATATTCTCTGCGCAGCAAGTAAGTTACAGTCAGGATGCGAACTCCACCCGGCCAATTCGGTCAGGGACTGTATCTCAGCGGCGTAACTCAATAAGGTATCCACCAGCGCCAGCACATAACGCCCACGCTGCTGGCGGATCTCCAACGTACTCTCTTTATCCGCCACACTGAGTAGGTAGCTTTTCAGTTGACCGACCTGTTGCCAGGTACGGCGGTTAAATTCACTGCTCTGCAAGATATCTTTGCCGCCGGGAGGGGTTAAGCGGCCACGCCAGTTGGGCGGTGCGCAGGAGAGCAGCAGCATTTTGCCGCCACGCATACTGTTCAGGATGGATATATTTTGCGGTTTAGAGCCACCGTAAGACTGGATTGCCGTACCGGGATAACTGACTTGCAGTTCATTATGATATTTCCCGGCCTTTTTCGCTTCGCGGATCTCTTTGGCCTGTTCACCAAAGCGACTCTGCCCAATACGGCCATAGATTGCATGCGCCAGAGAAGAAGGAAATAAAGGGCTTAACAGATGGTAGTTTTGTTGATTGATGGGGAAGAAGATCTGTTTGGCGAGAGTGTGCGAACTGAGATCTTTATCCACCAGCGCCAGCTTAAAACCGGCCAGCCATTGTTCTAACTGCTGTGGATCGGCGGTAAAAGGGGCGAAAGGAGAGATATCATCCTGCGCGATACGCTCCGCTACGCTGGTGCCATTCGCGGTGAGCTGCAATAGTTTGGCCACGTCCAAAGCGGCGGCGTTGCCAATTGCATCGGTTTCCAGTTGGTTCAACGCCAATGTGGAGAGATAGCCTTTGGCAATGCTTGGCTCTCTGGCATCCAGCACACCGCTCCCCTTTGCGTCACCATGGGTAAACTTCAGTGCGTGAGTCACCAGGCTGATCTGTTTAGCTCGTTTAGCCGCCTCGGTTAACCAGGGAATATAGGCAAACTGATGATCCAGAGCCTGGAGCTGCGCCTGATATTCCGTATTGATTGCTACTCGTCTCGCTGCCTCTGGCTCCTCCTTTAGCGCTTTTTCGCAGCTTTTCTCTACAGGTTCCTGTTTAACTCTTCGTCGCTCATCGATATAACCAGCAATGGCTGCTGAGAGCCCGGTATATTCCATAAAGTGATCCTCACATTAATGTAGCCCGTGCCTTACTCAAGGGCGCGGAACACGCCTAACACCGGATGATATCGCCATGCTACGGAGGTACTCTCCGCTTTCCGCAAGCGGATCTCGCCATAGCGGGCGCTGATTTCGTTGAGTTCCCGATCAAATCGTTCAGCCAACAGCGGGTAAACAGTGTCGGCATCCAACTTGAACCAAGGCTGATTACCCGCAGCCAACGCCAGCTCTACCGGCTCAATAACATCAACCGGTACATAGCAAGGCGGCCTGGCATGCATGTCATATAAGCGAAAATCGGCAACCTCACCGATCTCCTCCAGATAAAGAAAATACTGCTCATCCTCTGCCGATTGGCGGAACGGGGTAAGACGCTGAAACTCCGCATGCCAGGTGGGCTGATCCAACCACCAGCGGGAAGCGCTGAGCAGGGGCTGCTCGCCGCGCTTGTCCTGGAATAAGATGCACCGCAGTTGAGCATGTTCCAGCTCGGTAAAGTTGTCGTATTGCTCTTTCAGTTTAAGTGGCTCTGGTGATAAAATACGCGGTAACGCATTAATTTCCTGGTACTTGATGTCACGCAGCAATACGGAGAGATCGTGGCTGGAAAAGCGGCGTTCCTGGCTTTCAAAACCGGGGTGACGGTAAGCCAGCACCTTCCCGGCCAAGGCATTAATGTTGTGCGTGAGAATAACGATATTCTCCGTCTCGGGTGGGTGCTGCCGATGCCGCTGTACCCGCCCCGCCAGTTGAATCAGTGATCGCATGGAACTGGGTTCGACTATCGCCCAATCGTAATCATGATCGCGCCCCACCTCTGCCACCGAGGTTGCCAGCACCACAAACAACTGATTCTCTTCCGGTGCCTGTTGTATCGCCGCCTGAATTTCTGGCTGATGCCAGAGTGCGTCAGGATCGTAACGTGTCAACGCCGCATCAAGCCGGGATTCGATATGGGAGCGCTGCGCCAAGGGATGCTGGCTGTGGTAAACACAGTAGTGAATCCGATAATTTGCTTCTGGTGCCTTCGCCATCAATGCTGAAGCGAGCGCCACTAGCGGATCGATATTGGCAATGCGTACCAGACCGATAGAAACCCGTTTCCCCGATGGGTGGCACTGATGGTGGGCTTGATGCAGAAGCGACATCTGCTGTTGGATCACACTAACTATCGAGCGCACCGCTTCCAGCTTGCTATCATGCTTGCCGCTGACGGCCACCAGCCTAACCTTACGCAGCACTTGCTGTCGGCTCAGCAAATTCTGCGCACGTTGCAGAACAAAAGCCCAATGCTGTTGTTTAAAGCTTTCCCGGCCTGCAATGCTGCCGTGGCTGGTGCCATATTCATCCACCCAGGCACAGCAAATCTCGCCTGGTGGGTTCGGTTCGCCGTTAACGCTGGCATAATCCATCCACCCGCGCTGGTAGGCTTCAAATAACGCCACAATCAGGGCCGGTGGTAATGTTGCTGATGAGAGCAATACCCGGCTCCCCAGCATCCCCGCCCAGTTAACCAGCCGACATAACGCATGAAGATCGGCTTGGTCAAAGTCATCGGGTTCGTCCAGCACCAGATCCGACGTTAGCAAGCGCAGCATCGGCGCGATCTGCTTGCCCCCTCGGACACCTTCCGTTGCAGGCATCAGATGGTCGATAGTGCTGACGAGGATCGGGGCGCTCAGCAATTGCTGTAGTTTTGGGCTTTCTTTCAGCCAGCGGCTTAGGCGGCCATCCTCCAGGCTACCGTCGTATTTGACATACATATGTTCGGCAAACAGGTCATCTGCCGACTCGCTGCCTGGAGCCCGCGCTTGTTCCTGCTGATTAAGCTCCTTGACGGCGGCAGAACCCATCATAACGGCCAGGTCATCATCCTGTAGATGCAGCCTATCGCGCAGCGCCTCACCGGTCTGCAACGTCAGCGTCCGTAACCCCAACGCCACGCTGAAACGGCAACCCAAGGTCTCATCCGCCAAGCCATACATCATCCGCGCGTTGGCGAACGTCTTGCCGCAGCCGGTTGACGCCATATTGACGCCAAAAAAACCTTGCCGCCGAGTCTGTTCCCTTAACGAACAGGCAAGATCATAGGCCTTATCCTGCCAACGGAACCGGTTTTCGGTCGCACGCTTTTTAAAGTCTTTATGCCGGGTTATCGCCGGTAAGGACGCTCGCAGCGCAGGTAAACTACGGGCCAGCAGGAAAGCATTATGAGCAACACCAACGTTATGTTCATCCAGCCGCTGTTTAAGCTCTTTGGTGGTGCGATCGGTGTTGGCAAAAGCGGCATAGTTGCGATCTTGCCACTTTTCCGTCGCGGGCTGTGCTGAATAAAAGTGATCTGCCAGCATCAGCACCAGACGAGAAAGATGCAGCGTAAAGCGCTGTTCAAACCATCCTGCACCGTTGTAGAGCGCATGAGTTTGCAGAGCACGCCGGGCAATTTCCTGCGCCTTCCTGCACCAGGTTGCACTTTTAAGCGGCGTTCCGTGCGGGAACTGCCAGTTCTGCTCGCGTACCGCTCCCGCATAGTCATTCATAAACTGCGGGGAATTCCAGCCAGGGGAAAAGCATGCGGTGAGCCAACTCGTATGGAATTTAAGATCCGGGGGATTTTTATACTCGGGCCAGCGGCGGGAAGCGGGGTAAACCGGCAGCCGATGATGCGAGACAATCAACCAGGCAACCACCTTCGCCAGCGGCGGCAACGCGGTGAAAGGGTTCTGTAACGTTCGCAGATCGTCAGCAATCACATTGTCCAGCAGCGCTGGCTCATCCGCAGCGCTCACCGCCGCCAACGCCTGCAACCACTGCGCATCGCCCCGCTCAGCGACAAAAGCGGTAAATAGCCGTAAAGAGACCCACTCATGTCGGCAAGGCTCAAAAGCCACTCCTGGCTTCAAGAGTTTATGTTGAAACAGACGATTAGCCTTACCGAAATCGTGAAACAACCCGGCAATACCCGCCAGCAACGCGATAACCTCTGCATTGTGCCACTGGTTTTCATCCTGGCTGCGCAAGATATCGCGCTGCGTGCTGTTCGTCGGTACCGTGCCCTGCGCATTAAAACGGCGCAGATTACCCACGATCCACAACAGTTCCGTGTTATTCGCCCCCCGGATCCAATGGCAAGCCACCGCCGTATTGCGCTTGGCGGTTTTACGCAGCAGTTTCCGCAGCGTATTCAACCCTTCCTGGGTAATCGGTGTTTGCCAGGTACGATCCCCTTTCCGCTCGGCAAATTGGTCCAGAATACGACGGGTTTCTATCAAGGCTTTTTTACTGCACTGTGCAACCAGCAAAATATTCATTTACCCACCTGTGACAGGCTTTCGGCGGTATCCTTCAGGGTATCGATCATCACATCCAGCGCATCCGCCTGCTGAAACCCGGTGAGGCAGCGCTGGCGAAACTGCTGTTCATCTTCCCCGGCCATTGCGGCGATAAAGGCTTGAGGCAGAATTAAGGCGTCTTTAATCAGATCGGCAATATCAAACACCAAACCACCGCGCCGGGTTTTCCCATGCAGTATCGACAAGCCATGCGGCAGGCCAATCACCCAAGCCGCCGTCGCGCCAAGGCCATAAGCCAGATAGTTACCGTGATCTAAAAACCGGTTCGCGACGTCGATACCGCTACCGCGCTTAGCCCGGCTGAACTCACCATACTTCACCCCATTGGCCGCCAGTTTATACAGCGCTTTAGTTATGACCGCCTCTTGTGCCAGCACATCGTTACTGTTCTGACAGGCAGATAACCGCTGGATAAAATTGTCCAGCACCGGATTAAGCTGGGCAGCATCAACCTCAAACGCCTGTTCGCGCTGCATACGTGCCGAAAGCCAATGGGTACGGATTTGAGCGATGCGCTGCTGCTGAAAAGCAATGGCCGCAGCCAGACGTTTTTCATCGTTAAACCAGAAGCTCACCCAATGCTGTAGATATTCCGTTGGCCGGTATTCGCTGTGTGAGGTTAACCAGGAAACATCCACCTCCACTTCATTGGCGGCAAACAGCGGCGTTCCGCCACCGCCACAGAATCCAACCAGTACCCCCGCTTTAGCAAACTCACGCATGGCGGCCTGAGTGACAGAGGTTCCCGTGCCCAGCATCACTGCCGTGGTATTGGCAATGGGAATATTCCAGTACAAAGATTGTTTACCTTCGTCTGTGACATATTCCACTCTGCCGCCGTTAACCAGAATGCGGCAATGTTGCAGATAATAAAGATTGGCACGCTTTGAATGCAGAATGGTTTTTAAATCAGAAGGCGAGAATTGATTATTCATGGCAGCCAGACAATCACCGAATCGCTAGATCACAATACGGTCAGCGATTCGGCCAGTCCATGCCGCTCTGCTTTAATGCCGCTGGCAGTATCTTCAAAAAAACGATCACAGCCTGCCTGATTCAGCGCACCGCGTTGCAGATCGAGGCGCTGGTCACCGGTTGAAACCCGTGCATATCCCATCAGCATGGTATGAATGTCCCGTTATTACGCTAAAAAGCAGTATATCGGAACATAGAAATGCAGATAGATTAAAATAACGCCGAACATCACAGTTATGAGCAAAAAACACATAGCCATAAAACGTCCAACAAACCCTCGTTTGTTGGACGTTGCTCAAGAGGTATTTATCAGAAAGTGGTGGGCTGTTATTCGATACCGTATCTTTTATCGGTCACGAATTTGGGCTCTTTCCAGTTTGGGCCTTTTTTATAGCCACTTTTTCCGTTAGATGATATATCTCCTTTTTCTCGCATATTTTTCACTAAAGAAATCAGTTCAATGTTTGATATGCGTTTATTACCATACATAGTGCAATATCCATCTAATTGAGGATGAGATATCCCATTTTCTTTTCGTCCCGACAAGAATAAGACTATGTCCCGGATTGGTTCATTTTCAAACATAGTTTTAAAATCAATCATATATTACCTCTAAATTTATTCATCACCGGCTTTTAATGCTTCTGGCGTGTATAGCAGAGAGCGATCGCTACTTAATTTGTAGTCTTCCAGCGTCGCCGTATGAGTATTATTCCACGTAGCGCCATTGTCATCAGGCGATACTCCATCAGGAACACCAACTGCCCTATAACGCTCCAATTCCCTGATTTCATGGGTATAAAAACGTTTGTCAGTATCGGTTGCCAGCAATTCCCCCTTCAGTATTTTTTCCAGGCGCTCGATCATCACCTTGTTATCTGGGGATTCACCAAATCGGCCAGTATGCAATTTCACCTTGTCCACACCTGCGCGGTCAATCTTGGCACCTTTCCAGTCGAGGTTCTGGATCGGGCCTCCTGCTTTCTCAGTGTGGTAGTCACGGCCACTGTATTGCCCTTTGGCGTTGGATTCACCATAAAGACTGCCCAACATCACATAAATCGGTTCGACACCGGTTCCCGCAGCATCAGGCTGCCAGTAGATAAAATCCCGAATATCTTTGAGATCATCCACCGGGTAGGGGGTTGTGACAATGCTGGCAACCTGCTTTATTTCCGTGCCGGTATGCACTGGCATGACAGGTACCGGTGAACTGTTGCCGGTATGCGGTGGTGCTGCTGGCCCAACCGGAACCGGGTTAATCAGGATGGTGGTTATCGGTTCCCCTGCCACCGTAGGCAACGTGATTTTATCCAGCCCAGTTTTCTCATCACGCACCGCCCTCAGCACCGGCACGTTCGCAGAGACGCCGTTTATGCCCGTTTTAACCAAGGCGGCATACTGACGACCATTCTCCACCGTGATAAAACCACGCACAGGCAGATTGACCGAGGTCATTTCAGGCTGAACATTGACTTTACCTGCGGCCATAAGGCTAGCATGTACGCCAAGCATCATGGCCCTGTCCCTGCCAAGCATTTTATCAATATCACTCTGGCTTGTCGCGGATCAGTAAAACCGGACACCTCAATAGCCTGTTAATTTAATGACAGCCAATTGAGGTAAT
>NZ_JQEI01000003.1 GCF_000743355.1 Serratia sp. Ag1
GTATTACTGATCCACTACACAGTGAGTTTATCAAGTTCCGCTTTCGTTCCGGCAACGACCATTCTGGAGCCCATAAGTTTGTCCACCAGCGGTGCTAAATGACTGGACGTTAGTGATACTCCAAACGTACTTTGCTTATCCCGCGTCACGAACACGTAAGGGCGTAGGTCCTCATTGGCTAACGTCGGTTCAATCCCAGCCCATCCCACTACCCACTCATTTTTCAGCCATTCGTTTATGTCGGGATGCTCGGCCACAGTCTCTTTGTCAGCAGAGATGGGATCCTGTTGTTGTTTTGACTTTGTTCCCCTAACCAGCTTTTCAAACTGTGCCAGCACCTCCGGTTTACCCTCCTTGTGACCGCTTGCCTGTCTGACAATTTGTTCGTAGAAGGTGGGGTAGAAGCGCTCAGCCAGCATGACCTTCGCCAACACTGGTCGTTTAATGTCCTCGCCAAACCCCCGTTCATACGCGATAGCCTGACGCAGTATCATCGAGTTGAGGAAGCGTTTTATCTGGCGCGGGTTGCCTCGGGTGCCTTTACTGAGAAGTGGCGTTACGTGCGCGCTAATCTGTAGTGCCTGCTCAATTTCATCTGGTATCTTCTTACCTAACGCCTCAAGCACCACTTCTCTGTCAAATCCTCTACTCATCCAAGGACGTTTCATCTCCTCACGAGCGATGTCGAGCAAGATGGCAAAATTCTTATGTTCTGAACCGAGAGCATTTTCGGCAAGCAAGAGTGTGGTATAAACGCGGGTCTCTGCACTTCCAAGCGCAGGTATCCGAAATGGGACCTGTATCAACTTCTCCAAGTAGTTACGTGCGTAGGTCAACGGTCCAGTGCTTTGAGGTAGATCGGGGAAATGTTTGCGTACCGCATATTCGATCATTGCTTCATCAGCGCCAATAACAAATGCCGTTTTTTCAACAAAAAGGAATAAACGGATCGCTTCAAGCGTAGCTATGGCCGTTTCTGGCAAGCAGCGGTCGAGATCGTCAACAATAACCACCAACTTGTCGACGTCAGCCGCCTTGAGAAGAGCTTTAAATTCTTCGCGGAAAGCATGGATGTGCTTGGGGAGTGTTTCCGCATCGGCATCTGCTTCTTTGATGAAATCACCGGCCATGCCTGCAAATTTCGTCATATCCTCTATGGATATATTATTTTGCGGTTTTTTCAGCATACCGGTGGCAATTTCATAAACACTTTTAAGCTGCTCCATCGTAGGGATACCGGTAAACGACGTGAAGGCAAAACCACCAGCCTTACGTGCCAATTTCAACCAGTCGACTCGGCGCAGCACTTTTTTTGCAGCGTCAGCCACTTTGGTGCAACCCGGGCGGGCCTGCATGAGTTCTTCAACCAGAGTTTCGATGACGACCGTTTTGGCATCCTCAAACCCTTCAAACGTCCATCCGTTGAACCAAATGCAGAGCGTCTTATCTTTCCCTTTGTACGATGCCTCCAGCATCTTCAGAACACTGGACTTACCAGCCCCCCAGTCACCATGTACACCAATAGTAATAGGCGCATCTGGGGTGTGATCGATTAGCTTAACTACCGTTCGAGCAATTGCTTCGTAATATAAAAGGTCTGTTGCTGTTTCCTGATCATTCAAAAACATGTGCATCTCTCCTAAGTACCGCGCACCAACATCGCCCCCCTTGTTGAACCTCAATATCACCCGGATCAACTTAATGGTCAATATTTCAACCGAATAAGCATAAAAATAAAGCATTTACACAAGGGGATATAGTTACCAGCCGCTGTATCGTCAACGTCACATCTTTGCTCGTGAGGGTGTTGAATTCACCATCAGCACACTCGCTGGCTGGGTCGGTGCAGCCGATGTTGCCTTGGAGCCACTGGCGTTGTTGATGCGTAATGGTGCGGTGAACTCACATTGACGCAACTGACCGATTCCGCATGACAAAGAACCAGTTAATCAGTGAAGGTATTTTCCAGGAAGGGAGGCCGTTCGCGCAGACGCTCTTCCGGCCATTCCGGCCAGCGCGTCAACACCAATTTTAACCACGTATACGGCTCCAGACCGTTCAGCCATGCGGTTTCCAGCAGGCTCATCATTTTGGCAACCCGTTGGCCTGCCGCCAATGCCCCGGCGAAAAACCAATTCGATCCCCTTCACCGTAACGTAACACAAACCCGGTTTAAATGACCGGGGATCATTATACGACAACTAAAATAAAGACGCTGAATACTCTTTCAGCTTTGAAATTATTTCGTCTATCTCATTTTTTGGGATAATTATATCTTCAATAAGTGGGCGCTCTATATTCTCCCAAATATTTCTATCGCCGCCATCAACTAATTTCGATATTTTCCCACCTATAACCCTTACTGAATTTTTATTTGAAATGGCAAAAAAATATGCACCAGATTCGTTAATGATCGTAGTGGACGCAAGGAAATCAAGCACTTGCTCAGGATACTCATCATCCTGAGTCGATTCTGGATATGCCAGTTTAAATAAGGTATTAAAAGCATCATTTGTTGATGCATTGAAAATCTCATCATTGCACGGCAGAGCAATAAGAGCATTTGCGTCATCAATGACATCATTAAAATCAACATCTAACGTTGCTGTTCGGATGTCATTTGGATACATATTTCCATTTACAAAAAAGTAAAAAAAACCATTCTTGTAAGATTCACTCCACTGAGGTATGCATTCTACCCAGATAGCAAAACGGTACGGATCGCCAAATATCATACTTACCTCCATTTTCCAGGTAACCCAAACTCTTTTTTAACAGCGTTTGGTATATCACTTTTTTTCAATGGAACTGATGCATCCCCAGTACTTCCTGACCAATGCCATGAGCCATCATTTGTATTTGTAAATTGATGAACATTACCTTGCTCATCCAGTGCGTACATTTTTTTCCCATACGGTATAGAATTACCAAATAATTGAATAGAGTTTGCAGGTTCAGTTCCGGCATTTCTGTTATATCCAGTTTGACCAGGAGTATGCTTCCCATTTGATTGATAAATCAAGCCATTAGTTGCTGTAGTTGGGGTAGGTACAGGCATCGCACTTCCTTTGCTGCCACTATTTCCTTTACCAATCCCAGCCGCAACTCCTGCAGCGCTTGTCCCGGCCACCTGAGCCAGTGAGTTTATAGCAAGCTGTTTTGCTTCATCGGAATCACCAGACATCAGCGCATTATGGATCGCAGCATTTCTGTCTGCTTCCAACTGGATAGTAGTTACCTGAAGAATAGATAATTCGTTCTGTTCTTCCGGGCTTAACCCACCATTAGCTCGCGCTTTTTCCATCAACTCGTTGGTACGATTAGCGTAATCTGCCTGTAACTTGCCAACTTCATTAGCCTTATCAACACAGTCTTGAGCACCGGTACAGTTCACAACACTTTCATGCTGTTCGGCGTTAATCTTCTTATATTTCTCAACTACAGCGCCGCAAGCTTCAGTTCCCTGACACTGAGTCATTTCTTTGGCTCGGTCCTGGTTTTCCTGCACACTCAACGCGTTATTCTCAAGAGCGTTCTTCCCAGCCTGTGCCCCTGCAACAGCATTAGCACTGCTATCACCCACCACGCCACCAACCAGCCCTGCAGCCAAGGTTCCCAGCGCACTGATGGTCTGACGCTGTTCTTCCGTCAGATCGTCACGACTGATACCGGGGTACATCTGCTGGGCGATAAACTCCCCCATTACCGCACCACTGGCTCCTGCCAACGCACTGTTGCCATTCACTGCCGCAGTCACTGCACCCAGCACCGCGTGCGCCATCAGGTTGGCTTCCGTGTTGACACCCCCTTCTCTGGTGGGGTCAAGGGTCAGCTTGTGGATCACTTCTGCCAGATACGGCGCACTGGCACCCGCCAAGGCTTTCGCCATATCACCGCCTGCCAGCCCCTGTATGGCTGCTGTTGCCGCCTGAATACCCTGCTGCAGTGAGCTACCGGTGCCATATTGCTTCATGGCATCTTTATAGGCTTGGGTTTCACGCAGTTGCTCAACTGTCTTATCCGGGTACTTCTCTTTCGCCGCTTTCAGCCCGTTGATATCCCCCTGCGTACGGGCAATATCTGCCGCCTGGCTGCCGATTTCCCCAATAAGCTGCGCTTCCTTCAGCCGGTTCTGCTCTTTTTCCTTGTCAAAGATTTTGTCCAGACCCGGATTGGCGTTCTCAACATCTCGGCTCAGGCCTGCCACGTCTTGCTTCTGGTTGGCCTGGTCACGGACGGTAATCGTGCCTTCACTCACCGCCGATTGGGTCGTTGAACTGGCGCTGCCGCTGCCATTTACCCCGGTCAACAGACCGTTGGCCATATTCCCGGCGAACTGCCCGCCGATAGGGCCACCGCTGCTGATACCCACGCTCTGGTGCTCAACATCATACTCGGCTTGGTTCTCAATATTGCTGAAGCCCAGGGTGCCGGTATCGAGCTTGTTCTTATCCGCCGTGGCGGTAGAACCGATAACCGCCCCGTTGAGCTGGGTATGCTCACCTACGGTGATATCAAAGCCACCTTTTCCGGCGAAGACCCCGGTCTGCTCCTGCACACTGTCGTAGGTCGAGTGCATCTTGTCGCGGCTCAGGTTGACCGAACCACTGGCAGAGCCGAACCCGACGCTGCCACCCGCGCTGACGTTCTGCTGCTTCGAGTCGTAGTTGTCGCTGTCGCGCTCACTGGTGAGCGTCAGGTTGCGCCCCACATCCATCGTCACCTTCTCGCCGCTCACCTGTGCCCCGGTCAAGGTGGTGTCGCGCCCGCTGGTGATATTGAGATTATTACCGGCGTTCAACGTGGTTTCGGTGTGCGTCAGCATATTGCCGCTCTCAGAACCGCTACCTTTGTTGGCGCTGGCGTTCAGAGTCAGGCCGTTCTTGCCCTGGCCGAAGTTCACGCCCACGCCGACAGAGCCGCCGTGGCTTTCGTTCTTGCCATCCACGGTCTGGGTGTTCTGCGCTGAGAGCAGATTGACGTCCCGCGCGGCATTGAGATTGATGTCCTTCCCGGCCTGCAACTGGCTGCCCTGAACGTTGATATCGGTGCCGGTCGAACGGATGTTCAGGTTGTTGCCTGCGGTCAGGGTGCTGCCCTGGCTCTGCGATTGATTGGTCGTCTGCTCGGATTTCGACGACTGGCTACCGTAGGAAAGATTCAGCCCTACCAGGCTGGTTTTTTCATCCCCGGCATTGTTCAGTTCGTTGGCCTGGGCAGCCTGTACCCCACTGAGTGCTGCTTTCATGCCCTGCAAGGCAGCAAGACGGCCACTGCTTTCCTTGCTGGCGTCATTGGCGCTCGATACCGCTGAACTCACCGCACTCCCCACCGTACCGGACAGCGCCAGCGTCAGGCCGCTCTGTTTCTGCTCCACCACATGCTTCTGGGTGCTCTGGTTTTCTGCGGCAAGAACATTCACTTCCTTGCCGGTCAGGTTGATATCTTTTCCGGCCAGCACGTCAGAACCCTGTACCGTCAGGCTATTACCCGCGTTCAACGTGACATTCCCCTGGGTGCTGCCCACGGTGCTGCCGACGCTGGTCCGGGATTTGCCGTCATCGGTGGTTTTGGTGTCGTTGGTGCCATAGCTAAAGCCGATACCGCCGGTACCGGACAGGCCACTTTTCTTCTCCCGCAGCATATGGGTTTCATCGCGCTGCTCGGTGGCGGCTTGCAGGTTCAGATTGTTACCGGCGGTCAAATTTACATCTTGTGTGGCGGCCACGCTGCTGCCTGTGACGGTCAAATCACGTCCGGCCTGCATGCTCACCGTGTCGCCGCTCAACTGGCTGCCATTGACGGTCTGCTGGCTGATCGTGTCCCGCGACTCGGTGGTAGTTTTCGAGAGCATGCCGCTGCTGCCGGTGGCCTTGTAATGCTGGTCCAGTGTGGTGCTGTCGATACCGTGCTGAATATTGATATCGTTACCCGCCGCCACACTGAGCTTGTCACCGGCAGAGACGTTGCCAGCGGTAATATTCACATTATGTCCGGCACCCAGTTGGACGTTACCGGCACCGACCACTTCGCTGCCGACCTGCTGGCTGCTGGAATGGTGCTGCCAGTTGTCGCCCCAGTTGAGGTTGTCCGTGCTGCCGGTGGTCACCGTATTGAGGTTCAGGTCGCGCCCCGCCGTGATGGCGGTGGTGCCGCCTTCGCCGCTGTTGACCACCTGCGCCGCCGTCAGATTCACATCGCGCCCGGCCTGCAACGCTAGCGTGCCATCCGGTTGCTGCACATACAGCCCGGCGACGCGATCCAGCGTGTTACGCACAAAATCGCCACCGGCGCTCTCGGCGCTGCGGGTGGTGGTAATGGCGTTGATATCCCGCCCGGCAGTTGCCACCAGGCTCTGTTGCCCGGCGATCACGCCGCCGACGTTATTGATATCGGTGCGCGCTTTCAGCGCCACATCGTTACCCTGGATCAGCCCGCCCAGGTTGTTGATGTTCTCCGCCAGGATCTGCGTGCTCTGCTGGCCGTTAATGCGCCCGCTGTTGGTCAAATCGCCACCCAGGTTCAGGCCGACATTTTTCCCGGCCAACAGTGCACCGCTACCGTCCAAATCACCCGCCTTGACGGTGGCATACACCTGCGGCACCAGCACCTGCTGGGTGCTGCCGTCCGGCAGCGTCACGGTCTGTGCCACCATCCAGACGATATCGCCCGTCAGCAATGCCATCTGTTCGGCGGTAAGCGCCACACCCAGAGTGAGGTTATATTTTTTACCAAACTCCACCCCGTTGTTCATCAACGCCTTGAACTGATCTTCGTCGTTGGTAAAGCCGTCGAGGTAACGGTTACCGGATAGGGCAATCACCTGCTCGCGGATCAGCCGCTGCTCGTAGTAGCCATCCCCCAGGCGTTTCAGCACGTTGTTCGGATCGGTGGTAAAGGCCTGCATCATGTAATCCGAGCCCAGCCACTGCTTCTGGTTGGTGAAGCGTGGATCGGTTTCCACCAGATACGGACTGCTGTCCGGGCGCACCTGGAACAGGCTGTTATCCGGCAGTTGGGTATTCGGCCCAACGATGCGTACCACCTTGCCCGACTCCCCCAGGCTCACCTCGAAGGTTTTGCCCGCAGGCAGGGTGATCGCCCCCGGCACCACCGGCAGCAGGTTGCCTGCACCCGGCCCGGCAATCGGCGTGGCGTTAATGCCTGCGGTACCCTGAATATCACCATTAATCTCCGCTTTTTGCTGCGCATCAATCACCAGACTGCTGCCCTGGCCCTGGGTGTATTCCGCCAGCGTGCTCGGTTTCAGGGTGATGGCCTGGATCACCGTTGGCGGCTTGTAGTCGGTGACATCAACATTGGACGAGTCACCGCCCTTCTGCTGGTGACGGGAATAGTAAGTCGCCGTGCCCACATCGTTGATCTGACGGTTGGCTTCCACCTCGACGTTATCCAGCGATCCGGCCTGGAGCGCCAGTGCGCCACCGGCAATGATCTGGCTCTTGTCATTGAGCACACTGCCCGCATTGATGCTGAGATTACCCCCAGCAATGATTTTGGCCGGGTCAGACTCTTTCACGCGATCTTCGGTGATGGTGCGGGTGTAGTCGTAGTGGGTAAAACGGTCGCCGTCGGTGGTATGGCAGATCACCCCTTCAATACACAGAACGTTCACTTCGTCCTGGTAGATGTAGATGGTGTAATCCTTATCGTTGTAACGCACGCCGTTATTCAGACGCGCCACTTCGTATTCGGAGATCTGCTCCTGGGAAACCAGTACGTTTTCCAGCGAGAAGTGGTCGTTGACGTTGTTGATTTGCCCGATATTGAGCGCCATATCCCCGGCGGACTCAAGGGTGGAGCTGTGATTATTCAGTACCCCGCCCTGGCCGATGGCCTGGAAGTTGCCATCCAGCGCCCCGCCAATCGCCATAAAGCCATCGCTGTAAATCAGCGCATGGTCGTAGTTGTTGAGGGTGCCGACACCCAGATCCAACCGCTGGCGGGCCGCAATCGTCGCCGCCTGGCCGTTTTCTGCCAGGTTGTTCAGTGTTCCCGCCTGGATAGCTAGCGCATCGCCGTAAATCCGGCCACTGCCGATATTGTTGACAGTGGTGCCGTTGAGGCGGGTATAGAAACCGTCAATCAGGCCATAGTTGGTCATGGTCTGGGTGGCGGTGAGTTGCGTAGTGCCCGCGCTGATTTCCGCAGTGGCACTGTTGAACAGGTTAGTGGCCGTCAGATCCAACTGGTTGCCCGCTTGGATCAGTGACTGGTTGGTCAGATTGCCCTGGGTGGTCAAGCTCAGGTCATGGCCCGCCTGGACTGACCCGGTATTGAAGAAATCCTGCGCCAGCGTGAGCGACATATCGCCCAGCGACAACAGCGAGCCGTCGCCGGTCAGGGAACCGCTGTTCAACGTGAGTTGCTGACCCGCTTCCATGGCACCGGCGCTATTGGTGACCTGTTGGGCCTGGGTGTGCAGGCTGTTCTGTGCGCTCAACAGCCCCGAGGTGTTGTTCAGGCTACCGCTCAGGTTGAGCGTCAGCACATCATCCACGCGCAGTGCACCCAGACTGTTATCGACATCCTGCGCATTCAGCGTCAGGCTGCCGCCCTGGATGCCATGCTGTGCGTCGAGGGTGTTCTGGTTGAGAATGGTCGCGGCATTGAGCGTCACGTTCAACGCGCCCTGGATCAGCCCAGCCCCGTTGTCGATCACCGATTGAGCCGCGTTAAGCGCCATATTGCCCAGCGCCTGGATCTGGCCTTGCTGGTTGTTGATGTGGCTGGCGCTGAGATCCAATGTGCCTTTGCTGAACAGGTTGCCTTGCTGGCTGTTGTCGAACGCAGCGGTATTGAGTGACATCGCTCCGCCGGAGGCCAGCAGCCCCTGCTGGTTATTCACCTCAGCGGTGGTCAGCAACAGATCCCCCTGTGCACTCAGGGTGCCGTTCTGGTTATCGAGTGCATAACCCTGAGTATTCCACTGCACATCCTGACCGGACTGCAAGGTGCCCCAAGCGTTATTCAGCGCCTGCGTCAGCGCATTGATACTGCCCAGTGCGGCGATCTGGCCCTGCTGATTATTGACTGCCCCGGAGGTCAGGGTCAGTTGCTGGTTGCTGATCAACACACCCTGCTGGTTATCCAGAGTGCCAGTTTTAAGCGTCAGCGAACCCTGGCTGGTAATGCCGCCCTGGTCACCGCTGCGGGTGTTGCTGAGTGTTCCGCCCTGGGTGTCAATCAGCAGGTCGGCAGCGCTTTGCAGCAAACCGCCGTCATCGTTGAGCAGCCCGGTGTTGAACAGCGACAGAGTGCTGAGAGAAGCCAGTTGACCGCCCCGGTTATCCAGTAACCCAGTGTGCAACTGCGTATCGCCACCGCCCACCAGCTTACCCTGGCGGTTATCGAGCGCACCGCTGGCGAGCGACAGCGCACCGGTTGCGCCGATCAACCCGCCTGCCGAGTTATCGATGGTCTGGCCGTGGGTGTTCAACGTCAGTGCCGCGCCGGACTGGAGGTTGCCCGCCTGGTTGTTGAGGGCGCCGCTGCCGAGCGTCAATCCGTTATCGGCCAGAATCTTGCCTGCGGCATTGTTGATATTGCCAGTCTGGGCATTCAGCGTATTAGCCGCAATCTGGCCGTTACGGTTGTCGAGGTTGCCGGTCGCAAGCTGCATATCGCCAGCGCTGACCAGTCCACCTTGTGCGCCGCTGTTGCGGTTCAGCACCTCGGCACCGCGACTGTCGAGGCTCAGGGTGGAACCGGCCTGCATCAACCCGCCGGTGTTATCCACCGCGCCGCTGAGCGAGGTCAAACGACCATCGGCGGCAATCAGGCCGTCCCGGTTGTTCAGCGCACCGTCGAGGGTCAGCGTTACATCGTGCTTATCGGCAGCAATCAGCTGACCTTGCTGGTTATTGAGTGTTCCAGCGGTCAGCGACAACGCGCCGTTGGAGAACACAGAACCTTCCAGATTATCGAACAGATCGGTGACGTTGAGGTTCAACGTGCCGCTGCCGGTCTGGGTCATCTGCCCGCCCCGGTGCGACAGGCTACCGGCGTTGAGGGTGATGCTTCCAGCCTGGGTCGTGGTATTGTCCAGTTGCAGTTGGGTACCCGTCAGTGCCAGGCTACCGTTGGACACCACCGCGCCGTTGTCGCCGTTTATCTGTGCGGCCTGAATGGTCAGCGCACCGTCACCGGCATGCACGATGGTGCCCTGCTGGTTGTTGAGGTTGGCGGTCTTGAGCGTCAGGTTTTTACCGTTGCTGGCAATCGTCCCCGCACGGTTGTTAATGCTGGTCGTGTGCGACAGGGTTAAATCCTGCTGGCCGAGCTGCTGCACGTTGCCCTGCTGGTTGGACAGCGCCTTGGCGGTCAGCGAGAGCTGGTCGGCACTGAGTTTACCGCCGTCGTTATTCAGCATCCCGCTGGTACGCGCAGAGAGTGTTTGCGTTGCCGCCAGATTGGCCCCGGCGGTGCGGATATCCCCCACCGTAGCCTGCAAATCGATATTGTCGCCATAGGTCTGGCTGCCGCTGAAATCCAGCGCCGTACCGTTGGCGGAAAGTTGCCCCGCCGCCGAGTTCTGGCCGTTGGCGTTGAGTTGCCCGTGGCTGTTGAGGGTCAGATTGCCACTCGCGCCCAGCTTGCCATCGCTGGCCATACCTGCCGCCAACACACCCTGTGAGGTACTGTTGATACTGGCTGCGGTGAGGGTGGTGTTACCCTGTGCGGCCAGAATGCCGCTGTGGGTCAGTGCCCCTGCCGTCTGAACCTGGGTATTGCCTCCGGCATACAGCTTGCCACTGTTATCCACGCTGCCCGAGGTAGTCAGTTGCAGATTCTGCGTGGCGGTAATGGCCCCGCTGTTGGTGAGCGTGCCATCGGCATTAACCACTACATCACCGGCAATCGCATTAAGCGCCCCGGCATTGTGCACGCCCACCCCAGCTTCGGTGCCCAGCAGGCGGATTTTATTGGCGTACATACCGCCCAGTTGGGACACATCCACCGCGACAAAGGGACGGGGGCTGCCATCGGCAGTTTTTGTATTCACTGTCTGGTGAGTTGCATCCACCTGGTTGCGTCCGGTAGTGACGTTGAGGTCATTGGCCCAGACACCCGCGTTGATTTTTATGGAACGAGCGATCAGGTCGGTATGGTCCTGCAAGCTGCTGTCCAGCCCGCCGCCCTGCACCACAATCTCGCCGCGCTCGACGTTGTAACCGGTCAGTTGGCCGTTGGTCATTTGTGCCTGGCCGGTGGTGAGCGTGGCGCGGTTGGCGTTGATAAAGCCACAGCCGCTGCAGGTGATACCTGCCGGGTTGGCAATCACCACCTGCGCCTTCTGCCCGGCCACTTCGATAAAGCCGTTCAACTGGCTGGGGTTACTGGCATTGACCTCATTGAGAATGACTTTGGCTTCACCTTTTGCCAGCCACGGGTTGGCGGTCACCATCCCGGCGATCTGGGTCTGGGTGTTGAGGTGGCTGTTGTTGAGCACCACCCCTTTGTTATCGACGTCGAACTGGCTGTAGACGTTGCGCGAAACGCCCTCTGCACTTGGCGTCTGGATATTGACCTGTGGCGTGCCGTTGGCACTGCTGATGATGGTCGGCTGCTGGTTGCCCGGCGCGCTGCCATCGGCCACCACCCCTGCCTGCACCGGCTGGATGGCCCCGAGGGCCAGCAGCAGGGCGAAACTCACACCATGAACTTTACCTATCATCTGGCTGAGGGTGTGACCGGTGCCGGACGGCGACGACGCAGCCCCCGCACGGCCAGCCCCGGCGATATCGGGCACCACCATCAGCATGCCACGGGCGGTATTGAAGACGATACGGTATAAATTCTTGTTCACGGCAACATCCTTGAGCGGTCTTGCGGGTATTCGGGAAGAGAAACAGATAAGGGGTGGGCCGCACGCCAGGCGCGAGCCTGCGCGTGACTGATCTGGTCACCCTTGAAATTCATCACACGCTGGCCTTTTTCAGTGCCACGGTGGTAGAGGGAACGGAAACAACGGTCAGGAAACAGCGCATGGGTCACCAGGTGGCGCATAGCCCGAACGTCGCCAAACGGGGCGATCCAGTCGCGTATCCACAGCCTGTAGCCGCAGGCCCAGTCGGCTTCCTGCACCAGGATGGCCGGTTGCGTGAGATAACGCACTTCCGCCTCAGCGTTCAGCCACATCCAACTGAGGAAAAACAGCGGCTGCGTCCCTTTGCTGACCAGCATGTAGTGCTGGTGTTTGATGATCGGCAGCAGTACTGTGGGCAGCGCATGCAGCGGCAGATCCTGGTGCTGGGGCGAGTGCATCCACAGCCAGACGGATGCCCCCAGGACTTCCGCTTCGCTGCGATCCCCGCCCAATATCAGTGGGGCATGGACGTCATAAGCACCTATCTGCATCGTCCTTCCCTCAAAAATCCCAGTTCAATGTAAAACCCAGTGTCACCGGGTTGGTCTTGAAACCGTCGGGTTTAGAGAGGGGGACTCCGGCAAACAGGTCATAACGCGTCTTGAAGGCGCTGCCGCGCACACCGAGCACACTACCGGCCAGATTGGTTCCTGTCAGACCGTCACTTCCACGACCGCTGACGTGACCGTAGTCAGCCCCCAGATACAGTTCCTGGTTCGGCACTGACGTGGTCCAGGCCAGTTCATTGCGTACTGTCCAGCCCGCATTGGCGTTCAGCGTGCGCTCTCCGTCAAAGCCACGCACTGTAAAACGGCCTCCGATGGCAAACTGGTCCTGCGGCGTCAGTGGGGTGTTACTCATCTGGCGCTGGTACTGCACGTTGTAGCGGAATGTCTGTTTGCCCAGTGCAAATGGCACATTCAACTGGCTGGAAAACTGAATGATCTTGCTGAGCGCAGTGGCTTCGCCGTAAAACTCTTCCGGTGCGGGCAGCGCCCCGAACCAGCGGGTGCCGCGCTGGTAGGTAATACCGGCGTCCAATGTGGCCTGCTGGATAAAGTGACGGTGTTGCAGCCCCACGCGCCAGGCGGCGGTACGGCGGCGATTCACCTCTATCTCAGTGTCATTGATGTAGTTCTTCGAGCCACGCGTCAGGATGTCATAGGTGAAGGTGGTCTTCTGGCTGCCGCTGCGGTGCAGGACGCGGCTCAGTTGTACCGTCAGGTTCTGGCTGTCACCGCTGTAGCGAAAATCGCTATTCAGCCCGGCCACGGTCTGGTGATAGTCATAATCGCTGGCGGTCACCGACAGCATGGCGTAACGGAACGGCACCGAGTAGTGGGCGGTGAGGTTTTTGCTGCCCTTGTCATTACCGGGTTGCAGCGCCCGGGTACCGGAAATGTAGAAGAGGTCGCTCAGAGACAGCGGGTTATCCAGTGACAGGGTCAATCCACCTTGATAGCGCCCGGTGTCTTTCGTACCGGAATCATCCAGCGAGGCACCCAGTCGCCAGATTTTAGCCTGCTGCCAGTTGAGCTGAATATCGCTTTCACCGGGCTTTTCAGCGGGAACGATTTCCATATTGGCCTGTACAGTCGGCAGGCGTTGCAGGTTCTCCAGGCCTTGCTCGACAGCACGTAAATCCAATAATTGACCAGCTCGTGGCGGGAACGCATTGAACAGCGTGACATGGCTCCCGCTGTCCGGCGTCAGTTTCACCTGACGGATAAAACCAGGCAGGATATTGAGCTTCAACGTGCCGCTTTTTAAGTCCTGCTGCGGGGCTAGGACGCGCGTGGTGATGTAACCGTGGTCCACCAGGCGGTTCTGCATCGTGCTCATCAGCAGGTTGATGCCCTTGCCCCCCAGACACTGGCCCTGCGCCTGATTGGCGATGCGTTGTAACGGTAACCAGCGCGGCAAAGCTTCCTGACCACTCAGTTCCACGCGATCGATGTTGAAGCAGGGTTTTTCCTGCGGGAACATCAGGCTTCCCAGGCGGGAGGCTGGGGGTAACAGACGCACATCGGGCGTCGACGGCAACAACTGTTGTTCCAGCGCGCGCTGACGTTGCTGTTGCAGTATCAGTTGCTCACTGCCTGTCGCAGCAAACGCTAACGGGGAAATCAGAAACGCAGGCACAGCAACAACGCAGGTGCGGAAATAACACGCCCGACGGATAAAACGGGGGGATGACATCAAACAATCCTTGTTGGAAAACGCTTAATATTTACTTATGTAATTTTGTGTGAATACTATCCACAGGAGCGCTGGTTTGCAACGGTTATTACCATGGTGAATGCAATGCATCTGTTCATAGATTGGGCATTACTCTGGTCGGTAGTATCGCTCACGCAGTCCAGTATATTACTGTGGGTGCTCAGAGGACAGTGAACCGATTTATCATCAAATTTGGTGATATTACTCACGTTCACTGTATAAGTAGATTGCATTACCATATATACCAAGGTAATCCATAGCTAATAAAACCAGCCTTATAGATCTCGAAGATAATACAAATGAACATGATATCTGATGGTTCTACGTTTGAAGAGCAGTGCAATTTTTTACTCGACCAGTTTTGCAAAACTATGGCTTATTTTTACAACAAAAGATTCGTTACACCAAGCCCGGCTGATACCGAGCGCTACGAGGCACTGTTAGAAGAAATCATTAAACAGTCTGACAACGGCAAAAACATCACGACATCTATTTTTGCTGATTACAGTTTTGAGGCAACGCTAGGGCAAAAATTTCATAATTACTTCCCTTGCATCTTGGGTTTTTATCTGAGCGCAAAATTCAACTATGAAAACAATAATATTGACAAGGCATGGTCTGCCTTGGTTGACGCCTTATATTATCTAGGGGTAATCAGCGGGATTTGTCAGGAACGATACCCGGTCAGTCTTGCTACGCAGGAACATGAAGACTCACTGTCATCCCCCAAAAGTATAGCTGGTAAGACAAAGGCTCTACGCTTACACCCAATCAAACACAAACTTGTTGAACTGTTGGATGAAAAAAAGCCAGAGCAGGGCTGGTCATCAAAAAACATGGCTGTCAACGATATTCTCGACGAACTACTTCAATTTAATAAAGATACGAGATCTCCCCTGGCTCCCACAAATCTCAGCAATACCGTACTTAAGTGGTCCTGCAAAGATGAAATCATCAAGGCAGCTTTCGCTCGTGTTGTTACACGATAATGCCAATGACTTAGTGATTTTGAATGAGGTGCGTTTCTATCTCTACTAATGCAAGATGCACCTTATCACCAAGAGCTTTTCACGCTGTCTCAACATACTAGCATCGTAAAAATACGCAACTCAATGATAAATCTGTAATCATTGGTCATATTGACGCTTAGACCGACTTGTATACGTATACAAGTCGGTAATTCGGCACTTATGACGTTCAACACCCTTTAGTCATGCCGTCAATGAGCGTTGCTTCGTTACAGCGGTTAGACTACATCAGCATATAATGAAACAATACCGAATGTGGGCTGTGCTTTTGGCAGAACCATTGGAGCATAAAGGTCTGCTTCGGTCACAAACTTCAGCATCAACTCCACCTGTTCAAGCATAGCCTTGTCATTCTCTGTCACATACAGACAACCAGGATACTCATACACGGTTCGTTCACGTGTATCGATAAAATAGCGTCCATCCCCCTTCGTCACCGTCTGCTGCCAATGCTCACCGAGGCATTGCGCCAATACAGGCCCTGTACCCGCCTGCCCAGCAGAACAGAAGAATATCATTTGCAGGTAATAGCCTTTCAACCGAGCATATCCTAGTTGCCACATTGCACCTACACAGTGCTCTAACCCAGGAATTGCTCGCATACCATCTAACAGTTGCTGGCAATCCTCTGTGATCCGTTTAAGTGAGATATTAGGCTGTACATACGTCAGTTCTATACCAACCGATACAAAGGACGGAGAATGACGGCAGATTTGCTCCAATGCCTGAAATGCCGCCAGTCGATTTTTCGTGCTTTCACGCTCCCAGTCGGCCACCACTTGTTGATGAGATGCAGAGCAGCGACCTTCAACAAGCCCGACGATAAACTGGAACGTTGCGGTATCTTTGAGATCGGTGGATATCGGCTTGTATTGCTCAGCCTGCTGTCCTACCGCAGCAAGCAGCCGTAAATCAGGATGGAGCATCCGATGATCAAAGGCTGCGGGCAACGCAGGTAATAAACGTATATATAGGGAATACAAATCATCTCCAGTATAGGGTTTTGACGCCAGGGTTGACTCCAACTTTCTCAACACCTGATGAAGTTCACTTAGGCGTTCATGATCGCCTGTGATTAGTCGAGTACATTTAGCCGCATGTTCATCTGTGTAGCTAGTTGACAACGTAAGATGTAACTCATACTGACTCAGCATTGATATAGGCAATAATTTATTGATATTCACAGTTAATTCCTTGATTAAATTAAAAGGTCAGATTGCTGTTAACAGACTGACGGGGACGGCCACGCGGCGTGTCTGCCAAAGGAGGTAACTCCCCCTTGCCAAACGAGCGCCCATTCTCAGGTAGAGCCAAGCGAATCCATTCATCCACTTTGGTCAGGTAACGCACTCCGCGTAATAACCCTTGCTGCATGCGAGAATCGTTCCAGGAAACCATCCCTATGCCTAACTCGGTATATCGCTCTTTATGGGCATTACAGTTGAAATAACACCCACGCCCCTCTGTGATTTGGTGTTTCCAGTACTCACCGATCAACTCAGCCAACGTCACGTCTTGCCGTACCAGAGCACCATCGAAGAAAAAGAACATGTGATAGTGATAACGCTTCTCATTACCAAGCTCGAGCTTCCAGGCGTACCCTACTAGGTATTGAAAAAGTCGATTGGCTTTGGCATTACGAAAGAGTCGTTCACGGTCATCACACGCCTGTTGGGCAGTAATCGTTCGTTTTGCATCTTCACCGTATGAAAGGTCAACGCGCACCACCAGTAAGCGACTATAGCGCTCAAACAACCGTGTAATGTAGCGCTCGGCACTACGGGTATTCTTCACACTTGCACGTTCAAACTTAGCCAGTGCCTTACGGTGTTGTGGAGTCCGCACTGCAGCACGAAGATCAGCCAAGAACAGATTCAGGATTTCAGCCGAAAGAGGTTCTGTCCCTGCCAAGACCGAGGAAGGGTGAAATGACTCATCAGCCAACAAACAGTTGGCCAACCGGATGAACACCAAGACTGTCTGATGCAAAGTACGATTTATGTAAGTTAACGATTGCCACTGATGAAACTCCAATGCCTTCAATAACGACTCGCCTACTCCAGCTATACGGGGAAAGGCGTTCCGTGTTATAGGAATATAAGCCGTACTTTCAGCTAACTTCAGAACACATTTAACTTGTTCGATGAGAGCATCCAGTTCATCATTATCTCTAAGTGCAGATAACGTATTGTAATCGTATGTACCAAACGTCTCATCGTGAAATAATAAATCCGATTTGTTAACCAATGACGTTGCTGACGTTTCAGGTATAGGCAAGTTACTCTTTAAGAATTTCTGCATAATATCTCATGGCTCTCCTGCAGGCATAACCAGCCCACAGGAGAGCATGCTCCTAAATAAATTTATACTATGAAATAAAGCACAGTCAGTTTTTTATCAGCTACTACAGAAAATATTACCCAGCCAACGCTATTACTAGTAACGCTGATACCACCTTGCAAGTGAATATATGCAGTCATAATGTTAACAGTGACAGATATTAATTGATTACCTGCTTTATTAGCATTACTTCATGACACTACTATTGATATTACTGATATATAAAAAACTACAATAATCTACTGACTTCAAATATAAGCTATAGCCTGTACTTTATTTCCCGTTGATAGCTATAGATGCAGACCCTACCGCAGCCTGGTTATAGCAAGTTAGTGATCACGCTGGTCACATTTCACCGCACCATCACGTTGTTTTTTACGGCCATCAATCCAGGTATTGATCTCTTCCAGATCCCAACCCTTACTTCCATTCGGGTTAGGCCCCAAAGGAAACGGTAGTGGGAATGTGGGATCGTAATGCTCCGACTTCTCATTCTTGCGGTTGTCTATCGTCGATTTTGACACCGCAAGCATTTTGGCAAGTTCGGCCTTACGAATAATACGCTGCATAACATCAACCTCCAGAACAAGGCTGAGTGAACATGTCAGGTCAGCCCTGTTTGTTCAACTTGATAGCATCCTGGTAAAGGATCCGACTTATCAGAATGCCAACCAACAAAGGCTGTCCCTCGCCTGTGTTGCAGAAAATTTAGCGCATTACGGAAATCAAAAACACTCATTTAGCACCCCTTCTTCTGTAATTTTTTACACGAAGGAAGAGGTGCTAAAGGTCTTGACATTCCATAAAACCCAAAGTCATTCACGTTGATATATTCAAATTAACTATTCCAATACCCCTTGCTACAGGTGCTATTCAGCTATTCGTAGCGGAATAGCACCTGTAGCAGGGTCCTCTCAGGCACGTTTTTTGAAGCCTAATGCCCAGATAACCCAGAGTGTTATCGGCTTTGTTGAATAAATAAAACTTTCAGAAGATTGGCGGATCTGATCGCTACAGTCGTTTCAGTATCGGATCTCCATGGCAAAGCAAAAGTTTAAAATCACCAACTGACCAACCTACAACAAGTCGCTCAGACAGCGCGGTTCGCTGACAGTCTGGCTTGATGAGTCAGCCATTGCTGCATGGACTGAGAATGCACAACCTGAAGGTTGTGGTCGACCGCCTCACTACACCGATATGGCCATTACCACGATCCTGATGATGAAGCGCGTGCTCAACCTGCCGCTGTGCTGCCCCGACTACTCTGGTCAGCAAACGGGTGAGGAGCGTTAACATCACCATAAAAATGCCAACCCGTGGTGAAATCTCGCATCTGGTCATCGACGCTACCGGCCTGAAGGTCTTTGGCGAAGGTGAATGGAAGGTCAATCAGCATGGGGCTAACAGACGAAGGAGTGCGCAAGCTTCATCTGGCAGCAGACAGTGCGACGCACGAGATTATCTGTGCCGATTTATTGCTCAGCGGCACGACAGATGCGCAGGCATTGCCAGGGCTGATCAACCAGACCTAAAGGAAAATCAGGGAAGCCTCTATAGATGGCGCTTATGACACGCGCTACTGCCATGAGCGTTACCATGCGATAGCGAATCAGCCTCTGAGAGGCAGCAATGATGTCTGGAAAAAGAAAGCGGGCTATCACCATCGTTCAGTGGCAGAAACGGTGTTCCGTAGCAAAACCTTGCTGGGTGGCCATCTGAGCTTGCGGGACTATGATACGCAGGTGGGTGAAGCGATGGCGAAGGTTAAAGCGCTAAACCGGATGACGTTGTTAGGTATGCCGCACAACATCCGGATCGTATAACAGGTGTGCCAGCGTGAGCCACGCCTGCCAGCTAATTCTGATTTATTCAACAAAGCCAGTGTGATCACAAAAAAGCCTCCCCAGAATCAGTCTTGGAGAGGCGTTGTGTAAAACTCGTTTACTACTTTGATATTACGTTGAAAAATAAATTTTTTCAGTCAAGTGAATGAATATCTTACCCGTCTTACTTTGGGTAGAGGTGATACACCCTTGCCTGCCCAGATATGACAAAGCACCTTCAAGCGACTCTTTGTTTCGAACAGAGCTGGGTCCTAATTGCAATATTTCATTCTTCGCAATGGTTGTAGTGTTTTTCTTATAGCTGTACGCCAACAACCATTTTTGCAGCGATGACGCGTCAGCAATGAGTTTTACAAAATGGAACTCATGAGGAGAGGAAAAAATACGGCATGCTTGATGGGCATACCACTGGCATATGTAAAAAGCACGTTCTACCATGGAGGCAGATATCTCAGCTTCCTCTCCAGTAAAATAGTGAAAAAGCCCTGCAAAACGCGCAATATTATTGGACATTTTGGATGCGAAGTCACTGATCTCACAATAGGCACCGCCAGGTGCAAGGTGTTTTTCAAAATAATTATGGTATTCATACCAATACATTTTAGCTTCATGAGAAAAAGTCAGTGTAATACGTGGCTGTTCTTGCTGCTGAACCAATAGCTCACGAATTCTTTCATGGAAACGATCCAGCCCCTGACGATGTAATAAGCGGTCATCAAGCAACCGTGTTCCTTTCGTCGATGTTGAGGCATCGATTCGGACAGGCAAACAGCGTGCAAAAAAACCACTGCCACGAGGAATATCCCCTTGGCGTTTCAGAAAACGTTGGAAAACAGCCTCCTGCAGCAGGATGGAGAAAACCAATCGCCCATCAATAACACGGATACTCTCTGTCGTTTTACGGTCCACTGACAGGTCAGCATTATCCCAGAGCAGATTTAATGAACTGAGATCTTGCATCACACCACGCGAGAGGACGTTGCCACCTTCATCTGACATAAGCCCAACGGAACGTCCATGTCCCTCCATCGCCTGTAACAAAGCTTCTATTGTTACATTGGCATACAACATTTTATGCAGTTTCGGGGGGGGAGGCGCAGAGGCATTGTGTGTCAGCAGACGTTCCTCCTCTTCTGTAGTCGATTCATTGCGTTTAGTCTGGCGTTTGATGGCACTCAGAATAGCAGATCGCTTTGCATTCCAAACCAGCCACTCTGTTTCGTGAGTTTTTTGGGCAGCCGTATAAGCCTCGGCGGCGACTAACTCGTGTTCATGGAATGGTTGCATCACCAAGCGATCAGTACTGGACTTACGCTCCCCAGACTCTGCCAGTGTCAGTAAATACAAAGAACTGGATAAATTCATGCCTTCACGAGGGCAAATATCAATTAAGCTCTGGCAGGCCAGGGACATAGCGCCGAACACAGAGTTCATGATCAGCTCAATGGGGGCCTGCGTTATTCCGTCCACATTCTGAACAGCCTCTTGTAGTGATGGAGGCAATGCATCGAAGGGAAAAGGATACTGTACTAACGGTGAAAGTGGGGGTTGGTAAATGATTGGGGGTTTATACATAAAGCCTACCTTAAGTGATTGATGACTATTTTTTCGCACCAAGAGATATAAAACCGCCTAAACATCATATTTTACGCAGACATTATCCTGCCTAGAACAGGCCATAACTACATAAGGTCGGGAATATATCCTAGTAATTTCTCTCAACCTTATTATTTGAATTTTAGAAGTAAGTTTATTTTTACGAAAAAAAACACAAATCCAATTCAATATCAGTTTATTTATCTCACGTTCCTTTCACACTTCATCGTGTCGTGAGGTGCTCGTCATTAACCATAGTTACTGGCATCAACAAAAGCCCTATTTTCCAGCATCAGACTAATGCAGAGTATCAGCACCAACTTTTATTTAAAAATGGAAAAATAAAATCCATGGCGGTATTTTTACGACAACAAGAATTTCACGTCAAGCCAATTTTTCACTCATAAATTGAATTGGGTGATATTGGGCCGCATTGTTAGATAAATATAAAATAGACAAACCAAGAAGTCGCGAGAAAATGCACGCAGTGCCTTAATAGAACAGCATAGTAACCTCACCATTAATTTGTCAGGCTGATGGTGAGATATACCAAGATGAAACTTACTCAACAAAAATACGCTATAACTCGATTGATAGCTGGCTTTGGTATAGCGAATATCTTTCATCGAGCCTCCATTAACTGATGATGATTTCGCATCCTGTCCTCGATAGACATTTTAAACATAAATACATGCCCATTATCCTTGCTTCGATAATTGTAATTAGTCGTTTTTTGTTCATGTTGCCCAATCAATCTATTTTCACACCTATATCACTGAAGGGAATTACGCCACAGCATTAAGCGTGGCGTGTGTTTTCCACTCAATGACGCAGGTTGTACTATGCATGATGAGACACTCTCTCTTTCACCGTTATCCCGCTGGCTGGAGGTTTTATACGCCAAAGCTCTACAAGGTGGCCCAGGTATCAGTTCCGCCTACCAGTTGGCAGAGCAGTACCGCAATACCTTCTCACCCCCGCAAAGCGCTGCCCTGAGTCTGGTCCGCTGGGAAGCCGCCAAGGCGGCCACCAGTGGGTTTATGCTCGGCGTAGGGGGCCTGGTGACACTCCCCTTCTCGCTACCTGCCAGTCTGGTTGGGCCACTGTTGCTACAGTTCAGGTTGATTGCTGCCATCGCTTTGCTGGCTGGGCATGATGTTCACGACGTGCGTACCCGCCATCTGGCTTATCTCTGTCTCGGCGGTACCGTCGCTAAAGACGCCTTGCAGGCGTATGCCACCGGCCTGTTCCAACAGATGTCAACACGCGCCCTTGAACAGGCGACTGAAAAAACAGCTACAGGCCTGGCCACTCGGCTGGCTGCCCACCTCCCCACGGCTCACCTGAGCCATCTTGTGCCACTGCTGAGTGGCGTCGTCAGCGGCAGTCTGGATTATCTGGCAGTACGGTCAGCAGGGGCATTGGCCTGCGCCGCCTTTTTGCACAAGGCCTGAGCCGGTTTTTCCTTACTTGCTACGTCACATCCTGTCCAATTCAGCACCTCGGTGTCAGGAAAATCACCATTTTGACCGCCATACCCTGTCAGGCCCCTCCGTTACAGTAGTCGCCAGTTCACGACCTACGGCCAACACAGGAGAAATACCATGGCGACCTACCGCATCGACCCCGACCTGACATTTTTAGGGCAGTGCTCCAACGACGACCTGGGCGCACTGGTCTCTGTGCTCACCCACGACACCAAAGACGGTAAAAAACGCTGGTCGGAAAGCTTGACCAGCACCCCGGAATACACCCTGTTTTACCCCGACCACCAGAAGTATTGGACGGCTATCGGGGCTGAACTTCAGGCCTTTGGGGCCAACAGTCTGGCGACACTGACCCGACTCAACAAAGGTGTGCTCTACCGGGAGTTACTGACGGATGTGTGTAAAAAACTCAAGGTCAACTTCAGCAAGGAGAGCTCCATTGAAACGATTGAACTGAACATGTTGTTGAAAGTGATGGAGAAAAGCCTGGCGGAAATGACCGAAGAGGCGCTGCAGCAGTTGTCACGTGATATGCAACTCAACCTGTCCAATCCAACGCCTCAACTGGTGTTGATGGCGTTGCAAGCCGCCATTCGCACCTCGGGAGTCGCAGCGCTGGAATTGGCTACATTGGCGGCCATCAGTGTCATCAATACTCTGGGTGGGATTGCCACTATAGGTGCTCTGTTTGCCGCACAACGGGCGTTGACCGTATTGGCTGGCCCCATCGGCTTGACGCTCAGCTCCGCCTGGCTGATTGCCGATATCACCGGCCCGGCTTATCGGGTCACCGTACCGGCCTGCATCATCGTGGCCTACCTGCGCCAGAAACACCTCGCACAACAATAACTCGCGCCCCTGTATGGTCGTACAGGGGAACCTTTCACTCAGGGAATCGATTATGTCCGCACAGGAACGTCGCCATGACAGGCTCGCCTACCGGTTGGCCTCCATCATCAGTCGACTCTTCAATGGCGAATCCCTCTCCGTGGCTGCGTTGGCACGGGAGTTCAATGTCTCGTTACGTACACTGGACCGGGATTTCAACACGCGTCTGGTCGGTCTGGATATGGATTACCGTGAGGGCTGCTATCGGCTGGCTGACTCGCAACGCCCCTTTCGTACCGACAGGGACATCATCCAGTTTGCCAGCATTACTGACGTGAAGCAGTTCTTTCCCGCACTGGACAGAAAGCTGCTGTCCGTGTTGCTCAACAGAGAACGGGACTCGCCCTATATCGTCTATAATGCGCCCCCCAAGCGGTTGCCGTCGTTATTTGGCGGGTTCTATGTCATTACTCAGGCCATTGTGGAAAACCGCATTATCCGTTTTGTTTACGAAGGCCTGAAACACTCAGCCGCAGAGCCCTACAAACTGATTTATTTTGCCGGGGATTGGTATCTGTGTGCTGCCATCAACAACATCATTCAGGTGTTTGACATGCATCACCTGAGCGATATCACACTGACCATCAGCACGTTCGTCAAAAAGGAGGCTATCAACAACATCATCAGCGAAGAGAAGTTCATCACCGCGTTACCGCATTTTCAATATATCAAGGCGTTGACCGCATCCGAATCGGGTCAATAAATATCACAGCATCGTCTATGACCTTATCAATGAGGGGAGCACCATGTCTCTATTTCGCCACCTTGCTACTGCAACGGGAATTATCGGCACCCTGTTTACGGCCTACCAGGCACAAAAAGCCGCCGCAGACACCATGAAAGCGAATGCCTTTTCATCAGGGAATATTCGTGCCGGGCGAGTGGGTGTCCTCTTCATTACCACACTGTTTATCGGTGGCCTGGCAGACGCCCTTATCAAACGGACATTCTCCTGAAAACAATAACGCCATCGACAGCACTATTCACAGACCCGTTTTATTCACACGCCATAATCAATAAGGAATCTTTAATGAAACTGACATTATCTCAATCTCTCGTAGCAAGCCTGATTTTTACCTCCACGCTGACGATAGCAGCCCCGTGGCAAAGTGGTTACAGCAACGGTAACGACGTCTATACCACCAAAGATAAAAGTGGTTCGGTCAAATTCGTGTTGTCCTGTGATGGCTTTGCCACAACGGCGGCCGAAATCGTCAATGCCAGGAATAACAAACAGCTTGCTTACAACTATGCCATTCCCGGCGTCACCGTTATGTCAGTGACGATTGATGGTCAATCCTACACTGCGCCATTCAGTCAGGAGGTGTACAACACGCCACAGAAATTTTCGGCCTTCTATAACGCTTTCCGCAATGCACGCAGCCTGGAAATGACCGTGGGGAATAAAAGCTATACTTTCCCAACCGACGGGCTCAAACAAGCGTTTCCCGCTTATGGCAGTCCTGATTATAAATGCCATGTGGAAAAATAACGGTATTGATTATTGATGAGCCCCAGCGTTTTATTTCCTGTTAATAGCTATTCATACCCGCGTGATTAACTGGATTTAATCAGGCAAGAATACTGACGTTCTTCTTGCCTGTTATCCCTGTTATTCTTTAACACTCGAGGAGGTATTAATACTGACGTATTAATACACTTCATAAACCTCCCTTCCTGAGAGGTTTCCCTCCTTACGGATTGTTTTCCATATTATTAACGACATTGGTGTAAAAATAAATTAGCAGTGTTCAACAGGCTCCCCGGTTATCCGGTGGAGCCTGTTTTGTTATTTAGCGATATTTGAAAAAGGAAAGACTCATGACACGTTTAGCCTCCCGTTTTGGTCGGGTGAATTCCGTTCGCCGCGACCGCCCATTAACCGTTGATGAGTTAGCCCAGTACGTGCCCAGCGTCCTGGGTGACGACAAACATCAATCCCGCAGTGCCCGATACGCCTACATCCCGACCATTACGTTGCTGGACCGGTTGCGCGAAGAAGGTTTTGAACCGTTCTTTGCCTGCCAGACCCGTGTGCGGGATATGGATAAACGTGAACATACCAAGCACATGCTGCGACTGCGTCGTTCAGGGCAAATCACCCAGAAAGAAGTCCAGGAAATCATTCTGTTAAATAGCCACGATGGCTCGTCCAGCTATCAAATGCTACCCGGCTGGTTTCGCCAAATTTGCAGTAATGGCCTGGTCTGTGGTCAGAGTTTTGGCGAAATTCGTGTACCACACCAGGGGAATGCCGTGGAAAAGGTGATTGAAGGGGCTTACGAGGTGCTGGGGATATTTGACCGGATAGAAGAAAGCCGCGAAAGCATGCTGGCATTAACGTTGACACCGGAACATCAGCACGCACTGGCGCACGCCGCACTGACCTACCGTTACGGCGAAGAACACCACCCGGTGACCGAAAGCCAAATCCTGATGCCCCGCCGCTGGGAAGACAAGAAAGACGATTTGTGGACAACGTTTCAACGGGTTCAGGAAAATTTGAGTAAAGGGGGATTATCGGGTCGCAGTGCCAAAGGCAAACGGGCTCAAACCCGTGCCGTCAATGGCATTGACAGCGATATCAAACTCAATAGAGCCTTGTGGGTAATGGCGGAGCAACTTAGGCAGGTGGTAGCCTGATGCAACATGTTCCCGCTGACGCACAGCAGGCAGACGAACATCCGGTGCCATTGGACAACGAACCTGGCAGTCGTTCGATATCTGATGATGATCTGTGTGCCTGGTGCAGCCATCTTTGTTATCGGCCGGGTGAAGTCAGCTTGTGCCAGTTAATTGAAGAGGATGGTGACTGGCCTGCCTGCTTCGATTCTGGTGGTTATGCCCAATCCTGCACCGAATTGCACCTGATAGTGCCAACCATGCCTCAAAACAGCTAAGCACAGTCACGCTCCCTTTTTTACCTGACGATAAACGATCGGTTTCGACGATCGGTTTCCGATTATTGATCTGTACAACCCATTATCTTTGCCGTTTATAGGCCGATAAGATAGGTGAGGTTGTCTGTCGGTATTTCCATAACACTCCAGCAGCATTTTTGTTACGCCAACATCAGGGAAACACCTTGTCCGTTATCACTGCGATAACGGTTTTCAAGAAGGTAAGGGAGAGGCTGTCAATGACCACCTGCTCCTCAATAAGCCTCCATTAAATCAATACGTTATTTTATTACCTACCATAACGTGCAGGCCCCACCGGTTTTTCCGGTGGGGCCTGTTTTGTTATTTATCTCATACAGACGGATATTTTACGTGAATACACATCTTACCGCGTCTACAGCAACGCCTCTGGAAAGCGCAATGACCGCTACGCTGGTGCCTGGCAACCAGCGCTCTTATTTCTGGCCCAAGCACTTCGGCAGCATACCGCAATGGCCCATTTTGGAGCCCCATGCCTTTGGTTGGCTGGATCGCCTGTGCACCGATTATCACGGTGGGCAGTGGGAGTTTTACACGCTAAGCAACGGCGGTGCCTTTATGGCTCCAGAAGGCGATGAGCGGTGGTCACTGTTTAACGGTATGAATGGTAATGGTGCCGACATGAGCGCCGAAGCCGCAGGGATCACCGCCTGCCTGATGGCCTACAGCCACCACGCCTGCCGTACCGAAAGCGAGGCGATGACCGATCATTTCTACCGGCTACGGGAATACGCGTTGCACCATCCCGACAGCCGCGCTATTTTCGCCCTGATTGACTGAGAACACCGACATGAATTCCTCAACATTATTGGCGTCAACCGCATTGCCGTTAACGGCACAGCGCACGGTGAAACGGGCTCTGTCATTACTGGAAAAACACCTGCGCGAACCAGGGGCAGTGTTCACCTCCACCAGCACCGCACGCGACTGGTTACGTTTACAACTTGCCGGGCAGGAACGTGAAGTCTTTATCGTGTTGTATCTCGACAATCAGCACCGGTTGCTGGCATCCGAAACACTGTTCACCGGCAGCATCAGAAGCACGGAAGTCCATCCCCGAGAAGTGGTGAAGGCGGTACTTCGCCATAACGCAGCCGCTGTCATTCTGGCGCACAATCACCCGTCCCAGTTGGCCGAGCCCAGTCAGGCCGACCGACAAATTACCGAAAGATTAGTCAACGCACTGGCCCTGGTTGATGTGAAGGTATTAGACCATCTGATTGTCGGTGGTCTGGATATTGTCTCCTTCACCGAACGTGGCTGGTTACCGGGCTGATAGCCACTTTCTTCCATTCTATTTTTCAGCATTGCGCTGATGTCATGCATCTCCCATTTTATAAGGAACCTTCTCTATGGGCTGGTTATTTTCACACCGCTCTCGCCGTGAGCTGATCGCGGCACTGATCCAAACCGATGACACCGAACACTATCAACACGTGACGCTGGCGCATGCGCTACGGGGTAATGTCCTGTGGTCGGTTGTCCAGAGTACCCCCAAAGATCCGGCAAAAGTCGCCCAAACGGTCATTCATTGCATCCTGATGCAGGGTTCAGGCGGCAGTTGGGGCTATAAAGCGATGGATGAATCCGTACAGCCTTGTTATTACTCCTGCCCAAAAAGCTACCTGACAATGGCCCCGGTCATCAGCCCAGAATGGCGCGAGAGGGTATTGGCGCATCATCAACACCGTTATCCGCAACGGAGTGTAATAAAGGAGGCGAACCAATAATGGTAACAACGCCACTTTTACGTTTTGGTCTGCAATGCAGTTCCGCACATATCAGTGAAAAGGATAATGAGGTGTTGTATCGGATCTCGCATTGTCAGGATGAGTTCAGCGACGGTGAATGGATTTCCTTTTCGGGCACCGGCTATTTGCTGCGATTGGATGCGTGGACCCACCCGGTGTTGCAACTCAAACGGCTGGGGCTGTCCAAAACCTGCCGCCGTCTGGTCACCACGCTGATGAAACGTCATCAACTGAGCTACCTGCATATCGATGCCCTGGGTGAGGTCTTGCCCGACTTTACCACCTTCGACTGGTAATACTCCCCAAGTTTCGCCTTCGCATTATCTCTTTATTTTACAAGGATATTATCTCATGAATACAAACGTATCACCCGTGCCTGGTATCTTTCATTTTCTGCAACATGGCAGCGTGTCACCACAAGACTGGCAAGCCTTATGCCAGGCAATCACCACCGCGTATCTGACGCTGTATTGGCAACCCGGTACGCTGGATTTAGACACCGCGCCGGTAATCTGTGAACACACTGGCAACTGTCTGTACCAATTTGACGATAACCTGGTGAGATTAGGTATGACTGGCTTTAACGGTAAGCGCTTTACCCACCTGGCAGGCGATCCGTTCATTCTCTACCGGCGTCAGACACCGCATGCGCTGATCCGCTGTGATACACGTGGCTATCCCTATCACTGGTTGGTGATGGCCACGCTGTTACTGACCAATACGCTGTGCCCCACAACCTGGACGATTGAATCGGATGTCCCTGTGAAACACTGGCGAAAGGTTGCTCACTGGTTGACCTACTACTACCAGATACCAGTTTCCCTACTTTCTTAAGGAACTGCCCGTATGAAAACCCTCGACAAAATACCCCGCATCACGCCCAGCGCCAATCAGGCTCGAACTGAATACCAGCAACTGCTTGCCTGGTTGCTGGCGCACTGTTACGGCCTGGAGCTTAACGATACGCCCTATCACGACGATCAGGCGATAGCACAACAGATTGAGCATGGCGTCACTGTACGGGAAACCGTCAATGAACTGGTGGAGAAGTTCGACCTGGTACGCATTGATCGCCCCGGTTTCAGCTTGATGGCACAAGATCCCACCTTAAGCAGCGGCGATATGTTACACGCCCGCAGTGCGCTGGGCTTGCGCAGTCCCGTCATTCGCCGCCTCGCCTGACAGCCTTTCACTTACCTCAGTGATCGAACAACACGCCAGCCTCACCGCTGGCGTTTTACTTTTTCAAGTTCAAGGAGTTTTGACGATGAAGGAAACCCAATCCAATACCATCAGCAACGACAGCACTCCGTCTCCTGTCTGGGGTCTGCAATCTGCTATCACGCCACACCTGGGAGCCCGGTTAGTCCAGCAGGGTAATCACCTGCATTTTCTGGCCGACCGTGCAGGTTTTGTCGGTACGTTCTCCCCTGATGCTCTTAAAAGGCTGGATGCCGCTTTTCCGGTGTTGATCGAACAGTTGGAGGCCTGTCTGCGGTCTGGCGAACTCGATCAACGCCGTCAGCATTGCGTCACCGTGCAGCACGCTGATTTTACCTGCGATGCCGATACGTTAGGTAGCTTTGGCCATCTCTATATCGCTGTTTATCAGACAACACCGCCCAACCCGGCATAAGCCGTAAGCACTCACACTCCCCAACCTTTAACCCTGCCTGCGACAACGCGGGCATTTTTTTCTAAGGAACTCAGCGATGCCAACCACATTGAATACTGTCATTGAACCTGAAGTTTTAACCGGTCACACCGACGTGATTTGTTCTACCAGCATTGAACGTATCGTCACTGGCCGTAACGCTGCACTGACGCAAATTGAAGCCCTTATCCACCAGCTTGAAGATATCTCAGCCATCACCAGCAGCATTGGCGGTAGAGTGGCAAGGGACTGGGCAATGAAACAAGATTTCCGCTGTGGCTGCTGGCTGATGGAAAAAGCAGAAACGGCCATGCCGGTGATCACCCGCAACCTTGATCGCGACATATGGCGAGATCTGATGAAGCGCTCCGGTATGCTGTCGCTCATGGACGCTCAGGCCCGTGATCAGTGGTACAGAAATTTGGAGGGAAACGATATTCCTGCCATTAGCAAAACCAACATCCTCAGTACCTTTGAGCAACTGCATCAGAGCAAAAATGAGGTGTTCGAGCGAGGGGTGATCAATGTCTTCAAGTCGCTCTCATGGGATTACAAGTCGAATCACCCTTGCAAATTTGGCAAGAAAATCATCGTCAACAGTTTGGTGAGTTACAACCAATGGGGATTTACACTGAACCACAATTATCGGCGGGATCAACTGGCGGATCTTGAGCGGATGTTGTTCCTGTTAGAAGGCAAGGCTATCCCGGATAATCGTAGCGATCTCACCGCTCGGCTTTATGAGCATATCCGTGCCAATCCGCAGATGGCGAAGGTGTATGAGGATGAGTATTTTTCGATCAAATACTTTATGAAGGGTTCGGCACATCTGACGTTTAAAAAACCAGGGCTGCTTGATAAGATGAATGACATCGTGGCAAAACACTTTCCAGGAATGCTGGCATCACGCTTATGATGGCGGAGCAGGCTGAAGCTCAACGTAATACTAAATCCCTACTACCACGTCTCTTTCTTGTTCGCCATCATTACCAAAACATCACGCAATGCATAGCGTGTTCTTCAAATATCTCCCCAACACAAGGTAAAGGACAACAACTGAAGCCAACACCCAATGGCATACTGGATGGCATACTGAAAACTACTAAAAACAAAAAACCCCAAGATTATTATAATCTTGGGGTTAGAATATGGCGGAGGAGCAGAGATTCGAACTCTGGAACGGTTTCCCGTCGACGGTTTTCAAGACCGTTGCCTTCAGCCACTCGGCCACCCCTCCGCAACGAAGCGAACTATAAACACAGCCGTTCGGCTTGTAAAGCCTGAAACCGTTCAACCGCACGAAAAACCGGCACATAGCGACTGTACGCTGAATAAATCGCCATTTATCCCACAACATACTTAATCGTGGCAGTTCATCATGAGTAAAGATGAGTAAACACTCTTTAATCAAATGGTTGTGCTGCCTATCATCGTAGCTAATTTTGTGATGACCTGATAAGAGAGATCATTATGGACCGCATTGTCGTCTCATCCTCCGCACGTGATTCATTACTTAGCACACACAAAGTGCTGCGTAATACCTATTTCCTGCTGTCATTAACGCTGGGTTTCTCAGCCTTAACCGCAACAGCAAGCACCATGCTGGGCTTACCTGCCCCAGGGTTGTTGTTAATGCTGGTTGGTTTTTATGGTTTGATGTTTTTGACCCATAAACTGGCAGATAGCCCCTTAGGGATCCTGGCAGCGTTCGCGTTTACCGGCTTTATGGGTTACGCCCTGGGCCCGATCTTGAGTTCTTTCCTTAACTCTGGCGCGGGCGATCTGATCGTGCTGGCGCTGGGCGGTACTGCAGTTGTCTTCTTCTGCTGTTCAGCTTATGTACTCACCACCCGTAAAGACATGTCGTTCCTTTCAGGCATGCTGATGGCTGGATTTGTGGTGTTGTTAGTGGCTGTTATCGCTAATCTGTTCCTGCAGATTCCTGCTTTACACTTGGCAATCAGTGCACTATTCATCCTGTTCTCTGCCGGTGCCATTCTGTGGGAAACCAGCAACATTATTCATGGTGGCGAGACCAACTACATTCGTGCAACCGTCAGCCTGTATGTTTCGCTATACAATATGTTCATCAGTTTGCTCAGCATTTTAGGCTTTGCCCGCAGCAACTGATCTGTCGATTGTTAGACGTAAAGCCCCGCAAATCCTGCGGGGCTTATTCGTTTATGCCAATACCCTGGCAACTCGAATTATTTTGGGCCCAGCCGCGTAGAGAAATGCAAAAAGGCCCAATCAAGGGCCTTGGTAACAGCATTTGCAATACTTAATTAAGCCAACTTGCTGATACGTGCAAACTGTTCAAAGTAATCAGGAAACGTTTTCGCGGTGCACTTGGGGTCAAGGATAGTCACCGGGGTGTCAGACAGCGCAACCAACGAGAAACACATAGCCATCCGATGGTCGTTATATGTGCCAATCTCAGCAAACTGCAGTTTGCTTGGTGGCACAATGTGAATGTAATCCTCACCTTCATCCACTTCTGCTCCTACTTTGCGCAATTCAGTTGCCATCGCCGCTAAACGATCGGTTTCTTTCACTCGCCAATTGTAGATATTGCGGATTGTAGTCGTTCCAGAGGCGAACAAGGCCGTGGTCGCAATCGTCATCGCCGCATCAGGGATATGATTCATGTCCATATCAACCCCTTTCAATTCACCACGGCTACATTCAATATAATCATCGCCCCAGGTGATGCACGCACCCATTTTTTCCAACACATCGGCAAACTTGGTATCGCCCTGAACGCTTTTCTTACCAATTCCCGTGACCCGTACCTTACCGCCCTTAATTGCCGCCGCCGCCAGGAAATAAGAAGCAGAAGAGGCGTCCCCTTCCACCAAGTAATCTCCCGGTGAATGGTAGGTTTGCTGACCGCGAATATGGAACACACGATAATTGTCATGAGTCACTTCAACACCAAAGGTTTTCATCAGGTGCAAAGTGATATCAATATAAGGCTTGGAAACCAGCTCACCTTTGATATGGATGGCGGTATCCTGTTGCGCCAAAGGAGCCATCATCAGCAAAGCGGTCAGAAACTGGCTGGAAACGCTGCCATCAACGCTGACATCCCCCCCGACAAAACCACCGCGCAGGCGCACGGGCGGGTAGTCGGTCTGTTCCAGATAGTCTATTTGTGCACCGCCCTGACGTAACGCATCCACCAAATGGCCGATTGGGCGCTCTTTCATGCGCGGCTCACCGGTCAGCACAACATCGCCAGCCCCCAGGCATAGCGCAGCCGCCAGTGGGCGCATCGCGGTACCCGCATTACCGAGGAATAATTCCAGCGGTTGTTTTGCTACCAACGCACCGGCAGCACCCTCTACGCAACAGGTTGTGCGATCATCAGAAAGCTGATAATTCACCCCTAACGCCTGTAATGCATTTAACATATGGCGCACATCATCGCTGTCCAGCAGGTTAGTCAGCCGGGTTGTCCCCTGCGCCAGCGCAGCCAGCAGCAGAGCACGGTTCGAAACGCTCTTGGAGCCAGGTAAATTGATAGTGCCATCGATCAAAGCAACCGGTTGTAACGTCAGGGAATCCACCATGTGAATAAAGCTCTCCAGAATCTGATAAACGAAACGGCCCCGGTGGTCATGCCGGAGCCGCTTTAAGCAACTGCGTAGTATGTTACCCGCTTAACGCAGGCAACGGCAATCAACCGTGGCGACGCTCAAAATCGACCATAAAGTCAGTCAAGGTCTTCACACCAATCAGCGGCATTGCATTGTAGATAGAAGCACGCATCCCACCCACCACACGGTGGCCTTTCAGCGCCTGCAGGTTGATGGCCTCTGCTTCGCTGAGGAACACTTTGTCCAGAGCCGGGTCAGCAAGCTGGAACGGCACGTTCATCCACGAACGGTTGGCAAGCGCCACTTGGCTGCGGTAAAAATCAGACTTATCGATAGTGGCATACAGCAGCTCGGCTTTCGCCTGATTGCGTTTTTGCATTTCAACCAAACCACCTTGCTCTTTCAGCCATTTGAAAACCAGGCCAGAGAGATACCAGGCAAAGGTTGGCGGGGTATTAAACATCGAACCATTTTCTGCCAACACAGTGTAATCGAGGATCGAAGGCACTTCGCGGCGAGCTTTACCCAGCAGATCGTCACGCACAATCACCAGCGTCAGGCCTGCCGGGCCGATGTTTTTCTGCGCACCCGCGTAGATCATGCCAAAACGGCTGACGTCCAACGGGCGCGAAAGAATAGTAGAAGAGTAGTCACCGATGACGACCTTATCGCCGAAATCAGGCGTTTCATCAATTGCCACGCCGTCGATAGTTTCGTTCGGGCAATAATGCACATAAGCGGCATTATCACTCAGTTGCCACTCTTTCATCGGTTTGATGCCGTTTAGGCCATCCACAGAGGTTTTTACATCGATCACATTCGGCTTGCAGTATTTTTCTGCTTCCAGAACAGCACTGTGCGCCCAATAGCCGCCGTCGATATAGTCAGCGGTAGTATGATCACCCAGCAAGTTCAGCGGTAATGCGGCGAATTGTGCACGAGCACCACCGTGGCAAAACAGCACTTTATAGTTGGCAGGGATTTTCATCAGATCGCGCAGATCCTGTTCGGCCTGCTCGGCAACTGCAATGAATTCTTTACTGCGATGGCTGATTTCCATCACTGAAGTACCAAGACCGTGCCAGTTGCACAGTTCCTGTTCTGCACGACGCAACACTTCAACCGGCAGCATTGCCGGGCCAGAGCTAAAATTATAAACCTGAGTCATTTCCCCTCACCACATTCACTGTTCGCCGCAGAGAACGGCCTGCGTAATTCGCCCGAAGTTAACGCTAGTTAACCAACTCCATCGAGTTTTATCACTCACATAACGCTCCTGCAACGCTTATTCGCCCATTAGCAGGAAACTGTACAGATTGCGGGTAACAGGCTCTGTCGTCTCACGGTTTTTTTCTGCGATAAAACGCTGTGACGAGGGCGGATTCAACGGGTTAGCATGGGGGTTTATGCTGAATTATGGGGGCTTAACGCCCCCTTGCTAAACAGCGATTAATACTGATTAAACATCGCCTGGATCTGTTTGGCGTCTTTGGTCTGCGTCAGTGCTAATTGCAGTAGAATTCTCGCTTTCTGTGGGTTCAGCGTACCGGAAGCCACAAAACCAAACTTAACATCATCTATTTCTGCATCTTCGGTCGTGGAACCTGTAGGAACACGCGAGGATCGTACGATCGCCACGCCATTGTGCGCAGCCGTCGCTAAGGTATCAAACACCGTTTTGTACAGATTGCCATTGCCAACACCAGCACTGACAATCCCTTGATACCCTTCGGCGATCAATGCCTTAGCCGGTGCATCTGAAGCGTTGGCGTAGTTATAGATAATCCCCACTTTCGGCAATTCACTCATTTTACTGACGTCGAACGGCGTTTCTGTGGTGTGTTTACGCTGCGGTGAACGCTGATAATCCACTTTGCCGTTATGAATGTACCCCAACGGGCCAAAGTTGGGTGACTGGAAGGTTTGCACTGCTGTGGTACTGGTTTTGGTCACGTCACGGCCATCAAGCACGGTATCGTTCATCGCCACCAACACGCCACGCTTGGCTGATTGAGGATCTGCCGCCACCACTACCGCATTGTAGAGGTTAAATGGGCCATCGGCGCTCATGGCGGTTGCCGGGCGCATCGCGCCGACGATCACTACCGGTTTATCGCATTTGACCGTGAGATCGAGAAAATACGCAGTTTCTTCTAACGTATCAGTTCCATGAGTGATCACAAAACCATCAGTTTTGTCGCAGTCGGCATTAATTTTTTTTACCAACTTGAGCCAGACCTCATCATTCATATCCTGCGAACCGATATTCACCAGCTGTTCGCCCTGCACATTCGCTACATTTTTCAACTCCGGCACCGCTTTAACCAAGGCTTCTACGCCTAATTTACCCGCAGTGTAATTAGACTGCGTCGCTGATTCACCACCACCAGCAATAGTCCCACCGGTCGCCAACAGCGTAATCGCAGGTAAAGCCAAAGCAGAGCCGCTGGTACCCGCGAGTAAAAGTGCCAGGACGCTGCGTTTTATTGATTTCATTACGTTTCTCCATGATTGATAACTTGCTGAATTATGGTCTTTATTCTTATAAAAACTGTGACTGCCGCACAGCTTTAGGAATACGTGGAGCTAAAGGGTAAAAACCCGTATCATTGCACGCTTTTAGTACGCCAAATTAAGTGAAGACAATGACGCAAACTTTTATCCCCGGCAAAGACGCAGCACTGGAAGACTCTATCACCCGTTTTCAGCAGAAATTAACCGATCTGGGCTTCAAAATTGAAGAAGCTTCCTGGCTGAATCCGGTTCCACACGTCTGGTCAGTGCACATTCGCGATCGCGATTGCCCGCTGTGCTTTACCAACGGTAAAGGGGCCAGTAAAAAAGCAGCGCTGGCTTCTGCGCTGGGTGAATATTTCGAGCGTCTGTCCACTAACTATTTCTTCGCCGACTTCTATCTGGGTAAGCAGATAGCCGAAGGCGATTTTGTGCACTATCCCAACGAGAAATGGTTCCCGATCCCGGCAGACAACAGGCTGCCACAGGGTATTCTCGATGAACGTCTGCACGCTTTCTATGATCCGGAGCAGGAGCTGAACGCCAGCGATCTGATCGATCTGCAATCGGGCAATGGCGATCGTGGCATCTGTGCCCTGCCGTTTGTCCGTCAGTCTGACCTGCAAACCGTTTATATTCCGATGAATATCATTGGTAATCTGTATGTGTCCAACGGTATGTCTGCCGGTAATACCGCTAACGAAGCGCGGGTTCAGGGTCTTTCTGAAGTATTTGAACGTTACGTGAAGAACCGCATCATCGCCGAATCCATCAGCCTGCCGGAGATCCCGGCTGAAGTGCTGAACCGCTATCCGGGCGTGGTTGAAGCGATTGCCAAACTGGAAGCCGGAGGGTTCCCGATCCTCTCTTATGATGCCTCACTGGGCGGTCACTACCCGGTGATCTGCGTGGTGCTGTTCAACCCGGCCAACGGCACCTGTTTTGCTTCCTTTGGTGCTCACCCTGATTTCGGTGTGGCGCTGGAACGCACCGTCACCGAACTGCTGCAGGGCCGCAGCCTGAAAGATCTGGATGTGTTTACTGCGCCAACTTTCGATGATGAAGAAGTGGCGGAGCATGCCAACCTGGAAACTCACTTCATCGATTCCAGCGGCCTGATTTCCTGGGATATGTTCAAACAGGATGCCGATTACCCGTTTGTTGACTGGAGCTTCAGCGGCAGCACGCAAGAAGAGTTCGCCACGTTGATGAGCATTTTCGAGCAAGAAGACGCCGAAGTGTACATTGCGGATTACGAGCACTTGGACGTTTACGCTTGCCGTATCATCGTACCGGGCATGTCTGATATCTACCCGGCAGAAGATCTGCTGCTGGCCAACAACAGCATGGGCGCGCATCTGCGCGAGACGTTGCTGCAATTGCCGGGCAGCGAGTGGCAACCTGAAGAATATCTGGCGCTGATCCAGCAACTGGATGACGAAGGCCTGGACGATTTCACCCGCGTGCGTGAATTGCTGGGCATTGCTTCTGGTAAAGATAACGCCTGGTATACGTTACGTGTGGGTGAACTGAAATCGATGCTGGCATTGGCGGGTGGCGATCTTGAGCAAGCGTTGGTCTGGGCGGAGTGGACGCAGGAGTTTAACGCCTCGATCTTTACCCCAGAGCGCAGCAATTACTATCGTTGTCTGCAAACGCTGCTGCTGTTAGCTCTGGAACCAGAGCGCGACCCTGCTCAATATCATACGGCTTTCGTCAAAATGTACGGCCAGGATGCGGTCGATGCGGCTTCTGCAGCGATGAGCGGTGAAGAACGCTTCAATGGCTTGTTTGCTATCGATGCTGATTTGCAGGCATTACCCGCTCATCAGGCACTGCTCGCCGCTTACGCGAAGCTGCAGAAAGCGAAACGCCGCCACTGGGCATAAGTGTCTTCGTGCCCGAAATAGGCAGGGTACATAGGCGAAGTATGAAAATCCATAGCACGCTGGCAGAGACTGGCTGGCGTGCTTCTCCCCAATTCGTCATTAGGCACTTTTCAACGAACTGGACATATAACCCACGATTGTTGCGCAACGGCTAAACATGCGTTAAACATCAGTGAAGCATTATTCATAAAAAAACGACAATAAGTGTATAAAATTAACCCGAAAACGGGTGAAAGCCACTATTCATTCAACATTTTTTGCAAAGATTAAAAAATATTTTTTGATTAAAAATCAAATAATTAACCCATTAATCCTGGTTAATTTTAAGGTTTTTCGCCCTCTTACTTCCTCCCGTTATGATCCAAGTCAATTTTTACCCTATACTGCTTTGCTAGTATCTCATTGCATTGTTTTAACCCTTAAAAGTGAGAGTTAGTGTGAGAGCTGACAACCCCTTCGATATGCTGTTACCTGCCGCCATGGCGAAAATCGCCGAAGATGCGGGGGTGTATAAAGCCACCAAGCATCCGCTAAAAACGTTTTACTTGGCGATCACTGCAGGTGTTTTCATTTCTATCGCCTTTGTCTTCTATATTACCGCCACCACCGGCACCGCTGCCGTTCCCTTTGGCTTGGCCAAACTGGTGGGGGGGATTTGCTTCTCTATGGGGTTAATGCTGGTGGTGGTCTGCGGCGCAGATCTGTTCACTTCCACCGTACTGACCGTAGTTGCCAAAGCCAGTGGCCGTATCACCTGGCGGCAATTAGCTATCAATTGGCTAAACGTCTATATTGGTAATCTATTCGGCGCATTGATTTTTGTGGCCCTGATCTGGTTCTCTGGTCAATATATGGCAGCCAATGGCCTGTGGGGGCTGAATGTTTTACAGACCGCTAGCCATAAACTGCATCACACGTTTGTTGAAGCCGTATGCCTTGGCATTCTGGCTAACCTGATGGTCTGTCTGGCCGTATGGATGAGCTACTCTGGCCGTAGCCTGATGGACAAAATGTTCGCGATGATCCTGCCGGTAGCCATGTTTGTTGCCAGCGGTTTCGAGCACAGCATCGCCAATATGTTTATGATCCCTATGGGTATCGTGGTTAAGCACTTTGCCACGCCGGAGTTTTGGCAAGCCGTAGGGGCCGCCCCTGAGCAATTTGCTCATCTGACCGTAAGCAACTTCATCATCGACAACCTGATTCCCGTGACCATTGGCAACATCATTGGTGGCGGCCTGCTGGTTGGGTTGACTTACTGGGTAATTTATCTGCGTGATGGCGAACAGAAACACTAATCTGTTGGCTGGCACACACCGGGTTTACAAAGAAATCCACATTAGAAGGTAGGTGTATAATGACCGAACTCAACGAGAAGTTAGCTAACGCTTGGCAAGGTTTCAGCGAAGGTGACTGGCAAAAAGAAGTCAACGTGCGTGACTTTATCCAGAAAAACTACACTCCTTACGAGGGTGATGAATCCTTCCTGGCTGGTGCAAGCCAAGCGACGACTACCCTGTGGGACAAAGTTATGGAAGGGATCAAACTGGAGAACCGCACTCATGCGCCAGTTGATTTTGATACCAACGTTGTTTCAACCGTCACTTCTCATGATGCGGGCTATATCAACAAAGACCTGGAAACCATCGTCGGTTTGCAGACTGATGCTCCGCTGAAGCGCGCGCTGATCCCATTCGGCGGCATCAAAATGGTCGAAGGTTCATGCAAAGTTTATGGTCGTGAACTGGATCCACAAGTCAAAAAAGTGTTCACCGAATACCGTAAAACCCACAACCAGGGCGTATTCGATGTTTACACCAAAGACATTCTGAACTGCCGTAAATCCGGCGTGCTGACCGGCTTGCCAGATGCTTATGGCCGTGGCCGTATCATCGGTGACTACCGTCGCGTTGCGCTGTACGGTATCGACTTCCTGATGGCTGACAAGCTGAACCAGTTCAAATCGCTGCAGAGCCGCCTGGAAAAAGGCGAAGACCTGGAAATGACCATCCAGCTGCGCGAAGAAATTGCTGAACAGCATCGTGCTCTGGGCCAGATGAAAGAAATGGCAGCCAAATATGGCTATGACATTTCTGCACCAGCGAAAACCGCCCAGGAAGCCGTACAGTGGACCTACTTCGGCTACCTGGCCGCAGTGAAGTCCCAGAACGGTGCTGCCATGTCCTTTGGCCGTGTATCCACTTTCCTGGACATTTTCATTGAGCGCGACATCAAGGCCGGTACACTGAGCGAAGCACAGGCGCAGGAACTGATCGACCACCTGGTGATGAAACTGCGTATGGTGCGCTTCCTGCGTACCCCAGAATACGATGAGCTGTTCTCTGGCGACCCAATCTGGGCCACCGAATCCTTGGCCGGTATGGGCGTTGATGGCCGTACGCTGGTGACCAAAAACAGCTTCCGTTTCCTGAACACCCTGTACACCATGGGGCCTTCACCAGAGCCGAACATGACCATTCTGTGGTCTGAAAAGCTGCCGCTGAACTTCAAAAAATACGCTGCGAAAGTGTCTATCGATACCTCTTCCCTGCAGTATGAAAACGACGATCTGATGCGCCCAGACTTCAACAACGATGACTATGCCATCGCCTGTTGTGTCAGCCCAATGGTGGTCGGTAAGCAGATGCAGTTCTTCGGTGCGCGTGCCAACCTGGCGAAAACCATGTTGTACGCAATCAACGGTGGTGTTGATGAGAAGCTGAAAATCCAGGTTGGCCCGAAAGAAGCGCCAATGATGGATACTGTGCTGGACTATGACAAAGTCATGGAGCGCATGGACCACTTTATGGATTGGCTGGCCATGCAGTACGTGACCTCGCTGAACATCATTCACTATATGCATGACAAGTACAGCTACGAAGCTGCGCTGATGGCTCTGCATGACCGTGACGTTTACCGCACCATGGCCTGTGGGATCGCGGGCCTGTCCGTAGCCGCTGACTCCCTGTCTGCCATCAAGTACGCTAAAGTCTCCACCATCCGTGATGAAGACGGCCTGGCCGTTGACTTCAAAATCGAAGGTGAATATCCGCAGTTCGGTAACAATGATTCACGCGTCGATGACATCGCTTGTGATCTGGTAGAACGTTTCATGAAGAAAATTCAGAAACTGCGTACCTACCGCAACGCGGTGCCGACTCAGTCGGTTCTGACCATCACCTCCAACGTGGTTTATGGTAAGAAAACCGGTAACACCCCAGATGGCCGCCGTGCAGGCGCTCCATTCGGTCCAGGTGCTAACCCGATGCATGGTCGCGATCAGAAAGGTGCGGTTGCTTCCCTGACTTCCGTTGCCAAACTGCCGTTTGCCTACGCGAAAGATGGTATCTCTTACACCTTCTCCATCGTGCCTAACGCGCTGGGTAAAGATGATGATGTGCGTAAAGCCAACCTGGCAGGCCTGATGGATGGTTACTTCCACCATGAAGCGTCCATCGAAGGTGGTCAGCATCTGAACGTTAACGTAATGAACCGTGAAATGCTGCTGGATGCGATGGAACACCCTGAGAAATACCCTCAGTTGACCATCCGCGTTTCCGGTTATGCGGTGCGTTTCAACTCGCTGACTAAAGAGCAGCAACAAGACGTGATTACCCGTACTTTCACTCAGTCGATGTAATTCACTCTGCCAGCGGGCGGTTACACGCTCGCTGGAAAATACCAAGGCCGGATCTTCCGGCCTTTTTAATACGCTAGTGACACGAGTCTGTTTTGCCAGATAGCTATACCCGTCATACTTCAAGTTGCTTGGGTGTATATCCCATAAGTCTCAAGCCGCTGGCGGGTGGAAAGGGTTATACTGAATGGATATCCGGCAAAACAGTTACTCGGCGCGTTAACCGACCAGCAGGAATCGTTACACTCCGGCACCGGCCCCCTGTTGCCGCATCGCTGATACCTGCCTGGCGGTTACCAGCCTCATTTTAGACTGCGTTTGACAGTCAATTTTGGAGAAAACCCCGCAATGTCGTTAAAAGGCCGTATCCACTCTTTCGAATCCTGTGGCACCGTTGATGGCCCAGGTATCCGTTTTATTGTTTTCTTCCAAGGCTGCCTGATGCGCTGCCTGTACTGCCATAACCGCGACACCTGGGATACGCACGGCGGGAAAGAAGTGACCGTCGAAGAATTGATGACCGACGCCGTCGCTTATCGTCATTTTATGAATGCTTCCGGTGGTGGCGTTACTGCCTCCGGCGGTGAAGCCATTTTACAAGCGGAATTCGTCCGCGACTGGTTCCGCGCTTGCCATCAGGAAGGCATCAGCACCTGCCTGGATACCAACGGCTTTGTGCGCCGTTACGATCCGGTGATCGATGAACTGCTGGATGCCACCGATCTGGTGATGCTCGATTTGAAGCAAATGGACGATGATATCCACCAGAATCTGGTTGGCGTTTCCAACCATCGCACGCTGGAGTTCGCCCGCTATCTGGCAAAGCGCAATCAGCGTACCTGGATCCGTTATGTGGTAGTGCCGGGTTGGTCAGACGACGATAAATCGACGCACCTGCTCGGTGAATTCACCAAAGATATGACCAATATCGAGAAGATCGAGTTGTTGCCTTACCACGAATTAGGCAAGCACAAATGGATAGCCATGGGCGAAGAATATAAGCTGGACGGTGTCCGCCCGCCCAAAGCCGACACCATGGATCGCGTGAAGGGGATCCTGGAGAGCTACGGTCATAAAGTGATTTATTGAACGATATTGGCTTGTGCAAAAAACCGGCGCTCATGCCGGTTTTTTTATTTTCAGGCCGCTGCCAGCGGTGTCTGATGACGATCGGGTTTTCTCAGCAGCATTAGCAGATAAATCAACGCCATTGCGGCGATCGCTACAAACAGCAGGCGATCGGAATAATTCTGCATCAGCATCGAAGTCATCGACGGCCCCAGCAGGCTGCCAATGGTGTAGCTCATCAGTAACGCCTGATTCATTGCCACCAACTCGTACGACATCACCTTTTCACAAGCCCACGACATGGCGACCGGATAAAGAGTAAAACCGGCACAACCGAGAATAAACAGCGCGGGAGCCATGGCATAGTTGCCCAACATCGCGATGCTGGCGAGGATCACCACCAACACCTGAATGCGCAATACCTGCAAGCGACCATAGCGGTCGGCCATCCGCCCGACCGGCCATTGGCCGACAATCCCCGAACTGACCAGTAACGCCATCCAATATCCCACATTGGCATCGCTCATGCCTTGATGAGCCAGATAAAGCGGCATCAGGCCGTACAGCGAACCGAGCAGCATCCCAGAGATAATACAGCCATTGATCCCCAAGCGCGCACTGCGGCGCTTGAACATCGGCCAGACAGCCGCCTGCTGAGGCTCGTCATTCTGGTTGTTCACACGGGCAAACAGCATCGGTAACATCGCCACAAGCACAATCGCCGTCACCCAGGGCACGACGTTCAATAACTCAGTGGATACCATCCCCAGCAACAGTTGCCCGGCTACGGTCCCCAGATAATAAACCATCATATAAGCGGCCAGCAGTTGCCCACGGTTGCTCAGGTTGCCACTGCGCAACAGAGCACTTTCGACAATCACCCAGATCAACGCGCACCCTACCCCAGCCAGAAAGCGCCAGCCCATCCAACTCCAAAAATCCAGAGACAGCGCCATACCGGCCGTTGCCATGGCAAACATCAGGCAGGAAAAATGATAGCTGCGAGTAAAACCAATACGTTTGATCAACTGGCCCGCAATCAACGTGCCAACCAGATTACCGCTGAAATAAGAGGAACTGACCACCCCGACTTGCCAGGTTGACAGTTGGGCATGGGTTAACCAAAGAGGGACTAACGTATTCAAAACGGCAATAGAAACCGTAAGCAACAACAGACCGCAGAGCAACAACAGCACTGGGCGAGAATATGCGGACATAGTGAATTTGAAACCGAACGCGCGAAGTAAAGTGCGCGCATCATGCCACTGGCGATAAAAAAGTCAATCGGTGGTTAAGTGATAACCGCACAATATGTTTATACCCGTCATACTTCAAGTTGCTGGGTGTTTTCGGGTAATGACTTCTCCCCTAGCGGTGAAAGCGAAATATGCCCATGAAAACAGGAGAGTTTACAGAGCCCACAGCCGTTGCAGCGTTCGCTGTCACAATGTAATTGGCGATCGCCAGTGGTGGAAACACTGAAGGCCAACGCCTGCTGCGGGCAGTTAATCGTGCACATCCGGCAGCTATCCTGTCGCCCAAGGCAACTCAGGCTGATTTGTGGGCGCAACAACGTGTCACAAGGCATTTGTTCACGCAGCGCCCCTGTTTGGCAGGCGCTGGTACATTTTCGGCAAACATCGCATTCGGTGAAATCGATGCTTAGAGCCACTTTACCCTGATTAATATTCAATAGCCCATACGGGCAATGATCCACGCAGGCAGCACAGCCATCACACAACGCGCTGAAGAGCGGTTCAGGCACCGCCTGCGGCGGGCGAGCCACCACAGGCAGCGTCAGAGATTCTGACTGGCGTTGAGCGCGATCCATCCAGCCAGTCAGCAATCTGCGCCGGCTAGTGCCTTGCGGTGTCAGTTGCCGATCGTTTTTCATCAGTAATACAGATCCAGCTTAACCACTGGCGCTGAGCAATCTGCTGCCCAAGCGGTTAGCGTGGCTTGCGCCAACTGCGCCAACCCTTGGTAAAACGGGTGCCCGGCATGTTGCTGCAACAGTTCCAGATACCGTGGTGCCCATGGCAGCACGTGTTCCGCCAGTAACCCGGTCACCATCGCCTGCTGCTGTTCTTCTGCCAGCCAAGCCGCCATCATCAGCAACGTCCCGATGTGATCTTCCGGTTCATTGTGATCACGCTGTGCTTCAATACCGTTCACCCGCAACCACTGGCGTAAGCGCAGCGTCGAATCACCAAACAGCACGCTTTCTTTATCCAGATAGACAGAGCCCCAAGGGGGAGCGGGTAACGCATAAGGGCCGACAAACAGGCGCTGATAAGCCTCTGCCAACGTCTCCGGCTGATTATCCGCCATCCCTTCAGCGATCAAAGCGGCGGCCTGCTGGCAGCCTTCATACGGCCATTCTGCAACCCATTGTGGATCCTGCAGCATCGCCAATAATGGTTGGCACTCTTGGCACTCTTGGCTCTCTGGCGGTGCATACAGCAAAATACCCAGCACCCGACCGGTTAACGCGATTTTTTCAAGCATCATAACAAGGGCTTCTCCAGAGGCGCAGCATGCTGCGCCCAGGTTAAACGTCAGCCGCCAACAGCCATGCCGACGGTCATATGCAGGCCGTAGAACACACCACGGCCAATTAACTCACCGACGAAGACTAGCACAAAGCCCAAGGACAGCCCCATTACCCCGGCATTGCCGCGCAGCAACAGCGGATAAATCCAACAACCCAGCCCTAACACCAGTAACACCAGCCGCCAAACCATCAGTTGACCATATTGCGGGATCAGTGCCGAAGCCTGCTGCACTGAACTGCTGATCGTTGCCAGTTCACTACCTTGCAACAACGCTGAACAGACGCTGAGCAACAGCGCCAGCACGCTCAGCATCACCAGTTGGTAACGTCCGGCCACTTCCAGCCCGGCGGCACGCAACAGCAGCACCCCCAATATCGGCCCACCGATAAAGACCGACAGGAAAAAGTTCAGCGTGGTGTAACCGTTATGCCAGGTCGGCACCGTATCAATCTGGTAGACGCGCGTCATAGCGTAGACAAACAGCAACCCCAGAATCATGGTTACGGCTAACCACATTTTCCCCACCGACTGTGGCAGCTTTTTCAGCACGGCCAGCAGCCAGTACAGGCCGCCCACCGCAAAGAACAACGCACCACTGGCAATTTCGTTGCTCAACGCTGAATCACCAATACGGTTCAGCGAATTAAAGGCCCGCAGCGGCGTACCCAAATGCAGCACCGAGGCAACAAACGCGATCCCCATCAGCAACCACAGGAAGAACATCGAGCCGTGTACCGCTTTGCTTTGGCGATCGGTCAGATTGCCGGTGATTAACGCCAGCCCCATCACTATGACGCCGCCCACCACAAACTGCCCTAATACGGTGAACACCATCAGCGGCCATTCATGCCATCCCATACCCATTTTAAACCTCCTTCGGATTGGCCAGATGGCCAGTAGTGTCACCACTTGGGCGGCTGTTGGCGTTCGGTTTCAGCACGATGCAAGGTTTGGTGAAATGGGCTGCCGGCAACGGAGCCACTTCTGCCAAAGTGCCATGCTGTTTGCGCAGCTCGTCGATCGGGCCGAAATCCAACGCACGTAACGGGCAAGACTCCACGCAAATCGGCTTTTTCCCCTCTGCCACGCGCTCATAGCAACCATCACACTTGGTCATGTGGCCTTTTGCCGCATTGTACTGTGGAGCGCCATACGGGCAGGCCATATGGCAATATCGACAGCCGATACAAATTTCTTCATTCACCACCACCAAGCCATCTTCCCGCTTATGCATCGCCCCGCTTGGGCACACCTTGGTGCACGCAGGATCTTCGCAGTGGTTACAGGCGATCGACAGATAATAGGCGAACACATTCTGGTGCCAGCTATCTCCATCCTGCTGCCAATCCCCTCCGGCATATTCATAGATCCGCCGGAAGCTGACGTCTGGCGTCAGGTTTTTATAGTCTTTACAGGCCAGCTCGCAGGTTTTGCAGCCGGTGCAACGACTTGAATCGATAAAGAATCCATATTGCGTAGTCATCAGCTACTCCTTACAGTTTGGCGACCTGCACCAGATTGGTATGAGAAGGGTTCCCTTTAGCCAGCGGTGAAGGGCGCTGGGTGGTCAGTACGTTAATACTGCCAGCATGATCGATACGGCTGCCATCTGGTGAATACCAAGCCCCCTCTCCCAGCGCGACGACTCCCGGCAACATTCGCGGTGTTACCTTGGCATTAATACGCACTTCTCCACGATCGTTGTAAATACGGATCAGATCGCCATTGGCAATGCCGCGCGCACGTGCATCAATCGGATTGATCCACATCTCCTGACGACAAGCCGCTTTCAGCACATCCACATTGCCGTAGGTGGAGTGAGTGCGCGCTTTAAAGTGGAAACCGGTCATCTGCAGTGGGTACTTGCTGCTTAATGGATCTTCAGGGCTTTCAAAACCTGCGGCATAAATGGGTAATGGGTGAATCACATCCTCTTTTTCCAGTTCCCAAGTGGCTGCCAGTTTTGCCAGCTCAGCGGAATAGATTTCAATCTTGCCGGAAGGCGTAGTCAGCGGGTTGGCCTGCGGATCGGCACGGAACGCTTTGTACGCCACGTGGTGGCCTTCAGGATCGCGCTGTTTGAAGATCCCCTGCTGCAAGAATTGCTCATAATCAGGCAGCGCCGGAATTTTCTCGCGGGATTGCTGGTAAAGATGGCGCAACCACTCTTCCTGAGTCCGGCCTTCGGTGAACGCCTGCTCAACCCCCATACGGCGGGCGATCTCGCTGGTCATGTCATAAATATTTTTGCATTCAAAACGCGGCTTGATGGCTTGATCGGCAAAAATAACGTAGCCCATGTTGCCGCTTGAAGCATCGAGACAGAAATCCCGCTGTTCAGACGCAGTGCAATCCGGCAGCACCAGATCGGCATATTTCGCCGATGACGTCATATGGTTATCGATCACCACAATCATTTCGCACTTCTTGTCGTCCTGCAAAATGTCGTGAGTGCGGTTGATTTCAGAATGCTGGTTAACCAGGCAGTTACCCGCATAGTTCCAGATAAACTTGATCGGCACATCCAGTTTGTCTTTGCCACGTACGCCATCGCGTTTGGCGGTCATTTCTGGCCCGCGCAGAATGGCGTCGGTCCACAAGAACATCGAGATACTGGTTTTTACCGGGTTTTCCAGGGTTGGCATCCGCACAAATGGCAGCCCGTAAGAGCCTTCACGCGCGCCGCTGTTGCCGCCATTGATGCCCACGTTGCCCGTCAGGATCGGCAGCATGGCAATGGCCCGCGAAGTTAATTCACCATTGGATTGGCGCTGTGGCCCCCATCCTTGGCAAATATAAGCCGGTTTTACACTGCCGATTTCACGCGCCAGTTTGATGATGCGATCGGCAGGAATACCGGTAATCTGTTCGGCCCAGGCGGGCGTTTTCGCCACGCCGTCTTCGCCTTGGCCCAGGATATATGCCTTGTAGTGGCCGTTGGCGGGCGCACCGGCTGGCAAGGTTTTCTCGTCATAACCGACGCAGTATTTATCCAGAAAAGGTTGATCGACCAGATTTTCGCTGATCAGCACATGCGCCAAACCAGCGACCAATGCCGCATCGGTACCGGGGCGGATCGGTATCCATTCATCTTCACGCCCTGCAGCAGTGTCGGTATAACGTGGATCTATCACAATCATGCGGGCGTTCGAACTCTCACGCGCCTGTTCCAGCAAATAGGTGACACCACCACCGCTCATGCGGGTTTCGCCAGGGTTGTTACCGAACATCACCACCAGCTTACTGTTCTCGATATCGGTCGGGCTATTACCATCCGCCCAACCGCCGTAGGTATAATTCAGGCCAGCGGCGATTTGGGCCGTACTGTAGTCACCGTAGTGATTCAAGTAGCCACCACAGCAATTCATCAGACGAGCGATCAGCGTAGCACCCGGTGGCCAGGAACGGGTCATGGTGCCACCCAGTGTTCCGGTACCATAATTCAGGTAGATGGCTTCGTTGCCATAATCCTTGATGATGCGTTGCAGGTTATCGCCAATCAATGCGAAGGCTTCATCCCAACTGATGCGTTTGAACTTACCTTCACCGCGTTTACCCACCCGCAACATGGGGTATTTCAGACGATCGGGGTTATACACACGGCGGCGCATCGAGCGCCCACGCAGGCAGGCGCGTACCTGATGCAGTTCTTCGTATGCATCATTGCCGGTGTTGTCGGTTTCGACATATTTGATTTCACCATCAACAACGTGCATCCGCAGCGGGCAACGGCTACCGCAGTTTACGGTACAGGCGCTCCACACCACCTTTTCATCGGGCGGCGTGGCAGTTGGTGTTCCAGGGGAGTCGGCTTTTACCTGACGGCTGAATGGCAAGGAGAGCCCGCCAACGGCAAGTGCAAGACCACCGATAGCGCTGTTTTTAACCAGCTCTCGCCGCGAGCACTGTAGGCCTGGCAGTGGTTTTCTGTCGGATTCGCTCATATTCGTTTCACTCTGGGTTGCTTCAGTTAGCCAGTGGTATGGCAACAAAAATCCGCAATCAATGTGTTAGCGCTTTTCGAAAGCAGATCGGTTCAAACACGCAGGCGAAAACATTTTTATGGTGGCCTGCGAACAGCGAAACTATCCTCCTAAAGAGGTAGACTCACTTTGTTCGCAATCAATAAATAGTTGATATGAATAGGTTAATTGATAATGATTTTTATTTCATGTCAGGGTCAGAGGAAAATCTGGTGGAAAACGCGTCAACTCTGTTGAGGAACGATCGTCAGCTATAAAAAAAGCGCCAAAGGCGCTTTTTTATCGGACTCAGAATCGCTTTTAACCGATATATTCTAAGCCACCCATATATGGGCGTAATACTTCAGGGACCTGAATGCGGCCATCGGCCTGCTGATAGTTTTCCAGCACGGCAACCAAGGTACGCCCGACGGCCAAACCTGAGCCATTCAGCGTGTGTACCAGGCGAGGTTTTTTCTCGGTTTTGCTGCGGCAACGAGCCTGCATGCGGCGCGCCTGGAAATCCCACATGTTGGAACAGGAAGAGATTTCACGATAGGTATTCTGTGCCGGTAACCATACTTCCAGATCGTAAGTCTTGCAGGCACCAAAGCCCATATCACCCGTACATAACAGCACTTTACGGTATGGCAGATTCAGCAACTGCAACACTTTCTCTGCATGGCCGGTCAGTTCTTCCAATGCCGCCATGGAATCTTCCGGGCGGACAATCTGCACCATCTCGACTTTATCGAACTGGTGCATACGGATCAAACCGCGCGTGTCGCGGCCATAAGAACCAGCTTCTGATCGGAAGCACGGCGTATGCGCCGTCATCTTCAGCGGCAGATCGTCTTCGTCAAGGATCTCGTCACGCACCAGATTAGTGACCGGCACTTCCGCAGTTGGGATCAGCGCATAGTTGCTGCTTTCTGATTCCTCTTCCAGCGGCTTGGTGTGGAACAGATCTTCACCAAACTTAGGCAGTTGACCGGTGCCATACAAGGTTGCATGGTTCACCAGATACGGCACGTAAGTTTCCAGATAACCGTGTTTCTCGGTATGCAGATCCAGCATAAACTGCGCCAGCGCACGGTGCATGCGGGCCATTTGCCCCTTCATCACCACAAAACGCGAACCGGTCAGCTTTACCGCTGCGGCAAAATCCAAACCGCCAGCCATTTCACCCAGTTCAACGTGATCGCGCACGGTAAAATCGTATTGGCGCGGTTCACCCCAACGGCAAACCTCCAGATTCTCACTGTCGTCTTTACCGTTCGGCACGTCGTCGTCCGGCAGGTTTGGCAACGTCAATGCATAATCACGGATCTCGTTCTGCAGCTTATCCAGTTCGGCTTTGGCTGCATCCAGCTTCTCACCCAGTTCGTTCACTTCGCGACGCAGTGGCTCGATATCTTCACCGCGCGCTTTGGCGGCACCGATGGATTTCGATCGGGAATTACGTTCCGCTTGCAGTGTTTCCGTTTCTACCTGCAGCACTTTACGGCGTTCTTCTTGTGAGCGCAGCAAGTCCAAATCGAGTTTAAAGCCTCTGCGAGCCAGTTTTACGGCGACTGCGTCTAGCTCATTACGCAGCAAATTGGGATCGAGCATGCTAATCCTGTGCTTGTTGTTATTGAAAGAGAAATTGTTGTTTCATGCGGCAACGTTAAAGCCGCACAAAAAGAAGAGTGATGCCTGTTAACCTTACCGCAACGGCAACGCTAGCGGTAGCGTTTTGTCTGGCTATTTTGATCCTGCTCAGCGAGCCATGCCAACTTTTCGCCAATTTTACCTTCCAGCCCGCGCGAGGTCGGATGATAGTAGCGAGTCGCTGCCATTTCTGGGGGAAAATAGCTCTCACCTGCCGCATAGGCGTTGGGTTCGTCGTGGGCATAGCGATATTCCGCCCCCAACCCCATTTCCTTCATCAGCTTGGTTGGGGCGTTACGCAAATGCTCTGGCACATCGTAATCCGCCCTCTCTTTGGCATCGCGAATGGCGGCTTTAAATGCGGTATAAACAGCGTTGCTTTTTGGCGCACAGGCCAGGTAAACGATCGCTTGGGCAATAGCGCGCTCACCTTCTGCAGGCCCGACGCGGGTGAAGCAATCCCAGGCGGCAATCGCCACTTGCATCGCACGGGGATCGGCATTGCCAACATCTTCAGAAGCGATAGCCAGCAAACGGCGTGCCACGTACAGCGGATCGCCACCGGCAGTAATGATGCGTGCATACCAATATAGTGCCGCATCCGGCGCTGAACCGCGTACCGACTTATGCAACGCAGAGATCAGATCGTAATAACGGTCGCCTTTGTTGTCGAAGCGTGCGCTGCGCTCACCGGAGACTTCTTTCAGTAATTCCGGCGTCAATACCCGCATGCCCTGAGCATCGATCTCCGCCATATCGGCCATCATTTCCAGACTGTTCAAGGCGCGACGGGCGTCCCCCCCGACTAACTCTGACAACATGCGCTTGGTTTCTTCCGGCAAGACAATGTTCTGGCCACCAAAACCACGGCGGTTATCTTGCATGGCCTGTTCCAGCACCTGGCTGATATCTTCAGCCGTCAGCGCTTTCAGCAGATAAACACGAGCACGCGACAACAGTGCCGAATTCAGCTCAAAAGAGGGGTTTTCTGTCGTGGCACCGATAAAGGTGATGGTCCCGTCTTCAATGTGCGGCAGGAAGGCATCCTGCTGACTTTTGTTGAAACGGTGCACCTCATCGACAAACAGGATGGTACGGCGACCGGCATCGCGGTTTTGCCGCGCACGTTCGATCGCTTCGCGGATTTCCTTAATACCGGAGGTGACGGCAGATATCCGTTCGACATCCGCCTGACCATAACGGCCAATCAGCTCTGCCAACGTGGTTTTCCCGGTTCCTGGCGGCCCCCACAGGATCATTGAGTGCAATTGCCCAGCTTCAATAGCGCGTGGCAAAGGCTTACCCGGTGCCAACAAATGCTGTTGACCGATGTACTGTGCAAGCGTCGTTGGCCGCATACGCGCGGCCAACGGTTGGAATTCATTGTGGGAAAAATCGAGCGACAGATTACTCACGCAGGCCTCTACTTCCGCTGATCGTCCAGCGTCACTCCCTTCGGCGGGGTAAATTTGAATTTGGCGGCATCAACGCTGCTGTTTTGCTGGCTTTTCAGCTGGTAATCACTGCGTTGACCGTCTTGTTCAACGGCGGTAAAGCTTTTGATCGTACCGCTGTTGGTTACCGTAATCGCAAACTGTTTCAGATTGCCCGTGCTGGCTTTTGGCGTCAGCTCAAAGTCATCGCCTTTCTGCTTAACGTTGTATTGCTTCCAGTCATTGGCATTATTACGGGTGATCAGCATAAATGGCGTGTTACCCGTCGCGCTCTTCAACCAGGTCGCGGTGACCTGCTCAACAAAGGGGTTATAAAACCACAAGGTTTCACCGTCAGAAACCAGCACACTCTCATCTGGAGAAGTCATGTGCCAGTTAAACAGGTTCGGGCGTTTTACCCACAACTCACCTTCACCTTGCTGCACCTCAGCACCATCGCTGCTGGTCACTGATTGAGAGAAACTGGCGTGGAAACTGTTCACTTTCGCCAGGCGACTTTGTAAATCCTGAGCGGCATCCGCCAGCACCGATGTAGAGGCAAATCCCGAAAGCAGACAACAGGCAACTAACAGTTTTTTCATTGTTCCAGATACCTTATGAAATACATATACCGCAAGGCAGCCCCTTGCGGACAAATAACCTTTAACGCTCACCACTTTACCTGAAGCCCTGAGCAGGCTGCCAGAACATTACTTCGAGAAATTCGCGGGTTTACGCTTCTTTGCACAAGGGCCGCGAAAGCGGCCCTTGGTTTATTTCTACATGGCTAGAGAACAGCCATCAATCATGACGCGGCGGAGCCAAGACTTCACGGTTGCCGTTATGCCCTTGCTCACTGACGATCCCCTGCGCTTCCATCTGTTCAATAATACGTGCAGCGCGGTTATAGCCGATGCGGAACTGGCGTTGTACGCCGGAAATAGAAGCACGGCGCTTATCCACGACAAACTCCACGGCCTGGTCGAACAGCGGATCCAGCTCTTCATCACCGTCCAGGCCACCGCCCGCGCCACCTTCACCGTCTTCACCACCGTTGAGGATGCCCTCTTTGTACTGTGGCCGTTCGCGTGCTTTCCAGTCTTTTACCACTGCGTGCACTTCCTGATCGCGCACAAAAGCACCATGCACACGTACCGGAATCGAAGAGTTAGGAGCCAGATACAGCATATCCCCCATCCCGAGCAAAGATTCAGCACCGCTCTGATCGAGAATAGTGCGGGAGTCGATTTTACTGGATACGGTAAAGGCGATGCGCGTTGGGATATTGGCTTTGATCAGCCCGGTAATCACATCCACCGATGGGCGTTGCGTTGCCAATACCAAGTGGATACCTGCTGCACGCGCCTTCTGTGCCAAGCGCGCGATCAGCTCTTCCACCTTTTTGCCGACCGTCATGATCAGATCGGCAAATTCATCCACCATCACCACGATGTAGGGTTCTTTTTCCAGCGTCGGCATTACCGTACCCATACTGTCGCTGGGTTTCCAGAATGGATCCGGAATTGGCCTGCCCATCGCCTCGGCCTGATCGACGCGCTCGTTATAGCCAGCCAAATTGCGCACGCCCAACGCGGACATCAGTTTATAGCGGCGTTCCATCTCGGCAACACACCAACGCAGTGCATTGGCGGCATCTTTCATATCGGTAACCACATCGGTCAGCAGATGTGGAATCCCTTCATAGACCGACAGTTCCAGCATTTTCGGGTCGATCATGATAAAGCGCACTTCTTTTGGTGTGGCTTTATACAAAATACTCAGGATCATGGCATTGACCCCGACCGACTTACCGGAGCCCGTTGTCCCTGCCACCAGCAGGTGCGGCATTTTACCCAAATCGGCGACTACTGGCTGCCCTGAAATATCCTTGCCCAAGACAATCGCCAACGGTGAGGTGTTGTCACGGAATGCCGGGCAATCCAGCACTTCTCGCAGATACACGGTTTGGCGTTTGGCATTTGGCAACTCAATACCCACGTAGGGTTTGCCCGGTATCACCTCAACCACCCGCACCGCCGAGGTTGACAATGAGCGAGCCAAATCCCGTGACAGGTTGGAAATACGTGCCGCTTTGACGCCCGGAGCCAGATCCAGTTCGAAACGCGTAATCACCGGGCCAGGCAGGATATCCACAACGTCAGCCTTTACCCGATAATCTGCCAGACTGGCTTCTACCAGACGGGCTTTTTGTTCGAGCTCAAACGAATCCACCGGTTCCACTTCTCTCGGTGCTTCAGCCAGCAGATCCAGCGTAGGCAATGGCGTGGTCGGCTTCTGCAGCGGTTGATCGTTACGCATCAGGAACGGGTGAATCAGGCTATCCATTGCAGGCGCAGCAGGTTGCTGCTGTACCGGTGGTTGATAAGACTGTTGCGGCTGATAAGCTGGAGCTTGGGGGCGTAGTGCCGGTGACGGTGACGCTTCTGGCTCAAAATTGCCGAAAGGCACATCATCTTCTCTTTCACTTTGCAGCTCAATACGCTCCTCAAGCTGCGGCGATAGCGTGAATAACGGCTCTTTAGGGCCATCATCAACCAGATCTGCCATCGGTGAAAGGCTGTAAGCCTGGCTACTGTCGGCCAAGCGCGAAACTGGCGCGGGTTCAGGTTCGACATGATCCTCACCATAACGAGCCTGCTGCTGTTGCGCAAAAGCCTGGCCAAGTGCCGCTTCCTGCAAAGCATTCTCATCGTCATGCTGATAATCATCGCCATAGCGCTGGTTTTGCTGTTCGGCAAATGCCTGCCGCAGAGCGGCTTCTTGCAGAGCTTCGTCGTCCTGCGGATAACTGGCGGGTTCTTGTGGTAGCAATGTATTGCGCTGACGTTGCTCCTGCTCCGCCATACGCTGTGAAGGCAGTTTGATCCCGTAAGATGCCAGTTCGCGCCGCGTGGGAATGCGCACCGGATTCGGGCGGGGTAATTCCGGACCAATGCCTTGTTTAATCTGAGAGCTGCTATCGCTGGTGGCAGTAAATGTCGGCATAAAGGTGTGGTTTGCCACACCAGTCGCCGTGGCAGTCACGGATGAAGGTTTCACCGAACCCAATGAAGGAGCCTCATCGATGGCACTGAACCCAGCGGAATCGCTGAAATCCACCCGATCGCGCTGTGCGGCAGAAAAATCAAACGGTGATTGCTCACGCGGCGGTTCAACGGAAGTGTTCCAGTCCCCTAAACGCGGCTCATCATCATCTTGATAAGGATCCGCCTGCTGCATTGCCTGCGGTGCTGGCGTTTCTTCCGGGAGCTCAAACGAATACAGCGGTGGTATGCTTTGCTCTGATTCTGGTTCCAACGGATGCGGGTTGGCAGCAGCCGGTGCCTCAACCACTACAGATGTGGATTCAGCGATAGCAGGTTCCTCATCAATAGCACGCAGCCCGCTCAGAAGTGGATCCATATCGTCCTGCGCCACTTCAGTGGCTGGCGGCGCAGAAAACAGCACATCATCATCGTCCAGCCGCACCGCTGGTGCAGTGCTTGGGGCCGGGCTTTCTGGTTCATCAATAAACTTGTCGTCATCGTCATGATAACGTTCATCACCACGTGATCGATTGGTCATAAAAGTAGCGATACCCAGCACGGCCCCACCGATTTTTTCGGCGATGGTCAACCAAGACCAACCGGTGAACAGCGTAAAACCTACGGCCCAAATGCCTAACAGCGCCAACGTAGCGCCAATATCGTTAAACCAGGGCAGCATCGCGTTGCTCAGCAAACTGCCAATGACGCCACCAGAGGCAAAATAGTAGAGATCGTCGACATTCAGCGCGGCTAAGCCGCTTGAGGTAAGCACCAACGCTAAGGTGCCAATCAGGCGCAACGACAAGCCAAAATAGTCAATATAGTCGTGGTTGCCGCGCTGACGAAAGCCAGCCCAGCATAGAATAAGCATGATCGGCGGTATCGCGTAGGCGAGCACTCCGAAGGTGAAAAACAGGGTATCGGCCAACCAGGCACCAACGCCACCACCCAGATTGTGGATCGGTTCATGCCATGCAGTTTGCGACCAACTGGGGTCAGAAGGGTTGAAACTGATCAGGGCAGCCATAAGGTAAACGGCAAAAATCGCTACCACGATCGACACAGCTTCGAGCAAACGCTGCCCACTGCTGAGTTTTCTCAGGGTAACTTCTTTATCTTCTGTGTATTCCTGGCTCAAGAAAGGCTCTCCAGGTTCCTGTTAGCGGACATAGTAACAGCGCCGAGAGACTTTCTCGGCGCCGAAACTGTATGGATAAACAGGAGTATAGCGAATCTAATCAGGTTTTGCACCTGCACCTTACCGTGTTTTGATAACCAGACGGTTACTCTGCTTCACTTCTTCCATCACAACGTAAGTACGGGTGTCATTAACCCCCGGTAAACGCAGCAGAGTTTCGCCCAGCAATTTACGGTAAGCCGACATATCGGGTACGCGGGTCTTCAACAGGTAGTCGAAATCACCGGAAACCAGATGACATTCCTGAATCTCTTCAAGTTTCTGTACAGCTGAGTTGAACTGCTCAAACACATCCGGCGCACCGCGGTTTAACGTGATTTCCACGAAAACCAGCAGGGAAGCGTCCAGATAATGCGGGTTGAGCAATGCGGTATAACCATGGATAAAACCCTGACGCTCAAGACGGCGTACACGTTCTAAGCATGGCGTTGGGGATAACCCCACGCGCTTCGAAAGCTCGACGTTCGAAATTCGCCCATCCTTTTGCAATTCGTTAAGGATATTACGATCGATACGGTCAAGATCTTTACCCGGGCGTTTTTTATTATCTACCATTATTATTGTCTCTCTTATGTTCTTCCCTGCACTTGCCACACCCTTACCAACGTCAATGTGCAAGGGGTTGTTCCAAGCGAAGACCCGATATCTTTGATCAGCGGCTTACTCCCCTAAAGCAGGAAGATGTTTGTCATGCCAACCGCCGTACAGCTCCTTCAGTCTCATTCTCCGCCGTTGTACAGCCTGTCTGTCAACCCCATACAACGAACTCAAATGATGCTCACACGCAGAAGAGAAGCCAAATCCACCTTAACCTGCCGTAACGAAGTAATACGCTGCTTTATTGGCATAAATACAAACGATTTACTGCTGGTGCGGGGATAATTTCTTCTTCCTATGATGTTTTCGCAAATGCGCAGCGGATTGTCAAAGTAAAATAAGCAAAATCAGAAGAACGTACCGTGGGGAAAACGGGGCACCTCATTTTCAGTTAGGAAACTCCGCATGAAAAAGCCAGAAAATTAGCGGCCTAAATGCAATAAAAATGCGTATTTTCACGCATTTATGCACAGATATACTGCTTCCCTCATAATGAGATAAATTACCCTATGTAAAGCCGAATCGGCAGAAAGACATTTTCATCGGCAATACCTATCAAACAAATCGTTAACAACGCTCCCCGATGCTTTTTTTACTGCCGCATTTTCCCTACAATCTTGATCACTGTCCGCCATCGTGGGAAAAGAGGTTATTCATGAGTACGGTTAAACATAGCAAATTACTGATTTTGGGTTCTGGCCCGGCTGGTTACACCGCTGCTGTTTATGCAGCACGGGCAAACCTGAATCCAGTGTTGATCACCGGCATGGAGCAAGGGGGGCAGTTGACCACCACGACTGACGTCGAAAACTGGCCTGGCGATGCCGAGGGGCTGACGGGCCCGGCATTGATGGATCGCATGCGTGAGCATGCTGAAAAATTTGACACTGAAATCGTCTTCGATCATATCAATAGCGTCGATTTGCAACACCGCCCTTTCCGCCTGTTTGGCGACAGCGGCGAATACACCTGCGACGCTCTGATCATCGCGACAGGCGCTTCAGCCCGCTATTTGGGGTTGCCAACGGAAGAAGCGTTTAAAGGCAAAGGGGTTTCCGCCTGTGCAACCTGTGACGGTTTCTTCTATCGCAATCAGAAGGTTGCGGTAGTGGGTGGTGGTAACACCGCCGTGGAAGAGGCGCTGTATCTCTCCAACATTGCGTCTGAAGTCCACCTGATTCACCGCCGTGACAGCTTCCGTTCAGAAAAAATCCTGATTAACCGTTTGATGGATAAAGTGAAGAACGGCAACATCGTTCTGCACACCGATCGGACTCTGGACGAAGTGCTGGGTGATCAAATGGGCGTTACCGGCGTGCGTATCCGTAGCACGAAAGCTGAAAACGAAACCACAGAACTGGCCGTTGCCGGTGTGTTTATCGCGATCGGTCATAGCCCGAATACCGCTATCTTTGGCGATCAGCTTCAACTGGAAAATGGTTACATCAAAGTGCAGTCCGGTATTAACGGCAATGCAACCCAGACCAGCATTCCTGGCGTATTCGCCGCTGGCGACGTGATGGACCATATCTATCGTCAGGCGATTACTTCCGCAGGCACTGGCTGTATGGCAGCCTTGGATGCTGAACGTTATCTTGATGGGATCGCCCAGACTAGCGCGTCGTAAATCCCCCCTAGCTCTACCTCAGGCGGCTGATTAGCCGCCTTATTTATCCCCTGCGTGCTGCCGATCCCGAGTAGCCCACTCAAAAGCGGGCATAGCTTACAGCAACAAGGATATTTATTTTCAGTCTGCCGAGTGACGAGGTAACATTAGCGCTCACTTGTTTCGCTTCAGGTCGAGGCAAACACTTTTTTTAACAGTACGTTAACCTGACCTGTTACAGCAGGCATCGGCGACGCAGACTACCTGATGAAAAAAACCAGACAGTACCAATTAACCCATTGGCTCAAAACCCAGAGCGCGTTGGCGCAACGCTGGTTGCGTCTTTCTATGCTGTTAGGCCTGTTCAGCGGCATTTTGATTGTCGCCCAAGCCTGGCTGCTGGCCTCCCTGCTCCATGCCCTGATTGTCGAGCATCAACCACGCGGCGAGCTTGTTTCCTCATTTATCTGGCTGGCTGCCACCTTTGCATTGCGGGCATTGTTAAGCTGGTTGCGCGAACGGGTCGGCTTTATCTGTGGGCAAGCGATCCGCCAGCGTATGCGGGCACAGGTGCTGGACAAACTGCAACGCCTCGGCCCGGCCTGGATCCAGGGCAAACCTGCAGGTAGCTGGGCCAGCATAATCGTCGAACAGATTGAAGATATGCAGGATTACTATGCGCGCTATCTGCCGCAGATGTATCTGGCCGTTTTTATTCCGCTGCTGATCCTGCTTACTCTCTTCCCAATTAACTGGGCCGCCGGATTTATCCTGCTGGCTACCGCTCCACTGATCCCGCTCTTTATGGCGCTAGTCGGTATGGGCGCAGCGGATGCCAACCGCCGTAATTTTGTCGCATTGGCGCGTTTGAGCGGCAATTTCCTCGATCGTCTGCGTGGGTTGGATACGCTGCGGTTGTTTAATCGCGGCCAGGCAGAGACAGAGCAGATTGCCAGGTCTTCGGAAGATTTCCGCCAGCGCACCATGGAAGTGCTGCGTATGGCGTTCCTCTCTTCTGCGGTGCTGGAGTTCTTTGCTTCTATTTCTATTGCCGTAGTGGCGGTTTATTTTGGTTTCTCCTATCTCGGCGAGTTGAATTTCGGTAGCTATGGCACCGGCGTAACGCTGTTTGCCGGTTTCCTGGTGCTGATCCTCGCGCCAGAATTCTTCCAGCCGCTGCGCGATCTCGGGGCTTTTTACCATGCCAAAGCTCAGGCCGTGGGCGCAGCGGAAGCCCTGGAAACCTTCCTGGCGGCAGAAGAAGGCGAACAGGTCGGGAATGGCGCACAGATTCTGGATCCCGCATTACCGTTGACATTGCAGGCGCAGGATCTGGAGATTCTCTCACCTGACGGTGTATTGCTGGCCGGGCCACTGACCTTCACCTTACCTGCGAATCAGCGTATTGCCCTGGTCGGGCTGAGCGGAGCCGGGAAAAGTTCGCTGCTGAATCTGTTGCTCGGCTTCCTGCCCTATCGGGGTTCGTTGCAGGTTAACGGCACAGAGTTGCGTGAACTGTCCGCAGCAAACTGGCGTCAACAATTAGGATGGGTGGGCCAAAACCCACACCTGCCAGCACAAACGCTAAGGGAGAATATTCTGCTAGGCGCGCCAGAGGCCAGCGAAGAACAACTTCAGCAGGCAATTGAACAGGCTTACGTCAGCGAATTTCTGCCACATTTGCCGAACGGGCTGGCAACCGATTTGGGGGATGGCGCAGCACGCCTTTCTGTTGGCCAAGCGCAACGCGTGGCTGTTGCACGCGCGCTGATCGGCCCTTGCCGTTTGCTGCTGCTGGATGAACCAGCAGCAAGCCTGGATGCACACAGTGAGCGCCGGGTCATGCAAGCCCTGAATCAGGCCTCACATCAGCAAACCACTTTGCTGGTGACGCACCAGCTAGAAGATATTGAACATTACGATCAGATCTGGGTGATGGACAGCGGGAAAATCGTTCAGCAAGGTGATTATGCTACGCTCAGCGCTCAACCGGGCCTGTTTGCCAATCTGATCGCTCATCGCAGCGGGGAACTCTAATCATGCGCGTTTTATTGCCATTCCTGGCGCTGTACCGCAAGCACAGTTTCCTGATTTGCCTGGGGATTATTCTGGCGATCGTCACTTTGCTAGCCAGTATTGGGCTGCTGGCACTTTCTGGCTGGTTCCTGGCGGCCTCCTCATTAGCTGGGTTGGCGGGTTTATATACCTTCAACTACATGCTGCCTGCAGCAGGCGTGCGCGGTGCGGCGATTTTCCGCACGGCGGGGCGCTACGCCGAACGCGTAGTCAGTCATGACGCGACGTTCCGCGTGCTGTCGCATCTGCGGGTGTTCACCTTCAAGCAGATCCTGCCGCTGTCGCCCGGCGGTATTGCCCGCTTCCGCCAAGCCGAGTTGATGAACCGGTTGGTGGCGGATGTCGATACCCTCGATCACTTGTATCTACGGGTGATTTCCCCATTGGTCAGCGCCGCAGTGGTGATCATGGTGGTGACTTTCGGCCTAAGCTGGCTGGATGGCCCATTAGCCTTCACTCTGGGCAGCATTTTGCTCCTGTTGCTGTTGCTGTTCCCACCAGTGTTCTATCACGCAGGTAAGCCGATTGGTGGTGAATTAACCGCGTTGCGCAGCCAGTACCGCACCGATCTGGCCTCTTGGCTGCGCGGGCAAGCTGAACTGGTGATTTTCGGCGCGTTAGATGATTTCCGCACCAAACTGAATGCCACCGAACAGCGCTGGCAACAGCGCCAATGGCAGCAAGCCTCGCTGGGTGGTATCGCTCAGGCCTTAACGATTCTTGCCAGCGGCCTTACCGTCACGCTGATTCTTTGGCTGGCGGCAACCGGTATCGGTTCAAATGCCCAACCCGGGGCGCTGATTGCCCTGTTTGCCTTTGCCGCACTGGCCTCTTTTGAAACCATGATGCCGGTTGCCACGGCATTCCAGCATCTGGGCCAGGTAATCGCTTCTGCCACACGGGTCAAACAGATCATCGATCAGCAACCGGAAGTCTGTTTCCCCGAGAACGGGCCAGCAGCACAGCCGGGCGCAACGCTGAGCCTGCATGATGTCTCTTTCACCTATCCTGGGCAGCCGCTCCCGGTGTTGCATGATGTCACGTTGCCTATTGCTGCCGGTGAACACATCGCACTGCTGGGGCGCACCGGTTGCGGTAAATCCACCCTGTTGCAACTGCTGACGCGCGCCTGGAATGCCGAAAGCGGCGAGATCCTGCTCAATGGTTACCCTTTGAATACCTACGATGAAACCACGCTGCGTTCCATGACCGCCGTCGTCAGCCAGCGGGTGCATATTTTCAGCAGCACGCTGCGTGAAAACCTGCATATTGCCGCTCCGCAGGCCAGCGATGAGGTATTAAAAAATGCGTTGCAGCAGGTAGGACTGGATAAATTATTGGAAAACGAAGGGCTGAATGCCTGGTTAGGGGAAGGTGGCCGTCAGCTTTCTGGCGGTGAGCAGCGCCGGCTGGGGCTCGCACGCGCGTTGTTGCATCAGGCCCCGCTGCTGCTGCTTGATGAACCTACCGAAGGGCTGGATGCTGAAACCGAGCAACAGATTCTGGCTCTGCTACGCCAGCATTGTCGTGGCAAGACGCTGATTCTGGTGACCCATCGCCTGTATGGGTTGGAACATTTCGATCGCATCTGTGTCATGGACGGCGGCAAGATTGTGGAACAAGGCCATCATACCGTGCTGATGCAACAGCCAGGCCGCTATGCGCAGTTCCACCAGCGGCTCGGTAATAAAACAGCCTGTCGGCAACGCTAAGAGGGTTTATGCGTATTGTTATGCTGTCACCGCAGTCGTTGGCGTTTCCTGCTCCAGAGAGTGCCCTGCGCGATCCTAACGGCCTGTTGGCGATGGGTGGCGATCTCACGCTTTCGCGCCTGCTGGCCGCCTATGAGCGCGGTATTTTCCCTTGGTATTCGCCGGGGGAAGCCATTCTCTGGTGGTCACCGGATCCCCGAGCCGTACTGTGCCCGGCAGAATTCCATATCAGCCGCAGCCTCAAGCGTTTCCTGCGCCACGGTAGCCCGTTCCAGATCACTCTCAACCACGATTTTGCCGCCGTGATTACTGCCTGCGCGCATCGCCCGGAAGAAGGCACCTGGATCGGCCCAGAAGTGCGGCGAGCCTATTGGCAACTGCACCAGCAAGGCCACGCTCATTCCGTTGAGGTGTGGCAGGAGGGTCAACTGGTGGGGGGCTTGTACGGTGTCGCGCAAGGAGCCCTGTTCTGTGGGGAATCCATGTTTAGCCGCACAGCTAATGCGTCAAAATGTGCCCTGATGGCTTTTTGCCGCCATTTTGCCGCTTATGGCGGAGAATGGGTTGACTGTCAGGTGCTTAACGCTCACACTGCCTCGCTGGGAGCCAAAGAAATTCCCCGCCGCCAATTTTTGCAGTTGCTGAGTAACCTTCAACGCAGGGTTTTAGCGCCGGAATGCTGGCAACCACAAGTTATACCCCCACATCAGGTTGAACCACCCTCCCCAACAGACTAATTTTGCGGAAACGGTGCATTGTTCACCGACACATCTTTACATAATGTGGGTTTTTCGGCATTATCTTGCCGGTTAAAAACTAAGGTAGTTACACCTAGAGGATTCGATGGCCAAAGAAGACAATATTGAAATGCAGGGCACCGTTCTTGATACGCTGCCAAACACCATGTTCCGCGTTGAATTGGAAAACGGGCACGTGGTAACCGCTCATATCTCCGGTAAAATGCGTAAAAACTATATCCGCATCCTGACGGGCGACAAAGTCACTGTAGAGCTGACCCCGTACGACCTGAGCAAAGGCCGCATTGTCTTCCGTAGCCGTTAATCGGCTCACCCGTTGCCAGCTTTTGGCAACATTGAGGATGTGATCCCTCGAGAGCCCTTTCCGTTTACCCCCGCAGCAGCGTTCAACAGCGAGTTGCATTTGGCGCGAGTAAACTGAGAGGGCTGATTCATTTCTGTACCGCGTGAACTTCACGCATAAAAAAAGCGATGCCGATGCATCGCTTTTTTTGTTTGCTCGCTGCTTAGTGCACCGCACCCTCATCAGCTTTACGCTTCGCAGCGCTGAGGAAGTGGTAGGTCAACTGTTTCTTGTCCTTATCCAGCTCCACTTTTACCGAGCCCCCGTCCACCAGCGAACCAAACAACAGTTCATTGGCCAGCGGCTTTTTCAGGTTTTCCTGCATCACACGCGCCATTGGGCGAGCACCCATCGCACGGTCATAGCCTTTCACTGACAGCCAATCACGCGCTTCGTCACTCACTTCCAGTGACACACCTTTCGCATCCAACTGCGCCTGCAGTTCGACGATAAACTTGTCGACGACCTGCTGGATCACCGCCGGAGACAGATGGTTGAACCAGATAACGTTATCCAGACGGTTACGGAATTCTGGCGTAAACACTTTCTTGATCTCTTCCATCGCATCAATGCTGTTATCCTGCTCGATCAACCCGATCGACTTGCGCTCGGTTTCACGCACACCAGCGTTGGTGGTCATCACCAGAATAACGTTGCGGAAATCTGCCTTGCGGCCATTGTTATCGGTCAGGGTTCCGTTGTCCATGACCTGCAGCAGCAGGTTAAACACGTCCGGGTGCGCCTTCTCGATCTCATCCAGCAGCACTACCGCATGCGGATGTTTGATCACCGCATCGGTCAGCAAACCGCCCTGATCGTAACCCACGTAGCCCGGAGGTGCGCCAATCAGACGGCTGACGGTATGACGTTCCATGTACTCGGACATATCAAACCGCAGCAGTTCAATATCCAACGCCTTCGCCAGTTGCACCGTGACTTCGGTTTTCCCGACGCCGGTTGGCCCGGCAAACAGGAAGGACCCTACAGGTTTACGATCCTGCCCCAAGCCCGCACGGCTCATCTTGATCGCCTCAGTCAAGGCTTCAATCGCCGGATCCTGGCCAAACACCAGCATTTTCAGGCGATCGCCCAGGTTCTTCAGCACATCACGATCGCTGGCAGAGACGGTTTTTTCCGGGATACGCGCAATGCGCGCCACCACGGATTCGATATCCGCCACGTTAACCGTTTTCTTGCGTTTGCTGATCGGCATTAACCGGCTACGCGCGCCCGCTTCGTCGATCACGTCAATCGCTTTATCCGGCAGATGGCGATCGTTAATATATTTCACCGAAAGCTCAACCGCAGCGCGGATCGCTTTGGCGGTATAACGCACGTCATGGTGCGCTTCATACTTGGTTTTCAGGCCGTTAATGATCTGAATAGTTTCTTCCGGTGTCGGTTCAGTGATATCAATTTTCTGGAAGCGACGTGCCAAGGCACGGTCTTTTTCGAAAATATTGCTGAACTCCTGATAGGTGGTGGAGCCAATCACCCGGATCTTGCCGCTCGACAGCAGCGGTTTAATCAGGTTGGCAGCATCCACTTGCCCACCGGAAGCCGCACCGGCACCGATGATGGTGTGAATCTCGTCAATAAACAGGATGCTGTTCTGATCCTGCTCCAGCTGTTTCAGCAACGCTTTGAAGCGCTTTTCAAAGTCGCCACGGTATTTGGTGCCAGCCAGTAATGAACCGATATCCAGCGAGTAGAGCGTGCAGTCTGCCATCACTTCCGGCACATCTCCCTGCACGATACGCCAGGCCAGCCCTTCGGCAATTGCGGTTTTGCCCACGCCGGACTCACCCACCAGCAGCGGGTTGTTTTTACGGCGACGGCACAGCACCTGAATAGTACGCTCCAGCTCACGATCGCGGCCAATTAACGGATCGATGCCGCCCACACGGGCCAGTTGGTTCAGGTTGGTGGTGAAGTTTTCCATACGGTCTTCCCCTCCGGACTGCTCTTCGTTTACCGGGTTCTCCGCACTCGGAGCCTGGCCCGGCTCATCTTTACGCGTACCATGTGAAATAAAGTTCACCACGTCCAGGCGGCTGACGTCGTGTTTACGCAGCAGATAAGCCGCCTGCGATTCTTGCTCGCTGAAGATCGCCACCAGCACGTTGGCCCCGCTGACTTCGCTACGGCCAGAAGATTGCACGTGGAATACCGCACGCTGCAGTACACGCTGGAAACTGAGCGTTGGTTGAGTATCACGTTCTTCTTCGCTGACGGGCAGCGTAGGCGTTGTTTGCTCGATAAAGGCTTCCAGCTCCTGACGCAACGCCGCCAGATCCACCGTACATGCCTCAAGCGCTTCGCGCGCGGCAGGGTTGCTGAGCAATGCAAGCAACAGGTGCTCCACGGTCATAAACTCATGTCTGTGCTCACGCGCTCTGGCGAAAGCCATGTTAAGACTGAGTTCCAGTTCTTGATTGAGCATAGGCACCTCCCAAATAGATTACCTTTCAGTCTGTTCACCAGACTATCTTACTGGCCAGTTTACGCCAGGGCAGTGTTCGCCTCCTTTCGTAACGTACCTCATGTACGTTCCAGGTTACGATGCGCCGCCTGCGCCCAAATTGGCTACGCTGAGAGCGCCTATTGAATCGGACTCCATTCAGGCCTTTTCCAACGTACAAAGTAACGGATGCTCATTCTCCCTCGCATAACGGTTCACATGAACAACCTTGGTTTCCGCCACCTCGGCGGTAAAAACACCGCAGATCGCCTTACCTCGATAGTGCACCGTAAGCATCAGTTGTGTTGCACGTTCAATATCATAAGAAAAGAACTTTTGCAGCACGTCAATCACAAATTCCATCGGTGTATAATCATCGTTATTAAGTATAACTTTATACATTGATGGCGGTTTTACCGCATCGATTTGTTTTTCTTCGATCAAGTGCTCAAAATTTAGCCAATCATTACTCTTGCCCATCGCGGTTCATCTTCTCTAACCATGCCCATAGATGAGGGCACGTTCGGGTTATTCAAAGGGAATATTGCTACTATTTTACCATTTTCCTGGCCAATACGCCGCATGACAAATCAGATAAGACAGCCCTACTTTCCTGCACAATTTGTTACCAAACAATGTCAATATCGTTAACTGCTTCAAACTTTGGTGAACTGCTCACGCCTGTCAAAAGCCGATCCCTTGACGTGATGATCATTTGCTCTAGAGTGTAAATTCGTGAGTTGCTGGTCTTTTGACCACCCGACACTCACCAGAATCAGTTATTCATCTCACCTAAAATACTGCGTTGCGAGGGATGTAGAAGCATGGAGACGGGTACTGTTAAATGGTTCAATAACGCCAAAGGCTTTGGTTTTATTTGCCCAGAAGGCGGCGGCGAAGATATTTTCGCTCATTATTCAACAATCAAGATGGATGGCTACAGAACGCTAAAAGCTGGCCAACAGGTCAGGTTTGACGTTCACCAAGGGCCGAAAGGGAATCATGCAAGCCTTATCATGCCGCTGGAAAGCGAGGCACTGGCCTAGACGCCCTTCAGAGCTCTTCTGCATTGCCAGCTTAAAAATGCCAGCCAATCTATGACTGGCATTTTTTATCAGCTTACTCTTACTCACGGGCCAATGCATCAATCGGATTCAGCCTCGCCGCACTGCGGGCTGGCAAATAGCCGAATATCACCCCAATCGCCGTAGAACAGAGAAACGCACTTAGCAGCGCAGCAGGTGGGAAACTGATCTGCCAGCCCGGCAACACCGCTTGTACCAGCAGGCCGATGGCAAATGACAAGGTGATCCCTAGCGCGCCCCCCACCAGGCAAACCAATACAGCCTCGATCAGAAACTGTTGCAATACATCACCAGAACGCGCACCTACCGCCATACGAATACCGATTTCACGCGTCCTTTCAGTGACCGATACCAGCATGATATTCATCACCCCAATGCCCCCAACCACCAGTGAGATCACCGCCACCAGCGTCAGGAATAGCTGCAACGTGTGCGTAGTTTTTTCCGCAGTCTGCACCAGGCTGTCCATGTTGTAGGTGAAGAAATCTTTCTTCCCGTGGCGCAGCGTTAACAGGCGCGTCAACTGCTGCTCCGCTTCCTGGCTGTTGTAATCCTCGCGAATACGCACCGTAATGGAGTCAAAACTGTCTTTACCTACCAATCGATTCGCCATGGTGGTGTAAGGCACCCACACGCTGAGCGCCTGGCTGCTGCCAAACATTGACTGTTTCTCTTTTGCCACTCCCACTACCGTTGCAGGCATATTGCCAACCAGAATCACCTCACCCACCACATTCTTCTGGTGTGGAAACAAACGGCGCTGGGTATTAGCGTCGATCACCACGACCTGCGCCTGCGATTGCACTTGCAGAGGGTCGATGCCTGCCCCCTGAGTAAAAGCCATGCCATAAACGAGGAAAAACTGCTCACTGACGCCAGTGACGTTGGCGGCCACATCGATGTTGCCAAATCGCAACCGCATACTGCTGCCGATCTTGGGCGACAATGCATTAACGTAAGGCTGCTCGTGCAGCGCCCCCAAGTCGCCATATTTCAACGCCTGCCGGTATACCGGATCATCATCGCCAAAATCTTTGCCTGGAAAAACATCCACGGTGTTGGTGCCGATCGATTTGATATCGGCCAGCACCATTTGCTTGGCCGCATCGCCGATCACCAGGATCGATACCACAGACGCAATGCCGATGATGATCCCAAGCATAGTGAGCACGGTGCGCATTTTGTTAGCCGCCATCGCCCGCCATGCCATCACCAAGGCTTCACGGAACCGGCCTAGCATCTGCTGCCAGGAAGGTGCCGGTGTTGCCAGCTCCAAGGTTTTTGCCTGTGCATTGCCGTGCTTAGCTGCGCCGGAATCCGCAATAATGGCCCCATCGCGAATTTCAATAATCCGTTCTGCCTGACGCGCCACTGCCGGATCGTGCGTCACGATGATCACCGTGTGCCCCTGTTCGCACAGTTGCTTGAGAATGGTCATCACCTCTTCACCAGAATGGCTATCGAGTGCGCCGGTCGGTTCGTCCGCCAGGATCACCTGCCCACCGTTCATCAGGGCGCGCGCAATACTGACGCGCTGCTGCTGGCCACCAGAGAGCTGGCTTGGCCGATAAGCCACCCGTTCCCCCAGCCCTAAACGTTGCAACAACGCGGTGGCCCGCTCCCGCCGAGCCGCTTTCCCCAGACCGGCATAAACCGCAGGCACTTCGACGTTATGCGCAGCACTCAGATGGGGTAACAGGTGGTAACGCTGGAAGATAAAACCAAAGTGCTCACGCCGCAGTTGTGCCAGCGCATCGCCGTTGAGGGTCGCAACATCGCGCCCGGCAACCCGATAAGTACCAGCACTGGGCTGATCCAGGCAGCCTAAAATGTTCATCAGCGTCGATTTACCAGAGCCGGAAGCCCCCATAATCGCCACCATTTCACCAGCTTCAATACTCAGGCTGACGTCTTTCAGCACATCCACCGTCTGATCGCCGGAAAGATAACTACGCCGGATCCCACTCAGCTCCAACAAAGCCGCCATCAGTGAACCCCTACGCCGCCACGGCTGATAATCACTTCGTCACCCACGTCCAGCCCGCTGACGATCTGAACATCAACGTTATTACGAATGCCAATGGTAACCTCACGCGGTTGCTCTTGCCCCTGTTTCAGCAGCGCAACATGATAACGATTGTCGGCAATCTGCTCGCCCAGCGCTGCCAAAGGGATCACCAGTGCGTCGCTGACGCCAGAGAGCTGAATATGCACCTGAGCCGTCATTTGCAAACGCAATAAGCCTTCCGGGTTCGGCACTTCAAAGCGCGCATAGTAGAAAATGGCATTGTTAACCTTTTCTGGCGTCGGTTGGATATCTTTCAGCACGCCATCAAAGCGTTTATTCGGATCGCCCAGTACGGTAAACCAGGCTTTCTGCCCCGGCCTCAGGTTGATAACGTCTGCTTCAGACACCTGTGCTTTCACCAGCATGGTGCTCATGTCGGCCAAGGTCAGGATATTGGGGGCCTGCTGCGCGGCAATCACCGTTTGGCCCTGTTGGGTGGTGATCTGCACCACATCGCCATCCATCGGCGCTTCGATGCGGGTATAGGCCAGATTGATTTTCGCGGTATCCAGGCTGGCCTGATTTTTCATAATCTGCGCTTTGATCGTCTCGACCTGTGCTTTTTTCACCGCCAATTCGGTCGCATACTGATCCAGATCCTGGCTTGATACCGCCTGCTTCTTGGCCAGTTCACGGTTGCGTTGCAATGTCACCGACGCCAGTTGCTGTTCGGCCTGTGCCTGCTGCAATTGAGCCTGCAACTGTTGCAGGGTCGCTTCGCTTTCGCGAATGCTGTTCTGCGCCTGTTGTGGATCAATAATGGCCAGCAGTTGGCCCTTTGTCACCTTGTCGCCGATCTCGACCTTCAGGCTTTCCAACTGGCCGCTGACCTGAGCACCAACGTCAACCTTGCGTACCGCATCCAATTGGCCGGTTGCCAATACGTTCTGTTGCAGATCGCGCTTTGTAACCTTGACGGTTTGAAAATCCACCGGAGTTGGGTGGCTAAAATGCCGATAAACCAGAACAACGAGCACCAATAAAACGGCACTGACTATCAACCTGCGTTTTTTACGCCCTGTTAACCACATCAAGATTTTCCCTACCTGTGCTTATCAATCTTAAGCTACCTAATTTCAGACTAGTCAGCTCGACCACGAGCCAGCCAAATCACGCGCGAAAACATCTTTTTCAGCAGTGGTGGTACTGAATCCGTCCCCCAGGCTCCGGCCTGCATCGCCACTTCGATTGCCAGGTCAGGTTTGGAGGAGTGATGCACTGCCTTGAGGATCACCTTGCGCACCGGCATCTGTGTCTTGAGCGGCACCGAGGCCACTCGATGATAAACCGGGCTGAACCCCTCTTTGTACATAAAGTATTCCATGTTGGGTGCTGGCAGCACCGTCAGGCGATCGCGTTCATTGTCTTCATGATTGTCCAGCAGGCTGCGAACGGTATTAGCGTACTTTTTCCCGGCTTCATCGCCATCCACCAGCGTATACCATTCAATTCCCATCCGACGGGCAAATTTCAGCAGCGGCTTCAGGCCACATTGAGCAAATTCGATCACCCGCACCCCTTCCGCTTCAAAATGGTAACCACACTGGCGCGCCAGTTCGTTCAGCAGCCACACTTCGGTTTCCCCTTCTACCAATAGCCAACAGCGGGCAAACAGCGAAGAAGGCCGATTAAAACGGATATGAAACGCGATGCGGCGCCCATCTTCCGGGCTTAAACCACCCGGCCCCAGACGGTAGGTTGCCACGCGAGCGGACTCACGTACCAGGCGGCAAATATGTTCAACCGGCACCAGCGAAACCAGTTCGCTGGAGTTGGTAGTGGTGATCCGCTGCAACGGCATCTGGTTGAGCAAATTCCAGGCCACCGACAGCATAATCGGATGCAGGCGCGTCTCCGGGTCCTCGACCAATAGCAATGGCCGGGCGTGAGGATCGAGTTTGACGTTGCCCTTAGCCTGCAGCAACGTAGAAAACATGCCCAACAGGATCAGGCGCATGCTGCGGCTGTTGGGCTCAGAAATCGTGCGGTTAATGTTATCCAGCGAACGCCAGGTCTGCCGGGACTCTATCTGACGATGGCGATGGGGCCCAGGTACTTGTGAACCCAGCTCGGCAAAATAGTGTTCCAGCAGTTGCTGCATCGCCGCTAACCCTTGGCGCAGTTCGGAATTGGTTAATTTTTGCGGATTGCGTACCAGTTCGCGCGTCAGTTGATCCAACTGCTGCGCCAAGGCTTCATGGTCGGTAGACGGGGATTCGTTGAAGGTGCTGGGGCGCAAGCGGCGGATAAAACGCGCATCGCGCAAACGTAATACCGGATAGGTGCGGATTAGCGCATGCACCAGTTGCTCGATATGGTGCAAATGCAGCTCATTACCATCCGCATCCAGAAAACGGCGCCAGGTACATACCGTTCCATCATCTTCCAGTTCGCCTTCACAGCAATAGTGAATGCGCCCCAGGTTGTCCTCCCCTTTCGACCAAAGCGGTGACAGATGACGGTAACGTGGCAAATGCGCGTGGCCGATGTCCTTTTCACAGAACGTAAAAATAATCTGCAGATGGCGCTCTTTAGCCGCTTCATCCCCTGGGGGGAAATGAAAATCCCGTGCCTCAAAGCGATACAGCGTCTGTTCCGGTGCCAGAAGAAACGTCATCGCATCCAGCAGGCTGGATTTCCCCCAGGCGTTTTCACCGAGCAATACGGTGTTTTCATCCAACATCAACGAAAGCCGGTTGATGCCACGAAATCCTACAATCTCAATACGCTCTAAAAACATCATCCACCTCGCATGCTCGTTCAGCCCAAATGTGGGTGAACGCCGCTGACACTCTTACACCCCAAGAGTGATATACCTTGAGAATGGTCAAAAAAACCCTTTCAGGTCAAGCAGACATCATCAAATCTGTTGCTTTACTCTGGCGTTCATTTTAGTTAGCGTGTTGAGCTTGCCGGGTTCCCGGCCTTCTCCCAGATTAAAGGACACTCGTTTCATCATGTATTCAGGACTGCTGATTATTCTGTTACCGCTGATCGCCGGTTATCTCATTCCCTTGCGCAGCAAACCCCTGATTCAGACTATTAACCGTCTGTTAAGCTGGATGGTATACGTCATTCTGTTCTTTATGGGCATCAGTCTGGCCTTTCTGGAGAATCTCAGCAGCAATCTGGTGCTGATACTCCAATATACTTTGGTGTTTTTCCTGTGCATCTTCTGCGCCAACCTACTGATGTTGTTTGTGCTGGAACGCCGTCGGCCATGGAAAAACACCTACAAACAGGAAAAACCGCCTTCGCGCCTGCATATGGCGTTGGAATCCCTGAAACTGTGCGGGGTGGTGCTGGGTGGTTTTGTTCTGGGCCTGACGCAATGGCAGTGGCTACAATTTGCCAGCAAAGGTAGCGAATACGCCCTGCTTTTCCTGCTGTTACTGGTCGGTATTCAGTTACGCAACAGCGGCATGACGCTGCGCCAGATCGTGCTGAATCGCCGTGGCACTATCGTGGCGTGCGTTGTTGCCGTCAGCGCCCTGGCAGGCGGTGCGCTGGCAGCACAATTGCTGGGGCTACCGCTAAAAACCGGGCTGGCGATGGCTTCCGGCTTTGGCTGGTATTCACTTTCCGGGATCCTGATTACCGATGCTTACGGCCCAGTATTGGGTAGTGCGGCATTTTTCAACGATCTGGCACGTGAACTGGTGGCCATTATGCTGATCCCTACGCTGGTGCGCCGCAGTCGTTCTTCGGCGCTGGGCCTGTGTGGAGCCACCTCGATGGACTTCACGTTGCCGGTTCTACAGCGCAGCGGCGGGTTGGACATGGTTCCCCCGGCGATCGTGCATGGTTTCTTGTTGAGCCTGCTCGGGCCGGTCTTGATCGCACTGTTTTCCTGATCCTTTCGGCGCGGTCCACCGCGCCTTTGCAAAAATTGCGTAATAATTCCCATCCGCACGCTAACTTGTCCTACATCAAACTTAGGTAAAGTTGTACAAAAAAAGCTTTTTTAAGCCTGCACTGCCGATCTATTCTCAAAACAGGCATTGGCAATGCAACTTTAAAAAAGGAAGCGATTATGTTCTGTGTGCAATGTGAACAAACTATCCGGACACCGGCAGGTAACGGCTGCTCTTATGCCCAAGGAATGTGTGGCAAAACGGCAGAAACCTCCGACCTGCAAGATCTGTTGGTCGCCGCGCTGCAGGGTCTCTCCGCCTGGGCCTTACAGGCTCGTGCGTTGGGCATTGTCGATCACGATGTCGACAACTTCTCCCCACGCGCTTTCTTCTCAACGCTGACCAACGTGAATTTCGATTCCGACCGCATTATCAGCTACACGCGTGAAACCATTTCTCTGCGCGAATCACTGGCCGCGCGCTGCCGTCTGCTGGATGCCAGCGTGCGTGTCGATCATCCACTGGCCGCCTTGCAACTGGCGGGCAACGATATGCCAGCGTTACTGCAGCAGGCGGCACAGTTCGCTCTCAATACCGATAAAGCCGAGGTGGGTGACGACATTCACGGCCTGCGCATGTTATGCCTGTATGGCCTGAAAGGGGCCGCCGCCTATATGGAGCATGCCCATGTGCTGGGGCAGTTCGACAACCAGATCTACGCCAATTATCACGCCTTGATGGCCTGGCTTGGTACTGCGCCACGCGATGTTGATACCTTGCTGAACAATGCCATGGGCATCGGCAAAATGAACTTCAACGTGATGGCATTGCTCGATCGCGGCGAAACCCTGGCCTATGGCGATCCTCAGCCTTCTTCCGTCAACGTGCGCCCGGTGGCAGGTAAAGCCATCCTGATTTCTGGCCACGATCTGGAAGACCTGCGCCTGCTGCTGGAACAGACCGCAGGCAGCGGTATCAATGTTTATACCCACGGCGAAATGCTGCCAGCACACGCTTACCCAGAACTGAAGAAATTCCCCCATCTGGTGGGTAACTACGGCAGTGGCTGGCAGAATCAGCAGACCGAATTCGCCAAATTCCCGGGCCCGATTGTGATGACCTCCAACTGTATTATCGACCCGAACGTCGGTAACTATGGCGATCGTATCTGGACACGCAGTATGGTGGGCTGGCCGGGCGTTAAACACCTGGAAGGGAACGATTTCAGCGCGGTGATCGAGCAGGCACAACAGCTCAACGGCTTCCCATACAACGAGCTTGAGCACCTGATCACCATCGGCTTTGGCCGCCAGGTGTTGTTGAACGCGGCTGATACGGTGATCGATCTGGTGACTCAGAAAAAACTGCGCCACGTCTTCCTGGTTGGCGGCTGTGACGGTAGCCGTGAAGATCGCAGCTACTTCACCGATTTCGCCCGCAGCGTACCGCAAGATTGCCTGATCATGACGCTGGGGTGCGGCAAGTACCGTTTCAACAAGCTGGACTTCGGCACGCTGGAAGGTCTGCCCCGCTTGCTGGATGTCGGCCAGTGCAACGATGCCTATTCAGCCGTGATGCTGGCGGTGAAACTTTCCGAGAAACTCGGCTGCACGGTGAACGATCTGCCACTCAGCCTGGTGCTGTCCTGGTTCGAGCAGAAAGCGATCGTCATCCTGCTGACGCTGCTGTCATTGGGGGTGAAGAATATCGTTACCGGCCCAAGCGCACCAGCGTTCCTGAGCGATAACCTGCTGGCGGTGCTGAATGACAAATTCGGCCTGCGCCCAATCACCACCGTAGAGCAGGACATGCAAACACTGCTTGGCTAAGGCCATTTTCCGGGGCTGCGATGGCGGCCCCGTTTTTTATTTTTGAGGTGCTTGATGACCCCACCCAGCCCACTTTGCCCGAACCCGATGAAGGTGCACTCCATCCAGCAGGAAACCACCGACGTCTGGACGCTGAACCTGATTACCCCTGATGTTTATTTTTATCAACCGGGTCAGTTTGCGCTGGTCAGCATTCGTAACAGTGAAGAAACGCTGCGCGCCTATACCCTTTCCTCTTCGCCCGGCTTAAGCCGCTTTATCAGCCTCAGCGTGCGCCGCCTGCCCGAAGGCACCGGTTCGCGCTGGCTGACGCAAGAAGTCAAACCCGGCGATGTGCTGTGGTTATCTGACGCTCAGGGGGATTTCAGTTGCATCCAGCACCCCAGCGATCGTTATCTGATGCTGGCTGCCGGTTGTGGCGTTACGCCGATCATGTCGATGTGCCGCTGGCTGGTGGCGAATAAGCCACAGTGCGATATTCGCGTTATCTATAACGTGCGTACTCTGGCAGACGTGATTTTTGCCGATGAATGGCAAGAGCTGTGTACCGCCCACCCACAACTGCAGTTGACGCTGATCGCCAAACAGACTGCGCATTCTGGCTTGCTGAATGGTCGCCTCAGCGCAACGCTCCTGCAGCAGGTAGCACCGGATATTACGGAACGTATCGTGATGGCCTGTGGTTCTGAGCTTTATATGCGACAGGTGGAACAACTCTGTGAGCAGCTTGATGTCCCGGCTGCGCACTTCCACAAAGAACAGTTCCATACCTCTGCGGATCAGCTCAGCGAACAAGACGAGCCACTGACGCTGCGGATCGGCCAGCCGCTGCGTGAATTCCGCGTTCCGGTCGGCAGTACGCTACTCGCAGCGTTAGAAGCCCATAAACTGCCGGTCAATGCCGCTTGTCGTGCTGGCGTGTGTGGGTCCTGTAAAACCCGAATTGTAGATGGCAACTACACCACCACCAGCACCATGACGCTGAGCCCGGCAGAGATCGCACAAGGTTATGTCTTGGCCTGCAGTTGCCAGCTACAGGGTGATGTAACGCTCGGCTGATCGAACCTCGTTAACAGCAGAAATTGCACGCTGCATTTTCTGCTTTTTCAGCGCCGCAATCCGGTTATGATGGGAGCCATTTCTCTGATTGACGATAAGGATTCGTATGCTCATAGATTTACGCAGTGATACCGTTACACAGCCTAGCGCGGCCATGCGCAGCGTCATGGCTAATGCCGACGTCGGCGACGATGTGTATGGTGACGATCCAACGGTAAACGCACTGCAAGCAGAAGCCGTCAGGCTCTCCGGCAAAGAGGCGGCGCTGTTTCTGCCTTCCGGTACTCAAGCCAATCTGGTAGCCCTGTTAAGCCACTGCCAGCGCGGCGAGGAATATATCGTTGGCCAGCAGGCACACAACTACAAATATGAAGCCGGTGGTGCCGCCGTGCTGGGCAGCATCCAGCCGCAACCAATCGAGGCTAATCCCGATGGCACTCTGCCGTTGGACAAAGTCGCAGCGGCGATCAAACCCGACGATATTCATTTCGCCAAAACCCGTCTGCTGAGCCTGGAAAACACCATCAGTGGCCGCGTGTTACCACTTGATTATCTGCAACAGGCCTGGCAATTCACCCGCGAGCACCACCTGGCACTGCACATTGATGGCGCGCGTATTTTTAACGCTGCCGTAGCGCTCAACGTTCCGTTGAAAACCATCGTGCAATACTGCGATACCTTTACTATCTGCCTGTCGAAAGGGCTGGGAGCGCCTGTGGGCTCGCTGCTGTGCGGCAGCGAAGCGTTTATCCAGCGTGCTAACCGCTGGCGCAAAATGACCGGCGGCGGGATGCGTCAGGCCGGTATTCTGGCAGCGGCGGGCCTGTATGCGCTCGAACATAACGTGGATCGCTTGCAAGAGGATCACGACAACGCTCAATGGCTGGAACAGCAATTGCGCCATATCGGTGTAGACATCGCGGAGCCAGGCGCGCAGACCAACGTGCTGTATCTGCGCCAATCTCCCGAGATGGCCGCCAAACTCGGCTCATGGATGCGTGAAAATGGCGTGCTGATCAGCTCAGGGCCGCTGACGCGGATCCTGACCCACCTCAACGTCAGCCGTCAGGATCTGCAGAAAGTGGTCGATTTGTGGCAACAATTCCTGCATCAGCATGCCTGATGCCGCTTAGTGCCTCTCCCCTGAGGCTTTTCAGGGGAGAACCTCAGCACAATGTCAGACCACCATTCGGCCATACAACCAGTAGCCAACACCCAGGATTACCAACAGGTTCAGTACCACGCTGAGCATGAAATAGGTTTTGAAAGGTTGCTTTTGCGTTTTATGCCGGAACAGCTGTTGGCCGAGGATCGCCCCGATCCAGCCCCCAATCAGCCCGAACAGTAAGAGCGTGATTTCCGGCACACGTGGCCACTTTTTGCAGGCAGCGAGCTTATCCCCACCATAAATCACCAGCGTCAGCAGGTTAACCAACAACAGCCAGAGCCAAAGAGGGGTTGCAAGGTACAGGCAAGCCACGGAGAGCAGCGCCAGGAAGAAATAACATAACCAATTGATCTTCATAAAGTTCAAGTATTCATCGTAAAGTACGTTGCGTATAGTGAACCGACGCCAGATCAAATGCAACGCTGAATATCCACACAAAAAATGCATTTAATCCACGAATTTGGCATCCTGTCACTCCGCTTACTTCAACGATAACAATACAAGGCAGTATTGATGATACCCCAACGCATTCTGGTTCTCGGAGCCAGCGGCTATATCGGCCAGCATCTTATCCCTCGCCTGGTGGAACAGGGGCACGAGATCACCGCCGCAGCACGCCGTATAGAATGGCTGGAAGAACAAAACTGGCCACACGTCAATTGCCGCTACGTCGACATCTATCGCACAGAAACGCTGGCCGCCGCCTTATGGCAGATTGATACCGTTTACTATCTGATTCATGGGATGGGGGACGGTGATGGCTTTATAGAAAAAGAACGCCAAGGGGCTGAGAATCTGCGCAATGCCCTGCGCGGTTCCAAGGTCAAGCAGGTGATATTTCTCGGTGCCTTGCAGCCAGAAGGCGAAAGTTCACCGCATCTGATAGCACGCAAGCTGACGGGCGAAATTCTGCGCCAAAGTGGCATCCCAGTAACCGAACTGCGTGCCAGTATTGTCGTCGGCCCAGGCTCCGCCGCATTCGAAGTGATGCGCGATATGGTCTACAATCTGCCGATCCTCACGCCTCCGCGTTGGGTGCGCTCCAAATCATCGCCGGTTGCCCTGGAAAACCTGCTGGTTTATATGACCGAGCTGCTGCAACACCCAGCACAAGAAAACCGAATTTTTGATGTCGCCGGGCCGGAATACATCAGCTATCAAACGCTGTTCGAGCGCTTTATCGCCATCAGCGGCAAGAAACGCTGGCTGATTCCGATCCCGCTGCCAACACGCTTCATTTCGGTGTGGTTTATCAGCATGATTACCTCTGTTCCCACCTCGATCGCCAGTGCGCTGATCCAGGGGCTGAATCACGATCTCCCCGCCGATGGCCAACCGCTGCAAGCCTTGATTCCACAAAGGCTACAAACCTTTGATGAAGCGGTGAAAGAAACGCTGCGCCACGAAGATGAAGTCATCGACTCTGCCGACTGGGGTTACGACCCGGAAGCACGCGCCCGCTGGCGGCCTGGCTACGGCTTTTACCCGAAACAGGCCGGGTGTATGCTGGGAACGCAGGCCTCCAGTGACGCCTTGTGGCATGTAGTTCAACAACTGGGGGGCAAGGAAGGTTACTTCTATGCCAACATCCTGTGGCAAATTCGCGCCCGCATGGATGATATGGCAGGCAATGGTATCGTTTATGGCCGCCCCGCGCGGGAAACGTTGCAAGTCGGCGATCTGGTTGACGGCTGGAAGGTGATCACTATGAAGCCGCTGCGCCAGTTAGCCTTGATGTTCGGTATGAAAGCCCCAGGCCTCGGCAGACTGACATTCAGCATTAAAGATCTTGGCGATCGTCGCCAGCTCGATGTGCGCGCCTGGTGGCACCCTGCTGGTTTTAGCGGGCTGCTGTACTGGTTTGTGATGATGCCTGCACATCTGTTTATTTTCCGTGGCATGGCCAAACGCATCGCCAAACTGGCCGAAGAGTACGATCACCTGCGCCCTTACAAATAGGGCGGCGGCTATTTACCGATCAACCACACAGTTTGCGGCAGTGGTTGAGTGCTCTCTGATTGCATAGCGCCATGATTCACGGAAGAATGGCGCCTTATTTTTGGTGAGAACTCGAGTTCGCTATGAAGGTATTGGTCACCGGTGCAACCAGTGGTTTAGGCCGTAACGCCGTTGAATATCTCCGCCGTCAAGGCATCAAAGTCCGGGCCACAGGTCGCAACCAGGCGATAGGCAGCCTGTTGGAAAAACTGGGCGTCGAATTCATTCATGCCGATCTCACCAACCTCGTTTCCTCGCAGGCCAAAGCCATGCTGGCAGACGTAGACGTGTTATGGCACTGCTCCAGCTTTACCTCCCCGTGGGGCACGGAAAAGGCGTTTGAACTGGCCAACGTGCGTGCCACACGCCGTTTGGGGGAATGGGCTGCGGCCTATGGCGTCGAGCAGTTCATCCATATCTCTTCACCAGCAATTTACTTTGATTATCGCCATCATCGCAATGTGGGCGAAGACTTCCGTCCGCTGCGCTTCGCCAATGAGTTTGCCCGCAGTAAGGCTGCGGGTGAACAGGTGATCCAGCAACTGGCGTTATCCAACCCGCAAACCCACTTTACTATTCTGCGCCCGCACGGGCTGTTTGGCCCACACGACAAAGTGATGCTGCCACGCCTGCTGCAGATGATGAAGTACTACGGTAGCCTGCTGCTGCCGCGTGGGGGCAATGCGCTGGTGGACATGACTTATCTGGAAAACGCCGCTCACGCCATGTGGCTGGCAACGCAACGGCAGGATACGCCGTCGGGCCGCGCCTACAACATCACCAACCAGCAGGTGTGCCCGTTACGCGAGGTGGTACAACAGTTGATCGACGAATTGGGGATAAAGTGCCGCATCCGCTCGGTGCCTTATCCGATGCTGGATGTGCTTGCTCGCGGCATGGAAAAGTTGAACAACAAAAGCGAAAAAGAGCCCGTACTGACTCACTATGGCGTAGCCAAACTCAACTTTGACCTGACGCTGGATACCTCCAGAGCACAGCAGGAATTAGGCTACCAGCCGCTGATTTCGCTGGAAGAAGGTATCAGCCGCACGGCTCGCTGGCTGAAAGATCACGGCAAGCTGCACGGTTTGTAATCAGGGTGTCGCACCGTATTTACTCAGCAGTGCATCAATAATCGCTTCACTCTCGGCATCCGATTCACCGCGAAAATCGCTGGGCCGGAAATGCATCTGAAATGCTGCCAGCAAATTACGCTGTTGCTTGGCATCCCACTGCGGATCGACGGCATAACCATAACGTGCCAGCTTTTCCAGCATCGTAGCCATCGGCACTGATGCCTGTTTATCACGCCCCGCCAGATAACGTTCTACCTCCGGTTGCTCCGGCCAGGCGCCAATACCCGCCTGCGCCAACTGTTGCCAAGGGAATAACGGCCCAGGATCCTGTTTACGCTGCGGGGCAATATCGCTGTGGCCTACCACATCCGTCGGTTTTATAGCATAACGCTGCACAATATCGCCGCTGAGGTGAATCAGCAGCTCAATTTGCTCGCGGCTGTAGGGCTGCCACTGTTTGCCCAGCAAAGTATGGCGGAAACCAGGGTTGACGATCTCAATCCCCAGCGAAGTGTCATTCAAGTTGGTACGCCCGCGCCAACTGCTGGCACCGGCATGCCAGGCCCGCATCTCTTCGGGGACCAATTGAAAGGCGACGGGTTTGCCGCACCGCAGTGAAGGATGCTCAGGCAGCAGATAATGAGCGCTGACGTGCTCATCGGTCAGCGTTTTCAATGAGGAATGGAAATCCTCGGCGGTGTAATGCATGACCAGAAAACGGATGCGCTGATCGGCTCCCTGCGCCTGATGCTGCGTTTCCACCTGATAACTGCCGCGATCCACCACGGTGCTGTGCCGTGAGTTTTGGCAACCTACCAGTAGCATTAACGTTATGGCAATGATCCCTAACCTGATGTTCATCTGCCTATTTTCCTGTTTCACTCAAACGCTTCCTGAGCAAGGATACCACCTCAGCCACCGCACGCTATACGCGGGTTGTCCAATGCCTGCATTGACTATGCACAAATTCTCAGCAACTTAAAAAAATTCGCTATCAATATCACACAGTACGCGACAAATCCGCCATTCGTGCGCCAGTATCGGTATCTTGTGCTATTGTTTCATCATTATGACGCACAGTAATAAATTTTAACTCACAAAGATTGCATAAGTATTCTGTGGAAGTTAACATTCGCGACATCAATGTCTATTCAATTCCGGCGCATGAGTATTCAACTTAAAGATATCAATTGCTTTTACGGCGCACATCAGGCGCTGTTCAACATCACACTGGATTGCCCAGCGGGGGAAACCCTAGTGCTGCTTGGCCCAAGCGGCGCAGGGAAAAGCTCATTGCTGCGGGTGCTGAACCTGCTCGAAATGCCACGTTCAGGCCACCTGCAGATCGCGGGCAATCAATTCGACTTCAAACAGACGCCGAGTGAAAAAGCCATCCGTGAGCTGCGCCAGAACGTCGGCATGGTGTTCCAGCAATATAATCTCTGGCCCCATCTGACGGTGGTGCAAAACCTGATCGAAGCCCCTTGCCGCGTGCTTGGTTTGACCAAGGCACAGGCAATGGAGCGTGCCGATAAGCTGCTCAAGCGCCTGCGCCTGACCGACTTTGCCGATCGTTTTCCGCTGCATCTTTCCGGCGGCCAGCAGCAGCGCGTAGCGATTGCCCGCGCGTTGATGATGGAACCCCAGGTGCTGTTGTTCGATGAACCCACCGCCGCGCTGGATCCAGAAATTACCGCCCAGATTGTCAGCATCATCCGCGAACTGGCCGGTACCGGCATCACTCAGGTGATCGTCACCCACGAAGTTGAAGTGGCACGTAAAACCGCCAGCCGTGTGGTGTATATGGAAAACGGCCATGTCGTGGAACAGGGCGATGCCAGCCACTTTGCGCAGCCGCAAACCGCTGAATTTGCCAACTACTTATCACACTAATAATTTGACTTGCTGTTTTTAGGGGAGTTTGCAATGAAAAAATTTATCATTGCCGCCGTTCTGGCAGGCATCAGCGTTTCCGCCTCTGCGGCTGAAAAAGTCCGTTTCGCCATGGAGGCTTCCTATCCTCCATTCGAATCTATCGGAGCCGACAATAAAATTCAGGGCTTCGACATCGATCTGGCTAATGCTTTGTGTAAAGAGATCCAGGCTGATTGCAGCTTCACCAACCAGGCCTTTGACAGCCTGATCCCCAGCCTGAAATTCAAGCGTTTCGATGCGGTCATATCTGGGATGGACATCACCCCTGAGCGCGAAAAGCAGGTGCTGTTCACCCAGCCTTACTATGCCAACTCAGCGTCGTTTATTGCGCAGAAAGGCAAAGTGGCCGACGTCGCTACGCTGAAAGGTAAGCGTGTTGGCGTGCAGAACGGCACCACTCACCAGAAATACCTGACCGACAAGCACCCGGAAATCAACACAGTGCCTTACGACAGCTATCAGAATGCCATTCTGGATCTGAAAAATGGCCGGGTTGATGCGGTATTCGGTGACACCGCTGTGGTCAACGAATGGCTGAAGCAGAACGCTGAATTGGCCACCGTGGGTGACAAAGTGACTGACCAAGGCTACTTCGGTACCGGGCTGGGCATCGCCGTGCGTCAGCAAAATACCGAACTGCAGGGCAAATTCAACGCCGCCCTGGACAAAATCAAACAGGATGGGACTTACGAAACCATCTATAAAAAATGGTTCCAGCAGTAATCATCATCCATGAATGAAATTCAACCTTTAGCCAGTGCCGCCGGGATGACCGTCGGCCTTGCCGTTTGTGCCCTGATCCTTGGGCTGATCCTGGCGATGCTGTTTGCCGTGTGGGAATCGTCACGCTGGAAAGTGGTCAGTTGGCTCGGCACCGCTTGGGTGACCGTGCTGCGCGGCCTGCCGGAAATTCTGGTCGTGCTGTTTATCTATTTCGGTTCATCGCAACTGCTACTGATGCTGTCGGATGGCTTTACCCTGAATTTTGGCCTGTTCCAGTTGCCGGTCCAGTTGGCTATCGATAACTTCGAAGTCAGCCCGTTCCTGTGCGGCGTGATTGCGCTGGCCCTGCTCTATTCAGCCTACGCCTCACAAACGCTGCGGGGTGCGCTGAAAGCTGTACCACAAGGCCAATGGGAATCCGGTCAGGCGCTGGGCCTGGGGAAAGCAGCAATCTTCTTCCGCCTGATCATGCCGCAGATGTGGCGCCATGCATTGCCTGGTTTAGGTAATCAATGGTTGGTGCTGTTGAAAGATACCGCGCTGGTGTCACTGATCAGCGTCAACGATCTGATGCTGCAAACCAAGAGCATCGCCACCCGCACTCAGGAACCCTTTACCTGGTACGTGATCGCAGCGGCGATTTATCTGCTCGTGACCCTGCTCAGCCAGTACATCCTCAAACGGATCGAACTCCGTACGACGCGTTTTGAACGGGGGCCATCCTGATGCTTGAGTTCTTACCCGAAATCCTTAAAGGGCTACATACCAGCCTGTCGCTCACCATTGTGGCGCTGTTGGTGGCTTTACTGCTGTCGCTGCTGCTGACGGTGATCCTGACGCTGAAAATGCCGATTCTCGCCCCCCTGGTGAAAATCTACATTACGCTGTTCACGGGTACTCCATTGCTGGTACAGATCTTCCTGATCTACTACGGCCCAGGTCAGTTCCCAGTGATCCGCGAATATCCGTGGCTGTGGAACCTGCTTTCACAGCCTTGGCTGTGTGCGATGATCGCGCTGGCGCTGAACAGCGCCGCCTATACCACTCTGCTGTTCCACGGTGCGGTACGGGCGATACCAAGCGGCCAGTGGCAATCTTGCGAAGCTCTGGGCATGTCGCGCAAGCAGACGCTGCGCATTCTGCTGCCGTTTGCCTTCAAGCGTGCGCTGTCGTCTTACTCCAACGAGGTGGTGCTGGTCTTCAAAAGTACCTCGTTGGCTTATACCATTACGCTGATGGAAGTCATGGGTTATAGCCAACTGATGTATGGCCGCACTTACGATGTGATGGTATTCGGTGCCGCCGGTATTGTTTACCTGTGCGTCAACGGGTTGCTGACATTACTGATGCGCCAGATAGAACGCCGCGCTCTGGCATTCGAACGCCGCAACTGACCTTCCCCGGCTTTATCCAGCCCTGCTTGATGCAGGGCTTTTTTATACTCCCCACTAAATTTTAAGTCATTTAAATTGCATATTAATTCATTAAATGACATATTGTCAGCATAGTCACCCAAAAAGCCGCCAGATAAAATCCAATGATGGCGCGATAAAAAATATTTTTGACAGGAGTTTTACGCATGAAAAAGCTATTAGTTGCCGCCGCTATCCTGGCCGGAGTTACCTTTAATGCCAGCGCCGCAGATACCATCCGTTTCGCCTCTTCAGCCACTTACCCACCGTTCGAATCTCTTGATGCTAATAACCAGATCGTCGGTTTTGATATCGATCTGGCGAAAGCCCTGTGCAAGCAGATGCAGGCAGACTGCACCTTTACCAATCAGGCATTTGACAGCCTGATCGCGGCGTTGAAATTCAAAAAGTATGACGCGGTAATCTCTGGAATGGACATCACACCAGAGCGCAGCAAGCAGGTTTCTTTCACTCAGCCATACTATGCCAACTCAGCGATCGTGATCGCCGAGAAAGGGAAGTTCAACTCGCTGGCTGATTTGAAAGGTAAAAAAGTCGGCATGGAGAACGGCACGACTCACCAGAAATACCTGCAAGACAGACATCCTGAGATCAACACCGTCTCTTATGACAGCTACCAGAATGCGGTTCTGGAACTGAAAAATGGCCGCATCGATGGGGTGTTCGGTGATACTGCGGTGGTCAACCAATGGCTGAAGACTAACCCGACGCTGGCCCCGGTGGGCGAGCATGTCACAGATGCAGCCTACTTTGGCACCGGTTTGGGTATTGCTGTACGTCCTGATAATCAGGCGCTTTTGGCTAAACTGAATGCCGCGCTGGAGGCAATCAAAGCGGATGGCACCTACAAGGCGATCAACGACAAGTGGTTCCCGCAGTAAACATCTTACATGCTTCTTAAGAGCCTGCTTGCCAGGCTCTTTTTAATTACGCACCAGCAGCGTCAGCACTTCATAATGTGCAGTGTGCGGGAACATATCAAACAGTTGAACGCGCTCAATACGGTAGTCCGCTAACATGGTGATGTCTTGCGCCATACTCTGCGCATTACAGCTCGAATAGAGAATAAATCCCGGTGCCATGCGGTTGAGATACTCACACAAGTCTTTACCAATCCCACGGCGCGGTGGATTGACCAACACCAGTTCCGGCACTTCCCCTTCTGCCGTGGCAAAACGGGTTGAATCCAGGGCCTGGAAATCAACCTGCTGCAAACCCAGCGTCTGCGCCGACTGCTTGGCACAGGCGATAGCCTCAGCGCTGATCTCAATCCCGGTCAAATGCGTTTGTGGCTGCGCACAGTGCAAACCAAAACCACCCACGCCACAAAACAGATCCCACATGCTCTCGATACCCAACGCCTGTACCCAATCGCGCGCAGTTGCATACAGAAAGCTGGCGACCTGCGGGTTAGTCTGGAAAAAACTCTGCGGACGAATATACAACGGTATCTGATTGAACTGCTCTTCCAACGCTTGCTGTTCGGTCAGTGGGATTTCGTACTCCCCTTCCATAATCGCCATATGCACTGGCTGAATATTGGCGGAAATCACCTGCAACTGCGGCAACTGCTGCTGTAGCCAAGGCAAAGCCGCACGCAACTGCGCCACCTTGCTCTCTGAGCGCAGTACAAAGCGCAACATCATGCCGCCATTATAAGTGCTTTCGGTCAGCAGCAGATATTTCAGTTCACCGCGTTTGCGCGCTACGTTGTAAGGCGTCAACCCAGCGCGGGCAATAAAGCTTTTTAATAAGCTGAATACCGGTGTAAAGCTGGCGGGATAAAGTGGACAGGCGCACAAATCAACCGTTGAGCCATCACGGTGCAACATCCCCAAGAGCGGGCGTTCAACACTGCCGCTCACCACCATTTTGGCCTTGTTGCGAAATGCACTTTGCTCACCAGCAACCAGCTCTAACCACTGCGCAACCGGGCGTTCAGCCAGTAGCGATTGGAGGTGATGCTGTTTTTCAGCCAGTTGCTGCGAATAGGGCTTTTCCAGCCACTGGCAGGAACGGCAAGTGCTTGCCGAGTACAAAGCGCAATGCATGAATGTTAACCGTGAAATCAGGGTGACCAATGAGGGCGCAGATTGTAACACTGTCTGGCTGCAAAAACTTATCTGTAACCGGTGAAAAAGCGCCGCCAGAACACGCGGCGCGTTGAGTCAGGTTAATGCTATCAACCGCGAGCCGCCCTTTGCAGCTCGCGCGCACGCTGTTTCTCTGCGCGTGCCATAAACCACCAGGCAATAAAACCGAGAACACCAACAACCAACAGGATCAGCGTCGCCAAGGCGTTAATTTCCGGGTTGACCCCCATCCGCACGCTGGAGAACACCAGCATCGGCAACGTAGTGGCCCCTGGCCCGGCAACAAAGCTGGCAATCACCAAATCATCCAGCGACAGGGTAAACGCCAGCATCCAGCCAGAAAGCAAGGCTGGAGCAATCATCGGCAGCGTGATCACAAAAAACACTTTCAGCGGCGTAGCGCCCAAATCCATCGCGGCTTCTTCAATCGATCTATCCAGCTCACGCAAGCGCGAACTGATCACCACCGAAACATAAGCGGTACAGAAAGTCACGTGCGCCAACCAGATAGTGAACATACCGCGTTCCGACGGCCAGCCGAAAGCATGCCCCATAGCCACAAACAGCAGCAGCAACGAAAGGCCAGTAATCACATCCGGCATAACCAGCGGTGCCGTCAGCATAAAGGCGAAGCCGGTTGAACCACGGAAACGACCAAAGCGCACCATTACCACAGCCGCAATGGTGCCAAGGATCACCGCCGCCGTAGCCGACGCCGCCGCGATGGTCAGACTCAATCCAACGGCTCTGATCATCGCCGAATCATTAAATAGCTCGACGTACCAACGGACTGACCACCCTGCCCATACGGTTACCAGCTTTGAGCTGTTAAACGAGTAAATCACCAGCATCAGCATTGGCGCATACAGGAAGGTGAAACCCAGCACCAGAATGGCAATACGCCATGGTGAACGCACGACCGGTAAGTTATTCATCCCTGGCCTCCCATTTCCTTGTTCTGGTGCTTGTGGAACCAGATAATCGGCACAATCAACAGTAACAGCATGATCGTGGCCACCGCAGAGGCCACTGGCCAATCACGGTTATTGAAGAATTCCTGCCACAGGACACGGCCAATCATGATGCTATCAGGCCCACCGAGCAGTTCCGGGATCACAAACTCGCCCACCGCCGGGATAAATACCAGCATCGAACCCGCGATAATGCCGCCGCGCGTCAATGGCACAATCACGCTGAAAAGGGTTTTCAGCGGTTTGGCACCGAGATCCAGCGAAGCTTCCACCAGCGAATAATCGAGACGGATCAATGCGGTATAGATCGGCAACACCATAAACGGCAGATAGGAATAAACCACGCCGATATACACCGCCAGATTGGTATGCAAGATCACCAATGGCTGATCGATCACGCCTAACCACATCAGAAAATTATTCAGCACGCCGTTGTTCTTCAGGATCCCCATCCAGGCATACACGCGGATCAGGAACGATGTCCAAGAGGGTAGAATCACCAGCAACAGCAGGATGTTACGCGTTGAAGGCTTGCTGTGCGCCACCGCCCACGCCAGCGGATAACCGATTGCCAGGCAGCACAGCGTAGAAATCGCCGCAATCTGCAAAGATTGCAGATAGGCGTCAATGTACAGTGGATCCTCAACCAGTTGCAGGTAGTTGGCAAAATTCAACGCAATATCGAGCTTGCCCTCTGCCCAAGTCATCAGATCGGTATAAGGTGGCACTGCCAGCGCCAGTTCCGACAGGCTGATCTTGAAGACGATCAGGAATGGCAACATAAACAACAGCACCAGCCACAGGTACGGCAGCGCGATCACCAGTTTGCGGCCATGAGCCATCTGCAAACGCTGGATGAACGCTTTTATCGCACCGGGCGTGCGGGCTGGGGGTTCCGGCGTACGTTCAGAAAGCAATGTCATAATGGTTACTCCTCACCTTCTCAACTACACCGTCAAGACCACACAGCTATCGGTTTCCCAACACAGGCGCACTTCATCACCCCAGGTTGGCATTCCGCGACGGAAGCGGTGACCATTTTGCAACTGAGCACTGATCATTTGCCCGCTGAGTAATTTCACATGGTAGATCGACAGATCGCCCAGGTAGGCAATATTCACCACTTCGCCAACCGCAAAGTTGCAACCGTCTTCCGGCAGATCTTCACACAGCATGATTTTTTCTGGGCGCAGCGCCACTTGGATCGGCACGCCATCGACAACAGAAGCATCGGGATCCACTTTCAACGCATGGCGCAAACCAGGGCTTTGCAGGATCAGGGCATCGTCCCGCCGCTCTTGCAACACGCAGTCAAACACGTTAACGGAGCCGATAAATTCAGCGCTGAAACGGCAGTTCGGGTGTTCATAAATCTCTTCCGGCTCACCAATTTGCACGAACTTCCCACGATTCATGATGGCAATACGCCCCGCCATAGTCATCGCTTCTTCCTGATCGTGGGTGACCATGACACAGGTCACGCCTACGCGCTCCAGGATATCCACCACCTCGAGCTGCATACGATCACGTAGCTTTTTATCCAACGCCCCCATCGGTTCATCCAGCAACAACAGTTTTGGCCGCTTAGCCAAACTGCGAGCCAACGCCACGCGCTGACGCTGACCACCAGAAAGCTGGTGCGGTTTACGCTTTGCGTATTCCTGCATATGCACCAGAGAAAGCATCTCCGTTACGCGATCGTTGATTTCCGCACGTGGCATTTTGTCTTGCTTGAGGCCAAAAGCGATATTTTGCTCCACGGTCATATGCGGAAATAGCGCATAAGACTGGAACATCATGTTCACCGGGCGCTGGTACGGCGGTACGTGGGACAGATCCTGTCCATCAAGAACAATCTGCCCAGCCGTGGGCTGTTCAAAGCCAGCCAACATGCGCAATAGCGTGGATTTTCCGCAACCGGAAGGGCCGAGCAGTGCAAATATTTCGCCTTTGTAGATCGTCAGGCTCACGTCTTCGACTGCATTCTGGCCATCAAAGGTTTTGGTGAGGTTGCGAATTTCCAGCAGAGGGGTGAATACCTTCTGCGATTTGGCTTGAGGACGGGGAATAACGTCGTTCAATCGGGGTGCTCTCCGGATAAAGCAGTACAGATAACCACGGTGATGACCATGGCCCAAAATGGCAAAGCAGGCGGTTAGCTCCCGCCTGCTGGTCAGATAATATCAAGCCCTATCTGCAGAGCTGTTAAATATTACTTCCCGCTTTTAACTTTAGTCCAAGCGCGGGTAATAACACGGTCAACTTTCGGCGACTGTACGTTCAAAGCAAACAGCTTGGCACGAATATCCGCAGGTGGATAAATGTTCGGATTATCGCGCACCTCGGCATTGACCAGCGGAGTAGCTTCATTCACCGCGTTGGCATAAAAGACGTGGTTACTGATGTCGGCAATAATTTCCGGCTTCAGCAGAAAGTTCAGGAATTGGTAAGCCGCCTCTTTGTTTTTCGCATCTGCTGGCATCGCAAACATGTCAAAATAAGCCAGCGCCCCTTCTTTCGGAATGGTATAGGCCACATTGACACCGTTCTTCGCTTCTTTGGCGCGGTTGGCCGCCTGCATGACGTCACCGGACCAGCCGATAGCCACGCAGATATCGCCGTTCGCCAGATCGTTAATGTACTGCGAAGAGTGGAAATAGCGGATATTCGGGCGCAGCTTCATCAGCAAATCGTTCGCTGCTCCGGTGTAATCTTCCGCATTGGTACTGTTTGGATCTTTGCCCAGGTAGTGCAATATGCTGGCATACACTTCACTTGGCGCATCCAGGAACGACACGCCGCAGCTTTTGAGTTTTTCCAGGTTTTCTGGCTTGAGGATCAGATCCCAGCTATCAACTGGCGCATCTTTACCCAATACAGCTTTCACCTTGTCGACGTTATAACCGATGCCGGTCGTTACCATCATATAAGGGATGCCGTATTTGTTGTCTTTGTCGTTATTAGCCACCAATTTCAGCATCTCAGGATCGAGATTTTTGTAATTGGGTATCTTGCTCTTATCCAGTGCTTCAAAAATACCGGCCTTGGACTGGCGCTCAAGGAAATTGGACGAAGGCACCACCAAGTCATAGCCAGTACTGCCCGCCATCAGTTTGCCTTCCAACACTTCGTTGGAGTCGAAGACGTCATACACCACTTTAATACCAGTTTCTTTCTGGAATTTAGCGAGGGTATCCGGCGCAATATAGTCGGACCAATTGTAGATGTGCAGCGTATTTTCCGCAGCTGACGTTGTGGCAGAAACAGCCATCAGCAAACCGGCGACAACACCCGATAACCACTTTTTACGTTGGTTGACCATCCGTAACTTCCTCCAAAAACAAGGGGTAAATTTGTATCCTGAATTGATACAAAACCTTCAACTCATCGAGCACAATCGTTATGGCTATGAATGAATGGCTATCCAATTGATTATTTGCATTTTTTATCTGCTCAACCTGCGTACTCATCATAGAGAAATACAAGCCCTAACAGAATCAGCAGCATAACCGGAGTTGCCAGGGTGTACCAGCCTTCAGAGTAAAAAACGCCTTTTCACGATTTTTTATGTAGCAGTTCTTTATGTGCTACGCCAATTGCGGTAAAAACAGCGATAAATATGTGGCCATAAAGAGAAAATGCAGAATATTTTATTGCGGAGGTTATCAGTGGCAGCATGCCGCAGGAGCTACGGCATGCATAACGTACAGAGGGATCAATGCAACATTGGCTGGCGGGCAGCGGTAGCCGGGTTATCTTCTTCGTCACCCATAAACAGCAGATCATTCGCCCTGGCTTCCAGGATAACCATCGAGATCTGATCTTCCCCCTGCTGCATAAAATGAGCAAACTGTTCGTAAGCCACGCCAACGGCAATGCTCAGCGACTGGCAGACAATCAGTTTTGGCAGATTATCATCCTGAATATCGACAAATGCCTTGATCGTCAGTGAACTGGCATTGATCTGGCTCAGATCGGCCACTAAAGGGATCAATGCCGTCGGTTTTACCTCAGCCAACGCAGAGAACAGAACCACATCATCGACCAGATCAATTTTGGCATCAAACACGCCTTCGAAGTTTTGCATATGCGGCAAGTGCAGCGCCTGGCAAGAGTCACATTCAAAGAATGAGATACCCAGTTGATCCAGCCAACGTCGTAATAACGCCAAATCGGGGACGATGAGTGAATCCATTTGTAGCCAGCCTCACAATGTTCAAAAACGTGAAAAGGCGCATAGCTTACGGAATATTCAATCGATATACCACGATCAAAGGCACTAAATTCGTTAATCAGATAATTACGAACGATGCAATACAAAATATTACTAGGTAAAAAAGGGAGTTACCGCCTCTGAGCTCCCCCTCCTGACTTCAGCCGAAAACCAGGCTTACCACATTGCTCGATGTACTCAATCATCATTTCGGCAATATCCAGCCCTGTGGTGGTTTCTACCCCTTCTAGCCCCGGCGAGGCGTTCACCTCCATCACCAAAGGCCCGCGTTCAGCGCGTAAAATATCGACACCGGCTACGTCCAGCCCGAGCGTTGCAGCAGCTTTGATCGCCGTAGCACGTTCTTTGCCAGTAATATGCACTTTGCGCGCCGTGCCCCCGCGATGCAGGTTTGAACGAAATTCACCGGGTTTGGCCTGCCGTTCAATCGCTGCCACCACTCGCCCGCCCACCACCAGACAACGGATATCGCTGCCTTGCGCCTCGCGAATATATTCCTGCACCAGAATATGGGCATTCAGGCCACGGAACGCATCAATCACGCTCTCTGCTGCCTGACGGGTTTCCGCCAGTACCACGCCAATCCCCTGAGTGCCTTCTACCAGTTTCACAACCAACGGGGCCCCACCCACCAGCTCGATCAAATCGCCCGTATCATCCGGTGAATGGGCAAAACCGGTGATTGGCAAATCGATTCCCTGACGCGCCAACAGCTGCAGTGAGTGCAGCTTGTCGCGCGCGCGGGTGACAGCAATGGATTCATTCAACGGGAAGCTGCCAAGCAACTCAAACTGGCGCAGCACGGCGGTACCATAAAAGGTAATCGCTGAGCCGATACGCGGGATCACCGCATCATAGCGCTCCAATTGGCGACCACGATAGTGAATGGTCGGTGCTGCCGGATTGATATTCATATAGCAAGAGAGCGGATCGATAATGTCGATACTGTGCCCGCGTTGTTCTGCCGCTGCTCGCAGCCGTTTGCATGAATACAATGAACCATCACGCGAAAGAATGGCAATTTTCACTCGTCACCCCGGACGTTATCACCTGCGCAGGCAGGCACACCCATAGCCACAGTTATTCCTGCGAGCCGTGGTCATTTTTATCGGCTGTTGGCGTTTTCTTCGGTGGTTGGCGATCGCGCAATAACGGGCTGAATCCCTGCGCCACACGCCAGACCAGGCACGCCGCAGCCGGAACCATCAACGCCACACCAAGAAAGATCATACCCACTGCGATCTGTTGCGAAGCCAACATACCGGGTAAACGCACGTAGTCATTAATACTCAGGTAAGCCAGCACCAATAACACCATGCCAACACCCTCAAGCACTAACACCGAGCGCGATAAGTCACCGAATGAACGCATATTTTCCTCTCCCAACTTGCTGTGCTCAGTGTAGTGAATTCCCCGCTGCTGCAACAGCCTTAATGATTAATTGGTTCTGCGAATCAAACCAACAGGCAGAGTCTGCTTTTTTTTGCCTGTGGCAACGGGCATAGTAGGGAGTAATATCGTGAATGATCGCGCTCCTGGGGTCTTTTTATGACGGATGGAGTGTCGTTACAATAGCGGTCAATAATTTGAATAACAGACTAGGAGTGTGACATGTTTGCTGTAATCTTCGGCCGTCCAGGCTGCCCTTACTGTGTCCGTGCGAAAGAATTGGCAGAAAAGTTGACAGAAGAGCGCGATGACTTCAACTTCCGCTATGTTGATATCCACGCTGAAGGTATTTCGAAAGCCGATCTGGAAAAAACGGTCGGTAAACCGGTAGAAACCGTGCCACAGATTTTTATTGATGAAAAACACATTGGCGGCTACACCGATTTCGAAGCTTATGCCAAAGAAAATCTGAGCCTATTCCAGTAACCCTTTACTGTGAAACCGTCAAAAGGCACCTCTGGGTGCCTTTTGACTTATTACTATCCCCCACTACTGCAATGCATTCCCAACAGCACGGATAAATAAATACAACATTGCGCCAAAGGTGTACCAGAACACGGCACTGATGGTATACGCCAGTTCCTGCCAGAGTGAATAGCCGGGTGTCAGCCAGAAATAGTGGATAAACAAGCAAAGAGGCACCGCATAGAGCGCACCGAGCAGTGGGCACAGAATACGTTTCTTGCTCGATAGATAGCTGGCAAGCGCACCAGGGATCACAAACAGCAACAACCCCGTTTCACCATGATGAGTAGATTCTGAACCACTGAAAAAACCGCCCTTCTGCCCCAGAAAAATCAGGCTGAACAGCAGAAAACTGGCAAAAATACCCAACCAGTAACGATGGCTGGTCATATAGGTCTCCTCTTTAGCGATGTCACCACTGGCTTCATCGTAAAAACAGTCTTATCACAGCGGCTGTGATGAGTAGCCAAAACTGGCTGAACTTTTCCTTGGTTATTAAAGAGGGTTAAATGTATCGGGTAGCGCGTGCTTTATGCTGGCTGTCGCGTGTCATAGAGACTAGAATAAGCGCCGCCGATCGATGGTCTGCATTGCCTTCCGCTGGTTAACTGTTCTATAAGTTTTTATCCCTATATTCTATGGGTAAATTTATATCTTATAGTTTTATACATCAAGAATTTACTGGTAAACAATAAGTTATCCCAAGTGAACATAAACGTCGCTAGTTTGTTAAGCGGTAACTATATCCTGTTACTGTTTGTAGTCCTCGCCCTGGGGCTCTGCCTCGGAAAAATCCGTCTGGGTTCCGTTCAACTCGGTAATTCCATTGGCGTTTTAGTGGTGTCGCTGTTACTCGGCCAGCAACATTTCGCTATTAATACCGAAGCGCTGAACCTCGGTTTTATGCTGTTTATCTTTTGTGTTGGCGTTGAAGCTGGCCCGAACTTTTTCTCAATCTTTTTCCGCGACGGCAAAAACTATTTTATGCTGGCGCTGGTCATGGTCGGTTCAGCGATGGTGCTTGCCCTCGGTCTTGGCAAACTGTTCCAATGGGATATCGGCCTCACTGCAGGTATGCTCGCCGGTTCAATGACCTCCACACCCGTGCTGGTAGGGGCTGGCGATACGTTGCGGAACACCATCACCAACGGCCCGGCGTTGCTGGTGGCCCAGGATCATCTGAGCCTGGGCTATGCACTGACTTACTTGATTGGTTTGGTGAGCCTGATTTTTGGTGCACGCTACCTGCCAAAACTACAGCACCAGGATCTTTCGACCTCAGCCCAGCAGATCGCCCGCGAACGTGGCCTGGATACCGACAGCCAACGCAAAGTCTATCTGCCGGTGATCCGCGCTTATCGCGTCGGTCAGGAACTGGTGGCCTGGGCTGATGGCAAAAACCTGCGTGAACTCGGTATTTATCGCCAGACCGGCTGTTATATCGAACGTATTCGCCGCAACGGTATTTTGGCCAACCCAGACGGTGACGCCGTGTTACAGGTCGGGGACGAGATCTCGTTGGTGGGTTACCCCGATGCCCATGCACGCCTCGATCCCAGCTTCCGTAACGGTAAAGAGGTGTTCGACCGCGATCTGTTGGATATGCGTATTGTGACCGAAGAGATCGTGGTTAAAAACAGTAATGCCGTGGGTAAACGCCTGAGTCAGTTGAAACTGACCGATCACGGCTGCTTCCTCAATCGCGTGATCCGCAGCCAGATTGAAATGCCGATTGATGACAGCATTGTCCTGAACAAAGGCGACGTCTTGCAGGTCAGCGGCGACGCACGCCGCGTGAAGAGCGTGGCAGAGAAGATTGGCTTTATCTCGATTCATAGCCAGGTTACCGATCTGTTGGCATTTTGCGCCTTTTTTATTATCGGTTTACTGATTGGGCAAATCACCATCCAGTTCAGCAACTTTTCATTCGGTATCGGTAATGCCGCAGGTCTGCTGATGTCCGGCATTATGCTGGGTTTCCTGCGTGCCAACCATCCCACGTTCGGCTACATCCCGCAGGGTGCGCTCAATATGGTGAAAGAATTTGGCCTGATGGTATTTATGGCGGGTGTTGGCCTGAGTGCTGGTGCAGGCATTGGTAATAGCCTGGGTGCCGTTGGTGGGCAGATGCTGATTGCCGGTTTAATCGTCAGCCTGGTCCCGGTGATTATCTGTTTCCTGTTTGGCGCCTACATTCTGCGCATGAACCGTGCCTTGCTGTTCGGAGCCATTATGGGAGCGCGTACCTGTGCCCCAGCAATGGAAATCATCAGCGATACCGCGCGCAGTAATATCCCTGCGCTGGGATATGCCGGAACCTACGCTATCGCTAACGTATTGTTAACTCTGGCAGGTTCGCTGATTGTGGTGGTCTGGCCAGGGATATGGGGATGATGTATTAGCGAGAGGAGTCATTTCGAAGAAAATATTTTCGTTTTTTTTATCGGCAGCCAGAACTTTTCGATCCGCCGATAGTCTGAATTAGTGCCACTGCTTTTCTTTGATGTCCCCAATTTGTGGAGCCCGTTAGTCCCGCCGTTTTAGGTTCAAGACTAGCGGGTTTTTTATTGCCTGAATTCTAGTAATTTTAAAAAAACATACAATAAATTGTCCCCTCGAAAAGGATCCTCAAATGTCTGTATCTGCACAGGTTGCTATTGATCGTTTAACAGTAAAATACCCACACGCCGTATCTTGGGCGTTTGGCGATTCACCAGAGCTTGCCGATGAACTTGTCGCATTAGTCATTCAAGGTAAAAAAACCGCTAGTTGTGGTTCCTTAAATTCCTTTGAACAAGAAGATGTATCTCCTTCAATCGGTGGCTACAGTATCATTCTGAATGGTATCGGCCAGCCCGTTTGCGTCATCAGAACTCTTGCCCTACGCATTGTTCGGTTCTCTGAGGTTACCGAAGAACAGGCAAGTAAAGAAGGTGAAGGCGATTTAAGCCTGAATTACTGGAGAGCCGCTCACCAGGCCTTTTTCGCACGTGAAGGGACTTACACTGAGCACATGGAGCTCGTCTTTGAAGAGTTCCAGCTTGTCGAAGTCTTGTAAGGCAACTTTAGTTTCAGCCCCAAAGCAACCCAAACAGGGTTGCTCCCATCACAAAAACATAAAAAAATCTAATGAATAAATTTGAATTTCCAGATAAACATTATGAATAGCAATAAACTGCTATTGCAATAATGAATATAACTCTTTTTTATTACTCGACACTATTTAAAAGCAATCACTTATTAAATAGCAGAATAACCAATTGAATTCACAACATAGCCAGAAAAATAGTGAAATGTGCTGTTGAAAAAACACTATTGTTAGAGAGGAGTCACCATATGATACCGCTCCATAAAGACAAGTAACAATTTCTATGCTTTTTGGGGAAAAGACTTATCAAACTCTATGTAATTTTATATGATCAATATTAACACTCATTAACGAGAGGATTAGTAATGCTTGATTCTTTCACAATAAGTGAAAGTAAAGATTTGTTAATGCTTTTACTTATTTGCCTGCTACTCATTAGAATGGGAGCCTTTACATTTCTGTTTAAAGTAATATCGGGCGTAGGTTTCCGTAGCGAAAAGTTAAAAACACAGAGCAACCACTCCTTTGAAACGCAAATTTACCGGCTATTAAAAGGGATCAATGTTACATCCATAGACGATGCAAAGTTGATTGAAGAGAACATTAAAAAAGGCAGATTTATACGCACGTCCTTTTGGTTTAGCGGTTTCTTTGGCCCTATGGGGCATAAAAACTTCATCGGTTTTGATTTCATTCTGGTTAGTTTTATTTTTGCCTTCAGTGCTATTTATGGCGTTAACTTAATAACTGATACACTTCTAAATTATAAAAATGGATACGCCACCTTTAGTCAGCAGGGTAACAAAATTTATGTCTCCCCTGAAAATATATACAATAAAAACTCAGGTATATTAATAGATAAAACACATTGTGCTCAGTATCAAAGCTCTCTTCCGCAAATTTATGATGATGCATGTGGTTATGTCACCTCAACATCAAAAACAAAAGTCAAAACACTACTCAAGGCAATAGAAAATGAAAGAAACAAAGCTATTGACTCTATAATCACAGGATTATGCTTCCTCGCTGTCTCTACAATGCTATTTCTCGGATTTATTATATTCAACTCTTTAAATAAAGAGATCTGCAATATAAAAAGTAGCATTAAAAATGATGGTACTTAGGGGATATACATTATGCTGTCGGCAGACCAAAACTTATCTCTGTGTTTCAAGCAATGCAATCTGCCGGTCAACGCTGACTGGCAGATTGCATTGATGAAAAATACTTGGCTATCTGCTGGCACTTATTTCTCTACGGCACGCCCGATAGACTCGCTGGCAGACCAGATGCGGTAACGTACTTCAACATCTTTAGGCACGTAAACCACGATCGGTAACCTGCTGTTATAACGCTGCATCGCTGCGTCTCCTAAATGAGCAGCAATAAATTCCTGTCGTTTACTGTTATCCGGGCAGGCCATCATTGTGGAAGCCGGTGCTGAAAGCTTTTCCAACACCAGATAGTTATAACCCCAACCGTCCAACGTTCTGCTTTCTAAAGTGCCCCCCATCATATGGCGGTTACAATCCACGCTGAGCGTTTTACCGATCAGTAATTCCACTTTGAAATTCTGTTCATTTTCCTGTTTCGGCAAATAAATCACCTGTCGGGTCATCCCCTTCTCTGCTTTTGGGAATGGGGCAACCTTTTCCAACGGTTGCAGGCTGAGATCGTCATTTTCACCAGTTGTCGTTGCAGCAACCACGCTGACAGAAGCCATCACCAGCAGGCTAGAAAACACGAGAGAAAGTTTGTTCATTTTTTATCCCTATGATTTATGGCGTCATAACAATGTACGCTAGCACAGTGTAAACCACCTAATTATAGGTTAAATCTGGATATCCTCTTCCTTACCGATAGCCAACTGCATAACCCACTAAGGTTTTCTTAAGACGGAATGATTACAGTAGTATTATTCGTTACCGTAAATGCGCTACGGCAAGCACTCACCGAAGCTAGCGGAATATTCATTAAATCAATCCTCAACAGCCATGCAAATTAAGAATGATATGCTTTACACACTGCCAGCATCCTTTTACCGTTGGCAGGTTTTTGGGCTGCTTGTCAGCGGATTGCTGTTTGTCTGGCTGTCACGCAATGAGCAACTGGACTGGACAATCAGCAATTACTGGTTCGACACCGCAAGCCAGAGTTTCCCATGGCAGAACAATGACTGGTTGGATCTGATCAATCATCGCTTGTTGAAGCTCGTGGTGATCATCTGTACGGTACTGGCGCTTTTTTGGGGTATATACCGCCGTAATCCGCGTTTGATCGTCACCATGTTGTTGATTGGTATCGGGCCATTAGTCGTCGGTATGTTAAAAGCGGTGAGCGCCCATTCCTGCCCGTGGGATCTGCTGGAGTATGGTGGCAAAGCGATGTCGTTCCCCCTGTTTGGCAGTACGCCTGCTTTCCCAGGGCCAGGCCGTTGTTTCCCCGGCGGCCATGCATCCAGCGGTTTTGCTCTGATGGCATTGTTTTTTCTGTTTTACCCGCAACGTCCGCACCTTGCTTATTGGTGCTGGATAGGCGGTATCGCCTGCGGCATGTTGATGGGATTTGGTCAGATCATGCGTGGGGCACATTTTCTTTCCCATAACCTGTGGGCCGGGTGGTGGGTCTGGTTCAGCCAACTGGCTGTTTATTGGTGGGTTAGCAGTTATTGCAGCCGTAAGACGAGGTAATGCATCATGGAGCAACTAAACTATCTGCTTTTCGCCTGGATCAATGCCACCCCGGCCAGTCCGGAATGGTTGATCGATCTCGCCACATTTTTCGCTCGGGATCTGATCGCCATTATCCCATTACTGATTGTCGGTTTGTGGTTCTGGGGGCCACGGCAGCAGCTATCCGCTCAGCGAGAAGTGGTGACTAAGGCGACAATTGCGCTGTTATTTGCCATGAGTGCCGCAAGCGCTATCGGTATGTTGCTACCGCATGAACGGCCATTTGCGATCGGTGTTGGCTATACCTTCCTGGCACATGCGCCAGACAGTTCTTTCCCCAGCGATCACGGTACCGCCATCTTTACTTTTGCACTGGCGTTTTTATGCTGGCACCGCGCCTGGTCTGGCCTTCTGCTGATGACAGCCGCTGTTGCCATTGCCTGGTCACGGGTATTTCTTGGCGTCCATTGGCCGTTGGATATGGTCGGTGGTTTCCTGGTGGGCCTTGTCGGCTGTCTATTTGCACAGTTGGTCTGGAATCTGTTTGGTGAAACGATCGCCTATTTGCTGACCCGCCTGTATCACTTCCTGTTTGCTTTCCCGATCCGCAAAGGATGGGTGAAAGAGTAGTATCAAGCCTCCGCAGGCAGGGCATAGGCTCTGCCTGTTTCAGTTTTCCCCCAATACCCACCATCGCTCGGCCCTTGGGCCGCAACGTTACCCTACTTTGCCACCTCAATGTTATTTAAATAACATTTATTGCTGAGCATCTTGCAAACTCTCTTTAAAACCTAGTAGTAACAGCTATCAATCAGCAATTCTCAATGTTAGGATAATTACATTCAATTATATTGTAACGACCTGAGAGGAAGCACTATGACCGCTGAACAGATTGATTATGCACGTTATATTGACCACACCCTGCTGGCGATGGATGCCAGCGAAAGCCAAATAGCCAAATTGTGCGAAGAAGCACAGTTGCATAATTTTTATGCGGTGTGCGTTAACTCCGGCTATGTCCCATTGGCAGCACACCTATTGCAGGAAAGCGAAGTTAAAGTCTGTTCAGTTATCGGTTTCCCACTGGGTGCGAGCCTGACCGTCGTCAAAGCGTTCGAAGCTAAAGCCGCCATCGCGGCTGGTGCACAGGAGATCGATATGGTGATCAACGTCGGTTGGCTGAAAAGCGGGCTGCTGGATGAAGTACGAGCAGATATCGCCGCCGTACGCGAGGTTTGTGCCGCCATTCCACTGAAAGTCATCCTGGAAACCTGCCTGCTCAGCGATGCTCAAATTACCCAAGTTTGTGAGATGTGTCGCGAGCTTGACGTCGCCTTCGTTAAAACATCCACAGGCTTCAGCACGGGTGGCGCACGCGAAGAGCACGTCAAACTGATGCGTGCCACCGTGGGCAGTGAGATGGGGGTTAAAGCCTCCGGAGCAGTACGCGATCGCGCTACTGCCGGGAAAATGATCGCCGCAGGTGCAACACGCATCGGCACCAGTTCAGGCGTAGCAATTGTTTCTGGCGACAACGCGGCAGCCGGTAACTACTGAATATCGACGTAATTTACTTGATGTGGGGTGACGCTACTTATGCACCCCGCTTTGTTGCGCGAACAGGAGACTAGATGGAAAAGCGGCGTGAAGATCGTATCAACCGGTTAATTCAGGCATTAAAGCGTTCTGACAAGATCCATCTGAAAGAAGCTTCCGCATTGTTAGGCGTCTCGGAAATGACCATTCGCCGCGATCTCAATGCAGAACCTGCCGCCGTAATTTTACTGGGGGGTTATGTGGTGGCAGAGCCGCATAGCAATGGCGTTACCCATTATTTTGTCTCTGACCAACAGGCTAAACAGGTGGCAGAGAAACAGCGCATTGGTCTGCTGTCAGCAGCTTTGATTAAAGAGAACGACACTGTATTTTTTGACTGCGGCACCACCACCCCAGCGATTATTAACGCCATTGCCGACGAGCTCACGTTCACTGCGGTCTGCCATTCACTCAATACTTTTCTGGCATTGCAGCATAAGCCCAACTGCAAAGTGATCCTGTGCGGTGGCGAGTTCAAGCCGAATAACTGCATATTCACCGCCGTTGGCCAACATAATGAACTCGATCACATCTGCCCCAACATCGCTTTTATCTCTGCGGCTGGTCTGACCCTGCAACAGGGGGCTACCTGTTTTAACTTTGACGAACTGGAAATGAAGCACAAGGCGATGCACATGGCGCAACAAAAAATTCTGGTGGTGGATCACAGCAAATTTGGTCAGGTCAAACCGGTCTGCATCGGTCCATTGGCGCAGTTTGACCGGATCATTACCGATCGCCAACCTGAACATGAGTTCACCAAATTCTGCAATGAGCAGGCGATCGCCATCCGATTTTAACTTGCATGTTGCGATTGGCGGTACAAATTATCAGCAATCAAACCTGAGAAATGGCTTATTAGCAGTAAAAAGAGGTTAATGAGTTGCAACAACTCGCTCAAGTTATTATTTCCTCCGAAATAAAACTGCCGCTAATTACGCAGGAGTACGAATATTATAAATCTGATTTGCACGGCAAAATCTGCCCCACTAACTTGCGCAAAATATCGGCAGCAATATTTATTAATATGATAATTAAATATCCGCTAGCGGTTCCAACTATCGACGCTAAAGATCAGTCCTCCCCTCATTAACCGCCTAATAAACAAAAAATTAAACTTATAACACCAGCGGTCAAAACTCTTTCACCATAATGGAAATGGTTTTCAGCCAAGTTCAAATATCTCACTGATACATATTGCCAATCAGGAGTAAAAAACCAGTCTTTTATCTGGGTAAAATAGTGAAACCCCATTTAACTGCGCATGATCATAAAGAATGCCACGTAGCATGAACCGCCTAACAATCGCGTAACAGTTGCACGAAAAACCGACCCAAAGACAACAAATCGCACAAATGACGCATTTGAGAGTGCGATCACGGTTGTTTCTGCTGTAAATCGTTATCTTGCCGCCAACAAAAATCGGCAGGCAAGGAACCGCCGGCAGAAGACACGGTTTTTTGCTATTTAATAGCAGAAAGTCATTGGGTTAATTATCCAGCAAGCATGCCAAACGATAATTATACCCGTCATACTTCAAGTTTCTTGGGGTGTCGCATAATAAATAACCAGGGGATTCCTATCTCCCAAAAGTAATACCTGATGCGGATCTCTGACGAAATCTGATATTTCGCCAGGCAGCCTTGTCCTTAAAAATTGCCTTTAATTTCAAATTAACGTGTTCACTTCGGAGATATTTATGGACACTACACAGACCGGCACCATTGCCTCTGCGGCCTCAACTTCCAGTACAACCTGGCGCAAATCTGACACCATGTGGATGTTGGGCCTGTACGGCACCGCCATCGGCGCAGGGGTGCTGTTCCTGCCTATTAACGCCGGTATTGGTGGTCTGATTCCCCTGATTATCATGGCCATCATCGCCTTCCCGATGACGTTTTTTGCCCACCGTGGCCTGTGCCGCTTCGTTCTTTCAGGGAAAAATCCCGGTGAAGATATTACCGAGGTGGTAGAAGAACACTTTGGTATCAGCGCTGGTAAGTTGATCACCCTGCTCTATTTCTTTGCCATCTACCCTATCCTGCTGGTTTACAGCGTGGCGATCACCAACACCGTTGACAGCTTTATCACCCACCAATTGGGCCTGGTCTCACCGCCGCGCGCTGTTTTGTCTCTGATCCTGATTGCTGGGCTGATGACCATCGTGCGCTTTGGCGAACAGGCAATCGTGAAAACCATGAGTATTCTGGTGTTTCCGTTTGTCGGCGTGCTGATGATGCTGGCACTGTATCTGATCCCTAACTGGAGCGGTGCCATTTTCGAGAACGTCTCTCTCGCCGGTTCCGGCAGCAGCTTGGGGCATGGCCTGGTGATCACCCTGTGGCTGGCGATCCCGGTGATGGTCTTCTCCTTTAACCATTCGCCGATCATCTCCGCTTTCGCGGTAGCAAAACGTGAAGAATATGGTGCAGGTGCCGAGAAAAAATGCTCACGCATTCTGGCTTATGCCCACATCATGATGGTTCTGACGGTGATGTTCTTCGTCTTCAGTTGTGTCTTGAGTCTCTCTCCGACCGATCTGGCCGAAGCTAAAGCGCAGAATATCTCGATCCTCTCTTATCTGGCCAACCACTTTAACAACCCGATGATCGCCTATATTGCCCCGGTCATCGCTTTTATCGCCATCACCAAATCGTTCCTGGGCCACTATCTGGGGGCGCGCGAAGGCTTTAACGGCCTGATCTCCAAATCCATGAAGAGCCGTGGAAAAACCATCAGCAACAATAAACTGAACCGTATCACGGCGATTTTCATGCTGATCACCACCTGGATCGTCGCGACGTTGAACCCGAGCATTTTGGGCATGATTGAAAACCTCGGTGGCCCGATCATCGCCATGTTGCTGTTCCTGATGCCGATGTATGCCATCCGTAAAGTACCTGCAATGCGCAAATACAGTGGGCACATCAGCAACGTCTTTGTGGTGGTAATGGGGCTGATTGCTATCTCTGCCATCCTGTACACCCTGTTCGGTTAATCACGCCCAACCGGCGCCAGATGGTGCCGGTTTTTCGGTATTCCCCTTCCTGGTATTCAAGCCTGTCACCTGAGAAGAAGGTTAAGACGATGATCAGCGTTTTCGATATTTTTAAAATCGGTATCGGCCCATCCAGCTCCCATACCGTCGGCCCGATGAAAGCGGGCAAACAGTTTACCGATGATTTAATCGCTCAAGGTCAACTGCGCGACACCACGCGCGTGGTCGTCGACGTCTATGGTTCGCTGTCCCTCACTGGCAAAGGCCACCATACTGATATCGCGATTATTATGGGCCTGGCAGGGAATCTGCCACATGACGTGGATATTGACAGCATTGCCGGTTTTATCCGCGATGTGGAACAGCGTGGCCGTTTGCTCTTGGCTAACGGCGAGCACGAGGTCGATTTCCCACGCCAAGGCGGTATGAACTTCCACAGCAACAATTTGCCGCTGCATGAAAACGGTATGCGCATCAGCGCTTACGCCAGTGAACAACTGTTGTACAGTAAAACCTATTACTCTATCGGTGGTGGTTTTATCGTCGATGAAGAGCATTTCGGCCAACCAGCCCGCAATACCGTGCCAATCCCCTACCCTTACCGTTCCGCGCAAGACTTGCAGCAACATTGTAAGGAAACCGGGCTTTCGCTTTCCGGGTTAGTAATGCAAAACGAGCTGGCGCTGCGTGGCAAAACTGATATCGAAGCGCATTTTGCTGAAGTGTGGCAGGTGATGCGCACCGGAATTGAACGCGGAATGAATACGGAAGGGCTGCTCCCCGGCCCCATGAAAGTTCAGCGCCGCGCTGCCGCTCTGCGGCGTATTTTGGTGACCGGTGACAAAAACAATATTGATCCGATGAACGTAGTCGATTGGATCAATATGTTCGCTTTTGCGGTGAACGAAGAGAATGCCGCTGGTGGCCGCGTGGTCACGGCACCCACTAACGGTGCCTGCGGTATTATCCCCGCCGTATTGGCTTATTACGACAAATTCATCCGACCAGTGAATACCAACTCGTATAGCCGTTTTTTCCTCGCCTCGGGAGTGATTGGTACACTGTATAAGATGAACGCCTCTATCTCCGGCGCTGAAGTCGGTTGCCAAGGAGAAGTCGGCGTCGCCTGCTCCATGGCGGCAGCCGGATTGGCGGAACTGATGGGTGGCAGCCCGGCGCAGGTCTGCATTGCGGCAGAAATCGCCATGGAGCACCATTTGGGGCTGACCTGCGATCCATTGGCCGGGCAGGTACAGGTACCCTGCATAGAGCGTAACGCTATTTCTGCGGTCAAAGCCGTCAATGCTGCCCGCATGGCGCTACGCCGCACCAGTGAGCCACGTGTGTGCCTGGATAAGGTAATCGAAACTATGTATGAAACCGGTAAAGATATGAATGCCAAGTACCGCGAGACTTCGCAAGGTGGGCTGGCAATCAAAGTGGTGGCATGTCATTGATCTTCAATGAGTCACTCAGATGGTTAACGTCTGTTATTTAAGCGCGAAATCGCACCGTTATGCAGCCATAGTTAAAACCAGGCAACGTTGCCATTAACTTCAGGGACGGCCAAGCCGTCCCTGAGTCTTTATTTTAGGCGGCTAACGCCTTGGTAATTTTCTCGTACAGATCGCCAGACAGGTTTTCCAACCCTTTCAACTGCTCCAACGCATTACGCATCAATACCTGACGAGAAGCATCGTAACGTTTCAAGCGAATCAGCGGTTCGATCAGTCGGGCAGCCACCTGCGGATTACGCTGGTTGAGATCGCTGAGGATCTCGACCAGGAACTGATATCCGCTGCCGTCCGCCGCGTGAAATGCTGCCGGGTTGGCTGAAACAAAGCCTCCAATCAATGAACGGGTGCGGTTCGGGTTACCCAGGCTGAACGCGCGATGCTGCAACAAAGCACGCACCTTGCTCAGCACATCTGCCGCTGGGCTGGTGGCCTGCAACACAAACCATTTGTCCATCACCAGGCCATCCTGATGCCAGCGTTCATCAAACTCGGCCATCAACGCATCACGGCACGGCAATTGCGCACCCACCGCCGCCGACAGCGCAGCCAGCGAATCAGTCATATTGTCCGCCAGCTGGAACTGTTTCATCACCAGCTGATTTGCCTGTTCTGTCTCGCCAAAGGCCAGATAGCTCAGGCAGACATTGCGCAACGAACGCTTGGCAATATCACCATGCTCAACACGGTAACCGTCAGTGTTGTTGGCGCGATACACCGCCAGCCATTCATCAGCCATCTCCTGGGCCAAGCAGCGGGTGATCGCATCATGCACTGCGGCAATCGCTTCCGGGTCGATGGTGGTAAACAGCTCAGCAATTTCGTTCTCTGAAGGCAGTGTCAGGATCTGCGCCGCCAGAGCCGGATCCAGCTTCTCATCCAGCAATACCGCCCGGAACGCATCGGCAACGTGCAACGGTAAGCTCAACGGCTGTTTTTGCTGGTATTTGGCCACATTGAGCTTGATATAGGTAGCCAACAGGCTTTGCGCTGCATCCCAACGGGCAAACTCATTGCGCGCATGTTGCATCAGGAAAGTCAGTTGTTGATCGCTATACGGATAATCCAGCTTCACCGGCGCGGAAAATTCACGCAGCAACGAAGGCACGGGTTGGTGTGCAACGCCATCAAACACAAAGGTCTGCTCCGCTTCGGTTACATTCAGCACGTTGTTGACTGGCGCACCGCCTTTCTGCAACGCAATAACATTGCCTTCGCTATCGTACAGTTCAATATCCAGTGGAATATGCAGCGGCAGTTTTTCTGGCTGATCCGCCGTCGGCAAGGTTTTCTGGCTGACATGCAGACGGTATTGCTGATGTTCAGCATCATATTCATCACGCACCGTCAGCAACGGTGTGCCCGACTGGCTGTACCAGCGGCGGAACAGCGAAAGATCGACGTTAGAAGCATCCTCCATCGCCTGGACAAAATCATCGCAAGTTGCGGCGCTGCCATCATGACGTTCAAAATACAGTTGCATCCCCGCCTGGAACGGCTGCTCCCCGAGCAAAGTGTGCATCATGCGGATCACTTCAGAACCCTTTTCATACACCGTCAGGGTGTAAAAGTTGTTCATTTCGATCACTTTGTCTGGTCGGATGGCATGTGCCATCGGGCTGGCGTCCTCGGCGAACTGGGCGCCGCGCATCACCCGTACATTATCAATGCGGTTAACCGAGCGGGAACCGAGATCTGAGCTGAACTCCTGATCGCGGAATACCGTCAGCCCCTCTTTCAGGCTGAGCTGGAACCAGTCACGACAGGTTACGCGGTTACCGGTCCAGTTATGGAAATATTCATGGCCGATCACCGCTTCAATATTCAGATAATCTTTGTCGGTGGCCGTTTCTGCCTTCGCTAGCACATACTTCGAGTTAAAGATATTTAACCCTTTGTTTTCCATTGCACCCATGTTGAAGAAATCGACGGCCACGATCATGTAGATATCCAGATCGTATTCCAGGCCAAAACGGGTTTCGTCCCACTTCATTGAGTTTTTCAGTGAAGTCATCGCCCAATCGGCACGATCCAGGTTGCCACGATCGACGAACAGTTCCAGCGCCACCTTGCGCCCAGAACGCGTAGTGAAACTATCGCGCAGCACATCAAAGTCCCCGGCTACCAAAGCAAACAGGTAACTAGGTTTAGGGAACGGATCCTGCCACTGCACCCAGTAGCGGCCATCGGCCAGTTCACCTTCAGCGATCCGGTTGCCGTTGGAAAGCAAGAAAGGATAACGCGCTTTATCCGCGACGATCCGGGTGGTGAAGCGAGCCAGAACGTCTGGACGATCAAGATAATAGGTAATATGGCGGAATCCTTCGGCTTCACATTGAGTACACAACGCCTCACCGGATAGGTATAGCCCTTCCAGCGCGGTATTTTTAGCCGGGTGGATATCATTGACGATAGTCAGGGTAAATTGGGCCGGTAACTGCTCAATAATCAGTTGGTTATCCTGCTGACGATAGTGGCCCCATGGTTGACCATCAACCTGAAGATTCACCAGCGCCAGATCTTCACCATCAAGGAGAAGAGGAGCTCCCACAGCCCCTTGGCGCTTGACCTGGCTGACGGCGGTAACGCGCGTGTTCTCAGCATCCAGCTCGAAATTTAAATCGATATCGGTAATGGTGTAATCAGGTGCGCGATAATCGTGGCGAAACTTCGCCTGTGGCTGTTGTGTCATAGAAACCCTTCGACGTTTCAGTAAGTTGCAGATATTGGCCTAGATAACGTCATACTCGTCTTGGTGGTTGGATGGCGTTGCTCTTCGGCGGCCTGATTGTCAATAAACTGTACCACAGCCACGGAAAAAACCCAGAGATGACCGTATGGCCTGGAGAAACAGCGGCCAGAAGACGGCTACTTATCATGATGTTATCAAGCCAGGCACCAGCATAAAGCTTGACCCACATCGCGATGAATACAGTCTATATTTGGTTTTGTGTTTAAAATAATTAACATTATAATTTTTATCATTAAATAGACTAAACTCGCCAGCTTATTGGATTCTCTGGCTTTTCTCATCAGGAAGGTTACCCCGGCCCGATAATGGCACGTTTAATCCTCGACCCATTCCCGCCATTTGTGGTGTGATGAGGCTTCTATAACAGGATAATCCGGGTATACTCCCCCCACTTTTTATGGTGTTCCGGATTTAGATGCGCCCGACCAGGATGCTGTTACGCGATATGACTTTATACGCTTCCCCGATTTTGACCTCATTGCTTGATACTGATGCCTATAAGCTTCATATGCAGCAAGCCGTGTTCCATCGCTATCCCGGCGTTACCGTTGCGGCGGAGTTTCGTTGCCGTGGTGACGAAATGCTGGGGGTTTATGCCGACGAGATCCGTGCTCAGGTTGCCATGATGAGTAAACTGGCACTGACCGAGGACGAGTTTCAGTATCTTTCGGGCCTACCGTTCTTTCAACAGGACTACCTGACCTGGTTGCGTAGCTTCCGTTATGCTCCTCAACAAGTCACTATCGATAACCACGAAGGCGAGCTGCAGATCCGTATCGCCGGGCCGTGGCTTGAGGTCATCATGTGGGAAGTCCCCTTGCTCGCCGTGATCAGTGAAGTGGTACATCGCCACCGGTCACCAGAAGTGACGCCTGAAATGGCCGTCAGCCAACTGCGTAATAAATTAGTGCAGTTCCAACATATGGCTGAAGGGCTAGATACCTCAGGCTTCAAGCTGATGGATTTCGGCACTCGTCGCCGTTTCTCTCGTGATGTGCAACACGCCATCGTCAGCACGCTGAAAAGTGAATTCCCTTATCTGGTCGGCACCAGTAACTACGATTTGGCCCATCGGTTGGCTTTAGCTCCGCTAGGCACGCAGGCTCATGAATGGTTCCAGGCTCACCAGCAGATAAGCCCTGAGCTTGCCAATAGCCAGCGTGCGGCGTTACAAGCGTGGTTAGATGAATACCCCGATCAGCTAGGTATCGCGCTCACTGATTGCATCACTATGGATGCTTTCCTGCGCGATTTCGGCCCGCAGTTTGCCCTGCCTTACCAAGGGTTGCGTCATGACTCTGGCGATCCATTTGAATGGGGAGAGAAAGCTATCGCCCATTATCAGGAGCTGGGTATCGACCCCATGAGCAAGACGCTGGTGTTTTCAGATAATCTGGATCTGGATAAAGCTTTAGCGCTGTACCGCCATTTTGCTCAGCGTATCAATCTGGCCTTCGGCATTGGCACACGCTTGACCTGCGATATTCCTGGCGTCAAGCCGTTGAATATTGTGATTAAGCTGGTCGAATGTAACGGTAAGCCCGTGGCAAAACTGTCTGATAGCCCAGGTAAAACTATCTGCCAGGATCAGGCGTTCGTGAAAGCACTGCGCAAAGCTTTCGATCTGCCGCTGGTGAAAAAAGCCAGCTAATTATGCCCGCCGGCAAATCATCAATGCCGGCTTCTTTCCTTCCTTTATATGTTACAGCCGCTTTTTTCTCTTCCTGTAAGAAATGTTACGCGATACTGATGATTTCTACTTGTGCTCTGCAACGCGGCAAGTAACATAGCAACATCCCCAAATTCTTGGGTTGTTAGCTATTCCTGAACCAAAACTTATAAAGAGAGAAATCTATGAGCGTAGTGCCTGTAGTCGACGTACTGCAAGGTCGTGCTGCGGTTGACAGTGAAGTCACCGTGCGCGGTTGGGTGCGTACCCGGAGAGATTCTAAAGCTGGTATCTCCTTCCTCGCCGTTTATGACGGCTCCTGCTTTGATCCGTTACAGGCCGTTGTTAATCATTCTCTGCCGAATTATCAGGATGAAGTTCTGCACCTGACTACCGGTTGCTCCGTGGAAATCACCGGTAACGTGGTAGCTTCTCCAGGTGAAGGCCAAAGCTTCGAACTGCAGGCCACGGCAATTAAAGTTGTTGGCTGGGTTGACGATCCAGATACTTATCCAATGGCGGCCAAACGTCACAGCATTGAATATCTGCGCGAAGTGGCTCACCTGCGCCCACGCACCAACCTGATCGGTGCCGTTGCCCGCGTGCGCCATACTCTGGCACAGGCAATTCATCGCTTCTTCCATGAAAATGGGTATTTCTGGGTATCTACGCCACTGATTACCGCTTCTGATACCGAAGGGGCCGGAGAAATGTTCCGCGTTTCTACGCTGGATATGGAAAACCTGCCACGCACCGACAAAGGTGAAATCGACTTCAGCCAGGATTTCTTTGGCAAAGAAGCGTTCCTGACCGTCTCCGGGCAGTTGAATGCTGAAGCTTACGCCTGTGCACTCTCAAAAGTGTATACCTTTGGCCCAACCTTCCGCGCCGAGAACTCCAATACCAGTCGTCATTTGGCTGAATTCTGGATGATCGAACCTGAAGTTGCTTTCGCAACGCTGGATGATGTCGCTGGCTTGGCCGAAAGCATGCTCAAGTATGTCTTCCAGGCCGTCCTCAATGAGCGTGCTGACGATATGCAGTTCTTTGCAGAACGCGTAGATAAGGATGCCATTGAACGCCTGAAGCGCTTTGTTTCTTCTGATTTCGCGCAGGTGGATTACACCGAAGCGGTTGAGATCCTGATCGCCTCCGGCCAAGCCTTCGAGAACCCGGTATCTTGGGGCATCGATCTTTCATCCGAGCATGAGCGTTATCTGGCAGAGAAGCACTTCAAAGCGCCCGTGGTAGTAAAAAACTACCCTAAAGATATTAAAGCCTTCTATATGCGTATGAATGAAGATGGTAAAACCGTAGCCGCAATGGACGTTCTGGCACCGGGCATCGGCGAAATCATCGGGGGATCGCAGCGTGAAGAGCGCCTTGATGTACTGGATCAGCGTCTGGCAGAAATGGGGTTGAATAAGGAAGATTACTGGTGGTATCGCGATCTGCGTCGCTACGGCACCGTGCCGCACTCCGGTTTTGGCTTGGGTTTTGAACGCTTAATCGCTTATGTGACCGGTGTGCAAAACGTACGTGATGTGATCCCATTCCCTCGTACACCACGTAACGCAAGCTTCTAGTTGATCCCAAAAGACATTTTTTGAACTATTTTTGTACATTTTTAAGGCCAGCATTGCTGGCCTTTTGTATTTTTCATTCTTGATCCAGGTCACAAAGTTCCCTTAATTTTACATTTTGTAACACATACTTTCTTTTTGAAACTCGATTGCGATGTTAGTAGCATTTTCGTTCTAGATTAACCCGCCCGTGAATGGAACACTGCGTGCAGACACAGGACGACACCAAACTATCAACAATAGTTCCCAAAGAATTATTGGCGGCAGTGGCAAGGTGTCCGAATAACACCAATGAGGGTAATAATGATGAAGCGCAACATTCTTGCAGTAGTAATCCCGGCTCTGTTGGCAGCTGGTGCAGCAAACGCAGCAGAAATCTACAACAAAGACGGCAACAAGTTGGATCTGTATGGTAAAGCTGTTGGCCTGCACTATTTCTCTAGTGACAAAGGCGATGACGGCGATAAATCCTATGCACGTCTTGGCTTCAAAGGTGAAACCCAAATCAATAGCGAACTGACCGGTTACGGCCAGTGGGAATACAACTTCGCAGCGAACAATACTGAAGGCGGTTCTGATGCTCAGAATGGCAACAAAACCCGTCTGGGCTTTGCTGGCCTGAAGTTTGCTGACTACGGTTCATTCGACTATGGTCGTAACTACGGCGTAGTGTACGACGTTGAAGGTTGGACCGATATGCTGCCTGAGTTTGGTGGCGATACCTATACCTACACTGATAACTTCATGAATGGCCGTGCTACCGGCGTAGCGACCTACCGTAACAAGAACTTCTTCGGTATGGTTGATGGCTGGAACTTTGCACTGCAATATCAGGGCAAAAATGATCGTTCTGACCTGAAAAGAGCTAACGGCGACGGTGTAGGCGTTTCTACCACCTATGCAATCATGGATACCGGTGTTAGCGTGGGTGCAGCTTACTCCTCTTCTAACCGTACCATTGAGCAAAAAACCCAAACATCTGCTGGCGGTAACGTTGCTGAAGTATGGACACTGGGTGCCAAGTATGACGCTAACAACGTCTACTTTGCGACCATGTATTCAGAAACGCACAACATGACTCCATTTGGTAGCCTCAGCAAAGCTATTGCTAACAAAACTCGCAACTATGAAGTGGTTGCCCAATACCAGTTCGATTTCGGTCTGCGTCCTTCCATTGCATACCTGCAATCTAAAGGTAAAGACTTGGTTCAAGAGTTCAATGGCTCAATGTATAACAACAAAGACCTGGTTAAATATGTGGATGTTGGTGCGACTTACTACTTCAACAAAAACATGTCTACCTATGTTGATTACAAAATCAACCTGCTGAACGAAAATGATTCTCCGTTCTACAATGCTGTTGGTATTGCTACAGACAACATCGTAGCTACTGGTCTGGTTTACCAGTTCTAAGTTGTTACGCTTAATGGCAGCCTAATGCCATATGAGTTAAGAACAGGGCTCCGGCCCTGTTTTTGTTTTTTAGTTCTCCTGCCGTTTTTTATTCTGTTATTACGTCTTTCTCTGTCATTTTTTGTGCTGAATCTGCCACCATCACAAGATCGATGTGTTTTTCTCGCAAACGGTTGGCAAAGCCGATAACTGGCGCTACCCTGATGCTTCTGTCTGCTTAACTCTAGGCCATGGAAGCAATCCGACATGTTTGAAAAAATCACCGCAGCACCTGCCGATCCGATTCTGGGTCTGACCGATATTTTCCGCGCGGACGCCCGTCCGAACAAAATCAACTTAGGTATTGGCGTCTATAAAGACGAAACAGGTCAAACACCAGTCCTGACCAGCGTCAAGAAAGCTGAACAATACCTGTTGGAAAATGAGACCACCAAGAATTACCTTGGTATTGAAGGCATCCCTGCGTTTGCTAACTGCACGCAAGAGTTACTGTTCGGCAAACAAAGCCCGGTCATTGCCAGCAAGCGTGCGCGTACCGCGCAAACACCTGGTGGCACTGGTGGCCTGCGTGTCGCGGCAGACTTTATTGCTAACCAAACCAACGCCAAACGTATCTGGATCAGCAACCCAACCTGGCCTAATCATAAAAATGTGTTCGGTGCCGTTGGTCTGGAAGTGCTGGAATATGACTATTATGACGCGGCTAACCATGCATTAGACTTTGATGGCCTGCTCAACAGCCTGAAACGCGCAGAGGCTGGTGATGTGGTGCTGTTCCATGGCTGCTGCCATAACCCAACCGGTATCGACCCAACCGAAGCTCAGTGGACGCAATTGGCTGAGCTTTCCGCCGCCAAGGGGTGGTTGCCGTTGTTCGATTTTGCCTATCAGGGTTTTGCCAAAGGCTTGGAAGAAGACGCGCAAGGTTTGCGTATTTTTGCCGCCAAGCATCAAGAACTGATCGTTGCCAGCTCTTATTCAAAGAACTTTGGCCTGTATAACGAACGTGTTGGTGCTTGTACCGTGGTCGCTGCCGATGCTGAAACCGCCGATCGCGCATTCAGCCAGGTTAAAGCGGCAATCCGTGCCAACTACTCCAACCCACCGTCACACGGTGCCGCAGTGGTAGCGACCATTCTGGGTAACGAAGCATTGCGTGCCACTTGGGAACAAGAACTGACCGAGATGCGCCAACGTATTCACCGCATGCGCCAGTTGTTCGTGAAGACCTTACAAGAAAAGGGCGCGAAGCAGGACTTCAGCTTTATTATCAACCAAAATGGGATGTTCTCTTTCAGCGGGCTGACCAAAGAGCAGGTCCTGCGCTTGCGTGACGAATTTGGCGTTTATGCCGTTAACTCTGGCCGCGTTAACGTAGCGGGCATGACGCCAGACAATATGGCACCGCTGTGTGAAGCCATCGTTGCCGTGCTATAAGCTGAGCGTTTGATTTTGATATATAAAGGGGCGCTCTGCGCCCCTTTACTCTTTTTGTCTTACAGAGAGGAATCCCGGTTACCAGACGGGTGGTTCTTCACGCAGGAAAGGGTTAGTTTGGCGTTCCTGCCCAAAGGTGGACATTGGCCCGTGCCCTGGAATAAACGCAATATCGTCACCCTGCGGCAGTAATTTGCTACGGATTGAGTTAATCAGCGTTTGATGATCACCACGCGGGAAGTCGCTTCGCCCTACGCCACCGCTGAACAACACATCACCCACCAGCGCCAGACGCGCTTTATCGTTGATAAAAGCAACGTGGCCTGGCGTGTGCCCAGGGCAATGCAGAACATTTAGCGACATCTCACCCACCTGTACGCTATCCCCTTCGGACAACCACTGGGTCGGCGTAAAGGCCGCACATTCAGCCAAACCAAACATACGGCTCTGTGCCGGTAAACCCTCAAGCCAGAAGGCATCTTCTTTGTGTGGCCCCAAAATCGGCACCTGATAATACTCAGCCAACTCAGCGGCTGCCCCTACGTGATCAAGATGCCCGTGAGTCAGCAAAATCTGGCTGATTTCGACACCTGTTCTTGCTACTTCCGCTTTCAATTTTTCTGGCTCACCGCCAGGATCTACCAGAGCGGCCTGCTGCGTTTTCTCACACCAGATAAGAGTGCAGTTTTGGCTGAACGCCGTTACGGGAATAATATGATATTTCATAAAGCTCCAACGAAAAAAAGCGCCATATCCGCAGGGATTGGCGCTATTCACTCATGGTGCACAGTGTTACCAGGTCCGCACCGGGCCGGTATCAATGTGTACAAAGTTGCTACGTGGATAATATCCAACCCCCCCAGCACGCATTTTTAACGCCGCTTTACGGATATTACTCAGTTGGATACCTTCAATATGGAAATCCATCGCCTGCCCTTTGGTGTGATAACTCTGCTTAGCCACACCGCGGCTGCGTTCACGCATTTCATTATTGGTTGTTGAAGAACGATAACCTGAAATCAGCTGAATCGGCTTGGTCGTTCCCAGCAAACCTTGCAAGCGATAGAGATAATCAAACAGATGCGGATCGATCGTCTTGGTCTTATTGGCACGATAATCGCGGAAGATATGGTTCAACCGCACCAGCTCTTCTCGATTATAGCCTTTGCCATTGAAGAACTCGGCTTTGATAGATTCACCGGTATTCAGATTATTAAGAACCAGAATACGCGGACGGGCGGTAGAAAGACTGGCAAACGCTTGCCCAGGGAGCAAGGCGATACCCATGGCTGCACTGCCCAACGCTAGCCATTTACGACGATGATGATCAATTTTGTCCATGACTCTTTTAAACCCGGCAAGAATGTCAAAATAAATGCACAAAACTGCGCACAGCCCGAACCATAACCGCCAGCCTACGCTGAGTCAACCCGATATAGGCTTAGGTTCACCCGCACTCCCCCAAAGAGTACGGATGAATAACCAAATGTTCAGACCACTATTTACTTAGAATTACTGCATTTATTGCATCAATTTTTCAGCCTGAGCCAAAATTTGTGCACCCGATCTCACCGTAGCATCATAATTGTAAATATCTGTACGGAACTGCGGTTTGCCATCATCGGCAACCCAAGCCGTCAGATAATAAAGCTGCACAGGGATATGCTGGCGGATATTCACATAGGTGGTATTGCCAGCTTTCAGCGTGGAGGAAACCCGAGCATTATTCCAACCCGCATCCTGCAACAGCATATTGGCCAGGTCAGAAGCTTTGTTCACGCGCACACAGCCCGAACTCAGCGCACGGATGTCTTTCTGGAACAACCCGTGGTTAGGGGTATCGTGCAGATAGATAGCATCTGAGCTTGGCATATTAAACTTGAAGCGCCCCAGTGAATTGCTGGCCCCCGGAGCCTGCTGAATGCGGTAAGGGAAGTTACGTGCTGAAGTCACGCTCCAATCAATCATTGAAGGATCAATGGCCTCGGATTCATTACTCCAACCAGAGAACACGCGATAACCGTGTTTCTGGAAGTAACCCGCATCATGCATTGCTTTAGGGACAATATCTTCACGTATCAGTTTAGTTGGCACGTTCCACGGTGGGTTGACCACCACATTGTTCAATGCACTGCTCATCAATGGGGTTTTACGGCTTGGACGGCCAACAATCACCCGCGATGAAAGCACTTCATTACCGTTGAGGTAATAGATCAGGGAATAATTCGGAATGTTGACCATAATTCCGGTATCAACATGGCTAGGTAAAATGCGTAAACGCTGGATATTTAACGCCAGCAAAGAGGCTCGCATTTGGGGTGACACGTTCAACCATTCACGCGTCCGGGCTCCGATAACCCCGTCTGGGGTCAATCCCTGCCATGCCTGAAAACGTTTAATACCTTCCACTAAATCGTCGGTGTAACGGTTATCCGTCACCGAGACAGGGCTGGCTTGTGGTTTTACCAACGGGGCTTCAGTCACGGGAACCAGATCTTTAATCGGTGCCGCCGCTGGACTGACTACCGCCCCAGCAGTATTACGATTTTTCTCTTCATCTACCGAAAGATCATCCTCAACTACCGGTGCCGTAGCGGCCGTCGGGGTGACTGCAAGCTCTTGCGAATGCGGCGTAGCTTCCGGCACCACCGTTAACATGCCAGTGCGCGTCAGGATTTCCCGTATTGCTGGCACATCATCGCTAAGCTGGCCTGGGCGCAAGCTCGCACCATTCGACACCAGTGGCCACGGGCGGCCATCCGCAAGCAGTTCACGCAGCGCCTGATGCATTTTTTCATACTGTGGATGCTGTGGTGCCAGTGAGTTGACATAAGCCAAGGTTTTGCCCTGCTGTAACGCCAACTGCCACTGATTAATCACCGTGTTCGCTGGCAGCACCAGCTTGTAAGGTACATTGCTATAGAGCCAATTGTTACCGTTTGCGCCAATTGACGAAACAAACTGCAGATAACCCAGCATCGCGTCCGATAGCACAATATCGCGCGCCATATCGGTGATTGCCGGATCGGTGAGCAATTTTACCCACTGTGTGAATTGCGGTTGCACACCTGAAATAGCCAGTTCAGCGAGCTGCTGCTGGAATTGCAACACCGCTTCCCGGTCCTGCCACATTGGCTGCATTTGCCTGGAAGCATACAGCTGAGCCAAAGTAGGGAGATAATTCGGGACCACGCCTTTAGGCAACGCCGTCAAGATTTCACTACGGCTTTGCGTAACGGACATGCCGGATGATGACACTGGTGGAAACGCTTGCACGGCTGCCCATGCGGGTACCGACGCGGCAAAACTACACGCAATTGTGCAACTCAATGCCAGACGCCGTACTGAGTTTCCTTTTTTAAGCAACATCCCTTGCCCCCTGTATGCTCACAAAAAATACAACAAAAATTGTTTATACCCGTAGCACTCCGAGCGCCACTTCCATGCAACTCGAATTATTCTGGGTAGATTAGTTTCATTATACAAACAGAACGGCCCATTTGCTCTCAGCGTCGCAGAATTACTGTTTGCTCTAATTAATCTTACTGATAAAAAAACCCGTCTATCATCCTCGCCAAACAAAAAAATAGCCACCCACAGGTGACTATTTTAAGGCTTTTAAAACAATCTAGTTCAAGACTGAGACGATTCTGCCAGCGTTGGAGCCAATGCAACCTGTTCTGCAGCAAAGCCGCGTAAGCCAACCACATGCACATGCTCATGATTTTGGAATACTTTACGCACTAATTTATAAGTAGTGCCTTTTTCCGGGCTGATATTTTCTGGGGCTGCAATAATCAACTGCATTTCCAGGCGATCGCACAGTTCAAACAGCGTAGCGATGGATTTGGCATCGAGACGCGCCGCTTCATCCAGGAACAGCAGGCGGCAAGGCGAGATATCTTTACCGCGCAGGCGGAGTGATTCCTCTTCCCAACTCTGCACCACCATCACCAGAATCGACATCCCCGTCCCGATCGCTTCCCCGGTAGACAAAGCACCACTTTCTGCACGTAACCAACCATCGGAACCACGGAATACTTCTACTTCAAGTTCCAGATAGTTACGGTAATCCAGCAGTTCTTCACCAATGGTCTGCGGCGTCCGCTGCCCCATATCAATCTGCGGATTCAGGCGCTGATACAGTTTCGCCAACGCCTCCGAGAAGGTCAGGCGGTTACTGTTGAACAGATCCTGATGTTGTTCCTGCTGCTCAGACAGCACGGTCAGCAAGGTGGCATGGGCTTCCCGCACGTTGACGTTCAGACGCACGCTCTTCACCTGGCCGAAGGATACCGCCTGCAGCCCCTGGTTAAGCATGCGAATACGGTTCTGTTCGCGCTGGATGGTTTTACGGATGATGTTCGCCACGCTCTTCGAGCTGATTGCCAGCTTCTGTTCACGGGCGGTCAGTTCTTCCGTCAGGCGACCCAATTCGATCTCCATCTGTTCGATGGCCTCAACCGGATCGTCAGTACGGATAATATCCTGCCGGATACGCTCGCGCAGATGCTGATAGACCGCAATGTAAAACTGGACCTTACGCTCGGGCCGTTTAGGATCTTCCGACAGGCGTAATACGTCGCGCAAGTGCTCGTTATCAGCCACCGCCAAACGCAACGCCCCCAGCGCTTTATCCGACATGGAGCGCAGTTCATCCGCATCCATATAAGCCAACTCACGGCGATGCAGACGGCGTTCAACCCCATTGTCTTTCACCAGGCGCATTACCGCACACCAGCCCGCTTTTGCGGTAACTACCTGCTCACGCAGTTGATAGTAATCACGCTCCAGCTTACGCAGTTTTTTCTGCAAGCCGTCCATTTCCGCTTCGCAGAAGGTCAGTTGTTTTTCCAACTGATTACGACGAGTACGATTAGTGCTCAAAGCCGCGTGCAGTTCGTCGCGGCGCTGACGTGCCCGAGCTTCAGCATTGGCATCCGCCTGTACGCCAATGTCCACCAACTCTTGGCTCAGCTCTTTCAGCATGTCGCGCTTGGCATCAAAGGAACTCTTTAGCGATGCCAACACTTGGCTGTACTGGGTAAACTGGGTCTGATACTGGCGCAACTGCTCACGGGCACGAGCCCGTTCCGCTTCCGCATGTTCCAAGCGCTGACGTAACTTATCGTTAAGATCATTGTTGGCATTCTGCATGCCCGCAGAGTCGGCATAGCTGAAATGCGCACGGCGCTGCACCACTTCCGTCAGCGCAAAGGCTTGCTGTTTGGCCTGGCGCTGCGTTGCCTGCGCCTGCGTGTAATCCAGTTGCAGTTGTTCATGCTGTTCAGGATCGCTTTGCAACACCGACAACAGCGGCTCCAGCTTGGTGAGCGAACCCCCATGCTGCTGAATATAACGCGCAGCATCTTGCGCTTCTTCCAACTCTTCACGGATCTCTTCGACACGATCCTGCAACGTATCGTCATTCAGCAGCGAAACCAGCGGCATCAGGCGGTTCAGCGCTGAGATGCCCTCTTTCGCCTGCTCGTATTGCTGACGCTGTTGCTGGTTCTGCGCTTCATGGTTGTTGAGCGCACGCTCAATCTCACCACGGCGGCTATTCATGATGCGGATTTCCGCTTCCGGATCGGCATCGAACGCCACCGCCAGATGGGAGCCAATAAAGCGGCTGAAAGCCTGGTGAGCACGTTGGGTTTTCTGCACGTCAAACGACAGCGTGGCGTAACGTTCAGCCAACGCATCGCGCTCGGCATGCAACACTTCCAGGCGGTTTTCACGCGCCGCACGGCCAAACAGCGGCACATCCGGGTAACGTGAATAACGCCATTGGCGATCGGCAATCTTCACCACCACCGCTTTTTCGTGTTCTTCAACGGCGAATACGCTGTCATCGAACGATTGCGGGTCCCCTTCGATCAGGTAGAGATCTTCCGGGCAATCGTCCAACCCTTGCAGCATGTCACGCACCAGCGACAGATCCGGCACTACGATCGCATGGCGTGACGGGCCATACAGCGCAGAGAAATACGGCGCATCGTCGATAGTGACATCATCATAAATCTCTGACAGCAGTACGCCGCCAAAGCGCTCGGCCAAGGTTACCAGCCGTTGATCTTCGGCACCGCTTGGCTGGCTGAGGCGTTCAATCTGCGTTTCAATCTCACGCTTACGCGCAGCCACTTCGTCGCGCTCAACGGTAGTTTCACGTTCGCGCTCCAGCAATTGCTGCATGTATTCGGTGACCTGCTGGCTATCCTCAAAGGTTTCACCACGTTGTTCACTGAGCTGGCTCAGCGCGTCCTGCGCGCCTAACCAAATTGGCGCACGCGCGGTCAACTCTTTGATGCGCTGTTGAATTTGCTCCAGCTCCTGGCGCATTTCCATCCGGCGTTCACCGGCTTCGCTAACGCTTTGTGACAACGATTCCAGGCGCTCTTCCAGCTCTTGCTGCAAGGTATCAAGTTCGTCCGGTTGATATTCCTGCCCATGGCGCTTACAGAATTCCTGCAACAAACGCTCGGCATCCTGCTGTGAACGCAGACGCTGTTCCAGCTCGCTCAAACGCATACGCAGCGGCTGCACGCGCTCGGCATGGTGCTGCTGTGAAGGCCAATCACGTAACAGTTCGCGAGCGGTTTGCCAGGCTTCACTGCGGCTCACTTCGCCAGCAATTTTACCCACCAGTTGATAGGCTTGTTCAAACTGGCTGTGAGCAGCATCCGCCACGCTCAATTTTTGCTCCAGCAGCAGCAGGGCTTCTGTGGCTTCCTGCTCACGTGCCTGGAATGTTTCTAACCACTCTTCCGCGTTCTCGGCGGTCAGTTCCGGCACCTGGCACAACGCACGGGCACGTTCAAGCGCCTGCAAAGCCTGTTGATATTGAATGGCACGGGTCTGCTGCACATCCAATGCCTGTTGATAATCGGCAAGCTGGCTTTTCAGTTCGTCCACTTCCAGTTCTGCAGCTTCGGCACGCGCTTCATTCTCCGCCTGCTGCTCACCCGCTTCGGCCACCACTTCATTCTGCTCTTCCAGACGGTAGGTCAGCTCTTCCAGATCGGCTTGATAGCGTTCGATCTTTTCCTGCTGGCGCATCGCCGTCTGTACCAGATTGAGGTGATCGCTGGCGGCTTGATAATCGGTTTCCAGATCCGATTCAGCGCCGCTTTGCTCGGCCAGCTCACGCGCCATTTCGACATGGCGGAACTGTTCGCTGGCCAGCTGTTTGCGGCTGCCCAACAAATCGCTGCGCAGCACCAACGCACCATCCAGATGGATGCGGCGCTCATTGGCATGGCGCATATAGTCAGCGGCAACATAGGAGGTCGCTTCGGAGATCAGATGTTTGAACAGGTCGCGGTCTGACTGAGTAACGCGGATCGCCTCCAACGTCATACGGTTCTCGCGCAACGCCGCTTCCATATCCTGGAACGCTTTGCGTACCCCGCTGTTTTCTGGCAACAGATAGTCGCGCAGCGAGCGGGTAATGGCGCTGGAGATCCCACCATACAGCGAAGCTTCGATCAGGCGGTAAAACTTGCTGCGATCGGCTGAAGAACGCAGGCGTTTCGGGATCACGCCAAGATCAAACATCAATGAGTGGTAATCGGTGATGGAGTTGAACTGCTTAAACTGTACCCCTTCCATCTCTTCGACGCGCTCTTTCAGCTCTTGCAATGAAAGCACGCGCGCCTGGCGTTCACCCACGGTCTGGGTCAGCAGTTCCGTCGGCTGCACCGCCGTTGGCAAACCTTGAATGGTAAAAGGCTTAATATCGACCTTACGATCGCGCCCCGCCACCTGCTGCAAGCGCACCCCCACCAGCACACGCTGATGGCGTGAGTTCACCACGTCCAGCGTGGCATAACAGACACCCGCGCGCAGCTTGCCGTGCAGACCTTTATCACGTGAACCGCTGGTGGCCCCAGCTTCAGTGGTGTTACGGAAGTGCAGCAACGTCAGATCGGGGATCAGCGCGGTAACGAACGCCGCCATGGTGGTGGATTTACCAGCCCCGTTGCCGCCGGACAGCGTAGTGACCAACTCATCCAGATCAAAAGTGCGAGCGAAGAAACCGTTCCAGTTGACCAGCGTCAGTGAGCGAAATTTACCGCGTTCAATCATTCCTGTTCATCCTCTGCACCGTCAATGGCGTTATCTGCCTGTGCATCTTCCGCCTCGCTCTCATCATTCAGCGACAGGCTGTTTTCAATCGGCATCGCTTCACCGTCACGGATCATCCGCAACTGGGCTTCACGCGGATCGTCACCGCTGCGCACATCGGCACCAAAGCGGAATACCGCTTCGGTGATGCGGAATTTGCTGCTGTCGTTGCCCATGAAGTACACCATACCCAAACGGCGCAGGCGGTTCAGCGAAGCACGCACTTTTTCATGCAGCTTTTGCCGATCCAGATCCGAACCGGTTGAACGCTGGTTAACAAACTTCAGCAGTTTGTTCTCATCCGCCAGGCTCAACAGTTCCTCATACAGCTCTTGCTGGCTGAAGATGCCTTCGTGCGCCAGGCGCTCAGGGCTAAGATAGAGATAACACAGGATCTTGCCGACCATCATGTCCAACTCGGAAAGCACCGAGCGCGGGATCAGCGTGGTGGAACGCGGGCGCAGGTAGAAGAATCCTTCTGGCGCGCGAATCAGCTCAACGCTATAACGGGCGTAAAACTGCTCCAGTTCATCCTGGAAATCCATTAAAAAGGCGTGGTTGTCCAGCTCATCGATACCGATGTGGCGCCCCGCACGCAGTTGGCTGTCGAGCGCCGGGAACAGCGTGTTCGACAGCGCTTTGGCCAGTTTGACTGGCATTACTTGTTCAATATTTGTCGATGACATGGGCCTGTACCTTGGCTCCGTAATCATTGATTGCCTGCCATTGTGCCGGCAACCCTGAAAAATCAGCTTCAGCCACACCAAGGCGCACTGCCTGGTCGACCACTATACGTGCTACGTCAAAGTGACGTGCACGCGGATATTGCGCCAGATAATCACGCATTACCGCCCCCAGATTGAGCGGCATTTTTTGTTCTTTATAGATCTGCAATGCTTCTTCGATCATCGCTGCCAGTTGCTCGCGAATTTCGCTGAACTCTTCATATTCCAGATCGGGCGGCAGTTCACCGGTCACTTCTTCACTGCGCAACGCCAATTCTTCATCACGCATATCGAACAGACGCTCGGCATTGGCATGCGTCAGCGTCCAAGGATTATCGAAGTAATTTTGCACCGACTGCCGCAAACGCTGGGCAAACACGCGGTTTTTATCCATATCGATCGCGGTGCGGATAAACTTGTGAACGTGGCGATCGTAACCAATCCACAGGTCGATCGCCTGCTGGCCCCAACTGATGATACGATCCAGTTTGTTTTGCAGATCCAATACCAGCTTGTCGACAAAGCCCAGTTCGCTCTCACCCAGCGTCGCATCCTGGATCCGCAGCAAATTGGCCTGCAGCTTATCCCCTGCGGCCTCTAGCGTGTCCTGCAGCTCACGCAAGGTTCCCGAGGTTTCCGACAGCAGCATCTCACAGCTGGAGATCGCCGCGCGCCAATCCTTGTTCAGCAGAGCGGCAATATCTTCTTTGACACTCTGCTGCTGCTCATCCATCAGGCGCTGGGTCAGGTCGATACTGTCAAAGATTTCAGCCACTGAATATTTCAACGGAGCAAAAACGTTACGATGCCAATGGAAATCATCGCCGCCTTCTTCAGCCGCGTCGGCGGCGCGCTTGAGCTCTTCCGCGACGATCGACAGTTGCATGGAAAGGCGCAGCGTCGAAAATTCGCGCTGGCGAATGTAATAGTCGGTTATCCCGATCCCCAGCGGCGTCAGGCGATAGATAGCATTACCATCCGCCAGTTCGCTGACAAAACGGTTTAGCAGGCGTTGGCGCACCATATCATTGATCGCATTGTTAGCCCGCATGGCGATGGTTTCATGTGTCTGTTCAAAACCTTTACTGACATGGCGAAATGCATCAACCAGCTCACCTTCACTCATCTCACCATCCAGCCGTTCACCATTTAACGTGGCGATAGCCAGCAAGAATGCAAGACGCTCGGTGGGGAGCGAAATAGAGAAATCATTTTTCCGTGCCCAGGCAACCAGTTCGGGTACTGTCTGGGAAAACTCACTCATAATTCGTCCTTCAGGTTTGGTTTATGCGCCATGACGTGAATATAGCGCCCCAAACTCACGTAAGGCTCCTGCCGGCAATAAAGCTGTTCAAGCGCCAGTAACTCTTCAAATTTCTGTGTCTGCAACTGTCTGCTTTGCAGATAATCATGGAAAACCCTCACGCCGGTTTTCCCTGAAATCTGCATCCCCAACTGTTCCAACCACGCGTATACCTGCGGTGGATTGTGCGGGTACTGTGGTGATAACGAACGCTTGCGGCGCCTGCGCACTTTAGGCTCCACCAATTGGAAGTTCCCCAGCACCACATTGCGCATCAACAGGCCGTTGGCATTAAAGAACATCAGCGATAGCGCGCCTCCCGGCAACAGGCAGTTGAACAACGCCGCCAATGCCGCCTGCGGTTCGGCGATCCATTCCAAAACAGCATGGAACAATATCAGATCAACCGGCTGTTCCAAATGTTGCCCGATGTCTTGCGCCGAACTTTGTATAAATTGCATGTTCTGGCTCACACCTTTCTGCTCTGCCAACAGAGCAGCGCGCTGGATCATCTCACCAGAAAGATCGCACAACAACACCTGATGTCCCAATTCGGCCAACTGGCAGGCCATATGGCCTTCGCCACCGCCGGCATCCAGAATGCGCAGTGGCCGCTGCGGCAATTGCGCCAGCAACCTGGTCAGATCCTGCCAAACCACCGCCTGGCGGATTTTCCCCTTGGTGGTGCCATAAATATTACGCGCAAACTTCTCCGCAATATCATCAAAATTGCGATCCTGCATGGGCAACGGCTCCGCTGATTTCATCTTGGTTTGAGGCAAAGCACCAACCCATTCAAATTTGCTATACCCTGCATAGTTCGAGTTGCAGGAAGGCCAACACGCATCTGCAACGTGGAAAATGACAGGTATATTTTGGCACAGACTGGCTTAGAATAAATCTTCTTGCGGCGTGATTGCGCCCAGATGTCGTTTTTTCACCCAAAAGGACCTGATTTTTGATGCTATTTAATCTGAAAAAACTCATCGGTAACCTGTTAATGCCGTTACCCGCCCTGCTTTTGCTGATGGGGCTGGCGTTACTGCTGCTGTGGTTTACCCACTGGCAAAAAAGCGGTAAGACAATTTTGAGCTTCAGTTGGCTATTTTTACTACTTTTAAGCCTGCAGCCAATCGCCGATCGTTTACTGCGGCCATTCGAATCCAACTATGCCACTTATCGTGGTGATGATCGGGTTGATTATATCGTGGTACTCGGCGGCGGTTACACCTTCAACCCTGACTGGGCACCGAGTTCCAACCTGATTGGTAACAGCCTGCCACGGGTCACAGAAGGGGTCAGGCTATACCTCTCTCACCCCGGTAGTAAGATGGTGTTTACCGGCGCACCAGGAGCCAATACCTTAAGCAATGCTGCGACGGCGGCGCACGTGGCTGAGAGCCTGGGAGTGCCGCGCAGCGATATTGTGATTTTGGATCGCCCGTTGGATACGGAAGAAGAAGCCGCGCAAGTAGCGGCACTGGTAGGGCAACAGCCTTTCCTGCTGGTCACTTCAGCCAATCATCTGCCGCGAGCGATGCGTTTCTTCGAAGCCCAAGGCTTGCACCCGATCCCAGCTCCCGCCAACCAAATGGCGATCAGTTCACCATTAAATATTTGGGATCGGGTTATGCCATCTTCAATGTTTCTAGGCCACAGTGAACGCGCGGTGTATGAAACCCTTGGCAGCCTGTGGCAAGGGTTGAAAGGGGAGCACGCGGCAACGCCAGCTGCCCAGTAATCAATCGGCAAGCCAGGGGAGCAACTGTTTGGCCGCCTGATCGAACAGCAAGCGATCCAGCTTGCCGGTATGAATCATTCGGCCAACCGCTTCCCACACCACATACAACCAACGGCGTACCAGAAACTGTTCCGCTACGGGTGCGCGTTGCAGATAGCGGAACAGTAATTGATCCGGCATCCCGGCCTCACATAGCCGGAACAACTCATACTCCCTTGGAGCCCACAGCATCATGCCGGGGTTGAGCATCGACAGAAGTTGATCGGTTTTAGCATCTTTCAACATGCTGCGCAGCGAAAGGTTGCCATGCACCAACACACAGGGATCGTCAAAATCGGCAAAGAAATGGGGCAATGCTTCCCGCGTCCGATAAAGCAGACGACGATCGGCCATGCTAAACAGTGATGAGTTGAGATTGCTAAGCGTTGACCACAGCACCTCGACACGCTGCTGATACCAGCAAAACCAGTCATTTTCTTGCGTACTGTCCACCGTACCAACACAGCCATGGCTGTCGATACGATGCCAGGCCAAAACACCCTCGATAATCTGGTCCATCAAGCTGCTCCAGCGATCGGGAGTACGCGTGGGGGCTTCAACCGAAACACCACGCAAACGCTCGATCAACAGAACTTCTTTGTAGGGGGATTGATGGCTGTAGACTATGCCATAAACCGTCGGCAGGCGAATATCCCCTTCACGTGCCAACATAGAGAGCTTATAGGCCTCTTGTTGCGCAATCCCTTCACAGACAAAGCTTTTCGCCATCAACGGAATCGCATGATTCTGCTGGTCATACAGCGAATACATATGTGCGTAAGGTTGCTCGCTAACACGCTCCAGGCGACTGATTGATTCACCCAGCACCACACTCAACTCAGCACGCAACTGCTCCATTGGGCAAAATCCTCCAGATTAAGGAAAGCGGCCTACATCATTGAACGCTGAACAGCGAAATTCCTCAACGCAGATCAATAAAATGGAGAGAAAGAAACAAGAAATGAAACGGCCAGAGTGATCTGGCCGACAAAATAATCAGTTTTTAATGCTGTCACGCACGCGCTGTAGATCTTCTGGCGTGTCCACCCCCACGCTCGGAACAGCCTTTGCTACCGCAACGTGAATTTTTTCGCCGTACCACAGCACGCGGAGCTGCTCCAGCAGTTCGATCTGCTCAAGCTGGCTCGGTTGCCAGCTCACATAACGGCGCACAAACCCGGCACGGTAGGCATAAATGCCAATGTGGCGCAGCAAGCTATCGCCGATGCTGGCTTTCGATTGGGCAAAACGCTCGCGATCCCATGGGATGGTCGCGCGCGAAAAATAGAGCGCGTAGCCCTGAGCATCCATCACCACTTTGACGGCGTTGGGGTTAAACGCCTCTTCGGCAGTTTCGATTGGCACCGCCAGCGTCGCCATTCCGGCCTCGCTGGCGGCCAGGTTTTCGGCTACCTGACGGACGATAACCGGTGGAATTAACGGCTCATCGCCCTGCACGTTGACAATGATTTGCTCATCAGTAAAACCACATTTCTCGATCACTTCCGCCAAACGCTCGGTCCCAGAATGGTGATCGGGGCTAGTCATACAGACCTCACCGCCCGCTGCTTCTACCGCTTTGGCAACTTCGGGATGATCGGTGGCAACAATCACACGGGCAGCCCCAGACTCACGGGCGCGCTCCATCACGTGCACCACCATCGGTTTACCATGAATATCAGCCAGCGGTTTACCCGGCAAACGGGTGGAGGCATAGCGAGCAGGAATAATTGCGATGAAACTCATGCGTGTTTCTCATCCAGTGACAGTGAACGCGCTTCGTTTTCCAGCAACACCGGAATACCATCACGCAATGGGTAGGCCAAGCCATCCACTTTGCAGACCAGTTCCTGATTTTCTTTATTGAAATAGAGCTTACCGTTGCAAACCGGGCAGGCAACGATTTCGAGTAAACGGTGATCCATGCTTCCTCCAAGGGATATAGGCATCAGGGAAATTGCGTGAGGATAGCATAACGCTATGCAGCAGGTTAATCACCGCCTGATTTACCGTTATTCCACCGGCCATCCAGCGCCCCACTCTGCAGCCAATTGCGCGGGTATATTCCCCAGACTCACCTGTTGCGCGCCATGCCACTGCGCCGTGCGGGTTATTGCCTGCCAGATATCCTGGCAACGCTGCGTGCTCAACCTGGTTTTTGGCTGCAGGTGCAAACTGATAATCTCAAAGATGCCCTGTTTGCGGTGCATTTTTGCATCAACCCGGCCAATCAGTTGCCCCCGTTGCAACAACGGTAACGTGAAATAACCATACTGGCGTTTTTCTTTCGGCGTGTAACATTCCAGCCGATAATCGAAGTTGAACAGTTCCAACGCCCGACGGCGATCCCACACCACCGGATCAAAAGGAGAAAGCAGGCTGGTCACGCTGGATTTGAGTTTCCCTTGCTCAGCCAATACCAGTTCGGCAGCCAACGACTGGTGCACATAAAACGTACCTTCCAGCTCGTTGATGGTCACTGGCAGAATCTCCCCTTGCTGCTTCAGCGTTTCCAGCAGTTTTTTAGGGGCCACGCGCTTTAAGCGATAGTAATCCGCCAGCCATTCGGCTTTGAAAATGCCCAGATAGCGGCAGCTACGGCGCAGCATTTCCTGTTGAGCCTCGGCCTGCGGCAATGCATGAATATTATCATCCCAATCAGGCAATAACCGTTGGGTAAGATCGTAGACGCGGTGGAAATTGCGGCGCTCAGCCACCATCAGTTTGCCGGTGGTGAACAGGATCTCAAGATGGCGCTTTTCTGGTTTCCAATCCCACCAGCCATTAGCGCCTCTCTTTTCAGCAGTAAAATCTGCCGATCGTACCGGGCCTTGAGTCTCAACGTGTCGCAACAGATCTTCGATGGCGGCATGGTGTTTGTTTACCCACTCTTGTGAGTGCTTCCACCCCATTCCCTGTGGATCCAGCATCCGGTGGCGCAGTAGTCCAAAATCATCAATGGGAAGGAAACAGGCCTCATGCGCCCAATATTCAAACAGTTGACGAGCAGCTAAGGCCTGCTCCAGCCATTCTGGCTGATAATCCCCCAATCGGCTGAACAGCACCAGATAAGGGCTACGCGCAACTATGCTGATCGTATCGATTTGCAGCAGCCCCATACGTTTGATGGCATTAATCACATCAGCAGGCCTGGCTTTGCGTTTAGTCGGGGACAGCAGCCCTTGAGCGGCAAGATGAAGCGCGCGGGCAGAAGAAAGCGAAATAACCGGGGTTGGCATTCTGATATCCCAAGTGATTGAACAATCGTCTGATAATAAGGGATATTGGGGAATTTTTCTTCGCCAGTGCATGGGGTGGCGGCACCGGCACTGGCGAGGAAGGGGTGGGTCAGAACGCGATAACGTCTGCCGCAGACAGCCCGTGAGAGCTACGATAGATCGAGAACTCGACGTTCTGACCTTCATTTAACGATTTATTTTTGGTATTGGCGATAGCACGGCGGCTAACATAAATTTCGTCACTACCATCGACCGGAGAAATAAAACCATAGCCTTCGCTCTGATTAAACCACTTAACTCGGCCCATTTTTAACATAGTATTCTTAAACATAATTTCATTCCTTTCACTTGAGCACCCTTAACAACATCATTGTTATTATTGTTTGGATGCTATCAGCCCATCCTAAAGTTTCTCGTATCAAACCTCTCGTGAGCAAAAAATAAAAAACCCGCACTCTGGCGGGCTTGGTGAACTTAATATCTTCCGCAATAACTCGGCATCAATGCGTCGTTATGGTTGTATCGAGTTCTCTAGACGTTATTCCCTGTATAATTACAGAGCAACAACGTTAGCGGCAGCCGGCCCACGCGGGCTGTCCTGAATGGTGTACTCAACACGCTGGCCTTCTGCCAGAGTCTTGAAACCATCGGTCATGATTGCGGAGAAGTGTACGAACACATCTTTACCGCCGTCTTGTTGTTCAATAAACCCAAAACCTTTGCTTTCGTTGAACCACTTAACCTGACCCATCTTCTTAGACATTACTATTAACCTTTTAAATATATTTACACAGCCTAACTTGAGGCAATCTGGCCGTTTTCAGAATCATTACTTATGGGAGGTACTTAGAAGGTTCGTCTTTGAAGCGGAATCAGATGATAACGTTTTGGGAGGAACTGCTTAACTCTAAACTCAAACATAAATAGCTCTGTATCACAGGCCGATGTGTATTTACTCATAAATCCCATACAAACACAAGCGTTTTATCACAACATTTTCCCCTCGGGAAGAAGATATTCTTGATATCCCTTTTCTTATCAACAAAACCAAATGAGAGCTAACGCATAAAATTCTAATATCATTCGCCAATCTATAACAAATCCTAAACGAGCTAGCTAAGCTTTAGTTGAAAGCGAGGTGGGTAACTTTGCTGGCCAGCATTATACCCCAGCAATTTTAAATATGCCGGGTATAGATTTTAATTAATCAAGGGAGCTATGTGCATGACTGCCCAGCAGTTTGTCTCACCGAATGAAATTCGTGCCCGGTTTTCCAAGGCGATGTCAGCCATGTATCAGAAGGAAGTACCGCTGTATGGCGCACTGGTCGAACTCGTGGCCCAGACCAATCGACAAGTTTTGAGTGAGAATGCCGAACTGGCCAACCAGTTACAAATTACTGGAGAAATTAGCCGGTTAAGCATGGAGCGCCATGGGGCCATCCGCGTAGGCACGGCAGAAGAATTGAACACATTGCGGCGTTTGTTTGATGTGATGGGGATGTCGCCCGTTGGCTACTATGATCTGGCCAGTGCCGGAGTGCCAGTGCACTCCACGGCATTCCGTGCCGTACATGAAAGCGCGCTGCAGCTAAGCCCGTTTCGGGTATTTACGTCTTTACTGCGGCTCGAACTAATCGAAAATACGCAGCTACGCGAGATGGCACAGCAACTGTTAGCTCGCCGCCGTATCTTTACTGAGCGAGCTCTGGAACTGATGACATTGCATGAAGCACAGGGCGGATTAGATGAAGGACAGGCTCAAGAATTTATCACGCAGGCACTGGAAACGTTCCGCTGGCACAGCCAGGCCACGGTGAGCGCCAGCGAATATCAGCAGTTGCACGATCAACACCGACTCATCGCTGATGTCGTGGCATTCAAAGGCCCACATATTAATCATCTGACGCCGCGCACGCTGGATATCGATCGGGTACAGCGGGCTATGCCGGGGTGCGGTATCACACCTAAAGCGGTGATTGAAGGCCCACCACCGCGTAATTGCCCGATCCTGTTGCGCCAGACCAGTTTCAAAGCTTTAGAAGAAGATGTCGCTTTTATTGAACATGATGGCAGCCAGATCGCCGGGCATCATACCGCACGATTCGGTGAGATAGAGCAGCGGGGAATTGCCCTGACGCACAAAGGGCGTGCGCTTTACGATCGCCTCTTGCAGGCCACCAACGATGCATTACAAGCTCCGGCCACGGAACAGAATGCTGAGCAATACAATCAGTTGCTGGTCGAACATTTTCAGGCGTTTCCAGATGATTACGCCACGCTGCGTGAGCAAGAGTTAGCCTGGTTCCGCTATTTTCCAACCGAATGTGGCCTGAACGCTAAAGAAGCCATGGATAAGCACAGTTCGCTGGAGCAGCTTATCGCTCTGGATTATGTGCGTTTCCAACCCTTGGTCTATGAGGATTTTCTACCGGTCAGCGCCGCTGGGATTTTTCAATCCAATCTCGGTGACAGCCGCCATGCACAATACGGTGCAGCGTCAAGCCGCCTCGCATTTGAACAGGCGCTAGGAGCCGAAGTGATTGATGAGCTGGAACTGTATCGACAAACGCAGCAGCGTTCGTTACAGGCCTGTGCGCAAGCCTTGGGGGTGAACACCCTGCAGGCCTGACTTATTTGATTAACTGCTCAATATCTTGTAACAAACGTTCAGCCTGATCGGCAGGGAGTACCGCATCAACCGGTAAATACCACCAGTCAGGCTGGGCAAAAGCGCGGCATTTCACCGCATCTTTTTCAGTCATTAACAGCATCTGACCCGGCTTGGTCAACGCGGCTAACTGTGCATGTTCGTAATTCTGGTGATCAGCAAACGGCACTTCACATTCCGCCTCAACCCCCAGTTTTTCCAAGGTCGCGAAAAAGCGCGGAGGATGGCCGATTCCTGCCATGGCAACAACATGTGGCAAATCGGTTGCAGAACGCCGCTCACCACTTATCAGATTCACCGCTTCCCGAGCCTGGAGCTTCATGGCGATCTCCCCCGGTTGCGCAACACCACCGTTAGCGACACGGGCATCCACCGTATTCAGGCGGGCGGCACGTTCACGCATTGGCCCAGCCGGTAACCACCAGCCATTGCCAAAACGGCGAACGCCGTCAATCACCACCAGCTCAAAATCACGCTGTAAAGCATAGTGTTGCAAGCCATCGTCGGTAATCACCAAGTCCAGCTCGCTATTTACCAACAAGGCCTGCACCGCTTCTATACGTTTAGGGGCGATGGCCACTGCTGCACCGGTACGCTGATAGATCAATACCGGTTCATCACCGGCCTGCTGCGTTGTAGTTTGGGCGTTCAATAACAGAGGATATACCGCTGATTTACCACCGTATCCTCTGGAAACCACACCCACACGGTAACCGCGCTGCTGAAGCTGCTCAACCAGCCAGATCACCATAGGTGTTTTGCCGTTACCGCCAGCCGTTAAATTCCCCACCACCACCACTGGCACAGGGGCTCGCCAACTTTTACGCAAACCTACACGATAACTGAACCGAATAAGGCCGCTCACCAAGCCATACAGCCAGGAAAACGGCAGCAACAGCAGATAAATCAGTGAGCTCCCAGACCAGATACGCTCTATCATTACTGACCAAACTGCATACGGTGAAGCTGTGCGTAAACACCGCGTTTATCAATCAGTTCAGCGTGCTGACCACGTTCAACGATCTGGCCATCCTCTACCACCAGGATTTCATCCGCTTTCTCAATGGTTGAGAGGCGGTGCGCAATAACCAACGAGGTGCGGTTTTTCTGCAACTCATCCAGTGCGGCCTGAATAGCGCGTTCAGATTCGGTATCCAGCGCTGAGGTGGCCTCATCGAGGATCAGAATCGGGCAATCACGCAGTAAGGCGCGCGCGATAGCGATACGCTGACGCTGCCCACCGGAAAGCATCACACCGTTTTCCCCGATAACCGTGTCGAGACCGTTCTCCATTTTGGCGATAAAGTCCATGGCATAGGCCATACGTGCCGCAGTCTCTATCTCTTCACGGCTATAACGTTCCTCACGGGCATAGGCAATATTGTTGGCAATGGTGTCATTGAACAAATGGACATTCTGCGATACCAACGCCACCTGATCGCGTAATGAGGCCAGGGTATACTCACGCAAGTCATGACCATCCATCAGGATTTCACCTTTCTGGACGTCATAAAAACGGGTCAACAGATTAGCAATGGTTGATTTGCCTGAACCAGAACGCCCAACCAACGCCACCGTTTTACCTTCAGCAATACTCAGGCTGATGTCACGCAGCGCCGGGATGTCACGCCCGGGATAGCAGAATGTCACGTTCCGGAATTTGATATTCCCTTTAGCACGTTCCACTTGGCGCGTACCGGTATCTTTTTCCTGCTCCATATCCAGAATCGAGAACAAAGTCTGGCAGGCCGCCATACCGCGCTGGAACTGCGCATTAACGTTAGTCAGTGATTTCAGCGGGCGCATCAAGGCGATCATCGAGGAGAACACTACGGTGATCGTACCGGCGGTCAGGGTCTCCATTACGCTAGGGAAACTGGCAGCAAACAGAACAAATGCCAATGCCAGCGAGGCGATCAACTGAATGATAGGATCAGAAATGGAAGAAGCAGAGACTAACTTCATACCCTGCTGACGCATGCGGTTACTCACGGAGTTAAAGCGCTCCGTCTCTACCTGCTGACCACCAAAAATCAGTACCTCTTTGTGCCCTTTCAGCATTTGCTCGGCACTGGTGGTCACCTGCCCCATCGTGTTTTGCATATTCTTGCTGATATTACGGAAGCGTTTAGACACCAACCGGATAGCAAAAGACACAATCGGTGCCAACACAATCAGAATGACCGAAAGCTGCCAACTGTAATAGAACATCATAATGAACAGGCCGATGATCGACGCCCCTTCACGCACAACGGTCACCAGCGCGCCAGAAGAGGAGGAAGCCACCTGCTCGGAATCATAGGTAATACGTGACAGCAAAGTCCCTGTTGATTGCTGATCAAAAAAGGACACTGGCATTCTCATCATATGGCCGAATAAGCGACGACGCATATGCATCACCACCATGCCGGACACCCAAGAAATGCAATAGCTGGAAATAAAGCTGGTCACACCGCGCATCAGCATCAGGCCGATCACCACTAGAGGCATCCAGACTAAAACACGGCTATCTGTTTTACCAAAACCATCGTCTAACAGCGGCTTGAGCAGGGATAACATGAGTGTATCCCCCGCCGCATTTAGCACCAACGCAATCGCGGCCACTGTCAGCCCGATTTTAAAAGGAGTGATCATCGGCCAGAGGCGACGGAACGTCTGCCACGTGGAGAGATCTTTATCATTCATCATGCAGATACCAGCATCGGAAGAAATAGCGGCCCATTCTACTCATTATCACCCTCAACGCCAAACCGCCGATGGTACCATCGGGGCATTAATTGTTCACGGAAGCCTTTAACCTGCCAGCTATTGTTGAAAAATAGCACACTCAGTTGCCCTGATTGTGCAGTATCTCGCCAGGTAATATTATTCTCACGGTAGCGTTTGATGATTTTTTCTGCGGGTAGCCGCCAAGTGTTGTACCGAGATGCCGATGCAACAGCCAGTTTTGGTGCCACTGCGCGCAAAAATGGTGGTGATGATGAGGTTTTGCTCCCATGATGCGGCACTTGTAAAAGGGTGGCAGACAATAGTGCACGCTGCTTGAGTAATTCCTGTTCCCCACGTTGTTCCAGATCGCCAGTCAGCAAAATACTGTGCCTGCCATCATCAACGCGAACAATACAGGAGTCGTTGTTATTGGCATGTTCTTTCTGCTGTGGCGGCCACAACACCTGAAAATGTAACCCGCTCCACTGCCAATGTTGCCCTTGAATACAGGAAAAATGGCCCTGATGGGTTAACGGAGAGCGGACACTCGCCTGCGGGAACAGCGCCTGTAATGCCGCTAACCCACCGATATGATCCCGATGACTATGGCTAATGATGATTTGCTCAACAACAACCTGCCGCCAGCGTAGATAAGGCATGATAAAGCGCTCTGCTGCGCTGCTTTTCTCCCAGGCATCCCCGCTGTCATAAATAACAGCTTTCCCTTTACGTTCAATAAGCACAGCCAAGCCATGGCCAACGTCAATCATATCTACCCGCCAGCGATAATCTTGCTGTCGTTCCCGCCACAGCAGGCAACAAAGTAATACAGCCAGGCAACCGACAGGGAAACTGTGCCACCAATAAAAACGCCAGCAAACCACCGCTAACCAGCCAAGAACACTGAATTGCATCACAGTAACGCCTACCTGTAGCCACCCGACCTCCAACCATGGCAAAGGCCAAAGTGCCCAAGCAACGGTGATATCAGCCAAGTACCATAAAAATGAACTCAGTACCGGGGCAAAGCTGAACATCAGCGCCAGTAAAATTAACGGCACCGAGAGTAACGAGATGATGGGCACAGCCCACAGGTTCGCCGGGAGTGACGTCCAGGTGATGCCATGGAACAGGCCGAACTGCAATGGCATCAGCAGCAGCGTCATACCCAATTGAATATGCAACCAGCGGAGTGGAGCCCAAAACCAGGATAGAGTGAACCGCTGGGGCAAAGGGACCCACTCGAACCAGAAAATCAACGCAGCAACCGCCAGTACAGAAAGCCAAAAACTGTCAGACAGTACGGCCAAAGGATCGCTTACCAGAATCAGGCACATGCACCACAGCAATATTTGCCACGAGGAGCAGGTGAACCCGCGCAAACGCAGCACTAACCACAAAGACAAAGCGATAGCGGTACGCAATGCCGGTGGTTGTGCGCCAGCTAGCCAGACATAGACCAACATGGCAAACCCACTGATCAATAGAGGTAAACGATGGCCGATATAACGGGCGGGCATCAAATACTGCATCAAACGCACCAATCCCCAAAGCAGAATGGCAGACATGGAAATATGCAGGCCCGAAATCGCCATCAAGTGCGCAATACCGGTTTTGATAAAAAGCTCACGTGTTTCATTGCTAATCAATGCTCGTTCGCCGAATGCCAAAGCCAGCAAAATATCGCGGTGAGGCAAAGTGCCAATTCGCTCATCTGCCCAACTGATAACCCATTGACGCCAGCCACAGCGCTTATCGATAAATTGTGCTGACTGAATATAGCCACTGAGCGGCTGCCGATTGGCAAAAGCCCAGCGTTGGCCATCAAAACCCCCCTCATTCAAGCTACTGTGTATTGGCCGAAATCGTACTTTCATTGCTAGCCGCTGGCCCGCACACAAAGCCTCTCCCCGCCAGTTGGCAGTAAAAAATATCGCAGGCAACAACCTATGCCCTTTAATCTGCTCAATGCGTAAAAGCGTTTTAGGTATCTCCAGGCCCTCGAGTTTTACACTGCTCACGGAGACAATAACCTCCGCATCATGACTACTCGCAAGCAGTGTCATTTGCTTTACCACATTGTTGGCACTTAGCACGGCAAAGACAAAGCTCATCAATAACCAAAAAAGCGGCTGACACCACTTCCGCCGCGTTTGCCGCCACAGCAGTAATGCCAAACCAACGAGCACAACCAGCAACAGCGGAGAAGGTAATTGCGCTAAAAAAAGCAGGGGCAGCATCCCTAACACCGTTGCCATTGCTGCAGTATCGATTGAAATTCTGATCGCCATGCCTGTCGCCCACCGTTTTGCTGGGCTCAAGATTAATTATCAGGAAAATAACTGCCAGTAGAGGATTTCAAAGCCTGGAGAAGGCACGCAAGTTATTACTGCTCTACCTGTGGTTTACGCCTTAATTGCGGGGCAGTTCGCATACGAACCGGTTATGCACCGGATTACTGAATAAAATAGAGCGGATCGCAAGAAGTAAACTGGAGAATGATCTGGCAAGAAGGGGGCGAATAACGCGACGGGTTTCCGCCGCGTTGAAGGTTAAATGCTTACTTCGAATCCCACTTCGGGAATTCCATTTCGCTGTACTTCACCACGCGGGTGCCGCGTGTCAGCTTGTAACCAAACCAAATGATCAGGAACAGCGGAATACCGATGTAAGTCGCGGTAACGCCGTACCAGTCAATTTTATCTTCCAAGAACGCCTGATAGTTCTGCCCTAACGTAATGATTAGACATAAAACGAAGGCAAATATCGGCCCCAACGGGAAGAACCCGGAGCGATAAGGCAGATCGTTCAGATCGCGCCCCTGCAGCATGTAGCCACGGCGGAACCGATAATGGCTGATGGCAATCCCCAGCCAGGCAATAAAGCCGGTCATACCGGAAGTATTCAGCAACCACAGATAAACCGACTGATTGCCAAACATTGAGGTGAGGAAACACAGCGCCGCCACTACGGTCGTGGCATACAACGCATTACGCGGCACACCGCCCTTTGACAGTTTGGCGAAAATACGCGGGGCTTTACCTTCCGAAGCCAACGTAAACAGCATACGCGTTGAAGCATACATCCCGGAGTTACCGGCAGACAGTACCGCCGTCAGGATCACCGCATTCATTACCGCCGCCGCAGACAACAGGCCAGCATGCTGGAATACCAAGGTAAACGGGCTGACGCTGATGTCTTTAACATCATTACGCAGCAGGCTTGGATCGGTATAAGGAATAATCAGGCTGATAATCAGAATCGCAAAGATATAGAACAACAGAATACGCCAGAATACCTGACGCACCGCACGCGGAATATTTTTGCCCGGATCTTCGGATTCACCCGCTGCGATACCAATCAGTTCGGTACCCTGGAAAGAGAAGCCGACAATCATTGCCACACCAATCATCGCCGAGAAGCCACCGGCAAATGGCGCATCGCCAATAGTCCAGTTTTGCCAGCCCGCATTCTCACCGCCCTTCAGGATACCGAAAATCATCAGTATGCCGAGGCCGATAAAGATAATCACCGTGGTGACTTTGATCAGAGAGAACCAGTATTCCGCTTCACCGAACCCTTTGACCGAAATATAGTTCAGCGTGAACATCAGGCCAAGGAACAGTGCGCTCCAGATCCAGCCCGGTGTGTCTGGGAACCAATAGTTCATCACCAGCTGCGATGCCACCAGATCGACCGCGATGGTGACCGCCCAGTTGTACCAGTAGTTCCACCCCAGCGCGAAGCCGAAACCTTCCTCAACGTATTTGGCACCGTAGGTCGAGAACGAGCCGGAAACCGGCATAAACGCCGCCAACTCGCCCAAGCTGGTCATTAGAAAGTAAACCATCAAGCCAATCAGTGCATAGGAAAGCAGTGCGCCGCCAGGGCCTGCCTGCGAAACGGTCGCACCAGAAGCGACAAACAGGCCAGTCCCAATAGAGCCGCCGATGGCGATCATGGTTAAATGTCGCGCTTTCAGTTCGCGACGCAGTCCGGGTGCTTGCTGCCCCGATGTTTTTATATCCTGGTGAGCCATTCTTACCCTATCTGCCCGTCAAAAAATGAGGCCGGATTGTAACAAATACCCGCCCACGCACTAGTGACATTGCGCTGATATAAGATAGCTTCATAATCCGGCGGTAATTATTAGCAACGGGCCTGATGGCGATGAAGACGCTCAAACCTCAACAGGCAGAGTGCAGTAGCTTAAAAAACGCTGTAGGGCATTGGAGATATGCTTTTGCCGATGGTGGATCAGATACAAAGTGCGGTTCAATGGCGGCAGCGGAGTTTTCAACGTTACCAGCACGCCGCTGGCTAGTTGCTCTTCCACGACACGCCGTGACAGGCAACTGATGCCGATGCCATGGCGCACCGCATGCTTGATCGCTTCAGAATTACCCAGCTCCATAACTAACTGGAAATTCGGCAAATGCGCCAACAACAGGTGATCCAGCACCTCTCGCGTCCCAGAACCACGCTCACGCAGGATCCACGGCGCACTCGCCAGCGCGGCCATCGTCAAAGGTTGCCGCGCCAAAGGGTTATCCGGTGCAGCAAACACCACCAGTTCGTCCTCCAGCCATGGTTGAGTAACCAATTCGGGCATATGACATGGCCCTTCAATCAGGCCGAGATCGACACGAAAATCCGCCACCGCACCGATCACATCCTGGCTATTTCCCACATTCAGTTCCAATGGCGTGGCCGGGAAATCTTTACGGTAGCGGGCGATCATCGCTGGCAGCATATAGTTGCCGATGGTGCTGCTGGCCGAGATGCGTAATGCACCGTTATCGCGCAGAAATAATTGCTCTATTTCTATGGCTTGTTCCAGGATCGCCAGCGCTTTCGGGTACAGCAAACGGCCATGTTCGTTAATAACCAATCGTTTGCCTACCCGATCAAATAACAACACATTCAGTTGCCCTTCCAGATCCGCCAATGCTGCGCTGACCGCCGATTGCGACAAGGCCAATACCACCGAAGCCTGCGTTGTTGAGCCACTTTTCAGCACTTCGGTAAAGACTTCCAGTTGACGCAAGGTGATATGCATAGCAGTCTCGGTATAAAAATGGGTCAGCCAAGTGTAATGCGCTGTTTAATGCTGACAATAATTGAAATTAAAAACAAAAATAATGCTTCATAATAGCAGAAACGACAGTCACGCTATTAAGATTATCACGTTTATAGAATTCGGCCTGCTTCCGGTGAGTTATTATCAGATTATATCGACCACTTATTTAGATAGGTTATAAACATATAATCAATTTCTCTTTTAGTTCGCGAAATTTTACCCTTGCGGTAAAGAATTAAGAAGAGGATTGAACAATGGCGAGCGATACCGCACATACCTACCCCGAGCAACGTTTCCCACTGCTAGGATTACCACGGCTGATACCGGGTTTACTGTTAACCGGCGCACTGACTGCATTGGCGATCTGGGCCAGCAATATCCCCTGGATTGCCGGGTTAGGATTAGGTGCGCTGACGCTGGCGATCCTATTCGGTATCGTCATCGGGAATACGCTTTATCCGTGGTTGCAGTCTCAATGCCACACTGGCGTACAGTTGGCCAAACAACGTCTGCTGCGCCTGGGGATTATTCTTTATGGCTTTCGTTTGACGTTTCAGCAAATCGCCGATGTGGGAGCCAGCGGTATCATCATCGATGCGCTCACCCTGACCAGCACCTTTCTGCTGGCTTGCTGGTTGGGTAAAAAAGTCTTCGGCCTCGACAGCCAAACCACCATGTTAATCGGTGCAGGCAGCAGTATCTGTGGCGCAGCCGCAGTAATGGCCACCGAACCGGTCCTGAAGGCAGACTCCAGCAAAGTGGCGGTAGCCGTCTCCACCGTGGTGGTATTCGGTACGCTGGCCATTTTCGCTTACCCCTGGTTGTATCACCTGAATGAACACTTCCAGTGGATGCCGTTTACCCAGGAAACTTTTGGTATTTATACCGGCTCGACGATCCACGAAGTCGCTCAAGTGGTCGCCGCAGGCCATGCCATCGGCCCAGATGCTGAGAATGCTGCGGTGATCGCCAAAATGATTCGCGTCATGATGTTGGCCCCCTTCCTACTGCTGTTATCCGGCTATATCAGCCGTGGTACCACGGCAAGTAAAAGTGAGAAGTCGGTCATTACCATCCCCTGGTTTGCCGTGCTGTTCATTGCCGTTGCCGGGCTGAATTCGTTCAACCTGCTCCCGGCGGCACTGGTGCAACATTTGATTACCGCCGACACCTGGATGCTGGCAATGGCCATGGCAGCGCTGGGCCTGACCACCCATATCAGCGCTGTGCGTCAGGCTGGGGTGAAACCAATTCTGCTGGCGACGCTGCTGTTTGTCTGGCTGGTTATCGGCGGTGCGGCGATAAACCAACTGGTTCAAGCCCTGTTGTAACCCCTCCCCTCGGGCCCCATCTTGCGGGCCCGCTTCTTTTGCCCTGCCATTCAATCCTGCCTGTATCAATGCCATAATGGCGGGGATAACACAGGAGAATGAAAATGAAGTTTGTCGGTGCTCATGTCAGTGCTTCAGGCGGCGTGGATCAGGCGGTGATCCGAGCGCACGAATTAGAGGCGACCGCATTCGCCCTGTTCACCAAAAATCAGCGTCAATGGAAAGCAGCTCCGCTGCCTGCCGACGTAATCGATAAGTTCAAACGTGCCTGCGCACAATATGCTTTCGGCCCAGGGCAGATCCTGCCACACGACAGTTATCTGATTAATCTTGGCCACCCCGTAGAAGATGCGCTGGAAAAATCCCGTGAAGCGTTTCTTGATGAAATGCAGCGCTGCGAACAATTAGGGTTAACGTTGTTGAACTTCCATCCAGGTAGCCATTTGCTGCAGATTGATGAGGATAAATGTCTGGCGCGGATCGCTGAATCCATCAATATCGTGCTGGATAAAACCCAGAGTGTGACTGCGGTGATTGAAAATACCGCCGGTCAGGGCAGCAATCTGGGGTTCAAGTTTGAACATCTGGCCGCCATCATCGACGGTGTGGAAGACAAAAGCCGCGTCGGGGTATGCATTGATACCTGTCACGCCTTTGCCGCCGGTTATGACTTGCGCACGGAAGAGGATTGCGAAAAAACCTTCCAGGAGTTGGAAGATGTGGTGGGCTTCAACTATCTGCGCGGTATGCACCTCAACGATGCCAAAAGCACGTTTAACAGCCGCGTTGATCGCCACCACAGCCTGGGTGAGGGTAATATCGGCAAGACGGTGTTCAGCTACATTATGCGCGACGCGCGTTTTGACAATATTCCACTGATTCTGGAAACGGTGAACCCGGATATCTGGGCAGAAGAAATTGCCTGGCTGAAGGCTCAGCAGTGAGCTTTCAACCAACACTTTCTCCATAATGCAAAAACCGGCACCTGAGCGCCGGTTTTTTATTGCTTACAACAGGTTAGGCCAGGTTAGTCGCCGTAGCATCGCTGCGTTTCAGCACCGCATAACCCACACCCGCCAGCAGCGTACCGGCAATGATCGCGACCAGATACAGCAACACCGGGGAGATAGCACCTGGGATCAGCAGCACGAACAGGCCACCGTGCGGAGCCATCAGTTTGGCGCCGAAAGCCATCGACAGCGCACCGGTCAATGCACCACCGGCAATACAACACGGTAATACACGCATCGGATCGCGGGCCGCAAACGGGATCGCCCCTTCGCTGATAAAGCACAACCCCAGCACCAATGCTGCTTTGCCGCCTTCCTGTTCGGATTTCTCGAACTTATTGCGCGCAATGATCGTCGCTAAGCCCATCGCCAACGGTGGCACCATCCCTGCCGCCATAATCGCCGCCATCGGGGCATATACCGAGGAACTCAGCAACGCCACGCCAAAGGCATAGGCCGCTTTATTCACCGGGCCCCCCATATCGGTACACATCATCGCACCAAGGATCGCGCCCAACAGCACCGCGTTAGCTGTCCCCATCGATTGCAGCCAGTGGGTCAAGCCCTCCATGATTTTCGCAACCGGCGTACCCACCACGTAAATCATGATCAGGCCGGTAGCCAAGCTCGCGAGCAACGGGATAATCAGGATCGGTTTCAGCGCCTCCATACTCTTCGGCAAATGCAGCTTATTGCTGATCGCTTTGGCGATATAACCGGCCAGAAAACCGGCGATAATCCCGCCGAGGAACCCTGCTCCTGTGCTCACCGCCAACATACCGCCGATTAAACCCGGCGTCAGGCCTGGGCGATCGGCAATCGAGAACGCGATATAACCCGCCAGAACCGGTACCATCAGCGCAAAGGCTGAACCCCCACCGATCTGCATCAATGCTGCGGCCAGAGTGCCTTTTTCTTTAAACGCTTCAATACCGAACACAAACGACAGCGCAATACACAACCCACCCGCCACCACCATCGGCAACATGTAGGAAACCCCGGTCAACAGGTGACGATACGGCCCGGCGCTCTCTTTTTTCTTACCTGCCGTTGGCGCACTGCTGGTTTTCTGCGGCTGGAAGATTTCAGCCTCAACCTGCGCCTTATCCAGCTCCTGCACGGTTTTCTTCAGGGCCAATCCGGTAGACGTGCGATACATCGGCTTACCGGCAAACTTGTCCAGATCCACTTCAATATCCGCCGCCACAATCACCAGATCGGCCAACGCAACCTCTTCGGGGGTGATTTCATTCCCCGCCCCTACGGAACCACGGGTTTCAACTTTTACCCACCAGCCACGTTTTTTGGCCTCGCTCTCAATGGCTTCGGCTGCCATAAAAGTATGCGCTACACCGGTCGGGCAAGCGGTAACCGCCACGATGCGTTTCTGCCCCGTGGCTTTCACTGGCGCAGTTTCTGCTACCTGATAAGGCTTGGCTTCGGCTTTTGCCTGTACCAAAAAGCCCTCGGGATCACGCACCGCGTGTTCCACATCACCTATATAAACCACTTTGCCGTTCAACTTGGCATCGGCAGGCACAGTTTGCCCTGCTACGATCACCACTTCGGCTTCATCCAACGACCCTACCAGCACCAAGCCAGCATTGGCCGCAGCGCCTTCAAGCATACGTTTCGCCAGGTGACCACGAGCCTGCCCGAGCGAACCGTCTATCATCAGCAGCGTTTTCATTCTGCCTCCTACTGTCAGTTAAAAGGTTTCAGATCGACACGCGCCATCATCGCGGCCAACTGCGGGCGATCGGTCACGCCAACGTTGCTCTGGCTGACGGCCAGGGCAGCCACGGCGGTGGCCAAACGTAAGGTATGCTCGCTGGATTCACGCATCAGCAAGCCGTAGATCAAACCGCCAACCATCGAATCACCGGCTCCCACCGTGCTAACCACCTCACAAGCTGGAGGTTTGGCGATCCAGGCTCCAGAAGCGTTTACCCACAGCGCACCTTCTGCGCCCAGTGAGATCACTACGTGCGCAATTCCCTGATCGCGCAGCGCGTGAGCCGCGTCAACCACCTCATCCAAAGTCGGTAATGGGCGACCAGCCCAGATCTCCAATTCACGTCGATTCGGTTTCACCAGCCAAGGTGCGGCTTTCAACCCCGCCACCAGTGCCTCTCGGCTGCTGTCGAAAATAATGCACGGGCACTGCGCACGTAGGCGGATCATCCACTCGGTGAAGGCTTCTGGTGGTACACCTTCCGGCAAGCTGCCGCTCACCGCCACCATGTCGAACTGGCCGAGCCAACTCAGAGAGTCGTTCACAAAGCGTTCCCAATCCGGCGGCGTGACTTCAAACCCAGAGAAGTTGAAATCGGTCACTTCGCCGTCTTTTTCCGTCAGTTTCACGTTGATACGGGTACGCCCCGACACCACTTGAAAACGGTTGGCAATACCCAGATCGCTGAACAGCAGTTGGAAACCATCCTGATTATCTTTCCCCAGGAAACCGCCGACGGTGACATCAATCCCTAAATCTTTCAGTACCTTGGCAACGTTAATGCCTTTACCGGCGGCGTGCAGCCCGGCAGTTTTTACCAAGTTAACCTCACCCCGTTCGATCTCCGGGCAGAAGCCCACCAGATCGTAAGCCGGGTTAAGGGTAATGGTTGCGACTCTTCTGCTCATGCCGCACCCTCGCCAAGACCTGTACTGATGGCTTCGCCGATGGCTTTCAGCGCCGCTTCAGCATCATCACCGCTGGCGGTAAAACGCAACTGATGACCTTTCTTCACTCCCAGCGCGACCACCTTCATCAGGCTGCGGCCATTAGCCGGTTTACCACTGCCGTTGAGGTTAGTGACGGTAATTTCACTGGAGAATTGCTTGATCACGTTGACCAGTGCCGTGCCTGGGCGGGCATGCAGGCCGTGTTCGTTACGAATGGTATATTCTGCGCTCAGCACCGTACTCTCTTCAGCCACATCGCTGGTGAGCAGTGCCAACAGGGTAGCAGCATCGGCGTTCAGCAAGCGTTCAGCTTGATTGCCTAACAGCAAATCGCTGAGATGGTTCAGCACCGTCAGCGGTTGCTGATCGGCAATGGCCACAGTCAGCAACAGCGCAACCTGCTCGCCTGCTTCGTCAAAAGCCTGTGCAGGGCGGCTGAGGGTAACCGCGCTAAGCAGATTGCCTTCAGCGCTGTCACTCAGCCAGATGCCCTGCCCCAGATTCAGCGGCTTGCGGGTGATCACATCGCTGACAAACCGGGCGTCAACTGCACCGATCTTTTGCAGGCGGCCCGCATTCAGGGCCTGCAACGTCATCAGAGAATCAGCCGCCACGTCCAGCGCGATCAGTGACACATCAAACTGCAACTCAGCCGTTTGCTTCTCGCCCATCAGCAAGCTGCGCAACTCTTCTGCTGAAGTGGTCGTTGCCAATTGTGTCGCTACGCTGTCATCGCTCAGCACGTGCGTCAGCTGACGCAGCAGCGCCAGGTGTTCATCTGAACGGGCAGCAATACCGATCACCACATAGGCAGTTTGCCCTTCTCCCCATTCAATCCCCTGTGGAAACTGGAAAACCTGCACCCCGGTGTTCAGCACCAGATCGCGGGTATCGGTAGTGCCGTGTGGAATGGCGATCCCGTTTCCCAGATAAGTCGAGGTTTGCAGCTCACGCTGCAGCATGCCGTCAACATAGGCGGCGCTGACGCACCCGGCGGAGGTGAGCGCAGCCGCGACCTGCCGGATAGCCTCCTGTTTACCGCTGGCGGCGGCTCCCAGGTGAATGTCTTGCTGTGACAATTGGAACATGATTCTCCTCTCTTGCTGAATTGAATCGTTTCAGCTCTATAGGGAAAAAGGAGCGTTACCAGAGTCGGATCAGTCCGTCCGATAACGCTGAAACGTTTCAATCAGTGTGGAATCAGGTATTATCGAAAGCAAGTTTTCTTCATACTGATATGATGTTTTTTTGACACTGCGCACATTTAGCCCATAGATAGCCGCAAAATGGCCTACTATGCTGAAGCACTGCTGAAGGAGAAAAGTATGATGGTAGCCACTGGCGTTGGCGTGATTATCGTAAACCCACAGGGCCACATTTTGCTGGGGAAACGCTGTGGTTCTCACGCTCCTTTCTGGTCGATTCCCGGTGGCCACCTGGATGCTGGAGAAACCTTTGAACAATGCGCCCAGCGCGAAGTTGCTGAAGAAACCGGGCTACTGATTGCTCCTCCGCAATTGATTGGTATCAGCAATAATTTGCAAACCTGGCGAGCGGAAGGCAAACATACCGTCTCCATCTGTATGCTGGTTCAGCACCCAGGTGGCAACCCAGAACTGAAAGAACCAGAAAAATGTGCCGAATGGCGTTGGTGCTCCCCCACCGCCCTGCCGGAACCGCATTTTGAAGCCAGCCGCACCGCGATCGCCTTATGGCTGAGTGGTAAAACCTATACCCCCACAATCTGCAGCGTATTTTCCGCAGAAAAGACTTTTTACCCCAATCCTGATTGAAACCGTTTTTTGTTTTTTTTAAAAACGCGTACTCTACGCGCGACTTTTTCTTTATTGGCTATTTGCTCACCACTATGCGTACTTCAACTGCGATAACTCGACGTTTGCCCGATCTCACTTCGCTGGCATTTATTGTTGTGGCTTTCCTCACTGGCATTGCTGGTGCCTTGCAAACCCCCACGTTAAGCCTGTTTCTTTCTACCGAAGTGAACGTCCGCCCAAGCATGGTCGGCTTATTCTTTACCGGCAGCGCCGTGATCGGCATTTTGGTCAGCCAGTTTCTTGCCCGCCGTTCAGACAGAAAAGGCGATCGCAAATCGCTGATTTTTCTCTGTTGCATGCTGGGTGCCTTGGCCTGCGCGCTATTCGCCTGGAACCGCAACTATTATCTGCTGCTGTTTGTCGGTGTGCTGCTGAGCAGCTTCGGTTCCACCGCCAACCCGCAGATGTTTGCGCTGGCACGTGAACACGCCGAACGCACTGGGCGGGAAGCGGTCATGTTCAGTTCGATCCTGCGCGCACAGGTGTCACTGGCCTGGGTGATTGGCCCGCCGATCGCCTTTGCTCTGGCATTAGGGTTTGGCTTTCAGGTGATGTATCTGGCCGCGGCGGCTACTTTTATCATCTGTGGTGCCCTGGTGTGGAAAACGCTGCCCTCGATGCCAAAAACCCCGGCAACCAAGGGCACCACGCTGGAAGCCCCGCGCCAAAACCGCCGCGATGCGCTACTGTTATTCGCCGCTTGCACTCTGATGTGGACTGCCAACGGTATGTACCTGATCAATATGCCGCTGTATGTGGTGCAAGAACTGCGCTTGCCAGAAAAACTGGCTGGGATCCTGATGGGCACCGCAGCCGGGCTGGAGATCCCAACCATGTTGTTAGCCGGAATGGTGGCCAAACGTTTCGGTAAACGCTGCCTGATGCGCAGCGCGGTGATCGCTGGCGTGCTGTTTTACACCGGGCTGTTGTTCATTACCGGAGCTTGGCAGTTGGTTGCCCTGCAATTGCTGAACGCGCTGTTTATTGGCGTGTTGGCAGGCATCGGCATGCTCTACTTTCAGGATCTGATGCCAGGTCAGGCTGGCGCGGCTACCACACTATTTACCAATACCACTCGCGTTGGCTGGATTATTGCTGGCTCGATTGCCGGTTCGGTTGCCGAAATCTGGAACTACCATGCGGTATTTTATTCCGCGCTGGCGATGGTGGTAGGTGCAGTGCTGTGTCTGTGGCGGCTCAAAAACGCCTAAGAGCCTAGGGCGCAGTATCAACCTCTAGCTTTGCCAGATAGATTAACGCTTCGTCACGGCGATCGTGGCACATCTCATGGCTGGCCTGTAGGCTGCCGCAAACGCGGGGCCGCAGGGGTGAATGAAACAGGCCACAACGCAGTTGCTGATCCAGGTGAATGCAGCGGGTGTTCGCCGGTTTACCATTGGGCATGCCGGGGATTGGGCTGGAAATTGACGGTGCTATACAGCAAGCGCCACAGTCGGGACGGCAATCCATCGGTGCATCTCCTGGTGGCTGGCGAATTGAAGCCGGACAATAGCAGCACACGGTGATTGCCGCCAGCACAATCCGGCTCACACCAGGATTTTCCTTCCCTTGAGTTTTGCTGCAACACATCCACAGATCTGCTCTCGCGTAGAAACAGCAAAAAACCCCTATTTACACACTTAATTAGCACATATTTCCCTTTACATGCACATATTGCGCAATGTACTATTAAGCTAGTACAAGAGAACTCAAACATCATCAGGTTATTCAGGAGCCACAATGTCCACGGACACCCCCCAGAAGCTTTCCCGCCCTTCCATTCTCGGTGGCGCAATGATTATTGCGGGTACCGCAGTCGGGGCCGGTATGTTCTCCATTCCGATTGTCACCTCTGGCGTGTGGTTTGGCGGCTCGATTGCATTGCTGATTTATACCTGGGCCTGCATGCTGATTTCTGGCCTGATGATCCTTGAAGCAACGCTCAACTACCCGACCGGTGCCAGCTTCCATACCATTGTCAAAGACCTGCTGGGTAAAGGCTGGAATACCCTCAACGGCCTGTCCATCACCTTTGTACTGTACATTCTGACCTATGCCTATATCTCGGCGGGGGGATCGATCATCGCCCATACGCTGGAAGGTATTGTGGGCACCAATCAGGCTGTTGCCGGATTGGTCTTTGCCGTTTTGGTGGCGTTTATCGTCTGGCTGTCAACCCGGGCGGTGGATCGCCTGAGCACCATTCTGATTGGCGGTATGGTGATCACTTTCGTGATGTCGGTTGGCGACATGTTTACCCACGTCCAACCTGCGGTGCTGTTCAACCGTGGCGACACCAGCGCCAGCTATCTGCCCTATGCCTTGGCGGCCCTGCCTTATCTGTTAACCTCATTCGGTTACCACGGCAACGTGCCGGGGTTGGTAAAGTATTATCACCAAGACAGCCGCGCCGTGGTGCGCAGCCTGGTTTATGGCACCCTGCTGGCGCTGGGGATTTACATCCTGTGGCAGTATGTGATTCAGGGCAATATCCCACGCGATGCGTTCAAACAGGTGATCGCCGAGGGCGGCAACATCGGCAGCCTGCTCAAGCAGATGGGGAGCGTTTCCAGCAGCCAGATGGTTGGCCAATTGCTCAGCGCCTTCTCTTATATGGCACTGGCCAGCTCTTTCCTTGGGGTTTCACTGGGATTGTTCGACTATCTGGCTGATTTCTTCAAGTTCAGTGATAACACCGCTGGCCGCACCCAATCGGCGCTGGTGACGTTTGTGCCCCCAACCCTGGCAGCCCTGCTGTTCCCGAACGGTTTCCTGTACGCCATCGGTTTTGCTGGCCTGGCAGCCACCATCTGGGCGGTGATCGTTCCTGCTATGATGGCCCGTGCCAGCCGCCGCCGCTTTCCGCAGGCAGCGTATCGTGCCCCCGGTGGCCATGGCATGATCCTGTTTATCATTCTGTTTGGCGCGATCAACGCCGTTGCTCACCTGCTCACGCTGCTGAATATGCTGCCAGTATTTAAATAAAAACCACTTACCGAGGGTGACGTTCGTCGCCCTCTGCGTTCTCTGTATTCCCCACTCTTTTTGCGCGCGGCTCTTGCCTGCAAAGCGTGGTACGAGTAACTTGTCGCAACATCTCAACACTCCTTATCGACAGGTTATTCCAATGGCAAGAGCTAACGAAATCAAGCGTGGCATGGCGATCAACTACAACGGCAAACTGCTGTTGGTGAAAGACATTGATGTCCAAAGCCCAACCGCACGTGGGGCCAACACCCTTTACAAAATGCGTTTCTCCGACGTGCGTACCGGACTCAAGGTGGAAGAACGTTTTAAAGGTGACGATATTCTGGACACCATTACCCTGTCGCGTCGCAAGGTGAATTTCTCCTACATCGATGGCGAAGAATATGTGTTTATGGATGACGAAGACTACACACCGTATATCTTCAAAAAAGATCAGATCGAAGACGAACTGCTGTTTATCCCTGAAGCAGGCTTGCCGGGCATGCAAGTATTAACGCTGGATGGCCAGGTGCTGGCGCTGGAACTGCCGCAAACCGTGGATATGGAAATTGTCGAAACCGCGCCGGGTATCAAAGGGGCTTCTGCCAGCGCCCGTAACAAACCGGCCACTATGACCACTGGCTTGACCATTCTGGTACCGGAATACCTCAGCCCTGGTGACAAAATCCGCATTCATATTGCCGAGCGCCGTTATATGGGCCGCGCTGACTAATTGTGCTTCAGGGCGCAGCGGTGCGCCCTGCCTTCACAACCTTACAAGAGTTCTGGGAAGAAACGCCGCTTCAGCGCCAGCTCCACGCCACGGATTTCCGCTAACCCCTTCAAACGACCAATCGCCGAATAGCCCGGGTTGGTTTTCTTTTTCAGATCGTCCAGCATCTGGTGACCATGATCGGGCCGCATCGGGATTGGCCGACGATCGCCAGCCTGCAAGCGGCGCTGCTCTTCGGCCAGAATGGCCTCGATCACTGACACCATATCCACATCCCCTTGCAGATGCGCACCTTCATGGAAGGTTTTCGGGTTCTGTTCGCGGCAGGTGGCACGCAGATGGGTAAAGTGAATACGATCGCCGAAGGTTTCAATCATCCGCACCAGATCGTTATCCGCACGCACGCCGTAGGAGCCAGTGCACATGGTGAAACCATTGTGAATGCTGTCAACGGTCTCTTTCAGCCACTGCATGTCTTCAATGGTGGAAACAATGCGCGGCAGACCGAGGATTGGGCGTGGCGGATCGTCTGGATGCACCGCTAGGCGTATACCCACTTCTTCTGCCACCGGCACAATCGCACGCAAAAACAGCGCCATGTTCTCACGCAGTTGGGCTTTATCGATATGATCATATTCGGCCAAGCGCGCGCGGAACTGTTCAAGCGTATAGCCCTCTTCCGCCCCCGGCAAACCTGCGATAATGTTACTGGTCAGCTTGGCAATCTCTGCCACACTCATCGCGTTGAAGTAAGCCTGCGCCTCGGTTTTTTCTTCAGCGGTATAGTCTTTTTCAGCCCCCGAACGCTGCAGGATATGCAGATCAAAAGCGGCAAAAGCAATTTGATCAAAACGCAGTGCTTTGGAACCATCCGGCAATAAATACTCCAGATCGGTGCGCGTCCAGTCGAGGATCGGCATAAAGTTGTAGCACACGGTATCAATGCCACAGGCCGCCAGATTACGCAGTGACTGCTGATAATTGGCGATATGACGCTGATAGTTGCCGCTGTGGGTTTTGATCTCCTCGTGTACCGGGATGCTTTCCACTACCGACCACACCAATCCTTTCTCCGCCAGCAAAGCCTGACGCGCTTTTATTTCCTCAACCGGCCACACTTCGCCGTTAGGAATATGATGCAACGCCGTGACCACACCCGTAGCCCCGGCCTGACGTACATCATCCAGCGAAACCGGATCGTTTGGCCCGTACCAACGCCATGTTTGTTCCATAGATTTATCCTTGTAAGAGTCGCTGAGTTATCTGCAATTTTGCCCCCGTAGTGAAGCCAATCGCAAAATCAGATCAATCTTGTTATACCACATTGAGATAGATATCATTTATCTTTAACCTTACTCTTTAGCCACATGCTGTCAAAGTAGAAACCTTGGTGGGTTGATCCAACTCACGCTTCTGGCTTATTTTGGCACAAGTCATTTTATTCACCCCGCTATCGCCCTAGAGTAGCGGCAGATGATAACACGTAGAAACCGGCGCATCGGCGACAGACTGCGCACGGCAAACTGGTCTGATAACTTTGTGCAAGCTACCGGCCAGGACTTTCTCTTGCAATGGAGCCATTCATGAAGACTATCGCCAACTCATCGCTGCCTGCCGAAGTGCAACAACCGCAGTACGATCGCCGCCTGCTGCGTAGCCGTATTGTGCATTTGGGCTTCGGGGCCTTTCATCGTGCTCATCAGGCGCTGCTGACGGATCGTGTGCTCAATCGCCAAGGTGGTGACTGGGGGATCTGTGAAATCAGCCTGTTCGGCGGCGATAAGCTGTTTCAAACCCTGCGTGCTCAGGAGCATCTTTACACTGTGCTGGAGAAAGGAGCGGCGGGTAATCAGGCGATCGTTATCGGTGCTGTTCACGAGAGTGTGCACCGTAAACTGGAAGGCATTGATGCCGTTTTGGAAAAGCTGGCCGAACCGCAGGTGGCGATCGTTTCAATGACTATTACGGAAAAGGGTTACTGTATCGAACCTGGCAGCGGTCAGTTAGACCTGCAGCACGATGGCATCAGGGCCGATCTGGCCGATCCAGCCCACCCCATCACGGTGCCGGGGATTCTGGTTGAAGCGCTGTATCGGCGGCGACAGCGTAATCTGCCTGCTTTTAGCGTTCTCTCTTGCGACAATATTCCAGAAAACGGCCACGTGGTGCGCAATGCAGTTATCGGTTTGGCACAGGCCCGCGATCGGCAACTGGCAGAATGGATCACCAACCACGTCACTTTCCCCAGCACCATGGTCGATCGTATCGTTCCCGCCAGCACGCCGGAAACGCTGGGTGAAATTGCCACCGCATTGGGCGGGGTGCGCGATGAATGCGCCATCGCCTGCGAGCCTTTTATCCAATGGGTAGTCGAGGATAACTTCGTGGCTGGCCGCCCAGAGTGGGAAGCCGCAGGCGTGCAACTGGTGGATGACGTCTTGCCGTTCGAGCAGATGAAATTGCGCATGCTGAACGGTAGCCACTCGTTTCTGGCTTATCTCGGCTATCTGGGGGGGTATCAGCACATCAATGACTGCATGGCGGACGAATATTACCGCCGCGCCGCTTACCACCTGATGCTGCACGAACAGGCCCCGACACTGCAAGTGAGCGGTATTGATCTGGCCGCCTATGCCGATCGGCTGATCGCACGTTACAGCAACCCGGCGCTGCAACACCGCACCTGGCAGATCGCGATGGACGGCACGCAGAAGCTGCCACAGCGTATGCTGGATTCCATCCGCTGGCATCTGCAGCATGGCGGCAGCTATGCCGGGCTGGCTCTGGGAGTGGCGGGCTGGATGCGCTACGTTGGCGGTATTGACGATGCCGGGCAGCCGATTGATATCCGCGATCCGATGCTGGCAACGCTGCAGCAAGTGGTCAGTGGTTCACCGGACGGTGAACAGCGCGTTGCTGCGTTGCTGGCGATCAAAGGCGTTTTCGGCGAACAATTACCTGCAGATGAGAAGTTTGTTGCAACCGTAACGAAAGCTTATCTTTCATTGCGCGATCGCGGTGCGCGTCAGACGGTGAAGGAATGGATTACGGCTCAAGTTTCCTGATTTTTAGGAGGTCATGCCGGGCAAAAGCCCGGCATGACACAAGCGACTTAACGATATGCCACAGTCATAATCGCAAGTTTCTGTTGCTCGTCCACCCACCGGATTGCTGTAGTACCTAAATTCAGTGGGAGCTCTTTACCACTAGCATTAAGACTTGCCAGAGCTTGCGTGCCTGTGTAGTTTTGCCCATTGCGGAAGCATTGGGTTTGTGCTGATGAGTTGACAACGTTAACGAGACAAGGGCCTTCAACGATCGAACCTACAAATCTGATGACCCCACCAGAAGTACCAGGGGTACTCGCATAACCTGCTGCCATCCATGAAAGTAATGCTCCAGCGATCAAAAATAACCGTAAGCTATTCATGGCAACCTCACTTTTTGTTAAGTCACTTTAAAGCATAGAGGTATTTTTTAGGAATAATCACAAGGTTACCGCGTGTTTTTGGCAGCTATTCGAGGTATTAGCGGCTTAATAACGCTTAATTGTGACAACGCCACTTTCTATAATTCCACGTTTTTTAATGAGATTTTTCTTAACCAAGAAGAGCTTTAATGGCTTAAAAAACGCATAAATCCAGATATAAAATTTGTGACGCCACACAGATAAAATTTTCAAATGGCATGCAATATGCATAAACTAAAAATTATTGTTTAAGTAAAATTATCAAAATCAGGAATGAGAAAATGACCAAAACCAACCTGATCACCGGTTTCCTGGGCAGCGGTAAAACCACCACGATTCGTCATCTACTCGCCAGCAAACCGCAAAACCAGCGTTGGGCCGTTCTGGTCAACGAGTTTGGTGAAATTGGCATTGATGGCGCTCTGCTGGCAAACAGTGGTGCAGTGCTTAAGGAGATCCCAGGGGGGTGTATGTGCTGCGTCAACGGCCTGCCCATGCAGGTCGGGCTGAATATGTTACTACAACAGGAAAAACCTGACCGGCTCCTGATCGAACCCACTGGCCTTGGGCACCCCAAGCAAATTCTGGAGTTGCTGACGCAGGAAACCTACGCAGGCTGGATCGATCTATTGGCCACGGTTTGCCTGCTGGATGCCCGCCAACTCAGCCAACCCCAGTATCGCGACAATGAAAACTTCCGCGATCAGTTGGCGGCAGCAGATATTATCCTCGCCAATAAAATGGATACCTGGCAGCCACAGGATAACTTGGCCCTGGAAGCCTGGCAGGCGCAATACGGCCTGCAACGGCCAGTTCACCACATCGAACAAGGGCGTATGGACGTTGCACTCCTTGATCTGCCGCGAACTAATCACACTGAACTGCCTGATGCGCATCATCATCACGCACAGGCCAAAACACAGGGGTTGGCGGCCTTGCGCCTGCCAGAGAATGCACGCTGGCGTCGAGCGCTGAATCAGGGCCAGGACTATACCAGCTGTGGTTGGATTTTTGATGGCGAAACCCTGTTCGACACCGTCGGTATGATGGAATGGATCAGGTTGGCACCGGTTGAACGGGCTAAAGCGGTAGTGCGCATTCCCGAAGGGAGCTTGCTGATTAACCGCCAAGGGCAAGATCTGAATATCGAAACACGCCCAGTAGCTCCACTGGACAGCCGCATTGAACTGATCCACAGCAGCGAAGCCGACTGGAATGCCTTGCAGACAGCCTTATTCAAAATTCGTTTAGGTTAAAGCAGGTTACTTTTCCTGGCGACTTGTGAACCAGCCGCCTACATGCAACACGAATTATTTAGAGTATACTCTGCGGATTCTGAATAACACATTGTACAAAAAATGGCTAAGATTGGATTTTTATCGTTAGGCTGCCCGAAGAACCTGGTCGATTCTGAACGGATCCTGACTGAACTGCGTAATGAAGGCTATCAGGTAGTACCACGTTATGACGACGCTGAACTGGTGATCGTCAACACCTGCGGCTTTATCGACAGCGCAGTACAAGAATCACTGGAAGCAATCGGTGAAGCACTAAACGAAAACGGCAAGGTGATAGTAACCGGTTGTCTGGGTGCAAAAGAAAACCAGATCCGTGAAGTACACCCGAAGGTGCTGGAAATTACCGGGCCGCACAGCTACGAGCAGGTGTTGAACCATGTTCACCATTATGTGCCAAAGCCGGAACATAACCCGTTTACCAGCCTGATCCCAGCACAGGGCGTCAAGCTGACGCCGAAACACTACGCTTACCTGAAGATTTCTGAAGGTTGTAACCACCGCTGTACTTTCTGCATCATCCCGTCAATGCGTGGCGATCTCGACAGCCGCCCGATCGGTTCAGTGCTGGATGAAGCCAAGCGCTTGGTGGAATCCGGGGTCAAAGAGCTGCTGGTGATCTCGCAGGATACGTCGGCTTACGGCGTTGACGTCAAACACCGTACCGGCTTCTGGAATGGCCAACCGGTGAAAACCAGCATGGTCAGCCTGTGCGAGCAACTCTCCAGCCTGGGTGCTTGGGTGCGCTTACACTACGTTTATCCTTATCCGCATGTGGACGATGTGATCCCACTGATGGCCGAAGGTAAGATCCTGCCGTATCTGGATATTCCACTCCAGCACGCCAGCCCGAAAATCCTCAAGCTGATGAAACGCCCTGGCGCAGTAGAACGCACGCTGGAGCGCATCAAACGCTGGCGGGAAATCTGCCCGGATCTGACGCTGCGTTCCACTTTCATCGTTGGTTTCCCAGGCGAAACCGAAGAAGACTTCCAGATGCTGCTCAACTTCCTGCAGGAAGCCAAGCTGGATCGCGTTGGTTGCTTCAAATACAGCCCGGTAGAAGGGGCTGCCGCCAACGAATTGGCGGATCAGGTACCAGAAGAGGTGAAAGAAGAACGTTATCACCGCTTTATGCAACTGCAGCAACAGATCTCTGCCCAGCGTTTGCAGGACAAGATTGGCCGCGAATTGCTGGTGCTGATCGACGAAGTGGACGAAGAAGGCGCAATTGGCCGCAGCATGGCCGATGCACCAGAGATCGACGGTGCGGTCTACCTGAACGGTGAAACCGGGGTGAAAGTGGGTGAGATCGTCAAAGTGAAGATCGAAAACGCCGACGAATATGACCTCTGGGGTTCACGGGTTTAATTGAGCCCATGACGGGAGAGCTGATGCTTTCCCGTCACCGCCACCAAGCCAGTTAAGCGGTTGCGACCATCCGTTGCTCAGGCGTGAGTAAACTGCCAACGATAAAAGCCAGCGCCCCTACCAGTAAACCGCTGTAGATCGGGCTGTTAGCCTGGATCCCGTGATAAAACATAAAACCCAACACGCACAAACTGCCCATCACCATGCTGGCTATCGCCCCCGTGCTGGTGGCTCGCTGCCAAAAAATCGCCCCTACCAACGGGATCAGCATCCCACCCACCAGCAGATTGTAAGCCAGCGTTAAAGCCGACAGCACGTCCCGCACCAGGAATGCCAGCCCCAGCATGATCGCCCCCATCACCAGCGTGGTTAAACGCCCGGCGGCCAAACCGCCCGATGGCCGCCGACGGATGGCAGGCAGCACATCCTCCAAAGCAATGGTTGAAGAGGCCAACAGACAGGCGCTAGCCGTTGACATCAGCGCCGCCAGTGCCGCTGCGGCCACCAATCCGCTGACCCCTGCGGGTAACACCGCCTGAGCGATGGCGGCAAATGCACCGTCGCTGCTTTCCAGCAACGGCAGCACAATTTTGCCCGCCATGCCGATCATCGCGCCGGTAACACCGTAAAGCACACAATAGATACCCGCCCCCAAACCGGCGTAACGCGCCACCGGCACGCTGCGTGCGGTGAATACCCGCTGCCAGATATCCTGCCCAATCAGGATGCCAAAGAAGTAAATCAGGAAGAACAGAATGATGGTATCGAAACCAATCGAGGAGAGTTGGTAGTAACTCGCCGGTAATTGGTGGGTAAAGATCGCCCAACCGCCCGCTTTGACAATGCTCATCGGCATCAACACCAGCATCATCCCTACCGTCATAATGATAAACTGGATGATGTCCGTCAGCGTCAGCGACCACATGCCCCCCAACGTTGAATAGAGCACCACCATCCCACCGCCAATCAGTATGGAAGTGGCAAACGGCAGCGCAAACATCACCTGCATTACGCTGCCGATGGCAATAATCGAAGTCACCGCCACCATCAGATCGTAAGCCAGCATGATGACACCACTGGTCACCCTGGCCGCCGGATGATAACGCTGTGCCAATACCTGGCTCACGGTATAGAGCTTTAACTTGAGCAAGGGTTTGGCCAGCACGGTACTCAACACCACAATGCCCATACCCAGCGCGAAACATAGCCACAGCCCGGATATGCCATAGGTATAACCCAATTTCACGCTGCCAATCGTTGAAGCCCCGCCGAGCACCACCGCTGACAACGTGCCTAAATACAACCCCGGCCCCAGATTACGGCCAGCAACCAGATAATTCTCCTTGGTAGTGGCCTTATGGACACCGAGCCAGCCTACTGCACCGATCACCAGGAAATACAGCACGACGACAAACAGATCGAGTTGCATAGAACACCTCCTATCATGTTGTTATTGCTACCGGTCAAGCCCGCTTACCCGGCAGCACACACAGCATTTCGAACAGCAGATTGGCCGCCAACAAGGCGGTATTGCCGGTACTGTCATAAGCCGGGGAAACCTCTACCAGATCCGCACCCACCAGGTTTAGCCCCTGGCACCCCCTGACGATCTCCAGCCCTTGCCAGACGGATAAGCCCCCCACTTCCGGGGTACCGGTGCCAGGGGCGAACGCCGGATCCAGCCCATCAATATCAAAGCTGAGATACACTGCACCTGCCCCCATTTGCTCACGCACTTCCGCCATCAGCGGAGCAAGCGAGCGATACCAGCAGGCTTCTGCCGGTACCACGCGAAACCCTTGTTGCCTCGACCAGTCAAAATCCTGCGCGGCATAACCACTACCGCGCAGGCCAATCTGCACCACCCGCTGCGGGGCCAAAAGACCTTCTTCATGAGCCCGACGGAAGGTTGTTCCGTGCGCCAGTTGTTCACCGAACATGTCGTCGTTGGTATCAGAATGGGCATCAATGTGAATCAGCCCGACCGGGCCATGCTGGCGGGCAACCGCACGCAGAATCGGCAGCGTCAAGGTATGATCGCCCCCGAGCGTGAGCGGGATACAGCCATGGCGCAGGATCGGGTCATACGCCAACTCAATACGCTGAACGCTGTCGGCCAGGTTATAGGGGTTGGTGGCAATATCGCCCAAGTCGGCAACCTGCAATCGCTCAAACGGTGCCGCGCCAGTTCCCATGTTGTAAGGGCGGAGCATCACCGACTCCTGGCGGATTTGCCGTGGCCCAAAACGCGTGCCGCTGCGATTGGAGGTGCCGATATCCAGCGGGATCCCCACGAAGGCGGCATCTAACCCCTGCGCACTCTCGGCAGCGGGTAAACGCATCATGGTCGGCAAGCCAGCAAAACGCGGCATTTGATTACCGCTTTGAGGTTGATTCAGCATAGATTTTCCTTGTCAGACGAATATTTTATTTCAACATTTTCATAACAATTACAGCCTATGCCCTAACCAACCCGCGTTACTATTCCTGGTTTTAAATGTAAACATTGAAAAAACCAATGTGTCATAACGTATTGACCTGTTGAATTTTATTTCATTCACAGACATAAAAGAGGGAGGATTCGCCAAGCGCTAGCGCCTATATCAGACATGTTGTCACAACGTTAAATAGTGATAATTCAGGGAGAGCGAAGATGATCACCAATCTCAGCGATGTCGATTTCAAACTGCTGCGGGTCTTTGTGGCAGTCGCGGAGGCTCAGGGAGTCAGCGCGGCGCAGGATGCTCTGATGATGAATCAATCCACCATCAGCACCCACTTGGGCACGCTGGAAACCCGGTTGGGGTTCAGGTTGTGCCAGCGTGGCCGCTCCGGCTTTCAGTTGACGCCTAAAGGGGAAAGAATGCTGAGCGCCTGCCGCACGCTGTTTAATGCAACGCGCGACTTTACGCGGGTCAGCCAGTCACTCAATGGCATGCTGAGCGGCGATCTGATAATCGGCCTGGTGGATAATCTGGTCTCTTTGCCGGGGATCCCTTTCAGCCAGGCCATCAGGCAATTTCGCCGCCGCCGTCAGGACGTGCAGTTTCAATGCCGTATCTGTTCACCTGCTGAAATTGAGCAGGGATTACTGAATCAGCAGTTGGATTTGGGGATTGGCTATTTCGGCCAACAATTGAACGAACTGGTTTATCACCCTTGGTGCCAAGAATCGCAGGCGATTTACTGCAGCAGCGAACATCCGCTATTTGCCGTTGAAACCCCAAGCCGTGAACAAATCGAAAATGCCCGCTGGGTAAAACGCGGTTACTTACTGGCACAACAGCTTTGCCCTGTGGCACCGCTGGAGTTGGGTGCCATGGCTTACCATATGGAAAGCGTGGCCCATCTGATCCTCAGCGGCGAATACCTGGGCTATCTGCCGACCCATTTTGCCAGCCGTTGGGTCGAACAGGGATTAATGAAGCAGTTAGGAGGGCAACCACTGACCTATCAGGCGCAGTTAAGCCTGGTTATCCGCCCCGGCCAGCCGAAAAAGCCGCTGGCGGCGCTGTTAGCCGATCTGACCAACAGCGTGCCACGTTAGAGAAAAAGTCGATTCAACTGATCGGCATCCGTACCGGATCGGGATATTGATATTCAAACCCCAGTTCTTTGCAGATCCGGCTGCCATCTACCAGCCGCCCTGCCTGTTCCGGTTCTTCGGCAAACTGCGGGGGTTGCAACTGCAACTGCGCCGCCAGTGCCGGATAGAATTCACGCTTGGTGGGATGACCTGGTGCACACAGGTTATAAACGCGCCCCCCAGTTGGCAATTGCAGCAGCAGTTGGATAGCGGCGATCACGTCATCCTGGTGGACCAGATTGACCCCGTGTGAACCGCCCTTAACGTCAACCTTGCCAGCCAGAAAACGGCCTGGATGACGATCGGCCCCCACCAGCCCAGCCAGGCGCAGAATATCTACCGAGGTGTTTGGCAATTCATGCAACCAGCGCTCCAGCTCTGCCAGCACTTTCCCTGACGGAGTCACCGGTTGCAGCGGCGAATCTTCCTCTACTGTGCCCGTAGTATCGCCATACACCGATGTCGAACTGGTAAAAATAATATGCGGCACGCCGAAGGCTATCGCGCTATCCACCAGCATCCGCACAGCACGAAAGTAACCTTCACTGCCCTCTACGGTACGCCGGGCTGGTAGCGTGACCACCAACGCGTCGGCGTACAGCAGTTGTTCCAGATCATGCGCCTCACAAATCAGTTCAGGCGTCAGTTCAAGCTGATAACATTCAATACCGCTCATCCGTGCGGCTTCTACGCCGTCTGGCGTGGTTTTACTGCCAACCACTTCAAACCCACGGCTCATCAACGATAACGCCAATGGCATGCCCAACCAGCCCAGGCCAATGATGGCAACTTTTTTCATTAACTTCTTCTCCTGAAGATGGTAGCGCTCGGTGATTAATAGCTAATTTTAATAGGCCTAATGGGGTAATAATTCAACCTGTTTCAATGAATTAAATTTATAATGGCAAAAAACAGTTGCGCGAGGCCATACGGATAGTTTAGGTTAATCAGCAACTCAGCATTGGCTGATTTAATTTAAAGAGAAAACACATGACTCGCGTTCAGTTCAACCACCATCATCACCATCACCCTGACTAGTCTTTCGGGCGATGTGTGCTGGAAGACAGTTTGAATCTTCCAGTGGCGCGTAGAACCTGACAAACGCAAGAAAAAGCCCTCGGAAGATACCTTCCGAGGGCTTTTTTTTGGTTCCGGACAGACAGAAAGATAATTTTTTATAATAAATTCATTAAATTACAGATTAATCAGAGGTTACCATGCTGGATAAAACACGTTTACGGATAGCAATGCAGAAATCAGGCCGCCTGAGTGAAGATTCTCAGGAACTGCTGGCCCGCTGCGGGATCAAAATCAACCTGCAACAGCAACGCCTGATTGCCTTCGCCGAGAATATGCCGATTGATATCCTGCGCGTGCGTGATGACGATATCCCGGGGCTGGTGATGGACGGCGTGGTCGATCTGGGCATTATCGGTGAAAACGTGCTGGAAGAAGAGCTGCTCAACCGCCGGGCGCAAGGCGAAGATCCGCGTTACATCACGCTGCGCCGCCTGGATTTTGGCTCCTGCCGCCTGTCGCTGGCTACCGCGCTGGACAGCCAATATACCGGCCCGCAAAGCCTGCAAGACTCCCGCATCGCCACCTCTTACCCACACCTGCTGAAGCAATACCTCGACAAACAGGGCGTTCGTTTTAAATCCTGCCTGCTGAACGGTTCGGTCGAAGTGGCACCGCGTGCTGGTTTGGCCGATGCCATCTGCGATCTGGTTTCCACCGGCGCAACGCTCGAGGCCAACGGCCTGCGCGAAGTCGAGGTGATCTACCGCTCCAAAGCCTGCCTGATCCAGCGCGACGGTGAAATGCCAGCGGCTAAGCAGCAGTTAATCGACCGCCTGATGACCCGTATTCAGGGGGTGATTCAGGCGCGTGAATCCAAATACATCATGCTGCACGCGCCAAGCGAGCGCCTGGAAGAGATTATCGCCCTGCTGCCGGGTGCCGAACGCCCAACCATCCTGCCGTTAGCCGGTGCGCAAAACCGCGTTGCGATGCACATGGTGAGCAGCGAAACCCTGTTCTGGGAAACCATGGAAAAGCTGAAAGCCCTGGGTGCCAGTTCTATTCTGGTGCTGCCGATTGAGAAGATGATGGAGTAACGCCATGTCGAACTTCAATACCGTCGTCAACTGGGCTACATGCAGCACGCAGCAACGTGCAGAACTGCTGATGCGCCCGGCGATCTCCGCATCAGACAGCATTACCCGCACGGTGCGTGAGATCCTCGACAACGTGAAGGCCAACGGTGACAGCGCGCTACGTGAATACAGCGCCAAGTTTGATAAAACCGCAGTGAGCGCGTTGCGTGTTACCGCCGAACAGATCGAACACGCCAGCGCCCGCTTGGGGGACGAAATCAAACAGGCGATGGCGATCGCCGTCACCAACGTGGAAACCTTCCACAATGCACAAAAACTGCCGCCGGTAGATATTGAAACCCAGCCTGGCGTGCGCTGCCAGCAGGTAACCCGCCCGATCGACTCGGTCGGCCTGTACATTCCCGGCGGTTCCGCACCGCTATTTTCTACGGTATTGATGCTGGCGACTCCGGCACGTATCGCCGGTTGCCGCCGCGTGGTGTTGTGCTCACCACCACCGATTGCCGATGAAATCCTCTATGCCGCCAAGCTGTGCGGCGTACAGGAAGTGTTTCAGGTCGGCGGAGCGCAGGCCATTGCTGCCATGGCGTTCGGCACCGATTCCGTGCCACAAGTGGATAAAATATTCGGGCCAGGCAACGCCTTTGTCACCGAAGCCAAGCGCCAGATCAGCCAGCGTTTGGACGGTGCGGCAATTGATATGCCCGCAGGCCCTTCCGAAGTGCTGGTGATTGCCGACAGCGGCGCGACCCCGGCGTTTGTCGCTTCCGATCTGTTGTCGCAAGCCGAGCACGGCCCTGATTCACAGGTGATCCTGCTGACGCCGGATGCTGCCATGGCGCAAGCAGTGGCACAAGCGGTTGAGCAGCAGTTGGCCGCCTTACCGCGCGCAGAAACCGCCCGCCAGGCGCTGGCCAGCAGCCGGTTGATCGTGGCACAGGATCTAGCCGAATGTATTGCCATCAGCAATCAGTACGGCCCGGAACATTTGATTATTCAAACCCGCAACGCGCGCGATCTGGTAGACAGCATTACCAGCGCCGGTTCGGTGTTCCTCGGTGACTGGTCACCGGAATCTGCCGGGGATTACGCTTCCGGCACCAACCATGTGTTGCCCACCTACGGCTATACCGCCACCTGTTCCAGCCTGGGGTTAGCGGACTTCCAAAAGCGCATGACGGTGCAGGAACTGACACCGCAGGGCTTTATGAATCTGGCTGCCACTATTGAAACGCTGGCGGCAGCCGAGCAGTTGATCGCCCACAAAAACGCCGTGACCTTACGCGTCGCCGCCTTGAAGGAGCAAGCATGAGCATTGAACAATTAGCACGTAAAAACGTGCGCGAGCTGACGCCTTATCAGTCGGCACGCCGTTTGGGCGGCAACGGTGACGTCTGGCTGAACGCCAACGAATACCCGGTCGCACCAGAGTTCCAGCTGACCGCACAAACTTTCAACCGCTACCCGGAATGCCAGCCGGCACTGGTGATCGAACGCTACGCCGCTTACGCCGGGGTGAATCAGGATCAGGTACTGGTTAGCCGTGGCGCTGATGAAGGTATCGAACTGCTGATCCGCGCCTTCTGCGAGCCGGGCAAAGACGCCATTCTGTTCTGCCCACCAACCTACGGCATGTACGCCGTCAGCGCCGAGACTTTCGGTGTCGAACGCCGCACTGTGGCCGCCAAAGCCGACTGGCAGCTCGATCTGCCCGCCATTGCTGCCAGCCTGGATAACGTCAAGCTGATCTACGCCTGCAGCCCGAACAACCCGACGGGTAACCTGCTGGATCCGAACGACCTGCGTGCACTGCTGGAGATGGCTGCTGGCAAAGCGATCGTCGCCATTGACGAAGCCTATATCGAATTCTGCCCACAGGCTTCAGTGGCTGGCTGGCTAAGCGATTATCCTAACCTGGTGATTCTTCGCACGCTGTCAAAAGCCTTCGCACTGGCTGGCCTGCGCTGCGGTTTCACCCTGGCTAATGCCGACGTCATCGCCCTGCTGCTGAAAGTGATCGCGCCCTACCCGCTCTCTACTCCGGTAGCCGATATCGCCGCACAGGCCTTGAGCACCGAAGGGTTGCGCCAGATGCGTCAGCGGGTGGCAGAAATCAGCGCCAACCGCAGTTGGCTGCAACAGGCGCTGCAAGAGTGCGCCTGCGTCGAACAGGTATTCACCAGCGACAGCAACTACCTGCTGTTGCGCTGCACGGCTGCCAGTAATGTATTTAAAACGCTGTGGGATCAGGGCATTATCTTACGAGATCAACATAAACAGCCTGGTCTTGCCAACTGCGTGCGCATCACCATCGGCACGCGTGAAGAATGCCAGCGCGTCATTGACGCCCTCAAACCCCTGCTTGGCGCAAAGGAGCCTATGTGAGCCAGAAATTCCTCTTTATCGATCGCGACGGCACGCTGATTGCTGAACCCCCGGAAGATTTCCAGGTTGACCGTTTGGATAAGCTGGCGCTGGAGCCAGACGTAATCCCTTCCCTGTTGGCATTGCAACAGGCGGGCTTTACGCTGGTGATGATCACCAATCAGGACGGCCTCGGCACCGCCAGTTTCCCACAGGAAACCTTCGATCCGCCGCACAACCTGATGATGCAGATCCTCAGTTCGCAGGGCGTGAAGTTCGACGATATCCTGATTTGCCCGCACAAACCGGAAGACAACTGCGAGTGCCGCAAGCCGAAAATTGCCATGGTGAAAGGTTACCTGCAGCCGGGCGTGATGGATATAGCCAACAGCTACGTGATCGGCGATCGCCAGACCGATGTCCAGTTGGCTAACAATATGGGCATTCAGGGGCTGTTGTACCAACGTGAAACCCTGGGCTGGAAAGCCATCACCCGCCAGTTGACCCAACGCGATCGTCATGGGCACGTTAACCGCGTCACTAAAGAGACGCAGATTGACGTGAACGTCTGGCTGGATCGCGAAGGCGGCAGCAAGATTAAGACCGGTGTTGGCTTCTTCGACCATATGCTGGATCAGATCGCTACCCACGGCGGCTTCCGCATGGATATTCAGGTGAATGGCGATCTGTACATCGACGATCACCACACGGTAGAAGACACCGCGCTGGCGCTGGGTGAAGCGCTGAACAAAGCGCTGGGCGACAAGCGCGGCATTGCACGCTTCGGCTTTGTGCTGCCAATGGATGAATGCCTGGCACGCTGTGCCATCGATCTCTCTGGCCGCCCTCACCTGGAATACCGCGCCGAGTTCAACTACCAGCGCGTGGGCGATCTCAGCACCGAGATGGTCGAGCACTTCTTCCGTTCGCTGTCTTACACCATGGCCTGCACCCTGCACCTGAAAACCAAGGGCAGAAACGATCATCATCGTGTCGAAAGCCTGTTCAAAGTGTTTGGCCGCACGCTGCGCCAGGCGATCCGCGTTGAGGGCAACACCCTGCCAAGTTCAAAAGGGGTACTGTGATGAACGTGGTGATTCTGGATACCGGTTGCGCCAACCTCTCTTCCGTTAACTACGCGGTACAGCGGTTGGGTTATCAACCTGAGGTCAGCCGCGATCCTGAGATCGTGCTGCGCGCTGATAAGCTGTTTCTACCGGGCGTCGGCACTGCGCAGGCGGCGATGGAGCAGTTGGTGCAGCGCGACCTGATCGCGCTGATCAAAGCCTGTACCCAGCCAGTGTTGGGTATTTGCCTCGGTATGCAATTGCTGGCAGCAAGCAGCGAAGAGAACGGTGGTATCAAAACGCTGGGGATTATCGATGCTCCAGTGAAACAGATGAACGATCTCGGCCTGCCGTTGCCGCACATGGGTTGGAATCAGGTGACATCTCAAGCAGGCAACCACCTGTTCCGTGGCATCGAGGACGGTGCTTACTTCTATTTTGTTCACAGTTATGCGATGCCGATATGCTCAAGCACCATCGCTCAGGCGAACTACGGCGAGGCGTTCACCGCCGCCGTACAAAAAGACAACTTCTTTGGCGTGCAGTTTCATCCCGAGCGGTCTGGCGCAGCTGGAGCTCAACTGTTGAAAAATTTTCTGGAGATGTAAGCAGCATGATTATTCCTGCTTTGGATTTGATCGACGGCAATGTAGTGCGCCTGCATCAGGGCGATTACGGCCAGCAGCGCGACTACGGCAACGATCCGCTGTTGCGCTTACAGGATTACCAGCGCCAGGGGGCGCAAGTGCTGCATCTGGTGGATCTGACTGGCGCTAAAGACCCGGCAGCCCGCCAGATCCCGCTGCTGCGCAAGCTGCTGGCTGGCGTCAACGTGCCGGTACAGGTCGGCGGCGGCATTCGCAATGAGCAAGATGTCGCCGCTTTATTGGAGGCTGGCGCAACACGCGTAGTGATTGGTTCCACCGCCGTGAAACAGCCGGAGATGGTGCAAGGTTGGTTTGAGCGCTACGGCGCTGACGCCATGGTGCTGGCGCTGGACGTGCGCATTGATGCCGCAGGCACCAAACGCGTGGCGATCAGCGGTTGGCAAGAAAACTCAGACGCTACGCTGGAGCAGGTCGTGGAACAATACCTGCCGTTCGGCCTGAAACACGTGCTGTGCACCGATATTTCACGTGACGGTACGTTGAAAGGTTCTAACGTGGCGTTGTATCAGGAAGTGTGCGAGCGCTATCCGCAGATCGCCTTCCAGGCTTCTGGCGGGATCGGCAATCTGGATGATATCGCCCAGTTGCGCGGCAGTGGTGTTGAAGGGGTGATCGTTGGGCGTGCCCTGCTGGAAGGTAAATTCAACGTCGAGGAGGCAATCGCATGCTGGCAAAACGGATAATCCCCTGCCTGGATGTTAAAGACGGGCAAGTGGTAAAAGGCGTGCAGTTCCGTAACCACGAAATCATTGGCGATATCGTGCCGCTGGCCCAACGCTATGCGCAGGAAGGGGCTGACGAACTGGTGTTTTATGATATTACCGCTTCCAGCGATGGCCGCGTGGTAGACAAAAGCTGGGTATCACGGGTGGCGGAAGTGATCGATATTCCGTTCTGCGTAGCCGGCGGCATTAAAAGCGCCGAAGACGCCAGCCAAATACTGTCGTTTGGTGCGGACAAGATCTCCATCAATTCACCGGCCTTGGCCGATCCAAGCCTGATCAGCCGCCTGGCAGATCGCTTTGGCGTGCAGTGCATTGTGGTCGGTATCGACACCTGGTATGAAGCCGCAACCGGCAAATATCACGTCAATCAATATACCGGCGACGAAAGCCGTACCCGGGTCACCGAATGGCAAACTCTCGATTGGGTGCAAGAAGTACAAAAACGCGGTGCTGGGGAGATCGTGCTTAACATGATGAACCAGGACGGCGTGCGCAATGGTTATGATTTGGAACAGTTGAAGAAAGTGCGTGAAGTGTGCAAAGTGCCGCTGATCGCCTCTGGCGGTGCGGGCACCATGGAGCACTTTCTGGCGGCCTTCTGCGATGCCAATGTCGACGGGGCGCTGGCCGCTTCGGTATTCCATAAGCAGATTATTAATATCGGCGAACTGAAAAAGTTCCTGGCGGAACGTGGCGTGGAGATGCGTTTGTGTTAACAGAACAACAAAGAAATCAGCTGGATTGGGTAAAAACCGACAACTTGCTGCCGGTGATCGTTCAACACGCCGTCTCCGGTGAAGTATTGATGCTGGGTTATATGAATCAGGAAGCGCTGGCGGTAACCGAGCAGAGCGGCAAAGTCACGTTCTTCTCGCGCACCAAACAGCGGCTGTGGACCAAAGGCGAAAGCTCTGGCCACTTCCTCAACGTGGTCAGCATGACGCCAGACTGCGATAACGATACCCTGCTGATCCTGGCAAACCCGATTGGCCCGACCTGCCATTTAGGCCACAATAGCTGCTTCCACCCGGCAACCAGCGATTGGGGATTCCTCTATCAGCTTGAACAATTGCTGGCCGAACGCAAAACCGCCAGCCCAGAAAGCTCGTATACCGCCAAGCTGTACGCCAGCGGCACCAAGCGTATCGCGCAGAAAGTCGGTGAGGAAGGAGTAGAAACCGCTCTGGCTGCCACGGTGAACGACCGTGAAGAGCTGACCAACGAGGCTTCGGACCTGATTTATCACCTGCTGGTGTTGCTGCAGGATCAGGATCTGGATTTGAGCAAGGTGATTGGCCGCTTACGGGAACGGCATCAGAAATAGTTTTTTCCTTGTAAGAGTCTATTTTCCGATAGGCTCTTACAACATATCACCGTGCTTGTTTCACCAAGAGAATGATAGGTTATTGGCATATAATAATATATGATTAAACTTCTTTTAAGCAGGTATGAAAAAGGAGTTATCAATGCTAGTTCGGCCCTTATCATTTTTATCATTACTTTTTCTCATTACATCAAGCCAAGCATATGCTTTTTCTGCAGATGACCTAGGGGAAAAAATCAATGCCGAAGTAATGGCTGCCGATGGTAAACAAATCACTATCAAAGTCTCTGAGCCAGGTGAAATAAAGTCAACGATAAAATTGGGTGCAGGACAAGTTCTTGAGTTCTCCCCAGGTATTTGGACCTGCACTGCATCTCCCTGTATTATAATTGATAACGCCTCTCAGGTTATTGGCTCTGGAATTTATAGAACTCAACTGAGGTTAACGGGAGATTCCGCGGGACCAGTTATCCAAAGTGCCGACTATGAAAAATTATCAAAGTTAAGTGAAAAAGAAGCTCTAAAACTCAATTCAAGCCTAGATGGCGACCGTAAAAGCCTTCCTGGCGTGAAATATATTAAAATCAAAGATGTCACAATAGATGGTGGTGATGGTAAAAAACCAGGAGTTAATGGCATTGAAATATATGGCCTGTGGTTTTGGTTAGAGGACGTATCAGTAGAACGATTCTCTGGTGACGCGTTAGTTACTCAATTTATTCCCAGCGGCTCTGTGCATCCTGATGAAAATGATGCGATGGAATCTTATTTTACCAGAGTCAAACTTATTAGTAATAAAGGTAATGGCTGGACCATGCGCGGCCCACATGACTCAATTGTTTCCGGAATGATTGTTGCAAACAATGATGGCTGGGGAATAGATGTATTGCATAAAGAAGACTACTATAGCGGTGGAGGATTAATGTTAACTAACACACATCTATACGCGAATGGTAACGGAATGAGGACAGAATCGGGAGCAAATATTCTTGCTTATGGCATTGAGAGTGAAGCAAATAAAGGAGTTGGCTTACTGCTACGCTCAAATGACTCCATTATACAGGGCACATTCTACGCTAACAAAACCTATGGTATACAAATAGGTGATGAAAGCTTTTTCTCTGGTGCTAATAATTTGAATGTGCAATTACATAATAATAAAATCGCTCAACTTAAATGGGGTAACAGTGCTGGTTACAACATGGTTAATGCTGTTATATTTCCAAATGATCCAAGCCAAGCATTCTTTGAGAATAAACCATCCAACTCTGATTACGTTGCAACTTCGGGCCCAAATGCCATACAACAATTCCCAGGTGGGATTCTGATGGACAGCAGCAGAAATCTCTATGGTGTTAATAATACATCGAAGTAAACCAAGTACAGTACTGAATCACATCTCAGCATTATAACCATAGAAAAAAGCCGCCAGGCGTTAACCTCGGCGGCTTTTTTATCGTCCAATATCCGGAATTATTCCATCCATTCGGTATGGAACACGCCTTCTTTGTCGGTACGTTTGTAAGTGTGAGCACCGAAGTAGTCACGCTGTGCCTGAATCAGATTGGCAGGCAGCACCGCTGAGCGATAGCTGTCGTAGTAGGCGATCGCCGCAGAGAAGGTTGGCGTCGGAATACCATTCTGCACCGCGTAGGAAACCACATCACGCAACGCCTGCTGATATTCGTCAGCAATCTGCTTGAAGTAAGGAGCCAGCAGCAGGTTAGCGATGTCGGCATTTTCCGCATACGCATCGGTGATCTTCTGCAGGAACTGGGCGCGGATGATACAGCCAGCGCGGAAGATCTTGGCGATTTCGCCGTAGTTCAGATCCCAGTTATTTTCTTTGGAAGCGGCTTTGAGCTGCGAGAAACCCTGTGCATAGGAAACGATTTTGCCCAGATACAGTGCGCGACGCACTTTTTCCACGAACTCGGCTTTATCACCGCTGAACGCAGCCACTTTAGGGCCGGTCAGCACTTTGGAGGCTGCAACGCGCTGGTCTTTCAGCGAGGACAGGTAACGCGCAAACACGGACTCGGTGATCAGCGACAGCGGTTCACCCAGATCCAGTGAACTCTGGCTGGTCCACTTGCCAGTGCCTTTGTTAGCGGCCTCGTCCAGGATCACATCAACCAGGTATTTACCTTCTTCGTCTTTCTTGGTGAAGATGTCTTTGGTGATGTCGATCAGGTAGCTGTTCAGTTCGCCTTTGTTCCAGTCGGCAAAGGTTTCAGCCAGTTGTTCGTTGCTCAGATTCAGCGCCTGCTTCAGCAAAGAGTAGGCTTCGGCAATCAGTTGCATATCGCCATATTCGATGCCGTTATGCACCATTTTCACATAGTGACCGGCACCATCAGCACCGATATAGGCCACACAAGGTTCACCTTCGGCTACCGCAGCGATTTTCTTCAGGATCGGCGCTACCAGTTCGTAAGCTTCTTTTTGGCCACCCGGCATGATAGAAGGCCCTTTCAGCGCGCCCTCTTCACCACCAGAAACACCAGTGCCGATAAAGTTGAAGCCTTGTGCCGACAGTTCACGGTTGCGACGAATGGTATCCTGATAATAGGTGTTACCGCCATCGATCAGGATATCGCCTTTTTCCAGATGTGGCGTCAGAGAGGCAATGGTTTTGTCCGTTGCTTCGCCCGCTTTTACCATCAGCAGAATGCGGCGCGGCTTTTCCAGCGATGCGACAAACTCTTCGACGGTATAGTAAGGGGCCAGGTTTTTACCCGGATTCTCAGCAATAACTTCGTCAGTTTTGTCACCTGAACGGTTAAAGATAGAAACGGTGTAACCACGGCTTTCGATGTTCAATGCCAGATTGCGGCCCATCACCGCCATGCCGACAACGCCGATTTGCTGTTTGGACATTAGGAACTCCTGTCTGAAGATGACACCTGTATCACGGCTCGCGGCCAACAGGTTTTTTTGATGTGGCGCACATGTTAACTCAGGATTGAGGGCGGTGGGTAGTGATTGGTGTGATAGGTCACAGAATTGACGACTCGCTCAATAGTGCCAAAGCAACCAAAGCACCGAAGTGCCTTGGTTGTAAAGCTAGTGCTTCAAGATCAGATTACACAACCTGGGCAGCTTTTGACGCTTTAAAAGCGTCGACTTTTTCCTGCAATAAACGCTCACTTTCACTGATCATATCCAAGTACTGCGTATTCACAAACCCCCAGAGCGTAGAGGTTTGGTCTTCTGCATGCCCCACCAAGAAAGGCAATGTAGTCACTACAACCAGATTTGGCACTGACTCCAAATAACGATCTATGGTGTTGGTTTGAGCATCAACATTACGTTCATCCCAATGGCTAACAGCGTCTATTCCACGGCGCGAATAAATATTCATAACCGTACTTGTCATACGGTTGATGTAGATATATTCAATACCATCAACCTCCTCAACGGCCAGAATCTCTGTGTCCTCATTAAGATGTGCAATAATGCCAGAGAATATATGCCAATCCCAACCACTGTGCTCAAGATAGCTCACGATCTTTTCTAACTTAAGCTCGAAATCTTCTGGGAAAAGAGCATCATCCTCACATATCATGGCAATTTCAGCATTCCGATCGGCCAGCACAGACAGCATATATTTATAACTCATACCACAGCCAATCCAGCCAATTCGATGACGAACACCTTCAATAACCTGGAAACCATGCGTTGGCTTACTGAGGAAGTCCTGCTTGCGCGTTGGTGTTTCAGTCAATGACAAACACAGTTTAGGAATATCAGCGTCGACTCTAGGAATAAAATCGACACTCTGCTTGTAAACATCGAAACCAATTAAGTCATTTGCCAGTAAGTAGCGTTTAAAGTAAGCATCAAACATGACGTTACTACGCGTAAAATTAGCGATATCCTGCTTGCGAATTGTGTAGTAATCACTCTCATTCAGCAAACGCTCAATTTTCTCCGCCATAGCATCAATATCACCAATAGGTGCGAAATCTATTAAATCAAAGAGATGTGAGTGTTCGCTAATGTCTACACTTTCTTCACTAACAATAGGCGTTCCTAACGAAAGCACTTCATAAATACGGGTCGTCTCAAGTAGTGCATTTTCATAGTAATGCAGATTGATAACCAACTTTGCACTCTTTACCAGACACGTCAGTTCATCACCAAAGACACCTGATGCCACATGAATCCTGAAACGCTTACCTAATTGTTCCAAATAACCACGGCGGCGCTCGCAATTTGTATCGCCGTAGAACAACACATCCACCGATGTCTCGTTACTCGTTAACTGATGCCCCTTAGCGATGAGTTGCTCTTCATAACCGGCATACGGGCCTATCGGCAGATAAAAGAGTTTCTGATAAGGAATCCCTTTCTCCAACAGATATGAAATATTGGTCAATGAATAATCAAAAATCGCCATCGCACGTTCCAGAATTGCAAAATACTCTGGTGTGAACCAACGAGGATTAATAGATTGTTCCATTTGGAAAGCAACGAAGTTTTGCGGCAGTTCAGAGAAAATCTGCGGGCAAATAACGATATGTAATTGCCCATTATCAGCAGCCGCTGAATAAGCCTCAATGATCGTCACGCCACGCCCAACTTCACTCAACGTTTTCTCCAGTAGATGAGCAACAAAGAGTGTATGACGAGTTGTCAAAATAACAACGTGATCGGTATCAATACTCGTTAATGGCATAGGTGTATTGGTGGTATTCTTGGCGACACGCAACAAGCTCTGCCTAAACTCACCGAAGCGCCCAGTTAACAAAAGCTTTCCTGCCGCTTTAGATTTCTGTAACAATACACGGTACGGATGAGGATGCGCACGAAATGCTTGCCAGCTTTTGCCTATCAACGAATGCGATTTTGACGCAGCACGTTGTCTTAAATAGCTTCTAAAGATGTCTCTAATCACGGTAAACTCGCCACGAACTAATCTACCAGTCATTCGTACCGGCACAGTTAAACGCCATGATAAGCTTTTGCGAAGATTACTCATCGCGATGGAGTTTTCATCCAGTTGCTGAGCAAGGAGTGCTACTTGCTTTTTTAGTGATTCTCGCTCAGCACTATTTTCCTGAGCTTGAACATACAGTTGTTGCTGCTGTTCTTGTTGCTGTTGCTGTTGCTGTTGTTCTTGCAGCAACAACAATTGCTCCAATTGCTTCTGCTGTAACGCTAATTGATCTTGCTGCAACAGCAATTGTTCTTGCAGAGAAGAAATAATACTCTGCTTGCCCTCAATATCAGTAATCAGGTGATGTTCTGCAGCTTTAATTTCCTGCTGCATTACATCCTGCTTTTCATTTTCAAGCTTCACATGTTTTGAAACCAACTCACCCAGAGTCATGCCCTGCATTTTCAGCAACCCTTCTTTCTCGGTCGAATAATATTCAATGTGGTAATTCAGAATTGCGTTCTCATCCGGCTGTGCAATACGAAAGCGCAGATAATCAATATCAAAAAGCAATTCAAACGGAACCAGATAAGAGAACAGATAGAAAGCCAGACGATTGACTTTTTCCTGCTCATCCTTAGCCTGCGTAACATACTTATAGGAACTATCACCAAGTACTGTTGTTGGTATACCGGTTAAGAGCCCTTCGAGACCTACACTCGAGTTGATCGTCAAAATGTGGCGACAACGATGCACAAAATCCAAGCTCATGGGTGAGTGATCGATATCATAGTCACCCGATTTAATTTGAAATTGGCTGGCTGGATGGGTTCTTAGCAAGAAACTGCTCTGTGGATAATGCATTCGCGCATATGATAGCAAAGTCAAATTATCAAAATCATTGCCATAAGCAATCAAATTTGAATCATCTTCAACCTGAAAAACAATGCCAACATCGGCATCGATTGACTGAGTATTGACGTAAGGATCACGTAAAAAATAACGATGTAACTCATCAGCCGAAACATCAACCTGGCACAATCCCTCGATATCTGAGTACCTTTTCTCGGCCTCTGTATGCCCATTAACTCCGGTAAAGTCTAAATAACCTGTATTAAAGTAAGCTGGCATACGCAGTGGCCCAACCTCAATATGGAGCACAGGAATTGACAATGACTCAGCAACAGCCTCCAATGATGGGCAATTGCAGATCGCTAATACCCCTTCGATCTTTTCAGCCGAGTGACCAGAAAGACATTCATGTAATTTTATTTCTAACGCAGGGATTCGCTGCGTCAGCATTTTTCTAAATGCCTGTATCGGATTATAGTTACATGAAGCAAGTAACTCTTCAAATACGCTCTCTGTGAGATAGAAATAATCATGTTGGGCCAGCGACTGCTCAGAAGGAATTTCATAGCCCAGATTAGTCATCGTGGCAAGATCAAACTCCCAGCGCCCATTCTTTTGCCATTCATCAGGCGAAATCAGATAGTCTTCACCTGTGATAAATAATGAACGTTCCTTCAGCGAAGACAAGAGCCTGTAGAAAACCCAAAGATATGGAGCTTTCACTCCCCTAAATGCATAGGGTGGTAAAAATGTCGCGAACATGCGGCTAATTACTCCTCATTTAATACACTGATAGGGGCATATACCACACCGCCTAATTCACGAGAAGACCAAAATTTTAATCTCATCATTGGCCGACGCTGATCCAACTCTTCACGCACGCCACCCTGTAATGAGGCTAAACCGCAGTGAACCAGATAGTCACCTGAGTTTATTGGCAATTTCACCTTATAAATTACATGCTGTTCACCAGCTCTCAGTACTAACGGACTCCCGGCACCGATATTACTGTCACCCCAAATATCACCGCCTTGGGCCTTTGAGATGGAAATACCGAGTGCGACATCACGAATCTCTTCCGAGGCAAGAATAGTGAAATCCAGAGTCAACTCATCGCCGGAACGTACCAAAGGTTTATCTGAAAGCGTAGTGCCATCTGATTTGATAATTTCCAGGTGTTGCAGAATGGCTCTAGCACTACCAAAGCGTTTTTCCCCAATCTCAGCATTCAGTTGCTCTTGCTGCAAAGTGGCTAAAGAGGACTGATCCATAACGACAGATGATGACAAGTTAGCTGTCTTTTCGCGTTTCACAGCCTGCGAGAGAAGCATACCTTTCTCGTAGGCAAGAACGGCGGCAAGAACATCATAAGTATCCACCACTAACTGGCCATCACTCATCACCAGGCAACGATCGGCGTATTCAAGGATGCTACCCGTCGAGTGAGTAACCATAATGATGGTCACGCCCTTTGCTCTCAGCGCTTCCATTCGCTTATAACATTTATACTGGAAACCAATATCACCGACGGCCAAGGCTTCATCAACGATCAGTATTTCTGGTTCAACGCACGCCTGCACGGCAAATGCCAAACGGATGTACATACCACTTGAATAAGTTTTTACCGGTTGATCAATAAACTCACCGATGTCAGCAAAATCAACAATCTCCTGGAAGCGGGCATCAATCTGTTCGCGAGTAAAACCCAAGACAGAACCGTTGAGATAGACATTATCCCGGCCAGTAAATTCAGGATTAAAACCAGCCCCTAGCTCCAGCAATGCTGCGATTCTGCCATGAACCTGGATCTCCCCTTCGGTCGGGGTCAAGGTGCCACAGATCATTTGCAGCAAGGTAGATTTACCTGCACCATTACGTCCAATGATGCCAACGGTCTCGCCTTTTTTGATGCTAAAAGAAACATCCCTTAGCGCCCAGAACTCGCGAAAATAGCGGCGTGACTCTCTGCGCACAACGCGCTGCAGTTTAGGGGCAAAAAACTGTTTCAGACGATCACGTGGACGATCGTAAATCTGATAGCACTTGCTTAATCCCTTAACTTCAATGGCAAATTCATTAGAGGACATCAGCAAACCCCTTTCTGGTTTTCTGGAAGAAAACAAAACCCAACCAAGCTACGACCGACGCAGCCAAGGTATAAATGCCAAGCCCTAGCCAATCAGGGACTCGCCCCCAAATCAATACATTACGCGATTGTTCAATAATAAAAGTAAGCGGGTTCAACATAATCCATACCCTGTACTTCTCGGGTAAAGCAGTAATTGGGAAGAACACGGGTGAAAGGAACATCATCACTGTAGTGATGATCACTGTTGTCTGCCCTACATCGCGAATGTAAACGCCCAATGACGCCAGGATCCACCCTAAACCCAGGCAAAAAATCACCAGCGGCAAAAGAACCAACGGCAAGAAAACAATTGTCCAGTGCAGGAAACCGTTAAACAGGAAGAAAGCACATAACAGCACAATCACGCTGATTGAGGTGTGAAACAACGCAGCACAGAGGCTTATCACGGGTAGTGTTTCCAAAGGGAACACCACTTTTTTCACATAGTTGGTATTACCAAGAATGATTTGCGGCGCTCGGTTAACCACTTCTGCAAAGAAACCGTGAACAATCATGCCAACAAACAGAATAACGGCAAACTGAGTGCGGCTTTCATCACCACCAACAGACCAACGAGCCTTGAACACCACTGAAAAAACAAAAGTGTAAACGATCAACATGAACAGAGGGTTTAAGAATGACCACGCCAAGCCCATCGTTGATCCTTTATAGCGGCCAACCACCTCACGCTTAGTCATCTGCAGAATAAGAGGCCTAAACCCCCAGATGTTGCGAATCAAGGCAAGTGGCGAGAATGGCAGCATTTTATGCGGATTGCTCATTAACCCCCCCCATCACACACGCAACATGCCCCAAACCAAAATCACACCCAGTTACAGATAACATCACAGATACCTTAGATTTAATTAGACTCATAAAACCGCCACTTCTGCTAATCGAACATTTTACCGCTTCTCAGCAGGAGAAGTCATGGGAATCGTCTTTAAACATTTTTGGTTAATAAGGGTACGTTGCTGGTCAAAAAACCACCCCCACTTGTTAAAGTATGAAATAACTGATTTGATATGATAAATAAATAAATTCAAACTCTTATAAGAGCCTTTACTAAAAACATGGATTATCGTGGCATCAGGATAGAACACGATATCAGTCAACGACAGCGCACGCCTGCAAAGATCCACATCCTCCAAGTACATAAAGTATCGCTCGTCAAATCCACCCAGTTGCTTCAGCAGCTGTGATTCCATCAACATAAAGCAACCAGAAACCGAAGGAACTGAAAAAGATTGGGTGTAGTCAGCGTGCTGAAGCTCGTAGATGACATCAAGTTTTATGCCCCACTTCGGCATAAAGCGACGCAGGAACAAGTTTGCCGGTGTGGGCAATAAACGGCAACTGTACTGAAATCGCCCGTCGCTATAGTGGATACGAGGAGAAACAAACTTATGGTTTCCGTCACGAGCAAAATGATACAGACGCTCAAGCTCCCCTTGGGCAAAACTGATATCTGGATTACAAATCAAGAAGTAACCACATTTATCCAGGTAATGCTTCATAGCAACATTGTGCCCACAACCAAACCCTCGGTTTTGCCCGAGAGGGATGTAGTGTATCCGTGGATTTTCCAGCGCGGCTGCCCACGCAGAGCTACCATTGTCAACCAAGACAATCTTTTCAACACAGGGCTCGCTAAGCAGGGATGACAAGGTATCCTCCAACTGGGCGAAGCTGTGGTTGAACAATACAATTGAAGCAACGATTTGATATTGTTTTGATTCTAAAGACATGCCGTATGAAGTTCCTGAACCCGTAATACTTGCCATGATGCATAGCCATACAGATTGGGTAGTGGTTGCGCTCATTATTTGCCCAAACAGAGCAAAAACGTACAACTTGATGAGTAAAGCGCCAAAGGGGACAACCGTATCCCTTTCATTTCATCCAGTGAAGGGGCAATTCTGTAACAACATTTTCTAAGAGAAAACTATATACAAGCCACCCGGGGCTAAAACCCCAAAAGGCTCAGCGCGAGTATGACAAACGAAGCACCGGAGGTTAGCACAAATCCTCAAAATATCCGAGATTGGTCATAAAAACTTGGCTAAAAAAATTTTTTATGGTTACTTTTCGGGCACCTGGAAATAATTTGAGTATTTAATCAGCGCAAATAATTTGAGAGGTAGGGTTTTGCAGATTGCAACAAGGAGGTGGGAAATATGCATTCAAATTGAACAAGAGAACACGTAGGCTTATCAATAATAAAGAGTTAAAGACAAGCCTACATGAAAGTACAGAACGACTAAGACTGGCAGCGAGTTACAACAAAGCCAACCCGCTCTTTCCATGGTGATAATTCAACACCTTCATTCTGAATTTTTGCACAATTCAAAACGGAATATTTTGGCCTTTTGGCTGGGGTTGGATACTGTTCAGTCGTGATAGCGTTGACTATAGGGGCCTGAGTCAACACTTCCAACTGCAATGCTGAGGAGAAGATTACCTCGGCGAATTCACTCCAGGCTACTTCACTATTGCCACAGAAATGATAGACACCACCGGGAGCTTTCTTTTGTAACAATACAAGCAGTGCGTTAGCGATATCGCCAGCATAAGTTGGGCAACCGCGCTGATCAGCTACAACACCTAAGCTATCGCGGTTCTCAGCCAAACGCAGCATGGTTTTGACGAAGTTATTGCCATATTCACTGAACACCCATGCGGTACGGATAATCAAAGCCGCGGGCTGAATCTCACTGACGGCCAGTTCACCATTCAATTTGGTTTTACCGTACACCCCCAATGGGTTTGTGGTGGCCATCTCAACATAAGGCACGGTTGCCTCACCATCAAAAACATAGTCTGTAGAGATATGAACCAACCGGGCACCATATTCATTAGCAGCAAGCGCCAAATTTTTGGGCCCTACTTCGTTAATCTGCATCGCAATGTCTTTCTCAGATTCAGCTTTATCAACCGCTGTATAAGCAGCCGCATTAACAATAAAATCTGGCTGGTATTCCGCGACCACCGACCTCACTTTCTCGAAGTCAGTAATATCCAGAGTGTCAGCATCAGTTGCCAGAACGCTCCATCCGGCTGGCAAACGATCGCAAAAACAGCGCCCTAATTGCCCATTAGCACCGGTAAGTAATACCTTCATTGCTCTAACTCCTTCAATAACTTACCGAGTTTATCTTTTTCTGATAATAAAGGATTGGTAACCGGCCACTCAACACCCACATCAGGATCGTTCCACAACAGACAACCTTCGTGCACCGGGTTGTAATAATCAGTACATTTATACTCAAAATCTGCTGAATCAGAGAGCACTACAAAACCATGAGCTAAACCAGGAGGGATCCAGAACTGAGTTTTATTCTCTTCTGATAGCTCCAACCCTTCCCATAAACCGTAAGTAGGTGAATCAGGCCGAATATCAACCACCACATCAAACACTACCCCACGGACGACACGCACCAGTTTCCCCTGGGGATTAATCTTTTGGAAATGCAGACCACGCAGAACCCCACGCGCAGAGCGCGAATGGTTGTCTTGCACAAAATCCATATCGATATCTAACATTTCCTGGTAACGTTTTTTTTCAAAAGTTTCCAGAAAGAATCCGCGCGCATCCCCAAATACCTTTGGTTGAATAATCTTCACTCCAGCGATTTTGGTATCTGTGACCTGCATTCTATTTCTCCACAATCATTTTCGATGAGTATTGTGTTATGAGGTCTTAACAAGCTACTTGGCTGGTGCCTCTGATGGTGGGCTGTTCATAATTACCGCACCGGAAAACAATACGTCTTTTTATATAAGTTAATGAACCAAACCTAAACGTTCCCCAACATAGGAACCATCTTTTACGCTGCGCCACCAAGCTTCATTAGCCAAATACCACTCAACGGTTTTTCTGATGCCACTTTCAAAAGTTTCTTGCGGCTTCCAGCCCAGTTCACGTTCGATCTTTGATGCATCGATCGCGTAACGCATATCGTGGCCAGGGCGATCGGTGACAAAAGTGATTAAATCTTCATACTTGGTGAGGTTACCTGGCTTAGTTGGCACCAGTTCATCCAACAAACGACAGATTGTTTGCACTACCTCTATGTTTTGCCGCTCGTTATGGCCACCTATGTTATAGGTTTCGCCCACAGCGCCCTCACAAACCACCTGATACAAAGCACGAGCGTGATCTTCTACATAAAGCCAATCACGAACTTGTGCCCCATTACCATAGACCGGTAATGCTTTTCCTTCCAATGCATTGAGGATCGTCAGCGGTATCAGCTTTTCAGGGAAATGGTAAGGGCCGTAATTATTTGAGCAGTTGGTCACAATAGTCGGTAAGCCATAGGTACGCAGCCAAGCTCTGACCAAGTGATCGCTAGAGGCTTTGGAAGCGGAATAAGGGCTGCTCGGCGCATAAGGCGTGGTTTCAGTAAACAGATCGTCAGTGCCATACAGATCGCCATACACTTCGTCGGTTGAAATATGGTGGAAACGAAATGCTTTTCTTGCGAGCTCACCTACCCCTTGCCAGTACTGGCGCGCGGCCTCTAACAAGGTATAGGTACCCACGATATTGGTTTCGATAAATGCCGCCGGGCCGTCAATTGAACGGTCTACATGACTTTCTGCCGCCAAATGCATCACAGCATCAGGTTTAAACTCAGCAAAAACGCGATCCAATGCCGTACGATCACAAACATCTATCTGCTCAAACTGGTAACGATCATTGCTGGAGATCACTTTCAGCGATGCAAGATTACCCGCATAGGTCAGGCTATCCAGCACCAGAATCTGGTCCCTGGTATTATTGATAATATGCCTAGCAACGGCTGAACCAATGAAACCAGCGCCACCGGTAACGATAATCTTCATATAGCCCTCTATAAACAACAAGTGTGGTCAAACCTCAACCACACTCGTGCCTACGCTCTCAAACTCAACAAACAGCGTTCTTGTCTATTAAATAATCGTCGCAAAAATGAAAAGCTTCACAATCAATACGTTAAGAAAACTCTCAACTTAATGAAGCGACGCATTGTACAAGAATCTATTACTACCTGCTATCGGAATACACACATTTATAGCTAAATGACGCTAGCAGGATCGCAGATTAACGGTAGCCTTGCGGGTTGTTTTTCTGCCAGTTCCATGCATCACGCATCATGTCATCCAGGCCCCGCTTTGCCTGCCAGCCGAGTTTCTCTGCAGCTAAGAGCGGGTTAGACCAACACTCTGCGATATCGCCATCCCGACGCGGTACAATTTGATACGCTACCTTGCACCCTGCCGCCTTTTCAAAAGCGTGCAACATATCCAGTACCGAATAGCCTTTACCTGTACCTAAATTGTAAACGGTAAATCCTTTCTGATCGTTGATGTGTTCAATCGCTTTTAGGTGCCCTTCTGCCAGATCCATGACATGAATATAGTCACGTACGCCTGTTCCATCAGGCGTTGGGTAATCGTTACCAAAAATTGATAGCTTCTCTAGCTTGCCAATAGCCACTTGCGAAATGTAAGGCAGTAAGTTGTTTGGAATACCGTTAGGATCCTCGCCAATCAGGCCAGATTCGTGTGCCCCCACCGGATTAAAGTAGCGCAACGCAGTGATAGAGAATTCAGGCTCCGCCTTTGCAAAATCCTGCAGAATCTGTTCAACCATCAGTTTAGAAGTACCATAAGGGTTTGTTGTGCCCCCCACACGAGATGTTTCAACCAGCGGAACTTGCTCTGGTGTGCCATATACAGTGGCCGAAGAACTGAAGATAAACTGATGCACGCCAGCACGGCGCATTTCATCCAGCAGAACCAAAGTGCCGGTAACATTGTTCTGGTAGTATTCTAAAGGCTTGCGGGTGGACTCCCCCACCGCCTTCAAACCCGCAAAGTGGATCACCGCAGAGATCTTATGGCCATCAAAAATGCGATTCAGGCATTCCGCATCCTGTACATCGCCCTGATAAAAGATCGCTGCTTTGCCTGCCAGTTGCTCTACACGCTGCAGTGATGCTTCAGACGCGTTAGACAGATTGTCTAACACTACTACGTCATCACCCCGTTCCAGCAGTGCCAGAACCGTGTGGGAACCGATATAACCGGCACCGCCGGTGACTAAGATTGCCATATGAACTCCTTGCGTGCGCCCTGATGCTAATAATGGGGATTTATTGAGGTGTTTACGATGATGTTTTTTAACATCCCAAAGTAAAGTTTGATTATTTTGCATTTTTTATACCATTGGCAAGTTTATTTTCTTCATCAATCTCTACAGTTTTTGTTCTATCGGAAAGCTATAACCATTTTTTCTTTACAACTAGTCATAAAATTTTCATTAGAATAATTCTTTTCGCCTAACACAGCCTTAGTATGAGACTTTAACCACCTAATTTTTGGCTGTATTCTAGGCTGAGCCTCTTGCTTTAAAAACAAGCCAACAGACCCCGACTTCAGCATAATCAAGTAATTTCTAGATGTTTTTCAGAGTAAGTAGCGATACGTTGATACTCTTTAAACTTAGCAAAGTAACTTCAACGAAGTTACGTTTTTTGTACAATCGATATCGAGTTTTCAGCGTTTATCCTGAAAAACTTTCCCATCCGACCTAATAAGGAATAATCGCCTTTATCTCTCTCATTTTTAGTCGGCTACGTAAGATCTGGTTTGAGCATCTATTATCAACCAACACAACTTCAGACCGCGATTTAAACTGTTCACTTTAGCGGTTTTCAAAACCCAAATGTTACTGCCATCTAACGCAATAGTATCCCCGTTAACCAACATTTTCCCATCAAACATCTGAAGTAATTTATTGAAAATGCAGTTCACACCAATGAACTCCTGAGCACAGCACCAAAAAATTCTATTCATAACTTACCGGTGCTCAAAATAAGGCCAACCGACCTCAGAAACGCTTTGCTCAGGCAGCTGCGGGGATGAAATCAACGCCCAAGTGCCGTCGGGAAAATCGTAATGAGCCACGCAAAAGACTTTTTCTGGTTGAAATATATGCTGAATTGTATAAAAATAACTACGAAACACAGCCTAAATAACGCTATTTTAACTTAAAGACTCTTTATAAGTAAAAAACCTGACAATCCATGTAAAAACATCCATATATAATTAATTTTATATACTATGCTAAATTTATAAATCTCCACTAGCACTTGAAGGCTCACAAAAATCATGTAGAAGTAAGATTAGACGAAGTTATTCTCAAAAAATATTTAAAGCCAAGACTATTAGCATTTATTAATCTTTAAAATATTAACTCTGCTCTAACGATATTAAACCTCTGTATCTCCGTCAGGGTCAGCATTGAGAGAATGTACTTTATTTTTTACACAATCATATAACAAGAGGTTTATTATAAAGCACCGGGTTATATATTTAGCTATTCCACCTTGACTATCCGATAATCGGTTTCTGCAATCTGCCAATAGTCATAGTTAATAAATAGGTTATTTGAAAAATTATCTAGCATATTTATATAACAACTTCATCAGTGATAGAGGCAGTAAATGCAAAAAAAACCTTAGTGAAATAAAAAATACATTTTTAAATGATACTTTCTTCAATGTAAACATATAATATGCTCGGATTCTAAACTCACTGATTGCCTTATTAAAACCTTTCCTCCTTTTAATTGAACCTTCATTCAATCTAAAATCGAGGAGTACCTCATCTAAATTTGAAAACTTAAAACCTTGTTTAACTAATAAAAACCACAAAGCCATATCCTCCGTTAGACAAGTATCTGTAGGATATCTAGCACCGTTGGAAAATACTTTACTTTTGAACATAACAGTAGGGTGAATAAATGGACACCTAGTAACACTAAAATCCACCAATTCATCATGCATAATAGGCAAGTGTTTCTCCTTAAGAGCATATGTTGCTCCAAACTCTCTACACGAAGTTCCTAATATATCAACATCCGGATTTTTAACCATATGACTTACTTGGCGCTCGATACGATTTAAATAGGAAATGTCATCACTATCCATTCTTGCTATATAGTCATATCCCCTAGAGATAACACAATCAATCATAGCGTTTAACGCATGGGCTAATCCATTATTTTTTTTAGAGCAAAGTAATGTAACACTTTCATTTTCCTTAGCTATGGAACGCAGTAAATTTGAGATATCAGGAGATACCGGGCCATCTTGGTAAATATAAAGCGAACAAGGTTTTGTTTGATTCAAGATACTATCAACTGCAAGCTCTATATGTCTTAACTCATCTAAACGATAAACAGACATAATAACAGCAACCTTATAATCATTATTGGTCATAATAAATTCATATTTTCTAATAAAGTATTCAATTATAAAATTTGTATAAACCAACCACATTTCATACAAATGGCTTGATTTTTTTCAAAATAAAAGTAGGAAGTAAAACAACAAGAGACTTAAAGTTTGGGCGATGCAAAAAAGACATGATTGCATATTTCATTTTATCAGTTGTACTAACATGTGAGGCTGACAAAGCCACTCGAAAATAAACCATACTCCAGAATTTATTTTTTAATCTAAGCTGTAACAAGTCACTCTTGAATTTTTCAGCAATATAATTAGCTGACTCTATATATTTTTTATATTTTGAGCTAACCTGGAAACCAGATGAGTGAATTGTATAAATAACATTCACCCCCCCATCGCTCATTACATTACAACATCTAGCCATTCTTATCCATAATTCATAGTCTTGCATGGCATGTAATTTTTCATCAAACATTCCAGCACTTATAAAAATACTTTTTCTCACTGCAGCACATGAGGTAGGACCAACACTATTACCATTCGCGAGTAAATCATGAAAAGATACAGGTTTATTTGAAGCACTTTTTATTCTTTTAACCTTCGTAAGATCACTACTTAGTACAAACTGAACGCCTGTATAAACAAGGCCTACATCTTTATTTTTCTTAAAAACATCAAACTTTTCAGATATTGAATCTTTAGTATACGCATCATCATCATCTAAAAAATAGATCAGACTACCAGATGCCGCTAGTACACCTTGATTTCTTGCTTTGTTTCCACCTAAGGAGACGTGATTATTTATTATTTTATAATTATAAAATTCAGGTAGAACATCCTTTTCTATAATCCCCCCTCCATCGTTAACAATAACAATATCAAAAGGTAGCATAGAATTCTTTAAAACTGACTCAACAGCTCGATTTAAGTACTGCTGACGGTTTTTAGTTGTGATAATTATACTTATTTTCATTTAATACCTTCACATTAGGATGATTATTTAAAGAATTCATCTATATTTTTTTATGAAGAATTGGCAAAAAACTATGAAAAAAGCAAAAATAATTAACGCTTGGAGAAAAGACATATACTGTATAACCCAACCATGTACGATAAGAATAAAACTAGAAATCCAAGATATTAGTATAAAAAAAGGAGATTTAATTAAGAACTTAGATATAACGACAGAAGTAATTATCATTAAAATCGAAATAATATATACAAAAATTGCATTGCTTCCGAAAAAAACCATATAGCCATATAGACCTATATGTGATGCCCAGTTATCCATTCCATTTATCATGGTAGCCAAATAAACTTGCGGTGTTGGAATAGTAGCAATACTATAGCCAAGCATTTTATATATGCTGTCAAACAGCCAAAAGCCACTTAAAAAACTTGAGATCGACGGAGTATAATTGCTAGATATAGAACTAATATTTGTAAGTAGATATTCTGTATTTGCAACCACTTGGAATCTCTCCAATCCAACAAAAAACATATCTGCGTATAGATCATACAGTGACTTTTCAGAGATGGCATTTTGCATCATAATCCCAACCTCCACATTATATGCAGAACTAGCAATAATTGAATATTTAAGAAATCTAAAAAAGGGATACAACAGAACACCAACAATAGATAGTGATATTAGTCGAGATAATGGGAAGACATGCTTCCTTCTGAAGTAAATATACATATACACGTATATTAACGCAATAAACTGAACAGTTTGCCCAGTTGCCAAAATTAGCACAGTGTATGCAAGGATATTTATAATAAATAATTTATTATAACCCACGCAAACTCTATAGTAAATATAGATTAAACAAAACCAAACCGGCTGAAATATTGATATAACATAAGATATCAATTTAATCATAATAGAATTTGCATTACGGTCCGCACCAACACCGACAATCCCAATATCATAAACTATAGCTCCATAAATCCCCAAGAAAGACAACACTAGAGCAGTAATATCTAGAACACCTCGATACTCATAAGAAACACTTGGTATATTAACCCTATTAATTAATGAAAAAACAGCAAATTGATAAATAAATATGAAAAATATCACAAGTAATAATGAAAAAAACAAATTATCGGGATTTGATATCACCGTTCCAGAAAAATCCCCTCCTAGATATCCATTTATAGAAAACAAAATAGCGCAAACAATATTTGCAGTAATATAAATAAATGAAAGATGTTTTTTTACAACACCTACAATAGCTTTATCAAAACTAGTCATTAAATGATACTCATCATTAACGTGATATGCGATAAGTTTCTTAGTTGATTAACACGAAAAATTTGTAATGTGATGACTATCCAAAACCAGTTAAAATAGTAACTAGGTTTGTTGAATAAAATCATTTCCACCCCAAAAACTGTCTTTAGTACCAATATATTTTTTATCTGACTATACTTTTTACTTGAGAATGAGTTCGCAATTTTTATAAAGCTCTTATTCAGTAATCAGCACATCTTGACAACATCACAGATACCATCACAGTGAAACATCAGTATAACTATAAACTTGCTTCTTATTATCATCTCTTCTTAGTGATATCTTTTGCATCAGAGCCTTTCCGGCATCGGATATTCATTCTATGCTCGACATAACTAAGTCCGATTGGTAATTTGAGACATTCACCGATAGCTCTGAACGCTTAAATAGAACTGAAATCCCTCTTGATAATCTACTATTTTTAACAACTATTTAGGAACTACTCATCCTCCATCCAATATTTGCGATTTTTCATGCACAAATACAACTATACTATGATAATTTTAAGGGAGTATTCATCAAGTTAAGAGAGAATCGATAAATGTTGTAGAACATTGAAAAACCTTAATAATTGAATCTATTTGAACAACTAATTCAGCAAATTGAAAAAATAATCGTATTTTCTTCGATATACCGCGCAGCATTAAGTAATAGTAGGGGTAACGCAAGATATTACTGTCCTATTTTTAATAAATAGTTTAGTTATATAGCTACTATATGCTATTCATATACTTTTCCCGAAAAATATAAAACTTAACATTATCAATTTTAAGAGATGTGACTCTGCCGATAGATAAAAATCTCATTTAGCAATAGATAATTACTCCAATGCATTCATTACTTTGTCCCATTTATTACAAACTTCACTAATACGATATTGATTAACTTTCAATCTCCCATTAAGACTCATAGAATTAAGAACAACGTCATTATTTAAAACTGAAGATAACAACTCGACAAACTTAGCGGTGTTACCGTCTTCAACTAAAAAACCAGTTTTATTATTATCTATAATTTCTCTCGGCCCACTATGTACATCAAAAGCAATTGCAGGGACACCATAATACATAGCCTCAATCAACACCATTGAGAACCCCTCAAAAAAAGAGGTTACCAGTAACAATCTAGCATGCCTGTAGATATCATTAATCTCTTTTGTAAAACCTGAAATAGTAACGTGTTTTATATTATTTGTAATGATATATTTATCTAACGTAGCTCTCATAGGTCCCTCGCCTATAATTTTAAGATTATAATTATTACTACTCCCATTATCGCCAACACGCTTCCAAATATCGAGGAGTCGAATAAATCCCTTGACTTCAACCAGTCGCCCAACAGCAATTATATTTTTGCCCCTATGGCTTAAAGGGGCTATATTTAGATTATCATCTACCGGAATAGGGTTTGGAATCATTACAACTTTTTCTGAATTCCATTGTCTTCGATCTAGTTCTGTGAGAACTATAACTTGATGTGACAATAATAAAGATATTTTGCGACCAATACGAGCCCATAGAGGTTTCCGAAAATAACTTGTGTGATCGCAGCAAATATACTTAGCTCCAGAGATCATAGCGAAAGTTGATGACCATATAACACTATCCATCCCTTGAGAAATGATATAATCAAACTTATGCTTTTTCGCTGCTATTGAAAATAGAACCACCTTTAATAAACAATTAATATGTTTAACTAGCTTTTTCTCATAAGCATTTTTTTCAACTAAATAAATAATTCTTACTTTTTCCGATATCTCATAAGGATATGATGGCTTATTATCTTTACTCATCGTATTAGCATACACGCTAATAATTGTTACATTGTTAAACTTCGACATAAAATTGGCAAGCTCAACGACCACTCTTTGAATCCCACCAGGATCACTTAGATCTGTCAAGAAAAAACATATATTCTTATTTTTTGTAAGATTCATTATACACTCTCTTCTACCAAAAATTCTTATTAAAGGGCTTTTTAAATCTATGTAAAAATCTAAGCATCTTAGGGAAATTAAATAAGAACAGCACAATCTCATTTTTCAAAATTATATGTTTTTTTAAAGAATGATACTTAGAACGATAAGTATATACTATGTCATCAACGCCACAAAGAATACATCTTTTCATAATGGAAAGATAAATATTCATCACTCTGTCATTAATTTCTATCTCTTGATTAGGGAAATCAGTAACTATTTTATTTGTATAATTAACAATCCTCTCTTGTGTTTGTATATACTTTTGAATATTTTCATTTATACTCGATGACCATGAATTATCAGAGCCAACTCTATAAACAGCCATTTCCGCGGATAAAAAACACCCTTTCCCTTGAGATAGCATATATACCTCAATAAAGAAATCACCTATAGGCGCTTCGCTAAACCAATTAGGCAGAACTCCTATATTTGATCTTTTAAAGAAATACGATGCTGTTGGAGAATACTGTTTATTGCAGTTAATAACGTCATTGACATCAAAGAAACTTTCTTTAATTGACATTTTAAAACCATTATGCAAATTATTATCTTTCAATAACTTTGCCGAATGCACACAAATTGATATAGAGGAATCTGCCTCTAGCTTATCAAATTGAACTTGAATTTTATTTTCATTGCACCAATAATCATCACCTTCACAAACAGCTATATATTTTCCCTCTGCTGCATGAAAAACCCTTAAAAGATTGGAGTTCGCACCAATATTATCATCAGAAGTAATCACTCTAATTAGTCTTGGATATTTTTGCTGATATTCATTTAGTATGGTTAGCGTATTATCTTTTCCATGGTCCTCACCAATAATGATCTCAAAAGGAAACGTAGTCTTTTGCATCAAAAAACTATCAATGGCTTGTTTTATATATTTTTCTTGCTTATATGTAATGCAACATATACTAACACCAATAGGTTCCTCAATCGACCAATTAGACATAATCTGAGCTTCTGTTAATTTAAACAAAATATCTCACCTCGAACCGATTTCTATGTGATTTTTTTTTACCAGCTCACTTTCACACTCTAGTAGTTTTTGTTCCCTTCTCTTAATTTTTTTTGCTGGCACACCTGCATATATGTTAAAGGCTTCACAATCTTTTGTCACAAGAGAAAAAGCCCCTATCGCAACCCCTTCATATAAACTAGCACCTGGTAATACTAATGAACCACTTCCAATAATGACGTGTTTTCCCAAAAAAACCATATCATTTGTAACATTAGTAAACACACTAGGAACCATAGGATTTGTCATATACTCACCACTATAATCATCATTACTAGAATAAATAGCTACTTTTGATGATATGTTGCAAAAATCAGAAACCGTTATCTTACCGCCTCCGATTAACGAACTATATATAGCAATATGTATATAGTTACCGATCTCAATTCCTCCACAACCGGCAGATAAAACACAAAAATCATCTATACGCACATTGCTACCAATTTTGATACGACTAGCACCATAAATTGAAGCTTTATCAGAAATTAATACATTTACCCCAAAAGAAGCAAATCCAATATTTTTTAACTGTTCTTCAGTTAGAAAAGCCATGTTATCACATCCCCTTGATCAAGTTTATAATATAGTCTTGCTCATCAACCCCTAATTCGTGATAAATTGGTAAACAAAGTACTTTGCTAGAAACCTCATTCGCATTAATCAAGCGACTTGCTTGCGAGCTTGGCAATCCGCGATACATTGGCATATTGCTAATTAAGGGGTAGAAATAACGACGTGATAAAATATGATTTTCCTTAAGTTTTTCATATAACTCATCGCGGCTAAGAGGATAATTATTCTCAACTAAAATTGGAAAATAAGAAAAGTTACTGTCAGCATTTATGTCATGCTGATACAAAGTAATACCTTTAACTTCAGCTAGAGAAGCTCGATAGCGAAAGTCGATATTTCTCCTCAATTGCATTACCTTGTCAATATGTTTAAGTTGTACTAAGCCAAAAGCAGCATTAACCTCACTCATTTTCCCATTAATACCAGGAGCAACAACAGTTAGCTCATCCGTAATGCCAAAATTTTTCAAATGATCTATTCGTTGTTTAGTCTTTAAATCAGGACTTATAATTGCCCCACCTTCGAAAGTGTTAAACACTTTCGTAGCATGAAAACTTAAAATGGACAGATCTCCCCACTTGAGTAAACTTTCCCCTTTATATTTAATATTAAACGCATGAGCAGCATCATAGATAACTTTTAGTCCATAATTGTCAGCTATTTTTTTAATAGCCTCAACGTTACATGGATTTGAATAGCAATGTACAGGTAAAATTGCTGTAGTTCGTGGGGTAATTGCTTGCTCTATTTTTTCAACATCGATGTTAAATGTATTAGGATCTATATCTACAAAAACTGGTTCTAGACCATTCCATAAAATTGAATGACTTGTAGCTACAAATGAATAAGGAGTGGTAATTACTTCTCCACTAATTCGCATTGCTTGTAAAGCAGTAATTAATGCAATAGTAGCATTGTTGAACAATGATATATATTCAACGCCTAAGTAATTGCAAAGTTCACTTTCTAATTGCTGATGAAACGGACCATTGTTGGTGAGCCACCGATTTTCCCATATCCTTTCCAAATAAGGTATAAATTCATTAAGTTCAGGCAAAAATGGTTGTGTAACAGGAATATTTTTCTTACTCATATAAAATCCCAATACTAATTAAATATAGTATTTTAACAAAGTTAAATTCAAGTTTGAAATTATAAATCAAACCACATTATAAACGTTTTAAACCCATGTCAACATACTTTAAAGTATGTCTGGTTTAATATCTCACTAGATGATATGTCTGATTCTGAATGATAGTTAATGATGATAAAAAGCTATGGCAAAGAAAAATAAAGGGCAGATATTTGACAGATAAAATATTCATTTGGCATATCTAAATAACTTCGCCAAATAGTAGATTACTTGAAAGGAACTCAGCCTAGTTTGTGCGATCTGCTCAATTGCCAAATATCCCAAATCACTCACCGGACTGAGCGATGCCGATCATAGCAGCAATTCCTGATGAAGAACAACAACTGATGCGTAAAGAAGCCCGACAGACCCGTGACAAAAATCATACTAGGCGGCTCATCGCCATGCTGATTTTACATCAAAGAATGACCGTTTCCGAGGTAGCCAGATTGCTCTGTGCTGCGCGTTCATCCGTCGGAAGATGGATAAATTGGTTTACTTTACAGGGTATTGAAGGACTAAAAAGCCTCAAGCCCGGACGTGCTCGTCGGTGGCCAGTCGCGTACATCCTGGCGCATCCTGCCATTGTTGGTACAACGTTCTCCACACAATTTTGGTTGGCTGCGTTCCCATTGGAGCACTGAGTTGTTGGCGCTCATTGTCAACCAGTTTTTTAGTGTAAAACTCCATTCTATCACCTTATACCGATACCTGAGCCAGGCAGATATTGTCTGGTGCAGAACCGCGCCAACGTTGAAAATTAAAGATCCACATTATGAGGAAAAGCGGCACTCTATTGAACGGACGCTAGCTCAGGAGCAGACAGTGCATCCTGTGTTTTATCAAGATGAAGTCGATATCGACCTGAACCCTAAAATCGGCGCAGACTGGATGCCCAAAGGACAGCAGAAGCGCATCGCTACATCGGGACAGAACCAAAAGCATTACCTAACTGGTGCGCTGCACTCAGGTACGGGACGAGTCCACTACGTCAGCGGCATCAGTAAGAATTCTGAACTATTTATCAGTCTATTAGAGACGTTACGCTGCACATATCGGCGAGCGAAAACTATCACCCTGATCGTTGATAACTACATTATCCACAAAAGCCGTAAAGTAGAGCGCTGGCTGGAGAAGAACAAAAAGTTCCGGCTGTTATTCCTGCCAACCTATTCGCCTTGGCTGAACCCAATAGAACGGTTGTGGTTATCGTTACACGAAACGATAACGCGAAACCATCAGTGTCGATATATGTGGCAGTTACTGGGCCAGGTAAAATAGTTTATGAATGCAGCCTCGCCTTTCCCCGATAGCCAACACAGGTTGGCTAAAGTGGAGCGGTAATATGCAAAGTTATTTAGTGTAGCAGTCCGACTCGATCTCCCGCTTTGAAAGATTAATTCGTAGAATGATCTACGCCCCTAGCCTTATTCAATTATATAAAAATAATTCCCTCTTCATTAAAAAAACTCTATTAATTGAACATATGCCCCTTAACGATGAAATCTTCATTTAACGTTCGTACTGTATTTATGTCACGGCTAATTAAAGCTAAACCGCTTCATCACACTAATTAATAATTTTATATGAGACTATATATTTAACTACGCAATATTGATAATAATTTTTGTGTTAATTGTCTCTGCAAAAAAAGCAGATAGGCTGTATAACATAATATGGCAACGGCTAGTGTTATTATAATTTGTAGCCATAAAACCTCATGTAAATATAAACCCAAGATGTAACCAATAAAAGCAGAGAATACCGCAGCCAACCAAATAGGCAGTAATTTTCTACATTGTTGCCATTGACTGATTTTAGTCAATTTAGCTGTATAGTAAGTATTAAGAAACAATGACGCATAAGATGTAATACAAAAACCTACACACATTGCTAGCAATCCAAATGGCATAGTAATAAGTAGGATGCTTACTCCGATTATTTTTTTTGCAACCTCCAATTTTAAAAATAAATCACTACGCCCTTTTACTTGCAATAAATTTAAATTAATAGCATGAATAGGATAAAGCATATAACCTATGCATAAAATGCTTAACAAATTAGCTGCATCTTGCCACTGTGAGCCCAACAATAAAGTCATCAACGGCTTTGCAATAATAGCGACACCAATTATAAGAGGAAATATAAATACTGCAGCCATTCTTAGCGTTAGGAAAAAAAGGCTTTCCAACCTATCTGTCTTGTCTTGTAAATGACTAAACATAGGGTAAGTTACCCTCTGGATAATACCCGTTAACGTCATTGCTGGCACACTAGCTAACTGGTTAGCTTGCGTAAATTGTCCTACAATAGCAGGGCTAAATTTTTTCCCGATTATAATTAAATATAGATTATTATATATAACATCCAATAGGCTAGATATTAATAACTTACCTCCAAAGTCAAATAAATAATCAAATGAATTTTTTGTTATTTGTCCCCGAGGGAACCATGGAGAAAATAGATTGAACAATAACACTGAACAGACTGTTGAAATTATCATCTGAAACACTAGCGACCACACACCATAACCTAACATAGCCATGACAATCGCTATTAAGCCACCTATTGACACGCTAGTAATAGAAATTTTAGCTTGTGTTTTGAAATCCATTGCCAGTGTTAACTTTAGCCTTGGAATAAACATGAAAGGATTAATTAAGACAACTACTCCTAGAGATCTCAAGATATATTTCAATTCATCTTGATGATAAAAATTCGCAACATATGGCGCAATGAAAAATAATATGAGATAACAAACTGCGGACATCAAAATATTATAGTAAAATGCAGTAATCAAGTCATTATTACAATGATCCTTTTTGCGAATTAGCGCCGAACTAAAACCACTATCAATCAAAACATTTGATATAGCTATAAATATAGTTAGCATGCCTACCAGTCCAAATGCAGAAGGCCCTAATATTCTGGCAAGAACTAAAGTTATACCTAATTGAAAAGCTTGTGTGAAAAAACGCTCAATTGCGCTCCATTGCAAACTTTTTTTTGTCTTATCTTTTAAATTTTGCATCGCGCTATATATTTCAACCTTAAACATAAAGATTATATGAGATAATAACTAAGTGGCCTAACTAAAAGCAGAAAATAGAATTCATAAACAAAAATATGACTACGCTAAAATTATCAACCCATAAAATGCATTGAATAAGGTTACTTTAATCGTCAAAAATGTAATCATCTAGCTGTATAGCTACAAGGTCTTTTAGAAAAAGGCTCGGCTTCTGTTAAAATAAAAATCATAAGATTTTAAAATAATGAAATTCAAAAATTACGCCCTATAGCATATAGGTAACCTGCATCTAAAACCAAAAGTCGAATACTTATTGTAAACTCAGTTATTTCCCAATAATGTATCTATATAGCGACTCCTAGCAATCAATCGCATGAACATATTTTGAACACTTGTCACCTTTAAAAAATTTAGAATGCGAAACATATTGTATTTTTCTAAAAAAATTTTTTAATCACATACTACTTAGATATATTAAAATTACCACATTCATGGTTGAAACCATAGGACATACTCAAACGCTGAATATAATTGCTAGAAAAATAAGTGATTAATCTAAAAACTTCAATTTGTGTGGAGAACATAGTATAGTCAATGTCTATTTAATACATTAGGATCCAACTTTTCAATTAGTTGCTGTCAATTAATGACTAATCCTAAACATCTAATCATAACAGTCATGTAATTTATCAGCAACTAACTCTCATCTCATTCACTTTCAAATAAAGCTATTTTATTAAAACAGTTTCTTTATAACTGATATTATTGGTTTAATAATGTTAAGCTCCAGATTTATACTCATAATGATAGTAACCATAGCCAAAATAATTTGATGACTTGCGTAAAACAGCGTTAAGAATAACTCCTTTAATATCAACACCATTTTGCTCAAAACGCTTAATGCTAACATCCACTTCTTTAGGACTATTTATCTCAAAGCGAGCAACCATCAAAGCAGTACCGGCTAACTTACCAATAATTGCTGCATCAGTTACAGCAAGGATAGGTGGTGTATCTACTAACACTATGTCATACTCCTCCCCGACATACTCTAGCAATTCAGTAAAGCGGTTGTGCATCAATAACTCAGAAGGATTAGGTGGGTTTTGACCACGCGCTATAAAATCAAAATTATCATATTTAGTTTTTTGAATTGCACTTTGAGCATTTAATTTGCCAGAAAGCACATCAGATAAACCATACCGACTGTCTCCCCCTAGTAGTTCATGTGCATATCCTTTTCGCATATCACAATCCATGAATAAAACTTTGAGACCGCTTTGCGCTATTACTGCAGCTAAATTTGCACTGATAAAAGTTTTACCAATCCCAGGGCTAGCTCCAGAAATCATTAAAATATTATTTTTAGCCTCCATCATCGCAAAGTGCAAACTAGTTCGCAAACTCCTAATTGCCTCAACAGCTAGATCAGCAGGATTACCATATGTCAAAAGTAGACTTGTATCATTAGGAGTGGTTTTTTTAGTTTTTCTTTTATTTGCGAGAGTGAGATCCTGTTTACGTTGCCATTCAGATAAAGGGACACTAGCGTAAACATTGATTCCTAACTCCTCTAGCTGTTCGGGGCTTTCTATACCATTATAAAGAAATGAGCGTATTAAAACATAACCTATAGATAACATCACACCCAATATCAAGCTCAAGCTAATTATTATCACTTTCTTGGGTTGCACAGGAATATCCTGAGTTACCGCCTGATCAATAATCCGCACATTGCCCACCGTGCTAGCCTTGGATATGCTCAATTCCTGCTCTTTAGCCAACAACTGCATATAAATCTCTTGGCCTGACTGTACATCTCGGCTTAGCCGCAAAATCTCTTGCTGAGTTTTAGGCATCGAGCTCACTCGTTTGTTCAATTTGTCTCTTTCATCTTCCAAAACTTTCTTTTTCTCTAAAAGAGCACGATATGACGGATGTTCCACCGTGTATAATTTCGATATTTCCGCCTCTTTAAACGTAAGCTCATTCAATTGAGCATCAACAGAGACGATAGAATCCAGTACAGATTTAGCCTCTAAAGAAAGATCAACAGAATCATTCTGTTGACGATATTTATTCAACAAATTCTCTGAAGCATCAAGTGAATTGCGTACCTTTGGTAACTGACCTCTTAAAAACTCCAAGCTTCGGGCATCTTCTTCAGATTTTCTTTCAACATTTTGTGCAAGATAATTGTTGGTAATACTATTCAATATTTTCTGATTTAATATAGGGTCACTGCCAGTATAACTTAGTCCCAATACTCCAGTATTCTTACCTTTGTCCTGAACATTAAATACATCTAAGATAGAGTTAATAACCTTCAACTCTGGAACTTTAGTGACAAAGAAAGACGTACCTGCTTTTGCATTCACATCACTAATAAGTATAGAAAAATCGCCTTTTCTCAATAAAGTACCAATGATACCCTCTGCAAAAATCGCCTCATCTCTGTTTACACTAAAGTGCTTACCATCGTTTATGATTACCTCGATTGTAGGGTCATCCCCCCATTCGTCAGGGAGCACTAATCTAGATATAGCAATTTTTCCAGCCGGCTCTTTAGTCAAACGTACAAATATTTTACCAAAAACAGGAAAATACTTCTGCTCTATCACAGTATCTAAATTTAAATCCTCAACAGTTTTACTTAAAATCATTCTAGATTTAAGCAACTCAATCTCTGGAGCTGAATCTGGCTGTCCATTTGGCAACATTTGATTAATATTCTTTAGCAATGAATTCCCAGAATTTTGCTCTACCTGCACTAACGCATCAGCACGGTATATAGGGGTTGCTAATAAACTATATAATACCCCCAACGTCAAAAAGACTGAAGTGACAGCTATTATCAACCATCGATTATCTAGAACCTCTCCAAATAAACGCTTCAGATCAACCTCATCGTTCTTTTCACTTCTGCTAATATTTATTCTATTTTTCTCTAACATTATAAACCCTAGCTAACTAGCGACTTAAAGCACCGCCCCATTTTTGGGCGGACTCATAAAGAAGACGATAAACAAACTCAAATGCCTCTCGGCTTTGGCGATAAGGATCAGTAATGTCACATTTATTAAACCAATGCCCAAACAACATAACTTTGCCTCTTACTTCAGGAACTAATTGGCAAACTGCTTCAATATGTTTTTTCTCCATCACCAAAATCAAATCATATTCATGACACATACTTGCAGTAATTTGTTGCCCTTTATGCCCAGCTAATGAAAGACCATATTGCTCAGCAACTTCTGCCGCCCTCGCATCAGCTGGCTCACCAACCAAGGCACTAATCCCAGCTGAATCAATCTTTCGCTCTGGCAAGAGATTTCTCAACAACCGCTCCCCGGTTGGGGAGCGGCAAATATTGCCAACACAGACCACAAGAATTGAATTAAACATATTAGTTCGGCCAATTCCTTATCCAGCGCGCGGATTCAGTCATATTATTAACCCCAGTAATTGTCGGCACCAATTGACTGATCACGCGATTCCAACGCACTAACGGTGCAGTGGTAACATAAACAATATCGTAAGGTTGCAACTGGAACTCGGTACCCATCACTAAAGCACTGGCGTCTGAAGCATTCAACTGGTAGATATTCGCCAGTTTCTTACCTTCGCTACCGCGCAAGGAGCGAATCACAAACACCCCAGTAGCATCAGCCATTGCCTGGTCCATCCCTTCTGCATTACCCAATGCCTCAGTCAGAGTCATACCACTGCGGTCCATCTTCAACGTGGTCTGTTTCTTAACTTCACCCATCACAAACACTTTCAGGTCATCATTACGTGGGATGTAAAGAATGTCACCAGGGTACAGCAGGTGGTTTTCGGTCAGGTCGCCTTTCTGTAACAGCGCTTGAAGGGAGATTCGCTTCTCTTTGCCATCGTGGGTTAACACTACGTTGCGCCAATCCGCATTTTCGGTCAGGCCACCTGCAGCGTTAATTGCATCCATCACTGTTAGCGGCACGTTGGTAATAGGTTGTTGGCCAGATTTAGCCACTTCGCCTGTTACATAAGTCTTTTGCGAACGGAAAGCAGCAATGCTCACATCCACCTGTGGGCTTTCAATATATTGCGCCAAACGGCTGGCGATCTCAGTCCGGATCTCAGACATTGTCTTGTCTGCTACTTTAAGCTTGCCAATGTAGGGGTAAAAAATGGTGCCATCTGCATTAACCCAGTTACCGGTGTCGCTGGCACTACGGTATTGCCCCGCCGGAGTTGTCAACTCAGGGTGATCCCACACCGTCACCATCAGCACGTCGCCAATCCCAACACGATATTCGTAATTTTTCAGCTCAGCTTCTAGATCTTTGTTCGGCTGCGCTACAACCACTGCTGGTCGCATTTTTTCGATCAACTGCGGCGTCATTGGGTAAACATTGACCAGTTTGTCAATGTTAAAATCTGCATCGGATTGCTTTACAACTGTTTTACCTGAAGCCGATAGATGTGAACCAGGCACCACAGTACATCCACTGATGAAACTTGCTGATATCAGTACGGATACCAGCTTAAACGTAACTTTTGTCATCCAATTATTCACTATTATAAGGAAAGCAATCCAATCTAACATTCGAGCTCTATGAACGGAAAACAACTCAGTAAAGAGTAAACCACCTATCACACAATGCAGTTAATCACTTGTTTGAAGGTGTGTTTCCGATTTCGCTCATCCCTTGCTTATGGCCTGGCTTTCGGATCCAAGTCAAAATTTTCCAAACCCGAATAATAGACCAAAAATAAGCTGCAAAAACAACCAAAAATCCCACCAGCATCAGCAATTCAGGAACCCGGGCCCTATCGCCAATAATACCAATAGTCGCTAGCAACGCAGCAAAAGCAACAATCGCCAACAGTGTTTGCCGTGGACCCAAGCCAGCTCTCATCAAAATATGGTGCAAGTGCTCACGGTCAGGTTTAAATGGGCTATCTCCTCTGCGGATCCTGCGCACCATGATCGCAGCCATATCCATTAATGGTACCGCAATCAGCCACAGAGCAGATACTGGCCGCATCACAGCTTTATCACCCTGAGTAGCCAACACCAACAACCAGATAACAGTAAAGCCAATCAGCGTGCTACCCGCATCGCCCATAAACACCTTGAATCGCCTTCCCATCGGGAAGCCAAGGTTTAGCATGATGTACGGCAGCGATGCGACCAACAAGCACACGCACCATTTGGCCAGTTCCATGTTGCCACCTAGCTGGAACATTACTGCTAGTGCACCAAACGTAACACAAGACAACGCGCCAAGCAGGCCATCAATACCATCAACCATATTGAAAGCATTGATGGCACCCCACACCGCGAGTAACGTTACAGAATAACCAAATACCCCTAATGCCAGTTCAATATCAGTAGTCACATAGCCAAGGCTTGTCAAAACTAGCCCAGACCACATCATGGCACCAGCAACCAAGGCCTGAACCCCCACCCGTGGTAGAACAGGTAAATCAAACCGATCGTCCAATACACCAACAACCAGTAAAATTGTTGCACAGAACATGTAAAGACTAAATTGCGGCATCCAGTCTGGGTGCATCACATAAAGCACCCACAATGCCAAATAAATCGATACTCCCCCCACCAGCGGAATATGGCCATCATGCTTTTTGCGGGCACTGGGTTTATCAACTAAACCAATATAAAACGCGACCTTTCTCGCCCCCAGCAGCATTAAGAAGGCGCCAACGAAGACCACCATCGACTCTTGCACTTTCTCACCATAATCAAATAGTTATAACTCAAAATCCAGATGATGCAGACAGGTTACGGCTCTTGGCTAATGGCATTGCCAGCTAAAAACCTTAAGCGTAAGTGCCTGGTAGCTTCATGCTTTTATGGAAATAAAAAAGATCTAATCGTTATAACATCAAGAATAAAAATCCATTTAAAATCAAAGTATGGCAAGTATATCGACATGCCAATACAAAGCTTATTGCGTATGAAATAATTTATTTTCGCTAGAGGTAATTAAATCATTTAATTTACTGCTAACTAATTATCGGGCTCAGTCTTGAGAGAATAATTGTCGCTAATAGTGCCAATGGTTTTGCAAACTGTCTGTTTCTACTCGTAAATGTCAAAGTACATAAAACATTTACAGACCCAATTTCTCTACCCACTCGCGGAATGCCTTGCCCTGCGTCGGGTGGCGCAAACCAAAGGTGACAAACGCCCGCAGATAATCCAGCTTCTCGCCGCAGTTAAACGACTCCCCGACTAACTTCATGGCTTCTACCGGTTTTTGCTTCAGCAATTCTGCAATGGCATCGGTTAACTGGATGCGCCCCCAGGCCCCCGGCCTGGTTTGTTCCAGAATCGGCCAGATATCGGCAGCAAGCACATAGCGACCAACGGCTGAGTAGTTAGATTTCAGTTGAATCTCGCGGCTCGGTTTTTCAATGATGGATGTCATGAGCGAACTTTCACCAGGCTGCAAAGCCTTGGCTTCACATTCAACCACCGAGTAGTTATGCAGTACGCTTTCATCCACCGCCTGTACCAACACTTGGCTCGCACCGGTTTCATTGAAGCGCGTAATCATCTGTGCCAGGTTGTCTTTTTTCAGATCGGCTTTTACATCATCTATCAGCACGTCTGGCAGCAGTACCACAAAAGGGGAATCCCCCACTAACGGCTTGGCACAAAGCACCGCGTGCCCCAGGCCTTTGGGTTGCCCTTGGCGAATGTGCATCAGGGTGACGCCCGGTGGGGTGATCGACTTCACTTCATCCAGCAGTTGGCGCTTCACCCGCGCTTCCAGCATGGCTTCAAGTTCGTAAGAGGTGTCAAAATGATTTTCGATCGCATTCTTGGAGGAATGCGTCACCAGAATAATTTCTTTAATCCCAGCGGCAACGCACTCATTGACGATATATTGGATCAGCGGCTTGTCGACAATCGGCAACATTTCTTTCGGTATCGCCTTGGTTGCTGGCAACATGCGCATCCCCAAACCAGCAACAGGAATGACTGCTTTCAACATTTTAGCCATGATAACCCTCTCTGAATCTTCAAATCATGCTAGCGCTCTTGGCTATCACTTGCTGGTAAGAGTCTGTTTCAGCCACTGGGTGAAATTCTCACCTTCAGACGGGTGGCGCAGGCCATATTGCACAAAAGCCTTCATATAACCCAATTTGTCGCCACAATCGTGCGATTTCCCGGTCATATGGAATGCCTCAACCGTTTCCTGCTTCATCAGCATGGCAATAGCATCGGTCAACTGGATCTCATCACCCGCTCCAGGTGGCGTCTTTTCCAACAGCGGCCAAATATTGGCCGAAAGCACATAGCGCCCTACCACCGCAAGATTAGAAGGGGCTGCATCACGCGCAGGTTTTTCGACCACTGCAGTCATCGGTGTGCTTTCACCAGCAGCCAACTTTGCCCCACCGCAATCAACCACGCCGTATTTAAATACATCCTCTTCGGGCACAGGTTCAACCATAATCTGGCTACAATCGGTTTGCTCAAAACGCTGTATCATTTTGGCCAGATTCTCTTTACGCAGGTCGGCTGTAGCATCATCCAGCAACACATCAGGCAACAACACAACAAAAGGCGCATCACCCACCATCGGTTTAGCACATAGCACCGCATGGCCAAGACCCTTGGCCTGCCCCTGCCGCACTTGCATAACCGTCACATCCGGCGGGCAAATCCCCTGCACCTCTGCCAATAGTTGACGCTTTACACGTGCCTCAAGCACGGCCTCCAGTTCAAAAGAGGTATCAAAATGGTTTTCAATTGCATTTTTAGATGAATGTGTAACCAGTACAATATCTTTAATCCCCGCTGCAACGCATTCACTCACGATGTATTGAATCAATGGCTTATCAACCACCGGCAGCATTTCTTTCGGGATAGCCTTGGTTGCAGGCAACATGCGGGTGCCCAGCCCCGCTACGGGAATCACGGCTTTTAATCTTTTTTGCATCGTTTCGTTCCACCAAAAAACAAAAATAAATGTAAAAGAACCAGAAAAAATGTGAGGCAAGAGAGTTTAATATTTTTATTTAAAATCATCAGGTTCTGAAAAACTCAAATTTATGATGCTGACTTTTGACACGCTACCGCCCTTGGCTTGCAGCTACCAATGCACTGTAGACGATGTTTTTAATCAAGAAAATGCGATTATCACCACACCTTACGGTGCATCTGGGGCTTTACACTAAAATTAATGTGATATAAATCACACTATAATAAAGAGACAATACCCATCCTGCCGGGTAGCGGCACTTATCATCGTCTAAAGAACGACAGGATTCTTGAACCAAGATTCTTATACTATTGACCCACTGAAACAAGCCTTAGATAAACCTGTATAGGCCTTTTCAGAATAAGACTACTATTTTGTTTTTTACGCACATTTTATTTCAGTTTTCAATAAAAATAACACATTGATTTTAATGAAATTTTTAGACTTCTCATGCGAACAAGAAAGTTGGTTGATTTTTTTTGCAACAAGGTTCAACCAGGCAATGAACCATTATAACGGTTAGTTACTCGCCTTTTCTATTCTCCTGCGTCCTATTTATACCGATTTACAGTTGAATTCCCTTTTCCCTGCGTTCATCATTCTCATTGCGGCATAAGCCGTAGAACATAAAGGTGAAATTGGGCATATGGAATGGATCGCAGATCCAACAATTTGGGCCGGTCTGGCCACCCTGGTTGTGCTGGAGATTGTCCTGGGGATAGACAACCTCATATTTATCGCCATTCTGGCAGAGAAATTACCAAAAAAACAAAGAGATAAAGCTCGTATTGTCGGCCTTTTGCTGGCGCTGCTGATGCGTTTGGCACTGCTTGCCTCTATTTCATGGCTGGCGACGCTCACCAAGCCCCTGTTCACTGCAGCAGGCCACCCGTTCAGTGGGCGGGATCTGATCATGCTGGTCGGTGGTATCTTCCTATTGTTTAAAGCGACAATGGAACTGAACGAACGGCTGGAAGGTAAAGACGAAGAACAGCACGGCCAGCGTAAAGGGGCTCGTTTTTGGCCCGTCGTCGCACAAATTGTCGTGCTTGATGCCGTCTTCTCGCTGGACTCAGTCATCACCGCCATCGGGATGGTCGATCACCTCGCGGTGATGATGATTGCCGTCTGTATCGCTATTGGCCTGATGCTGCTGGCCAGCAAGCCGTTGACCCGTTTTGTCAATGCTCACCCCACGATTGTTATTTTGTGTCTCAGCTTCTTGCTGATGATCGGTTTCAGCCTGGTTGCAGAAGGTTTCGGCTATCACATTCCGAAAGGGTATCTCTACGCAGCCATTGGTTTCTCAGTGATGATCGAAGCACTGAACCAACTCGCACAGTTCAACCGACGCCGCTTCCTTTCCAAGGTTCGCCCCTTGCGTGAACGCACCGCAGAAGCGGTGTTACGCATGCTGAGTGGCAAGCATGAAGAAGCGGAAGTCGATAGCCATTCCGCTAACCTGTTGGCCGACAGCACCAGCACAAGCGGTGAGATCTTCAACCGCCAAGAACGCCATATGATCGAACGCGTGCTGGGTATGGCGCAACGAACAGTTAGCAGCATCATGACCTCACGGCACGATGTTGAATACCTTGCGCTCACCGATCCACAAGAAAAGCTGACGCAGATGCTGGGCAAAAACCAGCACACCCGCATCGTGGTAAAAGAAGATAACGCTAGCGATGAGCCGTTGGGAGTGATCCACACCATCGACGTTTTAAAGCAGCAGTTGCAGCAAGACTCGCTGGATCTGCGGTCACTGGTGCGCCAGCCGCTAATCTTCCCAGAGCAACTAACGCTGCTTTCTGCCTTGGAGCAATTCCGCCAGGCCAAAACGCATTTCGCCTTTGTCGTCGATGAGTTTGGTTCTATTGAGGGGGTGGTTACCTTGACAGACGTTATGGAAACCATCGCCGGTAACTTGCCAGAAGCTGACGAAGAGATAGACGCACGCCACGACATCCAGCAAACCGCCGATGGCTGTTGGATCGCCAATGGTCACATGCCGCTGGAAGATCTGGTGCTGTATGTGCCGCTGCCGATAGAAGAAAAGCGTGAATATCATACGCTAGCGGGTTTACTGATGGAGTATTGCCAGCGTATTCCACGAGAAGGTGAGCAATTGCAGATCGGTGACTATCTGTTTGAACCACTGCAAATCAGCAGCCACCGAATTATGAAGGTAAAAATCACGCCGCTAGTGATACGTGAAGACGACGAAGTCTGAATTCTACTGCCCTCTCTCGCTGGAGGGCAGTAGCCCAGTGTTCCTCCCTCCCCCAGGGATGAAGGAACTCTTAGCGCAGCGGAACCAGCAGTTCTGTCGCTACCACCACTACAATCAACCCGACAATAACTGGCACCGAAGTCCGTTTCACCACTTCGAACGGGGAGATTTTCGCCATCCCGGCCACCGCCACGACTACCCCGGAAACCGGTGATAATGTTCTACCAAGATTTGAAGCCTGCAGCATCGGGATCACCAGATAAGCCGGATTAATCCCCATCTGTGCGGCCAGTTTCGGGATCAGTTCAACAAACGCGTAGAAAGGAGCATTACCCGAACCGGTCGTCATTGCTGCCAGCATGGTAATGATCACCAGAACCAGCATCATGATAATCCCGCCGGTCCCGAACGACTGTGCCAAACCAATCAACCCACTGATAAACCCAACGGTACTCAACCCCTGTGCAAAGACACCAGCTGCAACCAGCAGCATAACTACGCTGGCAAACGCATCCGCCATGCCACGGTAAGCCACTTCCAGACCGGTAAACACGGTTTTGGCGTTGAAGCTACGGACAAACTCAATCACCGCAGTCAGGAACATGCAAATCACCAGAATGGTGATGATATGCAGCTCAGGGCCCCATTTACCATCAAACACCAGCACACCCAGGATCGGTGTAAACGGCAGAATGGCGTAGAAAGCCGGTGCGTGAGTCGTGATTTCACTCACATCGACAATATGATGCTGTTCGTTATTCTTGTTGTCGAGATAGCGTTGCCAGAAGAAATGAGCAATCGCCATGCAGACAATAGCGGCGATCGAGATTGGCAGCGTGGTTTTGAAGGCAAAATCAACCAGCGGCATTTCCGCCGCCTTGGCTGCCAGCACCACATCACCAGAAGTCGGTGAAAGAATTATAGCCGCCGGGGAGGCACAAATAGCCGCCGCAGCGCCACGGCTGATCCCCACATTCACCATCAGCGGGAACAGCGTTGCCATCAGCAACACCCCCAACCCTGTGGCAGAAGACACCGCCAATGACATCAGGCAGGCAACAAAGTAGGCGGCGATCATCAATAAATAAGGGGAGTTGATCATCTGCAACGGACGCGAGGCCAGCTTTACCACCACATCGTTGGCACCAATGTGGGTCATGTAAGCCGCAAAGCCACACAGCATCATGATCATCATGCCGAGATCGCCACCACGGCTCATCAGCAGAATCTTCACATACTCAAAAATATCGGTGGCCTGCCAACCGGTTGACGTGGCGCTGGCGGGCAACACGTTTTTGCCCATCAGGGCGCTGATCGTCAACAGCATCAGCCCCCCAACCATCAGCACCCCGGTGGCCGAATACCCTTTGATGATGTAACGCCCGACACCAGCCGCTACCACCACACCAATTAGAAGTTCTAACATAAACCCTCAACTTAATTATTTTGTTTCAGCACAACTATGGCTGATGAATACCGCACACTCTGCAGAAAATCGGCACAGGATATTATGACATTCATCAAAGTTGCGAGAGGAAACTGTCAGGGAATTATGATGGATTACCCGGGTCATTACATCTATGGATTAATTAACCATGTCCCCGCCTGTTCGACAGTGAACTTTTTCTGGTACTGGTTTTTAGCCGTGAGCACTTCTGCCAGATATTGCCCTGTGGCCAAATTCAGATGAACAAAGCCATTTTGGTCTGGTGTAACATGTTGCTTCTCACCGTTAATTCTCAGTTCTTCACCCGATTGGAGTTTAAAATACACTACAGCAACAGAGGTAAGAGCGGGAGTGGCAGGTGCTGCTGGTGCGGGTGTTGTGGCTACAGATTGCGGTTCTGGGGCTTGTGTAGTTAATGTGTTGTTCGCTATTGGCGTGATAACGGAAGACGAACCACTGTTAAACCAGATGATGAGCCCTGCAATGAGCACGGCTGCCATACCTGCACCGAATATGAATGGACGCAAGCGCTTTATGTCGCGTGTTTCGTTAACGACTTGTGGCATCACAACGGGTATCAGGCTGTTTGCCGCAGGCTGAGCCCCTGCGATCTCATGCTCGCTGGCAATAGACAGGTGTAAGAGTTCAGCCATTTCACCGATGGTTTGTGGCCTATCCTCGGGTTTTAATGCTAATGCACGATCAATCGCATCCAACAGATCTAACGAATAGCCTTTCGGACGACGTTCGGTCAACGGTTGGTAACTATCTTCGATACTGCGCACAACGCTGACCGGTGGCGGGGTACCCATGATCAGAGTATGCAACACTGCCCCGAATGCATAAATATCGGTCCATGGCCCCTGTTCACCATCGCTATTTTCCGTGTATTGCTCAATTGGGGCAAAACCGGGTTTGAGCATGATCTCTGTTTCATCAGACAGATTACCAATCTCTTTGCGCGCGGAACCGAAATCCAGCAAAACCGGCAACTGGTTTTCCTGAATCTGGATATTATCCAGTGAGATATCACGATGCAGATAGCCTTCCTGATGGATGGTATTAATCGCACTGAGTAAGGTGGGCAGCATATTACGGATCCAGGCTTCGTTGATTTTTTCCGGGTGCTGAACCCGGAATTTTTTCAATGTCGTTCCCGTATAAAACTGCATACCCATATAGGCTGTGCCATTTTCTTCCCAAAAACGCATCACGTTGAGCAGTGCCGGGTGAGAAAAGCGAGCGAGCAACCGTGCTTCCTGAATAAAACTGTTAAGGCCAACCTGGAAGGTGCGGCTAAAACGCTCACCACGCAGGCTGAGCGTTAAATCTTCATTACGAATGACCAACGAGGAGGGAATGTACTCTTTGATGGCAATAATGCGCTCTAGTTGGTGATCGTAAGCTCGATACACGATACCAAACCCACCTTCACCAATGACTTCTTTGATCTCAAACTCATTGAAACGATAGCCGATAGGCAGACTGTTTGAATTTGGTTTTATCATTCCGTTACCTGACATAATGGCAATTCTCTGTAATCAAATGACCGATGCAGATGGCCGACGCTATGCCTGAAATTGGCAGTTAAACTCGTGGTTCTGCATTGAAATATGTAACTGACAGTAGCTTTGGGCGTTGGCACTGGCCGCCAGCAGGGTAGTGCTTATTTGTGGTAGCAAAGTGTTGGTGAGAATGGCATCCACCATACGTCCACCGGACTCGACCTCGATACAGCGACTCGCTATCTGATTAATCACTTCGTCGTCAAACGTGCAGGTAATACCGTGATTTTCTGCCAGACGCTGCTGAATACGGCCAAGTTGTAAACGCACGATATTACCGAGTATTTCATCTGTCAGTGGATAATAAGGCACTACCAGCAAGCGTCCAAGCAAGGCGGCTGGAAACGCTGACAGCAATTCTGGACGCAATGCAGTGCCAAGCGCTACGGGCTCTGGCAACAACTCAGGATCGGCACACAGAGCAGTTATCAACTCGCTGCCAATGTTAGACGTAAGAATGATGATGGTATTACGAAAATCGATATGTCGCCCTTCACCGTCCTCCATCCAACCCTTATCAAATACCTGGAAGAAAATCTCATGCACGTCTGGATGCGCCTTTTCGATCTCGTCCAGCAGCACCACGCTGTAAGGCCGTCGGCGCACCGCTTCGGTCAGGACCCCACCTTCGCCATAACCCACGTAGCCCGGCGGTGCACCTTTCAGGGTCGATACGGTATGCGGCTCCTGAAACTCACTCATATTGATGGTAATCACATTCTGCTCTCCACCATAGAGCGTCTCGGCCAATGCCAATGCGGTTTCTGTTTTACCGACGCCCGAAGGCCCCGCCAGCAAAAATACACCAACGGGTTTATTGGGATCGTCCAAACGGGCGCGTGAGGTGCGAACCCGATGGGCGATCAGTTCCAGCGCATGGCGTTGGCCAATAATGCGTTGGCTCAGCGTATCGGAGAGTTGTAATACGGCTTCAATCTCATTTTTTACCATACGGCCCAGGGGGATCCCAGTCCAGTCGGAGACGACTGCTGCAACAATATTGGCATCAACAGCGGCGAAGATCAGTGGCGTTTCCCCTTGCACCTCATCCAGCTGTTTTTGTAACTCTGCCAGTTGGGCACGCAATTCCTCTTCAGAAGCTGCTGTTTGTTCAAGAGCGTTCTCTGCCGTTTCATGTTGTTGCCAATGCAATTGAGCACGTAGGTCGATCGTTTGTTGGATCAGGTCTAACTCCCGTTGCCAGCGCTCGGTCAATTGAGATAACCGTTCGCCCAATTCCACCAGTTGTGCTGCAATCTCCGCCGGGCGCGCTAGGTTGCCAATGCCCATTTTGGCTTCACGCGAAGCAATGCCCTGTTCAATGTGTAATGCTTCAATCCGGTGGCGACAATCCTCCACCTGAGCCGGTTCAGCATGTTGGCTGACTGCCACTCGTGCGCAGGCGGTATCGAGTAATGCCACCGCCTTATCCGGTAACTGACGTGCTGGAATATAGCGGTGAGAAAGGCGCACCGCAGCATCAATGGCTTCATCCAGCAACAGAACGCGGTGATGTTGTTCCAACGGGCTGACAGTGCTGCGTAACATCAGCAAGGCTTTTTCTTCGCTGGGTTCCTGTACCTGCACCACCTGGAATCGACGGGTCAGCGCTGGATCTTTTTCGATGTATTTTTTATATTCTGACCAAGTCGTCGCGCCGATGGTGCGCAACTGGCCACGCGCCAACGCAGGCTTTAACAGGTTGGCGGCATCGCCGGTTCCTTGCGCACCACCTGCACCAATTAGCGTGTGAATTTCATCAATGAACAAAATGATCGGAATCGGGCTGGACTGCACTTCGCTGATCAAGGCTTGCAGGCGTTTTTCAAACTCGCCTTTTACCCCCGCTCCGGCTTGCAGTATGCCAATATCCAGCAGGTAAAGCCGGACATCGCGCAATTGTGGCGGAACATCACCCGCCACAATACGCAGGGCCAACCCTTCAACCACGGCTGTTTTACCCACGCCAGCCTCGCCGGTCAGCAGAGGGTTGTTCTGGCGACGACGCATCAGAATATCGATAATCTGACGGATCTCTTCGTCACGCCCGCTAACCGGGTCAATTTCCCCCTTGCGCGCGCGCTCCGTCATATCTTGTGCACACTGTGCCAACACACTGCCGCTGGCGGAAGGAGCAGCGGACTCCAGTACTTCTTGTTCCTGCGGGTTCTCACTGGAGTTGGCGACGATCGTCATAAATTGATCGGTCAGCAATGTGACATTAATCATATCGAATTGTGCCGAGATGCTTTTTAACAAGTGACGCAAACTGTAGGTATTTAAAATACCGATGAGCAGATGCCCGGTGCGAATCTGATTGGCTCCAAACTTCAGCGAACCATAAACCCAGGCGCGTTCAACGGCGCTGTCGATGTGTTCTGACAGATCGGAGACCGAACTGGCACCGCGCGGTAGCCGATCCAGTGCCTCAATGATGTTTTGTGTTAAGCGAGTTTCATTAAGGGAGAAATGTTGCATAATCTGCTGCAAATCCCCATTAGGGGATTGCATCAACTGATGCAGCCAGTGCACCAGCTCAACATAGGGGTTACCACGCAGTTTGCAAAAAGCCGTTGCACTTTCCAATGAAGTGAATAACAGGCGATCCATTTTGCCAAATAGCACTGAACGACTGATTTCAGACATGGTTTTCCTCGGGTCTAAGAATGGCGGAACGCTGAACGGTTCCAACAGGAATAATTAAAAAGGTGTTTCCAGGGGCTCTGGGCTGTACGTCAGGTCATTGACATCATCTTGGCGATGGGGATTTTCCATCCAGCTACTGAGCCCCAATTGCTGCGTGCCGCCGAGTTGGATACCGTCCAACCGATCTTTTGCCAAAATCAGCCGGACCTCCCAGACAAACTCAATGCCCACATACTGGCGTACCCAATCACGTAACCGTTCGCTGAACACTGCACCGGGCAAAAAACGGTCATAATCCTGTTGGGACATCGGGCCAAGCTCGATACAGAATTTATGCTGAATGTCGCGCATGGCGATCCCTAAAAATGCCGACTCCCCTAAACGTGGGACGCCCCGCCCTGCCCCCAAACGAGCCTGTTCACGTTTTTCTATCCGTATCCAGTGTGGAACGTTTTCTATGATGCGCACCGGTACGTTGAAATAATCTTGCAGGATTTTGCCCAGCCCTTCGGGATCGCGTCCATGGCGCACTAAATGCCCCGCCATAAAGTGCTTGGCATGCATACTGAGGCTATCGCGCGCACGCTGCGCTGGCAGGCCAATGCCCATCAGGCAGGACAGATATTCATCAAATCGCCGGTTGTCAGGCCGATCAAGAGAAACCGTCGGCTGCGCGTTCGCCCAGGCGCGGTAGAATAGTGTGATCAATCGATGATGAAACAAGTTACTAAATGCCAGCAGGGTCCGATCCTGATGGTGATGCAGTCGCTCATACACATACTCGGTCATGTGTAAAGGCAATGGGCCATTAGGGCCAAACAGGCCAAAACTGAAGATCGACACCTCATACAGAGATGATCCCGCACGCGGATTCACCTGTGCCAACGTGGAAGGCGCAAAGGACAACGAGGGCTCTTGCCCAAGGCGCAGCAGATCATCACGTGGTCGAGGGGCACACCCTAGCAGATAAGGTTGCCCTCCTTGAGCATCAATCCGCCGTAATAGCTGGAACAAATCGTATCGATAAGGCGTTTTCTCCAGCGTTTGCCAAAAATTATTTGGCAAACGAGAGAGTGAGTTAATAGGTGCAAGCCCTGATGAAGGTAATGAACCCGTTTCGATAATCTCATGGGGCTCATTCATATCAGCGCCCTTTTGCCAATGCGCGCTTGCCACTCGGCGATCTCCCCCCGCTGTTGGCTGATCAACGTCATTTCCGTGAACGAGTTAATGGAAACCATCCGTGCAAACAGGCGTTCCAACACGCTGCCAAGCAGATAAGCACTACCGCCCGAAAATGCCTGTTCATCAACGGTGAGATCGATTGCAATGCCTCTGGCAAAGACAATCGGCCCAGGTTCTGGCACTCTGCGGAATACCGGTCTTATATTGCAATAACGTACCCCATTGACCTGCTTGGCAATAGTGGGTTCACTTAAATCACCATACAGGCTGAGTAGCTGACGCAGACTGGCAGCACCTTGCTCTGGATCGGTATCCATCAGGCTTAAGTAATTCAACTGTAACTGGCTGATTAAGTTCCAGGTAATCATACCTTCACTCAACGCAGCTCTGGGTGAGGTCGGGCCTTTCTTCAGCGATACCTGTCTGACCGGGAGTGAATCTGGCATCACGAAATGCCCCTGATCCTGCTGCAAGAGGGCCAACGGTAGATCACGACTGGTGCATAGCACATCGGCACTCAGGTATTTGAGATCGCTGTGCCACGGTGATTGATGTTCATCCACCAATGAAATAAACACTTCTGAACCAATATAGCCAGTACGTGTTCCATAGCGACGTGCACGTTCAGAGAGGGGGCGTTGTTCACGACGCAGTGAAAAATAGGCCCCATAATTATTATCATCGCTGCTTTTCGTTGCGTAGAAGTGGCGAAACTCCTGTTCTTGCCTTTTTTCGCGTGAACTCCCTATCAAGCGTTGTACTGAGAATATTTCATAGTCAAGTGGCCGAATGTTATCCACCACTAAGTGATATTCATGATTTTTTTCGTTGATCGAGATGCGCTCAGCGGTTTTAGGGAACAGGTTGATCACTGGCGTGCAATGTAACGCCAGATGATGCAAATCCACTACACGCTCCAGTGCAGCATCCTGTTTATCCAGCAGCAAGACTATTTCAAACTCGCGAGGTGCTTTTTTGCTTTCAGGAATACTCTGCAACAGCGGTTGCAAACCCGCGATGCTAAAGAACTGAAAACGGGCGGGGAAAGCGAAATACTCTTGCAGCAATCGGTAGCCATCAAAGTTGCGCAGATCGTTGGGTAGCAGCGCCTGTTCTGGTTCGAACCCTTCCTGGCGCAACAGATGTTGTGCTAATACCCGCCGTTGCGGTTGCGCCTCTACCGTTTGGCAGAGCAAACCGACGGTATGCTGCATAATCAACTCTTGCAGTTGCTGAGCGTGAATATCACTTCCTGACAGATAGAATGTCAGTTGATCGAGTTTAAGGTTATTCAGCGTGACGGTTTCGTAGCATTCCAATGTGATGCGTAGTGCGCTGATACCACCATTATGCTGCAACCCCAGGCTGGCTAATGGCAGATCGGCGGGAATTCCTCCCAGTTCGACATTCTTAAGTCGTACCGGCTGCAATCTCACGTCATGTGCTGTCGTATAACTACAGGTGACGCCATTTTTCTTTAACATCTGGCTGTCCAGCATGGTTCCCCTTGGCACCAGGAACCCTGTGCTGATGTCACCTTTATTACTGTCTGGCTGGATCTCTGCAATCGCCATTGACGGCGTGGGTGCCAGATAATTGGGATAGATGATCTCCAGCAACCGCTGTGAGAAACGTGGAAATTCGGCATCCATCTTCAGTTGCACGCGCGAAGTAAGGAAAGCGACCCCTTCCAACAGGCGCTCAATGTAGGGATCTGCAACGTCAATGCCCTGCATGCCCAAACGCCCTGCGACTTTTGGATAACTCTCCGCAAACTCCGCTCCCATTTCGCGCAGATAGGTCAGTTCACGGTTGTAATATTCTAAAAGTTTACGGTTCATCGTTTACCCTACATCTTTTAAATCGAAGCGGCCGTTTTCCAGATCGACATCGGTGCGAAACAGAAACTCCAGAGGGTAAGGGACACACCACAGACGGCCTTTGATTTCTATCGACAGGACGTTATGCAGTTCCAGTGAATGAGTATCTGAAATACAGCGCACCTGTAGCCCTTCGGGCAAGATACGGGGTTCAAAGGTCAGGATGGACTCGGTCAGCGCCTGTTGAATGTCCGACCATTCAATATCAGACATACGCTTGCCCGCCATGGAGGCAATACCGTAGTTAACCGTTGAGCGCCGTACCTGCGGATAAGACTCCAGATCGAGGCTTGATTCGCTATTAACGCAGTTGAACAACCATTGCAGATCGCGCAGTACCCGGTGGCGCAACTCACTGGACGACAACAGATGACGTGCTGCGGACTCCTGCTTTTTCTGCGGTTCATGATCGGTCAGGAGATCGAGCAAAACGGGTTGTATTCTATCGCGTGATGTCAGGCGTTCAGCATCCTGTCGGAAGTAATGCCCCTGCTGGCGCAGATCGCCATTTTTAAGCAGAGTCTTGCTGTTCATGAACCGTTACCCTGGTCAAAACTTAGTTGCCGCATGTTAAGCAGCGGAAATTCGGTTTTATCAGTGAACCAGGTTTTTAAACCCGATCCCGCATAGTGCTGGCTGTTCCCCAAAGGATGCCATTCGGTACGTTTGCCGAGCAGCAATGCATCCGCAGAATCAGCCAACAGCGGGTAACGGACAGGTAACTGACAGATGTGTTCACGGCCATCCACCAGGCGTATCAGCGCGTGGCTCCATACCAAATCGATCGCACTTTGTGGTGCCTGGAACTGGATTTCGGCAATAGCACTGAAAGGCAGCCAGTAATAATTGCCATTCAAGGCTAACTCACATACTGGCCCCAAGCGCCCATCACCATCCGTCAGCCAGGAAAAAGCTTCAGTGTTCTGCTCTTCACCGTTGGCGAAGGTGAGCTGCCCACTGCTAGTCATTGCCTCTTCCAAAGCCCGATCGCGCACGGCTTCCGCCTGCTCGTCTTCACCACGCAAGTCATGATGTAATGCCCCGAGCATCTGCATCATCCAACTTTCTGCGCTGTTTACCCACAAGGGGGTTGCCTGGCCAGCAAACACCGCCTGACGCTGTAGCTCAGCCTCTACGGACTGCATCAACAAATACGTTGTTGGCTGCGCTACAGGCTTCAGGGCTTGCCAGGATTTGAGCTGCATCTTGGCGCGTTGCCAGTTGCCGGTGAGGCACAGCAATTGTGCCAGAGCGGCCCGGAGATCGGCATCGGTTGGGTGAGCCTTAATATCGGTTTCCACTTGGCTGATGGCAGCACTTATAGTGTTCTCTTGCAGCATACCCGCTAATGATTTCATTATATTTCCTTTAAAAATCAATTAAACGCTTCATTAACGGAGAGATAGCTGCCGCTGGCGGGATCCACTCGTTCAGCAGCCAGCGTTTCTACCAGGCGGTATCTCAGAGATATCCCTGATTGAGTGAGCAATGGCCGCCAGGTATCACGGGCACGCGTGACTTCCTGACTGACTTCTACCTGATCGGCTGCCAGCTCACGTGCCATTTCAATAATTACCTCACCTTGGAACACCCAAGCGTGTAATTGTGGGTCAAACGGCAACACCAGGAAGCTGTTTGAACTCCCGAGTACCAGACGTTGGGCATTCGCACTGACCACCCTCAACGGGAAGCTGCCGGTATCAATATTGAGCAATGGATACCCTTGATAAAAGACAACGTTGTGCGTCTGGTTGCCCCCTTCAAGCGGGATCACTACCGTGCCTCGGCCATTCAAAAAACCCTCAGAATCGCAGTGAAGCGTATCTGTACTGGGGATGAAGATAGTGCTGTCATCAGCATGGTCGTTCCAATTGGTTCGGAATTGACAACCCTGCGGTAGCGCAAAAGACACAATGTTGTCTTGAGTGGCTAAAGGCGAAACCACGGCAACCGCAGGCGGTATCCCAGTATCTGCTGGATTTGTTGCCTCAGGCAGCTCGGCTACCGGTTGCCACTTCTGGCTTTTCTTCGCGCTGCCTGATGCTATTTTATTCCCCTGCTTGTCGGTAAAAATCCAAGGGATTTCTACCACTTTGGGGCACTGCCTTTCTAACAGACTACCTACACGCGGCAGAAAATCGGTCAGAACAGATGTGTTCTGACTCTGAGCCGAGGTAATGCGCAGTAGGATACTGTTGGCACACCAGCTTTCGGGCTTGCTGTTATTGACATCATCAATGAAGACTTCAAGTTTTAGGGTAGGTGAATGTACCAACCGATAATTTTCAGCATGTGCAACAGGTATCATCATCAGGGCAATAATCCCAGATATCCAAAATTTCATAGTAGACCTTCGACGTAATTCAAATTACTTGTAGGAAAGAAAACGTTCAGCATCGGTGAGAGAGTGTAATAAGGTCGTTTCTTGCGGAGAGCCAACCCAGACAGCAATTGCACTGTAATTATCGGAATTGTTAACGTTACCGTTCTTATCCCAGGCTTGTTGCATCAGAGAGAGCCATTCGCTAGGAGAATTCACCATATGCAGTGATTGCTCCAGCTCATCTTGGGTAAAGTTATGCCAGAAACCATCAGTGCACAGCAGGAAAACGTCGCCGTCTTCCAGTTGCAGCACTTCGCCATAGGTAGCATCACGTTCTTCATTCATTCCCAAGGCAAAATACAGCAGATTGCTGTTGATCCCGTTGGTTTGATAGCCAGCGTCGGCCATTTGCTGCACCAAACTGTGGTCACGAGTAACAGCCTGTAAATAGCCACGGCGAAACAGGTACAGGCGACTATCCCCTGCGTGCGCCCAGTAAGCGAGTTGGTAATCACGATCGATAAACAGGCTCACCAACGTGGTGCCCATCTTGCGGTATTGTTCAGATTGCTGTTGTTGGCGAATGGCATGGTTGGCCTGTGCAATATATTGGCGGATGCTTTGCGCATCCAAATGCCTCTCACCATCAAAATTTTGCAAGATGCTGTCTCGCGCCACTTTGGCTGCAATCTCTCCACCCGGCAGGCCGGCAATACCGTCGCAGACAACAAAACAGGCGGCGCGAAGACCAACCACCTCACCGATCTGATCTTGATTGGTTACGCGTTCCCCTTGATTAGAGGTCGAAGCTACAGTGATATTCATTGGCTACCCGATTTAGTCTGTGAATCTTTGTATTGGTTTACTTCGATGCCATAAGCGTGCAGGAAGGCTTCACCAAACAGAGTATGAAAATCATCTTCAAGCTCACCGGCGGTCTTCTGATAACTCTTAACGAAATAATCCCACAGTGCAGCTTTACGGCTTGAAGGTAATGTCAGGCGGGGAATAGCCCCTTCGTGACGTGCTTCGTCTTCCAGACGTTCAGGATTAAAAGATTGCAATATGGCTGCGATAAGCGCCTGAATCCCGGCGATCATACCTAGTTGGTGAGCCTGCAGATCGATCAGCGCATCACGTACAGATTGTTCTGGCGGCATAAAGCCCGGCATTTTGCTACCAAACATTTGCATCAGTACGGTTTTGCCTGAGGGTAAGAGCTTGAATGGGTTATTGGCCTCATCCAGGATCATCGTCATTTCCGCTTTTACACCACGCTTGAGGATTGAGCGGGAAGAAAGCAAGGCAACCGTGCCTTGTGAAAACAAACTCAACAATCGGCCAACCTGCTGCAACTGCTGCTCGTCAAGATGTGGTTGTGACTGTAAGTCATCCAAACCAAGCCCTTGCAGCAAAGCCTTCAGTAACGGCCCTTCCAGTATTTCACCGTTAGAGACAGGTGCGCTTGGTGGCTGCTGTTCTGAGTAGGCAACGGGATCGATTCCCAAACGACTCCCTAGGCGAGTTTGGGATGTTGCTGGTGTAATTTGGGCTTTAACCTTTGGTTGTTCGGGGGCGGTCACTGGGGCTACTGGCTGCGATACGATGGTTTCCTGTCTGGCTGGGGCCAGAGGCGTTGACGTTCTGGTCAATATGGGTTCTGTCGGTGCAACCGGGCGCTCCGGCGCGGGTGATAATGGTTCTGCCAAGGGTACGACATGACTCGTCATCAGGCCCAACGGGTCATGATTGTTTTGGGCACCTGTCGCGACTGGAGAATGTGAGCTACCAAAGAGAGCCAGTGGATCAAGCTCTGGTTCACCAGCACGATTCTCTCTTAAAGGCGTCGGTTCTGGCGTGTGTTTAGGCAAATGACTTTCTACCAGCAACGCACTGGGTGTGGTATCCGCCAGAATATGGTCCCGAGCAAAGGGCGTGTCGGAGTTGAATAATGCTGACGGATCGGTCTGCCTGGAGTGCAAATGATGCAGTTCGATACTATCGGTCAACTGCTCCAACGGATTGCTCGGGTTCAGCTCAACGCGTGGATTATCCAGTAAAGGATGAAGCTCATCGTTATAAGTCGCTGGCGTCGGCGTGGTTTCTTCTGGAGTGAACTCTTGTATCAGGCTATCCCAGATCTCATTTGGGACAGCCGCCGTGTTTTGCTGCTCAGCGGAGGTAACGGTTGGTTCGATATCTAAAATACGGGTGATCGCAGGGGACGCTACCGAAGCGGGAACGGGTACCACGGATTGCTGTAGACTGTTGACCTGAATTTGATAGTCGTCGATCCCCAAAATATCGCCATCCTGCAACTCAACCTGACGGCCACGTTCCAGCGGAATATTATTAAGTTGTACGCTTGTCACATTGCCACGGTTGGTAATACGGCATTCACCCTCAGCTGAAATATGTACGATTGCCTGTAAGCGAGATATTGCTCGCTCTTCGTCCGGTAGCACCAAATTATTATCCACGCTACGGCCTATTGTTCCACCAGGCTGCAGAAAATCGCAGCTACTCTGCGGAGGTACCTGACCACTCTTGTTTTTTACAATAGAAAATCGCATAAGGCATTCCTGCTGATTAAGGTGTAATGCAACGTCGTATTATTGCTGGCTAGTTAGTGATATAGCGCATCAATTTTCTATCAGCCCATCAAGTTAAAGAAGTCTTACTTAAAGTGATAGAATTTGTCTCATCAATAAATGCTCAGGACAAGAAAATAACAATGTATTGGCGCTGTCATGAGATGCAGAACCCTATCTCCTGAGAGAAGTGTTTAGACAAATAACCTCCCAATAAGGGAGGTTATTTGTAATATTAGGACTCTTTATTTTCTTTGATATTCCATCCTGCGCTACTTTCTGCCCCCTTACCGCCTTTATCGCTTTGCTCCCAGTATTGCTGTTTAACTTTTGCTGCCTGGAAGGCGTAATTGACGCCTACGGTATCTTCACCATCAGAGCCGGTATATTGTACTGAGGTCACCAGTACATCTTCCAAGGTGATTTTGACATACTCAACCTGGCCACCACCGGCTTTGCAAATAGAAAGCTCAATTTTCCCCAAGTGTTTTCCGCTAGCGCAGTGCTTTAATAATGCTGGCGTTGATTTATCGACCAATGCCTTAATATGCAGATCGTTAAAGCAGACTTTACCAGCGCCACCGCCACCACCTACCCCCATATTACCTGGCTGAGATGCCCCCCAAGAAAAAGAAATAATGTCGGTCCATCCTTTATGGTTGGAGTCTTTAGATTCACCGTTGGCACCTTCAACCTTCAGGAACATATCAATAGCCATTATCTTTATCCTTAATTAAATTTTGTGAATATTAATTTGCGTTGAAACATTCAGGTAATAGCAGCAGGAGTTATAATTTTGGTGAGAAACCGTGAACATCCTTGTGCCACGCCCCATTAAATACCGATTTAACTGTCGGTACGGTTATGAAGCTCTTTATTGCTGGGCAACAGAGAGCTTAATTTATTGCGCATTGGGAATAGCAATTAAGCAGCGCTCAATATTCTGCGAATTTTTTACTTTTTCTTGTAGGATTATCTTACATGTCTTAATTTTTTAAAAATTAAATCTAGCTCATTTCCCAGAACCAGACTTCTTTACAATTAAAATAACAATGCGAATGACATAAAAGAACTGCATTTCCTGGTTCAATAAGGTCAATGTGCCCACCGTCATAATTGGTTATCTTATTGAAAAAAACGACACCCTTTTTATTACGAATCCATTTTTCTGCTTCTGCAGTCTCTAGGAATACTTTGGCTTTACCAAAAACACTTGGCTTCTGCAGTTGATCCGCAAGCAGTTTTGCACCCGCTTCTATGGTGCGGCCTTTATATATACCCTGTTTTATGGGTAATCGCCCTTGGAAACGGATTCCCGATTTCATCAACGCCAGACTCATTCTGACCGCACATGTATTTGCATAACCTCTGTTTTCCCCAATAAGGGTTTTGATGTCATAGCCTATTTCGGTATAAAGATCATCGGCAGAGAAGTAGGAAGAACTGGAGTAATCAGATGAGTAATGGTTATTTTTTAATTGGCTGAATAATGGTTTCAATGATGCCCTCCTTTGCATGGAAAATCCTTCACCATTGCAGCCTCAATCAGATCTGACGCTCTTAATTTCAACTGTTCTTGAGGTAACTTTTTAAAGTATTCGAATACAAACTCCTGCAAAGTGATGATTTGCAGTTGGCTATACTGGCACCAGACCTTGCCTTCAGTGGCATCCAGCACTCCCAGCAGATAAAGCTGAGCCTTTTCTTTTTCTTGCTGGTTTGTACCACGATATAATTTGAAAAAGTCCTCACCTTTCAGATTAACGTTATCGGGGGTTAAATGCTGAATTATGGTTTGCTGGGCCTGAACAGGCACTTGAGCCGCAATGAAGAATAATATCGTTGCCAATGACGTTAGATAATAAGTTTTTTTTTGCAAACTAATCTCCCGATAAGCACAGCATATCCTTGGTTAAATATAAAGCGACTAAATAAAGAGCCAGATTACCTTACAGCAACCTGGCGTATTACCATCAATTACGCTTCGCTCTGCTTCAACGAAGGAAGTTTTGATACCAGACGCAGCGAGACCGTTAAACCTTCCAATTGATAATGCGGACGCAGGAAGAATTTAGCGCTGTAATAACCTGGGTTATCTTCTATTTCTTCCACCAAAACCTCGGCCGCCGCCAGAGGTTTGCGTGATTTGGTTTCTTGTGAGGAGTTGGCGGGATCTCCATCAACGTAGTTCATTATCCAATCATTCAACCAGCGTTCCATATCATCACGCTCACGGAAAGAGCCGATTTTGTCACGGACGATACACTTGAGATAATGCGCAAAGCGGCAGCAGGCAAACAGATACGGCAGGCGTGCTGAAAGCTGGGCATTGGCCGAGGCGTCCGCATCATAATACTCTGCCGGTTTTTGCAGGGACTGAGCGCCGATAAAAGCGGCAAAATCAGAGTTTTTGCGGTGTATCAGCGGGATAAAACCATTTTTAGCCAGTTCGGCTTCACGGCGATCGCTGATGGCAATCTCCGTCGGGCACTTCATATCAACACCGCCATCGTCGCTTGGGAACGTATGACATGGCAGGTTTTCTACCGCTCCGCCAGACTCGACGCCACGGATCGAGGTACACCAGCCGTATTCCTTGAATGAGCGGTTGATGTTAGCCGCCATGGCATAGGCCGCGTTGGTCCAGGTGTAATGATTGTGGGTTGTCCCGTCGGTCTCTTCCTCAAAGTCGAACTCATCAATCGGATTGGTGCGGATACCATAGGGCTGACGCGCCAGAAAGCGCGGCATTGCCAAGCCCAGATAACGCGCATCCTCAGATTCTCGCAGGCTACGCCAGGCAGCATATTCGGTATTTAGGAAAATTTTTGTTAGGTCGCGCGGGTTGGAGAGCTCTTGCCATGACTCCATCTGCATCACGCTGGGGGCGGTACCAGTGATGAACGGGCAGTGAGATGCTGCACCAATTTTGGCCATTTCACCCAATAGTTCAACGTCTTGCGGGCTATGGTCAAAATAGTAGTCGCCCACCAGGCAACCAAAAGGTTCGCCGCCAAACTGACCGTATTCTTCTTCGTAGATTTTTTTGAAGACCGGACTTTGGTCCCAACCCACGCCTTTATGGCGCTTCAGCGTTCGTCCTAATTCCTTCTTGGAAATGCTCATGAAGCGGATTTTCAGCATTTCATCCGTTTCAGTGTTGTTGACCAAATAGTGCAGGCCATGCCAGGCACCTTCCAAGGTCTGGAAATCCTGGTGGTGGATAATTTTGTTGATCTGCTGGGAGAGTTTTTCATCAATTTCAGCAATTAGCGCCTGGATCGTGCGGTAGGCATCAGCAGAAACCGTAACGGTATTTTCCAACGCCTGGTGGGCTAACGTTTTTACCGCAATCTCTACGGCTTCCTTGGCCTGATCGGTTTTGGGGCGAAACTCTTTATTCAACAGCTCACTGAATTCATCGCTGGAGAAAGCTTCGGTAGTCTGCAACGCTTGTTGCTGCTGAGGCGAGTGACTCATCGATTAATCCTTATATTCGTTGTTGTCATCTTTTGCGGCAGGGTTGGGGGCTTTACTCAAGGATTTCAGCAAATGAGGATTTTGCAGGATCTGGGAAATCAACTGTTCTGCGCCGTTCTTGCCATCCATATAGGAAAGAAGGTTAGAAAGCTGAGTCCGCGCTTCCAACAGGTTATCCAAGGCATCAACCTTACGAGCAATAGCGGCAGGTGAGAAATCGTCCATGCTTTCAAACGTGAGATCAACGTTCAACTGGCCTTCGCCCGTCAGGGTATTTTCTACTTGATAGGCAACACGCGGCTTCAATGACTTCAGGCGTTCATCAAAGTTATCAATATCAATTTGCAAGAATTTACGTTCATCAACGCTAGGCATGGGTTCAAGCGGGTTACCCGTGAGATCGGCCATCACACCCATAACGAAAGGTAGCTGGATTTTGCGCTCGGCACCGTAGATTTCAACGTCGTACTCAATCTGTACACGCGGTGCACGGTTACGGGCAATAAATTTCTGTCCACTGCGGGACTTCGAGTTTGACATGGGTTACTCCATCTAACGATTATCAAAAACGTTCCCATCCAATGGGATAGAACGGCTTCAAATTCAGGCCTGTTTCTTGGGAGAACAGGCAGCTAACACTCAAAGATAAATTAGGCTGTCAGTTGTTCTCCTCATGTCCTGGCATACCCAAAATAGTCTCTACCTGGCTAAGACCATCGGGAGCCAGGTCGCGGACGATCTGCATAAAATCCAGCGTGAGCAGCCGCTGTACCCGGTCAATCATCAAGGGAGCGGGATGACTGGGCTCATGGGTATTAAAGTAGTGTTTGACTTTATCCAGCATGAGTCGAGCATCGTCGCGCGACTGGATCTGAGCACTGTGCCAATTGAAAACCAGGGCGTTGTTGGGTGGCGCAGCTGTGACTGCCGCTACGGGAGCCTCCATCGCCTCTTTCACGGGGAGTGGCACGACCTCCCTTGGCTGACAGGCTTGAGCAAGTGTGCGAAAGAGGTGTAACAGGCCATCCATTTCTGGCAACGCGTTTTCTCCCAAGTGGCGGGAGACTTCTGTGCGCAGGTCATTCAACGTTTGATACAGCGTGATAACCAACGGGGAGACCGATTGTGATGCTTGTGCGAGTTCCTCCTGCAAACGAGTCCGCCCGCCAGGAAAACCGGGATATTCCTGTTTACTACCATCCAACAGAGCACAGGCATCGCGTAGAGATATTTCGCTGGAATTGCTTTTCAGCAGATTGGCAGTGCGAATACAGGACGCCAGTTGAGTTTTGTCACCTAACCCGGCCAGCGCATTGATACGAAACAAAGGGTCAATTTCGCCATCAAAATCCAGCGCTGGCAACAGCGTATCCCAATAACGGACCAACGCCTGATGGATCAGCGCCAAGCCATCGGCATAGCCAGGCAGGCCACGGATTTGCGTCCAAGCCTGGGTGAGTTTGAGCATCACCCGTAGATCTTTGGTGCGCATCAGCAAGGCACTAGCCAAACGTTCTACTTGTATCCAGTCAGGCAATTCAGCCGGAATAATAGTGCTACCGAACTGCTGCTCAGCTTTGCCTATTGAGGCTTTATCCATCGCCAGAAAATCAGCGTCATACTCCAGATTATCGCCACAAGGGACATCACTGCTGATTGGGGCCAAAAGGATATCGATATCCATACCGTTTACCTTTAAAGAAGATATACCCGTCATACTTCAAGTTGCTTGGGTGTTGGCTGCGTTCTATCGCCTACCGGCAACTCGAATGATTTAAGGTATGTTTTTAATCAAATAGCTGAGGATACTGCCCACCCCCACCTGGCCTTGACCAACCATTAGGGCTAAACAGCAATGAAAACAGTTGTACGGTAAAGTTACCACTGTGTACGTGAGTGTAGAGTGGGTGACCATCGGCTTGGTTGGTCCACCAGAAACTACTGTATTGTGTCGCTTCAAAGCAGTCGGCAGCCTGCTGCCACGCCAGTTTGTTTTCTGGCTGATACGGCAAACCGATAACAGATAAAATATCTGACCCCCCTTCCTCGGCGGGAATGGCAAGTTCTGGAATGGCGAGTAACAAATGGTCCATTTGCTCCGCAGATAAACCGTTACGGACCCCATGCAGTAGCGTATGGCCTAATTGGCTATACCAATCAGAAGCGATATTCAATTGCTGTTTATGCCAGTCATTCAGGTTCCACAGACGCATCGCACAAACGGGGTAATAGCGGCCAACGCGATCGCGGGCGGGTAGCAAACAGCCCATTTGTACATACTGGTTGCCCAAAGGCGCCGGTATAACAAAATTCCAGACCGGGGCTTGGCTAAAAGGATATTTGCTGCTGCCCGATGGTTCCTGTTGCAGATTCAGCAAACCATTGTGAAACCAATGGGCCCAGCGGTTAATGACCACACTGGGCAAACGGCGCTGAAGAAAATCGCCCTCAGCCGGAATTTTTCCATACCAACCAATAGACATCGTTAGGTTTAGGTTACGATCCATCGTCATCTCCTTTCGGGCTACGGGCAAGAAAACGCAGGTAGCTGGAAAGGGTTTCGAATGCTGTTGGGGGTAAACTCCAACGTCACACTATGTCCATCCAGATTGAATGTCGCCTGACGACTGAGGTTACTGCCAGCCGATGACGCTGCCCGATCGACCATACGATTTAGCGCCCAAGGCCCGCTGGTCACCATACTGGCCGTCGTTCCATTAGCCAGTGACAATTGCAAATGCACCTGATTGGTATTGCGAATACCCGGCCAACTCACCACAAGAGGAACCTGTGGGCCGTGGCTGTATTTGAACAATTGGCCATCAATATCCAGTGTCAAGTTCAGGATATCGTTATCCATACGCAGCGGACGTACCGTAACCCGGTAAGACGGGACTGCAGTACCGTTGGCAAAAAAGGCATCCCTAATGCGTTGTGCCTGTTGAAATGAGGATAAGATCCCCTCTCCTCCAGGCAATGTTTTACCATCTACGCCTGGTGTAAAACGCCAGGTAGGCCGTGTGCTGTCAACTTTGCCTTGTAAATTGTCACGGAAAAAGTTGTCCATCAGGCCAGTATTAGGCGCAAACATCCGGGCCAGATCGTCCGGCGTAACATCTTGCGCTGAACGGGGGTTAAGTGGATAACGACCCGCGATAGCCTGACGGCAGAAACTGCCAACTTCCACATTGATGCGTTTTTTGACATTTTCCATGTCCTCGCGTTGTGCATCGCTACTGGCCCCAATCGCCAGTGACAACAACATTTGTTTAAAGGGGGTCGGTAAGCGACCTGACTCTGCCTGCAAACGCGGAATAATATCGCTGGGTGGAATGGCCATACCGCTGTTAGTGGCACCCTGAACGGCGGTCAGATAACTGTAAAGGTCATCAACCTGTTTAAGTACAGCATCAAAGGGGATGGCCTTACTCCCCTCTCCCTGACTCTGTGCCAACTCCAGCAGGGGAGCAAAATGCGCCATGACAACCAGCTCAGGTTGTGTGGAGAGGTCCCCATCAGCATTGGCTGGGCGGGTGGTAAACAGGGCTTCCAGCGTATGATTAGCCCCCTGATTTAACTTGTCTCCGGCTTTTCCTAGCACCGAACGCTGGTCTGCGTCACTGTTCTCATCACGCAAAGTGACATATTTTCTTATGTTAACCAGTAGGTTACGCATGGGGGAAGGGTTACCCGAAAGCAAACGCGCGCTGTTGATACGCTGGCTCAGTTCACTGATATTTGCCAGCCGTATATCCGCCAGCAGTTCATCCCAAACGGCAATAAAGTCCTGCATGTAAAGCTGGCGGACTATTTTCGTCAAGTCGGTACTTTTTTGCTCCGACGCTGTCTGGGTATTCAGCACCCAAACATCTTCCTGACGCAGTGTTTCCGTCACCTGGCCAATATTGTTATCAAACGCTTTCCAATAGCCCTGCGGAGTAAAAAGCCCCGGGATGCCATCGGTTACCGGTTTGCCACTTTGGCGTGAAAAAGCCAACTCCGCCTGTGCGCCCGCTAAATCCACCAGGCTGACCGGTTTGATCTCGGATTGTTTTAACAACAAACGCTTCAGGCGGCTATAAACCCTCTGAGGGAGAGGCGAGCGCCCCAGCGCAGATTGGGCCTGTGCCACCAAAGCTTCATCTTTGGCATAAGGTGATGACTGAATTTGACCATCAAGCAGTTGGGATAAATGCCATTCCAACTGCTGTAACTGCTGTTGCGTGATACCTTGACGCAGGTTGCGTTGCAGGTTGAGCATCACCCAGGCACGTAAAAACTCTCCGTTATAGTGCTTTGGCAGATAGAGCATTTGGTACGCTTTTAACGCTTCGTAACTGAAGTCGGCATCACTGCGATTATCATGACGCAATGTATTGGTAATCTGTTGTGCTACCTGTGGCAGCAGAAGCTCTTTCAGTGCCTTTTGGTATAACGCATTGCTGGCATTACTAATTTGAGCCCCTCGGTACAATCCCATCCGGTAGGAGAAGGGGGCATTTTGCAACGAAAAATGCTGGCTTTCTGGCAAGTTCAACACGCTATTCAGGAACGGGAGCAGCGTTAACATATCCCCCGTTGCCTGTTGAGCCAATCCTTGCCCTTGGCTTTCCAGCAGCGGTACTTTGGCAGTGACGTCTGCCAGGTAGGCTTTGTTATTATCATAACTGGTGAACCAGACTCCCCCGAGAATGACCAGAATCACTCCCAGAGAAATGTAACCAGCCCAGTGCAAGGCTCGGTTACGGTATTCCCACCAGCGGTTACTGCCTGCCAAACCAGACTCTTGGAAGACGACCTTTTCCAGCATGTCTTTCAGGAAAAAACTTTGGCCTTTGGCCGCCGGTCTTGGCGCTTCCTGATTGAGACCGCTCCAGTGGGTATTATCCTGGTCTGCTGACTGATTTGGGGGCAGTTTTAAATAGCGATTCAGCTCCCCCATTACGCGATCAAAAGGTAATCCTTCCTGAGTACCACTGGTGAAATAGATACCGCGTGGAGTGAAACAGGTTTCAAAGTTGGAACGGGTGAAGACGATATCCAGATATTGATTCAAGAACGGGCGTAAGGCCGCAAACTCTTGGGGGAACAGATAGCACTCGGCACGTTGCTGAGCATCGTGCTCAAGTAACAACGTCTCTGGCAGAGCAGCATCCAGCCGTTGTTGCAGTAAAGTGTATTGCGATTCTACAGCTCGTTTGAGGTCAAAGTCTGCCTGGCGGGCCTGCTCATAAGGGAAGGTAAATCCCCAGATTTGATCGCGCTGTGTTTTATCAAACTTGCTGAAATAGGCCATGAACCCATTCAGCAAATCGGTTTTAGTGATCATGACGTACACAGGGAAACTGATACCCAGTTGCAGATGCAGCTCGAGCAGCCTTTTGCGCAATGCCCCTGCCTGAATGGCCAGCGACTCACTGCTTTCACTCAGCAAGTCTGCCACGCTGATGGTAATGATCACCCCATTAATGGGTTGGCGTGCCCGGTATTTTTTTAACAGCTCAACGAAGCTTTTCCACTCTCCGGCATCCTCTGCGCGCTGGCTCTCCTGTGTGGTGTAACGCCCTGCCGTATCCAACAAGATCGCTTCATTGGTAAACCACCAGTCGCAATTCCGCGTGCCGCCGACACCACGCAGGGCTGATTTGCCAAAACTGTCCGCCAGTGGGAAGTGCAGCCCTGAGTTGATTAGTGCAGTTGTTTTCCCTGCGCCAGGAGCCCCGATGATGACATACCACGGCAATTGATAGAGGTACTGACGATTAAAGCGATTCAACCAAGGGTGTTTGTCTGCCTGGCCCGGATTGAACCGGGCTTTTTTTAACAGTTGTATCGCTTCATCAAACCGCTGTGCCAGCTGAGGATCCCGCTGAGGCAAAGCCTTGACTTCCCCTTGAGGGATTTCATTGGCAGCCCTTAGGTTGCTCAGCAGTCTGCTGTTGAACCAGATACTGTAAATACGCGGAATGATGCGGTATAGGAGCCAGAACAGGTAAAGTATGCCGATAATGACCTGTCGATTAAGTTCTGGCTCTAAGGGGCGGTAGTCACCGATAGCAACCAGTGGGCCTATCACCCAGATAACAAAGGCTAACGCGGTGATGCCAATCGCACCCCATAATAGGCGACTGGTTATAATGGAGAATAACGTACTGAGCATTATTGTCCGCTTCCTTGCTGCAATTGATTGAGTTCTGACTGTGTATTTACTGGCGCAACCAACAGAGTGATTTCGACCCGGCGGTTTAATGCCCGATTCTCTTTGCTGTTATTTGCCACCATCGGATTACTTTCACCACGCCCTTCTGTTTTGACCCGTCGTGGGTCATCCAGATGTTTTTGTAGCTGTAGGGTGACAGACTCGGCGCGCGCCAGCGAAAGCTCCCAATTAGAGGCAAAACGGGCACTGCGGATGGGAACGTTATCACTGTATCCCGTCACCAGAATTTTTCCGCTGACCCCATTCATTGCGCGGGCAATCCGCTCAATGATCGGCAGATAAGCTGGGCGCAAGGTCGTCGCCGCTGAATCAAACAACCCATCACCTTTGAGGATCACCACACTTTGCTGTGCTTCATCACGGACGATAACTAATCCCTCGGCGATCTCTTTGCGCAGGAAACCTTTCAGATCCAGCAGAGGAGGAGCTGCGGATGCCGGGTTGCTGATGGTTATTTGCGGCAGATTAGTTTGATAAATCGAGGCCAGCACTGGAGATGTGGCATCATCAAGACGCCAGTTAAGAACAATGAAAATCAGTGAAGCAATAAATCCTGCCATTGCAGCGCAGGCCCAAAGTGGTACCAAAGGACGCCATTGCTTCTGCAAGACCGGGAGATCCAGCGCGTTTTGCGATAGCATGACACTATAACCGCCACGCACCGAACGTATCATCTGCAACAGGCGCTGCTTGATGGTCTCTAACTGAGAACGACCATTTTCAATGACCCGATAACGGCCTTCAAAACCCAGTAGCAGGCAGTAGTTGATTAACTCCAACAACTGAATATGTTCACGCGGGTTTTGTGAAAGCTTGGCCAATAGCTGGAAAAACTTTTCCCCCCCCCAGGTTTCATTATGGAAAGTCACCAATAAACCACTGCCGGACCAGACGCTGTTACTGCCCCAAGGCGTTAGTGCAGCGGACTCGTCCAACGCGGTACACAGGCAATAGCGGGCCCCGATGATGGTTTCATAACTCAGGCCCGCCCTTTGCGCGCCCACCTCAAAACGACGTATCTCATCAATCAATTGTTGGCGTAACTGCGCCGGATCGGCATGGGTTGCCGACTGACGGATCTGTGAAACAGCATTTAACAGCGGGTTCGCGGTGAGCAGCAGTGGGTTGCCCGATTGGGTAACGTGAGTCATGAATCATCGTTCCGTCTGGTTGCGAATGGCCCAGAATTCCATTTCCAGCCCAGGAAAGTCGCCAGCCAGATGAAGCGCGAAGGCACTGGATTTCTCCATCTCTTTCCACAGATCGCCATGTTTCTCCAATTCGAAATAGGTATATCCCGCATGGTAGGGGATCTGACGCGGAGCGGCAGGCATGGTGCGCAAGCCAATACCAGGCAACTGGAGCTGAACCAGATCGCGGATACGCGTTACCGAGGCAATTTTCATTTGAGCCGGGAAACGGCTCAACAGAGCCTCCATCGCCACGTTGGCCCGCACCGCCAGCACGAAACCAAAATCGTGCATCATCTTGGTGTCCTGAACGGTTGCCACATTCAGCCCATGCGAGCGTTCTGTCAGCAGTAGCTGAATCGCGTTGTCTTCCAGTACGACAGAAAGCCCCTGACGCAACATCAACATCAAGGCGCTGAAACCAAGTGTCAGGTTATTGTGGTCATACGCTGGCAGTTTTGTTTCTGAGGTACGTGTTGCAGAGAAGCTGCTAAGTTCAGTGGCAAACTGCAGCCATTCGGCAAATAACCGTTCTGGATGAAGGTAATCGAGTGTTCTGGCGTGGCTAACCTGCCCCAGATAGCGGTTAATCAACTGCAGCAGCATAAAATCAGCGATCTCTGAGCTACCTCTTTGCCCCGATTGCAACAGGCGCTGGCTCATCTGTTGGCTACGTTGGGTCAATAGACCTTGCAGGTCATTAATAAAGGTTTTCAGTATCTGACTGCCATGACAGTTAAGCATCGGTGGAATCAGTGCAGGATCGAGGCGTAAGCTATTATCATTTTGCCGTTCCTGAACCAGGCAAACCGTCAGTGCCGTCCATTCCGGGCTTAGTTCACTTTCGCGCATCAGGCGTAACCGTAACTGACCAAACTGCAATGCAGCGCTGCCCACAGCAACGGTATTCAAATCGTTGACTTCGGTTTCATAGGCCAGATAACGAGCCAGCGACCCAGAAGCTTCCTGAAACAGGATCTCTTCGCGCCCTGCACGGTATGTAGGTAATGCCAGCACCACTCTCTCACCCACCTGATTATCGGCGATATCCAATGCGGGCAGCAGGTGTTGTGCACCAGATAATTCAAACGGCGTGCCATCTGGCAGGATGCCGCTAGCGGCGTTGAGGGCGATCTTACCTTGGCGCAACAGTGTCTGATCCAATTCCAGAGTCAAAAAACCCCAGAAATAGCCACAGTGCGACTGTCCCCAGCGTTTTACATAGTTTTCGAGATAATTTTCGGCCTGCTGGAAATGATGAGGACGTAAAAACATTCCTTCTGTCCAGACCACCTTATGAGCATTCTTCATCATCGTCCCTAATTGTCATGGTGTTTCAGCAAAACGGATTACGGGTTCGGACCGGTGACGGCCTTTAGGCCGTTCACACCGGCCACGATATGCGTGGTCAGTTCATCAGGAGATAATTGCCATATCTTGTAGAAGTTTGTTTCGGTAGGCTCAGGCAACGGTAACGAGAGACGCCATGTTTTACCGTCCAGCGCCTGATATTCAGCGATAATCCCGATATAGCGGGCCTCCAGCGTACTTTTCCCCACCAAAGTTTTGCCTTTCTGCCCTGGTGTCAGGAAGAATTGATCTCTATCAAGCAGGCTGCTGCCGAGTACACTTTTCGCATCGCCTTGCAGAGTAAAGAAATCCGTTTCCATAAACTCAGCATCAGAACGTAACAGCAATACGCGGACCTTGACGGGCGCTGGTGGTTGCCCGGCGGCACCGTTTATCTGCGGATCTGCATCAAAAACCAGGCTATAGCGCGATGGCACACTTTTCGCCGAGGACATGCAACCGCCAAGCACCAATGTGGCGGTAATGAGCAGCAGTAAATGCCAACAACGCCGGGCGGGTTGTGATTTCAACATGATGTTTTTCTTCACTCCAATACCGGCTATTCAAGGATCCAAGTGTCTGATTTAGCCTCTTTACAGGCTTTACTGCTATTCCCTACGTCTACGCAATTTCCTGCGTTCTTGGCTGCCTTAGAACGGCGGGCACGAGGACGATCTTTAAGCAGCGTCGCACGATATGCGCTTTCAACTACCCCGGCATTGTTCTGAATATAACCAATAAGTTGCCCTTCACTTTCCGTTGCAATCGCCAGCCATTGATTTTCAACCTCACCCAAGACAAAGAAAGGTGTGGCGTTCTCCAGCTTACCGAGTACTTTACCGTCATAACTGGGTTTGCTCATGATGCTGGCACTGTACAGGCTGCGATATTGCTCATTAATTGGCTTGAATTGCACCGGTGGGGAAATAATGGCGCGGTGGGTTAACGTTACCCCGTTAACCTCATGACTCACCAATGTGTCATCAGTAATTGCTGGCCCAGTACGCGGCGCACAGGCACAGAGTAATAGAGCAGAAAGCAGTGGCAGTAAAATCTGTATTTTCACAATAACCTCTAGATATCTTTTCGGATTGAAATGAGCCATTTTTCAGGGTGCAAGCAGCAAGACTTTCAACTGGCTGGGTACGGTACGCATACCGACCATATTGGTTGAGTTCTGTAGGCTGACACTGGTCAGGCGTGTTGCTGGAGTCCCCTTAAACAACACGGTAAAGGCGGCAGTAACATGGCGCGATGGCCCCATTACCGTGCCCGAAGCCACGCCCGTTGCTATACCCACGTTATCGCCATTGGTAAGAGGGGTGACCGTGGCCATGTTATGGGCCGGCATCCCCATAAGTAGGAGGTTGTAAGCGTTCGGTATGGCAGTTGGCCCCATAGCCACGTCAGGATAAGGGATGGGGGTGGGCGTTGGAGTAGGCGTCAGGCAGACGTCAGGAAACGCCAGATCGAGGCCCATTAATTGGCAATTGGCAAACATGGTGTTATCCCATATGGATCTGTTCTGAATCGACTTTAGTGATGGCCTTGGAGGTGATCACCGTGTTCTGCGCGTGCATACGCAGATAATCCTCAGCCTGCATATCCAACTGACCTGCACGCACCTGTTCCAGTTGCGTAGTTTTGCGCAGTAGTCGGTGGCTGATTTGTGTTACCACCTGCCAGACAGACTCACACTGTTTGCCAACCATGCGGGACAGGCTGACCCAAGCGGTGATCGACTCACCACTGTAGTTCATCGACTCTATCTGGCAATCGCTGGTTTTTGCCGTGATGTTCAGCGCCTGGCTGGCCAGGCTGAGATTCCCCTCTGGCGCAATCTGTAAATCACCTACGACGCTGATCACCGCTGGGTGCTGGCCCTCTCCCCGTTCCAACACAGCCAATAACCACAACTGGCCATCAGCGCTGGCGATCAGCACACGATCGCCGAACTCCGGTGTCAGTAGGCAACTGGCAGCACGGCGGCAATGCCAACCGCGGCCCTCGCTCTCAACCATTATCGTACCGTCGTTGAGCAGATTAACCACCTGCCCGGCGGCCTGTTGAGGCGGGGTGATGGGGAGTGTGTAAGAGGTTATTGCATGGGTCATGATGTTCCTTATCAGATTCTACTCTGGCGCTGAGCGCTCCAGGTTTCTGCTGCCAGCAATTCAGGATCGTTATCCAGAACGCCTTGGCGATCAGAGAAGTGAGCACCCATTTGGTGAGCTCGATGAAAACGGGTACGCATAAAATGCGCCTGGCGAAAATCGGCGGCTCTAACGTCAGCATAAGAAAAGTCGGCGTATGTCAGATCGCTGCTCTTGAATAAAGCGCCCTCTGCCCGAACCTGCTGCAATACCGTTTGAAAGAGCCTGCAATGAGAGAAATCTGCGCGATCAAGGCAGGCCGAGACAAAAATAGCCTGATCGAACCAGCTGTGTTGACAATCGGCACCCGCCAGATTGGCGCTGATAAACAGGGCCTGACTGGCATTGACGCCCTGAAGCCGCGCACCTCGCAGTGAAGCCCCTTTAAAGTTGCATTGAATAAGCTGGCAATGGGAGAAATCCACTTCATCCAGTTGGTTGTCCGTAAACTGACAGCCCTGAAAATGCTGGCGCTGATAGTTTTTGCCACGCTGATCGCATTCAAAGAATACTGCCCGATCAAACTGGCTGGCCGCAAAGTCGGTTTCGCGCAGATCGAGACGGAAAAAGGTCGTCAGTAGGCTGTTGATGTTATCCAACGCTGCCTGCGCCAGTGACGACTGGTAAAACGTGACCCGATCTAAATAGGCATGGCTGAAGCGGGAGGCCTGTAAGGAGCCCTGCATAAACTGCGTTTTATCATGCTGACTGTGGCTGAAGTTGGCGTTATCCAGCAGGCATTGGTTAAAAACACATTCACTGATGGTAGTTTGATTAAATTGACTATTGGCCATCTCGCACTGGTTGAACATCGTCTGTTTTAACCTGGCTTGCTCGAACCTGGTGGCAGTCAGTTGGCATTCATTGAACACTGTTTCATGCAGATTCGCACCGCTGAAATCCGCGCCAGTGAAGTCCACTTCGCTCATCATCCCACCAGAAAGATCTAGCCCCGCCAGCGATTGGCCCGCAACAGAAACGTTCTGTACCGGTTCACCCTGTTTGATTTTTTTCTGTAATTCTGCGGGCGTCAGCGTCTTCATATCAGTTCCTTGTCACGCTTTGGCAGCGTTTTAGTACGCTGGGTGTAAGCGCCATCAATCATGGTGGTAGCATCAATGGTTGATTGCGACAGGTCGGCGCGGAACAGGTTGGCCCCACGTAAATCAGCGCCGCTGAAATTACTTTTTTGCATTAACGCCCCCATCAGGTTGCTGTCTTTCAAGCTGGCTCCACGCAGATCGGTACGCATAAACAGGCTGCCGCTGGCATTCATTTTGCTCATATCGGTCCGTTGGCAGTTGGCCTCACTGAGATCGCTGTTATCCAGTTTTGCCCGCTGGAAAGAAGCACCGCTTAATGGCATTTGCCGCAGATTGCATTGGGTTAAGGTTGCATCACGGAAATCGGTGCCAGTGAGCACAGTTTGTGCAGCAAAGGCGCAGGAAACCAGGTTGGCCCCCTGAAAACGGCTGCCTTCTGCCTGCGTATCAACCCAGGAGCAGCCATCCAGCGTGGCATGATCAAAGACCGCTTGTTCAAGAGTGCATTTGATAAACGCCACCTTGATAAGGCGAGCCTGCGAGAAGTCCATTGCTGGCGCAGTCAGTTCCATGAACAGCGTGTTTTCGAACAGGGCATGGTGAAAACGGCATTGGGAAAGATAGGTCTGGTACAGCATCAACTCCCCCAGATTGGCGTTATCAAAAATGCAGTTTTCCAACAGCGTTTGGTGTAATTGGGTGTTTTTCAGACTGGCGGCGCTAAAGTCACTGTTATGGCATTGGGCCAATGACAGGCAGGCCTCATCCAGCATCGCATCACGCAAAGAAGCCTGGGTGATATCTGCCCGCGCCAACATGGCTGAACGGAAATTGGCACCATCCAGTTGGCAGTGGTTCAAGTTGGCGTTTTCCAACAGGGCGTTCGAGAAGTCTGCGCCACGCAGATCCATCCCTGATAGGTCGGCCCCGGTAAAGTCCAGGCCACTGAAGTCTCCGCCACGGCTCATGGTCACCTGAGCACGGTTACGGATAATCTGGGCGATATCCCCCGTCAACCGAGGGGCTGGGCCTTGTGCCTGTACCGACATCAGATACATTTGATGCAATGCCAGCCGGGTTTGCTCCAGTTTTTTATCTGACATGCCGTGCTCATTGCGATGGATCAGATCCAGCATGCGATGCATACTTTCCGGGCCTTTCGGAGCCTTGTCGAGATCGCGCGGCTTATCTGGGTCGATCCCTCGTTCGCGCATTTTTTCATACGCCTGTTCGCGCATTTGCTCAGCCTGGAGTTCCATTTTTTCGACAAACTCGGCCAGATCTTCCAACGCTGGCATGGCGGCAGCTTCAAATGCCGGGATGAGCTCTTTAATATCCTGCCCCCGTTGTTCCATACGTTCGCGATGTTCTTCACGCAGGCGTTGTTCACGGTTTTGCATATTGCCGCGCATCGGGCTCTCACTCACCGGGAGTTCGGTATCCAGCCAAGGGCCAATGGCATTTTCGGGCAGCAGGTCTTTTTCACGGAACGCGAACAGGGAGCCTTTCTCTTTGTCCATGCGTTGGCGCAGCACTTTGCGATAATGGCTGACCGAGCGCGGTGAACCGGTACGCTCCATTGCAGGCATCAGTTGCAACACATCGGCAGCATCATCTTCATTGATGCGGGCACTGCCGTGCCAGATCAGCAACATCTGCTCAAGATGCGGGAAAAACCACACCGTGGTATTACGCAAAGCAATCTCTTCAAATACCTCTTCATCACCCCGCAACCGGTTGATAAAACAACGCGAGCGCCATGGGGGCAGATGGCCTTCCTGCAATGGTTTTTCCGGGTGCATATTCCAGATGCGCCACGGCGCTTCGGGTGGCAGCTCATCAAGATTTTCCCACCATTGATCCTGCGGTGCGGCATTAAACAGACGCCAGTCAATATCGCTCGCGAAACCGGGGAATTCATGCTGTAACCAGTGCGCGTCATATTTTTTACCGATGCGAGAAAAGCGGCGCGGCCACATCAGATCCAGCGCGCCGAAGCTGGCCGGTTCAGGTTGCTGGCGTGGTGAGGTTAAGCGCCCCTGCAAGGGTTCGATATTGGGGAGACGATGAATTTTCGTATTTTCAAATGCTTCTGGATTTGCTCCGATACCGTGTGGGTTTTCAGGGTATTCAGGCCCACCGAAGGCACGGCTCCAATCCAGACGCATCTGTTGAAAAGGAAGAGGGGAGGAAGGGGTATTGTTAACCCAATGGCGCTCACCAAAGGCAACCAGCGTTTTTTCACGCTGCGCCACTTGAACCCTCACCGCACAGGCGGTTTTATCCTCCTGATGGTGAGTGTAGGCGTAACCGGTAGCAAGAAATTCGGCACAGGCTTTGGGGATCGCAAGATCGATAACACCACCGCTGGTTTGCAGTTCCTTTTCAGCAAGCTGCCACAGTTCGGGTTCAGGGCGCAAACGCGGGGTACTCCCCATATCGGCTAATGCCAATACAGAAACCCCAAGATAATTTTTTTCCTGCCATCGATAGGGGCGGCTAAGCACGCTAAGGCGTAGCGGTTTGATGATTTTCATTTTTATACGTCCCTGTATATTTATACATAGCTAAAATCGAAAGAATATACTCAATCACTAACTATCAAACAGAAGGTTTAAAATAACGTTATCTGAATTACTTTCAAGATGCGTTATAAAAACCACTCTTGATTATTATTCTAAAAAAATACAAGCCGACCATTTATTTGACAACAGAACTAAAGAATATCAATCAATCTCAATTACCGCTATTTTTTTAGGTGGTATCCCCTGATACTTTACTGTAACGCTTTGACCTTTTTTAAGTAAAGCTGCCTGAGAAATTTTTACTACACCTGCCGCATTATATGTTTTTTTTACACCATCTAAATCACAGTCAACGACGAATATATAAAAGTAATCAAAGTTATGCATCGCTTGCATCTGTTTCCAGCTAATTAATTTTGCATTCGCTACTTTACCTTCCCATAAATTTCTACTACTCCAGTCCTTAACTAGGCCAAACTCCCCCCTATTCCCTTTTATTCCTCTAATTGTAATAATGAAAAAAAACACAACAAATAACCAAGTAATAGCAGGGATATATTTCAATACTGTTTCCATACAATCTCCTCACATAAAGAGGTGCAAAACACTAAGTACAGTATTTTGAATAGAGTTCTCAATTTTATTTAGCGATCTTGTATAGTTCATAGGTTTTGTCACTATACTAGCCAAAGAAGTCGAAACTGAAAGCGGAGTCCAACTAATACTTGTTCCGCTCATAGATATGCCAAGCCCGTTGAAAGTTGCTGAGCCACCAGTAAAACTTTCCGATGCACCAGTAAAACTCAGGGAGTTTCCTGTAAAGCTTTCTTTATGATCTGCAGCTCTTGAAGCGAAATATGGAACGTCAATAGTGACTTTAACGTCACTTTTGATTGTTATTTCGTTTGGGCTATAAATATTGATTACTCCATTATTGACATTCTGCACCCAGTCTCCGCTATTAACATTAACGGTTAGACCACCATCAATGGTTTCTGTTTTACCTCCAGCAGTAACTGTTGTATCCAGTCCATTATTAAAGGTCTCAGTAAATTTCCCTTCGGTTGTTTCTGCTATAGTTCCATCGGTTTTTTTGACTATATTCCCGTTTACCGTCGGATAAAAATTCTTGGTGGTCGTTTCTGTAACATTGCCGTCAAACGTTCTATCAATATCCCCAGTAATCTTAACAGTATCCCCGCCGCTCTTGATGGTAAATTCGCGACCTTCGTCAATCTCAACCTTCTGCCCATTAATAAAAGTATTTGTCTCAAGATCTTCAACGGTGATATCGCGCTTTGAGTCATAGTGAAAACTCGCATCGCCCATCACGCTATCGATCTGCTGCCCACCGATATGAGTGGTTCTGGTGCCGTCAATGGTAATATTTTGATTGCCCTCGACGGAGATATTCATCTGATCTTCGGCATGCATATCAAATGATTCACGACCTGGGGCATCTTCGAAGAACAGATAGCTGGCATTGTCTGCGCTGCCGCTGGTGCTGCGCGACATAAAGCCCATTTTGGTGGCATCGTTCGGCAGATCCCAAGGCGGCATACTGTCTTCGTTGTAAACCCGGCCGGTGATCAGCGGCCGATCAGGGTCGCCATTGATAAAATCCACCACCACCTCTTCACCGACCCGGGGAATTTGTACGCCACCGTATTTCCACCCGGCCCAGGAACTGGAAACGCGTATCCAGCAAGAACCGCTGTCGTCACCTTTGCCATGCCGATCCCAACGGAATTTTAATTTTACGCGGCCATACTTGTCCGTCCAGATAGGTTGCCCTTCTGGTCCGACTACCTCTGCGGTTTGCGGGCCATGCGTTTTTGGCCAGGAAGTGATACGGGAAGGGCGCCAGTTTATATTGCTTGGCACTACGGTGAATTCGGTACGATGCTCGCAGCTGCCCTGATCGCCACTGGAGTAACTGCTTTCGGTCAGGAAATAGCGGGCCTCCACTGTCAGGTATTCACGCTGGTCCTCTACCCGTGGGGCATTGGAAAGGGTAAAAGTATGGCCTGGAGCAATCCCCAGAGTCGAGCCATGGCCAGTCATTTTTTCGTGTTGAGCTTCAAATTCCTGTTGGCGAACACGCACGTAGAATTGACCATGGTCGCGATCGGTAAAATGCCCTGGCCAGTCGAACACTTCTGCTTTGTCACCAGCAAAAGACGTTGGATTCTGGCGGGTTTCCAGCAGACGCGCACGGGGCTTGCGGAAATCGTAGTCATCAAGGCTGTACAGGCTTGGGGTGATGGCATCAGAAACGCTCCAGCTTTGGATGCCATTGGTATGGGCGCTCTCCTCCGTTTCTGTCAGCAAATACGGAATAAATTCGTAACCTTCAAGCTTGGTGTGCGCCTGCGGTTCATCTGCCAACACCAGGGTATGGTTACCCATCTCGTGACGGAAATAGTAATAAATCCCTTCGTGTTCCATCAGCCTGCTAATGAAATCAAAATCACTTTCCTGATACTGGACGCAATAACCCCACTGGCGGTAACTCCAGGAAAGTTTGTTTTCTAGTTGGATTTGATAGTCGGAAAGGATACTGGAAATAATCTCAGGGACAGTCTTTTCCTGCCAAATTCGGAAATCCCTGTTTTGTGTCAGATACCACAGGCCAGGCTGCACTGTTGCGCGGTAAATGTAATAGCGTTCACCACTAGACTCTCTACCGACGAGCGTCATGCGAGTGATATAGCCATTTAGAAATCGGGAGGGGAGAATGGGGGAGCGCATCTCTATCGTTAAGGTTTTTCCTAGCAATTCTCTAAGATTAACACTATTGATGGTGCTGAGTAGTTCGACCTCAAAAGCATATAACTCAGAGAGCTTTTCATGCCCGACAAGAGATTTAAAAAGCAGTGTATTACCGACTAGCGGCGTATGTACCAAAATGACTCTGTTCATTGAATATCCCTATCCTTTAGGCATAGCTACCGCACGAAGTTTGCAAAGGCAAACCCCTGTTTTTGTAGCTATTCAACATCCATTCGACCACCTTGCTATTGAATCAGCCATCAAAACCTAGCATTCAATTGCAATAATAAATCACTCCGTTTACTACCTAATTCTTAGTAGACAGGATATTTCGCAAACCGAACAACTCATCCTAGACTGATATTTACACATGCTTTTAGCACACTCACACGTAAAAAGTGATTGGTATCATGACAAGTATATATATTCACATATAAATATGTGACATAAATCACAAAGTAATAATTTTACAACTCGGAGAGATATAAATTAATAGTGATAGGAAAGGATATTTTCTAGGTCTTATTATTTATCTATTAAATAAAAAATAGGAATACATTCTTTTATTTTATCGAAAAATTCGTTAATCACCCGAAAATATGCACTGGAGTGAACCGCCCAGAGTAGCAAAGACTCCCTCGCGAGCATGATAGGCTAAATTAACGAAGGGAACTGCCGTTTTAGTAGGATTACCCCGTAAAAAACAGGGTTCAGGGACGGTGGCAGACCCGATAGTGGTGACTCTGCTCCCGTTCAGGAGGTGATATTTTCCGTCGCTCCCTACTTCGTTCATTTGAAATAGGGAAATTTCTTCACTCAACTCAAACACGGCATCAGACAAAAAGTTACAGCTTATCGAGCAGCTTCTTCAAATCCTGCCCTTCTCGCGAACTTTTGTTCTTCTCGGCCCACTTATTCAACGCCTCTTTGGCGCGATCCTGCAGTGCGTTACGCAAAATCTGATCGACCTGCAGTTGATAATTGAGTTCTTCCCATGGCCCATAAACACGCAATGGGATCGGTGTTTTCCTTAACAAGGCAATCAAGGCACCGTCACCCTGCCAGCCACCGGTTACCAACACGTTCAGCGCCATATCAGACTGTTTACCTGGCATATCCAGCGTGCCCGTACCCGTTAGGCTGAACAGCTCAGAATCCGCCTTGAGCTCGCTAAGGCTGATAGTTCCATTGCGCAGGTTGCCTTTGGCACTCACTTGTTTCACCTCGGTGTAACGCTGGTAGCTATCCTGCCCTCGAACACTGTTATCGCTGCGCGCAACGGCCTGCTGGATCAATTGCTGGATATTAAACCCATGCAACTGGGCATTTTTCATGGTCATTTCAGCCGTGCCCTGCCAACGGTGCTCAAAAGAAGAGGCAGTAAAGCGATCGCCAGTCAAATCGCCATTCATGCTAAAGGTTCCAGTTAACACCTGCGGCATGCCGAATGCCTTGAGCACATCGCCTAACTCAATCTGCCGTAATACAGGTTGTAGTTTGATGACCGGTTTGCTGCCGCGAGCATCCAACGAACCAGGCAACGTAAAGTTTCCACCAGCCAAGTTGCCAGAAAGTGTTTTTACCGCCAGTAGTCCCTGTTGATTATCCGCCTGCGCTACCAGTTGGTTGATACTCAGCCCACGGTAAAGCACCTGCTCAGCCTGCACATTGAGTTGGCCGTTAAAATCACGCAGCAATTCCAGGCTCTGTTGCGCATCCTCGCCCTGATCGGCGATAACCGGCGCAGAAGTCATTGCTGCCGTCTGCTGTGCTTCACCCGCGTTCTTCTTCTGCCAGCCCGAAATCGCATCCAGGTTGAGATGGCTTGAACTCAGATTCAGGACATAGCTGGGGATCGCGCCAAACTGCACGCTGGCATCACCGGCCAATTGGCTGTCATTAGCGCTCAATATCAGTTGGCTGAGGGCAAGCTGCTTTGGTGACTGTTGATACACCGCCTGGACGCTACCTTCCCCTTTTATCCCCAAAGCTGGGATGTCGGCACCTTCAAGTTGATAGCTGAACTGTGTGACCTTGGCACCTATCTGGCGGGGATATTGCTGTAGATCGAGATCGGCGGCCAGCGTAAACGTCAGATCGCGCTGATCGCGGTTCACCCGGCTGGAAAGCTCCATCTGTGCCTGGCGTAAACCGTTTTGTTGCAGGGCTAAATTGATATCGCGAACGTTAATCTGCTCGTTCTTGGCTCGCTGCCAAATCAGCAGGCTGTCCACCACGCGCAGATTATCAATATCAAATTTCCACGCGGATTCGGTTGCATCCTCTATCGGGTTACCGAGCGGGGCGATCGGCGCATTCGACTGCGTTTGCTCTTCACTATCGGGGGTCAAACGGATGACGGCATTTTTCAACATCACCTGTTTGACATACAGTTGGTGAGAAATCAGCGGCAGAAGTTTGACATCAAGCCGCATGTTATCGGCACTGAGCACTGGCGCTGCGGCACCGGGTGCAGTGAGGGTCATACGCCCGGCCAAAATACTCAGCTGTGGCCAAACATGCCAGCGTAATTCCCCTTCCAGCGTCAGATGGTAGCCACTGCGTTGCTCAACCTTCTTGACCATATAAGCACGGAAATCGTTCGGGTTGACCAGCAACACTAACGCAGCCAACCCCGCGACTAGCACAACCAGCAAAATCACCAAAGCTGTCAGTAATCTTCTCATGCCATCCTCATTATCAGCGCAACACTGGCAAACCCCCAACGCGGTCAGTCTTTATCAATACGGCTGGCGACTGCCCCTTGCTGATCTTTATACTTCGCATCCTGACGGCTGTTATACGGGCGTGCTGCCGGGGCGGTAAGCAGTTCAAAGCTCAGAGCACCAATCAGCATGCCTGGGCGCAGTGCCAACGGCAGTTTGCCCGAATTATAGAACTCCAACACAATCCGGCCACGCCAACCTGGATCGATACGGTGCGCCGTAACGTGCACCATCAAACCCAAGCGCGCCAGAGAAGAACGGCCATCGAGCCAACCTACCAGATCGTTAGGCAACGTTACCGATTCCAGCGTGACCGCCAGCGCCAACTCCCCAGGGTGCAGAAAGAAAGCTTCTCCCTCCGGTAACACAATCTCATCGCTCATCACACGATCAAGCGCAGCGCTGACTTCATCTTTTGGCCCGCTCAGATCGATAAAGGCGGCGGTATGGCCACGGAACACACGGAACTGATTGCCCAAACGGACATCCACTGTGGCCCCGTTAATACGCTCAATCGGCGGACGAGGCGAAATAACCAGTTTTTCGCTATCCAGCCAGGCTTCTATATCGCGGTCGCACAGTCTCATTACGTTATCTCCATTCCATCAAGGCGCACAAATGCATATACCTAAAATAATTCGAGTTGCTTGTAGGCGGCAACTGAACGAGGCCCCAGGAGCTTACTCAAGTAAGTGACTGGGGTGAGTAAGAGCAGCCAACACCCAAGCAACTTGAAGTATGACGGGTATACAAAAATTGCCACATAACAGGCCGTAGGTCTATGCCAGAACGCAAACTCGTCTGCCAAAGGCTGGAAAAACACACTTTTCCAGCCTTTAAATGCTGTTATTCAAAGAATTGGCTGATTTTGGCTTTCAGAATATCAATCGCAATGCGGTTTTTGCCACCGCGCGGCACGATGATATCGGCATACTGCTTGGAAGGTTCAATAAACTGCAGGAACATTGGGCGAACGGTCTTCTGATACTGTGCCATCACCGAATCCATCGAACGACCACGCTCATTCACGTCACGCTTCATACGGCGCATCAGGCAAATATCCAGCGGTGTATCGACAAAGATCGAGAAATTCATCGCCTGACGCAAACGAATATCCGTCAGCAATAGAATACCTTCCAGAATGATGACTTTTTTCGGCTGCAGCAGAATCGTCTCTTTTTTCCGCGTATGTTCAGTGTAGCTATATTGGGGTAATTCGATAGCCTGCCCAGCTTTCAGCATTTGCAGATGCTGGAACAACAGATCGTGATCCATGGAGTTCGGGTGGTCATAGTTGGTTTTGACCCGCTCTTCCATAGTCAAATGAGCCTGGTCTTTATAGTAACTGTCTTCCGGGATCACACCGATATGTTCATCGCCCACCTGATCGCGGAGTTCACGATACAAAGTACTGGCGATAAGGCTTTTTCCGGAGGCAGATGCGCCAGCGATACCAATAATGACGCACTGATGCGGCTTGTCAGTCATAAAATTAAAGACCTGATTCTAAAGTGAGGAAAGGGGGAACTGGAACGGGCTGATTATAGGGAGTTACCACATATCACGCCAGTGTTTATGCCCGGAGGCACTGAATGTAGCCCCCTTTCACTGTGAAAGAGGGCCAGGGTGATGGGCTTATTGTCCGGTTACCATCCAAACACACTGACTTACAGCGCGCGGAAGAAAATCTCGGTCGGGATCGCTTCGCCTTGCCAATACATTTGCGCTGCAACACGCCCTGCCAGTTGACGGTACATCTCGGCAAACTCGCTGTCAGGGCGGCTGATCACCGTTGGCTGACCACGATCCAAATCTTCACGCAGTGAAATATGTAACGGCATCTGCCCTAACAGGCGGCTGTTGTATTTCTTCACCAGTTTCTCTGCACCACCGGTGCCGAAAATAGGTTCATGATGGCCGCAGTTGCTGCAGATATGCATGCTCATGTTCTCGACAATGCCCAGCACTGGCACATGCACTTTCTCAAACATCACAATACCCTTCGCCGCATCCAGTAATGCGATATCCTGCGGTGTGGTCACTACCAGCGCGCCGGTAACCGGAATATTCTGCGACAATGTCAGTTGGATATCACCGGTGCCCGGCGGCATATCCAGCACCAGATAATCCAGATCCGGCCAGATTGTGTCCTGCAGCAGTTGCAGCAACGCTTTACTGGCCATTGGGCCACGCCATACCATGGCGTTGTCGTCAGTCACCAGATAACCAATCGAGTTAGTCGCCAATCCGTGCGCCATAATCGGTGCCATATGCTGGCCGTCCGGCGACGTTGGCCGCTCATGTTCAGTACCCAGCATATTCGGGATCGATGGGCCATAAATATCCGCATCAAGAATCCCTACTTTGGCCCCCTCGGCGGCCAGCGCCAGAGCCAAATTCACCGCGGTGCTGGATTTCCCCACCCCGCCCTTACCGGAACTGACAGCAATAATGTTACGCACGCCCTTCACACCGGCCTGATCGTTGGCCCGCTTCAGGGTGACGATATCCTGTTTCAGTTTCCAATCGATAGCTTGTGCGCCCGTAACGCGCAACAATTCATCACTCACCGTCTCTTTCAGCGTGGCAAAACCGCTGCGCCAGGCAAATGGCATGGTCAGTTCTATATGCAGAACGTTGTCTAATATCGCGCAATGGTGGATCGCTTTCAGCGCAGTCAGGTTATTTTTTAACGTCGGGTGTTCAAAGGCGGCCAGTATACCGGTCACCAGGGCACGCAGAACTTCAGGGTTGTTCTGCTCGGGGGATTTTGCACTCATCCCGGCTCCTTGATTTTTTAAATGAATAGCATCCTGACAAGCATATCAGAACTGTGTGGCAACTCGCGCCTATACTCTAAATAATTCGGGCTGTAGGAAGGCGAACGCGCGTCGCCAACTCATATACAGCTTGAAGGATGGCGAGTATATAACCCGAAAGAAACCGCTCTGGCAGCAAAGGGCACGATCGGGTAACATCAAAGCCCCTTTTTATTCATTACAGAAAGCAAGTTCTCACTATGGCTCAAGTCGCGAAAAAATTATTGGTGACGTGCGCGCTACCGTACGCAAATGGTTCCATCCATCTCGGCCACATGCTCGAGCACATCCAGGCAGATATCTGGGTTCGTTACCAACGAATGCGCGGCCACGAGGTTCATTTCATCTGTGCAGACGACGCGCACGGCACGCCGATCATGCTGAAAGCGCAACAGATGGGCATTCAGCCGGAAGAAATGATTACCGCAATGAGCCACGAGCACCAACAGGACTTCGCCGGTTTTGGCATTAGCTACGACAACTATCATTCAACCCATAGCGAAGAAAACCGCGAACTGGCGAGCCTGATCTACAGCCGTCTGAATGAGAACGGCTTTATCAAGAAACGCACCATTTCTCAGCTTTATGATCCTGAGAAAGGCATGTTCCTGCCCGATCGTTTTGTGAAAGGCACTTGTCCGAAGTGTAAAGCCCCGGATCAGTATGGGGATAACTGCGAAGTCTGCGGCGCTACCTACAGCCCGACCGAACTGATCGAGCCACGATCCGTAGTGTCCGGTGCAACGCCGGTGATGCGCGACTCTGAACATTTCTTCTTTGATCTGCCAGCATTCAGCGACATGCTGCAAGCCTGGACGCGTTCCGGTGCCTTGCAGGAACAAGTGGCGAACAAAATGCAGGAGTGGTTCGATGCTGGCTTGCAGCAGTGGGATATTTCCCGCGATGCGCCATACTTCGGCTTTGAAATCCCGGATGCTGCGGGCAAATATTTCTACGTTTGGCTGGATGCGCCGATCGGTTATATGGGTTCGTTTAAAAACCTGTGTGATAAACGTGGCGATCTGGACTTCGACGAGTTCTGGCGCAAAGATTCCACCACCGAACTGTATCATTTCATCGGTAAAGACATCGTCTACTTCCACAGCCTGTTCTGGCCAGCCATGTTGGAAGGCAGCAACTTCCGCAAGCCAACCAACCTGTTTGTGCATGGCTACGTGACGGTGAACGGCGCGAAGATGTCCAAATCGCGCGGTACGTTCATTAAAGCCGGAACCTACCTGCAGCACCTGGATGCCGACTGCCTGCGTTACTACTATGCCGCCAAACTCTCTTCACGTATCGATGACATCGACCTGAATCTGGAAGATTTCGTACAGCGTGTGAATGCCGATATCGTCAACAAAGTGGTCAACCTGGCCTCGCGTAACGCGGGTTTTATCAACAAACGCTTTGGTGGGCAACTGGCTGATCAACTGGCCGATCCAGCTCTGTATCAAACCTTTGTCGACGCCGCAGCCAGCATTGAAGAAGCCTACGCCAACCGTGAAACCAGCCGCGCGATCCGTGAAATCATGGCATTGGCTGATCTGGCCAACCGTTATGTGGATGAACAGGCCCCGTGGGTGGTGGCAAAGCAAGAAGGCCGTGACGCCGATCTGCAAGCCATCTGCTCAATGGGCATTAACCTGTTCCGCGTCTTGATGACTTACCTGAAACCGGTCTTGCCTGCGCTGACTGAACGTACCGAAGCCTTCCTGAATTGTGAGCTGGCTTGGGATACTCTCGCACAGCCGCTGCTGGGCCATCAGGTGAACACCTTCAAAGCGCTGTTCAACCGTATCGATCTCGACAAAGTGAATGAAATGGTTAATGCCTCGAAAGAAGATATGGCCGCGACAAGAACCGTCACAGGCCCGCTGGCAGACGATCCTATTCAGGAAACCATCACTTTTGACGACTTCGCCAAGGTCGACATGCGGATTGCGCTGATCAAAAGCGCCGAGTTTGTCGAAGGCTCCGACAAGCTGCTGAAACTACAGTTGGATCTGGGGGGCGAATCCCGCCAGATTTTCTCTGGTATCCGTTCAGCTTACCCGGATCCGAAACTGCTGGAAGGCCGTCTGACCATTATGGTGGCTAACCTGGCCCCGCGCAAAATGCGTTTTGGCATCTCCGAAGGTATGGTGATGGCCGCTGGCCCCGGTGGGAAAGAGATCTTCCTGCTGAGCCCGGATAGCGGTGCGCAACCGGGTATGCAGGTGAAGTAAAGCCTCTGTGAAAGCCCCCTTACCTTAAGGTAGGGGGCTATACCCGCCAGACATCACCACTTTTTTCAGACAATTTTTCAGATCCCCCTTCTCAGCGCAGCAAAATCAGTTAATGTATCAATCTTGGCTAATTAGCTGTATGCATTAACAGGGTAGGTTATGAAGGGATTCCCTCCGCTGATCAACACATTGCTGGCAAGCTCATTGGTATTGACTATTGGTCGCGGCGTTACGCTACCCTTTATCACCATCTATCTGACCGAGCATTTCCAATTGTTGCCGAAGAGCGTGGGGATTATCCTCGGCATCAGCCTGGCGCTAGGTATCATCAGTAGTTTTTATGGCGGCTATCTCGTCGATCGGTTTAATAGAAACATTCTTATTCTGCTTTCCATCCTTTTGTTTTCAATGAGTTTCTTTGCTATTCCCTGGATCTCACGCCCAGGGGGGATCATCGCTATTCTTGCCATTCTGCATACCGCCTATGCGGTGCTCGGCATTGCTATCAAGGCCTGCTTTGCCCACTGGCTGCCGGTGGCTAAACGCATCAAAGCCTTCTCGATGAATTACACCTTGATCAACGTGGGTTGGGCGGTCGGTTCATCACTAGGCGTTATGGTTGCCGGTTATAGCCCGCTGCTACCGTTTTACCTTTCTGGTGGGCTGGCACTGCTGACGGTGATAGTGTTGAGTTTCCGCTTGCGCCACCAGCCTGCTTCTAGCGTTGCAGAACCCCATTCAGCCACGCTAGCCGCGCCCAACTTCCGCCAGACAGTAGAGATTCTGCGCCACGATCGGCGGCTGATTTATTTCACTCTTGGCAGTGCGCTGGGGGCGGTGGTTTTCGGCCAGTTTACTGGTTACCTGTCACAATATCTGATCACCGTCTCCAGTGCCGAGTTCGCCTATAAAGTTATCGGTATAGTGATGATCGTCAATGCCAGTATCGTCATTGCACTGCAATACCTGTTCAGCCGGGGTATGCGCCAAGACAACATGCTGCGCTGGCTGGCTCTGGGTACTTTGTTCTTCGTACTCGGGTTAATCGGCTTTTTGCTGGCAGGGCAATCGGTGTGGTTATGGGCAGTAGCAATGGCTATTTTCACTCTGGGTGAGATCATTGTTATCCCGGTCGAATATATGTTTATCGACTTTATCGCCCCTGCACACCTGAAAGGCAGCTATTACGGGGTGCAAAGCCTCAGCAATCTGGGGGGCGCGGTCAACCCGGTGATATGCGGTTTTCTGCTGAGCTATGCCCCAGCCCCGGTGATGTTCCTGGTACTGATTGCAGCAGCCCTGCTCAGCCTGCTGTTCTTTTTTCTGGGCCACCGCTTGGCAGAACAGCAGCGGCCACTTTCCACGCTTGGCAGTTTGGAATAACTACACTTAAAGGAATCGTGAACCGACCAGAGCCAGCAGCCAGCCATCCCGGTATCCTCGCTGTACTTTGTGGCATGGCTCACAATTTAATTGTATGATAAATACGTCAAGCTAAACGGGAAGGGTGTATGGGCAACGTATTCATGCTGTGCTGGAAATATTTCAGAGCGATCTTGCTGATTTATCTCAGCCTATTTGCCGGGAATGCTATTGCATTGCTGTTACCGATCGCTATTCCCGGCAGCATCATCGGCATGCTAATCCTGTTTGCCCTACTCTCTTCGCAAATCCTGCCCGCCAGATGGGTCAAACCCGGTTGCCAGCTGCTGATCCGCTACATGGTGTTGTTGTTTGTGCCGATCGGCGTTGGTGTGATGCAGTATTATGACCAGATTATCGACGATCTCGCCCCGTTGGTGGTTTCTTGCCTGCTTAGCACCCTGTTGGTGTTTGTGGTGGTTGGCTATACCTCGCATTATTTCCACCGCGATCGCTCGCTCCTTAACAGCAACAAAAGCGCAGAGGGCGAGAAATGAACCACGATATCTGGTGGTCTCTGCCGCTGACGCTGATGGTGTTCTTTAGCGCACGCAAATTAGCGCAATGGCTTAAAATGCCGCTGCTCAACCCGTTGCTGCTTTCCATGGCGGTCATCATCCCGCTGCTTTTACTGACAAAAATGCCCTACGAGCACTACTTTAAGGGCAGTAAAATCCTTAACGACCTCCTGCAACCGGCAGTTGTTGCTCTCGCATTCCCGCTTTACGAACAGCTCCACCAGATCCGCGCCCGTTGGAAATCCATCATTATGGTGTGCTTTATCGGCAGTATGACCGCCATGATCAGCGGTGGCGCTATTGCCTTGTTGATGGGAGCCAAACCGGACATCGCCGCCTCTATCATGCCTAAATCAGTGAGTACACCGATCGCCATGGCCGTTGCAGAATCGCTTGGCGGCATCCCCGCCATCAGTGCCGTTTGCGTGATCCTGGTCGGTATTCTGGGGGCAGTCTTCGGCCACTCGCTGCTTAATCTGCTGAACATCACCACCAAATCTTCACGCGGTTTAGCCATGGGTACGGCATCACATGCGCTAGGCACTGCACGCAGCGCGGAAATAGATTATCAGGAAGGCGCTTTCAGCTCTTTGGCGCTGGTGATTTGCGGGATCATTACTTCACTGATTGCCCCGTTCCTGTTCCCGATACTGCTGCATTTATTCGGTTAACGGTTCAAAATATGCGATAAGTCTCGTAAATTTATTTTTAATTACACTCATTTCATCAATAAAAAGACTTTAATCACACTTTATTGTGAGAAGGTTACCTAGACTATTTTACCCAGCAGCACAGCATCTTGTTTGATGACGGGGATATCCCGTTAACCTGAGAGAGACTTCCTATGCATCCGCGTTTTCACACTGTTTACAGCGAACTGCCCACTGCCTTGCAATCTGCCCTGCAGCCTTATTTCGATGCGCCCGATTTCCCGGCGATGTTTCAAGCCGATCAGGTGGAAGCTCTCAAGCAACACAGCGGGTTGGATGATAGCGCGCTGGCCTTTGCCCTGCTGCCATTGGCCGCAACCTATTCGTTAACCCCCATTTCGCACTTCCAGGTTGGCGCAGTTGCCCGTGGCGTCAGTGGTAACCTGTACTTTGGTGCCAATATGGAGTTCGCTGGAGCACCGCTGCAGCAAACCGTGCATGCTGAACAATCGGTGATCGCTCACGCCTGGCTCCGGGGCGAAACCGGCTTGGTTTCCATCACCGTCAACTACACGCCTTGCGGCCATTGCCGCCAGTTTATGAATGAGCTCAATAGCGGAACCCGCTTGCAGATCAATCAGCCAGGGCGAGCAACGGCGACTCTGGGTGACTACTTGCCATACGCCTTCGGGCCACAAGACCTTGAGATTGACGAACGTTTAATGAGCCCAATTGACCACGGTTTTCAGTTGGCGTTAAACGACGAACTGGCAAAAGCCGCGCTGGCGGCGGCCAACCGCAGCCATGCCCCTTACAGCAATGCATACAGCGGCGTGACGCTCGAGGGCGAAGATGGCACAGTGTACGCAGGCCGTTATGCAGAAAATGCCGCTTTCAACCCAAGCCTGCCACCGCTGCAGGCTGCGCTGGTGTTAATGAACCTTTCTGGTGCTAACTGCCAGAACATCCGCCGCGCGGTGCTGGCTGAAGCGCAGGGGGCCATTGTGAGCCAATGGAACGCCACTCAGGCCACATTGGCCGCGCTAGGCTGCCATAACGTCAGCCAGGTCACTTTCTGATCCCTTGGCGGAACCTAAAGGTTCCGCCTTCCTGCCGCTAAAAACCGTTTAACCGCCGATAATTGCATCAATTTACGTCATAATCCCATAACAATTGCTGTACATATTCTGCCGATCTTTTAGGATCTACGGCTATTACAGCTATCTGATACGTTTAAGAGTAAAACTGATGGAACTTGAATACGAAAGCAAACGCCCCCTCTACATCCCTTACGCTGGCCCGATCCTGTTGGAATTCCCGTTATTAAACAAAGGCAGCGCCTTTACCGAGGAAGAACGCAGCCACTTCAACCTGCACGGCCTGCTGCCAGAAGCGGTCGAAACCATTGAGGAACAAGTAGAACGCGCTTACCGCCAATACCAGGATTTCAAAAACGACAACGATAAACACATTTACCTGCGTAACATTCAAGACACCAACGAAACGCTGTTCTACCGCCTGCTGGATGAACACCTGAGCGAGATGATGCCCATCATCTATACGCCAACCGTAGGTGCAGCCTGCGAGCACTTCTCCGATATCTACCGCCGCGCCCGTGGGCTGTTTATCTCCTACCCGAACCGCGATCGCATTGATGATATGCTGCAAAACGCCACCAAACAGAACGTGAAAGTGATTGTCGTGACAGACGGTGAACGCATCCTCGGTCTGGGCGATCAGGGCATCGGCGGTATGGGTATCCCGATCGGTAAGCTCTCGCTGTACACCGCCTGCGGCGGTATCAGCCCGGCGTATACCCTGCCCGTGGTTTTGGATGTCGGCACCAACAATCCGCAGCGCCTGAACGATCCGCTGTATATGGGCTGGCGTCATCCGCGTATTTCTGGCGATGAGTATCATGCTTTTGTCGAAGAATTCATTCAGGCGGTCAAACGCCGTTGGCCAAACGTGCTGCTGCAGTTTGAAGATTTCGCCCAGAACAACGCGACCCCGTTGCTTAACCGCTATCGTGATGAAATCTGCTGCTTCAACGACGATATTCAAGGCACCGCCGCCGTGACACTCGGCAGCCTGATCGCCGCCAGCCGGGCAGCAGGCTGCCAGTTGCGCGATCAAACCGTCACTTTCCTTGGGGCGGGCTCCGCCGGTTGCGGTATCGCCGAGCAGATTATTGCGCAAATGAAGTCCGAAGGCCTGAGCGAAGAAGAAGCGCGAGCACAGGTATTTATGGTTGACCGTTTCGGTCTGCTGACCGATAAACTGCCAAACCTGCTCGACTTCCAGAGCAAGCTGGTGCAAAAAAGCGAAAATCTGGTGAACTGGCAAGTGGAAAGCGACGCCATCTCTCTGTTGGAAGTAGTGCGCAACGCGAAACCTACCATTCTGATTGGCGTTTCTGGCCAACCGGGGCTGTTCACCGAAGAACTGATCCGCGAAATGTATAAGCACTGCCCACGCCCAATCGTCATGCCGCTCTCCAACCCGACCTCACGTGTGGAAGCACGGCCAGAAGACATCATCAATTGGACCGAAGGCGCTGCGCTGGTGGCTACCGGCAGCCCCTTTACGCCAGTAACCTACAAAGATCAGGTGTTCCCTATTGCCCAGTGCAATAACTCCTACATTTTCCCAGGTATTGGCTTGGGCGTTCTGGCCGCTGGCGCAACGCGCGTGACCGATGCAATGCTGATGGCCGCCAGCCGTGCACTGGCCGATTGCTCCCCATTGGCAACTGATGGTCATGGTGCTCTGCTACCGAATATCGATGATATTCAAGGGGTTTCCAAATGCATCGCGATGGAAGTGGGTAAAGCGGCGCAGTTGCAAGGCGTGGCGGTGGTCACCTCGGAAGAAGCGCTGTCAAAAGCAATTGAGCACAACTTCTGGCGCCCACAGTACCGCAGCTACAAGCGTACCTCCTTCTAAGATCTACACACTGGGGGCACATCATGCCCCCAATTTCCTCTCCCATTAGCCGATCTGAACAAAACGCTGAAAAAAGCAGCGTAGTGCCTGCCGCAAGCGGCTGAACGCTTGCTTCAACCAGGCAGGTAAAGTAGCCTTGAATTCTTATTTATCCTTAAGCGCTTAAGGCAACACTATGTGGAAACGCCTGATAATTAGCCTGTTAACCATCATTTCGCTCTTGATGGTCACAGCTATCGCGCTTGATCGCTGGATAAGCTGGAAAACGGCCCCTTACGTTTACGACGAGCTGCAAGGGTTACCCCATCGTCAGGTCGGCGTGGTGCTGGGAACCGCCAAATATTACCGAACCGGCGTAATCAATCAGTATTACCGTTACCGCATTCAAGGGGCAATCAACGCCTATAACAGCGGCAAGGTAAAATACCTGCTGTTGAGCGGCGATAACGCCCAGCAAAGCTACAATGAACCCATGACCATGCGCCGCGATCTGATCGCCGCAGGCGTTGCGCCCGGTGATATCGTGCTTGATTACGCCGGGTTCCGTACCCTCGACTCCATCGTGCGCACGCGCAAAGTGTTCGACACCAACGATTTCATCATTATCACTCAGCGCTTCCACTGCGAGCGGGCGCTGTTCATCGCTCTGCATATGGGCATTCAGGCCCAATGTTATGCGGTGCCGTCACCAAAAGACATGATGACGGTGCGAGCTCGTGAGATCTTTGCCCGCCTGGGGGCATTAACCGACCTGTACATCCTCAAGCGAGAACCGCGTTTCCTCGGCCCGTTACTGCCGATCTCTTCGATGCATAACGTCCCGGAAGATGCTCAAGGCTACCCGGCAGTATCGCCAGAACAACTGGTGGAATTGGAGAACAAGCTGGCGGCAGAAAAGCACTCTGCAGCAGCTAAAAAGAGCTGAAACCACATTATTTACCGGTAAAACTTTGTCGCCACGCTAGTGGTGAAACGCCAAAGTGACGGCGGAAATGATGGCGAAATGACATGGCAGAACCAAAACCACTGAGATTGGCGACCGTTTCTATGCCATGCTCGCTTGATTCCAGCAGGGTTTGCGCCAGCGCTAAACGCTCCATCTGCAACCACTGATTCACCGTCATCTGAGTTAACTGCCGGAAATGGCGAGTAAAACTCCGGCGGCTCATTACAGCACGCTCAGCCAACGTATCCAAAGTATGCTCTTGCTGCAAATGCGCTCTTAACCACGCCAATAGATCAGATAAGCGCGAATCCGCCGCCGTTGCAGGTATGGGATGAGTGATGAATTGCGCCTGTCCACCGTTGCGATGCGGCGCAATCACCAATCGACGGGCCACATGATTCGCCAGACCAACGCCTGCCTGCTGACGCAGCAAGTAAAGACAGGCATCGATCCCCGCCACTGTACCGGCAGAGGTCAACAGATTCCCCTGCTCAACATACAAAACCTCGGCATCGAGCATCACCTTGGGAAAACGCTGGGCAAAGTCCCCGGCATACTCCCAGTGCGTAGTGGCTTTCAGCCCGTCAAGCAATCCTGATGCCGCCAGCACATAAGCCCCCAAACACAGCCCAACGATTTTTGCACCACGCTGATGTGCCGCCAGTAACGCCGCAAGCAATGAACTTGGCAGTGCTTCATACAGGTTATGCCAACTGGGAATGATCAGGATATCGGCCTCAGCCAACGCCTCCAGGCCCCATTCCACCAGTATTTTGTAACCACCAGCCGTGGTGATGCAACCCGGCTGAATAGCGCACACTTTGACATTGAATGGGGAACTCCCTGCATGCGCATCAGAAAACACGACTCCAGGTACGGCAAGATGGAACGGGCTGATATGTTCAAAGGCCACTACCGCAACATTAATGGCAGGCATGATGTGCTCCAGTTCATTCACTTTGGCCCAATCTTAACGCAGTTTGTCACTCAGGCCACTCACCCTTTCAAGCCACAAGATGGAAAATGACGGGTATAGCCTCTATCACCTGCAAGAGAGTAACCATCATGACTCAACATAATCACCCGGTATTGATCGTAATTGATGTGCAGAATGACTACTTTCCACAGGGTAAATTCCCACAGTGGAATACCGCAGACGTGTTGGAAAATACTAAAGTGGCGATCGATAAAGCGAATCAGGCGGGTATTCCCGTTATTCTGGTGCAGCATATTGCCGACAGCAGCAAAGGTATCGCCCCGTTCTTTAATGAAGGCACCGAAGGGGCTGAAATTCATCCCGAGATTCTTGCCGCTGCGCCGGATGCCATTGTGGTCAGAAAGGCATTTGCCGATAGCTTCTTCCAAACCACATTAGAAGCAGAGCTACAGCAGTTAGCGGCGACAGAATTATGGATCTGCGGCATGATGACGCAGAATTGCGTCACCCATACCGCCATTTCCAAATCAGCGGAAAAATACCGTGTTTCCGTTTTGCCCGACTGCTGCACCACGGTGAGTGAAATACTGCATTTGATCGCCTTGAATGCCATGTCGACACGGGTGCCGCTGGTGCCCTCGACAGACTTGTTATAAAGACCGGTCAGGCTGCCAATCCGCCACCGCCCTCAAACGGCGTTTTCCCGGCAATTTTGGCGATTTCCGCCCCCAAGGTAACAAACGGTGCGCTCCGGCAGGCATAGATCAGCCCCCCGGCCTGAGCGCACACGGCTGTTACCGTATCCGTCAGCGGATCGATAACCTCGGCCACAATCTCGTTGGCCTCGACCCAGTCACCGGGCTGGCGCAACAGCAGCAGAACACCGCTGGCAGACGCACGCAAAATCTCGCCAGCAGCAAACGGCAACATTAGCGTTTCCCGTTCCGGCACCGCTGGCGGATCCCCGGCAAGCGCGCCGTAATATTGCAGATAATGGTACAGACGTTCGGCATCATTGCTCGCCAGCGCATGGCTGACATCCTGTTGGCCACGCAGTTCTAGCGTCACAGCCATGCAGCCCGGTTCAAACTGGCTCCAATCGCTATGGCTGGCCGCCAACCGATGCCAGGGCAAACCACAAGCCTCGTCAAACGAGCCGCCACCGCTGTCCTGCGACAACAGCACGGCCCCGATATCCATAAAACGCGCCAAAACCTCTGCCTGCTGGCAATAAGCCGGATCGGCATACATATGCAGAATCGCCCGATCGTCACAGTGCAAATCCAGCACCAGATCGGCATCGCAAGCCAGCAACAGTAATTGCTGGCGCAGCGCAGCAACCTCCGAGCGGCTCGGCATCATGCTGAGCGCCGCAGTCATAGCGCTGCGCACCTGCTGTCGATAATCGCTGGCATCGTGGAAAGTGCATACCTGCAATGAGTCTCGCACTAGCTGCGCCAGATCGGGGAAATCACGGTTAAAGTTACCGCCGCTAACCAGATCAAACCGGCCAACGCCACCGTTAAGCAGCACCTGTGCCAAACCAAGAGGATTGGCCACCGGCACCAGGATAATTTCACTGTGGATTTCACCACGCCGCTCTGCCTGGCAGAGCAATCTTTTCAGATAGTGCAACACCAGCATCCCAGGCAGTTCATCAGCATGCAGGCTCGCCTGCAGGTAGATTTTTTTACCCATACCGGGCTGGCCGAAATGAAAACTGGTTAATCGGCGCTGTCCGCCCAGCGCGTGTTCAGGTAGGTTATGGTGATTGATTTTCATTGGGCATCCCATCTATGGAAAAGAAAACACGGCTTGACCGAATTGATAAAAAAATCCTTGAAATACTGCGCCACGATGGCCGTATTTCCTATCGTAAACTGTCCGAGCTGGTCAACCTGACGCCCCGCCCCTGTCTGGAGCGCGTGCGGATCCTCGAACGCGCGGGCATCATCCGTGGCTACACCACCCTGATTGAATTACCGGAACCCGAGCATGCGTTTGTCGTGCAGGCACAAATTGCGCTGGCCGATCATGGCCAATCACAATCGGCGTTTGAGCAGGAAATGCGCCAAGCGCCGGAAGTGCTGGACTGCTGGCTGGTCAGCGGCAGTTTCGATTTCCTGGTACGCATCGGTTGCCAAAGCATGGAGCACTACCGGCAGTTGGCCGACACCTGGCTGACCAGCAAAAAATTCCGCGTCGATAAAATCATGACGCTGACAGAGTTGCAGGCCATCAAGCGTTCCTGAACGAGCCTCGCTCAACTGCGTCGGCTGAACGCCAGCCAGCGCCGTTCCGCACGGGAAAACAGGAAAATTAGCGCAAAGGTGCAGATCAGGTACAGCGCTGCCGCCAGCAAAAAGGGAATAAAGGGTGAATACGTCGCAGCATAAAAGGAGCGTGCAACACCCGTGATATCCAACAGCGTTACGGTACTGGCCAGGGAAGTGGCATGCAGCAGGAACACCATCTCGTTATTTAATGCCGGAATACCACGTCTTAAGGTAGCGGGTAGCACCAACCGGCGGATAATCTGCGCGCGGCTCATGCCAAAGGCCTCACCGGCCACCCACTCCTGGCGTGGAAAGGTAGCCATCATTCCGGCCAACAGTTCGGTCACATAGGCGCTGGTATTCAACACCAGTGCCAGCGTGGCGCAGAAGGTGGCATCGCGGAACAGCAGCCAGAATGGCTGGTCATTCTGCCAACCCAGTTGCACCACATCGAATTGCGACAGGCCGTAATAGATCAGCATCAGTTGCAGGTAAAGCGGTGTACTGCGGAAAAAGTAACTCACGCTGCGGATCAGCATCGCCAACGGGCGCGGGCCGTAAACCTGGCCGACCGCCATCAGCACCGCCAAGAGCATGCCGGGCACCACCGAGAGCAAAAACAGCCTGGCAGTGACGGCCAACCCGGTCGCATCATTCCCATCGCTCCACAAAAAAGTGGGCACCGTATCCAGTATGGTTTGCAGATTCATCAGTAGGTATCCCTGGCCGTTGAGGAATACAGCGCATAGCGCCGCGCCAGGCGGCTGAACAGCCAACCAGAGAGTGCAGTAATCACCATATAGATCAGCGAGATCAGGAAATAGAACAGAAAAGGCTTCTGGGTGGCGCGCCCAGCCTGCTCAGCCAGCCACACCATATCTTCCAACCCCAGAATCGATACCAGCGCCGAAGCCTTCATCAATCCCAGCCAGTTATTGTTGATACCGGGGATGGCGAAACTCAGCATCTGCGGCAGCATCACGCGGCGGAACACTTGCCCAGGGCGCATACCGTAGGCCACAGCTGCTTCCAGTTGCCCCTGATCCACCGTCTGAAAAGCACCACGAAAGGTTTCGGTATAATAGGCACCAAACACAAAGCCAATCGCCAACACGCCGGAAATAAAGGTATTGAACTGCACCGGGCCAAGGCCCAACAAGCCAAGAAAACCGTTCACCAGCATTTCACCGCCAAAGAACAGCAACAGCATGATCACCAGTTCAGGGATACCGCGCACCAACGTGGTGTAACCCGTTGACAGCCAGCGCAACCAAGGCGGGCCGAACAGCTTAATCACCGCATTGATCAAGCCAAGGATCAACGCCAGCACCAGTGCCAGCAGCATCACGCACAACGACAGCCCAGCCCCCTGCAACAGCAGCGGTAAATAGTCGGTTACCATGCTATCTCTCCATAAACCCGCCGCTTCACCAGGTTGAGTTATTCGCCGTAGATATCGAAGCTGAAATATTTCTTCTGGATAGTGTCATAAGTGCCATTGGCGCGGATAGCCTTGATCGCCTCATTCAGCGCATCACGCAACTCGGGGTTGTTTTTTGCCACCGCGATGCCCACTTCCGAAGAGATACTCTCATCGCGGATCACCGGGCCAGCAAAGGCAAAATTCTTGCCACGCGGGGTATCAATAAAGCTGTTACCCGCCTGGATGTTGTCTTGCAGCGAAGCATCAATGCGCCCGGACAACAGATCCAGATAAACATTGTCCTGATTGGCGTAGGAGCGGAGCTTCACGCCATTCCCGGCCCACTGCTTCTTCGCATAAGCCTCATGAACCGAACCGGTCTGCACCCCCACCGTTTTGCCTTTCAGGCTTTGCACATCCGGCTGCAACGGGCTGCCCTTTCGCGCCACCAACTGGGCCGCACTGCGGTAATAACGATCGGTAAAGTCGACCTCTTTCTGCCGAGCTTCGGTAATGTTCAGCGAAGCGATAATCGCGTTGAACTTGCCAGCATTAAGCGCCGCAATCATGCTTTCGAACGGCTGTTTGACGAATACGCACTTCGCCTGCAACTGCGTGCACAATGCGTTGGCGATATCAATATCAAAACCGGTGATCTCACCATTAGGGGAAAGCACGTCGAACGGCGGATAGCCGCCGTCCACGCCAAAGCTGATAGTGTCAAACGTCTTGGCAGCAAGCGGTGCGCACAGCACCGTGCTCGTCAGCAGAACCGCAAACCATTTTTTCATGATCGAATCCCTGTTAACTCAAACTCAGAAACGCAGTGACAGGCAGGTTAACCCACCGTCCATTTTTTTGAATTCGCTGGTATCCAGCTGCACAATCGGCATCGCCAACTGTTCTAATTGCGCCAAAGTGTAGGGGTAACCTTGCGGAGTTAATAGGGTGTCGTTAATCCACAGCGTGTTGCCCGCATAAGATTCCTCTTCAGGGATCACCACAATATTGAAAGCGGCAAAAGCCGGATGCTGCCGGTAGCCTTCGGTCAGCAGCAGCGTATTGCGGCCAACGTAGTTGACGATCGATTTCAGGTGCAGCCCGGCGCTCACTTCAATAGCGCTAACCCGGTAACCGTGCGGTTCCACCGCAGCGGCAAATTCGCGGATTCCCGCTTCATCGGTGCGGGCAGTCAAGCCAATAAAGAACTGACGATCGACCAGCAGCACGTCACCACCGTCAAGATGACCACGGTTGCTCATCTGCACCAATGGCCGAAAACCCGCCAGCACCGGTGCAATGGTGGCAACTTCCCCCTGGCGGCTCGGTGCCCCGGGGTGAGTAATTACCGCCAGCTCGGGCATCACCACTGCGGTGTCTTCAACAAAGTGCGCGTCAGGGAATGCCGGAGCGGCAGGCAATACCGTGACTTTCAGGCCAAGCCGCAGTAGCGCATTCACATACGCCAGAAATTGGCGGCCACTTTCGGCCACATCGGGCGCACCCAACTGGGCGGTGGTTTGGCCGGCACCACAGGTATCAGCCGGCAATCGGGCAATGGCTTGAGTAAAGTGCATAGCGATTCTCTTGGTTGAAAAGTGCTGAAGGTGTCTCTTTGATTATTAAACGGATTCTTCCGCCAAGCGGGTCGAATCATTGGCTGACACAACACATTTGCGCTGTATGTTGCCGCGCTGGCGGCCCATTGGGCTGTGCGAAAAAACGCGCTCGGCTCGTCACAGATCAAGGAAAACAAAGCGGTTAATTGATAGTCGGCGGGGATAAAACGTGAAAAACCGCACCCTTCGGCTGAAGGATGCGGTAGGTGCGAGTGAACGAAACCAACAACGCTGTAAGACGAAGGGTATAAGAGATTACTTTTTCTTGGCGTACTTGAGCGAGTCCAGCGCGACCGCAAAGATGATGATGCCGCCCTTGATGATGTACTGCCAGTAAGGGTTAACCCCGATATAGGTCAGACCATAGTTGATTACGGTAAAGATAATGACCCCGGTCACCACCCCCAACACCGTCCCCACCCCACCCGCAAACGACACCCCGCCCACCACGCAGGCGGCAATCGCATCCAGCTCATACATAAAACCGAGGTTATTGGTGGCACTGCCGATACGCCCCGCTTCCAGCAGGCCACCAAAGGCATAAAACACCCCAGACAGCGCATAGATCATAATCAGGTTCAGCGGCACGTTAACGCCAGAGACTTTAGCTGCCTCAGGGTTGCCACCGATGGCGAAGATGTTTTTACCGAAGCGGGTTTTATTCCACAGCACCCAGACAAAGACGATCGCAATAATGGCGTAGAAGGTGATATACGACAGCTTAAAGTCACCAAATCGCAGGAATCCCTGAGCAAACGTGGAGAATTTCGGATCAAAACCTGCCACTGGCGAAGCCCCCACAAAATCGTAATACAGCGAGTTGATGCCGTAGACGATAATCATGGTGCCCAACGTGGTGATAAACGGCGTTACGTTGAGATAAGCGATAATCAGGCCGTTTACCAGGCCAATCACTGCCCCGATCGCACACACCAGCAGGATCACCAGCGGGATCGACCAGGTTTCCATGTGCGGGAACACTTTGTTGACGTTATCCATCGATTGCAGCAGGGTCGCGGCGACTACTGCCGCCAACCCCACCTGCCGACCGGCAGAAAGATCGGTCCCTTGTGTCACAATCAACCCGGCCACACCCAGTGCAATAATGATGCGCACCGAAGATTGGGTCAGGATGTTACTCAAGTTAATCAGGCTTAAAAACGTCGGATCCTGAATAATGATAATAGCCAGCAGCACCAGCAATACCACATAAATGCCACCTTCTTTAAAGTAGGTGAACAAGGTTTTTCTATTAAGCGCGTTCATAATCACGATCCTTAAAGATGCAAGGAGGCTAACCGCAATATTTCATTTTGCGAGGTCTGTTTGGTATTAACGATGCCCGCAACCTGACCATTACTCATCACCAGTATTCTGTCGGTAATTCCCAAAAGCTCCGGCATTTCAGAAGAGATAATAATGATCCCCTTGCCCTTCTTCGCCAACTCGGTCATTAACTGATAAATTTCAAACTTGGCTCCCACATCGATACCGCGCGTCGGCTCATCCATCATCAATATTTCCGGCTGAGTCAGCAACCAACGGCCAATAATCACTTTTTGCTGATTGCCGCCAGACAGCGAACCGATATGAGTACGCTGGCCCGGCGTTTTTACCCGCATGGCATCGATCACCCATTGGGTATCGCTTTTCATCCGGGTATTATCCAGCAAGCCCACTTTATTTTTGTAATTACGAATATTGGAAATCAGTGAATTAAAACCGACGTCCAGATAAGCATAAATACCGGTTGAGCGGCGTTCTTCCGTCACCAAGGCAAAGCCATGGTTAATCGCTTCATTGGCAGTGCTATTCTCGATGCTCTTGCCATGCAGCTTAATCGTACCTGCTACTTTCTCGCGGATGCCGAACAAGGTTTCCACGATGTCAGTACGCTTGGCACCCACCAGCCCGGCAATCCCCAAGATTTCACCCTTATGCAGATCAAAAGAGATATCGCGGATTGAAGGCTGGCGCAACGAGGTCAGGTTTCTCACCTCCAGAATCACCTCTCCCGGCGTATTCTGGCGATCGGGGAAGCGCTGGCTCAGCGAACGGCCAACCATCATCGAGATGATCTTGTCCATATCCAACCCTTCCAGCGGTTGGGTGGCAATCCATTGGCCGTCACGCAGAATGGTGATTTCATCGCAAAGCTGGAAAATCTCTTCCATCTTATGGGAGATATAAACAATGCCGCAGCCACGATCTTTCAGCTTACGGATAATCGTGAATAAGTGATTAACCTCTTTCTCCGTCAGGGAAGATGTCGGTTCATCCATAATCACAATTTTGGCGTTATACGAAAAAGCTTTGGCAATCTCGATCATCTGCATCTGGGATACCGACAGCGTACCCACTTTGGCGCGAGGATCGATATCAATATCCAGTTCGTCAAAGATTGCCTGGGTATCTTTGTACATTTTATCCTGATCGACAAACAGGCCTTTGGTGGGATATCGCCCCAGCCACATATTGTCCATCACGCTACGCTGCAGAACCAGGTTCAATTCCTGATGCACCATAGAAACGCCGTGTTCCAGCGCCTCTTTAGAACTCTTGAAATCTACTTCCTGCCCCTGGAACAGGATACTGCCGGAATCTTTTTTATAAATGCCAAACAGACATTTCAATAACGTCGATTTACCCGCCCCGTTCTCCCCCATCAATGCATGAATAGAGTGTGGGCGAACGCGCAGATTAACATTATCCAATGCCTTTACGCCGGGAAATGACTTATTGATATTGGCCATTTCCAACAGCCACTCACGCGAGTTATCGGCCATAAATATACCTGGATTTTCTAATAATAAATTCCCCGCCGGGGATCGGCGGGGTCATTGCTGTGTTTATTTAACAAACTGAGACAGATTGTCTTTATCTACACCAACATAAGGGATACGCACGACTTTATTTTCGATCTTGTATTGGGTGCCATCTGCCGCTGGTTTGCCCGCAGCCAGGTTTTTCGCCAGTTCGAAAGTGGCTTTGGCCTGGTTCTCAGCATCGTTCAGCACGGTCCCGGCCATTGCGCCCGATTTCACCAAGGCCAGTGCTTCTGGCAATGCATCTACGCCGAATACTGGGATATTGGTTTTGTTATGCGCTTTCAGGGCCTCAACAGCTCCCATCGCCATCGCATCGTTGTTGGCAATCACCACTTCGATCTTATTGGCATTCGGGCCAGACAACCAGGCGTCCATCTTGTCTTTAGCCTGTGCGGTGTCCCACATCGCGGTGTCCATCTGCAGTTGCTGAGTTTTGTAGCCTTTCTCATTCAGAGTCTTAACCACATAAGTGGTACGTGCTTCAGCATCCGGGTGGCCCGGTTCGCCTTTCAACAGCACATATTGAATCTGACCATCTTTGTTCAGATCCCAATTCGGGCTGGCTTTCCAGTGTTTGGCAATCAGTTCGCCCTGGATCACACCGGACTCTTTGGAGTCGGTGCCGACGTAATAAGCTTTGTCGTAGCTGTCCAGCGCTTTGCGGGAAGGTTCTTTGTTGTAGAACACCACCGGGATATCGTTAGCACGCGCTTTATCAATCACCACTGGCGCTGCTGCCGGGTCAACCAGGTTGATTGCCAGCGCTTTAACCCCTTTGGCAATCAGCACATCGATCTGATCGTTCTGCTTGGATTGGTCATTCTGCGAATCATTCATTAACAGCGTGACGTCCGGAGACGCCTTGGCATCTTTTTCAATGGCTTTGCGCACGACTGACATAAAGTTGTCGTCATATTTATAAATGGTCACACCAATACGAGTTTCTGCGTGAGCGGCAGCGCCAAACATCATACTTGCGGCCAGCGCGGCCAGGGTGAAAACCTTCTTATTCATTGTCTGTCTCCGGTTTGTAGAGGGTCGTACTCGGTATTAAAACGATACCTGCCGTACTTGAAATTGCGGCGCTGTTAAACCACCACTTCAAGTACTTTGGTTATAGAGCATAGACAGCGCGATGTTAATATTCTGTGAATTTTCTCACAGATTGAAAACGGTTACACAACGTTAAATGTTTAGAGAGTGACCGCCGCCTCACTTTGCCACGGCGCTACAGAGTGGCGGCGTACCAAGGTTGGCATGAAAATATGTGTAGCTTGTGGTTCCAGTAATCCAGCAGCGCCTTTCAGCGCCAGCTCGGTCGCCAGGGTCGCCATAGAAACAATGGGATAGCGGATGGTAGTCAGCTTCGGGCTGGTGTAGCGGGCAATCGGGATATCATCAAATCCCACCAACGAGAAATGCTGCGGCACCGTGATACCGTTTTCTTTCAACACCGCCATAGCACCGGCTGCCATAGCATCATTGTAGGCAAAAACGGCGCTCAGGTGCAGGTTGCGGCCCAGCAGTTCGACCATCGCGGCTTCACCTCCCTGTAAATCTGGTGAACCATAGGCACGCCAACTGTCTGGTGGAACGATACCCGCTGCCAGCATCGCCTGGCTGTAGCCCTGTTGGCGTAACGGGCCATCTTCGATCGGATGATTGGAACCCAGATAACCAATGCGCTGATGGCCCTGCGACAACAGCAGACGCAGCGCCATCTCGGCGCCAAACACATTGTCCAGCCCGACGCAGCGGTGTTCGTAGCCGGTTATTACCCGGTTAATCAGCACCATGCCTGGAACCTGATCCATAAAAGCGATCAGCTCCGCATCACTCAGCGCTTTAGCATGTACAATCAGAGCGTTACAACGCTGCCGGATCAGCACCTCGATGGCGTGGCGTTCTTTATCCGCCTGGTGATAACTGTTGCCAATCAGCAAGTATTTCTGGTTTTGCTGCGCCACAGTGTCAACCGCTTTCACTAAGGCACCAAAAAACGGATCGGAGACATCCATCACCACCACACCAAGCGTGTCGCTGCTTTGCGTTGCCAGCGCCTGCGCATTGGCGTTTGGCCGATAGCCTAATTCCGCGACCGCCTGCAGCACCTGTTCACGCGTCTTTGGGCTGGTTAGAGCGCTGTTGTTCAGTACTCGCGAAACGGTAGCCACAGAAACGCCTGCACGCTTCGCGACATCGCGAATAGTGATCGGATGGACAGCATTCATGGAACATCCTGAGGTCGGGAAAGTTGACAATGGCGCTATCCTACCCCGTTTGTACGCCTCCTCTGCGTGAATTACGTCACAGTAAAGAAAACGTTTACATACATTTTTTTAACCTACCTGCGCCAGTGCTCAATTTGCGTTCTGCTGAGCCCGTTCACCGGCTGCCAAAGCCGTCAGCCAACGCCACAGCCACTCCATCGGGCCTTGAGTGAAATAATGCAGCCACAGTTTGGAAAACAAGAAGTTAACTAGCCAAATCAGCGGCACAAACGCCAGGAGTTGCAAGCGATCAAACTGCTGATAGAGGCCAAAACGGTAAAATAGCGTGGTGCAGATCAGCGTTTGCAGCAGGTAATTGCTCAGCGCCATGCGCCCAACCAGTGTCAATCCGTAGCCGATGCGCGAATGCGAAAGAGAAGGCCAGAAGCCATAGATCAATGCCAGGTAGCCGATGGCCTGCAATGGAGCCCCCAGTTCACGCGGCACCTGTAGCAAGAAACCACTCCAGCGATAGTCCCAGTTAACCTGCCACTGCAAGGCAACTCCAGGCAGTTGGATTAGCAATGAAAGCGGTATCATCCAGGCAGCCAAGCGCCGATAATGGGCAGGGGTATACCGGTTGCGCAACCAGCCGCTACGCATCAAACCCGCGCCAAACAGCATCAGACCGGCCAGTTGCCAGCCATACTGTGCGCCAATCGCCAACAGGTTGGAAGAAAGCAGATCCAGGCGGCTACGCCAGGCTTCGACGCCGCCTTGCAGCTTCCAAAATTTCTCATACTGCAATTCAGCCGCGCCCGGTTGCCAGAAGTTGCCCGGTTCACCGTGCGACATAAACCCCAGCAACAGCAAGATCGCTACGCCGATCAAATAGAGCATTACGCCCGTTTTCAACAGCGTAATCGTCTCTTTGGCATCGCGGATCATCCGCCAACACACCAGGCCGATCAGCCCATAAGCCAGCAAGATATCGCCATCCCACAGGAAAATGGCATGCCCCAGGCCAAACAGCACCAACCACGATAAGCGAGCGCGGATCCAGACTTTGCCACGGTGTAACAGCAACTGCAGGCTGGCCCCAAACAACAAAGCGAACATCGCTAAAAATTTGGCCTGAGTGAACAGATCCAGCCATACCCAAGCCCAGGCATCACGCGCAGAAGGTGTCCCCAGAAAAGCCGGGTTGAGATAGGCCGCTTTCGGCAGGCCAAAAGCGCTGATATTCATCAGCAGAATGCCGAGAATGGCGATACCACGTGCACAATCCAACGTCGCAATACGCGGCAGCGGTGCCGTTTCATGATGATTCATTTTATACCGCTGTATTCAGAATGTTAAAAAGGCACCCTAAGGTGCCTCAGACGGCTGACAAAGTTAGATATTAGGGAGAGCGTGCCGGAGGGGTCGTAGCGGCGTAAGCCGCCGGAGCGCCCCTCGGTGCGCTAGGCCCGGGTATCTCGGGTTAAAAGACCACTTTGTCATCAACCTCAGGCCCCCTAAGATACCTGTGTTCTTCATGACCAACGTGTCACCCCTGATGACGCACCGCACGCAGGAACTCCTGACGCGTGTTCTGGCTGGATTTGAACAACCCACCCAGAGAGGTGGTCGTCGTTGCACTGGTTGCATCGCGGATCCCGCGCGCTTTAACACAATAATGAACCGCATCAATCGATACCGCCACATTATTAGTGCCCAACAAAGTTTGCAGGGCCACCAGGATTTGCTGCGTCAAACGCTCCTGCACCTGCGGACGCTGAGCAAAGAACTGCACAATACGGTTGATTTTTGATAAGCCAATCACCGAGTCTTTCGGGATATAAGCCACCGTGGCTTTGCCATCGATGGTCACAAAATGGTGTTCGCAAGTGCTGGTCAGCGTGATATCACGCACCGTGACCATCTCATCCACCTTCATTTTGTTTTCAATCACAGTGATTTTCGGGAAGTTGGCATAATCCAGGCCGGAGAAAATCTCGTCGACATACATTTTCGCAATGCGATGCGGCGTTTCTGCCAGACTGTCATCGGACAGATCGAGATTCAGCAACTTCATGATTTCGGTCATGTGCCCTTTGATACGGCTTTTGCGCGTTTCCCGATCCAGCATTTCCCCACACAGTGGGGTTTCCAGGCCGCGCGCTTCAAGCGCAGCATGAACCAGTGCAGCTTCATTACTTAACGATGTCATGGGTCTCTATCTCCAGCAGGCGGCTCCGACAATGCCTGTTATGCCGATAACTAGCAGATTTGCGGTGTCTTATGTTTTAACTACCCGGTTCGGATACGTCATAGCGTGAACCCGGTCAAAATTTTCACCCACTCTAGATGAGAGTGAGACGTTTATCCAGTGATTGTGTTTCATCATGGAGTGAAATATCCGCATTCAGCCCGTAGCAGGTGGGCTGCGGCTATCCCGTGTTTTTTGTACGGAATTCAATCAGGGTTATGTCCGTTTTGGGTCACCGCCCGTGATGACGTATTGATCACTAACCAACCGGCGATCACCAACCCCAGCACCGCCACATACAGCGCGGGCTCAAGCCGTTGGGTCAACGCGGTTGAAACCGCCGACAGCATCGGGCCAACCAGTTGGCCAATGGCGTAACCGGTAGTCAGCAAGCCCGCCATATAGCGCGCATGCTGGGGGGCCAACTCCCTGCCATGCTGAATGGAAAGCTGTACCACGCTGAGAAACCCGCCCCCGGTAAACAAAGCCCCCAGTATCAGGCCGGTAACACCCGGTACCACCTCGGCACACAGCACTCCCAACGCCTGTACCCATAGAGTGATCGCCAACCGGCTTTGCGTGGTGAGCTTATGGCGCGTCAGAATACCGATAACAATGCCCAACACTGCCGCACCACCGAAAATCGGCCAGACAAATTGGGCAAACAGACTACCGGGGAAACGCGCCGCCGCCATCTGTGAAAGAAACGTCGCGGGCAGGATATAGCCAAAGCCAGCCAGGCTGTAGCTCCACACCAGCCGCTTCAAGGCCGGAGTCAATACCAGCGGTTCCGGTACCGTATCAGGCCGATGCAAATCCCCGGTCCGTGGCAGATGAATACTGATTGCCGCCACCAACACCAAGGCCAGCACGCCATATACCAGCCAAGCCTGTGCAGCACTCAGCGCCAGGCTATGGATTGCCACCGCCAGCATACCGCTGATAAAAATACCGGCTCCCGGCCCGGCGAATACCGCCGCACTCAGCGCCGGGCGGCCATAATGTGCCAAGCGTTCGTTGGTCCACGCCGCCACCAGCACCATCGACCAACCACTGGCCCAGCCAATCACCAAACGTACCGCTCCGTGCCACCATACGCCTTCAACTACAGCAGACAGCAACGTGAGGATCACTACCCCCCAAACACCGAGCCACAGGCGACATTCCACATGGCGGCTGGCGCGCATGGCGTCAAAAGCGCCGCACAGGTAGCCGAAGTAGTTCAACGCGGCCACCAGACCAACACCGGTCAACGTAAACTGCTGTTCAGCAATCATCAGTGGCACCTGTGGCGTGAAGGCAAAACGGCCAATCCCCATCGCAACAACTAAAGTAATAAAGCCACTTAGAGCAATTTTTAACGCCATCGGCGCATCCTGGTTGTTAAAAGAAAGTTGCGGCTATCATGCCTCAGCATTACACTCACAAAAACTGAATAATTCTCACCAAGTTCATCACAAAAAGAGAAAGCTGATGGATCTCACCCAACTGCGCATGTTTTGCAGCGTGGCCGAAACCGGCTCCGTGGCCCGTGCCGCCGAGCAGTTGCACCGCGTGCCGTCGAACCTGACCACACGTCTGCGCCAGCTTGAGCAGGAATTGGGGACCGACCTGTTCATCCGCGAAAAACAGCGCCTGCGTCTTTCGCCGATGGGCCATAATTTTCTCTGCTACGCCCAGCGCATTCTGGCGCTGAGTGAAGAGGCCATGAGTATCATCCATGCCGGGGAGCCCGCGGGTAACTTTGCTCTGGGCTCGATGGAAAGCACCGCCGCCACTCGCTTACCGAGTTTGCTGGCAGCCTATCACCAACGTTACCCACAGGCCGCACTTTCACTCACTACCGGCACCTCCGGCGAGATCATCGAGCGGGTACGTGCCGGTACGCTGGCGGCGGCGCTGGTGGATGGCCCATTGCAGCACGACGAACTGAATGGCTGTATCGCCTTCCCGGAACGCATGGTAGTGATTTCCGGTCTGAATCATCCGCAAATTGATAGCGCGCACAATGCCAAAGGGGCAACCCTATTCGCCTTTCGCGCCAGTTGTTCTTACCGCTTGCGCCTGGAATCCTGGTTCAAGCACAGCGGCGCAGTGCCGGGCCAGATTATGGAGATCCAGTCCTATCACGCCATGCTGGCCTGCGTCGCCAGCGGTGCCGGGCTGGCGATGATCCCGCATTCGGTGCTTAATTTGTTACCGGGGTTCGAACGGGTGAAAGTACACCCGCTTCCCCCAGAGATTGCTGAAACCGCCACCTGGTTATTGTGGCGGCGCGATGCGTTCGGGCCCAACGTCCGCGCATTGAAAGAGCTGATAATTGAACAGGCTGAGACAACGGCCACTGAACATACCGAGGAGAAATAGCATGAAGATGATCAAAACCCGCGCAGCCGTAGCTTGGGGCCCTAATCAGCCGTTGAAGATCGAAGAAGTCGACCTGATGCCACCGCAGAAAGGCGAAGTGCTGGTGCGGATTATCGCTACCGGCGTGTGCCACACCGACGCCTACACGCTGTCTGGCAAAGATCCTGAAGGGGTATTCCCGGCGATCCTCGGCCATGAAGGCGGTGGCATTGTGGAAGCGATCGGTGAAGGCGTGACCAGCGTGGCCGTCGGCGATCACGTGATCCCGCTGTATACCCCGGAATGTGGCGAGTGCAAATTCTGTAAATCCGGCAAAACCAACCTGTGCCAGGCAATCCGCGCCACTCAAGGAAAAGGTTTGATGCCAGACGGCACCACACGCTTCTTCAAAGACGGCAAGCCGATTTTCCACTATATGGGCACTTCCACCTTCGCCGAACGCACCGTGGTACCGGAAATCTCGCTGGCTAAAATCAGCAAAGAAGCACCGCTGGAAGAAGTCTGCCTGTTGGGCTGCGGCGTCACCACCGGTATGGGGGCGGTACTCAACACCGCCAAAGTGAAAGCGGGCGATACTGTGGCCATTTTCGGCCTGGGCGGCATTGGCCTTTCGGCGATTATCGGCGCACAAATGGCCGGTGCGAGCCGCATCATCGGTATCGATATCAACACCAGCAAGTTTGAACTGGCACGCAAATTGGGTGCTACCGATCTGATCAACCCGAAAGATTACAACCAGCCGATTCAGGAAGTGATTGTTGAGCTGACCGACGGCGGCGTTGACTTCTCTTTTGAGTGCATCGGTAACGTCAACGTGATGCGTTCGGCGCTGGAGTGCTGCCATAAAGGTTGGGGCGAATCGGTGATTATCGGCGTTGCCGGTGCCGGTGAAGAGATCGCCACCCGCCCATTCCAGTTGGTGACTGGCCGCGTGTGGCGCGGCTCTGCCTTTGGTGGCGTAAAAGGCCGCAGCCAGCTACCCGGCATTGTGCAGCGCTATATGGACGGCGAATTTGCCCTGAATGACTTTATCACCCACACCATGGGATTAGAGCAGATCAACGATGCCTTCGACTTGATGCATAAAGGCAAATCGATCCGTTCAGTGATCCATTTTGATCAATAAGCCAGGAGGCAGAAAGATGAACACGTCATTAGAACTTCTCGAAGAGCACCGTATGTTCGGTGGCTGGCAACAACGTTACCGCCATGCGGCGCAGAGCCTGAGTTGCAACATGACTTTCAGCATCTACCTGCCGCCGCCGCGTGATGATAATCCCCCACCGGTGCTGTATTGGCTGTCGGGGCTGACCTGCAATGATGAAAACTTTACGCTAAAAGCGGGTGCCCAACGCATCGCCGCCGAACTGGGGTTGGTGCTGGTAATGCCAGACACCAGCCCACGCGGTGACGACGTACCCAATGATGCAGGTTACGATCTGGGCCAGGGTGCCGGTTTTTATCTCAACGCCACCCAAGCGCCGTGGAACAGGCACTTCCGCATGTATGATTACATCAGCGATGAGTTGCCTGCACTGATTCAGCAGCATTTCAGCATCGGCGATCGTCAGTCCATCTTCGGCCATTCGATGGGCGGCCATGGTGCACTGATGATGGCATTGCGCAATCCGCAGCGCTTTTGTTCTGCATCGGCTTTTGCACCGATTGTTAACCCGAGCCAGGTGCCGTGGGGGCGTAAAGCCTTTGCCGCCTACTTAGGGGGCGACGAAAGCCAGTGGTTGCAGTATGACAGTTGTTACCTGCTGGCCAACAGCACAGAAAAACTGCCTATTCTGGTGGACCAAGGGGATGGCGACCAGTTCCTGGCAGACCAGTTGCAACCGGCAAAGCTGGCAGAACTGGCACACCAGCTCGACTGGCCGCTAACCTTACGAACCCAGCCGGGCTACGACCATAGCTACTTCACCATTGCGACCTTTGTCGAAGATCACCTGCGCTTCCACGCCGAGCATCTATTCCGCTGATTGTTTTGGCTGTTTGTGGCTGTATCTTTGCCACAAACAGCGACTTCCTTAACAGGTTAAGCGCCCGTTTCACGCGTTATACCCCATTTATGATCCTGTTCGCTTTCGCGGCGTGAACGCCTTTACAACGGCAATAACCCTCCTTTCCGCCTGCTACCGGGTGGCACTGTAAATCAACGCAACCAACGAATATAAAAGCTTGATGGCAAAATGGTCTTTTAACCCGACATAGCCAGGTCTAGCGCATCAAGGGGCGCTCCCTAACAACGGGTTTGTCAGCAATCTGCATAAGCCTTTATAGTGACTCCATGCTGCTATCATGGGCTCTCTCAACATTAATTTTGGAATAAAAACATTAAAAAATACATAAAAAAAGAATAATAGCCTATAAAAACGATTTTAAAAATATATTGTTGTGAAATGGTAGATGGGTAGTGATAATTGCTGCATCCCGTGGTTAGAGGCTGTGCTAGATAAAAACATGTGTGTATCACATTTGTATCAGTGTTGGTTCTTTTCTTAAGGTAAAACACAAGAAAAACCCGATATAAATATCATGACATTAGGTTGCTATAAAGCACTTGCGCTGATAGCTAGTTTGGAAATATCTCATACTTTGTTGAGATAAAACTCAAAAAATCAGCATAAAACACCACATTGATATATTTTCAAGGTGTATTATTTTCACTTTATTTAATTACAGACTTGCTGTTGTGACTAAGTGTTTTTTTTATAGAATGTTTCGGCGGATGCAAGCAACATTCAAGGAATAGGTATCATGTTTGCTGGAACGCAAGAAAATAGAAGCCTCGAGCCCTGCGGCTACAGGCTGGATGAGCATGTATATTTTTATCTGGAAGATAAGATCCTGATCAATCACAGCAAGGTAAATCTCAAAAGAGTGCAATTGCGTGCAACTATGTGCTTTTTCTTAATGTACTTACTTAGTAATAAGGAAAAAGACTGTATCAGCGATGACGAAATAATGGCAGCAGTCTGGGAGGAAAACAATCTCAGAGCCTCATCAAACAGACTCTGGCAAGTAGCGCGCGATCTAAAATACAAGCTTATAGAGGTTGGATTAGAAGGAGAATTATTCTTCCGTAAAGGACGAAAAGGATTCGCTGTCAGTAAAGAACGAGTGCTGCCTTTATACTTCGTTACGGAAGTCTATATTATGTAAAAGATAATTTTAATGAATTACTTTAAGGAACAGGTGAATTTATCACCTTATTCATTCAATAAGCACCAACAATATATTTTTAAACCAACGGGTCACATCTTTGACAACAAACAAAGATTTATACCCATTTCAAAAAGAAGAGAGTAAAGATGAAAGTTAATATGCAAAAAACCCTGTGTTCATTGGCACTGATCGCCTCTACTACTTTGCCTGCTCTGGCGGCAGACAGCGTTGAAGTGAAGGTTATCGGTACCATCAAACCCGTTGCCTGCACCCCAAGCATTGCTGGCGGTGGCGTGATGGACTTCGGCGTAATTGACTACAATGAATTGAAAAAAGATGACTATACCGTGATAGGTGATAGGACAGCTGATTTTACCATTACTTGCAATGCCCCAACTAAATTGGCCATACAAGCAATCAACAACCGTAAAGGTACGTTAGCTGGTGCAACAGAAAACGTGGCAGGGGCTAGTATGTTGTCATCAGTATCCCCGACACTGAAGTTTTGGGGCGCAAGTACCTACTATGCCGTTGGGCTAGGTACTAGTGATGGGGCTAAAATTGGAGGCTATTCCATTCGTATCGCTGACACCTCCGAGGCTGACGGGGTTAAAGTGGATAACTTATATTCACTAAATCAAGGAAGTACATGGGCATATACTGTTGGTTACCCTGGGTTATATTCATATGTAGCGAACACCTATACTTCTTGGGCAGAAAAAGGGAAAACGACTCCAATTGCTTTTGAAAGATATGCCGGAAAACTAGAGATTTTTGCTTACGTTAACAAAGCATCTGAACTAAATGTGAACCAACCAATTACTCTTAATGGTTCTACCACGCTTGAATTAGTCTACCTGTAATGTCATTTTTCACCGACCTACTATTTGGTATTTGGTTCGGTGAATAACGTGCAATCAGTGTGCTAATTACTGAAGGTTACGGGCAGGTTATTAATGTAATCGACTTTACTAACCTGCCTGTTATAGTGATATCAAAGATGAAAATAAGTATGCAGAAGTCCCTCTGTGCGCTTGCACTGATTGCCTCATCTTCTTTGGAGGCAAACAATGCTGGGGTTAACATTACCGGAATCATTCAACCCGTTGCCTGTACCCCAAACCTGAGTACAAGTAATCTACTGAATGATGGCATCATAAAAGCCAAGATTCTGAAAAAAAATGACCACACCCCGATTAGCGCGAAAGCGATAGACTTTTCAATACGCTGCGATGGTCTGACTTTAGTGGTAATCAAAGCCATCAATAATTGTATAGGGTCATTGGTTGATGCAAAGAGGAAGGCAACAGGTGCTGCTCATACTCATAGCTGTAGCATATCATCAGAGATACAGCCTTGGGGAGATGGCACTCACTACATCTTGCTCGGATTAGGCCTTGAAGAAAATAATGCAAAAATTGGCGGTTATGCTATTCGCTTCAACCTAACCAGTACCTCGGCTGATGGCAACGCTGTAGACTATATTGCTTCTCTGGATTCGGGCAAAACCTGGACTATAACTAACTCCGCTGGATTGTTTGACCCTTTAGCACCTAAGCTTTTTACTATAACGAAAAAAGGTAAAACAAAGCCACTGGCTTTCAAAATTTTCTCTGGGGAAATTGAGGCGATTTCTTTCATTAATAAAAAAACCGAATTGGATTTAACCAGGCCAACCATTACGGATAGCTCCATAACGCTTGAATTAGTTTATTTTTAATTCATTTATACGTAGAGTTAATTTTCGTTTTTAACAACGCTTATTACTCAGCAATAATTCTAGACAACCCTTAATTAATCAAATGGTAAATATCTATGCAGTTCGCTAATACTTTCAGCATCGGTTTGTTGATGCTCTCTCTTTTTTCAGTTAACGCACAGGCGTCTGGCGTTGTACCAGATACCACGGTTGTTATTGTTGAAGAAAGCGACGGGGAAGCGGCAGTTAATGTTAAAAACACCGACACGTTTCCCGTTTTGTTATTAACTACTATTGAGAATATTAAAGAAGATGGCGAGGCACTCTTAAGTGTAACGCCACCAGCAGCACGCGTTGAGCCGGGTAAATCGCAACGGGTTCGCTTTATTTTAACCAGCAAGACTCCGCTAAAAATGGAACGGTTGAAGCGTGTTATTTTTGAAGGTATCCCTCCCCAGCAAAAAGGGAAAAATGAACTACGCACCACTGTTCGTCAAAACTTACCGGTGATCATTCGTCCAGCAGGACTGGCAACCAATAATGAACCATGGAAGCTGCTTTCCTGGAAGCTAACGGAAAATACGCTGACATTGAGTAATCCTTCGCCGTACGTTGTGCGTTTAGCGAACACAGTACAAACATTGCCTGATAATACCTCCTGGACACTTCCGAATACTTATATATTACCTGGGCAAACGCTTCAATTGACTCCAGAGAACAATAAGAAAGTAACGTCAGCAAAAAATGTTCGTCTTCATCCAGCAACCACGTGGGGCTTCTCTGTAGACAGCTATGATGCCACATTGGCTAATTAATGAGAGTTAACCGTGCCATATCTTATGCAGTATTTTTTTAGAGCTAAAGGAATAAATCTAGGGGTGATTGTGTCACTGGCGGCAATGCTTTTTTCAAAAGCAACTTACGCCTTGGCTGAAGATAACTCAGGTACGGAATTTGATGTCACTGCTATCAATTCGCGTGGTTTTGATCCTAAGATTGCTGAGCTATTTCGCCTTTCTCCGCGCTTTATGCCCGGCGAAACCAATGTGAGTTTACGTGTAAACGGCAAAGAGCGCGGGAATATCAAGGTGCGTTTTGATGATACTGGTCAGCTATGTGCTGATGAAGCATTCCAAAAGAAGGCAAAATTGAGGCCTCTGCCAGTTTTTTCTGAGAAGGTACCTTGCTTCGATCTTAAATCTGCCTGGGCACAGGCCGAGATCAATCTGATGCCAGATCAGGCCCGTATTGAACTGGTAGTGCCTGAAAGTGTCATCGCGTCCTCTGATAGTGAAGACAGCGCTTGGGAGCAAGGTGGCTTCGCGGCTATGGCTAATTATGACGCTCAGTATATGGATTCGATGGGTAAATATGCCGGGGTCAGCTTCCAACAACTTTCTTCAGAAACAGGATTTAACCTGAACGACTGGATTATACGCAGCCGCCAAACATACTCACGTTTTAATAGCGAGAATTTGATGCGCCATGAAGCTGCCTATGCACAACGTAGTTTTATCGGTGCTAAAAAAGTGCTGCAGGTTGGGCAAATCAGCCTTTCTAACTCGATGTTTGGTACTGGTCAGGTGATGGGTTTTCAGGTATTTCCTGAAGCCGCCTTGACGAATGCCAACCAGGGAGCGGGATTGATTGAGGGTGTTACAGAAACACAATCGGTTGTTGAAGTCCGTCAGTCAGGGATTTTGATTCATAGCACGGTTGTTCCTGCCGGGCCTTTTCGCCTACAGGGTTTCTCTCTGCTGAATAACCGTACCGACCTCAATGTAACACTTAGCGGAAGTAACGGGGATAAACGTCAGTTTAGTGTGCCTACGTTACTGATGAGAGGCGCTGCAGTTGAACCAGGGCTGTCTTACGGTGTGGGTAAACTGAGCCAGCAAGGGACCAACGAGTCTCCTTTTGTCGGCACCATCGCTACCGGTTGGTTTCTTAACGCCAAAAATACGCTTAATGCAGGCGCAGTGGCCACCGTTGACTATCGCGCCGGGGCTGTAAGCCTGGATAGCCAGGTACAAGACTCAACGCTGTTATCGCTAAAAACGACGTTATCGCACGATGTTCGGCACAGTGAACGTGGTCTGTCTGCCTCCGCTACCCTGAGCCATAGCCTGACAGAACGTCTGTCTGTTAACCTGAGTACCTCGCAGCAAACCCTAGGATACCGGGAACTGAGCGAATCCTTGCAGGCGGAAAAACAGGACAACAGAGATCGGAACCGTAATGAGTTCAGTATTGGTACCGGTTGGGGTGATAAAACGGTTGGCAGCCTTTCCTTCGCTTGGGCACGTACCTCAACGTTTAACAGTGACCACGTTAATTATCTGCGTGGCTCGTGGAGTAAATACTTTGACAATTTTTATCTTAGCGTTAATGCCGAACGTAATAGCGCAAGCAAGATAGGTCCGGCTGAAGATAGGCTTTATTTTTCTGTCAATATCCCTTTTGGCTCTAGAGATATCAGTAGTTATATTAATACTACCAGCCGCGGAACCCGTGGAGGGATTCGCTATAGTGAGCGAATTGATCGAGATAAAGGCTGGAGTTTATACAGTGAACGTGATTTTAGTAATAAGCGTACTTCAAACACAGCAAGTATGGACATGCTGACATCGGTAAGCCAACTGAATGGCAGCATAAGCCGCGATTCAGATAATCTCACGACCTGGTTCGCCAAAGCCAGCGGTGGCATTGTTGCCCATAAAAATGGAGTTACCTCATCGCCCTATCGCATCAGTGATACTTTTGGTATCGCCAAATTAGGTAATGAGGCTGGGGTTAGAATAGAAACCCCCGGTGGCCCTACATGGACTAATAGCAAGGGCTATGCTGTGCTGCCGTCCTTGAATGGCTATAAGCGATCGTCTATTGAGGTCGATACACGCAGCCTGGCCAAGAATGTAGATATCGATAATGCCCTGCAGGAAATTGAAGTTTCAAGAGGGGCGGTAAAGAATATTAATTTTGGTGTAGTGCGTACACGCCGTGTCCTGGTTGACGTTGTTGATGCGAAAGGAGCTCCACTCGTACGCGGTGCCAGTATCTTTGATAGATTGGACAATTTCGTCACCGTTGTGGGTGAAAAGGGGCAGGTGTTTATACCCGATGCGACGGTTAATACAATTTTTTCAGTACAGGTCTCAGGTAGTAAGCTCTGTGAGTTTACACTTTCATTGCCTGAAAAAGCAGACCTTAGCGGATTCTATGAAACCTCATCGGCTAGCTGCTATTAAAAGGAGTCAAACCATGAAAATATCATTTTTAGCTATGCTATTCGGATTAACCTTTTGTTCGTTTTCTGTCTGGGCGAATAGTCCGTTAGGTACAGGTTTCCATGATAATGCTTCAGTTAATATGGTGGATACACGCTGTAATATGTCATTGGGTGCTCAAACCATTGATTATGGTTCTAAAACTCGCTGGGAACTAAAAAGCTCTTCTAATACCCCTAGTAGCCTAACACCGGGCAAACGAACGCTGATGTTAAGCGTGATTTGCCCTTATAGCCAGCCAATACAATTTTTTCTGAGTGGTGCAGGTACTGCCGAAGGCCAACTACGTTATGGAGATAAGGGGAGTCTTCGTCTTACTATACGTGATGCCAAAGTGGATAATAATAGTGTGCAATTGGCAATCTCGGCACAAAATGGAATAATTACCGGTCAACCACAGCCCCTTTTGATGCTTAAATCAGATAGCGGATTTTCACCCACGGAGAATGGGCAAGCTATTAAAGGAAAAGTTTTTAACGCCATGCTAGATATTGAACCAGAGATAAAAGAGTATGATACCAAGGTAACTTCACCTCAGATCAACGAGACCAGTTTCACAGTGACGCTAGTTAACTTATAGGCCAACTTTTACGGTCGAATCAGTAATAAATAACGGTAAGCTAAACAACCATTGATTTATATAAGGAGTGGTTTACTTACCGTCCTCATATAATATCAACTTAACTAACATATAAGCTACTGAACAAATAATTTCTATTGTGTTTTTTAAAAAAGTGTAAAGTCTATAAATGACCTCACCTTCACTTTATCAATTAATTTTAGGGCTATACTTTTATGCACAAGATTTTTTTATGGTGTGAGTGTTCTTATACTGCGCTAGGGGTCACTGCGCTGCTTGAACATAAATTTGATATTTCATTAGGAAATGACCTCCGAGATCTAAATGATGCTCGGGACTCTGACTGGTATATCTTTGTCATTTCAAGCAGTAACATATTTGACATGGCTACATTAATAAGAAAAAGAGGGGAACTTAGGGAAAATAGCAAGGTTTTATTATTATCTGAAGGGAAGCTTATTAAGTCACTTGGATTTCTTTGTGGTCAAGAGATTAAAAGCATGTCGATGTCGCAATTTTATCTTAGTTATAATAGCTTGATTGATGACTCCTCATATTTAAACCCAGACTCAAATGAAAAGACTCAGGACAAAGTGACACCGACCGAACTTGCTGTGATGAGATTGATTATGAAAGGAGATACCGTATCAGAAGTCGCCTCTAGGCTGAATAGAAGTGTAAAAACAATAAGCCTGCAGAAAATAAGTTTCTTAAAGAGAATTGGTGTCAAAAACAGAATAGCATCGCTCTATCGTTACTTCTATGCTTATTAAACACCACATCCGGTAACAATGAGCATTCCGTCACGCTGAAATGGCATACATAAAAAACCTTTGCTACTTTAAGTTATGCCAATCTTTGCTATACTTATTATAGGTTACATGAGCGAGTTTATATACTGTGGATTATCTTTTTGATGGTGTACTTCTCTATCATTCAGGTGAGGGAGTCATTGTTCCTTTAGGTGGGAGTGATGAGGACTCCATAATATTGACGCCTGTACTCAATAGAATCCTGAGCCTACTTGTTGAAAATCAAGGGCAACTGGTTACTCGTGACGATTTTCTGGAGAAAGTATGGGACAACTATGGCAGAGCAACCTCGTCTAACACGCTAACTCAATACATCAGTATACTGCGTAAACTTTTTATAGATCAGCTTAATAAAGAGTGCGTTATAACCGTCCCCAAACAGGGGTATATGCTGTCACAAGATATTGTTATTGAGAAACTAGCCCCTCTTACCCCTACTTTGACCAAGGCATCACATGCTCCTACAGAAGAAGTAGTTGATAATAATGCCAATAAATTAGAGAAGAGAGCAAGCAGATGGAAACTAATAGTGTTCTATGCCTTGGCTATTACTCTTGTTTTGATTTTTTTTCCATCATCACAGAGCAACAATTACCCAAAAGATATTAAGGACTTAAGCTCTTATTATATTGACGGATGTCATTTTTATTTTTTTGATAAAAAAAAGCCACTTAAAGATACTGTCTCCAGGATTAAAAACCATATGGAACAGTTTAATTTAAATTGTTCCGATGGGGCAGAATTTTACTTTTTCCACTCTAATCCAATAACACCCAACAATACTTACAGCATGCTTGCACGTTGTTTTAAAAATAAAGATCTCCATGATGAGTGTGTAACAACTATAATTATTGGTGAATAAAATGAAATTTATCCCCCTTTCCATTACTCTAATTATTACCATCATCGCTCTAACACTTTTAACATATAAAAAAACCAACAGTAGTGAAAACAAATTATGCACCTCCACACTAAAATACTCTATAAATGATGAAGGCCTAAATTTTTCACATGTCACTCATTATCGTTTATTTCTTGCCGAAAATGGATCTGGTTATGTTAACTTGGGAGGCAATGTAACTTATAACAATAAAAATTACATAATATCAAGGATTATAAATTTCACTTATAAGCCAATAAATCAAGAAGGAGATTATTCGAGTAAAATAGATGAGGTAATGAAAACAGGGCAGGATAACATTCCTGATGATTTAGTTAATAAGTTTTTTATTTATACCACTCTAGGTGTATCTAATTATTTTAAAGTAGGAAGAATAGATGAACATCGAATGTTAATATCTGTCAGTCGAGGCCCTTTTATTGTTTGCAGTGATTCACTGTAAATAGACCTGCTCCGCCATAGTAGCCAGCACAGATTGGCCCATAGCCTGACATCTTATTTACCCAGATGGCGAGCTCATTCTCCCCCTCGCCGTTATCTGCCATAATAGCCGCACTTTGCCGAAAAACTCGCGCACGCTGATTATGGAGTTGACTTAATGGATCATTGCCACACTTCCGACCTTATCTCCCTTGAACAGGCACTGGAGACCATGCTCTCTCAGGTTGCGCCATTGCAAGAGAGCGAATCCATTGCGCTGACCAACGCTGCCGGGCGTATTACGGCGGCGGCAGTAATTTCTCCGCTTGATGTGCCCCCCTTCGCCAACTCGGCGATGGATGGCTACGCGGTTCGTGTCAACGAACTAAGTAGCAACGCCCCGTTACCAGTTGCGGGTAAAGCCTTTGCTGGTGCGCCATTCAGCGAGGGGTGGCCAGCCCATACCTGTATCCGTATCATGACCGGCGCCCCGATCCCAGCGGGTGCTGACGCGGTGATCATGCAGGAACAGGCGGAGGTGAGTGAGGCTGGAGTGCGTTTCAATGCACAGGTGCGTGCCGGGCAGAATATTCGGCTGGCGGGGGAAGATATTCGTCAGAGTGCCAGCGTGTTGCCTGCCGGGGTAAAGCTGGGGGCGGCACAACTGCCATTGCTGGCTTCGCTGGGCGTGGCCGAGGTGCAGGTGATGCGTAAACTGAAGGTCGCAGTGTTCTCTACCGGTGACGAGTTGCAACCCGTCGGCCAACCGCTACAGGCTGGCCAAATTTACGATACCAACCGGTTTGCAGTACGGCTGATGCTGGAACAACTCGGCTGCACGGTGATCGATTTAGGCATTATCCCCGACGATCAACCAGCGCTGCGCGCCGCGTTCAACCGGGCAGATAGCGAAGCAGACGTGGTAATCAGCAGCGGTGGCGTTTCTGTCGGTGAGGCCGATTATACCAAGCAGATGCTGGATGAGCTCGGCCAGGTCGGCTTCTGGAAGCTGGCAATCAAGCCCGGCAAACCTTTTGCCTTCGGTAAGTTGCAACACGCCTGGTTCTGTGGCCTGCCCGGCAACCCGGTGTCTGCCGCGTTGACCTTCTATCAGTTGGTGCAACCGCTGCTCGCCAAGCTGGCCGGGCATAGTGAATGGCGCTTACCAGCCCGCCTGAAAGCGCGTACGTTGACGCCACTGAAGAAATCACCTGGCCGCCTCGATTTCCAACGCGGTATCTTCACCAGCAATGCTGCAGGCGAACTCGAAGTGAGCAGCACCGGCCATCAAGGTTCACACATCTTCAGCTCCTACAGCCAGGGCAACTGTTTTATCGTGCTGGAACGTGAACGCGGATTTGTCGCTGCTGGTGAAATGGTAGATATCGAGCCGTTCAATGCGTTACTGAGGAACTGAACATGTTGCCGGAATTAACCGACGTAGAAGCGCTGCGTTACAACCGCCAGATCGTGCTGCGCGGTTTTGACTTCGACGGCCAAGAAAAGCTGAAAGCCTCTCACGTGCTGATCGTCGGGCTCGGCGGTTTGGGCTGTGCGGCAGCGCCATATTTGGCTGCCGCTGGCATCGGTCACTTGACCTTGGTTGATTTCGATACGGTTTCACTCTCCAATCTGCAGCGCCAGATCCTGCACCGCGATACCCGCATTGGCATGGCAAAAGTGGATTCGGCGCGCGCTGAACTGAGCGCTATCAATCCACATATCCGCATCGATACCGTTGCTGAACAACTGGATGAGGTGCAAATGGCGGCACAAATTGCCGCCTGCGACGTGGTGCTGGACTGTACCGACAACGTTGCCACGCGCGATCTGCTGAACCGCCTATGCCATGCGCAGCGTACACCGCTGGTTTCTGGCGCGGCTATCCGTATGGAAGGCCAACTCAGCGTGTTCACCTATCAGCCGGGGGAACCTTGTTACCGCTGCCTGAGCCGGTTGTTTGGCGAGAACGCTCTCACCTGTGTGGAAGCCGGGGTAATGGCTCCCTTAGTGGGCACGATCGGTACGCTACAAGCAATGGAAGCGATCAAGCTGCTGGCCGATTACGGCCAACCGCTAGTCGGAAAATTGCTGATGTTTGACGCTATGAGCATGCAGTTCCGTGAGATGAAACTGCCGAAAGATCCACAGTGTGAAGTGTGTGGCAAAGAGTGATAAATCCCCTCACTTTGCCCCTCCCGCAGGGAGAGGGCCAGAGTGAAGGGCAGAGCTTAAGCGATACCCTGGCTACGCAGATAGTCTTCGTAATTACCGGTAAAGTCGATCACCTTGTTCGGGGTGATCTCCAGAATACGGGTCGCCAATGAGCTCACGAATTCGCGGTCGTGGGAAACAAAGATCAGAGTACCTTCATACATTTCCAGCGCCATATTCAGCGACTCGATAGATTCCATATCCATGTGGTTGGTAGGTTCATCCATCACCAGAATGTTCGGGCGCTGCATCATGATCTTACCAAAGAGCATACGGCCCTTTTCACCACCCGAAAGCACTTTAACGCGCTTCTTGATATCGTCCTGGCTGAACAGTAACCGGCCCAACACGCTGCGTACCGCCTGCTCGTCGTCTTTTTCCTGCTTCCACTGGCTCATCCAGTCGAACACCGTCAGTTGGTCATCGAATTCGTATTCGTGATCCTGCGCGTAGTAACCGATTTTGGCGTTTTCAGACCATTTCACCGTGCCGTTATCCGGCTGCTCATCCCCTACCAGGGTTTTCAGCAAGGTGGATTTACCGATACCGTTAGCACCCAGAATGGCGACCTTTTCGCCCACTTCGACCATCAGATTGAGCTTGCTGAACAGCGGGCCGTTATCGAAACCTTTAGTCAGCGCCTCTACTTCCAGCGCGTTACGGAACAGTTTCTTATCCTGTTCGAAACGGATGAACGGGTTCTGGCGGCTAGACGCTTTCACCTCTTCCAACTGGATCTTGTCGATCTGGCGGGCACGCGAGGTCGCCTGCTTGGATTTGGAGGCGTTGGCGCTGAAGCGGCTGACGAATGACTGCAATTCGTTAATCTGTGCCTTCTTCTTGGCGTTATCTGACATCAGGCGTTCACGTGCCTGAGTGGCCGCCGTCATGTATTCGTCGTAGTTGCCTGGATACACGCGCAGTTCGCCGTAGTCCAGATCCGCCATGTGAGTACACACCATGTTCAGGAAGTGACGGTCGTGCGAAATGATGATCATGGTGCTGTTACGCTCGTTCAGCACCTGCTCCAGCCAACGAATGGTATCGATATCCAGGTTGTTGGTCGGTTCGTCGAGCAGCAGAATTTCCGGATCGGAGAACAGCGCCTGCGCCAACAGTACGCGCAGCTTAAAGCCTGGGGCGATTTCGCTCATCGGGCCGTAGTGTTGCTCAACCGGAATACCCACGCCGAGCAGCAGTTCACCTGCGCGAGCTTCGGCGGTGTAACCGTCCATCTCACCGTAAGCAACTTCCAGATCGGCCACTTTATAGCCGTCTTCTTCGCTCATTTCCGCCATTGCGTAAATGCGATCGCGCTCTTCTTTTACCGCCCACAGTTCGGTGTGGCCCATGATCACGGTATCCAGCACGCTGAACTCTTCAAACGCGAACTGATCCTGACGCAACTTACCCAAACGCTCGTTCGGATCGAGGAACACGTTACCGGCGCTTGGCACCAGGTCACCGCCGAGAATTTTCATAAAGGTGGATTTGCCGCAGCCGTTAGCTCCGATCAAACCATAACGGTTACCGCCACCGAACTTGACGGAAATATTTTCAAACAACGGCTTACTGCCAAACTGCATAGTGATGTTGTTAGTGCTTAACACAGCGCTCGCTCTTCATATCGTAGGAAATGTGATTTGGCGCGCATTATGCCATAACGGAGCAGAGATATCGTGGGGAGTTTTGCTGAAGATTTGTGCGGCAAAAAAGCTACGGAGATATGCCCCTAAGAATATCTCCGCACAGCAATCCCAATCGCACCAGTTTCTACTTCTGATGAAAATGCTGGCTGTCTGCCGGAGCCTGTTCGCGCGGCTCTAACCCATAGTCGCGCACCACATCAGCCACCCGCAACCGGTAATACTCCAGCACATCAGAGCGCCCACGGGCCTGCGCCTTGCGGTGTTGCTCCAGATTGCGCCACTGCTGCACCGCCGCTTCATCGCGCCAGAATGACAACGACAGCAATTTTTGTGGGTCGCTCAGGCTCTGAAAACGCTCAATAGAAATAAATCCGTCGATCTCCGCCAATAGCGGTTTCAGTTCAGCCGCCAGATTGAGATAGATTTCCTGCTGCCCTTCGGCAGCCTGCAATTCAAAAATGACTGCGATCATCATCACTCCTCAGCAGTAAAAAATTCTGGCACATGCACATTCTGCGAAACACGCCAGCGAAAGTGAGCCACGACCTCTGGCTCGATATTGAGCGTCAATAAATGGCGAATGCCCCCCAAGGCGATAGCTTGTGCCCAACCGGCACCAGGGCAGCGGTGGTTACCATAGCCGAAAGCAAAGCTCTCCTCTGCGGTTTTCAACGCTATCAGCACCGCCTGCCCAATGACTAATGGCTGACCATCCAGTTCAATATCGCGCTGCGCAAAGCGGCGGGTGTTATAAATCGGTGGCGTTTCCTGTAACACCGTTGAGATCGCGTCTTCTGCTACTACATCCCGCTCTTGCATCAATAACAGCGTTTGCCCTAATAATCCGGCGGTTCCTTCACAGGCCTGAAAAAACAACCCGATGGCATTGGCGATTGCAACCGACCGATCGCCGATGAGTTGACACAGTTGGGCGAACAATGGGCCATCGGCAACCCGCATCCATTCCTGCAATCTTCCAGCAGCGATGGCACCGCGCGCCATTTGCTGTTCACTGCCGCCGGGAGCTATGCAGCGTACAAAATCCAGAACATCATCCACCAGCGCAGTACGTTGCTGATCAGCCACACCCAGCATCTCTGCCAATACGCCAATCGGTAATGCGTAATTGAAACGCGTCAACTGTTCTGCCGTGAGCACTCTGGGTGCTAACTGTTGGGCCACCTGAGTTGCCATCCGGAAAACGTCACGATCGCTGAACGCGTTTAACGCCTTGCTGATGGCAGCCTTCAGTTCTGGATGCCCGGCATCGTCCCGCATGCGCACCAGTGCGGTAAACAGAGGTTGCACAGAGGTATTGAGCAACGCTTTGGGAACAGGTTCATGCAGTGGGCGTACGCCAAGATCGGCGTGAGTTAACGCTTCACGCACGGCTTGCTGCGTTGCAACAGAAAAGGGGCAGGTAAGCATAAATATTCCTTCGGGTTCAACAGAGGAATCCGCATTGTGATGTTAGACGGACGACAACACTTCGTTTATGCTCGAAATATGAATGACACCGATATTGAAGATCGTCTGGCAGCGTTGACTGCAGCTATTGCCGACCGTACGCGGGCGCGTATGCTGTGCTTACTGCTGGATGGCCGTGCCTATACCGCCACTGAACTGAGTGCTGCGGTGGATGTGGCCGCTTCAACCGCCAGCAGCCACTTGGCGCGCCTGCTGGAACAGCAGTTGATCGCCTGCGTGAAGCAGGGGCGCTATCGTTTCTATCGTTTGGCTGGCAAGCCGGTAGCCGATGTGCTGGAAACCCTGATGGCACTGGCTGGCGTTGAACGGCCAGTGGTGAAAAGCACCACGCCAACCTCACTGCGCTTTGCCCGCACCTGTTACGATCACATGGCTGGTGAGCTCGCCGTTCTGTTGCATAACCGCCTGTTTGAGCTGGCGTGGCTGAGCGGAGATAACGATTATCAGCTCAGCAGCCAAGGGAAAATCGCGTTGGAACAACTGGGCGTCGATTGTTCTCTCCCCTCTTCGCGGCGGCGTTTCGCCTGCAGTTGCTTGGACTGGAGTGAACGTAAAGCCCATCTGGGTGGCGCACTCGGTGCCGCCTTACTCACAGCGTTCGAAAAACGCGGCTGGCTCCAACGCCAATTGGATAGCCGCGCACTGCAACTCACCCCGGCGGGTAAAAAGGCGCTGATCACATATTTCAATACATTTATTTAACTTAATATTAACTTAACTATATTATCGTTCCTAATGATTCAGATTTATCAATCTGTAGATCTGAGGAGTGATGATATTGGGTCAAACCTGTCGCCTGCGCACTTAATCTGGCCGGAGTTCAGGATGTTCCGCCGTACTATCTGACGTGATCGCCTCAGCAGCAGAGTTTCTTCATATGGATACGTTATCCATTGATGAGAAATGTCCATAACTGCTAACTGAAATTAATAAGGAATGATCATGAGTACAAAGCTAGGAACCTCCGCTCACCGCTTTAGATTAAGTGCTGCCACCCTTGCTCTTAGTTTGACCATCACGCTAGGAAACCTGCCAGCGCACGCCGCTCCAACGCTGGCATGTGGCTACATCAACGAATCCTCATTCACAGCGCCACCAGAAAAACCGTGGCAAGTCCTAGCGACTGAGCCAGTCGTTGATGCGGCGGGTATGCCACTCCGCGCGTTCGCCGGATATATGGTCGACAACGCGATTCTGCAAAACGGTAACACCACCTACATCGGCTATTTCAACCAAGACGGTCTAATCACCGTAGCCAGCAAAACCGGTAATGGTGCCTGGCAAGCACAGACACTTGACGAGAATCTGACCTACGACTCACACGCCAAGATCACGCTGGCACTCGACAAAAACGGCAACCTGCACGTTGCAGCGCTGACCGCCGCAGGCAATGACCGTGGCCTGCGTTACTGGTTGACCGGAAAAGCAGGCGATATCTCGACGCTTGCGCGCTCACGGATGATCCCAACCTTCGGTGAAAGGCCCGGCGGAGTCTTGATCGCTTACGAGGACATCGCTTCATACCCGGAATTTTATACCGGCCCCGATGGCCGCCTCTATTTCCGCTTCCAAGCCGGTTGGGTCGGTGGGGCGTACACTGCCGTGTTCCAATTCAACCCCACCAGCCGCAGTTGGGAGCTGTCTGATCCGGCAACTGGCCTGGCCGGGCTGGCGATCGTGTTCAATGGCTGGTCAGGAACACCCGCTCGAAACGCTTACCCCTCACCACCAGTTAAAGGCCCGGATGGCAAGTATCACATGTACTGGACATGGCGCAGTTCTGGCTCTGCCGACACGGGTTCCGAACTGCATTATGCCGTCAGTAGCGATCTCAAGGTCTGGAAGAACGCACGGGGTGAGTCGGTTATTGACGCCTGGTGGTGGGGTGACGGTAATCCTAATACCCAATTCTATCCGGGCCAGAAAAGCACCATGGTCGACAATGTCCCAGAAGGTGGTGGCCTGTTGAATGGCGACGCCATCGGAATCGGCTTCGATGCCGACGGCAAGCCAGTCATAACCTATGCGAAATATGCAGAGAGTGGAAGTACGCAGACCACCCAACTGTTTATGGCCCGACCAAATCCAGTGCAGACAGGCAACATCTGGAATACCCAACAGGTTACTTCCTGGACCGGCACGCGTAACCTCGCCGCCAATGAATTTGGTGCCAATATCCTGACCGCCAATGCAGGGGTGAAAGTCGAAGGGAACTACTTGACGACTGAATACATCTGCATGTCACAGGCACATAAACTCTATCTTGAGCCAAAAACCGGCAGGATCGTCGCCGATATTCCTGTGCCCCCGGCAGCTAAACTGCCAGACGCCGTGTTTGCCTCCACGTTTGCACCGGGATATAAGATCACTACGCGCACATTTTTCGAAAAATCCGCGACACCCACCTCTGCCATGCTGCTGCGTTGGGATGGCGGGCCCTATATTCACGATGGCGATCTGATCACCAACGTCGGGCCTTATCCTATCGAAGGTTCACCGCTTACGGTGTTCCGCATCATGCGCTGATCGCACATTTTGGCATATCCTTTTAATACGTTAACAGGCTAGGTTGGCTGTCATCTGCACAAGATAGCCTGTTAACGAATCTGTAAAACTGAGGAGTGTGACCATGTTCGATCAAACACAGTTCCCGATCACTAAACGCTGGCCAGCCCAGCATCCCGATCGATTGCAGCTCTACTCGCTGCCAACGCCCAACGGGGTGAAAGTCTCCATCATGTTGGAAGAGATCGGTCTCCCTTATGAAGCCCACCTGGTTGATATCGGCAAAAACGAAACCTGGACGCCAGAGTTTCTGTCGCTGAACCCAAACGGCAAAATCCCGGCGATCATCGATCCTCATGGCCCCAATGGTGAGCCATTAGCGCTGTTTGAATCTGGTGCGATCTTGCTCTATCTGGCCGAAAAAAGCGGTCAACTGCTGCCCAAAGATCCCGCTTTGCGTTATGAAACCATTCAGTGGGTCTTCTTCCAGATGGCGGCGGTTGGCCCAATGTTTGGTCAACTTGGCTTTTTCCATAAGTTCGCTGGGCGCGAATATGAAGACAAGCGACCATTGGAACGTTATCAGAAAGAATCCAAACGCTTGCTTGGTGTGCTGGAAAACAGGTTGGCTGGGCGAGATTGGATTATGGGTGCCGATTACACCATTGCCGATATCTCATTGCTCGGTTGGGTACGCAACCTGATTGGTTTTTATGAAGCACGGGAACTGGTGGAGTTCGACAGCTTCCCGCGGGTTGGTCAATGGCTTGAACGTGGCTTATCCCGGCCAGCGGTACAGCGCGGGTTGAATATTCCTGCCCGCGAAGCCTAACTGTATCCCCCATCATCCGAGTTGCAGTTGCGTTGTTTTTGCAACTCGGATTACCCTCACTGTTCCCCTTAAATCACACTTCTGCGGCCTCAGACACCCTATTGGGTTGATCCCCTTGCTAGCAGTAGAGCATTTTTCGCTACCTAGGTTACCCCAGTTGACTCTTGCGTCACCTGCCATGCAGGCCTATTATCAAAGAATAAACTTGGATTATTAATGTGACCTGAATGTCAGACCTGCGGGAGAATGTAAACAATGGACCGTGCCAATATCATTCACGACTTGCTGAACTGGATCGAAACACACCTGGATCAACCGCTGCTGTTAGATAACGTGGCAGCAAAATCAGGCTACTCCAAATGGCATTTGCAGCGTATGTTTCGCAGCACCACCGGCCATGCGCTGGGCAGTTACATCCGCGAACGCCGTCTATCGAAAGCTGCGCAGGCTCTGCGCGCTACCCCTCGTTCGATTCTGGATATCGCTCTGCAATTCCATTTTGATTCCCAGCCTTCGTTTTCACGGGCGTTTAAGAAGCAATTTGGCGCAACACCTGCGGCTTATCGCCGCACACCACAACCAAGCCAAACAGAGCAGCAAACCAGTTACCACAGCGAATCGCCAAGCCTGCATCTGTTGTACAGCGGTAAATGCACCGACGGTAAATGCACCCAATGGCTAGGGCAGCGCTAAACTATTGCCAAGAAAAGGGACGTAGCCAAACTCCGTCCCTTCTGCCTGATATACCATTATTGCCCCATATAATTCTGCTTATTTATACAACTCCGCTGTGCCGTAGACATGGTTATTCACCGTAGCTGACGTAATGTGGTAAGCGCTGGCCCCCTGCCGCTGAGCACTGGCAGCTATCATCTGTTCAAAATCACTTAAGGTGCCTGCCTGGCTGGAAACTACGCCGATTTTTTGCAATTTTTGTGCATCGGTGCTGTTCACTGGCACGGCAGCCAACGCGGCACTACTGATACAGGCAAGAACTACGATCATCAGAATGTTTTTCATGATAAAAACCTCTCGATAACGGAAAATGACCGGCGACCTTAGCCGCCGGATGTCGGCCTGGGTTTACTGGCTCATTGCACCTTTTTTCATTTCGTCTTTCTTCATGGCATCCTTACCCATATGATCTTTCTTCATGTGATCTTTCTTTATGTAATCTTTCTTCATACTGTCTTTCGCCATACCATCATGGGACATCTGCCCCATCTCATCCTTCTTCATCCCATCATGGCTCATGTTGTCTGCCGCATAAGCACCTGAAGCACCCAACATCAACGCGCTGCACATCATCATTGCGAATAACTTTTTCATGGTATTTCCTTCTGTTATTTAAACAGCACCTTTCAGTGCATTAAGGTGGTTCAGAGCAGCCGTTAACTGCCGCCAAACCAGTTGTAACCTTGGTCTTCCCAATAGCCACCCGGGAAGCGATTGGTGATCTCAATCACCTGAATGTGTTTCGGATTTTTGTAGCCCAACTTCGTGGGCATGCGCAGTTTCATCGGGTAGCCGTATTTACGCGGCAGAATTTGCCCGTCGTAAGTCAACGCCAGAATCGTCTGCGGATGCAGAGCAGTCGCCATATCGATGCTGGTGTAATAGTCGTCAGCACATTGAAAACTGACATATTTCGCTTGCAGATCGGCACCGATCGCTTGCAGGAACGCCGCAAACGGCACCCCACCCCATTTGCCGATGGAACTCCAACCTTCAACACAGATATGGCGCGTGACCTGGCTGATTTGTGTCATTTGGTGCAATTGTGGCAACGTCCAGGGCTGTTTGTGCAGCACCAAGCCCGCCACCTCTAACCTATAGTCGTCGCCATTGATCTCCGGCGCTTCGTCCTCGGCGTAAAACGCGTTAAACGGGAATGGCCGGGTCATCATCGATTCAGGGTAAACCGGTGCCAGGTGTTCGGCATTAAACAACCAGCCTTGCACGCGATCGTTAAAGCGGGAAATCCGGCTCAGCGCCTGCTCTACGTGGGCGTTATCACTCAGATCGCAGCCGGTGAGCATCGCGATCCCCCCTAACGTCAGCCCATTACGCAGAAAACGGCGGCGGGACGAGGATTCAAGCTGGCGTGCCAGCAGGCGTTGCGCCTCTTTAACCAACGCCTGGCCTTCTTGCAGGCTAAGCGGTTGCTTGTCTGTTTTCATCACGAATTCCTTAGCGCCCACGCAGCATGGCGAGCAAAGTACGCGGCACCAGTGCCACCATCAGCAGGTGAATCACCACAAAGCCGACCAACCCCAGCATGGCAAAGAAGTGGATATAGCGGGCCATCTCATAGCCGCCAAGCAGCGTCCGCAGTAACGGGAATTGCACCGATTTCCATATCACCAACCCGGAAAGCACGCTCAAAGTGCTAACCACCATCACAAACAGATAAGCGACCCGTTGCACCGTGTTGTAGTGGCGCAAATCGGCATGCTGTAACTTGCCACGCAGCGCTGCCCACAAATCGGTAAAAAACTGGCGCGGGCTGAGCGGCCAGTATTGGCGTTTAAAACGGCCACTAAACAGATTGATCAGCAAATAACACAGGCCGTTGAGGCCAAACAGCCACATCCCGGCAAAGTGCCATTGCAGTGCGCCCCCTAGCCAGCCCCCCAAAGTGAGTTCATTGATAAAGCGGAAGTTAAACAGCGGCGAGGCGTTGTAGATCCGCCAACCGCTGGTGACCATAATCAGCATCGCCAACGCATTTAGCCAATGTGTCAACCTTAGCCACAGCGGGTGAATAATGAGATTGGCCGACCTACTCATGGAATCTCTCCTGACAGCACCTGTTTCGATGTGCTGAGTATTCGCCAGATTTGTTCCCCAAGACCTCACGCAAAGTTAAATAAAATGTGACAACTCTCACCGTCGGGGTTGTGTAAACTTCATTCATAACCAAAAACGCGGTGGGAAGTATGGATAAGGCAAAACGCATTTTGATTGTCGAGGACGACGCCAATATTGCTGAACTGTTGCAATTGCATCTGCGCGATGAAGGCTACGACATCAGCCACGCCGCGGATGGCAATCTGGGAATGGCCATGCTGGAACAAGGTGGTTGGGATGCCCTGATCCTCGATCTGATGCTGCCGGGGATTGATGGGCTGGAAATCTGCCGCCGCGCCCGCAACATGACGCGCTATACGCCGATCATTATCACCAGCGCACGCTCCAGCGAAGTGCACCGGGTGCTGGGGCTTGAGCTGGGTGCTGACGATTATCTCGCCAAGCCCTTTTCAATGCTGGAGCTGGTGGCGCGGGTCAAAGCGCTGTTCCGCCGCCAGGAAGCGATGACCCGCAACCTGCGTATGGAAGCGGGCACCTTGAGTTTCAACGGGTTGACCATCGATCCTCTCGCCCGTGAGGTACATCTGAACCAGCAACCGGTGGAGTTGACGCCGCGTGAATTCGATTTGCTGTACTTTTTCGCCCGTCATCCAGGCAAAGTCTTTTCACGCCTCAGTTTGCTGAATCAGGTGTGGGGATATCAGCATGAAGGCTATGAACATACCGTTAATACGCATATCAACCGGTTGCGGATCAAAATCGAACACAACCCGGCAGAGCCTGAGCGCATCCTCACCGTATGGGGTTTGGGCTATAAATTCGCGGCGAAACCGCAAGAGTGAATCATGAAAAATCTTACGCTCACACAACGCCTGACGCTGGTCTTCGCACTGTTATTGCTGATCTGCTGTTCGATCTCTGGCGTATTGCAGGTGCGCAGCAGTACCCAATACAGCCAAGCGGTGATTCAACGGTTGTCTGCCAATCTGGCATTGCATATTGCCACCAGCAATCCGCTGCTGAGCACCAAAGGCTGGGACGATCGCTCGGTGCATACCCTGTTCGACCGCCTGATGGCGGTTAATCCGAGCGTAGAGGTTTACCTGCTGGATAAAGAAGGCAGCATCGTGGGCAATGCCGCGCCTGCCGGGCGTCTGAAACGCCAGAAAGTCGATCTGGCCCCAATCCAGGCGCTGCTGAGCGGGGCAAAAATGCCAATTTACGGTGACGATCCGCGTAACCTGAATGCCAACAAAGTCTTTAGCGTGGCGCCATTGAAGGTCAACGGTGAGATCGAGGGCTATCTGTATGTCGTGCTGCTCGGTGAAGATTATGATGCCCTAGCCAACAGCGCGCAGGTGAACTCTGCGCTTTATTCAGCCCTGTGGTCGATGGGGCTGGTGGTGGTGTTCGGGTTGCTGGCAGGGGCTTTTGCCTTCCGTTGGGTAACTCGCCCGATTCGCCACCTCACTCAGCAGGTCAGTGTGTTGGACAGCGACGGTATCGCGGCCTTGCAGGACTATGCCAATAATACACCCGCCAGTCCTGGCCGCGACGAAGTCAGCCAACTGCAGCAAGCATTTCGCCGCATGGCGCTGCGGATTGCCGAACAGTGGCAGGCGCTTTCACAGCAAGATCAACAACGGCGTGAGTTTATTGCCAATATTTCACACGATCTGCGCACACCGCTCACGTCGCTACATGGTTATCTGGAAACCTTGTCGGTGAAATCCGCCAGCCTGGCGGAAACCGATCGCCAACGTTATCTGGAGATCGCCCTGGCACAAAGCCGTAAGGTTGGTCGCCTGGCACAGGAACTGTTCGAACTGGCGCGGCTGGAATACGGGGTGGTAAAGCCACAAAGAGAGCCGTTTGCACTCAGCGAGTTGCTGCAGGATGTTTTCCAGAAATTCGAGCTGGCTGCCGAAGCCCGTCAACAGCAACTGCATGCCGATATTCAGCCGGGGATCCCGCTGGTGAACGCCGATCTGAGCATGATGGAGCGGGTACTGACCAATCTGCTGGACAACGCTATCCGGCATACACCGCAGGCTGGTGAGATCACCATCCGTTTATGGACACAGGGCAACAAGGTGATGGTACAGGTGCATGACAGCGGGCCGGGGATCCCACAAGAGCTGCGGGCAAATCTGTTTATTCGCCCATCCATCCTGAACCATGCTCGCCGCCATGCAGGGGGATTGGGCTTAATGATTGTTAAACGTATCCTGCAACTGCACGACAGTGATATCACCTTGGTGGAACAGCCACAGGCGGGTGCCTGCTTCCGTTTTTCAGTTCCGGTGTACTGAGTGCAGCGACGACAATGTTCTGATTAATTATAAAGAAGGATAACGGGTACGAAACGCCAGAATAAGACGCATAAACTCGGCCTGGCTTAACTGCAATTTGCGCATAATGTTGAGCTTATGGGTACTGACGGTTTTGTAGCTACGCTGGGTAACATCAGCAATACGCTGAGGATCGGCACCACTAATCATCAAGGCCAGAATACGCCATTCACTGTGTGAAAGCGGCTGTATAGGCTGCCCTAACAGGCTCTGAATGGATGGGCTACGATAACTTTGCCTCTCACGCACGGCCATAACCGCCTTAAACAGGCAGTCCAGATCGTCACGCTTAGACACCAACGACAGGTTAGGCTCTGTCTCCAGAATCGCGAGAATACCTGGGTGAGTAATATTGGTAAATATCACAAAAGAAGCGTTTGGCCAGAATAACTTGGAAGCTAGAATAAACTGAATAACATCATATAAGTTCTCAGAATGGCTGTAGAGCTCCATGATAACCGTTTGTTTTTCGTTATCACCCAGTGCAATCTCGATTTCTTTTAAATGTTGAAAACTGCAAGCACATACATGCTCAGGATCAATCAGCGTCTGCAATCCCTTTCTCACCCAAGGAGAGGGGTCAAAGAAAATGAAATTACCTTCATAAATTTCTTTCTGCATCAAAAATTACCATCGAATAACTGTAAGATTTTAAAAAAATGCAACACCCAGCACTCTTTAATGCCCAAAATATATACGGTAGATAATTCGAGTTGCTCATGGGCGACAGCGCACTGCTGGCCCCCAAGCAACTTGAAGTATGACGGGTATAAAAGACATTGATTAAACGCTGCCTTGATATTAATTATTGGGTTTTAACAAAGTCGTTTGAATGGCATTTATTATTCCTTTAATACGTGTTTCATCCTGAAACTCGCTGATAGTGATTACAAGAGCGGTGAATTCTCACTTTCCAATCCGGAGCAGATTTCTACTTTATGCTCACGAAGGGCTTTACAGCGCAGAAAAAACAGTCTGGATATCCCAGATATGTATGATTTAACCTGGTTACTGCGCACAAGCAGCAGGTATTCATCTGCATTGCATTCCTTCTTTTGCAACTCAGCGTAAGCCAGTACATCGTCACCAAGACCCGAGTCTGCTGAAGCGGACATAAAGACCTTACAGCCACCCGCTTTGCCCAAATACGTTTCCTGACGGGAAACCGAAGCAAAGCTATAAATAGCCATCCCGGAAAGCACGACAAACACAAATGCTAAAACAGCCCATCCATAATGAAAATGTCTTGCTGCTGCAGAACGCACTGTTGCTGCAACCGTTGGCTGCACTTCCCGACGCACAGCAGGTTCGGCCAAGGGCAGCTCTTCGTGACGCAAAAGTGCCTCTTCCTCCCGTTTCTCACAGGTTTTCACCTGCACTTCGGGCCGCAACATAAAACCGACTTTAGGTACAGTAGCGATAACCTCCTCATCAATACCTAACGCTTTGATCACTCTACGCAATTTACTTACGCATTGATTCAGGTTGTTGTTGCTGGAAACCATGCCGTAATCATCCCATACCTTCTTGAATATCACTGCACGGCTAACAGCATCACCATGATGGGCAATCAACAGCTGTAACAAACGATTTGAAGGGTTAGAGATAGGGACAGGCTCATCAGAGAAATCACACAGGCTCAACGCCCCAGAATCAGAGTCAAAAAGAATGCGGTCATTAAATCTATATTTCATTTTACTCACGGGTTTCACTATAAAAGACAGCCTAATCCTGGCATCAATTGTTAATAAAAGATTAACAAAATATAAAAAAACAAATATTTATGAAAAAAAACCTCAACGTGCTGAGATCAATCAATTAACATTAAGATTTATTATCTAATTTTCCCCTTCCTTGAGGTAAGAATTTTCTCAATCATTGGAGCAAAGGTTATACAAACAGGCCACACATTGATATATTTATATGTTAAACATTGGAAAATTAGTTTTTTGTTCTAAAAAAAATTATTTTTAAGGCAAATATAGATATAAATCATCCATTTCTACCGATTTTAATGTGAATATTTTGATAGTTTAGAAAGAAAGATTTTTTGTTTCACGAAAAATGTATCGAAAATACAACAAATAAGGTGATTTTATTATTTAAATCAATTGGTTATTTAAAATTAAAACCCTAAACGAAAATTAAAACCTTCGAAGCCTTTCACCAAAAACATTATCTCACCTCGAAAATAGGTGAACCGACAACAATAAAGGAGTACCAGTGTCCCATTAGGCGATTTCACTTGCGGCTTTGCCCATAAAAGGCCATCAAACACTGGCCATCAACAGAGTAATATTCGCCTGCCTAATCGCTTCTTGCACCGCTTCAGCCAGATTGCCATCGGTGATAACCATATCGAATACCGTAATCGGCAACGCCAGGTAAGTGGCCACCTTGCCATATTTGGAGGTATCGCTCAGCAGGACACAGCGGCGGCTTGCTTCAACAATCGCCTTTTTCACCATAACTTTATCCTCATTGGGCGTTGACAGGCCACGCATACTCCATGAAGAAGCTGAGATAAATGCCAGATCGATAAACAGATTACCTAGCGCCTGGGCTGCTGCGGCCCCCACGCAGGAACGGTTTTCACGGCAAACGGTGCCACCAGTGTGAATCAGTTTGCATTGGCTATGTTCAAGCAGGTAAGCCGCGATCACAAAGTCGTTGGTTACTACAGTGATGTCGTCACGCTCACTAATCCGTTTAGCCAGTGCCAGCGTGGTGGTGCCCGCATCCAGATAAATACAGCTGTTTACAGGGATTTGGCGTGCAGCCAACTGCCCAATCGCCGCTTTCTGCTGGCTGAACATGCTTTCTTTATCCTGATGCGAAGGCTCTATCGCAACCCGCTCAGCCGACTGTACGCCGCCAGAAACGCTAATCACCGAGCCTTGCTCCTCAAGCTTTTGCAGATCTCGCCGGATGGTCATGTGCGACACCCCCAGTCTTTCGGTCAGTTCAGCAATGCTGACCACACCGCGTTCAGAGACCAGCGCTAGAATTTGTTGGTGGCGTTCTACAGGTATCACGATTTCCTCTCAATGCTCATAGTGATAATAATTGTGATTTTACGTCAATTTTCGTGCAGAAGGAAAAAGATTCCCGCTGTAAAAAACCTACCGTAACCCAAGAAAGATATTTAAAAACATTAAATTAATGAAAATTCTCTCTCTAGGTTAACTTTCGCACCATTGTTAATAATTGTGAAGTCGATCACCGATAACTGGCGTCACAACGCTTATATTTAACACAACAAAACAAATAATCACTAAAATTAACAGGAGTGTTTCATGACACAGCCAGGACATTATTCAGTGTGCATCGTCGGCTTGGGCTCCATGGGCATGGGCGCAGCTAAATCATGCATTAACGCCGGGCTCACCACCTATGGCATCGATCTCAACCCGCAGGCACTGGCAGCACTACAGCAGGCCGGAGCCAAACAGGCGGCCACCAGCGCAGCGGGTTTTGCTGCGGAACTGGATGCCGTTTTGCTGCTGGTGGTCAATGCTGCACAGGTGAAGCACATCCTGTTTGGCGACAACGGTCTGGCAGCCCAGCTCAAACCCAACACGCCAGTGATGGTGTCTTCTACTATCGCTGCCGCCGATGCCAAAGAGATCGAGCAAGGGCTGCAGGCATTCGGCCTCAATATGCTGGATGCCCCGGTTTCCGGCGGTGCAGCCAAGGCAGCGGAAGGCCAGATGACCGTGATGGCGTCCGGCAGTGAAGCCACTTTCGCTCAATTGCAACCGGTCTTAGATGCCGTCGCCGGTAAGGTCTACCGCATCGGTAGTGAGATCGGCTTAGGCGCTACGGTGAAGATTATCCACCAATTGCTGGCAGGGGTGCATATCGCTGCCGGGGCTGAAGCGATGGCGTTGGCGGCCCGCGCCGGGATCCCGCTGGAGGTGATGTACGATGTGGTGACCAACGCCGCAGGCAACTCCTGGATGTTTGAAAACCGTATGCGCCATGTCGTGGACGGTGATTACACGCCAAAATCTGCCGTGGATATCTTCGTTAAAGATCTCGGGCTGGTGACCGACACCGCCAAAGCGCTGCACTTCCCGCTGCCGCTGGCCTCAACGGCCTTCAACATGTTCACCTCCGCCAGCAACGCCGGTTATGGCAAAGAAGACGACAGCGCCGTGATCAAGATTTTCTCCGGCATCACCCTGCCAGACAACAAGAGGAATGCATAATGTTGCTCGGAGTGATTGCCGATGATTTTACGGGTGCAACCGACATCGCCAGTTTTCTGGTAGAAAACGGTTTGCCCACCGTTCAACTGAACGGCGTACCACAGAACGACACGCCAGTGAGCGCTCAGGCGGTAGTCATCAGCCTGAAATCACGCTCTTGCCCGGTCGAACAAGCGATAGAGCAATCGTTGCAGGCCCTGGCTTGGCTGCAACGCCAAGGCTGCCGCCAGTTCTACTTCAAATATTGTTCAACCTTCGACAGCACCGCGCAAGGCAACATCGGCCCGGTTACCGATGCTCTGCTTGATGCATTGGGCGAGCAGCAAACGGTGATCTCCCCTGCGCTGCCGGTTAACGGACGCACGGTGTATCAAGGGTATCTGTTCGTGATGGACCAACTCTTGTCTGAATCCGGCATGCGCAATCATCCGGTCACACCGATGACCGACAGCAATCTATTGCGGCTGATGGAAGCACAGGCCAAGGGGCGTTGCGGGCTGGTCAATGCGACAGAGATGGAAAACGGTGCCGAGGCGGTGAAAGCGAAACTGCAGCAGTTAACACAGCAGGGCGTGCGCTACGCGGTGTTGGATACCCTGAATGAGCAGCATTTGCTCACCCAAGGGGAAGCGCTGAAAACCATGAAGCTGGTGACCGGCGGTTCCGGGCTGGCGATCGGCATTGCCCGCCAGTGGGCGCAACCGGGCCAGGCAAAAGCCCAGTCAGCCGGTGCACCTCAGGGCAAAAAAGCCGTGGTGCTTTCCGGTTCCTGCTCAACCATGACCAACAAACAGGTCACCCGCTATCGCCAGCAAGCGGCAGCACAAGCCATCGACGTAGCGCGCTGCATCAACGCCAGCGATCGCAGCACCTATGCCAGCGAACTCAGTCTCTGGGTGGAACAGCAATCGTCAGCCGAACTGGCCCCGCTGTTATACGCCACCGCCGAGCCGGAGCAGTTGCAACAAACTCAGCAGCAGTATGGCGTTGAAGCCGCCAGCCTGGCAGTGGAGGCGCTGTTTGCCGACGTGGTCATACGCCTGCACCAGCAGGGGTTCAACCGCTTTATTGTTGCTGGCGGCGAAACCTCCGGCATCGTTACCCAAGCTCTGGGGATCCGTGGGTTCCATATCGGCCCCTGCATTTCGCCCGGCGTGCCTTGGGTCCGTGCCATCGAACAACCTGTCTCACTGGCCCTGAAGTCGGGCAATTTCGGCGATGAAAACTTTTTCGCCAGAGCACAAATGGAGTTTCCCGTATGACGACCCCCGTTGGCCAACCTTCGGCGATAGAACAGCAGGCCAGAGAAGACATGGTGCGCCTGGGTGCCTCTTTCTTTCAGCGCGGCTACGCCACCGGTTCAGCAGGCAACCTCTCGCTGCTGCTGCCAGATGGCACCCTGCTGGCGACTCCCACCGGTTCTTGTTTAGGAGAGCTACAGGCTGACAGGCTGTCAAAAGTCAGCCTGAACGGTGAATGGCTTTCTGGCGATAAACCATCGAAAGAAATCAGCTTTCACCGCGCACTGTATCAACACAACCCGGCTTGCAAGGCGGTGGTACACCTGCACTGCACTTACCTCACCGCCCTTTCCTGCCTGCAAGGGCTGGACCAGGAAAATGCCATCAAACCTTTTACCCCATATGTGGTGATGCGCGTTGGCAAGGTGCCAGTCGTGCCTTATTACCGCCCCGGCGATCTGCGGTTGGCTGAAGATCTCGCCAAGCTGGCACCGGCCTATAAGGCTTTCCTGTTGGCTAATCACGGGCCAGTGGTTACCGGAGACAGCCTGCGCGAAGCCGCAAACAATACCGAGGAAATGGAGGATGCGGCGAAGCTGATTTTTACCCTTGGCGACCACCCGATTCGTTATTTAACCGATGATGAAATTGCCGAGCTACGGAGCTGAAAGATGCCAAAATTTGCTGCCAACCTATCGATGATGTTTACCGAACTGCCGTTTCCTGATCGTTTTGCCGCTGCGGCAGCAGCCGGATTCAAAGCGGTGGAGTTCCTGTTCCCGTATGAATACCCTGCCGATCTGCTGGCAGAAAAGCTGCAACAGAACGGGCTGCAGCAGGTGTTGTTCAATACCGCTCCCGGCGATACCGCCGCTGGCGAATGGGGGCTGGCGGCGCTACCTGGCCGCGAAGCGGATGCACGCGCAGACATTGACCGGGCACTGGAATACGCGATTGCGCTGCAATGCCCGTGCGTGCACGTGATGGCGGGTGTAGTACCGCAGGATGAGGATCGCGCCCGCTACCAGGAAACCTTTATCAGCAACTTGCGCTATGCCGCCGACAAGTTTGCTCCTCATGGCATCAAGGTGTTGATAGAAGCGCTCAGCCCGCCAGTGAAACCCCACTATCTGTTCTCCAGCCAGCGTCAGGCTGCGGAACTGGTCGCCGCGATCGATCGGCCAAACGTCTTTATCCAGTTCGATTTCTTCCATGCGCAATTGGTGGACGGCAACATCAGCAATCTGGTCACCTCACTGGCCGGGCGTTACGCCCATATACAGATTGCTTCGGTGCCGGATCGCCATGAGCCCGACAGCGGGGAGCTGAATTACCCTTGGCTGTTCGCTCTGCTGGATAAAGTAGGTTATCAGGGCTGGATCGGTTGTGAATACCAACCGCGTGGTGAAACCCATGCCGGGCTCAGTTGGGTGAAGCCTTACCTGTAAGGCCGCACACTGCACCAACACCAGAGATTAAAACCATAAAAATCAAACGCACCCGTATCGCCCTTGGGCGATCGCGGTGCCAGACTTTCATAAAGGTACACCATGTCTACTTCTATGCTACTGATTATCACCCTACTAGGCGTACTGCTGCTCTTGCTGATGGTGATCAAAGCCAAAGTTCAGCCGTTCGTCGCCCTCCTGGTTGTCAGCCTGCTGGTCGCGCTGGCCAGCGGCATCCCAACCGGTGAAGTGATGAAAGTGATGACCGCCGGCATGGGCGGCGTGCTGGGGTCAGTGACAATCATCATCGGTCTGGGCGCTATGCTCGGCAGGATGATCGAACACTCCGGTGGTGCCGAATCGCTGGCACAGCGCTTCAGTAAAGCGTTGGGGCCAAAACGCACCATTGCCGCACTGACCATCGCCGCCTTTATCCTTGGGATCCCGGTATTCTTTGATGTCGGCTTTATCATTCTGGCACCGATTATCTACGGCTTTGCCAAAGTGGCCAAAGTCTCACCCTTGAAATTCGGCCTGCCGATGGCGGGGGTTATGCTAACGGTGCACGTTGCCCTGCCGCCGCATCCCGGTCCGGTGGCGGCGGCAGGGTTACTGCATGCCGATATCGGTTGGTTGACCATTGTTGGTCTGTTGATCTGTATTCCGGTCGGCATTATTGGTTACTTTGCCGCGAACTACATGAACCGCAAAACCTATCCGCTCTCTATCGAAGTGCTGGAACAGTTGCAGTTGGCTGCACCAGAGTCAACGTCTGACACCAAAGCCCCGCTCAGCGATCGCATCAACCCGCCAAGTGCCGGGCTGATTTCCGCGCTGATCGTGATTCCTATCGCCATCATTATGCTCGGCACCGTTTCCGCCACACTGTTGGAGCCGGGTTCGGCGCTGCGCGATGTTCTGTCGTTGATCGGTGCTCCAGCCGTGGCCCTGATGATCGCCCTGCTGTTAGCATTCTACTTCCTGGCAATGCGCCGTGGCTGGAGCCTGCAACACACCAGTGACATTATGGGTTCTGCATTACCTACTGCGGCGGTGGTGATCCTGGTTACCGGTGCCGGTGGCGTGTTCGGTAAAGTGTTGGTGGAATCTGGCGTTGGCAAAGCGTTGGCGGAGGTACTCACCACTATCGGCCTGCCGCTGATCCCGGCAGCGTTTATCATCGCCCTGGCGCTACGAGCTTCTCAAGGGTCTGCGACGGTGGCAATTCTGACTACTGGCGGGCTGCTCTCTGAAGCGGTAACGGGCCTTAATCAGCTACAACTGGTGCTAGTAACGCTCGCCACCTGTTTTGGTGGCTTGGGGTTGTCACACGTTAACGACTCTGGCTTCTGGATTGTCACCAAATACCTGGGCCTTTCGGTGGCCGATGGCCTGAAAACCTGGACGGTATTGACCACTCTGCTCGGCCTGAGCGGTTTCCTGTTCACCTGGTTGCTGTGGCTGGCGGTATAACGACGTAAAAAAATCCGCCCTAGGGCGGATTTTTTAGCAGGTGTAACCTTGGTAGCTACACATTCACGCGTAACGGCGTGAAGTAAACTTAGAAGCGGTAACCAGCACCAACCATCCAAGTACCAACGTCAACGCTACGGATACGGCTCTGCTCATAACCAAAGTCCAGAGCAACCTGCTGCATTGGGTTGAATTGCAGACCAGCGCCGTAAGAGAAACCGTAATCGCTGTTGCTGTTGTTGTTAGTACCGTTTGTCGCATTGCTGGTGAATTTGCCGTAGCCAACACCAACCATGCCGTAGATGCTTGCCCAGTCATTGAAACGGTAAGCAGGGCCAGCAGTGATGCCGCTGTACTGTACTTTATTGTAGTAACCGCTTTCAGTACCGTTCTTTTCCAGATGGGTAAAGGAACCGATCACACCCAGCGGGCTGTTGTCGAACTCGTAACGGTATTTCAGGTTGAAACCATCAGCTTTGTTAGCGATGCCTTGGAAGTCACCATGGGCATAACCAGCAGAGACAGTGCTTTCACCGGCGAATGCGGTACCGGCGCTAACTGCTAATACACAAGCTGCTACTGCGGAAAGACATGCAATTTTTTTCATAAACCACCTCAAACACGTTTTATTATTAAGTACAACCATTTGTTCATACGTTAAAAATATAGCAAAAATGAGCGTGAAACTCTGCCTTTAAAACAGTGTCTAAAGCTTTGTATCGTGTAACAGAAAATTACAAGAACACTGCATTCATTTAATTTGCCTATATTTTCAATCGTATCCTACGCGTTTTTGTGACAAAAATCACCTATTGAGTGGAGATAAAACGTATAGAGAGCGAAGGTTTTTTACACATTTGAACAATCTTTGTTCAAAAAATTGACTATCTCATTAGGATATCCCCCACATAATTCAAGCAACTTGAAGTATTGCGGGTATATACCCTAAATAATTCGAGTTGCAGGAAGGCGGCGACTCAACGAATCCCCAGGAGCTTACTCAAGTCAGTGACTGGGGTGAGTGAGGAAAGCCAACGCACATGCAACTTGAAGTATGACGGGTATAACGTGCTTTTCGCAGACACCTCAGCACCAATTCATTTACACTTGTGTTTACCTGTTTTCGTTATACCTTCCTAAACCCGGAAGGTGCCTACAAGGCTTGAATGGATGTCTGTACCTGTCACTGCTAAAGCGTCTTCCACGCTGTTACCCGTTTGCTTACTGATCATTGCCATGATCTCAATCCAGAGCGGTGCTTCGCTGGCGAAAAGCCTGTTCCCGCTGGTTGGCGCGGAAGGGATCACCACCCTGCGCCTGGGGATCGGCACGTTGATTCTGTTTATTATATTCCGCCCCTGGCGCATGCATTTTGCCGCTGGCAGCCGGTTGCCCCTGGTGATCTATGGCCTATCGTTGGGCGCCATGAATTACCTGTTTTATCTTTCGCTGCGTACCGTGCCGCTCGGCATCGCCGTCGCCCTTGAGTTCACCGGCCCGCTGGCGGTAGCCATGTTCTCTTCGCGTCGTCCGATTGATTTTGTCTGGGTGGTGCTGGCGGTGATTGGCCTGGCGTTCCTGTTACCTTTCGGCCACGACATGGGCAGTATCGACCTCCTCGGTGCCGCATGTGCTTTGGGGGCGGGTGCCTGCTGGGCGATCTACATCATCTTCGGCCAGAAAGCCGGGGGGGATCATGGGCCTGGCACCGTAGCCGTCGGCTCGCTCGTGGCCGCACTCGTATTTTGCCCAATCGGTGCCTGGCAGGCCGGTAGTGCATTGCTGAACGTAGATATTCTGCCCGTAGCGCTGGCCGTCGCCGTTCTTTCTACCGCACTGCCCTACTCACTGGAAATTATCGCGCTGCCCAAAATCCCCGCACGAACTTTTGGTACTCTGATGAGCCTGGAACCTGCGCTGGCGGCATTTTCGGGCATGATCTTCCTCAATGAGCATCTCACTCATGTGCAATGGCTGGCGCTGGTAGCGATTATTGCAGCTTCAATTGGCGCAACGCTCACCATCAAACCCAAACCGCAGATTGAGAGCCTCTCTTAACTTTTTACCAGGCCGGAGCGAACCCACCTGAAGTATGATGGGTATAACTGTTTTTCGATTTTACAATCGCCATACTGCAAGCAGTTCTTTGCGTTAGTTTTTTAATTTCATTGCTTTATCTACCCACGAGTTTGCAAGGTATAACTCATTACGGAGAATCAGGATGATATACGGTAGTTTGTACAATCCTCGCTTTGGACGCGGCCTCTCACCGGTTTTAGCTAATATCCTTAATACCGTTCGCCAATACGATTTACCCGGCTTGCCATTAGGGCGGCATGAAATCGACGGCGATCGTGTGTTTATGAATGTCATGGAAGTGGTAACGGAACCTGCCGAAAGCAAACGTGCAGAAATTCATCAGGAGTATCTGGATATTCAAATCCTGATCGGTGGTGAAGAGAGGATTGATTTTGGTCTGCCGGGCAGTTGGGATAGCGACGATCCTTATGACGCCGCCAAAGACCTGCAAATGCTGGATATCAAGCGCAGCCCGCAAACGTTGAATCTCACTCCCGGCATGTATGTGATTTTCTTCCCGCTGGAACCGCATAAACCCGGCTGCCAGGTACAGGGCGCAAAAAGTATCAAGAAAGTGGTAGTGAAAGTGCATTACGAGTTGCTGCTGTAGCTATCAACCAACTGGCTACGGACAGTTTATTTTATTGGGCAAACATTATTGCACCAGTAAAGTTAGAGTTAGTTATCAATATTGATGCATCACTGTTAATTATAGGTTGTTTCACACCTATTCTTTGGTTAATGATAAGCCCAGTGCACCATGGTAGTCATGTTGCACCTTTTTGGTGCCCCAGAAAGGTGCGCAAACAGTAGGATTCTCCTTTTAGGCAAAACGTTTCAGCACAACCCGTTGTTTTTAGAATGATTGCAACATTGGCATGATTCTTCCATGGCACCAATCGCAACATAAAAAATGAGTAATCCGCAACCCGTACAGGAATTCCTCTCATGAAGTCAATTTTTAAAGTTTCCTTGGCCGCACTTTCCCTGGCCTTCGCCGTGAGCTCCCACGCAGCAGATAAACTGGTTGTCGCCACCGACACCGCGTTCGTTCCATTCGAATTCAAGCAGGGTAACCAGTATGTTGGCTTTGATGTCGATCTCTGGGCCGCTATCGCCAAAGAGCTGAAGCTGGATTACACCCTCAAGCCAATGGATTTCAGCGGCATTATTCCTGCACTGCAAACCAAGAACGTCGACTTGGCGCTGGCGGGGATCACCATCACCGACGAGCGTAAAAAAGCGATCGACTTCTCCGATGGTTATTACAAAAGTGGCCTGCTGGTGATGGTTAACGCTAATAACGATAGCGTGAAAAGCATCAGCGATCTGGACGGCAAAGTCGTCGCAGTGAAGAGCGGCACCGGTTCGGTGGATTACGCCAAGCAGCACATTAAAACCAAAGACCTGCGTCAGTTCCCGAACATCGACAACGCCTATATGGAACTGGGCACCCAGCGTGCTGATGCTGTCTTGCACGACACGCCAAACATCCTGTACTTCATCAAAACGGCTGGCGCTGGCAAATTTAAAACCGTAGGCGAATCGCTGGAAGCCCAGCAGTACGGCATCGCCTTCCCGAAAGGCAGCGATGAACTGCGTGAAAAAGTGAATGCCGCGCTGAAAACCCTGCACGACAACGGTACCTACAACGAAATCTACAAAAAATGGTTTGGTACCGAGCCTAAGTAATCTATCAAATTGGTATACCATTAAGTTAAGCACAGGGGAGGTGAAGTACCGCCCCTGGCTTTTTTTTGTATCTGATGCCCAGATTTGGGATCACCGGGAGAAAATATCATGCAGTTCGATTGGAGTGCCATCTGGCCCGCCATCCCCATTTTGTTAGAAGGTGCCAAAATGACCTTGTGGATCTCGGTCCTCGGTCTGATCGGTGGCCTGATGATCGGCCTTCTAGCCGGTTTTGCCCGCACCTACGGCGGTTGGATTGCCAACCATCTGGCACTGGTGTTCATTGAAGTGATACGCGGCACGCCAATTGTGGTTCAGGTGATGTTTATCTACTTCGCCTTACCGATGGCGTTTAGCAATTTGCGCATTGACCCGCTCAGTGCTGCCGTCGTCACCATCATGATCAACTCCGGTGCCTATATTGCAGAAATCACTCGCGGAGCAGTGCTGTCGATCCACAGCGGTTTCCGTGAGGCCGGGCTGGCTCTGGGGCTGTCCCGCCGCGAAACCATCCGTTATGTCATCATGCCGCTGGCACTGCGCCGCATGTTGCCACCGCTGGGTAACCAGTGGATCATCAGCATCAAGGACACGTCGCTGTTTATCGTGATTGGTGTAGCGGAACTGACCCGCCAGGGCCAGGAAATTATTGCCGGTAACTTCCGCGCGCTGGAAATCTGGAGCGCCGTGGCGGTTATTTATCTGATTATTACTCTGGTGCTGAGCTTCGTGCTGCGTCGGTTGGAAAGAAGGATGAAAATCCTGTGATTGAATTTAAAAATGTCTCCAAGCACTTTGGCCCAACCCAGGTGCTGCACAATATCGATCTGCAAATCAACAAAGGTGAAGTGGTGGTGATTATCGGGCCTTCCGGCTCTGGCAAATCAACGCTGCTGCGCTGTATCAACAAGCTGGAAGAAATCACCAGCGGTGAACTGGTGGTTGACGGCCTGAAGGTTAACGATCCGAAAGTGGACGATCGCCTGATCCGCCAGGAAGCAGGTATGGTATTCCAACAGTTTTACCTGTTCCCACACCTGACCGCACTGGAAAACGTCGCTTTCGGCCCGATCCGCGTGCGTGGCCTGAAAAAAGCCGATGCTGAAAAACTGGCGCGCGAACTGCTGGCAAAAGTGGGGTTGGCCGAACGTGCTCACCACTACCCTTCCGAGCTTTCTGGCGGCCAGCAGCAGCGTGTCGCGATTGCCCGTGCGTTGGCGGTGAAACCGAAAATGATGCTGTTCGATGAGCCTACCTCGGCACTCGATCCAGAGCTGCGCCACGAAGTGTTGAAGGTGATGCAGGATCTGGCTGAAGAAGGTATGACGATGGTGATCGTCACCCACGAAGTGGGGTTTGCTGAAAAAGTGGCGTCACGCCTGATCTTTATCGATAAAGGGCGAGTGGCCGAAGATGGCAACCCGCACGATCTGATCAACAACCCACCGAGCCCGCGCCTGCGTGAGTTCCTGCAACACGTTTCCTGATCGATTACATCAAACCTGCGGGCATTAAACCTGCCCGCTTTTTACTACCAGCGCTCTGCCGCCCAAGCGGCTTGCTGCTCGCCATTGTGGAAGGTCCAGGCCACAAAGCGGCTGATCTTCTGCCCCTGTGCCATGTCGATAGTACGCACTTCCAGTGCCCCTGCTCGCTTTAGCGCGGCATAGATAGCGGGTAACGTAGTGTTTTTAGAAACCAGCGAAGTAAACCACAGGCAGTTTTGCGCCTTGCTGACGCTCTCTTCTACCATCTTGCACACAAAGGCTTCTTCGCCACCCTCACACCATAATTCATTATTCTTACCACCAAAATTCTGTACCGGCTGGTCAGCCACCTCTCCTTTCCCCAATTTGTGCAGCTTACGGCGCGTACTGGCGCGCGCTTCCTGCTCAGAAGCGTGGAAAGGTGGATTGCACAACGTGGCATCAAAACGTTCTGCAACCCCGATGATGCCAGTAAAAATAAACTCCGGCTGTTTTTGCTGACGTAAACGCACGCTGTTCTTCAACGTTGGGTTCATGGCAACAATCATTTTGGCGGCATTCAGTGAAACCGGATCGATTTCCGAGCCGGTAAAGCGCCAGCCATATTCGCGTTGGCCCACAATCGGGTAAATACAGTTAGCCCCCACGCCCACATCCAGAATCGCGACGCCTTTACCGCGCGGGATCTCCCCGCCATTGCTGGTGGCCAGCAAGTCGGCCAGGTGATGCACATAGTCAGCACGCCCGGGGATCGGCGGGCAAAGATAGTCAGCAGGAATATCCCAGTGCTCAATGCCGTAGAAATGTTGCAGCAAAGCACGGTTAAGCATTTTTACCGCCGCCGGATCGGCAAAATCCACCGAGATATCCCTCCAGGCATTGGGTTTAACGAAAGGTTCCAGCGCCGGGCAACTGGCAATCAATGCCGGAAAATCATAGCGTGAACGATGGCGATTGCGCGGATGCAGGCCGCTTTTCTGCTGCGGGAAGCTTTTCTTTTTTTCCACCGGGCGGGCTCTCTGAAAGGGTTTTCTGGCGCGTAAGATAGCACAAAGACGGTGAAAAAGAGCGGCTAAGGCGCTTGCAGACGAGGTGAAAAGCGGCAGAATGGAGGTTTGCCCCTTTCATGCAAGAGTGATTATGAGCAGCAGAACGCGTTATTATTATGAACCCGCAGAAGGCCACGGCCTGGCGCACGATCCGCTGAACGCTATCGTCGGCCCTCGGCCAATTGGTTGGATCTCCTCCCTCAGCGCCGCAGGCCAACGCAATCTGGCACCTTACAGCTTCTTCAACTGTTTTAACTATCGCCCACCCATCATCGGCTTTGCCAGCACCGGCTGGAAAGACAGCGTTGCCAATATCGTAGAAACCGGCGAATTCGTCTGGAACCTGACTACACGGCCATTGGCAGAAGCCATGAACAACAGCTCAGCAGCCTTGCCGCGTGGTGAGGATGAGTTTGCCTTTGCCGGATTAACGCCTGCTCCAGGGCGGCGCGTAAAAGCAGAGCTGGTCGCAGAAAGCCCAGTGAACTTTGAATGCCGCTTAACGCAGTGTATTCAGTTGCAAAATGCCGTAGGAGGAAACATCGAGACCTGGCTGGTATTGGGGGAAGTGGTCGCGGTACATATCGATTCAACGCTGCTCGATGAACAGGGCGTTTACCAGACTGCCGCCGCACAGCCAGTGTTACGTGCCGGTGGCCCAACGGCTTATTACGGCATTTCTGACCAACACCGGTTTGATCTGGTGCGCCCGGATGTGCGTAAGCCCTAAGAGCCACATACTGTCAGCATTCGGCCTGTTGCTGAGCTACAGGCCGAATACCAAGAACTAACGCTGGCTCGCCACCGACCAGTAGGTCAGCAGGTACAGGCTGGCAGAATAGTAGTCCTGATCGGAAACCAAGCGGTTGGTCAACTGCCCCCCGGCACCCAAGACTAAATCCCGCACCGCCATCATGCCGGGGCTTTGGTTATAACCGGCACGTGCGCCGCTCATCACGTCAACCCAAGCAGGAACGGCTTGGCGATCGAACCCCTGCCAAAACCGGATGAAAGGGGCAAGCGCCGGGTTATTGTCCTGATACCAGTGGATATATAATGGGATACGCACCGCGTCAAAGCCAAAACGGGCTGGCCAGCCATTAGCAGGGGCCATACGCCCGTCGGCAAATAACGTGACCCAATCTGTCGGGATCCGAGCTTTACCGAATGACATTTTGTTGATCAAAGCCAGGCCATCGTCACTCAGGTTTTTCCACACCAGCAGATGCGTTTGTTCGTAAAAAGCTTGCCACGCCGGAAAGGCAAAATAAGAAGGGTTCAGGGTGATCGAGTTCGATTGCTTAAAACCGCTGACGCCTGGCAGCAATACGTTATAACCGGCGTATTTCACCAGCGTATTGCGCAGCAATGAGCGCTGTATTTCAGAAGAGCTTCTGAGATACTCCCGAACATTCCATTTCTTGCCAGCTTCTAACAGTGCCCAGGCTATAAAGATATCGCCATCGGTAGCATTGTTTTTATCCGCAATCGGGATGGCTTTGCCGGGTTCATAGCGCCAGGAAAACAGCCCGATATCTTTGCGCAATAACGTCGCGTTAGTCCAGCGCCACATACTGTCAAAGGCCTGGCGGTCATTATTATACACCGCCAGCAACATGGCATAGCCCTGCCCTTCGGTATGGCTGATATTTTTATTACCCGTATCAACCACCCGTCCGTCAGGTAATAAAAACCGCTGTTTATACAGGGTCCACCCGTTATCTTCCGCCTGAGAGCCGAAAGAAAACAGTAATCCTGTCAGCAGAGCCAATATCCTGATCCAACCTCGAGTATATTTCGCCACAATATTCACCCCTATTGACCGTTTTTGTAGCTAAATACCAAGGCCTGCTGTGCCAATTGAGGGTTCCAGCGCAAAGAGACATGCGGAGCGCCACCCTGAGCCTGCAACCAAGTGGCATAGACTCCTTCCAGCACAGTAGCAAAAGACAGGTTCCACATTGGCTCGTTATCAGGGTCAGGTGTTTGTGGATAAGCATGATGTTTCAGCACTATTTCTTGTTCGCTTGCCTCAACCTGCACCCATCCCCAATCGAAATGGCTCAGCACGGCGTTGATACCATCCTCAAGTTCCCCTACCGTCTGCGCATCCGGTAAACGCGTTTTCTCCGCCAACTGGCTGCCCATCAAACGCAGAAAATCCCGGCTATCCGCGTCATCAGCAGAAGCAAGAATGCCAGAAAAAATAACTTCTATCAGGCTCGACCAGCCGGGTTTAAACTGCTGACGGCGGTAATAATCGAGCTCATAAGACGCATTATTAATATCTTGCATGGTTATTTCCCATCTAACAGATATTTAAAATAGAGCAAAGCAGTGCTCTCGGAATAGCTGCCGAAAGTGTCATAACCCAACTGCCCCCCAACCAACATGCTCGGCGTAACTTTATAAGTTCCTGCCGCTTTCAGGCTATAGCCAATGCCGCTTTTATCTTCGGCGGCATACCTTGCTTCCTTACCATAACCTTGGCTAACTAAACCCTCTAATTGGGACTGGAGGTCAGGATCATTTGGGAAATAGTCGCTTTCCTGATTGTGATAAGACTGATAGCCGACGTTCCCACCCAACATGTACGTGAAATCATCCTGCTTTTTAGTAAATTCAATTGGCAGCGAAATACTGACATAATCCTGCGGGCTGAAATATCCCCCCTGACCATAGCTGAAGTAGCTCAAGTTTTTGTCAAAGTTCATATAATTCACGTTGACGCCGACTTTCAGCTCATCTTCATCATTTTTATACGGGCGAATGTAAGCCCCTAAAATTCCATTGACACTTTTGTTGCTGGCAACGTTATCCCCCAGATAGCTGTAATAACCCGCCCCACCATAAGCACCCACGGTACCATCATCGAATCCCAGATTCAGGCTACCGCCGTTCTTGGTGACTGCCCCCCACTTCTTGCCGGTAATCACATCTTCAGTACCAACATAAGAGAGCAGGCTGTCAGCCATCGCTCGCCGCTCCAACGTCATATCCAGCTTCGTATTGGTGCTCACCTTCGGCGACCATTTCACACCACCAACGACCGAGCTGATCCCCGTCCCCAGCGGAGTGCTGCCGACGTCCAGTTTGTAGCTGTCGCCACTGAGTGCCAAAGCCAGTTCAACCCCGGTTTCTTGCTGTTGCCCCGGGGAGTCAGCATAAAAATCATTAGGGTTATATTTCTGCGGCTGAGTCACCTGAGAATCAAGCAACTGCTTTTCCTCATAGGCTTGCGCCTGCGCGATCGTCGCGGCATCACATTCAGCCGATGTGGCGTCGATCGAACACAGATGATCGCGCGTCGCATGAATTTCCTGGTAACGCAGCGCGGCCTGTTGCGCTGCGGCAATCGAGTTCTGTGAAGCAATAATCGAAGCCTGCGTCGCCGCTTCTACCGCTTTAGCCTGTTGCAGCGCCCCAGTACCAAAGCGAACGTTGGCAGAGTTGGACGGCGTGCCCGACTTCAGCATCACTGGAGTGACGCCAAATGTCACCCGTCCATTGTCGATCGGCATCCCCGACACGCTGATCGGGCTCTTTATTTCAGTAATATTACTTAGCCCATTCTCGCCGCTGCTGTTATCACGCAGCGCGATATCACCCTGTACCCAGGTCGCCGTTTTGTTTTGCACCTCATCCATCAGTTGCTCGATCTGCTGCAACGTAGGGTTCTTGGCGGGCAAGTTAGGTACGCGAGTAACATAACTCCCCGCCAGACCGGGAGAGGCAATCTGCCAAGGCAACACTTCACCATAGGCAGAAGGAGACCCCATGGCAGTCAGGCTGGATGGCGTAACGGCCTGCCCGGCAAACGGATTATCGGCCATTTTCAGCCCACCAATCATCGCCGTCTGCCCGCCTCCGCCTCCTGTCACCATGCTCACGCCATTCAAGCGGCCTTTTGCCTCACGCAACAAAGACATGGCTCGCGTATAATCACCATCAGCCTGCGCAACACGCGCTGCGAGCAGGAGTTGATCCGGCGTTTTTATCGCTGGCAGCCCACCCAGCAACTGCTTGGCCCTGCTGATGTCACCCTCGGCCAAAGCAATCCCGGTAGCCCCTTCACGCGCCCCCTGATTCAGGCTGTTACGGCTCAATAGATAGTTATATACCTGCCCGGCTTCCTTGTTCATTTTGCCGGATTGATAGAGGCGCCCCATGGCTAACATAACGTCCGCATTTTGCGGATCGTTCTGCAAAGCCGCGATCAGCTTGTCGTAAGCCGCCCCATATTGCCCTTGCAAGCGCAGTTTATCGGCTTCATTGATCACACTCCCATTGCGTAACTGGCCGATCTCTCTTGCCGAACTCTTTGCCAGCAACGCCGGATTATTCAGCCATGCATCGGCTTCCTGGGTTAACCCGGCCTGATTAAGCACTGCGATCTGGGCGGAATAATCGCCAGCATTACCTTTGACACCGAGGCGCATATTCTCGCGCACCAGCGCCACTGCCGTAGAGGTATCACCAACCGCCATCAGATCTTTAGCCAACGCCCCCAGCGCTGCCGGTTCAGTTGGCGGTTTTTGGGCCATTTGGCGCAGGATCACCGCCGCACTGGCGGTATTCCCCTGCCGCAGGTAATTTTCGGCACTGACTCGTTGCTGATTGACGGAGGCCACGGCAGCCAGTTCGCGCATCTCACGAGTCTGCTTCGAAGGTGGGATACGCGCCATCAACGTAGAAACATTCAGCCAGTCATTACGTTCCGAAGCAAACAGGGCGGCAGCATAGAGGCCATCTGTCGTCGCCCCCATCTGCATCATGGGGGAAATAAGCGTTTGAGCCTGAAGCTCCTGCCCCTGTTTATACAGGATGCGCGCCATATCCAAACGCACCCAGACATTCGATGGCTGTTTCTCCAGAGCCTGCTGCAGAATCATCTGCGCACGCGGTGCGTCGTTATTCTGTAGCGCTAACGCGGCCTCTTTACGCAATGGTTCAACGTTGACACCCGCAACTGGCCGCATCACTTTAGGCCGCAGATCGGCAGGGATCGTCTGCAGAACCAGTTCGGCCTCTTTCTCTTTGTTACGCTGTTGCAACAGCAGATAATACAGCCCCAGCTTTGCATCATTATTCTGTGGGTTCTGCGCCAGCAGCCCACGGTAGTCCTGTTCTGCCGCCGTGAAATCCCCTTTTCTGCGGGAAACGTCTGCCCGGAACAGCGTAACAGCATTACCTTTATCGCCCGTGGCATTGGCCATCGGCGCAGTGATCGCTAATGCCTCATCGAGTTGGCCTGCCTTAAGCGCCTGTTTAGCTTTGGTCAATGAACCGTAGAAGTTGGCATCCTGAGCTAACGTGCCCCACTGTGCGCTTTGCGGGCCACCTTGCTTCGCCGCCTGGGTAAGATAACTCTCCGCCTGACCAAAATCGCCGCTGCGCATAGCGGTAAAGCCCATACCTGCCAAGGCATCCCTGTCGTTAGGGTTACTGGCAAGCACGCTTTCGAACTGGCTCTTCGCACCGCTCAACTGGCCCTTATTCAGCTCGGCATAACCCGCGCTCTTGGCCGCCCCGGCTATATTCTGCTGATAGTAGGCTGCAACCGCTTTATCTTCCGGGTGCCGTTGCTGATAGGCATCGTACAGCGGTTTGTCAGAAGGCTGCGGAGCCAACCACAGCAAAGCCTGTTTCACTCCCTGATCGGCATCTTTATTGGTAGGAGCAAGCGCAGCCAGCATATTGATCCCATCCCGGCGCGTCGATTCCTGATAAGTCATCACCTTCCCCAGAACTAGCTGGGTTTGGGCATCGCTCGGCTGCAAGGCCAGGCGCTGTTTCAGGCCATCAATCGCCTCTTGCCTGCCCTCGGGGGCTCCCGCCAGAGTGAGATAATACTCATTGGCCAGATTGTCGATGGGGGTTTTGCCATTGAAAATAGCCTGATAGCTGGCAATTGCCTGAGGGAAGTTGCCTGTCGCTGCATATTGCCGAGCCTGAGCCAGCATATTTTTAGCCACTGGCGACTGAACCAGATTATTGCCATCCAGTGCCTTCAAGCGCGGATCGTTAGGCGCTACAGTGCTGAGTTTTTTCCGCCACAGATCGGCATTTTCCTTGTCTCCGCCCTGCATGGCGTACAGAGACAACAGATACATCGCCTCGGTATTGTTTTCATCCATCAGCAGAACTTTCTGCAGCGCACCCTGAGCCAGCTCATCATGAGACTTATCATGCCAATACGCTGCCTGTTCAAAGAGCGCTTTCAGGGCCGGGTTGCTGTCATCGGCCATTACAGAGACCGAGAATACCGTCAGGCCAGCCAAAGAGGCTGAATAAAGTTTCTTTTTCAGCAATAAGTTCAATTGGTTATACCCCATGGGCAGCTCCTGTATGGCTCCGGGCCGAGACAGATTTTAATCTTCATCTTCCGCATCTCTCCCTAAACGTTTGGCTGCGTGCTTTCTCAACAGAATGTAAAGACTCAGCCCCAACACCACAGAAACCACCAAACCAGCCAGAGACAAAAGCACTACGTGTTTACTGGCGTACCAGATAAAAATCAGATACCAAGGCAGCTCCCCGCTTGGGAACTGGGCACCGACCTGGAAACTGTTCACACCATTCTGATCGGTAATCACCGCCAGATCGCCACGGATCCCGGCGTTAATCTTCAATGATTTCAGATCGGTATAAATCTTGTTCATCCCACCATCATCGGTAGCACTGGCGACCACCACTACCCGTTGCGGATCCCAGGCAGAACGGAAGCTTAAAAAGCCGCGCCAATCAGCCAGTGAAGACAGGTAGCGATCGGCATCAAGCCCTTGTGTTTGCCAGTTCCCCTCCAGATAAGCCAGCATCCGTTCCCGCATCGACTGTGGCTTCACGGTCAGTGACCCGTTGGGGTCTAAAGCAAACGGTACATCCTGCAACAATCGCTGATAAAACTCGGTCTGAGCCAATGAAGCGACCACCAGCACATCTTGTGCCTGGAATTCGGGGTCTTCCATTTCATTGCCCTTCAACCCGAACCTGATATCCGCATTGCTGATGGCACTCCCGGTTGCCGTGCCAGCCCTAGCCGCCAGATTAAGCAGGGCCCGAACCTCATTTATAGTAGGTTTTTCAGCTAATAACAGGACGGTCTGAGAAAAATCAGCCAATCTGCTGAATGGGAAGGCAGCCCCAACATAATAAGAGAGATTGGGCAGCTCAGTGAAGTGATGGGTTTCGCTCAGATCGATGTAAGAATCGGGCCCGATGCGGCTCTTGATGATGTCGCTACCCGCCGGATTACAGGCAGCGTTATTTTTAGGCACGATAGAAAAATAGAGCTCCAGCATGTTATCGCCGTAAATCAGATAAGGCGGCAAAGGCAGGCTGTAGCTTTCCTGGCGGGTATCACCACCAAATTGACGCCACAACAGTTGCAGCAACCCGGTTTTATTGACCGGCAGGTTGCGTAAAAAAGTCCCGTTCAGCGTGGCACTCAATTGCGATTTGCTTTCATCAATCCAGTTGTCAGTAGGGAAACGGTAATCGACCTGCAACGGTACGTTTCTGCCATCCCACATAAACAGATCCGGTGCAGCGCGGAAGGGAATGCGCACCGCATCATGATAGACACCGGTCACCGTCAGTTCATCGACATCGGCCACCAGTTCACTGAATTTAACCGGGCGGGTGGTGTTGATCCAACGCGGCGCATCATAAGGAAGACGTAAAGGAATAGTCACCGGCTCCACCGACAAAAGCGGCGTTTTCTCCGGCAATGGTTCGCTGACCAGGCGATATGCCGCCTGACGCATCTCCACACTATTATTGCCCATCACCAGTAACAGCTTGTAAACCGGGTTCAACGGATTGTCGATCACCTGCAGCGTTGGGCCCTCGACCTGCGGTAACGTCAACTGGTCAATCTGCTCCCCTGAATGGGCGAAAATAATCCCATTCTGCTCCGGCAGCGCATCCTGTAATACCCGGAAATCAAGATTGTTATGGCGCGCCAATGTCCCCAAATAAGAACTGACCATCGCCGCAGCACCAACATCCTCTGGTCTCTTGGCCTGACTGAACACGACGTTCACCACAGAAGATTGCATCGATTGCGGATCGAAAAACGGGCGAGGGAAACGACCAAGATTCTGGCCGATATTCAACACCTGGCCTTCCATCTGCAAGCGGCTGGAAGGCAATATTTTGACCCAGTATTTGTTGGCAACCCCTTTTTCGCACTGCATCGCCGTATCATTGCTGTTTTTAATACTGAAGCTCAGATTGTTACTTGCCACCACCATAGCTGCTGGGATAGGGATCTTATAGGTCACCTTGGCCTTATGAAGTTTATTCAGCAAATGCTGGCTCAGTGGCTGCCCATTCAGCATCAGATGCAGTTCGGTATCGCCCTCCATCAAGGCGGGGGATACTTCAACATCCAGCAGCAGGTTTGCAGAGGTAATCACCGAATCACTCGGCAATGTAAAGGTAATCCCGGATTGACGCTGCCAGTTGCTCAGCGTCAGCCCGGCGGGTTGCCCCATGTCGGTAACGCTAAGTGTCGACTCAACCAATTGATTTAATACAGCCTGAGGGACTGCGGGCTGTTGTGTCGAACTATCAGTCTGAGCATTCCCCGTAGGCTGCGCCGGGGCATCAGTTGGCCGAGGTAGCGATGGCAAACTTGGCAGGTTCGGTAACCCTGACAGGTTCGGCAAGCTTGGTGTGTTTTGAACTTCGCTTCCTGGTGAAACGGGAACGGCAGGCGCCCCTGATTCGGCTGCGTTCAAAAAAGCGGGCAAGCAGAACCCTAAAAACAGGCTGCTTGCCAGAACTATGACCGTTGGTAGCGTTTTTCCCACTACTCTCATATTGCTTGTTCCTTTTCCTGACCCGGTTTTACATCAGGATGCTTATTATTGCGCTGCTTTTTCTTGGCCCGCCGATCTTGCCAGGAGAAATAAAACAGCTCAAAAATGCAACGAAGAATCCCAAGGAATGAACGCAGTGGCCGATCGGGCGCATGAGGTTTATCGCGGATCCAGGCATCAGCCCTGGCAAGAACCACTCTCACCAGCTCTCGCCGTTTTTCAATTGGCAATTCCTGGAACATCAACCGGGTAACCGATTTATCAACATCAATCACTTCCACCGGGAAAGAAACGACGCCTGACTTTAAGGCCAATTCAACTTCTTCAATAGGGTCGTCCAAGAAGCGCTCATCCGGGGTTTTCAATCTTACCCCGCCCATTGAAAGATCCAGCGTTTCCGTGCGCATGGCTGCGCCACTGGCAAAATAGAGCACGGCAGGAATGGTGGCCTCAACCCGGATAGTTTTCCTGACCTGGCGGGTTTCGCGAGCGACCGCAATAGAAGCCAGCAGTATGATCATACTGAAACTGGCCCAGGCAATATTCAACGCAATAACCTGCGGGTTGGCACCATAATGGTCCGGCATAAACAGGCGAATCACGCCCCATGCCGTTCCCAGCAACAACAATCCCACCGCAATAATGTGTGGCCTGACAATGTGGAAGTCAAAATAGTTATCGTCCAGCAACGCCCCTTTATCCGTCACGTTAAATTTACCGTGCTTTGGTGAGATCATCGCCAACAGGGTAGGAATAACCAGATGGAAACACATGACGGTCTCATAGATTTCCCCCCAGAATGAATAACGGTATCGCCCCGTCGCCCTCGAGTTGATATAAATCGACATAACCAGATGAGGAAGCACGTAGGCGAAAATCAACCCAGCCGATGAGGCGATAATATTCAGGTTGAATAACAAATAAATCAGCGGTGCGGTACAGAAGATGACCCTGGGCAAACCGTATTGAAAATGCAGCATGGCGTTCAGATAACACAAACGCTGCTGCCAGGTCAGGCCGCGCCCAAATAACGGATTATCCACCCGGAAGATCTGCGTCATTCCGCGTGCCCAGCGAGTTCGCTGAATCACGTGCAACCCCAGACGCTCGGTTGCCAAGCCTGCCGCCAAAGGAAGTGCCAGGAATGCCGATCCCCATCCTAAACGCTGCATTTTCAACGCGGTGTGGGCATCTTCAGTCACGGTTTCAACCGCAAACCCTCCCACCTCTTCCAACGCCGTGCGGCGGATTACCGCACAGGAGCCACAGAAAAACGTTGCATTCCAGTTGTCGTTACCCTGCTGTACCGGCCCGTAAAACAGCGCCCCTTCGTTAGGGACCTTGCTCGCTTCGGATAAATTACGTTCGAAAGGATCTGGCGAATAGAAATAGTGCGGGGTTTGGATCAAGGCTAAGCGATCATCAACTAAAAAACTGCCTACTGTAGCCTGCAAAAAAGCCCGGGTAGCAACGTGGTCACAGTCAAACACGGTGATCAGTTCCCCTTGAGTCACGGTCAGTGCGTTATTCAGGTTGCCCGCTTTGGCATGCTTGTTGTCGTTTCTGGTGATATATCCTACGCCAGCATCCGCGCAGAATACGGCAAATTCATTACGTTTGCCGTCGTCAAGCACATAGATCTTCATCTTGTCTTTGGGATAATCGATGCACTGTGCCGCCAGCACCGTATCGCGCACCACATCCATGCTTTCGTTATAGGTGGGAATATACACGTCAACCGTTGGCCAGAGTGAAACATCATCAGGCAAGGGTTCAATGGTTCTTTTTAATGACCAGGTGGTTTGTATATACCCAAACAGCAAAATGACCAAAGCGTAAAGCTCGGTCATAAAGAGAGCGATCCCCAGTACGGCTTCCAGAGTCGTATTAAAATGCAGGGTTTCTGTCGCACGCCAGTATATGTAACGCAATGACATCATCGTTGACATGACGATCATGATCAGCGTGACTTTCTTGCTTTTGCTCACCCCTAAAATAAATACGATAGCAATACAAATGAAGCCAAAGATGTATTGATTATCACTGCTCATCGGCGCAATGATGATAAGAACAATCAAAGGTAAGGCCAACAGCAGTAAGAAAGAGAAAAATAATTTATTCATAGCTGACCAAACTGTCCTTATTAAGAACTATAAATAGACGCAGTATGATGATATGAACCATCTCCCACATTCAGCCCTAAAATAATTGCTACTTTTTTACTGATATGATCAACATCGAATGCCGCAGCCGAAACGGGACTGATATCCATGATTGCCCGCTGTGATGCATTTGCCTCAGCCACACATTCATCACGATGAATCGTGCCCAACAATTTATTCTGTAAACGCTGTTCAAAGAAATGCGTGATATCTCTGCTCAAGGTGCGTCTCATGTCACTCTGATTCACCACGTAATAATCTTCAGCACTATGATTATGCGGTTTATTCAAGAACTTATGCTGCTCGATCAGGGGCAACAGGCTGAGAGAAGCCGCATCAGCCATTAGAACAACGATGCGCATGTCTGCCGCTGCTTCAATGGCTTTCAGAGCGGCATTACGGCCCGGGGGCATATCCGCAATCACCACCAGATCAGGCACCTTAAGCACGGCACTCAGGCCACGCTGGATGAACATCGGCTCGTTCATCAGGTTATCCTCAAATATGAGCCTCTCTTCCTCTGTCACTTCACCATAAGGTAAAACAAACAGGTTCGGCCCGGCCTTCAGGATAAACTGGCTCCAATCAGATAAGGTGTCAGATTGAGCCACAAAGCCGCGATTATCGGCAATGGGTACACCAAAATGGAGACGTAGCGCGTTCTGTGAATCAAAATCCACCACGAGAACCTTACTGCCGCTGCGGGCCAAAGCATAAGCCAAGTTAGCAGCAACTGTAGTTTTCCCTACCCCTCCCTTGGGAGAACAAACACAGACTAACGGCATGAGGCAATAATCTCTAAAAGTGGTTTGAGTAATGCATTACGGCCAGTACTAACGGCTTCTCCAGCAGAAGCGGTCTTTTTGCTGAACATTCTTTTGAAACGTTGTGTATCCAGCGCCTGAGAAGGCTGCGGCGCTGGCGTCACCACCTGGGCTTCAACCGGTTCAACCCTGCTGCGTTCAGGTGCTGGAGGAATGGTCTGGTTAAAATCGTGGGAAAAATACTTGGGCGCTGAGGGATTTTGGGTTGGGGCAACATTAGGTTGCACAGGGCGATGTACATTGGGTGATGGCGTTGAGGAAAACTCACTGGCGCTCACTGGCGTCGGTTGCATACTGCGCTCAATACCCGAGGCAATGCCATTACCTGCTTCTGCAACCTGTTCAACAATAGACCAGCGATGCAAGGCCGATGAGCCATCGTCCTTAGGAAACTCTTTATAATCAATATCTTTCATATTGATTTTCTTTTTGAACTGCTGGACATCATCATATTTGCTCATCATCCATACCTATAAGATTAGACTTCGCATTCTATGCAATGCATGCAAATAGCCCATGCTGAAAACGTGATTGACAATCCTAAACACGCATCTATTAATTTAAGTATTTCTTCCCTACGGCTTAAATAGAGTAGTCGGAAATTTCTGTTTTACAGCATGGAATGCCGCAAAACGGGGGGATTTTTCCTGCCCAAACGGATGTATTTCGAGCTTCATCAGGCAGATACCCCCACTGGCCCAAAAGCTCTTTTTGAGTGTAATCCACTTTTGTAAAGTTATACACCCGCGTTTTTAAACTTTTCTGGCCTGGAGACAGATAGCATTTCTGATGACGTTGAAGAGTGGCGTTTCCACAGGGGCACCTGAGCCAGGCCGTATTTCTGCTCAGGTTTCCCCCCTGTTCACCCATGCTTTCAGCGAAGACGTGCCAACCCTTGCTCCAGGGTCGCGACTTCGCCAGTCGCCAGCAGGCAGCAAGCGATCTGCCGAGCAAGCGGTTCAGGGATCGCCACCTCACCTGCCAGACAACGCTCAATCCAGCTTACCGTGGTTTGCACATCTTTAGTTGCAGGTAATTCAACCGGGACATCCTGCGCTGGCCGCTCCAATAACACTCGTTGCTCACTATCAGCAATGTAATGTATCTGCGGGCAACGCTGCGGATTGGCATAGGCTTCACCTTCCGTCCCCTGCATCAGCAAGCCACGCGCCCCAATCTGGCGGAAAAACGACGCCACACGCCCAACGTACTCCGGGTGTGAAACGCTGGCGATGCGCAGCACGTCTTCATCACCAAAGGGTGTGGCCAATTTCGCCAAGGTATGGGCGCTGTTACGCACCCCCATTTTCCAACGGAGGTCGAGCTGGGTTTCCATGGGGGGAGAAAGTACAGAGATTGGCATAAAGACCGGCAGCCCTTGCTCCAATCGCTGTTGCGCATGCTCAGGATCTGCAGACCACGGCACGCCAAGCAAGGGGAAGATCTCCGCGCTGGTGACGCGGGTGCTGTCATTTAACACCCCATGCACCACGACCGGTAATCCCACTCGGGCCAGCAATAAAGCCAGCAGTGGCGTCAGGTTGGCCTGCTTTCGCGCCCCGTTGTAACTCGGCAAGACAACCGGCATCGGGCGGCCCCGAGGCTTTTGCAGGCGTATCACCTGTTGCTGCATCGCCTGATAGAAACCCAGCATTTCTGCTTCGGCTTCTCCTTTAATACGCATAGCGATCAGTATGCCGCCTAATTCCAGCTCTGGAACCTTGCCCGCCAGCATCGCCTGATACAGTTGAAATGCGGTTTCCTGATTCAGGTCGCGCGCATGATTTTTACCACGACCTATTTCTTTGATTATTTTGGTGTAATCCATCATTCAGTCCCGCTGATTCATTTTGCTATAGCATAACTTATTCGCGGCACCGCTCAACCTCATCGGCCAACTGCTGTTGCACGCTGTCACCGGCCTGCAACCCGGCGATCACGCCGCTGACATCTTCTGCACTGCGGTTCTGGCTCATTTTCCACTTGCCCTCGCGCCGCGTTATCGCAATTTCAATCCCGACGATACCTTTCATCTGGCTGGCAATATAGTTAGCCGGGGCGTCATCAATCTGCCACGGCTCCGGCTGTTGGCTTTCCTGTAATCGGGTCAATCCGTCTAACTGCTGGCGTAACCAGAGTGGATCATGCGTCACCGTTGGCACACCCCACATATGCACTGCCGCATAGTTCCAGGTCGGCACTACTTTGCCGCTCTGGCTTTTGCTTTGATACCAGTTCGGCGAGATATAGCCTTCAACCCCTTGGAATACCACCAAGCACTCCTGCACCGTTTGCAGCACCTGCCAATGAGGGTTAGCACGTGCCACATGTGCCCTCAGGGTCACCCGCCCTTGCTGATCGACATCGACCAGAAAAGGGATCGGATCCGCCAATAACCCCTGCGAACCATGGCTGATTAACAGGCCCAGCGGATTAGCGCGTACTAAGGCCAGTTGGGTCTCTACATCGTCTTCACGGAATGAGGCGGGCTGATACATAGCGCATAACGTCCTTATTATCAGAAAAGTTTTATAGTTGTATCACGATTTACCCTAAGTACCAGAATGAGATAATATCCATATGCATCTCAAAGGATTACATTTATCTAGCCAAACATGGATTGAAAAATGGAAGTTTATATTGGTTTAGCCATCGTTGCCGTGGTGCTGCTCTGGGCAATTATCACCTATAACCGCTTTGTCTCACTACGGCGTTTTAAAGACGAAGCCTGGAGCGGTATCGCCGTGCAGCTCAAGCGCCGCCACGATCTGGCGCCGAATCTGTTGAGCCTGGTAAAACGCTATGCTCAACACGAAAAAGAGTTACTGGAAGAAATCACCCGCCAACGCAGCAACCTGGTGGGCAATACTCGCCAGCTTGCCGAGAGTGAACGGCAATATTCAGGCACTCTGGGGCGTATTTTTGCCTTGGCAGAAGCTTATCCTGAACTTAAGGCCAACGAAAATTTTCTGGCCTTGCAACAATCACTGGCAGAAATAGAAGAACAGCTCCAGATGGCGCGTCGTTATTTCAATAGCACAGTGCGCGATTTCAATATTCTGGTGGAGTCTTTCCCCAGTTTACTGCTGGCCCGCGCATTCAATTTTAACGTAGACACCTTCTTTGAGCTTGAAGATCCCGAAGATGCCAAACTCCCACGGATGGAATAGCAGGATGGCAAACTGGCTTACGAGAGTACGGTGCGTTTTCTGGCTGTTTTTGGTGTTGGCACCAGGAGTTGCTCAAGCGGCAACCGATGATATTGCCATCAGCGTCTCCGTTACCCCTGCCAGCACAAACCAAAGCGAAAGCACTAACAGACTCGAACGTGCGAATGAGCATATTCTCTCCTTCGATGCCCGTGCGCGGTTTAATACCGATGGCAGCATGCTGATGAACGAAAACATCAAGGTGTTGTCACTCGGGCAACAAATACGTCGGGGGATTTTCCGCACTCTGCCGCTCACCTGGAACCGGCAGGACGGCAAGATTTTCAGCGTCGACTATCAGATCCAAAACGTATTACGCGATGGCGTAGCCGAACCTTTCAGCGTGGTGAAAGAAGGGAAAACGCTCACCGTCCGCATTGGCAGTGCGGAACACCTTCTGCAGCCCGGCGTTTACAGCTATGAGATTCAGTATCGAATAAGTAACCACTTCAGTCGCTTCCCCGATTGGGATGAACTTTATTGGAACGTAACCGGTAACGACTGGGCCTATTCCATTGATAAAGCCAGTTTTCATCTGGAATTACCGGAATCCAGCGCGTTTCTGAATCCCGAAGGTAAAGACACCCGGTTGCAATCGATTGATATTTATACCGGTAGGCCAGGTGCCAAAGAGCAAGATGCCCGGATCCTGGCTGATGGCAGTGTACAAACCATGCAGCCGCTACAACAGGGCAAAGGGTTGACCGTCGTTTACACCTGGCCACGCAGCATTCTTGCCGATGCGCCTGCTCCAGAAGCCGCTTTACCGTTGATACATCTGTTGCTGCCAACGGTGAAAACCAGCAGTTTGTGGATACCGGTGTTCCTCCTGCTCGGTTACTACCTGCTTTGGTGGCGTAAAAATGTGACCGCGACAGGGTTAAAAATGCCACCGATTGTGCCGCTGTACGCACTCCCTGCCGATATGTCACCAGGTTATCTGCGTTTTATTACCCAGCGTAAGTACGATGATATCGCCTTTTCCAGCGATCTGCTGGATCTGGTCGCGAAGCGCGCTCTGGATATTACGGACAAACAGAGCACCACTAAACGCGCCGCCAATGAACAGTGGTTATCGCTACGAACGGATGAAAACAAAAAGCCGTTGAACGTTAATGATAAAAAGTTGCTGAGCATACTGTTTAGCGGTGATCGTAAAAACATCAACCTTAGCAAAGCTTATCAACGGCCAATGCAGAACGCCCGTCAGGAGTTGGAGAAACGCTGTACGGCACAGCAGAAACAATTATTCGTGCAACGCTCTGGGCCAATATGGCGCGGGATCCTGATCATGCTGCTGGTGCCACTGATCTGTGGCACGCTGTTCAACGCTGGTGTAGCAATAGTCACCATTCCCGCGTTATTGCTGTTGCTGGTGGGCCTGACACTGCTTTCTTTTCTACTCAGGCTGTTATTCAACCCAAGAAAAATATTGAACGACTGGGGATTTTTCTCCCTGTTCCTCGCCCTGATATTTGGCCCGCTGGCTACGTTCGCCAGCGGTCTGTTGATGTTTAACCTATTCCCTATAACCCAGTTACCCGCCGGATACGTGGGTGCACTGCTACTGGTTATGCTGTTCTGCGTGGGCTTTGGTTGGATAGCACCACGTTACACACAGCAAGGGTTGAATAATTTAGCGACCGCTCAAGGGCTGAAACTGTATCTTGGCGCGGCGGAAAAGCACCGCTATCAGACACTTTACCCGCCCGACAAGCTGGCTTCCCATTTTGAGCGGATGCTCCCGTATGCCTTGGCCCTCGGTGTAGGGAAAACCTGGGCAAATACGTTCTCCCAATACCTGATCAGCACCGGAACCATGTCAGAGGTCTTTGCTAACGCGGATTGGGATAGCGTGCATCATTTCAGCCAATCCTGCGGTTCATCATCCAAGGCAACCCCTAGCAGCAGTTCAGGTTCAAGCTCGGGATCGAGCTCAAGCTACAGCGGCTCCGGCTCTTCCGGTGGGGGTTCGTCAGGGGGTGGTTCTGGCGGCGGCGGTGGCGGTGGTTGGTAAGCATTGCGCCACGTCAGGGTTAACCGGCGTGGCGTGGCTTCTGAGACTTCATGCATGCCGCCGACAAGCAACTCGAATTATTTGCGGCTATCGAAGATCAACTTACAGGCCAGCCCAGCAAAAACGCTACTTAGCAGATAATTAGGCCAGCGGGCACTGAATCGCTGCCGTAAAAAGCGGCGTTTCATCCTGCTAACCACCGCGATCACCGTTCCGTTTACCACCAACCCGATCGCATTGAGGATAGTGGCCAGAACCAGCATCTGCCCTACCACCGATCCCGCCCGTGGATCAATAAATTGTGGAAACAACGCCAGCACAAACAGCGCCATTTTAGGATTGAGGATATTGGTCAGTAGCCCTTGCTGAAAGATCCGGCTTGCTGGAATCGTCTGTAATCCAGCAGATAACTGCAAGTTACTGCCAGAACGCAACGTCTTCCAGGCCAGATAGAGCAGATAGGCCGCACCAGCCAAACGCAGTGCGTCGTAAGCGAGCGGCACAGAAACAAAAAGTTGCGAAAGCCCCAGCGCCGCCGCCAACGCATGGCAGTAAGTACCCAACTGAATCCCCGCCAGCGAGGCAAAGCCCGCGCCTTGCCCTTGGCTAAGGCTACGGGAAGCAATCAGCAGCATATCTGGGCCAGGAGTCATGGCTAACGCCAGACAGGCACCGGTGAACAAGAGCAATGTAGAAGCGTCAATCATATTTCACCTAGGTTAGTGATGCGCTGAGAAAACAGAGGGTTAATATTCACCGGATCACATCTTTTACCCTAACAGAACCTTCAGGCAACTTATTTCTGCTGATAAACTGACGAATCCCATACTTAACCATCCATCCCCAGCAAATTCATCCCGGCGGCAGCCAGCAGAATCATTGCTGCTCCGGCAAACTGCAGCGTCACCAGATGGTGGCCAAACGCCAACCGATCAACCCCGATTGCGGCAATAGGGTAGATAAACGACAGCGAACCGGTCAGATAGGTGGGTAACTTCTGAATCGCCCCGTACAACAACACATACATTAAACCGGTATGTACTATGCCAAGCGTCACCAACATTCCCCACTGATGATTGCTGGCCTGAGAGTGAAAATCGACAAACGGTAACAACATCACTGCCCCAACCGTCACCTGAAGCAGAGCAATTAAGTGTGGTGGGGTACCTTTCAGACGTTTTGCGGCTAACGCCATCAGTGCATAGAAGAATGCGGCGCCAAGCGACAGCAAAATCCCCCATAGATAGGTCTGTTGTCCCGCAGAGGAGTTAGGTTGCGCCAACACCACCAACATCATGCCGATAAAGGCCAGTAACAGCCAAAGTAGTTTACGCACCGTCAATCTTTCACCAAGAAATAGTGTTCCAAGCCCTACCAACATAAAAGGTTGGGTGTTGTACACTGCGGTCGCGATGGAAATAGAGGCATACGAGTAAGCGGCAAATAGCAGCAACCAATTCACCACCAGAGCCACACCACCGGCTATCGCCAACAGCAAAACGCGGCGCGTTAACCGGTCGCGCTTTAGCTGGCCTAATAAAGCACACACCACCACCAGAACTAACGCCCCAACGGTACAACGCCAAAACACCACGTTAATGACTGGCTGACCAGATATCAGTACAAACCAGCCAATACTGCCGGAGATCAACATGGCGATCACCATCTCCAGCGAACCGCGTTTTATCTCTGCATTCATCCTCAATCCCTCCAAATAAACCGAGTATTAGCTTGCAGTTTTAAGCTCTGGTTTTACATGGCATAAAAAAGGCATATATGCTTAACTGCCTTTATATCGCAGGTTAAAAGGTGAATTTACCTAATGGAGAGTTTATGGATGATATCGATCGCCAGATTCTGACTATTCTGGCTATGGATGCGCGCATTTCGTTAAAAGCACTGAGTGCCCAAGCCGGTCTTTCATCCCCCAGCACCTCAGAGCGGCTGCGGCGGCTGGAAGAAAACGGCGCAATCCAGGGCTATACGCTGAACATCAATTTACAGTCAATTGGCTACAGTTTTCAGTCACTGGTGCGTATCAAACCCTTACCCGGTATGCTGAAAAAAGTGGAACTGATCCTGCAGCAGATCCCTGAGGTGATTGAGTGCGACAAAGTCACTGGTGAAGATTGCTTCATCGCCCGTTTGGTATCACGCTCAATGGATCAACTCGATCAAGTACTGGATAAGCTGGCAGAACATGCTCAGTGCAACACTTCTATCGTCAAAAATACGCCGGTAAAGCGCCGTTTACCTCCCTTGGCCTAATCAACGGCGGCGGCGAGCAAACGGGTTTTTGCCCTTTTTCTCTTTCTTCGCTGCGCTGGCTGCGGATTTCAGCGCCGCCAAGTGCGCCTTGTCGGCTTCCGGCACCTCACGCTGCTCGATCGGGAATACCGGCAGTGCTGCCAGCAGGCGCGAGCCGTAGCTCTTGGTCAACAGGCGACGATCATAAATCACAATTTCACCGTGGCATTGATTGCTGCGAATCAATCGCCCTACCTGTTGGATCAGGTTAAACGACGCACTCGGCAAGCTTTGTACCTCAAAGGGATAGCGATTTAGCGATTTCAGCCATTCACCTTCGGTCAAAATCACCGGGCTGTCGATCGGCGGGAAAGCAATCTTGTGGATATGCACCTGGGTTAACAGTTCCCCTTTCAGATCCAGCCCTTCAGCAAACGACTGCAACCCCACCAGAACGCTGGCGGTGCCTTTCTCCACCCGTTTACGGTGTTCCTCCACCAACCGATAGCGCGGCTGATCGCCTTGCACCAACAGCATCAGGCGCAGATCGCTCACGTAGCTCAAAAAGGTCTGCATGGCACGGTGGCTGCTGAACAGGATCAGCATCCCTTTATGCTGACCGCTGGCCTGCTCACCACGGAAGAAACGCGCCATTTCTTCCAGATGCTCGGCCTCGTTGGCCATCGCCGGTTCAAAGCGCATTTTGGGAATGACGATTTTGCCCTGCTCAACGTGGTTAAACGGCGAATCGAGGGTTTCGAAGCGATCGCCCGCCTTCTCGCTCAGCCCGCTCATCTCTTGCAGGCGCGAGAAGCTGTTAAGCGAGCGCAAAGTGGCCGAAGTGATCACGACATGCGGTATTTTGCGCCACAGCAGTTTTTCCAACTGATCGCTGACGCGGATGCCCACGCAGTGCAAATAAAGGTGTGTGACGTTGTCGCGCAGTTCACGCGCCACCCACTTGGAGATCGGCGCATTAGAAGACTTCTCCAGCGCCGCCAGCCGCCACAGCTTGCTCATTGCTTCCAGGTAACCCAGCGTGCGGCTCATCTGAATGATCGAACGGTGCAAGCGCACAATGTCATGCTTGCCGGTCTGTTCAGTGAGATCGTTAAGGATAAACTCCGCCAGCCCACGCAGCCCATCGGTGAGCTTGAATAAGCGTGCACAAATCTCGGCCATCTCAGCAGGCAGTTCACCCATCTCGAAACGGTGCTCGGCATTGCTGCTATCGGGCGGTAGATATGCGTTGACCTGATGCTCAAAAATCTGGAGCAGTTCACGCATCTCTTCGCAATGGTTTTTCAGACGCTCGCTGTTCGCCAACCCCGGCGGATTTTTGGGCCGATACTGCGTCATGCACTGTTCAACCTGCCGCACGATCATATCGAGCTGAAGATTGCTCCACAGCGCGGTGATCTCCCCTTCCATTTCCAACGCATCCCGCGCGACTTCGGGCAGATGATGACCCTCATCCAGCACCAACAGCAGATCTTTCGGGTTCGGCAACACCGATTCAGTTTCCAGCGCCGCCATCACCAAAGCATGGTTAGCCACCACCACATCGGCGGTCTCGATCTCTTTACGCGCGATATAAAATGGGCATTCGCGGATGTAGTGGCAGTTGCGGCCCAAGCAGTTGGCCTTATCGGTACTCAATTTGGCCCAAAGTGCGTCGTCGAGCGATTGCTGATAATGATCGCGCAAACCATCCCATTCGTAGCGGCTAAGGGCTTTCGACAACTTCTGGCAGAGCGCTTGCTCTTCACCATTCGACGGTGCCAGTTCATCCTCATCCAGATACAACATCAGATCGCCCTGCCCGGCCACGTCAGTGCTCATCGCCGCCAGATTACGTGGGCAAACATAACGCCCACGGCCAAATGCACCGGTGAATTTCAGATCTGGAATGATCTTCTTCAACAGTGGCAAATCTTTACTGTAGATCTGATCCTGCAGCGCCACGTTGGCAGTGCTGACCACCAGCGGTTTGCTCTCAGCACGACCAACGGCAATCCCCGGAATCAGGTACGAAAGCGTTTTGCCCACGCCAGTCGGGGCTTCGATCGCCAGATGGCGTGGATAATCTCCGGCAAGGGTTTTCGCCACTTCGGCAATCATCTGCCGCTGTGGAGCACGGGAAATAAAATCCGGTATTTGTTGCTGCAGGGCTTTGTACCACTGGCCGATCTGATCTTTAACTGCGGAGGAGAGCGCCATTCAACTCTTATCTAAACGAAATGATGGCGCTATTGTCCCACAGACTGCCGGTGGCGTCAGCCCGAGTTATGGTTGGCTGGCCTACAATGCGCAGCGCCCCGCACTAAACGACGGTTGATGAAGATGGATAAGCACAGACCATCGCCTTCTTTACCCGATGAAAACCAACCTGAAAAGTGATTCCTCTCCTCGCGCCATACAGATGTAAATAATCTGTCATAAATACATCACACAACTGCGGTAAAAATTCTGCGTTGCGCACGTTCTGGCAGAACATTAAAGCGGTAATACCGCTAATAACAAGTCTCTTTCAATCATATAAAGCAGGGAAAACCATGAAACCTCATCTTCTTGCAGTCATTATTCCGGCCCTTTTCGTTGCTCAAGCTGCACAGGCAGCAGAAATCTATAATAAAGATGGCAATAAGCTTGACCTTTATGGCCGTGTAAAAGCACTGCATTATTTCTCTGATGACACAGGCAATGACGGTGACAAAACGTATGTACGCCTCGGTTTTAAAGGTGCAACACAGATTAACGATCTGCTGAGCGGTTATGGCCAGTGGGAATATCAGATTGCGGCCAACCACAGTGAAGCTGATGGCACCAGAGATACCAAAACCCGTCTCGGTTTTGCGGGTTTGAAGGTAAAAGACTTTGGTTCATTTGATTATGGTCGCAATTACGGTGTGATTTATGATGTCGGGGCATTTACCGATGTGCTCCCGGAATTTGGCGCTGACTCCTTTATCAAGACCGACAACTTTATGACTGGCCGGGCTACCGGTGTCGCCACCTACCGTAACAGCGATTTCTTTGGCATGGTAGATGGCCTGAAATTCGCCCTGCAATATCAAGGTAAAAACGAGAACGACCGCAGCGACAACCTCAGCAAAGCGAATGGTGATGGTTTTGGCCTGTCGTCCAGCTATGCCATTATTGATGGCCTGACTGTCGGTGCCGCTTATGCCGCCTCCAATCGGACCGAAGGCCAGAAATTAAGTACTTACGGCAAAGGTGACAAGGCTGAAATTTGGGCAACCGGATTGAAGTATGATGCCAACAACGTCTATCTGGCCGCCACCTACGCCGAAACCCATAATTTAACAGCCATTTCAGGCAACGCGAACATTAATAACACCACCAGCAAAGTGAGTGGCTTCGCCAATAAAACCAATAACGTAGAGCTGGTTGCTCAATACCAGTTTGATTTTGGTTTGCGCCCATCGCTGGCCTATGTGCAATCCAAAGCCAAAGAGATTGAAAACATCGGTGATACCGATCTGGTGAAATACTTCGACGTGGGAAGTTATTACTACTTCAATAAAAACATGTCTACTTATGTGGATTATAAAATCAACCGGCTCAACAGCGATAATAAGCTGGGGTTAAAAACAGATAATGTGATCGCAGTTGCGCTGACTTATCAGTTTTAACTGATTACATCCATCATGCCTCAAGTTGTTTGGGTATAAACAACCAAATTCCCTTGTTGATTTATTTACCGGGCTGCTGCGCCCGGTTTTTTCATTACAGCATTTTCTGCCAAAATAAAGCACATCCTGCGGCATCTTGTAATTGATAACCGGCAAAACCAAATTTACGGTAACTGGCTTGCGCCACCGTATTCCCCTGCAGGACTTCCAGAGTAATCTTGCAACAGCCACGCTGGCGCGCTTCCGCCTCTACCGCCGCCAACAGGTGTTGGCTAATACCCAAACCACGGAACGCAGAAGAAACGGCCATATCGTGAATATTCAACAGCGGCTGGCAACTGAATGTAGAAAAGCCCTCAAAACAGTTAGCCAACCCGGCACCTTTACCATCAACCAGCGCCAACAACGTTAGGGCAAATGGCCGCTTTGCCAGTTCCTGCACCAAATGGGTGCGCGCATAATCACTCAGCGGTTCCGCGCCCCCCATAGGATCACGGGCATAATGATCAAGCAATTCGATGATTAACGCTGCGTGTTGCGGGTTAGCGTAATCGGCCTTTATCACTTCAATTTTCATTCCCTGTCCCTTAGAACCCTGCATTGCTGACCTAGGCCCTAACCATTTAATATTAAAGTAATTTATACATATAGCTGGTTGACTCCAAAGAAGCACCGTTGCTGGAGCGAGCATAATGCGGGATCATTCCGGCCAGTTGATACCCCAGCGAACGATACATCCCTTCCGCCGTATCACCGCTCAGCGTATCGAGTACCAGCAACTTACGCTCATGGTCAGCGGCCAGCTTCTCAGCCTGCTGCATTAACTGGCGAGCGATCCCTTTACGCCGCGCATACGGGTGTACCATCAATTTGGCGATCTCTGCCCGATGCTGACCATTGCCCGGCATATCCAGTATCAGTTGGACAGTCCCTTTCACCCGGCCTGCTTCGCGTGCCACCAGTAGCAGGCGCTCACCACGCTCAATCGCTGGTAACAGACGCAACCAGAAGGCTGCCGCTTGCTCAATGGTAAAAGGTTGCACAAAGCCGATACTGGCCCCCTGTAACACGCTGGCATGTAAAGTTTCAGCCAGTTCAGGGATGGCGATTTGCGCCGCGTTAGCATCCAGTTGCTGTATCTCAATCATGGTTATGACCTGCAGATCCACAAGAGTGTAATGGGCTGGCACGGAGCCAGAGACATAAATCTGATGCTGCCAAACGGCGGGTAATGCAGGCAGCCACCACGTTTAAACATAAAATTTACCACTTAAAATCCCATATGAGAGAAAAAATCTCAAATAAGGGATGCCTCAAGCGCACTCTTAGAGCACGGCTCGTAGCAAGATAAACATCAGCATACTCAGTACCACCACTGCCAACATATTACGCAAGAAAAAAGCCAGAATGACCGCGAACACTGCCGCCCACAAATAAGGATTCTCAGGTAACGCGCGCCACTCATCACCGTTAAAAGCAATGATCGGCCCACAGATGGCCGTCAGCACCGCAGGCACAGAAAAGCTCAGCAATGTCCTCATGCGTTGCGATAAACGCACCGGCAGGCTGGGGGCCAAAAAACAGTAACGATTGAAAAAGACGATCACGCCCATCAGCACAATAGTGAGCCAAATCATGCGCGCCCCCTGCTGCACAGCAGCCCTACCACCATGGCTGCCACGGTAGTGATAATCAACGCCCCCGGCACCTGATAGTGGTGCAGGCCAATCGACAGCACCAGCGCCGTCAGCACACAGGCAAGCACTGGCAGATTGCGGATCATCGGCACCACGATGGCAATAAAAGTGGCGGCGATCGAGAAATCGAGCCCATAGCTGTCGAGATTACTGACGCTGCTGGCAGCAACCACCCCCAGCAAGGTGGCAAAAAACCAACATAGATAAAATGCCAGCCCTGCACCCAGTGCGTACCAGCGATTGAAACGCGCGGGCCCCTGATTGCCGGTCAGAGCAAACAGTTCATCGGTCAGCAAAAATGCCAGCAGGATGCGCCATCTCAATGGCAATGGAGCAATGCATTCACGCAAGCGTAATCCATACAAGAAATGCTGTGCCGTGACAAAAAAGGTGGAAACCAAAATCGCCAACAAGCCCGCTCCGCTCTTGATCATTCCCATCGCGACCAGCTGCGAGGCACCGGCAAAAACAATCGCCGACATTCCCAGCCCTTCAGCACCGGTCAGGCCACTTTGAATCGCCATAGAACCGGCCAGGATCCCCCAAGGCAACACCGCCAGGCATAGCGGCAAGATCGCCAACGCCCCCTGTAATGCCGGGCGCAAACGCAGTATTGGTGGCTCCGCCAGAGTTGATTGATAAGTCATTACGTTCTCCTTCGTTCGTTGGCACAGAATAACGCAGGAAAGGCGATGAGTGTTGCATCGTTTACACATTTACTGAGAGACAGTGTTGGCTTATCAACATTGATTTTGTGCCACTCTCCTCGCACAAAGGGGTAAGCCCCTGGGTTGAGTTGGCGGCATGATTAGGCTAAATTTAACAAGCAATATCTTGGAATAAATAAGACTGAGGCAGTAGAGTATGTCGAGAATAAGCCTGGAAAATGGCGAATGCACAGCACATTCTGTTAGCGATCGCTTGCTGAAGCTATTGAAAACCTGCGGGCCACAGCAGGCTTCAGAAGCCGGAAAAGTGCTCGGCACCACCAGTGAAGCCGCGCGTCAGCAGTTCGTCAAACTGGCAAAGGATGGGCTCGTTGAGGCTAAAGCCGAAACGCGCGGCGTTGGCCGCCCAGTCCAATTCTGGCATCTCACCCCGGCAGGCAATGCGCATTTTCCTGATGCTCATGCAGAACTGACGGCCCAGTTGCTGCGCACGGTGCGTAACAAACTGGGGGAACAGGCAATAGAGCTGTTGCTCGACAGCCGTGAGCAGGAAACCCGCCACCATTATCAGCAGCTGATGAACGGAACAGAAAATTTACGTGAGCGCGTTGCCCGCCTGGCAACCATCCGCTGCCACGAAGGCTACATGGCCGAATGGAGCGAATTGAAAGACGGCTCTTTTTTGCTGGTTGAAAATCATTGCCCAATTTGTACCGCTGCCCGAGTCTGCCAGGCATTTTGCCGCGCGGAGCTGAATATTTTCACCGAGGTGCTGCAAGCACAGGTCGAACGTACCGAACATGTTCTTACCGGTGCACGCCGCTGCGCCTATCGGATTTTACCGCAGTAAACCCCTCCCCCTTCATGCCATTTCCTGCTTTAACCAAAGTTGTACATAATTTATTTTTTTGTACAACTTTGTCTTGACCCGCTATGGTTAATCTATTCAAGGTTTCAAGCAAGGAAAGTGGCATGCCGCTATACACTATTGGCGAGGTTGCACAACTTTGCGGAATTAATCCGGTCACGTTGCGTGCTTGGCAACGTCGTTACGGCCTACTGAAACCCCAGCGCAGTGAAGGCGGCCATCGCCAGTTCACCGAAGAAGATGTCGCCCGTATTCACAATATTCTGCGTTGGATCGAGCGCGGCGTTCCAGTCAGCCAGATCAAACTGTTGCTGGATGGCTCCCCGGTTCCCGACCACAACACCAACTGGGCCACTCTGCAGCGCGAGTTACTGGCCCTGCTGCAGATTCCTTCCGCAACCAAGCTGCGCAACCGCCTCTTTGACTTAGGCCGCGAATATCCCCCTCAAGCGCTGATCGAACACGTTTTGCGCCCATTACGCTCCCAACTCAGGAATCACCATGAACTCTTGCACATGCTGCATAGCCTGCTGGATGGCGTGATCATTGAATATGCCGCATTTTGCCTGGCCGTAGCGCGTAAAAAACCCGGACAAAATGCGTTGTTGCTGAGCTGGGGTAACACTGATCGTACCGAATTGTGGATGGTCGCCATCCTGTTGGCCAAAAGCGATATGCGCGTTGATATCCTGCCGGACCCCCTGGAGCATCCGCAATTAACCATGTTCAAGGCCGATCGCTACTTTATTTTTACCGAAGGGGTACTCAATGCCGCCAAGCGTCGGCAGTTGGCCGCCTGGCGCGAAGCCGGGCTGGATATCACGCTGATCGACAACAATGCGCTACTCACTATCCCTATGGAGCAGCACCATGAACAGCCATGAAGCACTGTTGGAACGCTTTTCGCAATTCTATCTCCGGCTGGATGAGAAGCGGCTGGTCGACCTGCCCGAGGTTTATCACCACGATGTGCATTTTGTCGATCCGGTTGGCGAGCATCAGGGATTAGCCGCGCTGGAGGCCTACTTTCGCCACTCACTCAGCAACCTGAGTTATTGCCATTTTTCCATCACCAACATGCAGCAGAACCCACAGCAGGCCTATGTGTGCTGGCATATGACGTACGCTCACCCACGCCTGCGCCGGGGCCACGTCCTCAATTTGGAGGGCGTCAGTCAGCTGCGTTTTGCCGAGCAGCGCATCATTTTTCAGCGCGACTACTACGATCTGGGGGCCATGCTTTATGAACACATCCCATTGCTCGGCCAGGCCGTTCTCAGCATCAAAAAGAGGCTGCAAGCATGAAGCGTGTACTGATTACCGGAGCCAGTTCCGGCATTGGGCTGCAGTTGGCACTTGATTATGCCGCCGAAGGCTGGCAGGTGATCGCCTGTGGGCGTGATGCGGCCCGGTTGGCGGAACTCAGCGCGCAAAGCTCAAACATTGTCTCGCGGCGTTTCGACATCACCGATCTGGCCGCCACCCGTGAAGCCCTGGCCGAATGCACAGCCGATCTGGTGATCCTGTGTGCGGGAACCTGCGAATATCTGGATAACGCGGTGGTAGAAGCCGAGAAAGTGGCGCGCGTGCTCAGTACTAATCTGCTGGGGCCGGTCAATTGCCTGGATGCCCTGCTGCCACAACTGGCCCCCGGAGCACGGATTGCGTTTGTGGGTTCAACCGCCAGCCTGATTCCTTTGCCGCGAGCAGAGGCCTACGGAGCGTCAAAGGCCGCGCTGGCCTATTTTGCCCGCAGCCTGGGCGTGGATCTAGCTCAAAGAGGCATCGCTGTTTCTTTGGTGATGCCTGGTTTTGTCGCGACACCGCTCACCGCTCGTAACGATTTTGCTATGCCGATGATCATCACATCACAGCAAGCCTCCGGTTATATCCGCCGAGGGTTGGCCAAAGGGGCGGCAGAAATCGCTTTTCCACCGCTGTTCGCCGCGCTATTACGGCTGGCAGCTTTACTGCCGCAGGCTATGCAAGCCTGGTTGGCTCAACGCCTGGTGAGGTGATGCAATGAAAATAGCCATCATCGGCAGTGGCATTTCCGGCCTGACCTGCGCCTGGAAACTGGCTGCTGAGCATCAGGTTACGCTGTTTGAAGCCAACGACTATCCTGGTGGCCACACCGCTACCGTGGACGTCACGCTGCAAGGCCACAGCTACGCCATTGATACCGGGTTTATTGTCTATAACGAACGAACCTACCCCCAGTTTATCGCCTTGCTGGCAGAGCTCGGCATCAGCGGCCAGCCGACGGAAATGAGTTTCTCGGTGACCCATCCGCACAGCGGACTGGAATATAACGGCCATACGCTCAATACGCTGTTCGCCCAGCGGCATAACCTGCTTAACCCACGTTTTTATCGCTTGTTGCTGGAGATTGTGCGCTTTAACCGCCAGTGTAAAACACGCCTGGCCGCTGGCGGCGTCGGCGATGCAACGTTGAACGACTTCCTGCGGCAAGCCGGATTTAGTGACTATTTTGCCCAACACTACCTGTTGCCGATGGGGGCGGCGATCTGGTCTTCTTCTCTGGCGGATATGCGCCAGTTCCCGTTAGCGCTGTTCCTGCGCTTTTTCGATCACCACGGCCTGTTGGATATCGCTAACCGCCCGCAGTGGTTTGTGGTGCCCGGCGGTTCGCGCGAATATGTGCGCCGCATGCTGACAGCGCTGTATGGCCGCCTGACGCTGCACCTGAATACGCCAGTACAACGGGTTGAACGCCAACCGCAACGGGTGGTGATCCACAGCGCTCAGGGGGAACAGCATTTCGATCAGGTGATCTTTGCCTGCCATGCCGATCAGGCCTTGCAATTGCTGGCCGATGCCAGCCCGCAAGAGAAAAGCGTTCTGGCCCAATTACCCTATCAGGCCAACGAAGTGATCCTGCATACCGATGTGCGCCTGTTGCCGCGCCAGCGCCGCGCCTGGGCCAGTTGGAATTACCGGCTCCCCAGCCAGAGCGAACAGGCAGAAACCCAGCGCGCCAGCGTGACCTACAATATGAACATCCTGCAGGGCTTGCAGGGGCCGCACACCTTTTGCGTCACCCTCAACCCGCAACAGCCGATTGAACCCACGCACATCCTGCGCCGGTTCTGCTACCACCACCCGGTATTCAATCAGGCCAGCGCGCTGGCACAGCAACAGCGCGCACTGATTAACGGGCAGCAAAATACCTGGTTCTGCGGCGCTTACTGGTACAACGGCTTTCACGAAGACGGTGTGCGCAGCGCGCTGGACGTTACGCAAGCGCTGTTGCAGGTGGAACCCCAATGAACAGCGCCTTGTACGTCGGCCATGTGCGCCACCGCCGCTTCAGCCCGGTGCAGCACAGTTTCGATTATCGTATTTTTATGCCGCTGATCGATCTCGATGAGCTGGCACAACTGCCTGCGCTGGGTATTGCGCTGGAACGTTTTGCGGCAGCGTCCTTTTATCGCGGCGACTATCTCGGCGGTGGGGATATCAAAACCAAGGCGCAGGAACGTATCGCTGAACTGACCGGCGAAAAACCGGATGGCCGCGTTTTGCTGCTGTGCCAGTTGCGCTATTTAGGTTGTTACTTCAACCCGGTCAACTTTTACTACCTGTATAACGCTGACGGCGAACTACGTTGGCTGCTGGCCGAAGTGCGCAACACCCCATGGAATGAACGCCATACCTATGCGGTAAAGCCAGACGGCACCCTGCCGGTGGAAAAAATCTTTCACGTTTCGCCGTTCAACCCGATGGACATGACCTATCGCTGGCGGCTCTCAGCGCCTGCACAACGGCTACGGGTGCATATCGAAAATCACCGAACCCACCGCGAGTTCGACGCCACCCTGCTGCTTTACCGGCAACCGTTGACGCGGGCGACGCTGCACCAGCAATTGTGGCGTTTGCCGTTGATGACGGTAAAAACCGCCGTCGCCATTTACTGGCAGGCGCTGAAATTATGGCTGAAACGCGCTCCCATTTACTCTCACCCCGCCTCCGGCGGCAAGGATAAGCTATGAGTTCACCGGAATACTCCCTGAGCCGCAGCACAGCGGTTTCTGGCCGCAGCAAAGGCGCACGCCGCATTATTCTTACCTTGTTGCAGCAGTTACGGGGCGGTGGCCTGTTGTTACGTGAACCAGGAATCGGTGAAATCCAGTTTGGTGATAGCAACGCAGCCCTGCAGGCCGAAGTTGAAGTGTATGACCTGCGCGTCTATCGGCGGATCCTGCTGGGCGGCAGCATTGCGGCTGGAGAAAGTTACATCGATGGCGACTGGAGCAGTCCCGATCTCACCAGCCTACTGCAGTTGCTGGCCAGTAATATGCAGGTGATAGACAAACTGGAAGCACGTCTGAGTTGGCTGACCGCTCCGTGGCATGCTCTGGTACATCGGTTGCGCAGCAACAGCCGCGGCCAGGCACGGCGCAATATTGCGGCGCACTACGATCTGGGTAACGATTTCTATCAACAGTTTCTCGATCGGGAGATGCTCTATTCCAGCGCCTTGTACAGCGAGGCTGCAATGACGCTGGAACAGGCGCAGCAGGCCAAAATGCGCCGCCTGTGTGAACAGTTGGCACTGCAGCCAGAAGATCATCTGCTGGAGATTGGCACTGGTTGGGGCGCACTGGCAGAGTTTGCCGCACGCGAGTATGGCTGCCGGGTCACCACCACTACCATCTCACAGGCGCAGTATGATTATGCCCGCCAGCGCATTGAACAAGCCGGGCTGGGGGATCGCGTCACTCTGCTGTTTGAGGACTACCGCCAGCTCACCGGCCAATATGACAAACTGGTGTCAGTCGAGATGATCGAAGCCGTGGGTAAGCGCTTTTTGCCGCTGTTTGTAAAGCGCTGCCAGCAGTTGCTTAAACCCAGAGGCAAAATGGTGTTACAGGCGATCACCATTACCGATCAGCGCTACCCGCAATACAGCCGCAGCGTGGATTTTATCCAGCGCTATGTGTTCCCCGGAGGCTTTTTGCCCTCGATCACTGCGTTATGCGCAACCCTGACGCGTCACAGCGATCTGGTGATGTGCGATCTGCACGATATGGGGCGCGACTACGCACGCACCCTACAGGAATGGCGGCAGCGCTTTGAGCACCATTGGCCTTCACTGCATAGCCAAGGGTTTGACGAGCGTTTTCAGCGGTTGTGGCGTTTTTACCTGTGCTACTGCGAAGCCGGTTTCCTGGCACGCACCATCAGCACGGTGCAACTCAGCGCTGAACGCCGATGAAATTAGGTGCCGGATTCTGGCTGACCAGCCAAGGCTTCAATGCCTACTGGACGTTGGCGATCCTCTGGCGCGAACGCGAGCTGCCTCTGTTGCTGACTGCTGATCCTCACACTCATGTGCGGTTGGGCTATTTATCTGCCCGTCATCAGTTGGTTCATGTTGCATAGGAGGATGCGATGAAAATATTGTTAACCCTGCTGCTTTGCCTGAACAGCCTGGCAGTGCAGGCCAGTGAATGGGCCGCATGGCCCACTGTGGGCAGCGCCACGCTGCGCTGGGGGCCGTTCGATATCTATTACTATCGCCCGCAACCAAACCACCCGGTTCAACCGTTCGGCGAGCGCTTAGACAGCGCTTTCCGCGACGCTTTTCTCGCCATCTGGCTATCACCTGCGGCCCAATACCCCGCTTTGCGGCAACAACTGACTGGAGCTTCATGATGAATATCAAACATCTGTTACTGGCGTTGCTGTTTTTACTGGCAGGATGCAGCGCGGATATACATGACTACCAGAATGACAAGCCAACCTTCGATCTGTTTGGCTACTTTAGTGGTGAAACTCGCGCCTGGGGAATGGTGCAGGATTATCAGAACAAACAGACCCGCCGCTTTGAAGTGGTGATTAAAGGCGAGGTGGTCGACAACACACTGACCTTACATGAAAAGTTTGAGTATAACGATGGCGAGCATCAGGCCCGCACCTGGCGCATTATCAGAAATAAGGATGGCAGCTACCAGGGCACGGCGAATGATATCGTCGGTGTCGCACAGGGGAATACGGCTGGCAATGCCTTCAACTGGCGCTACGATATGGACGTAAAAACTGATAACGGCACGGTAAAACTGCACTTTGACGACTGGCTGTTTCGCCAGGATGAAAAACACCTGTTCAACGTGACATCGCTGCGCAAGTTTGGGCTGGAAGTCGCCAAAGTGACGCTGTTCTTTGAGAAAGAATCATAAACAGCAGGTCCCCACGGCCCTTTCTCCCACAGAAAGGGCATTGCAGCTTTAACGCCATGTCACACTCGCTTCCCCACGCCTGCAACAAGCACAAAAATGCATTGCTTATTCTCCCTGCCTTAGGGTTTACTGAGTGCCCTAACTAAATTTCACCCTGCCGAATTAAGAACCCATGCTGAACCCACAAAACCGTCATCTTCTGCCACTCATCGGGGCGCTGTTCACGCTATATATTGTCTGGGGATCGACCTACTATGCCATCCGGCTGGGGGTTGAAAGCTGGCCACCGCTGATGATGGCGGGCATCCGCTTTCTGGTGGCGGGTATTGCCCTGTTCGGCTTCCTGGTGCTGCGCGGCCACGCGTTACCCACGCTCAAACAGTGGTTCTCAGCCGGTATCATCGGCATCCTGCTGTTGGCCGTCGGCAACGGCCTGGTCACGGTCGCAGAACATCAGAACGTGCCTTCCGGCATTGCCGCCGTCATGGTGGCAACGGTGCCGCTGTTTACCCTGTGTTTCAGCATGCTGTGGGGAATGCGCAATACCAGGCTGGAATGGGCGGGTATTGCGCTCGGCCTGCTGGGCATCATTCTGCTTAATACGGGTAACAACCTGGTGGGTAACCCGACCGGCTCGCTACTTATCTTGCTGGCCTCAGCCAGTTGGGCCTTTGGTTCGGTGCTCAGCTCACGTATTTCGCTTCCTGCCGGGCCAATGGCTGGCGCGGCAGAGATGCTGGTGGCCGGAGTGGTGTTGATGGTCGCCAGCCACCTTAGCGGCGAACATCTTGATCACCTGCCCAGCCTCAGCGGCTTTCTCGCTCTGGGTTATTTGATCGTCTTCGGTTCAATGCTGGCGATCAGCGCCTATATGTTCCTGCTGAAAAATGTGCGCCCCGCCGTAGCGACCAGTTACGCCTATGTGAACCCGGTGGTAGCCGTGCTGCTTGGCGTTGGTTTTGCCGGTGAAACGCTGGCCGCGCGTGAATGGCTGGCGCTGGTGGTGATCGTCTCTGCAGTGGTGTTGGTGACGCTGGGTAAATACCTGTTCGCCCGCCCCGCCAAAGTACAAAGTGCGGAGATGGCAAAAGCACCAGAGTAATGTTGTTTCACCCGGCAAAGGGGTTATAATTCCCGCTGTTCTGACTCATCTGCGAAATATAACTCATGCTGAAAAAAGCGTTCCTTGTCGTCATCGCCCTGTGTGCCTTTAGTTCTCTGGCTGGCGTCTTCATGGCCGGGTTGAATATCTATACCCGGTCAACTACCCCGCACGAAGAGGCTCCGGCCACCCAAGAGGTACCGACCAACACCACCCCAGCGGCGACGCTGCAAACCAAGTAAAATCCCCCTACCGCCGCCAGCAGGAAACCGGCTTCACCGCCAGTTAGCTTGCTGGTATGGCCCCGAGCCACTCAACCCGTTGATGATTGACGCCAAACCGTCAGATAGCGCACCCAGCGTTCGAACAACATGTCGGTGATAATCGCCAGCAGCGCCACCACCGCAGCCCCTTGGATCACGTAAGCGGTATTGAAACCGCTCAGCCCGATAATGATCGGCGAACCCAACGTTTTGACCCCTACCGTAGAGGCGATGGCCGCCGTGCCGATATTGATGATCACCGAAGTTCGGATACCGGCCACAATCACCGGAGCCGCCAGCGGCAGCTCAACCTGCCACAGAATCTGCCTGTGGCTCATGCCCATTCCCTGAGCCACCTCACGCGTGCTGACCGGTACCGATTCGATCCCGCTGAGCGTTCCCTGCAGGATCGGCAGCAAACCGTACAACACCAAGGCAATAATCGCCGGTTGTTCGCTAAAGCCCATCACCGGCACCGCAACCGCCAATACCGCCACTGGCGGAAACGTCTGGCCAATAGCCACCACGGTCTCTACCAGTGAACGGAACTCACGCCCCGCCCCGCGCGTCACCGCCACTCCAGCCGTGACGCCAATCAGCACCGCAATCAAACTCGAAACGGCCACCAGCAACAAATGTGCCGCTACCAGCGCAATAAAGCTGTCCTGCTGATACACCGGCCTTTCCAACTCTGGGAACCAGGCTGCGAACAGCCCATGCAGTTGGTTCATGCCAAACACCAGTGCCAGTAGCAGCGCAAAAGTCCACGGCAGCGGATCGCGCCACCATCCTGCAGAATACATCTTCATGACAACGCCTGCTGCGCGATCAAATCACTGAGATACAGCACGCCGAGCGCCTCGCCCTGTTCACTCACCACCGGTAAGCATTCACTGCCGCGAGCAATAAATACCGACAGCGCATCACGCAGGTTCATCTTCGCCGGAATCGGCTCCCCTGCTGCATGACCTGGCCGCATACGCTCGGCGACCGTACCCAATGCCAGCAGTTTGATGCCGCGATCGCTACGGCCAAAAAAATCCCGCACAAAATCATTGACCGGCTCGGTCAGCAACGCCAGCGGCGTGCCCTGTTGCACCACCCGGCCCTGATCCAGCAGCACGATGCGGTTCGCCAAGCCGAGTGCTTCGTCAATATCGTGGGTTACCAGCACAATAGTACGGCCAGAAAGCTGATGAATGCGCGCGATCTCCTGCTGCAAAGTCACCCGGGTCACCGGATCGAGTGCGCCAAAAGGCTCATCCATCAGCAACACTTCGGGATCGGCGGCCAGCGCCCGCGCTACGCCAACCCGTTGTTGCTGCCCACCAGAAAGCTGATGCGGATAGCGTCGGCGAAAGCGTTCCGGCTCCAGATGCAGCAACGCCATCAGTTCGGTGACCCGCTCGCGGATACGTGTTCGCGGCCACTTCAATAACTGCGGCACGGTGGCAATATTTTCCTCCACCGTCCAATGCGGGAACAGGCCGATTGACTGAATGGCATACCCCATGCGGCGGCGCAGATCCTGCAGTTTGAATTTATGGATCTCTTCACCGGCAAAATAGATCTTGCCCTCGTCATGCTCAATCAACCGGTTAATCATCTTTAAGGTGGTGGATTTACCGGAACCGGAGGTGCCAATCAGCACGGTGAACTCCCCCTCGGCGATATTCAGCGACAGGTCATCAACCGCCGGTTTACCCTGAAAAACCTTGCTTACCCGATCAAAACGAATCATCAGCGCGTCACTTCCAGCAATGAAATGATGAATTTGAACAGCGAGTCCAGGATCACCGCCATGGCGATCACCGGTAGCACCCCAAGCAGCACCAGATCCAGCGCACTGCTGAGCAACCCTTGGAACACAATGGCACCAAAACCACCGGCCCCGATCAGGGCAGCCACCACCGCCATCCCCACGGTCTGAACGGCCAGAATGCGCACGCCGGTAAGGAACAGCGGCAGTGCCAAAGGCAGTTGCACGCGCCAGAACGTCTGCACACGGGTCATCCCCATGCCATTGGCCGACTCCATTACGCTGGCGGGAATACTCTGTAAACCAGCCACAACGCTGCGTACCAGCGGCAACAAGGCATACAACACCAGGGCAACAATCGCTGGTGCCATGCCAACACCGCCGATCCCAAGCTTGGTCAGCCACGGCAGCGCAGCCACCAACCCCGCCAACGGTGCAATCAGCAAGCCAAACAGGGCGATGGAAGGCACGGTCTGAATAATATTCAGCGTAGAGAAAATCGGCGTTTGCCAGCGTTCTGAGCGGTAACACAGCACGCCCAGCGGCACCCCCATCAACAAGGCGGGCACCATGGTGGCCAGCAGAATAGTCAGGTGTTGCAACAGCGCCGCATCAAACACCTCCTGCCGATGGTGATATTCCTTCAGCAGAGAAAGCTGATCCAACTGGCCGCTGAACAGCAGCCATCCTGCGGGCAGCATCACCAGCAGATTACCCAACATACGCCACAGGTGCGAAAGGGCCAGGCGCGCCATGGCATCCGCCGCAATCAATCCGCAAAGCGCCATCATCAGCCAGCAACCGCTGCCCCACGCGGTACGTGCCAGCGGCGAGCCTTGCTGCGCCAACCGTTGCGCCTCATCACCACTCAGCCAAAAAATCAGCGCCAGTAACGCGCTGGCCGTGAACACCGTGAGCAACGCAGAACGCCGTGCGGGCGGCAACAGGCTGAGAACCGCCAGCAGCGCCAGCGGTACTAGCAGCCACAGCGCCGGGCCATGTAACAGTGATATCAGGGTAATGCTCTTGCCAGACAGCAAGCGGTTGGGGGCATAACTGAGAAACGGCAGGCCAAAGGCTGCCAGCAGCAGCATGATAAATAACGTCAGTAGTACGCGGTTTTTTACAGCAATAGTCAAAACGGCTCCCTGTTCGATAACTCGTGGGGCCGTTTTACCCGCCCCCGGTTTCAGTTATTTAACCAACCCTTTCTCTTTAAGGTAGTTTACCGCCACCTGCTTGGCATCCTGCCCTTCCACGGCGATCTGCGCGTTCAGCTTTTGCAGGGTCGGGCCATCCAGCGTAGCGAAAACCGGCTTCAACAGTTCGGCAATATTGGCATGTTCTTGCAACGCGGCCTCACGAATAATCGGCGCTGGGGCATAGATAGGTTGCACGCCTTTTGGATCCTGCAGCGTCTGCAGCCCCAATGCCGCCACCGGGCCATCGGTGCCGTAAGCCATCGCCGCATTCACCCCCGATGTCTGCTCTGCCGCCGCTTTGATGGTTACCGCCGTATCGCCACCGGCCAACGACAGCAACTGATCCTGATTCAGCTTAAAGCCATAAGCGCTCTGGAAAGCCGGTAACGCATCAGAGCGTTCAATAAATTCTGCCGATGCAGCCAGTTTGAAGTTGCCTCCGCTGTTGATCCATTGGCTGAGATCCGCCAGGGTTTTCAGATGATGAGCCTCTGCCACATCCTGACGGACGGCAATGGTCCAGGTATTGTTTGCCGGAGCCGCATCCAGCCAGACAATGTGGTTTTTCTCGTAATCGAGCTGCTTCACCTTCTCAAACCCGGCTTTAGCCTCTTTCCACACCGGATTTTTTTCGTCCGCGAAGAAGAAAGCGCCATTACCGGTATATTCCGGATAAATATCAATCTCGCCGGAGGTGATCGCCCCGCGCAACACCTTGGTAGGGCCCAATTGCAGTTTATTGGTGGTCTTGATGCCGTTAGCTTCCAGCACCTGCACGATGATGTTACCGAGTAACGATCCTTCGGTATCAATTTTGGAGCCGACACGTACCGTCTCAGCCGCCTGCGCAGCGCCAACGGTCAACATGGTCAGTGCCAGAGCCAGAAAACGCCCACCTAATGGAGTCATAGCCATGCCTGTTCCTTTCGCAAATGAGGTTCCCCGGCTACGTCGCCGGATCGTTTACGCACACCGGGTCAAGGTAGCGCATTAAATGATAGTTCAGATTAAGGGCCAGCATAAACCGAGCCCGCATCAACACCAGCCTGCAACCGCTCACGCCACCAGGCTGCCGCCAAACCGGTCGCGCTTTCGCGCCAGCCGAAATACACGGTATCACTATAACGTTCTGTCTCAACGCTTTTCGCGATCAACTGGCCCGTTTTCAGGTAAGGTTGCGCCAGATAATCGGGCAGATAACCACAGCCCAACCCGGCCAATTGTGCCTGCAGTTTGGCTGCAAAGTTAAACACCGTCAGTTGATCCTGCTCATCAAGCACGTGCAGGTTTTGCGGCTTATTAACGCGCGAAGTGTCATGTACCACCACCGCACGATGCTGGCGGATCGTCGTTTTCGAGAGCGGTTCCGGCATCGTCGCCAGTGGATGATGCGGGGCAACGGCAAAAATGTACTCCAGTTGCCCCAGTGTGCCGAAAGAAAAACCTGCGCGGGAAGGCGGTTCACAGATCGCACCAATCACGATGTCAGCGCAGTCGTGAACCAAAGCCTCCCAAGAACCGGCCAGTACCTCGTGGCTAAAACGCAGCCGGGTGTGATGGTTATGGCGATAAAATTCGTCAATCAGCGGCAACAGACATTCAAAAGGAAAAGACGCATCCACGGCCAGCGTGAGATCGCTCTCCCAACCGCTTTCCACATAGCGCGCCTGTTGCTCCAGATCTTGTGCCGCACGCAGCAATATCCGCCCCTTGTCCAACATCAGTTTGCCGGTATCGGTGAATTTTGCCCGGTGCCCAGAGCGATCGAGCAAGGTGATATCCAGGTCACTCTCCAGTTTCTGCACCATGTAACTCAGCGCCGACGGCGTTTTAAACAACGCAGCCGCCGCCGCTGCAAATGAACCGTGGCGCTCTAAAGCGTCCAGGATCAGCAAAGCCTCCAGGTTTATTCTCACTTCGCACCCTCTATATAAAAAAACTTAACAAGAAGACAAAATTTCTGCGCTATCTTTGGAAACGGCATCTACCTACCATGCAATTCACTGATACAGCCTGTCTGTTTTATGAACACGAATTCTAATTGGAAGGTAAATTATGTCTAAACTTCAGCTGCTTGACCCGAAAAACTCCGCTCTGATCTTTATCGATCATCAGCCTCAAATGGCTTTTGGCGTTGCCAATATTGATCGCCAACAACTGAAAAACAACGTAGTCGCGCTGGCCAAAGCGGGCAAGATTTTTAATGTGCCTACAATTTTCACCTCTGTCGAAACCGAAAGTTTCAGCGGCTATATCTGGCCGGAACTCCTGGCGACTCACCCTGAAAGCACGCCGATCGAACGCTCCTCAATGAACTCTTGGGAAGACGCTGCGTTCGTGAAAGCGGTTGAAGCGACTGGCCGTAAAAAACTGGTGCTATCTGCACTGTGGACCGAAGTCTGTCTGACCTTCCCGGCCTTAATGGCGCTGGAAGCCGGTTATGAAGTGTATGTGGTCACCGACACGTCTGGCGGTACTTCCGTCGATGCCCATGAACGTGCGATCGATCGCATGGTGCAGGCGGGTGCGATCCCGGTCACCTGGCAGCAGGTTCTGCTCGAGTATCAACGCGACTGGGCACGCAAAGAAACCTACGACGCCGTGATAGATCTGGTACGCGAACATAGCGGTGCCTACGGCATGGGCGTTGACTATGCCTACACCATGGTGCATCACGCCCCAGCGCGCAATGTGAAATAACATCGTTATCCCGGCCCAAATGGCCGGGATTGTTCAGGAGCCGGTTCCATGTCCCATCAGCAACACGTTACGCTGGTTATTACCCACCATCTGGTGCCTGGTCAGGAGCAGGCTTATGAAGCCTGGTTAAAACGCATCATGCCCGATGCAGCCAGCTTTACCGGCCACCTGGGTGTCAATGTCATCCGCCCTTCCAGCAGTGAGCAGGCTTATACCATCCTGGTGCGTTTCGATAATCTGGATAACTTGTACCAGTGGATCCACTCGCCACAGCGCTTGCAGTACATCGAGCAAGTCACGCCGTTGCTGTTGGGTAGCGATCATCTCGAAATCCGCCCCGGTGCCGAGTTCTGGTTCACACCAGCCAGCGCCCGCGTGCAACCGCCTGCCAAATGGAAACAGTTTCTCATCACCCTGCTGGTGATTTTCCCTTCGACCAATCTGGTGCCCTGGTTTTGGCACCAGCTCTTACCGGGCTTAAGCGGTACCCTGGCCGGTCATGTGCTGAATGATGCCAGCGTGGTTGCCCTGGTCGTATTTTTGTGGATGCCACTCGTCACCCGCCTGTTTCATCAATGGCTCACACGCCATTAAAGGAAAACGTTATGAGCCATACCGCTTCATTGATCATCATCAACGGTAAATTTCATACCGTCGATCGCGAGAACCCCACCGCTCAGGCCGTAGCGATCAAAAACGGTAAATTTATTGCCGTCGGCAGCGAAAACCAAGTGATGCAATATGCCGGGCCAGAAACCCAGGTGATCGACTTGCACGGCCACACGGCGGTGCCTGGCCTGAACGACTCTCACCTGCATCTGATCCGTGGTGGATTGAATTACAATCTGGAGTTGCGCTGGGAAGGGGTGCCCTCTCTGGCCGACGCCCTGCGGATGCTGAAAGAGCAGGCGTTGCGCACGCCAAGCCCGCAGTGGGTGCGGGTAGTCGGTGGCTGGAGTGAGTTCCAGTTCGCCGAACGCCGCATGCCGACGCTGGATGAAATCAACGCCGCCGTCCCAGACACGCCGGTATTTATTCTGCATCTGTACGATCGCGCGCTGCTGAATCGCGCCGCGCTGAAAGTGGTTGGCTACACCAAAGACACGCCAAACCCACCAGGGGGAGAAATTCAGCGTGACAGCCACGGTAACCCAACTGGCATGCTGATCGCCAAACCCAACGCCATGTTGCTCTATGCCACCTTGGCCAAAGGGCCCACCTTGCCGCTGGAGCAACAGGTCAATTCGACTCGCCAGTTTATGCGCGAACTGAACCGGCTGGGCCTGACCAGTGCGATCGACGCAGGCGGAGGCTTCCAGAACTATCCTGAAGATTATCAGGTCATTGCCGAACTGCACGAGAAAAAGCAACTGACCATCCGCATCGCCTATAACCTGTTTACCCAGCGCCCTAAGCAGGAGTTGGCCGATTTCCAGCTCTGGACCGATCTGCTCAAACCCGGCCAAGGCACGGATTTCTACCGCCATAACGGCGCGGGGGAAATGCTGGTGTTTTCAGCCGCTGATTTCGAAGATTTCCTGCAACCACGGCCCGATTTGCCAGCCGGTACAGAAGATGAGTTGGAGCGGGTAGTACGCCATCTGGTGGAACACCGCTGGCCATTCCGCCTGCACGCCACGTACGACGAATCCATCAGCCGTATGTTGAATGTGTTCGAGAAGGTTAACCGCGAGATCCCCTTTGCCGGTTTGCATTGGATTTTTGACCATGCGGAAACCATTTCTGAACCCAATATCGAACGGGTGAAAGCCCTCGGCGGCGGTATTGCAGTTCAGCACCGCATGGCGTTTCAAGGTGAATACTTTGCCGAGCGCTACGGCGTTGAAGCCACCAAGCAAACTCCGCCAGTAGCCAAAATGCTGGCGGCAGAACTGCCGGTGGGATTAGGCACCGATGCCACCCGCGTCGCCAGCTACAATCCGTGGACGGCCCTGTACTGGCTGGTTTCTGGCCGCACGGTTGGCGGTATGGCGATGTACGACGACAGCGCACGCCTGGATCGTGAAACCGCGCTCATGCTGTGGACACAAGGCAGCGCCTGGTTCTCTACCGAGCAGGGTAAAAAAGGCCAGATCAAAGTAGGCCAACTGGCCGATATGGCAGTGCTGTCACAAGATTACTTCAGCGTGCCGGAAGAGCAGATCAAAGGGATTGAATCGGTGATGACGCTAGTCGACGGTAAAATTGTCTATGCTGCGGGCAGTTTTTCCCCCTTCTCCCCACCACCGTTACCGGTGCTGCCGGAGTGGTCACCGGTCGTTAACGTACCGGGGCATTATCGCTCGGCACCACCGGCAGCTACTCACAAAGTGGGGATCTTAAGCCAGGCACATCAATGCTGTGGCCCTTGCGGTGTTCATGCCCATCAGCATGATATTGCCCGCCGCTCCAGCATTCCCATTTCTGATGAGAATGCATTTTGGGGCGCGTTTGGCTGTTCTTGTTTTGCGTTTTGATTGAAGTGGCGGGCTCAGCACCTTGGGCCCGCCCTCATCAACCGTGATTAAGCTCCAGCCAGCGACGCTGTTCGGCAGAAGCGGCGATCGCATCCAGCACGCTGGAAACCCTCCAACCCTCTTCAAAGTCTGGCCACATCCGATCTCCGGCGGCGATGCCGTTGACCAGATCGCGAATTTCGACCGTTTTCTGATCGTTAAAACCGATACCGTGCCCGGCGCTGATGCAGAATGCCGCGTAATCCGGGTGTTGTGGCCCCACCAGAATGGTTTTGAACCCTTGGCGTTCCGCTGGCTCATCGTGCCGATACAGTTGCAGCTCTGCCATCCGTTCCTGGGTAAAACTCAGCGTGCCTTTGGTGCCGGTGACCACATAGCCCAAGCCCATTTTACGCCCGCAGGCAATGCGTGACGTCTCGATCGTCCCCATCGCGCCATTGGCAAAACGCAGCAACGCACTGGCCTGATCTTCGTTCTCCACTTCGCACAGCACAGCCGGATTTTTAGGGTCGGGCCGCTGTTTAATGAAGGTTTGCAGATCGCCTGCAACCGCCACAATATCCCCCACCAGATAATGCGCCATGTTAACGATATGCGCCGCCAGATCGCCCAATGCCCCCAACCCGGCGCTGGCTTTGCGGCAGTGCCAGTCGATCGGCGTGCGCGGATCAGCCAGGTAATCTTCATTATGAGTCCCGTAGAAATGCACTACTTCGCCGATCTCACCGTTAGCGATGATCTGGCGTGCCAACTGGCTGGTCGGGTTTTTCATATAGTTGAACCCCACCAGGGTTTTTACCCCTTGGGCCCGCGCAGCCTGCGCCATTTCAGCGGCGTCCTGCACATTCAGCGCCAGCGGTTTTTCGCAGTACACATGTTTGCCGTGGCGAATGGCCGCCAGCGCCATTTCTTTATGCAGGAAGTTCGGCGCGCAAATATCTACGACATCAATAGCAGGATCGGCCACCAGTTCGCGCCAGTCGGCGGTTGAGCGAGCAAAACCAAACTCCGCCGCCCGCTGTGCTGCCAGTTCCGCTGTAACCTCTGCCAGCATGTCCAGCACCAGTGCTCCTTTCAAGGGAAACACCGTGCCCGCCTGGGCATAGGCAATAGCATGGCATCGGCCAATATAGCCGGTGCCAATCAATCCAACACGCACCTGTTTCATCGCTTGCTCCTTGGCCCATTCTCGCAGATATGATTACCATGAAAATTAATTTCAATAACAAACTTATATGAAATTTAAATTTCAATAACAAGCCCGTGAAAAAATAAACCTCATATCCGTGATTACCTTCATGTAAAGCTGAAAGACTCGATGAAATAGTAGGTTGTGACTTGAGCGGAGCGATATAAAGCCTGACACTAATTGAATTTTTATTTCAAATTTTTAAAATACCCTGGTGTTGGTCACAACGGCATTCATCGCCCCCCTTCACTCCCGCCAAAAAGGCTTGCCTCCTTCGTGCCTTGCCTGCTCCCGGCTTAAGCCGATATCAGCCAATTGCTCATCACTGAGTTGCAGCAATGCACGGCGTGTCTGGTGACGTTGCAGACAAGCGTGTAACCAATAGCGTAACGTCCGGGGTTGAACTGCCTGCTGTTCGACGAATAGCGTCATCTGCATAATCTCCCTGTATTTATGGTCTGGAGTGATCATGCGACACCAACCGAAAAGAATACAGATTCAACAAAGTGGTATTTTTTCCATACAAATACTGTTTTCAGGCCGCTGAATGGTCTAATTTAAAGCCATCTGTACCGGTTTTTTTCTGATCAACCTCATTTTTGGTATCTGTATGACACGCTATGCCACCCTGGCTACCATCCTCAGACAACGCATTGAACAAGGGCTGTATGTGGCAGGCGAACGCTTGCCTTCGGTACGCGCACTCAGCCTGGAGCACGGCGTCAGTATCAGCACCGTGCAGCAGGCTTACCGCCTGCTTGAAGAGAGCCAGTTGGTGGAGCCACGGGCGAAATCAGGCTATTTCGTGCACAGACCACAACCGATCGCAGAACTGCCTGCGGTCAGCCGCCCGGTGCAGCGGCCGGTGGATATTTCGCAATGGGAGCACGTGTTGGAGCTGACCCGCAGCAAACCGCGCAACGATCTGGTGCAACTGGGGCGTGGGATGCCAGACGTTAGCGAACCCACGATCAAACCGCTGCTCAAGGCACTGAGCAACAACGCACGCCATGGCGATTTGCGCAGTTTGTATTACGACAACATTCAAGGCATCGCCAGCCTGCGCGAGCAGATCGCTCGCCTGCTGCTGGATTCCGGCTGCCAGCTTGATGCCGAACAACTGGTGATCACCACCGGTTGCCAAGAAGCGCTCTCCGCCGGGCTGCGTGCAATTTGCCAGGCCGGGGATATCGTCGCGGTCGATTCCCCCTGTTACCACGGCACCATGCAAACGTTGAAAGGCCTGGGCATGAAGGCGCTGGAAATCCCGACCGATCCGCTAAACGGCATCAGCCTTGAAGCCTTGGAGATGGCGTTGGAACAATGGCCAGTGAAAGTGATCCTGCTGACCCCGAACTGCAACAATCCGCTGGGCTATATCATGCCCGATGCCCGTAAAAAACGGCTGCTGATGCTGGCACAGCGTTACGATGTCGCCATTATCGAAGATGATGTCTACGGTGATATTGCCTACAGCTATCCCCGGCCACGCACCATCAAATCTTTCGACGATGACGGGCGGGTGCTGTTGTGCAGTTCATTTTCCAAAACGCTGGCCCCCGGCTTGCGCATCGGTTGGATCGCTCCTGGTCGCTATCTTGAACGCGTGCTGCACATGAAATATATCGGTACTGGCGCAACGGCCACTCAGCCGCAGCTTGCGATTGCAGAATTCATCCGCCACGGCCATTACATGCAGCACTTGCGCCGCATGCGTATTCGTTATCAGCAAAACCGCGATCTGATGACCAGTTGGATCACCCAGTACTTCCCCGCAGGCACCCGCGTCAGCCAACCACGGGGCGGGTTTATGCTGTGGATCGAACTGCATGAAGAGTTTGATACCCTACGCCTGAACCGCCATCTGGAAGATAAGGGGGTACAAATTGCCGTCGGCAGCATTTTTTCCGCCTCGGGCAAATACCGTCACTGCCTGCGTATCAACTACGCACAAAAGCTGACCGCTGACGTTGAACGTGCGGTAAAACAGGTAGGTATGACTATCGCCCAGATTATGCAGAGCCAGTCCGAGCCTGCAAAACAAATGGACTTCAGCGCGCCAGAATGAAAAATTATCACCAGGTTCTTTGCGAGATATCACCATGCTACCCAAGATCTTAATCAGTGCCTGCCTGGCAGGCTTCAAGGTGCGTTATAACGCCTCCAATAAAACGCTGGTTAATTCCACGTTGGAGCGCTGGCAACAGGAAGGGAGATTTGTGGTCTGCTGCCCTGAGCTGGCGGCGGGTTTTTCTACGCCACGCCCACCCGCTGAAATTGCCGCCGCAGCCAATGGAACAGAAGTGATCGCACGTAAGGCCCGAGTCATCGATGCTGACGGCAACGATGTCACCGAGCCTTATCTACTCGGCGCACATCTGGCACTGGATACCGCGCGCCTGCACGGTTGCCGCTTCGCCCTGCTCAGCGATCGCAGCCCTTCTTGCGGTAGCCAGACAATTTATGACGGCTCATTCGGTGGCCAGACCCAGCCCGGCAGCGGTGTTACCGCCGAATTATTGCGCCAGAACGGTATTGACGTTTTTTCCGAGCATCAGATTGAAATGTTGATCGCCTGCGTTGAGGCCGCTGAGTAAGCCTCTTCATCTTGCAGCTGTCGCCTTGCCGCTGGTGTATAGTAAAACCCCAATTCAGAAACAGGCGGATAACAACAATGAACTCTCCATTTTTGGTGACTGCGCAGTGGCTTGAACAACATATTAACGATGAGAATCTGGTAGTGGTCGACGTCCGTATGTCTCCGGTCGGCCTGGTTCCCAAAAAAGACATGCTGGCCGAATTTGAGCGTGGACATATCCCAGGTGCAGTCTATTTCGATATCGATAACGTAGCAGATAAAAATACCTCGCTGCCACATATGCTGCCAACGCCGGAGGAGTTCAGCGCCGTAGCCGGTCAGTTGGGTATCAGCGAACAACATACGATCGTATTCTATGATGAAGGCAACCTGTTCTCTGCACCGCGCGGCTGGTGGACATTCCGCAACTTTGGGGCACGCAACGTTTACGTTCTGGACGAAGGTTTAAATGGTTGGATCGCGCGTGGCAATGCACTGGCAACGGGGGCTGCTCAGCCGAAACCTGCCACCTTCAACGCCCGCTTTAATACCGATGCGGTGGTCAATATGCAGCAGGTTGAACAGGCTATGCATAATAAACAGCAGATCCTTGATGCCCGCGCAGCACCACGCTTTTATGCTCAAGCCCCAGAACCCCGCCCCGGTTTACACCGTGGTCATATTCCTGGCAGCATCAATATCCCGTATGGCAATCTGCTGGAAGCTGGCCGTTTCAAATCATTGGCGGCGCTGAAAAAAACCTTCCTCGATAAAGGGGTGGACCTCACCGCACCCACCATCGTCAGTTGCGGTTCTGGCGTGACCGCCGCCGTGCTGGCATTAGGTTTGCTGTCGCTCGATGCGCATCAAGTGAAGCTGTATGACGGAGCCTGGAGCGAGTGGGGTCTGCTGAGTGGCAACCAGCCGATTGCTCAAGATTAAATGATATGCACATTATTCGCGTAACCGCTCAATAATAATCTGCGCTAACAACCGGATGGCGTCATCCGGTTGTTCCTCTGCCCGATGTAACTTCACACCAATCTGCTGCAGTGTCGGCAATGCTGCCGGATCCTGCCGCACCAGCCCCGGTGGCAACCCACTCTCGGTGCGTACCGTTACACCTAACCCAGCACTGACCGCAGCCCAGATGCCATTAAGGCTACGGCTGGTAAAAGCGATACGCCACGGGATCCCGGCGCGATCCAATGCGGCGGTTGCCGCGCTGCGCATCAGGCAAGGTGCATCGAATACCACCAGCGGCAACGCTTCACCGCTGGCACGCCACTGTGCCAAATCAAAACCCGGCGCGGCGATCCAGTGCATCCAACGCAGCCCTAAATCCTGCTGAAACGGAGTATTCACGCCGCCATCCCAGGCCAACGAAAGATCCAGTTGCCCTTTCAGTACCCAGTCGATCAGCTCAGCATTGCGGGCAATACGCGCTTCAATGCACACCTTCGGGTGCGCCCGGGCAAAACTGCCCAACACCTGCGGTAAAAAAGTTTCGCCAAAATCTTCCTGCAGGCCTAAACGCACTCGGCCCTGTAAATCCAACCCGCGCACCGCAGTTACCGCTTCATCATTCAGTTCCAGCAAACGGCGAGCATAGCCCAGCAATGTTTCACCTGCTTCGGTCATCACCATGCCACGCCCGGATTTGCGCAGAATGGGCACCCCCACCTGCTGTTCGAGTTTTTTCAAATGCGCACTGACCGCCGAAGTCGAACGCCCCAAGCGCTCCGCCGCTTTGGCAAAGCTGCCCAGCTCAATACCGGCCACGTAACTGCGCAAATCGTCGAGATCAAAGGTCACTCGCCCCATGCTGACCATCCTGATTTTTCGAATTGTTTATCTTAATAATACCGATTTTATCGATAAAGATGCCGTGTCACTCTTTGCGGGTCAATTATTTTCAGGAGCACTGCCATGATCGCCATGCAATACGCTTTCTCCCTGCCCGCCGACTACGACATGGGTATTATCCGCCAGCGCATCGCTGACTTTGGCCATTTGCTGGATCACTGTCCACAGTTAATCATTAAAGCTTATCTTTATGCGCTGAAAGGCGAGCATGGTAATGACAATCGCTATGCGCCGTTTTATCTGTGGCACAGCAGCAGCGGGATGAGTGATTTTCTGACCAGCAATGGCTTCAAAGGCGTCAGCCAGGCGTTCGGTTGGCCGCAGGTCAACCATTGGCTGCCTTGGCTGGTAAAGATCGCACCAGAAAATCTCGCCGAGGCCCGTTATGCTACGCTGGAATGCCTGCCGATTGCCGCTTATAGCGATCTCGCACTGTTGCGTTCGCAGCAACAGGCCAACCCATTGGCCTTAGCCAGCATCGTCGCGTTCGATCCGGCACGCTGGCAGTTGGTCAATTTTCACCTGTGGCGCCAACTGCCACAACAGAGCAATGCGCAGACACAGCGCTATGCGGTGGGGCATATTTCTGCGCCATTGGAATTCGGCTGAACAAGGTTTCTCACAACCACTTCGGATCCTGAGTAAAAGAGATCGTCAGCCAGCGGTGCGGGCCTTCTTCACCGATGGCCTCGGCAATTTTGTCGCGGATCTGATCAAACTTGTATATCCCGCTGTGTTCCATGCTTTCGGGGATCACAATCTGGATCTCAATAAACAACCCACGCCCCATGCGCGTGGCATAGTTAGAATAATCCAGAAAACCGTATTCCAGCGTCAATTGCGCCATAATGGCTTCGATCTTGCAATCGAGGCTATCGGGGGTCATTTGTAACACTTCACGGAACGCAGCTCTTACCGTTTGTATCGGTATCGGGATCAATACCAAGGTCAATACCGCCAGGGCAAAGGGATCGGTATACACGTTCAGGTATTCGTAGCGGGTTCCTTCCATCAACCAGGTGAGAATAAATGCCACCAGCAGTGCAGAGCTGATACACGCCGACATCAGCCAGCTTTTGGTATCCAGTGCAATCAGTTCTGACTGCACCCTTTTATTCAACCGACGCTGTTTGAAATAGAGAGTAAAACAGAAAATACTGACGGTGATGGCATACACCATCGCCCACCCCAATTCGAGTTCACGCCCACCATCGGCAATCCCTTTGATTGCATTGACGAAAGCATATAGACACAGCAAAGCCAGCAGGCTGCCGTTAAACGCCAGCACCAACGGTTCAACGTGCCAGAACCCGTACTGAAAACGGCGGCTGTAAGGTTGCCCAAGCAGGCGTGAAACCAGCAGTGATAGCGAACACATCCCGGCATCTAACGCAGAAAACATGCCGTCAAAAACGATCGACATGGAGCCACAGATAATGCCAAACACAATCCCTGAACTGGCAATAAAGAGCGTGCAGTAGATTGAACGTTTGAGGATTTTTTGTTCTATTTCAGTACTGTGTAGTTTTTGTTGAATATCCACTGGCGCAGTAGTCATCTTATTATCTTAATTCCACAGTCATCAGACGAGATACCAAACAGTATGATCCACAAAACCACGGTGTGCAAAAGACAAGGCAGGCAGTAAATATAACAGACAAAAAGCGCCCTTGATTAAGGACGCCGGAGATAACCTGCTTAGAAAATTATGCGCCACGTATGCGCTGAGTCAGCCCTTTCAGGAAGTAACGCAGCATCTGATCGCCGCACGGGCGATAATTTTTAGTGCCCTCTTTGCGGAACAGCGCACTCAGCTCCGGCTTGGAAATACGGAACTCCACCGCAGTGAAAATCTGGTGCAGGTCGATATCTTTCAGCTCAAACGCCACGCGCAGTTTTTTCAGCACCAGATTGTTGGTGATCGGCAGTTCGATGGCAGGCGCAGGGAATTTGTCATCTTTACCGCGTTTGAAGAACACCAGGCCATTCAGGAAATGTGCCATCACTTCGTCCGGGCAGGGGGCAAAACCCGGTTCACCCTCTTTAACAAGGTAGCTTCCCATCGCTGCAACATCGACGTCAAAACCGTCCAGTTTGACGATCTCAACCATCTTTGCGTCGTTAATCTTCAGCATGAAACGCACGCTGCGCAGCACATCATTATTGATCATGGAATTGCCTTTAGCTTATCAACCGGGGAGATGTGAATGTTGCCACACCTTGCATGTGCGGCAGTATAGGGATCCGGCAGAGGATTCTCAATCGGATTTCCGCAAGCAGGAAATGGCGTTAAACGCCACTTCCTGTTGCCAGCAGAATCAATCAAGGTTTATTAAGTTCGTTCAGCGCAGTGCGCATCCCGTCTTCCAGAATCACCCGCAGGTCGGCAGTGACGGCAGCGGTAAGGCCAGGCACCGCGTTGAGGTTTTGCCCCCAGTGGTTTTCATCACCCAGTACGGTTTCCACCAAGGTAACAAGCTCGATATCACGGTGCGTTACCCCCGCCCACAGCGTGGCGTAGCGCTCCAGCCAATGGGCATCATCCTGCAGCGGATAGTTGCCCAGTTGCCGTTCACCACGGTAAAACGCCATCAGCGCTGCCAGAGCAAAGGTCAGGCGCTGCGGTAAAACGCCGTTTTTCTGCTGCCCAGCCAGTAATTGCGGCAGGATGCGCGTCCGGAACTTGGTCATGCCGTTCAGCGCAATTGAGAGTAGTTGGTGCTGAATGAACGGGTTACGGAAACGGTTCTGTACCGCTTCCGCGAACGGCAGCAACTCATCCTGCGGCAGATCGAGCACGGGCATGATCTCTTCAGCAATGGTGCGCGCAACAAACTCACTCACCTGCGCATCACTCATCGCCTCCCCCACGGTATTCAGCCCGGCCAGGAACGCCACCGGCACCAACGCGGTATGTGCGCCGTTGAGAATCGCCACCTTGCGCTCTTTATAAGGTTTGATGTCATCGACGATGTGTACGTTCAGGTCAAGCCGATCCAAATGCAGCTCTTTCGCCAGCCACTGCGGCCCCTGGATCACGAACAGATAAAAATGTTCAGCCGTATCCAGGAAGCGATCCTGATAGCCCAACTGCTGCTGCCACTGTTCCTCTTCACCGCGCGGGTAACCGGTCACGATGCGATCCACCAGGGTGGAACAGAAGGTATTGCACTCATTCAGCCAAGTGCTGAACGCCGCGGGCAGTTCCCACTGTTGGGCATAGCGCAACACATATTCTTTCAGCGTTTCGCCGTTATAGTCGATCAACTCACACGGCAGCAGCACCCAGCCTTTATCGGCGGCTCCGGCGAAATGGCTGAAGCGCTCGTACAGCAGGCGCGTCAGTTTAGCCGGGAAGCTGGCCGCAGGCGCATCTGCAAAGCGATCTTGTGGCAGGTAAGCGATACCCGCTTCCGTGGTGTTAGAGAACACAAAACGGATCGCCGGATCACGCGCCAATGTCAGATAACCGGCATAATCCTGATAAACATTCACTTCGCGGTTGATAGAACGAATCAGGCGCGGCTCGCAAACGGCTTCCCCCTGTTCATTCAGCCCACGAATAATAGTGGTGTACAAACCGTCTTGAGTATTCAGCGAAGGGGGTTGTTCGCTGTCTATCGGGCGCACCACTACCACACCGGCATTCAGACCGGTGTGTTCATTCAATAAATCAATTTGCCAGTCGATAAAAGCACGCAAAAAATTACCTTCCCCAAACTGAATAATACGATCGGGATAATTTGCACCGGGGAATTCTTTGCGATTCAATTGTTTCATTGTAGCTCCTTGCAGCCAGTCAAATAATGTTACGGTCAGCTAAAGCGAATAATGCCTTTAATAAGCTGTTTATTATTAATCACGTCTACTTCGTATTTTTCTGCCAACGTGGCAAAATCAAACTGGTGGGAAAGCATCATTTTTGCCGTTATTTTCCCGGCTGCCATAAGTTGCCCCACTTTAACGAAATCTTCTTTGGTGGCATTACGGCTGCCCATCATGGTGGTTTCTTTTTTATGGAATTCCGGGTCAGAGAATTGCAAGTCCCCTTTAAACAGGCCGACAAAGGTAATACTGCCACCGTGGCGGATCAGGTTAACGCTATGGTTCATCGCCTGCTGATTGCCGGTGGCATCAATGATTTTTGCCGCCAGCATGCCATCAAACTGCGCACGCAATGCTGCTTCAAAGCCGTTGTCTGCCGGGTTCAGCGTGATCAGCCCAAGCACCTGCTCTACATGGGTACGGCGTTGCACGCTGGTATCTGCCACCACCACTTTCGCCCCGTCTGCCTTGGCGATTGCCGCCACACCCAGCCCGATCGGCCCTGCCCCCACCACCACCAGATGATCGCCCTGCACCACCGCAGCACGCCGCAGCGCATGGGCACTGATGGAAAAAGGCTCAATCAGCGCCGCCGCTTCCGGTTCCACGCCATCCACCACCAGCAGATTGCTCACCGGCACGCTGAGATACTCACTGAAACCACCGTCCTGATGAACGCCGATCACTGAAATATTTTCGCAGCAGTTGGGCCTGCCGCTATGGCAAGCACCACAGTGTTGGCAGGAAACATAAGGGATCACCGCCACGCGCTGCCCAACCTGCAACCCGCTGACGTTGCCACCCATGCTGACAATTTCACCGCATATTTCATGGCCCAGCACCCGTGGATAGCTGAAGAAAGGCTGCTGGCCTGACCAAGCGTGGATATCCGTGCCACAAATACCGACCGTGATAACTTTCAGCACTGCTTCATCCGGTGCCGGTTGTGGGATCGGCCATTGCTGATAAACCAGCTTGGTCGGCTCCTGACAAACTAATGTACTCATTGTGACCATAATTTTTTCTCCCGTGATATGGCAGCTGTTATCACTGGAAAACGGACACAATGGTTGCTCGACAACGAATATTTGTGAGTCAGCACAAAATAAACCGATTTAAATTGGTTTTAAATGCGTAAAAAACCTTTCCTTGAGAAAACCATGAGCAGAACCCAAAACCTGAGACAGAACGTGGTAAACCAGATGCTGGATGGCATCATCAGAGGCCATATCCGATCGCCACTGCCTTCCCAGGCCGCGCTGGCAGAAATGTACAACATCAGCCGCACCACAGTACGCCACACGCTGACACATCTCTACCAGCAAGGAGTACTGGAGAAGGTCAACGATAACTATGTGATTCTACGGATGCCCGTGGCAGAGGACGGTTTCGACTGCATAAGCCAATCACTGGAAGAGCAGGTCAAGGAGTTTGAGAAAGCGTTCTTTAAGATGATCAACCAGAAACAGTTGCGTGCCGGTGATTCATTCACCGAACTGCAGCTTTCGCGCACGGTCAACGTCAGCCCGATGGTGGTCAGAGAATTTCTGCTGCGCTTTAGCCGCTACAATCTGATCGATAACGTGCGGCGCGGCCAATGGTGTATGAAAAAGCTCGATCAGAACTACGCCGAGCAGCTTTTTGAGCTGCGCCAGATGCTGGAAACCCACGCCCTCTCGCGCTTTATCAACCTGCCCGCCCAGGATGAACGCTGGCTGCAAGCCAAGGAGTTACTGAGCCGCCACCGTCAGTTGCGTGACACCATCAGCGACAATTACCGGCTGTTCTCCGAGTTGGACCGGGATTTCCATGGGCTGATCCTGTCGGCAGCCAATAACCCTTTCTTCAACCAGTCGCTGGAAATCATTTCGGTGATCTTCCACTTTCACTACCAGTGGGATGAAACCGATCTCAAACAACGCAATATTATTGCGATTGAAGAACATATGGCGATTTTGAGCGCACTCATCTGCCGTAGCGATCAGGATGCGGCTCGCGAGTTGCACCGCCATCTCGATACGGCAAAACAGTCGATGATTCGTTCTATCCAGCAGAATACTCTCTAAGCCTTGCTGTTTTTTATCGATAAAAAACAGCTTAAAACCTTATTTAAAACCGATAAAAAACAGGAAAATTATAACTGCCGCACGGAACCGATGAAAAAAAGCACCGCCGAATATTCTCGCCACTTAGGCTTATTTTCGTAAAGCCAATAAGATTGACATCACCCTACAAATTATCCTGCTTCATACCCAGGAGTAATAATTATTATTAATGTGGAATGCTGGAGAGAAAAAGAATGGAAAAAATAAGCACCATCAAACAGGGAAAAGAACTGGAGGAGAATTATTCCGATTCTATCCATCCGATGCCACCTGGCGGAATAATAGTACGTTCGGCAAGAATTAAAAAAATCCAGACTACCGCGATGATTCTGTTATTTCTTGCCGCCATCATTAATTTTCTCGATCGCAGTTCACTTTCTGTGGCGAACTCGACGATCCGTGAAGAAATGGGCCTGAGCGGCACAGAAATCGGCCTGCTGCTCTCAGCTTTCTCACTGGCTTATGGTATCGCACAACTGCCCTGCGGCCCGCTGCTGGATCGCAAAGGGCCACGCATTATGCTCGGCATCGGGATGTTCGTCTGGTCGCTGTTCCAGACCATTTCCGGGATGATCCACAATTTCACCCAGTTTATCTGGGTGCGTATCGGCCTGGGCATCGGCGAAGCACCAATGAACCCGTGCGGCGTTAAAGTCATTAACGATTGGTTCAACATCAAAGATCGCGGTATGCCGATGGGCATTTTCAACTCAGCGTCCACCATCGGCTTGGCCATCAGCCCGCCAATCCTCACCGCCATGATGTTGCTGCTCGGCTGGCGAGGCATGTTTATCACCATTGGCCTGCTGGGGATTGTCCTGTCCATCGGCTGGTACATGTTGTACCGCAACCGCCAAGACATCGATTTGAGTGAGCAGGAGCAAAATTATCTTAATGCGGGCAGCGTCAGCGCAGGCCGTGAACCAATGAATTTCAAGGAGTGGCGGGCACTGTTCAGAAACCGCACCATGTGGGGAATGATGATCGGTTTTAGCGGCATCAACTACACCGCCTGGCTGTATCTGGCGTGGCTGCCAGGTTATTTGCAAACCACTTACCATCTGGATCTGAAGAGCACCGGTATGCTGGCGGCGATCCCATTCCTGTTTGGTGCCGCAGGCATGCTGTCTAACGGATTCGTCACCGACTTCCTGGTGCGCCGTGGCATGGCCCCGCTCAAAAGCCGCAAAATCTGTATTGTCACCGGTATGCTGTTATCCGCCGCATTTACCTCTATCGTGGCTCAGGCGACCACCACCACCAGCGCCGTCGCGTTGATCAGTATGGCGCTGTTCTGCATCCACTTTGCCGGAACCTCCTGCTGGGGGCTGATCCACGTCGCGGTCACTTCACGCATGACTGCTTCAGTGGGCAGTATTCAGAATTTTGCCAGTTTCGTGTTTGCCTCATTCGCCCCGGTGGTCACTGGCTGGATATTGGACACCACCCACTCGTTCAGCCTGGCTCTGATCATCAGTTCCTGCGTGACCATTATCGGTGCGCTTTCATATGTATTTATTGTCAAACAGCCGATTACCGACCAGAGCGCCTGATAATTTGGTGCAAACCGTCAAAACGGGCCGTTAAGGCCCGTTAGAGCTTGATGACAAAGTGGTCTTTTAGCCCGAGATACCTGGGTCTAGCACACAGAGGGGCGCTCCCCCTAATAACGAGCTTTGTCAGCAGTCTGCGTTATCGCCCCTCAAAAACAGATCTCTTCTGCAGGAACCGCGCGGATCGGGATGCCGAAACTCTGAATATTCGACAACGTAGCATTGTGATGTGCCCGAATCTGCAACCCACTGGCATGCGGTTTGTCGTGGCTGGTGTGTGCATCCGCCGCCAACACCACCGGATACCCCAGACCTGCGGCACGGCGGGTGGTGGTATCCACACAGAACTCCGTGGAATAGCCGCAGATCACCAGTTGCGTAACGCCATTGGCGATCAGCAGTTTGCCCAGGTGGGTACGCAAGAATGAATCTGGCGTGGTTTTTTCGATACGCTGATCGCTGGCCTCTACCTGCAAATCCGGGTGGATCTGCCAGGCATCGCTGCCATGGCGCAGTTCATCGTGCGCGGTCTGGTGCTGAATAAAAATCACCGGCACGCCTGCCTGGCGAGCGCGTTCACTCAGTTGGTTAATGCGCCCAATCACCGCATCGGCTTCTGCCGGCGGCGGCACAAACAATCCTTTTTGCACATCAATAATCAACAACGCTGATTTCATAGCCCTCTCCGTTAATAGCCTACAGCGGTTGCCGTGGGCGGAAAATATGGTCAACGCCCTGCTCACGCAGTTTGCTCACCAGTTCGTGCCCACCGTTTGGCGTTGCCTGCGCCCGTTCACGCTCAGTTGCAAATACCGGGCTGGCCCAGAATATATTCACCGGATCGCCATACTGCTGCGGCAAGGTTAAATGCTCGCTGTACGGGTAGAAGGAGGAAGAAAGCACATAGCCTTCGTAGCCCAGCGGAACCGCTTCAGATACGATCGTGTGCCCTTCGCCAAACCAGGTGACTTTTGCCCAAGGCACATGGGCAAAACCCGCTAACGCGCTCGCCATCTGAACGGCCTGATCTTCGCTCATGTACTGGCCGTCGATGGCGATCCCCATCTCCATACGCCGATACTGCGCAGCATCGTCATTAAACAGGATCTCAACCCACGGCATGGGCCGAATGCTGACACCAAGAGTCAAAAAATAGTAAATACCGTCGCGTTCATGCTGGGTGATAGCCATCGGTGGCCACTTGCCCTGATCGATGGCGTAATACTTCACCGAGGGGCCAAAATGTTGCGCATAGCAGGCCTGATATTCGCTTTGCATTTTCGACCACGGATTGCCCTCTTCGCGCTGCCAACTGCGCCAGAACTGCCGGGTGTTTTCCGCCAGTGCATACTGTGTATTGGTTGAGGCACAGCCCAGCGGATAAACCAGCGAACTTTCTTTGATACAGCTGGCGGAATAGCAGGCTGAGTGCTCGATATACAGGCTCCAACCGGGTATCACCGCCAACAATTGCCCGTGATACCACAACGCCGCACCGTCATCGCTTTCCGCCCAGACCACCACCAACCCTTGCGCATCCAGCGGCTCTTCCCCTGCCGGATTGCGGCAATACTCAGCGGCCAGCATTGGCGGTTGCCCGGCCTCAATAGCCGCCAGATCCTCCTGCAAAGGAGCAATACCAAGGTTACGCAGCCAGCAGGCCCGAACCTGAAAGCGCTCTTCATACTCTTCTGTTGGGTAGATATAAAAATAGGCGGCACGACTGTCTTGCTGAACTACGGCAACCAGTGTCTGGTTCTCATTGCTCACTTCAGCAAGTAAGGTTGACTCGTTCATATCACCTCAATCAGGTTACGGCACAGAATAATGCCACGCACTATACCAAATATAGCGCTATGTATTCCCAACGTTAATCCACCGTTTTCGCCATCCGCCGTACCGCTCGTGGATAAGCCCCATTGCGCACCGCAGCACGTAAAACTCGTGCGACGCCCCTTACCCCAACCCGTACCAAGCGCCGTTTGGCTTTCCCCAGAGTAAACCCCAACTGCTGCTGCGCCCAGTTGGGCAGCAGATCGATACCGGCCTGCATCACCAGAGCACCAAATGGCCGCGCCAATGCACTGGGAACCGGGGCCGCCAACAGAATACGCACCACCGCCAGAGTACGCTCGTCACAGATCAGTTGCGGGCGCATCTGTTGCAGGTAATCGGCCACTGCTGCGCATGAGGTGGGTACATCACGCGCGCCCAACGCTTCAGCAACGCGAGCGGCTTCCTGGTAATAGGCATCCTGCCGGGCCGGAGAGAGATGTGGGTTGCGGTAACGCAGATATGAAGCCAGAAAACGGCTACTTTCTGCCACATGCACCCAGGTTAACAAAGACGGATCGCTGGCAGCATAAGGTTCACCACGGTTCCCCGTGCCGGTAACCTGCAGGTGAATGGCTTTAACTTTAGCGATCAGGCGTTCGGCTTCCGCCGTGGGGCCAAAAGAGGTGACGGAGATAAACTGACTGGTGCGACACAAGCGGCCCAGCATGTCCTCGCGGAAATTGGAGTGATCCCAAACGCCAGCCAATGCCAGCGGATGCAACATCTGGAGCAACAATGCGCTGACGCCGCCACACAGCATGGCAGTAAAATCACTATGCACTTGCCAGGTCACCGATTGCGGGCCAAACAGCCCCGGATCGCCGGGTGGGTTCTCAAAATCGATCCCACCAAGTGCCAGCCCGGTCAGGCTGAGCACCTGTTTTTCAATTGCTGTGCGTAGTGCTTCCATCCTACTGCCCTTCTCTGTTTAACCTATCCAGCCCAATAACCTGAACCACAGGTAATCCAACGGCACCAGTAGCCCGAAGGTCAGGACGGCCAACAGCAGGCACAACTTCAAGCCTTCACGCGGCGGAACTTTGCCCATACCCATGGCCACCACAATCGGCGATGCCTGGTATGGCAGCAGCGGCGTAGAATAACCGATCGCCTGCGTCATCAATACCGTGAGCAACGGCAAGCCACTGCCATCCGCCAACACCTGCGCCAATGGGGTGAACAACGCAGGCACGCCGTTAGCCGTCACAACAAAGTTCAATAGCGTGGTGATGCCAATCAGTGAAGCAAAGGCAACAAATGGCCGCTCCTGATTTTGCGGTATCACATTCAGCAACGCATTCCCTAGCCAGTTCCCCAACCCGGAGTGGCTCACCAACGCCGTTAACCCCAAGATGCCCGCCACATAAATACAGGTGCGGATATTGACCCCGGCAGCAAATTGCTCACCGGTCAGGAAGCCAATGCGCGGTAACAAACAGAAACAGGCGGCGGCTAAACCAACCCAGGCCGGGGCCATACCATGCCAACGATCGGTGAGCCATAACAGCACCGTGATAAACAGCAGGAGAATGAGCCGCCACTCTGCTGCGCTCAGCGCAACCTGTTCCCTTGTTCTCTCCACTTTTTGCGGAGTAGCGCGAAATAACCAGCAGATACAGAACGTGAGCAGCGCTCCTTTGGCGATCCCCAGGATCGGAGCATGTAACACCAGGTAGGTAATGTAGGTGAAATGAATACCAAATGTGCTTTCAGCCGCTCCACTCATTACCAGATTGGGTACATTGGCAGGCAAAATGCTGGCAGAAAGTTGGAAAGTGCCAAAACCCACGGCTAACGCCAAACCAATCCGGCCACGTGAACCCTCAGCCAGCCCTGCACGCCCCGCCAGGGCCATAACGATTGGCATCAACAATGTGATGCGCCCCATATTCGATGGCATGATAAACGCCAATGCGTAGCTGATCGCTACCACGCCCCCCACTAACCGCAACCAGGAGTTTGCCAGATAAGGCAAAATACGGTTGGCAAGCCGATCGGCAAGCCCGGTTGAGCGGATGGCTGCGCCCAAAACAAAACCGCTCAATACCAGCCAAAATGCCGAAGAGGCAAAACCAGAGAACACTACACCGGCTGGTGCCAGTTGCAGTAGCATTACCGCTGCAAAAAATAGCAGAGCAACCAGATACTCAGGCAGACGGGACGTCGCCCACAGCACGATCACCACCAGAGTGACCAACGCAGAAACTGCCATCGGGTGCCACATCATACCCGTTACTCCCTGTTTAGGTTGCTCTTTTGTTATCAATAAGTTGTATCTTCACATAAGGGGAAAAGCGGTTTAGTGAAGGCGTTCACAATTCAACAGGCCATAACCAAAATTATTTGGGGCATACCTGACAATATCGTTTCGAAAATATCATATTGACAAAACTATAACCGTAGTGACAACGTAAGAAATTCTTTTCTGATGAAAGGGACTTGAACTAACCAGATGATATTACTCAGCAATATTATTTGATAGAAAGCACATAAAAATTAAAATAGTAATAGAGTGAAAGAATAACGAGCAGATACGATTGTATTGAAAATATCAACGCTATCTTTTCAAAAAATTGACAAGGATTAATTATTTTTATAATAACCAGAGGATTTGATTATGACTGTCAGGTTTTTTTTAAGTTTCTTTTTACTCTCATCTTTGAGTTACCTTTTTTGCAGCAACGGTGTTGCAAGCAGCACAGGTACGCTTACGGTCAAGTTTGGCCAGACGACAGAGGATAGATTTAAGCAAACCCACCCTAATGCAGTGAATATCGGTTTCAATAACCTATTGAAAGGTAACATTTATCAAGAGAATCCCAACACCCATAAAGACGTGCGTAAAGACATTGTTTTTGAAGAGCTCGAAAATGTTTTGGTATTATTTGACCAGAGTAAAAACCTGCTGGCATTACAGCTGCAATTTAAAGGCAATACCTTTGGCATTCTGGGTTCAGGCTTGGCGAAAAAATACTCCACCATTAAAAGTAAAGAAACTCTGATCGGCAGTAAATATCTGGAAATGTACAATGAGGGGGTTTCTATTTACTTGATCAAACCCTCCATATTTTCAGACACCTTCTTACTTTATATAAGGTCTGAAGATAAAAAGAAAATTTTAAAACATGCCCCCAGTGACCTGCTTGAAGATGGAGGTCGATTTTTGGACTTCATCGCGGAGAAGGTTTTTTCGCCACAATAGCCTGATGCAACGGAGCCAACACAACCAGCCTGGACTCCTGGCAACCTTCGGCTTTCCCGAGCAACAGCGGCAGTGCCGTCTATAGGTATTGGCAGAATCAATGTAAACTATGGCCAGTTTTGCAGCGCTTGATATCATACCGGCAATAAACTAACTTTTGCCTTTTTGGTCTAAATTTAGAGTATCAACGCAAGCAAACCATTCACACCGGGGCCTAAATAGGGTACAAGGCTGCATGAAAATTCCAAAACGACTCCAGCCATTGGTGGATGATGGCCTGATCGATGATGTCATCCGCCGTTTGAAGAGTGGCAAAGAAGCCGACGTATTTATCGTGCGCTGCGGTGAAGAGATCCGCTGCGCCAAAGTGTATAAAGAAGCCGAAAAACGTAACTTCAAGCAGGCCGTGCATTATCAGGAAGGCCGCAAAGTACGCAACAGCCGCGATGCGCGCGCCATGAGCAAAGGCTCCAAATTTGGCCGCCAACAGCAGGAAGAAGCCTGGCAGAATACCGAGGTGGATGCTCTCCACCTGCTTGCCAAAGCCGGTGTGCGGGTGCCACAGCCGGACATCTGTCTGGACGGCGTGCTGCTGATGGAACTGATCACCGACGACGAAGGCCTGGTTGCTCCGCGCCTGAGCGATGTGATGTTAACGCCTGAGCAGGCGCTCCACGATCACGCGCTGATGATGAACTATGCGGTGCGCATGCTGTGCGCTGGTTTGGTGCACGGCGATCTCTCTGAATTTAACGTGCTGATGGATAAAGACGGGCCAGTGATTATCGATCTGCCGCAGGTGGTGGACGCCGCCGCCAACAACCATGCTAAAAGCATGTTCGAACGCGATATCAACAACATGACCCAGTATTACGGCCAATATGCGCCAGAATTGCTGGGCAGCAAGTACGCCAAAGAGATTTGGGCGCTATATCAGGAAGGTAATCTGACGCCAGAAACCGAACTGACCGGTAAGTTTACCGAAAGCAGTAAACGCGCTGACGTCGGATCGGTTCTGGACGAAATCCAGGCCGCCAGCGACGAACATCAACGCCAGCTATTGGCACGTAACGCAGAGTGATCGCTTCCCCGGTGCACCGCCGGGGAGCCCCAACCTGAAACAACGTTACAGCCAGCGCCGCACCCGCTGGCAAAACGCCGCATAGTCAGCCCCGAAACGTGCACTGAGAAACGCCTCCTCGCGTGGAACCTGCACCTTGTGCAGATAGATGAAAAACACCAACCACCAAAACCAAACGCCAGCACTCCCCAATAACACCGCCCAGGCGGCCAACAGCAGTAGCTGCCCCAGGTAGATCGGGTTGCGGCTGAAACGGAAGATACCGCTGACCAGCAACGCATTAACCTGCTGCGGTTTTTCTGGGTGCAGCGTGGTACCTGCCCGGAAAAAATGCAGGCAGGCACTGAGCGTCAGCGCGACAGAAGCCAACAACAGCATCCCCGTGATTAATAGAGTGGGCAGATGCCACTGCCAGTACTCAACCGCAAGGCTACGCGTGCCCAACATGCTCGCGGCGCAGGCGACCAGCACCACAGGCGGCAGAGTCAGCCAATGAGTCCATTTCTTCATGTTGTCGCATTCCCCATATCCAGTGGATTTCAAGAGGGTTACAGAAATACACCCAAAATAATCCGAGTTGCTTGAAGCAAGACGGGTATATACCCAAAATAATTCGAGTTGCTTGTAGGCGGCAACTGAACGAAGCCCCAGGAGCTTACTCAAGTAAGTGACTGGGGTGAGTGAAGGCAGCCAACACCCAAGCAACTTGAAGTATGAAGGGTATACACCGCAAAGGTTAACACAGCCATTCCTTACCCTGTCACTTTACGCTATAACAGTTCACACCTCTCCAGCCGCCAAGGAAAGCCGCATGGCCGATCACTCCCCACAATTCTGGCGCGACGAACGCTTGCCGTTTGTTGAAGCGCGTGCCATCGCCGATGGCCGTAAAATCTGTTACTCACTGCATAGCCACGAGTTTTTCTCGATTGGTGCCATTACCGCAGGCACCAGTAGCTATATCAATGGTGAACAGCAGTTGCAGGTAAAAACCGGTGATGTGGTGATCATCAACCCACAGCAAGCGCATGGCTGCAACCCGATTGGCGATCGGCGCTGGTCCTATATCATGTTTTATATCGACACCGCCTGGCTCGCGCGGTTGCAGCAGGAAAATACGCGCAGCAGACATGAAGGGTTTACCCCATTTACGGCTATTGCTAGCCAAGATCCACGCTTGTTCGCTGGCCTGAACCACCTTTATGCCTTGTTGATCGATCCGCTGCGCAACCATTTGGAAAAACAGATCGCACTGGTGGATTACTTCAGTGAGTTGACGCTGTGCCTGGGAACGGCACCCACTTTAGCGCTGGAGTTCAATCCCAAGCTGGAGACCGCCGCCGTATTTATCCGCAACCATTGCACTCAGTCATTGACCTTAGAGGCGATCTGTCAGGCGTCCGGCTTATCGCCCTCTTACCTGATCCGGGCGTTCAAAAAGCGCTACGGTATGACGCCGCACGCCTATCTGGTTAACCAACGCATCCAGTATGGTCACCGGCTGTTAAAACGCGGCTTCCCTATCGCCGCAGCCGCGAGTGAAAGTGGCTTTGCCGATCAGGCGCACTTTCAGCGCACGTTCAAACAACTGTTAGCGGCCACTCCTGGCCAGTATCAAATCCCTTCAGCCAATAAATAGCAGGCACTGGCCACCAAAAGCAGCGCCATCAAACGGTTGAAGCGCTGTACGTTACGTGCGCTCTGCAACAGGCCGCTGAGCATTGCACCCGCATAAGCCCAACAAGCCACCGAGGCGTAGCAAATCACAAAGTAGATCGCCGCAAACTGCCACAACAGCCGCATCTCGCCGTCCCCCACAAACGCCCCCATACTAGCTATCGACGCCAGCCAGGCTTTCGGATTCAGCCATTGCAACAAAGCGCCATACCAGTAAGAAGGCGCATTTTGCCGCTCACCCCGCCCCAGTTGACCATCGTTGGCTGCAAGCTGATAAGCCATATAAAGCAGAAAACCGACACCAGCCAGAAGGATCAACTGCGTCAGCCCTGGCCACAACGTCAATACCTCGTGCAGGCCAAGGCCGATCAACACCAGCAGTAAGGTAAAACCCAGAGTAGCCCCGCTGACGTGGCGCAAACTGGCATTAAAACCAAATTGCGCCCCGCTGCTGAGTGCCACAATATTCACCGGGCCGGGCGTAATAGAGGACGCCAGAGCAAAGGCGGCCATAGAAAGATAAAGCGTCATAATCAGCACCTGTAAAAATTACACAGGTGCCAGCGTGCCGCTTTGCAGTGAAAGTGTATTGAACGAAATTGCCCTGTCGCCGATTATTTTCTGGTCGTCATTCCCCTGCAAGGCAACCCAAAAGTATTCACCGTCATCCCCACCAACACCAGCAGCGCTCCGCTAACCTGCAACCAAGACAGCGCCTCGTCCATCAACAACCAAGCGCTGACTAATCCCACCAGGGGCACCAATAACGCCAGCGGTGCCACTCGCCAGGTTTCGTAACGCGCCAATAAGTTGCCCCAGATGGAGTAACCCAACAGGGTTGCAGCAAACGACAGATACACGATCACCCCTACACTCCCTATTTGCAGATTCAGCAGACTATCAAGCACCTGCTGACGACCATCAAACAGCCCGCTGCATACAAAAAACGGCACGATAGGAATCAGTGCACTCCATACCACCAGTGGCAAAATCCCCTGCTGTGGAAATGTTGCCATAATCTTTTTGTTGGTGAGATTACCGATGGCCCACGAAAATGCCGCTCCCAGCGTTAGCAACAAGCCAGCCAAGGGCACCGCAGAAGCACCTTTAGTCTGCAGGCTGGCCTGCGCCAGAAACAGCATCCCCATAGTAGCAACCACGATTCCGATTACGTGGTGTATACGCAATCGCTCGGCAAAAACCAACATTCCCAATAACAGCGTGAAGAAAACCTGTGCTTGTAGCACCAATGAAGCCAACCCCGCGGGCATCCCCACCTTGATGGCACAAAAAAGAAAGGCAAACTGCCCAAAGCTCATCGTCAAACCATACAGCACTAACCATTTCCACGGCAGTTTAGGCCGTGGCACAAACAATATGGCGGGAAACACGACCAGTAAGAACCGTAAACCAGCCAACAAAAACGGTGGCATTCCCTGCAGGCCGTATTTGATAATGACAAAATTCATCCCCCAGATAACCACTACCAGTAACGCCAACAGCCGATCGCGCAATGTCATCCCTGCCTCACTGTGTAAAGTTCGTAACGCATTATTATGTTTTTTCTGGTTTATCTAACAGATGCCACCAAACTGCAAGTATTCATCAACCAGAATGCTAGAGGCTTACCTAACAGCCGATACTCGGCAACCCAACCGTTTGTGATAATATTAATCGCAACTTTGTTCTCAATCAGTAGGCACCACATGGCATATATTCCAAAAAACTACGCGAAGCTGGAAGTGGGTTATCGCGAAAAAGCATTGAAGATCTTCCCATGGGTATGTGGGCGTTGCTCGCGGGAATTTGTTTACTCCAACCTGCGTGAACTGACGGTGCATCATATTGATCATGATCACAGCAATAACCCGGAAGATGGCAGCAATTGGGAGATGCTGTGTCTGTATTGCCACGATCACGAACACTCTAAATACACCGAGGCCGATCAATACGGTTCAACGGTTATCGCAGGCGAAGACGCGCAAAAAGACGTCGGTGTGGCGACACATAACCCATTCGCCAATCTGAAAGCGATGATGAAAAAGTAACGGCGTCCTGGCCGGGAAAACGCCTGCTCAGAACAGCGGGCATTGGCTACCAACGGTACTTTTCCACTCTGGCACGGCTTGCCTGCGCTTCAGCCCCTAACCAATCCACCAGTACGGTCAGGGCAGCAGGCACAACCGCACGTTCCGGATAAACCAGATAGTAAGCCGCACCGCTGCACACGCTAAGCGGGAACGGCGTCACAATACGGTTGGCCTGAATGTCTTCTTCCAGCAGGCAGAGATCGCCAATCGCAATGCCAAACCCTTGCAGTGCCGCGCTCGTCGCCAGATCGAGCGTATCAAAATGCTGCGCCTTGGTTGAGGGCAATGTTTCATGCCCGGCCACTTTCAACCACAGCAGCCAATCGCGACGATCGCGCGTCGGGTGCAGCAGAGTTTTATCTACCAGATCGGTCGGGATCGGTGGCCGATTCAACGCAGGCAAATAAGTGGGGGTGCAAACCGGGGTCAGGATTTCATCAAATAAATGCTGTACCACCAGGCGTTTTCTCTGCGGTTCACCGAACACAACGGCAGCGTCGAAATGCTCGGTGCTGAAATCTACGCCGTGCGACACCGAGGCCGTCAGTTCAATATGCATCTCTGGCCGCTCATTCTGTAATCGGATGATACGCGGCAATACCCAGCGCATCGCGCAGGTTGGGCATTTAATCCGCAGCGTACCCGGTTGTGCTCCCGCACGCATCAATGCCTCGTCCAGTTGTTCCAGCGCCTGTTGTACCGGGGCCAACAGCAACGCGCCCTGTGCGGTTAGCACCAGCCCGCGCGCCCGACGGCTGAACAGTGGATAACCCAGTTGCTGTTCCAGGCCGAGGATCTGGCGGCTGACCGCCCCTTGCGTCAAATGCAGCGCCTGCGCCGCATGGGTGAAATTAAGCCGCTGCGCCACCACCACAAAAGTTTTCAGCACGTCGAGCGAAGGTAACGATGTCTGCATGAGTAAACCTCTATTAACGCAAAAAACTCTTTTCTGGCATGATCCAGACGCATGGCTAGCATGACAAATTTTCTCTTGTTCGCCGATCCTAACTCATGCTTAATCGTTCCACACTTGATTCTTTTGCCCGGAGCCCACCATGCAGAGCGCCTGCTCTCAACGTTCGAAACTGCCGGACGTCGGCACAACCATTTTTACCGTGATTGGCCAACTGAGTACCGAGCATCAGGCCCTCAACCTGTCGCAAGGTGCACCGAATTTTGCCTGCGACTTGCAGTTGGTTGAAGGTGTCGCCCAAGCCATGCGTGCAGGTCATAACCAATATGCCCCCATGAGTGGCGTAGCCGCTCTGCGTCACGCTTTGGCAGAAAAAGTTGAACGCCTGTACGGTGCACGTTATGACGCAGATGACGAAATCACGGTCACTGCCAGCGCCAGCGAAGGGCTTTATTCCGCCATCAGCGCGCTGGTACACCCTGGCGATGAAGTGATCTATTTTGAACCGGCCTTCGACAGCTATGCCCCGATCGTCCGCCTGCAGGGCGCAACAGCGGTTGGCATCAAACTTTCACTGCAAGATTTGCAGATCGATTGGGACGAAGTCGCCGCCGCGATCAACAGCAAAACGCGGATGATCATCGTCAACAGCCCGCACAATCCTACCGGCTGTATATTCAACGAGCAGGATATCGAACGCCTGACCGCGCTGACGCGCAATACCGACATCGTCATTCTGTCTGATGAAGTTTACGAGCACGTGGTGTTCGACGGTGGCATTCACCACAGCATGGCGCGGCATCCGGCCTTGGCAGAACGTAGCGTGATCGTTTCTTCGTTCGGCAAAACCTACCACGTTACCGGCTGGCGCGTCGGCTACTGCCTGGCACCGGCGGCGCTGATGGATGAGATCCGCAAAGTGCACCAGTTTATGATGTTCTCTGCGGATACCCCGATGCAGCACGCCTTCGCGGCGGCATTAAATAACCCGCAAAGCTACCTGGGGCTGGCGGATTTTTATCAGCAGAAACGCGATTTATTGGCCAATGCGCTGCAAGCTTCGCGTTTTGAATTACTGCCAAGCCAGGGCAGCTTCTTTATGCTGGCCCGCTTTAGCGGCTTCAGCAGTGAAAGTGACAATGACTTTGCGGTGCGTTTGATCCGTGAAGCCAAAGTGGCCACTATCCCGCTATCGGCTTTTTACAGTGATGGCACCAACACCGGCATTATCCGCTTGAGCTTCTCAAAAGATAACGACACCTTGCTGGAAGGCGCACGCCGCCTGTGCCTGGTGTAACCCCTTGATTCCTGACCATAGGAAAGCATTGATGAAAAAAACTTTAAATATGCTGATCGCGGCTGGCTGCCTGTTGGCTGCTGGTTCTACTTGTGCGGCAGAGAACAAGCTGCGCTTTGGTATTGAAGCGCTGTATCCGCCGTTCGAATCCAAATCCGCCAGCGGCCAGTTGGAAGGGTTTGATATCGATTTGGGGAATGCCGTCTGTGCTGCGGCAAAACTTGAATGCAGTTGGGTAGAAACCTCATTCGACAGCCTGATCCCAGCGCTACAGGCGCGTAAATTCGAAGCGATCAACTCGGCAATGAACGTTACTGACCAGCGCCGTCAGGCAATTGCCTTCACCGATTCGATTTATCAGGTGCCCAACCGCTTGATCGCTAAAGCCGACAGCGGCCTGCTGCCAAACGCCAAGTCGTTGGCCGGTAAACGTGTCGGGGTCCTGCAGGGATCAATTCAGGAAAATTATGCCAATACGCACTGGGCTCCACAGGGCGTCGATGTCGTGTCTTATCAGGATCAAAACCAAGTGTATCTCGATCTGACTTCAGGCCGCCTGGATGCCACGCTGATCATGGCACCTGCCGGGCAGAGCGGTTTTCTGGCGCACCCTGATGGCAAAGGTTTTGCCTTTGTCGGTGAGGCGGTGAAAGACGACAAAATTCTGGGTGAAGGTATCGCTTTCGGCCTGCGCAAAGAGGATGCTGCGCTGCTGAAACAACTGAACGAAGCCATCACTCAAGTAAAACAACAAGGGAAAATTGCCGAACTGTCGAAAAAGTATTTTGGTGATGTGGACGTGACGATGAAATAAATAGTTACTGCCTAGGCAGCCAATACCCACTAAGTATATATGGGTATATACCCGTCATACTTCAAGTTGCTTGGATGTTGGCTGCGTTATTTAAGACATTAGAATAGGCTCTTAGGTATAACCAAGCAGAATACATAACTAGAGTAGCTGTATTTTAATGAATATGATGGATGGGACTAAGTATTTTCTGAGAATAGATTTTGTAACTTCGAATTCAGCAGACCCAATCTGGTTCAGCATGAATGCTTGAAAGAAGGAGGGGGGACATTGATCCCCCATTGAAAAAACCAATGTGTTAGAGAAGTAGCTTAGGTGTTGCTTAGTCAGGATGACAAATTTAAAGATAATTAAGATAACCGCTAGTAATCAGGTCGTTGGCTTTTTTAAGCCTGTAGCGAATGTTCGCCCGCAACCAACTATCTGATGACCATTCATTTCTTACTCTTTCTTCACCAAAAATCTCCGAGGCGATATCTTTGTGCGTAAGACCTTGATTTCTATCATCAATAGCTTTAAGCAAGTCTAAACAATGCTTCTCTTTCTCATCAGTTTCACATCGATTGTTGATAATACTTTTTATAATATCAATATTCCTGCTAATTGTGTTAGTTTTCAAGCTCAAAGGGATATACAAGAATAAATTTGAATTCTCATTTAGCGTAATACCTCCGTCAGCAAAAAACTGAAAGTAGTTGTTATTATTGAATATTTTTATGCAGAGCGTATCATCCATCAATTGGAGAGTACGCTGATGAACTTCTGGCTTACACGTGATACTACCCCAGGTGAAATCACCGTAAGTACTGAGGGCTAATCTAATAGAACGCTTGCTGAGCCTGGGAGACCAAAAGACATCGATAGGGTCCGGGTTATTAGGGTCAACATACTTCATTAAACCCCATTTTTTTTCAGCCTCAAGATCTAAAACATTTTGTGTTTTTACAACACTATCCGATATATCACTAACACGGCGCCCCTCTTTTAGCATAGCGGCTTCCCAGTCACTTATGTACTGAGGGTTCCTTCTCAAACACTCCCAAGCAAAATCAGTATATACCCGCTTTTTCATGGTGACATCCTTTGATCTGCAATATCCACATCACGCAAATCATAGTAACGATATGGCAAGTAATCTTTAGAGGGTGAAAAGTCAGATTTCAAAATTTATCCCTGCATTCTAATCCTAACACGGACTAATAATTATAGTCATTGAATTAGCAAGAAATAAAAATTCATGTAACTCACCGCAAAAATAAGAACATTCTCAAATATGTGTGCTGTTATCGCACAAATTAGTTTGTAGGCTTAAAGGGAGGGTAATAATATGGATGCAACATTTTCTCAAGATCTATTTGGCGTCGAATTCGACCCACTATATAGCGAAATAGAAGCGACTTTAGCACAACAAGACGAATCTTCCGACCCACTTTCTACGTCGCATGAACCACCCAAAATAAATTGGCAGCTCATCGCTGAACAATGTGAAAAACTACTCGAGCAATGCTATGACTTACGGGTAATGCTGTGGCTCATCCGAGCCAATATGCACCTGGAAGGAGTGTCAGCCTTATTTCGCGGTTTAGCAAAACTGACTGACCGTATTGCAGAAAACCCTGATTCAATCTACCCGCTATCTGAAGATATCCCCGTCAATAGCGGGCACGCTACTGCGCTTGGCTGGCTATCAACCGCACAGTGTATTGCTGAATTGAAATCTTCGCGTTTAACAGTAGAACATCTATTCACTGTACAAGAATTGATCAGCTCGGAGTCAAACGCAAATGAGTTACTCCGTTATCCACTGATATCATCCACTCAGCTATTGAGTGTGAATGCCTACTTTCAAAAAAATAATCACCCTGATTTACTGGAGCAATTCAATAGTATTAGTAAGAAAATTAAAATAATTGAAGAATACGCTAATCAATACTCCGACAGTTATCAATTAATTTGTGATCAACTACATATTTTTTTAGCGAAATGCATTACGTTTCTTACACAAACAAATAACCACAAAAATAATAATGATATTAGCCTTGGCGAGGACATATTAACGTCTGCGCCAACAAAAGAAACTTTTCCACCCGTTGAAAACATACACATTCGCTCACGTCAAGAAATAATTATTATGCTCGATCGCATTTTAGAGTATTTCCAACATTTTGAGCCTAGCCATCCTGCACCCATATTCATACGCCGTAGCAAACAGATGATCGGCATGGATTTCGTTTCTATCGTAGAAGACCTGCTTCCAGAGTCTTTGATCGCTTTACAACAATTTACCGGAAAGTAACCCCAGATGGTTTGATGAGGATATAGAGATGACCAAAGATTCAAGCTCTCAGAAGTTCATTGGCAGAAATAATGCCCCAAGGGTGCAAATAGAATATGACGTCGAGATTTACGGTTCTAACAAAAAGGTAGAACTGCCATTTGTGACTGGCGTGATGGCAGATCTTTCTGGTCATCGAGATAAACCACTCGCCGCCGTTGAAGACCGTAAATTCCTGACCTTCGATCAGGACAACTTTGACGCCCGTATGCGTGCCATTAAGCCACGGCTCAAGTTCTACGTGGATAACACATTGAGTGATGACGAAGAACAACTGGATATCGAACTCGAATTCGAATCCATGGATGACTTTTCTCCTGGCGCCATTGCCCGTCGCATACCTCAAATGGACAGGCTACTTCAAGCCCGAACACATCTGGCGGAGTTGATTACCTACATGGACGGTAAGGCCAGTGCGGAGGAAGTGGTTAAACAGCTTCTTGAACAGCCCGACTTCTTACAGCGTTTGGCAACAGATGCACAAAGCACGGTTGATAGCCTCGGTAACAATCTGGATAGCGAAGCCTCTGAGGGAGATGAATAGTGGAGAACCTGCAACAGCCCCCTGTCAATGGTTTACCAGACGTTGAGGTAACCTTTGCGAACAATGAATTAGACGAAATTCTCAAGCGCTCGTTCCGACCGCGCACTGATGAAGCGTCATCTGCCGTCCGCCGGGCAATCGGGACACTCGCGGCCTACGCCAACAAAGGGAAGGTCAAGGTCAGTCGTGATGTCGTACTGACTATCGAATCTTTAGTCGCAGAGATCGATGAAAAGCTTTCAGAGCAAATGAACCATGTTCTGCACCATAAAGAATTTCAGAAACTGGAATCTGCTTGGCGTGGCCTGAACCATCTGGTGGATAACACCGAAGTCAGTGAAACACTGAAAATTCGCGTACTCAATATCAGTAAAGATGAACTGGCGAAAACGCTACGGCGCTATCGTGGTTCCGCCTGGGATCAAAGCCCCATCTTCAAACAGGTTTACGAACATGAGTATGGCCAGTTTGGTGGAGAACCCTTTGGCTGCATGATTGGGGACTTTGAATTCGATCACAGCCCGCAAAATGTCGCCCTATTGACCGAGTTGGCCAAGGTAGCCGCTGCCGCTCACTGTCCTTTTATCGCCTCTGCCTCCCCCAGCATCATGCAAATGAACAGTTGGCAGGAGTTGGGCAACCCGCGTGATATCGGCAAAATTTTCACCACGCCAGAATATGCCCCCTGGAGACGGCTACGTGAAAGCAATGACTCGCGTTATCTGGTACTGACGCTGCCTCGTTTTCTTTCACGCTTACCCTACGGAGCCAAGAGCCTGCCAATCGACGATTTCGCCTTCGAAGAAGTGGTCAGCCCTTATTCCATCGACGATTTTACCTGGGCCAATGCAGCCTATGCCATGGGGGTCAATATCAACCGTGCTTTCAATGAATACGGTTGGTGCTCGCGGATACGCGGCATTGAGTCCGGGGGGTCGGTTGAAGAGCTTCCTGCATACGCTTTCCCGTCTGACGAAGGCGGTTATGAATTGACTTGCCCTACCGAACTGGCCATTTCCGATCGCCGTGAAAACGAATTGTCCAATGCCGGTTTCCTACCGCTGGTCTACAGAAAACATTCCGATTTTGCTGCGTTTATCGGTTCGTGCACGTTGCACTCTCCTGCGGAGTATGAAGATCCCGATGCAACCGCAAACGCCAAACTTTCTGCACGCTTGCCCTACATCTTTGCCACCTGCCGTTTCGCCCACTATCTCAAGTGTATCGTGCGCGACAAGATCGGTTCGTTCCGTTCCCGTGATGATATGCAAGTTTGGCTGAACGATTGGTTGATGAACTACGTTGATGGCGATCCGTCGATTTCCACGGAAGCCACCAAGGCCAAAAGACCGCTGGCTGCCGCAGAAGTTCGGGTTGAAGACGTGGAAGACGATCCGGGTTTTTACCGGGCTCATTTCTACCTGCGCCCTCACTACCAGTTGGAAGGTATGACGGTATCCCTAAGGTTGGTTTCCAAACTCCCTTCCAGCAAGGAAGGCAAAGAGCAATAACAGCGCAACACCAAAACGCTTACCCAGAATAATTCTGCCGCTCAGCGCGCAGAGTCTGGCATCGCTATGGCAACGCACAGGACCCATGACAAGGAGGTGCATTAACGAAGAGAGTTTTTTATTAAAAGAATCAGTCCATTACAGACATCGTTCAACACAAACTTAATGACATTAATTCAGGAGTAAAGAATGGCAGCGTTAGTGGATTATTTTCTCAAAATTGAAGGGGTAGAAGGTGAGTCGCCGGATCAGAACTATGCGGGCTGGATCCAATTGCAAGCCTGGCAATGGTCAGAAGAGAACGCAGGCCGTTGGGGATTCGGCAGCGGTGGCGGCTCCGGTAAAGTCGAAATGAAAGATTTCGAATTCCGTATGGTCAGTAACAAAGCCTCGCCGAAGCTGTTTCTGATGTGTGCTACTGGCGACCATATTCCACAGGCTAAATTGGTCTGCCGTAAATCAGGCAGCGGCCAGCAAGACTTCCTGACCGTCACCTTCAGTAATTGTCTGGTTTCCTCGTTCAAAACCGTCGGCAATATGCCACTCGGCATCGCGGAAAAGCTGGATGTCGACACGGTTCTACCCACTGACGTGATCAGTCTGAACTTTGCCCGTATTGAAATTGAATACAAAGAGCAAAAAAACGATGGTTCGATGGGTGCAGTAATCAAATCAGGTTACGACCTAAAACTGAACTCTCGGGTTTAACAGCGTCAATCAGGCTGCTCCAGAAACCTGGAGCAGCCACTCAGCTCTGCTAGGGAAGGCTAATCATGACCATTTCTGCCCCGATACTGTTCGATAAATTGAGCCTGCGCCATGAACATGTCCGTCTACCACACTGGCGTGAAGTTTTGCTGCGGGATATTGAATGTCTGCTGAATGACTCTGCTCACAGCGCTGCCTTGAAGTTGAGGCATCACCCCCATTGCGAAACTTCCGTGGTTAATTTCGGCCTCCCTTCCCTAAGCCAGCAAGTGCCGATCAATACCGATCTGATGGAGCTCGCTCGCCACATACAACGCATCATCGCGACGTTTGAACCACGCCTGGATCCGCGCTCGATCAAGGTGGTTCCATTGATAGATAAAGACCACACCTGGGTGTTGGCCATCCTGTTTGATATCCATGCCAGATGTAATCTCCCCGGCGAAGAACATCTGATGAACCTGCGCATCGCCCTTGATTACTCCTATGGAATGGTACGCGTTATCTGAACGACGCAGAGATAAAAGGAACAGGCCACTATGCTGAGCGAAAGTTTTCTCGCTTTATACAACGAAGAGTTGCGCTACCTGCGTGAAGATGGGCAACGCTTTGCACAAATGCATCCACAGGTTGCCCAGCATCTGGGATTACATGTTGATGGCGTGCTCGATCCTTTTGTAGAGCGTTTGCTTGAAGGTACCGCATTCCTCAGTTCGCGCATTCAGGAACGCCTCAATAACGAGCACCCGGAATTTGCGCTGCAAATGCTCGGGCGTCTGGCCCCTTTGTGGTACACCCCGTTGCCGTCAATTGCCACCATCGCCATGACGCCCGATCTGACCTCTCCTCAATGGCATTCACACGTTATCTTGCCGAAAGGAAGCCGCGTGACGTTAAACGATGGGTCGTTGAACCATCGGCGGGCCAATTTTTCAACCGGGCGCACGCTGAAAATTCAACCCGTAACCATTGAGCATGCCGATTGTAACAGCACTCCCCCGGCCAACTTGCCACATGCGGTGGCCAGCCAGTTACGCGATGGGCAGGCACACCTGGCACTGCGCCTTAGCACTCAAGGCGTAGCGGCGTTATCCGAACTCGATCTCGCCCCTTTAAACCTGACGTTGGCTGGGGATATCGTGCATGCCAATCAGGTGATGAGCACGTTGCTCAATCACACGCTACGCATTGTCGTCTGGGCAAAAACGGAAGCGCATCCGTTGATTAAGGTGCTTACTAAAGAACAACTGCGCCAAGGAGGGTTGAGCCAGGATGAAGCATTACTCCCTACCAATCTTAGCGAACTGCCCGGTAGCCGTCTGCTACGCGAGTTTTTTGCCGCACCTTCACGCTTTTTCAGCCTTGAACTGCACGGCCTGAATGATTTTTTAAAGCAAGGTGAACGCGTACACAGCTTCGAGATTCTGTTTGTCCTGAATCAACGGCCACTGCATTTGATCGAACGCGTCCACGCACAGGATTTTCGCCTGTTTGCTACGCCGATCATCAATCTTTATAAACGCCGTTGCAGCCCGGTTCTTATCAATAATGAGCATGTCGAATACCCAATCACCGTCGATCAGCTGAATCCGCGCCTGTATGCCATCCACCACGTGTTAAGCGTCAATGGATTACTAACCGATGGGGGCAATATTCCATTCTCCCCCCTGTATGGGCATGGACATTTTGACAACGACGACAATCTCGGGGGATACAGCATCCGGCGGCGACGTGAATTCAAAGAAAAAAACGACCAGAAAACTTCGCCAATGATGCCCCATGACAGCCTGTTTATTTCCCTGTCACCGGGGAATACCGGTTTTGATATCGACCGCGTGAAATCGCTGTCGATAGAGGCCATGGTTTGTGAACGTCATTTACTCCCCAATCAATTACAGCATTCGCAATTCCAATTGGACATCGCACTGCCTATTGGTGCAGTTGAGATGCTGCGTTCACCTTCACGGCCACAAGGCGTACCCGACATCGCCCAAGCTTGGCGTGCCCTGCAGCTGATCGCCAATAACCCGTTACGTTATGCACAACCCGAAGTCAGTGACTGTTCTGGGCTATTAAAAGACTGGTTATCGCTGTTTTGCCAACCAGGTGACGCCAGCCACCATAAACGCATTACCAGCCTCACCCATGCCAGCATCAGCCATAACTTCGAACGCTACACCGCTCCTGGCCCATTAGCCTGGGTACGTGGCGTTGAGGCGACTCTCGACTTAAACAGCCAACACCATAGCGATAAAGGCGCTCTGCTGTTCGCCAGGATCCTGCATCACGCATTATCAGAATACTGCGAGTTGGGTCAGAGCTTACGCATGAGGGTCAAGGTTGACGGCGAAGCCGTTGCACATTGGGGGCCTATCAGCCATGTCTAGTTCACCCGCGCTGATTGTTGGCCTTTCTGCCAGCCAGGACTTCTTTGAGCTGTTACGCCGTATTGAACGCGCCTTACCAAACGAACCCCGTTTAGGCGCTTCAGGGGGACGCAACCAGCGGCGTTTGCGGATCGTTCAACCTGCGGATATGGCCTTTGCTCCGCGCGAAGTCGCCGATGTCAGGCAACGGCTCAGTGACGTTGAGGATGGGCCGCAGGTGACTATCACCTGCCGCCATTTCGGCTTGTTTGCCCCTTATGGGCCGTTGCCCATTCATGTGACAGAACAGGCACGTAATGAGTTATTGGCCAAACGTAATCGGGCTTTTCAGGATTTTGCCAGCATTCTCAGCCAGCGCATGGCTATTTTATATTACCGCGCCTGGTCACAGCTCAACGTTGCGGTGGGACATGATCGGACAACAGCCAATCCTTTTCTACACCACGTCCGTCAAATCGCGGGGGTCACTGCAAAACAACCGTTAAATCCGCACGTCGCGCGGGTTCGCACACTGTTCCCCGGTGCCTATCTGCCAGGCCAAGGTTCTCTATGGAAATTGCAGGAAATCCTGAAGCACTACTTTGCCGTTCCGATCCACCTCACACCCCATAAAGGGTTATGGATCGAGGACGCCCATTACACCGAAAACCAGCGTATGGGGAGGTTGGGAACAACCCGAATGGGGAGGCGTTTTTTTGACGTCCAACATAGCCTGGTGGTCAACATCGGGCCGTTGTCTGCCACTGAATATCTTAACTATCAACGGGGGAGTGAACGCCTGAAAACCCTGGTGCATCTGTGCCATGACTTCGTGCGGCACCGGATGATTCTGGATGTGAATCTGCTCATCCAGACCTCACCCCAAATGGCCTGCCATCTTGGTAAAGGCAATCTTAGCCGTCACTGCTGGTTAAAACCGGGTTCGGCTTTACATATTCAACCGCTTTACAGAACGGTTACTTAACTTGAGGAGCGACAGAGATGTACCAGCGTGAACGCCTTTTTAACCAGCTCGGCACCTTCGCCTATAAAACCTTTGTTGAGGCAACCCGGCTCTGCCGCAGTTACCGACACGAATATGTAGAACTTGAGCATTGGTTAAAAGTATTGGTAGACCAGCAAAAAGGCGATGTACCCGCGCTTTTGGCGCATTATGGGCTGAATCAAGCCGTTATTTCGGCACGCCTGGACCACATTATTCAATGTATGCCTAACAGCCATACCTCAGTACAGGATCTTTCCTCACGACTGGAGTCTGCCGTGGAGTCTGGCCTGCTGATGAGCCAGGTCATGGGGGCACAGCGTTCAATCCGCACCGCGCATATCCTGCTCGGATTATTGCATGATACCCAGCATCAGCGCTGGCTATATCGCCTGTGCGACGAATTCAAAAAGTTACCCATCCCGCAAATTGCACAGGAATATGAAAGCCTACTGCAAAGTTCGATAGAACATGAAGACGCACAACAAGACGAGCGGGTTCAAAACACCCCCTCCGGCCTGAGTAAGCCGTCGGCGGAAGGCCAGGCAGCGCTGGATAAATGGTGTATCGATCTCACGGCCCAAGCCACTGCCGGTGAAATTGACCCGGTTATTGGCCGCGAAGCCGAATTGCGCCAAGTGATCGACATTCTGTCACGTCGCCGTCAGAACAACCCCATTCTGGTCGGGGAGGCGGGCGTGGGTAAAACCGCCGTAGTCGAAGCGCTGGCCAGAAGGCTAGCCAGTGGCGAAGTTCCCCCGCTCCTGCGTGGAGCCCGCCTGCTTTCGCTCGATTTGGGTCGTATGCAGGCCGGAGCCAGTATGCGCGGCGAATTCGAGGCTCGTTTAAAAGCCTTGCTCGACGGTATCAGCCAATGTGATACCCCCGTTGTCTTGTTTTGTGATGAGGCCCATACGCTGGTCGGAGCGGGCGGCCAAGCAGGAACCGGTGATGCAGTTAACCTGCTCAAACCCATGCTGGCCAGAGGAGCACTGCGGATGATTGCCGCCACCACCTGGTCAGAGTACAAACAGTTCATCGAACCCGATTCAGCCCTCACTCGCCGTTTTCAACGCGTGCTGATTGGCGAACCGAATGAGCCGACAGCGGTAGATATGCTGCGGGCCATCGCCCCACACTTTGCAAAACATCACAATGTCACCATTCGCGATGGCGCAATCCTGGCTGCGGTACGCCTGTCATTACGAAATCTGCCTTCACGCCAGTTGCCGGATAAGGCCATCAGCCTGTTGGATACCGCCTGCGCACGTGTTGCGTTAAGCCAACATGCCGCACCGCAGGCCATTGAACAACGGGCCGCACGGCTTGCCGTACTGCACACTGAGCGCCTCTATCTGCAAAGAGAGCATCAGTTAGGAGCCACCGTGAATGAGCGGTTCACGGAAGTGGAAGACGCAATCACCTTGCTGGAAGGCGAGTTGGCGGCGTTGCAACGTCGCCATCAACACGAACAAGAATTGGTAAAAACGTTACTGCCAGCCACAGAGGACAACCAGGCAATAACAGAACATGCTCGCTGGCCGGAACTGGCCGAACTACAACAGGATGCCCCGCTGGTTTATCCGTGGGTGGATGAGCAGACGATCGCCGAAGTCCTGTCTGATTGGACCGGTATCCCCAGCGGTAAAATGTTGCAAGATGACCTGGAGTGCGTACTGAATTTAGAACAGCACCTGAGCAAGAATATTTTCGGGCAAGGCAGTGCCATCAAAGAGATCGCGCAGGCTGTCCGCACGGCCCGTGCTGGCATTCAACCTCAGGATCGCCCTTTAGGCATCTTTCTGCTGGCTGGCCCAACGGGCACCGGTAAAACAGAAACTGCCAATGTGCTGGCCGACCTGTTGTATGGCGGTGCTCACAACCTGATCACTTTTAATATGAGTGAATTCCAGGAAGCACACACTCTATCCACGCTGAAAGGCGCTCCACCTGGCTATGTCGGCTATGGCAAAGGCGGCAAACTGACTGAAGCGGTGCGACGTAAACCTTATTCCGTGATCCTGCTGGATGAATTTGATAAAGCTCACCCCGATATTCACGACGCTTTTTATCAAGTGTTCGACAAAGGTTGGATGGAAGATGCGGAAGGCCGCATTGTCAGCTTCCGTCAGTGTTTCATTCTGCTGACCTGCAACCAAGGGGCAGAAGAGATTGAGCAGGCTTACCAAACCGACGACACCATTAAACTTTCGGCACTCAAACCTATTGTCTATAACGCTCTGCTGCCGCGTTTTGCACCGGCATTATTGGCGCGAGTCAACATCATTCCTTATCTGCCATTACAGCAAAACGCCTTGGAGCAGATTGCTGCCCATTATCTCGCACGCTTGCAACACCGCTTAGCGCATGAGATTGGCGCCACACTGATTGCCGAAGGGGATATTCCTCTGTGGATCGCTGAACGCATCTCAAGCCATCCAAACCGGGGGCGTGCCGTAGAAGAGTTATTGCGCCAAACAATATTACCCGCAATCGGTAACGAAGTGCTGCGGCGAAAACATGAGAGCGCTTCTTTACAGGAAATCAGACTGATGATTGAAGACACCAATCTGAGTCTGGAATTTTCTTAATCGCGGCTCCTGGCCATTAAATATACCCAAAATAATTCAAGTTGCTTGTAGGCGGCAACTGAGCGAAGCCCCAGGAGCTTACTCAAGATCGTTCCTGGGGTGAGTGACAAATCTGCGAAAGCAGATTTGAACGCTGCTCGCAGCGGCCCCGAAGGGGTGAGGCCCAGTATGGGCCGAGTAACGCAGCCAACACCCAAGCAACTTGAAGTATGACGGGTATAAAAACTATTTAAAAACGAGGTCATCATGCCTTTAATCGAAATAGAGAATGAATTGCTATCCGGGTTTGGCGCTTTTCCTCTCAGCTTTACGACCCAGGAACGGCTGTCGAAAAACCCAGGATATAGCCTGGAATTTCAGGCTACTGATTCGGACATCGATCTGGTCAGTCTGTTGGGTGAAATTATCAAAGTCAGAATTGAACTGCCTGACTCTGGGGGACACCGCACTTTCTATACCTATGTGGTGGCCGGCAATGATGAAGGGCAGCGGCAGAATCAGTTTGTTTATCGCCTGGAGTTGAGCACCTGGCTGTGGTTCCTGATGCAGAACCGTAATTGCCGGATATTTCAGGACCTGAATATTATCAGCATTATTGAACAGGTTTTTAGCCGCTATAACTTCGCAGATTACCGCCTTGATCTGATCGGTAACTACCCATTGCGCGAGTATTGCGTCCAGTTTGCCGAAACGGACTTTGCCTTTATCAACCGATTACTGGAAGACGAAGGAGTTTGGTATTACTTCGAACATAGCGATGAAAAACATACGCTGGTGATTACCGATAAGCAGCAGTTTCCAGCGCTGGAAGGCAACTATGCGCAATTGAGCTTTCTGCCAGACAGTGAAGAAATGCGCGCAATTCGTGAAGGGGTGCAACGTCTCCAACGTTCACAACGTATCCACGCCAGTGAGGTTGTGTTACGTGACTTCGATTTCCTTAACCCACGCAGCACGTTGCAGACCCATATCGAACAATCCCGCCAGCATCTGCAAGGCGTTCCCTTGGAATGGTACGACTATGCTGCGGGTTATACCGATACCCAACACGGAGAAAGCATTGCTCGCATGCGTTTGGAAGCAATGCAAAGCAATGGTCAACTGCTTTCAGGTGAAAGTAATGCTACCGGCCTGATGGCGGGGAGATCGTTTTCTCTGGTTCAACACCCGGATAATAATCGTAACCGGGCATTCAAACTGATCGCCTGTGATTACAGCTTCTTGCAGGACGGGCCTGACAGTGGCAGTCAGGGACGTAATGTAACCTGCCGCTTTATGGCCCTCAATGACGATATCGCTTATCGCCCACTGTGCGTCACCCCGCGCCCCCAGGTTCCCGGGGTGCAGAGCGCTACCGTCGTCGGAGCTCGTGAGTCGGAAGTACACACTGATGAATTTGCACGTATTCGCGTCCACTTCCACTGGGATCGCTATAAGACCACAGAAGAGGACAGCTCTTGCTGGATCCGTGTCGTTCAGGCATGGGCAGGCAAAGGCTGGGGGGTTCTCGCTATGCCGCGTGTTGGTCAGGAAGTCTTGATTAACTACGTTGATGGCGATCTGGATCGACCTATGGTGACAGGGATCGTCTATAACGGAGAAAACCCACCGCCTTACCGTTTACCGGAACAGATCAATTACTCAGGCTTTGTCTCCCGATCGCTGCGCTTTGGCAAGCCGCAGCATGCGAGCCAACTGACCTTTGACGATAAGCGTAGTAATGAACGCGTCATGCTGCACGCAGAGCGTGATTTACAGAAAACCATTGAACGTAACTGTTCCACCGCCGTTGGCCAGGATCAATACGAAACGGTAGAACGCACCAAAACTGACTGGTTCAGTAACCATGTCTCCTACAAAGACGTCAACTTCTCCGTAACGGGCTTTGATATGTCTGCCAAGGGAATGGGGATTTCAGCCACTGGCGTTAGTTTCTCTTTAGTCGGGCTGAGTACCAGCCTGACACTAATCAATACCTCCTTTACCGGCATTGGTACTTCCTTTACCGGAGTGAATACGTCATTCACCGGGATGAGCACTTCATTCACCGGGATGAGTACCAGCATGACCGGCATGAGCACTTCCCTGACTGGCAACAGCAACTCCTTTACCGGTTGCAGCAACAGTATTACTGGCAGCAGCCATAGCCAGACCGGTTGCAGCAGCAGCGTCACCGGCAAAAGCACCAGTATGACCGGCTCCAACACCAGCATGACCGGGGAAAGTGCCTCATTTACTGGTGTCACCTTCAGTTGCGTGGGCAGCAGTACCAGCAAAACCGGTATCAGTATGAGTACCACGGGTTCCGCCACCAGCATTGTCGGCAGCAGTGTCGGTATGACTGGCAGCAGCATATCGACCACTGGCAGCAGCATCAGCACGGTCGGTAACAGCGTCAGTACCACTGGCAACAGCATCAGTACCACCGGCAGCACCGTCAGCTCGGTTGGCAACAGCGTCAGTAACACCGGCAATAGCGTCAGCACGACCGGTTGCAGCATCGGTACCAAGGGCTTGGATATCAGCTACGCCGCCATGCAGTACTCAGACAAAGGTGTTGACCTGAAAACTCGCGGCATGCAGATGAAAAACTGAACGAAGGGAATAAAAGATGCGCATCATTTGCCCACAACAGTTGGTCGTACTGAAAAACAGCTATCAGATCGGACGGGAAAGCGCTCTGGGGATCAGCATCGTCGCGGGGTGTTATTTATCCGTGCCCGACCACTTTGTTACCGCGCCCCAGATCTGGCATGCGTTGCAAACGGCCCCCCGTTCATTCCAGATGCTGGATTGTGCGGAACCCAAACCGTTCGCAGAATTCTTATTAGCCGGACACGCAGGCATTGGGGAAGAGGTGCGATCGTTAGACGTTCAGGCCAAGGTCGGCTCATTGGTGCGCCGCTGGCGTATTGAAGGTGAAAGCCATAAAGCCGGTCTTCACGCTGAGTCCTTTAACCGTATACCCATGGACCATACACAAAGCTGGGGAGGAAAAGACTGTAAAGAGAACCCACTCGGGCGCGGCTACAACGACAACCGCAATCCAACGCTGATGTCGATAGGTTTTGACGGAGCGGCGATTACCCGCTCTCCGCTGGCGGCCCCAACCCCGATCCCCCATGATTTCCAACTGCGAAAAAACTATCTCGATAATGTGGCTTCCAGCATGACGGATAAACATTATCTGGAAACGTATTTTCCGGGGTTGCCACCGAATATCGATCACCGTTATTTCCAGATGGCAGCGCCTTCACAGTGGCTAAAAACCGCCGAATGGCCTGATATAACGCCTTATGAGCTCCACGGCTTTCGCCCCGCGGGAGAGGTATTAGCAGGTACTTTTCCTGCCGTACGGGCACGCGCCTTTATCTGGCGGCAACACCAGTCGGTACCACAAGAGCTGCAACTGCAGCGTAAAACCTTATGGCTCTTGCCCGATCAAAGTATCGGTTTACTGGTTTTCACTGGCAGCGTACCCCTGACTCATCTGTTTGATGAACCGGTACACACTCTGCTGGCCGGGTTGGATGGTGTCCAGACATTACGTGAAGCCGAACATTATCAGCAGGTCTATGCCCGCCGCAGCCTGGCGGGAGCCCCCAATTTTACCTTCCTTAACGATGGCGAACTGATGCCCGTCAACATGCCGCTGAATGTGATCCGCGATTTAGCTGACCACCCCTATTCCCAGAAGTACCGGGCAGCCCCGCAACCCGCAGAAGAGAGCCAACGCTTTTATCGCGAAGTACGCGAGGCCATTGAGCAACAACAACAGCAACAGCCAGAATTACCACCCGTTGTCAAAGCGCCCCCCGCCGAAGACGATGAAGCAGGGACCCTGTGGCTGCAGCGCAACGAAAGCAGTGCAGAAAACGTGATGTTCAACGGCACTGATTTCTCAGTATTGACGCTGCAAAACCGGCAGTTCCGCTACTGCACGTTCAATAACTGCAATTTCTCTGGTGCCACACTGGCAGATTGCACCTTTGAGTGCTGTCAGTTTCTTCATTGCCAGATCGAAAATGCCTGTTGGGACAACGTACGGTTGAACGGCTGTTTTATGCGCGAGCTCTCTATCCGTCAAAGCCGCTTTAAAGACTGCCAGTATGAAAAGACCACTCTGGAATCAACCCGGCTCATCCAGTGCCATTTCACCGATTTCCGCTGGCAGCACTGTATTGTTAAACAAGGTGATTTTAGCCTCAGCCAGTTTGAACGTTGTACCGCAGACGGTGGTTTCTACTCCGAAACGCTGTTTAACCAGTCTCAACACGAGCAGTGCTTGTTAACTTCATGCATTTTCGAAAAATGCACAGGCTTGAACGCCAAATTTGTCGATAGCACGTTGGAGAAAAGCTCATTCATCGACAGCCAATGGCAAGGTGTCAGCTTTAAGCAATGCCAGATCGCCAGCTTCACCACCGGCCTTGGGGTCGATCTTTCAGAAAGCCATTTTGAGCAATGTACATTGGACAAGGTAGGGTTCACCAAAGCCAATCTGCAAGCCAGCACGTTTCTTCATTGTTCAGTGACCGAGGGCGTTTACGATGACGCCAACCTGGAACAGGCCACCCTGACGGCCTGTGACATGGCCTTATCGCGCCTTAAAGGTGCTTGCCTGACACACAGCCTCTGGCAATCCACCAGCCTACAACAGGGCATTCTGTATAACGCCGATCTGCGCAATACCTGCTTTCAGCGTTGCAACCTGGCTGGCGCGAACCTGGGCATGACCAGCCAGAATCTGGCCACCCGCTTTGAACAATGCCTGCTTGAGAAAACCCATTGGCTCCCCCGACGCTACAAAGTCCCGGCATAAATTACCTTCTGACAGGAGAATAGGATGAGCGAATTAGAGTACACCACGATCCCCCCGAAAGAACCGCGGCGGATCGTGGGTAAACACTTCAAGGGGCGGACCCTGAATAAGCTGGCGCTTTCCAAGGTCTATTTTATTGATTGCAGCTTTTCAGACCTGGTCATCAATAACGGTAGCATCCGCGATTGCCACTTTGAAAACTGCCGTTTTAGCCAGATTAAAATGCAGGCAGGTAATGTGGAAAACTGCTCTTTCCGCTACAACCGCCTGCACCATATTAATGCCGATCAATTATCAGCCTCACAGCTTAGTTATGTAGAGAGCGAATGGCGGCAATGTACGCTGAGCCGCTGCCAGATTGAAAGTTGGATGTTAGCTAACTGCCAGATGGAACATGTCTATTGGCAGGCGCTACAACTGTCCTATCTCACCGTGGCCAACACCCCGATTGCAGAACTGCAGATGATTGATGGCAGCCTACAGGATGCCAGTTGGTATGGCTGTACTTTATCGCAGGCCGATTGGCAACGAGTAAGGATTAGCCGCCAGGTTATGGGCTGTTGCACACTGGATCAATGCCATTATCAGCAAATCAGCGGGGATACGCTGGTGTGGAGCAGTTGCGAACTGACGCAAACTGATCTGCACAAACTCCCCTTGGAGAACGCCAGTTTCCACAAAACCCGGTTAAAAGCATGCAGGCTGAACAACAGCAATCTTCGTTCAGCACAGTTCGGTGAAGCTACCCTGGATCATTGTGATTTCACCCAAGCAAAATTGCAGGGGGCCTGTTTTAGCGATGCAAAACTGCATGCTTGTAACTTGAATGCCGCCGATCTGCAGCAAGCCTCTCTACTACGAGCTCAGTTGGAACTGTGCGATCTAACCCAGGCTAATTTAAGCCGCGCCGACCTACGCAGTTGTGATCTGCGCACCTCATCGTTACAGGCCAGCAAAATCCATTCCACCCGTCTGCACGGCGCACAGTTGCAAACGCTGGATACCCCTTTGACCCTACCAGACCCTTTGCTCATGCAAATCGACAGTTGGTATGACCGACATCAGCCTGGGCCACAAACCCGAACCGCACTTTCCCCTATGCCTTCAGGAGCTAGTCGTTATGTCTGAACTTATTTCATCTGCGCCACCGCGCAGTACCGAACGCTTCACGCAATTTACGCACACGCAGAAAAAGGTGCCTCAGGTACATCTGATGCCGAACATGATTACCGACTTGGTCATGATCGACAGCCAGGGCCACCTTTGCCTGCAACACTTTGCGGAGTTAGAGGTGATAACAGCGGCCAGTTGCCTGATAGCACCACAGCCTGGCGATAGGGTCAGTGCGGTTTTGTACCAGCATCAGGCTTTCGTCACCGCCATCCTGCAACGCCGACAGCCCGATGCGCCACTGGTGTTGAACAGCGGCAATGTCCCGCTGCACCTGCTGGCACCCGCTTTAGAAATCCACAGTCCTGAACGCGTTGAAATCCATACCGGCCACTTTTCCGTGGTGGCACGCATCAGCCAATGGGTAGCGAAAACCCTGCATCAAGTGGTTGATACGCTGTTTGTGCAGGCCAAGCACGCACGCAGGCAGGTAGAAAACACCGACGAAGTTCAAGCACGCCATATCAGCCAGCACGCTGAGCAAAGTTTATTGATCAACAGCCACATCGGCTCCTTAAACGCTTCCGCCGTACTGAGAATTGACGGCGGCCAGATCCATATGGGGTAAATCAAATGACAGCAGCCAATACCTGTGCAGGTGGAACAAGTTTTGCCGGATGTACTCCGATGATTCCGATCCCGGGATCCAATACTGCGCCAAATACCAACGGCGTAAGAAACGTCAGCAATTATTTCTGCTGCGGTGGTAATGAGCAGAATCTGAACACTACTCGCACTTCCACCATTGATGCCGGCAGCATCCTGGGAGCGGCCTCTGGAACCCATTCCGCCAAGATGGACCCTATGCAAGGCTCAGCAAAATACTTTCTTAAGGGCTGCCCGGCAACACGTTTAGGAGATATGAGCATGACCAATAACCACAATGCGTCATCAACACAAATCGCCCCTAGCCAAACGAAGTTCTTTATCAATGTGTAATCGATTCCATTACCACTCGCTGCCCATTCTGATGGGATGGGCACTGCTCAGCGGCTGCAGCTGGTTTTCCTCCGTACCGGAAATCCCGCCACAGCAGCGGCAGATTGCTCTGCAATTGAATGCGGCGCCGAGCATCAATCCTGGCACCAATGGTCAGGCACAGCCGGTGAAAGTCTGCATCATCGAAACCAATCTTGATGGCTGGTCACCACCAGGGCTGTACCAAGGGACTCCCTGTACTGATATCAACATCGGCGGTGAAGTGCTCAGCGTGAGCCAATACATTCTGGCCCCGATGGAGACTCGCAGTTATCTGCGCGAAGTCCCTTTCGAGCAAGAGCGCTGGCTGGTGATTGCCGCTGAATTTCAAGACGCCAGTAAGGGCAAAAACCTGATGCAACTGAAATCTGTTGCCCGTGCTGATTTTAGCCCTGTGGTGAATGTGGATGGCAGTCGTTTGATACTGCTCGCCAATACACCCCCAGTCGTTTCAAAGGAAAAGTAATATGCTGCCAAAACAACGTGTTGCCTGGGTTGAGGGAATGTTGATGGAACCACAGCATTTCCAACAGCAGGAACGTTATCTGGAACATTTTATCGACATGCGTGCTCGTAGCCTGAGCGCACTCGCCTGGGGATTCCAGACGCTGAGCATCGATCAAGGGCTACTGGACCAAGGCAAGTTTGCCCTGAACAAAGCCAGCGGTGTGTTCCCTGATGGTACCCCTTTCAGCATGGGGAATAGTGAACCACTACCACTGCCTTTTGATCCCGGAGATAACTGCCAGGGCAATGTCATCTGTCTTTCGGTTCTGATGGATATTCCTGGCAATACCTATATCGACCTGACCGGGGGTAAACAAGGTAGCCGCTTCGGCGCGTTAGATGCAGAAGTTCAGGATCGTAACCATGGTATTACAGCGGAAGGCACCCCGCAGATTGCCACGCTACAACTCGGGCAATTACAGACCAGGCTCAATCTGCGTAGCGCTGTCAGTGACGCGGAATCGATGCTACCTATCGCCCGGATCAAAGAGCGCACGCGGGATGGCCGACTGATTCTTGATGACAAATTTTTACCACCGATGCTGGACTTCCGGGCGACAGGTTGGTTGGAAAATGCGACCACTGAGCTTTTAGGCCTGATCGTACAGCGTTTGGAAGCGGTTTATCGTCCGGATGTTCCATTATCCATGGGGGGCTTATCTGAACTGCTGGAATTACTTTTGCTGCAAACGCTCAGCGAATACAACTTAAAGCTTTCACATCTCGTCACCCAGCGCCAGGTCCATCCTGAGTGCCTATTCCAATTGCTGCTGGGGTTGCTTGGCCGTTTGAGCACCATTCCTGGGGGAGAAAAACCCTGGGCACGTCAGGATTTATTCTACGCTCACCACGAACCGCACAGTGGCTATTTCTCGCTGTTTGCCGCGCTGCGCCGCGCACTGTCTCTGGTGATTGAAGCTCCGGCGGTCGCTCTGCCATTTGTTGAACGTGGCGATAATATCTATCTGTGCCAAAACGATGCCCAACTGCGCCTGGAAAAACTGATCTTTACCGTCCAGGCAAAATTACCAACCGACACAATACGCACCTATTTCCCTGCCCAAACCAAGCTTGGGCCGGTCGAAAAAATCGTCCAGCTCATTGATCTGCAACTTCCTGGGGCCAGGATGATGCCCATGGCTTCGCCGCCAAGACACATTCCTTATTACCCCAACAGTGTCTATTTCGAGGTCGATCACTCTGACCCGATTTATCAGGAAATGATGTCAGGCACCGCTATCGCGCTCAGTATTGTTGGGGACTTCCCTGAACTGCGTTTTGAAGCCTGGGGATTACGGCAAGGGAGAGTCGGATGAATGATTTTGAACGCCAGATCCGTGAGGCGATTTCTGCTGCACGCAATGGTGTGCGGCATGCGGAACAATCGTTAACCAACCCTATCTGGCAGGCCAAAAGCAGTATGGCTTCCTTGAGCGGTATTCTGCCCAACGGGACCATCTCTGAGCCACCATCGCAGGCGAAGGAGGATACCGGTCATTATGGCAAACCGGCCAACGAGTCGTTAGACCCCACAGTGGACGATTCACCGCTCGCCCCCCCTCTTACGGCTCCCGGCAATGCTGCTCGCAGAGGAACGGCGCAGGCCAAACCCTATTGGTCAATGACCGATCGCCCCGGTGTGCTATCAGGAACCTGGAGCAACCCCTATATCGCTGCTGCTATGCCGCTGTTGCTGCAGGTAGAACGCCTCAGAGCCAATCCTGCCAGCAGAATGGGCGAAATCAGACCACCGTTGGTGAGAGAGATTCAGTATTTCCAACAAAGTCTACAGAAGCAAAACAGCCCGGCGGAGGATGTTCATCATCTCTCTTACCTGTGTTGTACCTACATCGATGGCGTTTTCCCCAACCTACAAACGTCAGAATCGTTCAACCGAAGCCTGCTGGTGGAATTTCACCGTGATGCCTGGGGTGGGGAAGACTGCTTTGAGCATTTACAGGAATATCTGGAGTCACCAAAGCAAAACCGCCAGGTTCTGGAGTTCTACGATCTGATCCTGTCGCTGGGGTTTGAGGGGAAATTCCAGATGGTTGAACACGGTGGCGTGCTGTTGATGGACTTGCGTAACCGCCTGCACACCCTGCTCTATGGGCAGAATGCCACTGAATCATTGGCCATCGCGCAGGTCGCGACAAGCTCGCCACGGCGTACTTACGTCAAAGCATTGAAAATATTCTGCTATGGCCTCGCTATCTGCCTATGTGCTTACGCTGGCAGCGCCTGGTATCTGCATGAACAGTCACGCCAAATCCGCAGCGATATCCTGGCCTGGGTGCCGCCTGAGCCACGCAAGATCAACATCATGGAGACACTGCCTAATCCTCTATCGAAGATTTTGAACGAAGGCTGGCTGGAAGTACGAAAAGATCCACGCGGCTGGCTGCTGATTTTTACCTCAGACGGTGCGTTCCGCACGGGCCAGGCACAGCTCTCGGAAGAGTTCCTGAACAAACGCAATATCGAACGTTTGGGCGAAGCCTTAGCGCCATGGCCTGGCGATCTGGAGGTCATCGGTCATACGGATAGCCAGCCTTTCCGTAATAGTTCAAGCAACTCCAATCTCAAACTTTCTGAAGCCAGGGCCATCGTGGTAGCAGATAAGTTACGGGAATCTACCGATATCAATCAGATGCATCAACGTGAGATCAGTGCGATCGGGCGCGGCGAAAGCGAACCACTGGCCGACAACACCACGGAAGAGGGGCGCCGCCGTAACCGCCGTGTCGATATCCTCTGGAAAATCGGCAACCGCGATGCCGATCGGGCCATGCAGGAGTTTATTGATAGCAGCACCCCCGCGCTCTTGGGTAACAACAGACAACAATAGGGATCGTTATGATACGCCGACTTCTGATTTTGATGATCGCTCTGGTGCTTTGCTACGCCGTCTGGTGGATAGGGCCCCTGATCGCGATTGGCCCTTATTTCCCATTGGGCGGTATTTGGGTTAGAAAAATCATTATCACACTCATTCTGTGCTGGGCGTTATGGCCTTTTGTCGCAGTTTGTCTGAGTTGGATTTTTCGCCACATTCGAGCGCCATTGCCGCAACGCAAGAAAAAAACGGTGCAGTTGGATCGCGTTTCTGCACGTTTTTATGATGCACTCCGTACGCTGCAACATGTTAGCCTCGCGGGCCAAAAAACGCGCTGGCAACGCTGGCGTGAAAGCAGGAAACGCCAATACATCGATGAGAAGCCCTGGTTTCTGGTTATGGGGCCGCCAGGATGTGGAAAAACCTCACTTATCTATGAAAGCGGTGAACACTTTTTGCTGTCAGAGCAATATGGTTTGGCACAAACGACTGACATCGGCCCGACGCAAGACTGTAACTGGTGGCTGACAGAGCGCGCAGTTTATATCGATACTGCGGGCGAATGGATTCTGTTACACGGACAGAGTGAAGAAGCGGGTATCGCGAAACAGAAACTGTTCTCCATGATCCGCAAACACCGACGCTACCCGGGAATCGATGGGATCATTCTCTGCCTGGATGCCGAAATGCTGCTGCATGCTTCTCTGACCGAACGCAAATCGTTGTCAGATACGTTACGTGTTCGTATTCAAGAGACGGCGGCCAGTTTTCATACCGATATTGCCGTCTATCTTCTGCTGAACAATATCGACAAGTTACCGGGCGGTGAGGTTTTTCTTTCGTTGATCAGCGATGATCTGCTCGCCGAAGGGCTTGGCATCAGCCTCACTTGCAACGCGCAAGGCCACAATAACTTTGCCGCCGATGAGGCTCGCTACCGTGAGTTGCAAGCTAAAGTCAGCCGCTACGTTCTAGAGATCCTGCATAGCGCCCCCGATGCTGAAGTACGCCAGCAACTCCTGCTGTTTACAGAAAGCCTGGGGGCTTTGCACAAGCCACTATTCAGCCTATTTGAACAGGTCTTCCCCGCCACGCCGATTGGTTACTCAGGTTGTCTGCGGCAATTCTGGCTGGGTAGCACCCTAACGCTCTCTGCTTGGGAGGACTCTTTTGAAACTCGCCCTATCGGGCCAATCTACTACCCGGCACTCAGCAACGCTATCACCGAACGTGGGATCCTGCATTCGTCAGGCCCGCTGCCAGTGCGTAACCGCCTGATGCTGATTGGCCGCTACCTTTTGGTCACCTTATTGCTCTGCCTGACGCTACTGATGCTGGGTAACCGCTACTTCTGGGAGTATGACTATATCGCCTATGCCTCGGCACGCTTTGAGGAAACCAAACGTATCGTGCGCGATATCCCCTTAACCAACCAAATCAATGACGATTTAGTGGCCGCTTTTGAACAATTGGGCTACATCAGCACCCAGTTTCTAGAAAGTACACCTCCAGTGCTGACCCCCTATTTTGAGCATCGTCTGCTCAATCAGGTCATGCTGCAAACCTATCACCGCCATCTGAACAAGATATTCTGGCCTGCGGTCGAGAATTACGTCGCCAATGAATTGCGCAAAGACACCCTGTCTGACAATGACGACGGATATGGCACCCTGAAAATCTATCTGATGTTGGGTCACCCGGAACGACGCTCACCGGAAGAGTTGGAGAACTGGTTCATGAGCCGCTGGAACGACTTCGCGCCGCAGGGCTATACCCTCAGCGAACGTAAACTCTTCAGCTATCATCTGCGCGAACTGTTTTCTGATACCTCCGCTAACGCTCCCAAAGCCAAGATGGACGATGAGTTAATCCGTACCGCGCGTATCAAAGCAATGAGGATCCCGATTCACATTCGGGTGGTACAGCGCATTCAGGACAAACCACTGCCGCCGCGTATTGAAAATATTACGCTGGCAGATATGGCTGGCCCTAGCGTAACCCTGATGCTACGGCGTAAAAGCCCAAGTACCGTCACCGATCTCGCGATCCCTGGCTTTTATACCCGAGCCAGTTATCACGATGTATTTCTGGCTCAGCTCCAGGAGGCTTCTGAAGCCATGATCCAGGAACAAAGCTGGGTACTCAGTGACAGTAAAGACTCCTTCAGCCAGGTCAATTTATTAGCCACGGCGCAAAAGCTGTCTGACGAAGCGCGGAAATATTACCTGATGGAGTATGCCAACCAATGGGACGCGCTACTGAATGACATCCGTGTACGCCCCATCAACGATCTGGATGATGCCGCACTGCTGGCACGCCAATTTTCCGATCCTTCTTCTCCACTCGCCAATCTGGTGCGCTTCGCCACGCGGGAAACCACGCTCAATGCCAATAACCAGGATGATGTGACCGGTTGGTTTGACACCCAGCGCACCAAACTGAATCAGGCTCGTCGTAACGTGATCGATCAGATGTCGGGGGAACGCTCACGCTTTCGGCTAACGCCAGAGAAAAGCGTCGAAGATCGTTTTGAGCTGCTACGTCGGCTTGGCTATCAGTTGCAACAATCCTCAACCAGTAACAGCGATCCACTCGCCAACGCTTTTGAGCAGATCTACAACCAATTGATTACGCTGTCAGTCTCACTACGAGCAGGCCAGATCCTGCCCAAAAACAGTGACTTTAACCGTTTGCAAATTGATATGGCACGCCAACCGGAACCGGTGCGCAGCGTGATGATGGATCTCCTGTCAACCGGCCAAAATCAGAGCATGCAACAAAGCAAAGAAAACCTGAGTAAAGGGGTTTCTTCTATTGCGTCGGACTTATGTAATAAAACCGTCAGTGGGCGCTACCCTTTCAACCGCTCAGCGAGAGAAGAAATCGGTATCACCGATTTTAGCCGCATGTTCAGCCAAAGTGGCGCTATGCAGAGCTTCTTTGACCAGAATCTGGCGCCTTATGTTGATACCAGTGGCAACCGTTGGCAGGTAAAACCAGATAGTGCGGGTGTGGTGACGTCAAAAACGCTTGGTGCATTCGAGAATGCCTCTCTGATTCGTGACACCTTCTTCGACGCCTCAGGCAAGATGGCCATGTCTATGATTATTCGCCCTATCTCATTGTCTCCGAGCATTCTGGAGGCCGTACTGGATGTGGATGGTCAGGTTCTTTCCTATAGCCACGGCTACAGCCAACCGATGCGCGTTGACTGGCCCGGCCCAAAAGGTGGGGTCTATATCCGTCTAACGTTTAAAACACAGAGCGGAAAAATTGAAACGGTCAGTTTTGACGGGCCTTGGGCTATTTTCCGTATGTATGACGCCAGTAACCCAGTGAAGCTCAGCAGCAATAGCCGTGAACTCACGATAGCCATGAATGCAATCAGCGGATTTTTCAAAGTAGAACTCAGCTCAACCATGAAGGACTACCCACTCTGGTCACAGGCGCTGAGTCAATTTTCATGCCCCAAAAACCTGTAACCATAAAGAAGGAAAGATAAAATGCTTGATCCAAAAACCGTAAAAGATGTTATGCAGTCAAGCTCAGGTCTGGGCCAGCAAGCCCAGTCTGAATTACAGAAGCCGTTTGTTAAAGGCATGCAGAATATGGAGATGTCGGGAGCCGATGCAGCAAGAAATATCATGCAGTCGGTTAATCAGTCATGCCAGACCATGATGGATGATATGAACAAAATCCTGAACGGCATCCAGGATAATGTTGACGCACATCAGAAAATGCAACGCGAAGAACGGCCAAAAGACTTTGAAACAGCCATGAAAGACTTGCGGAACACCTTATCCAGCGGTTTCCCAGAGGAAATGAAAAACATGTTTGATAAAGTACCGAAAATATAATCGTATCAACAGATAAAGCCACCTTTAACGCAGAGAGGATAACCCTCTCTGCGTTTGAAAGTGTTAAGTGCGATCAAACACCGAGCTGTTCAACCCGCGATCCTGCTGATGGCGCTCCAGCGCCAACTCAATCAATATGGTGATCAACTGGGTATAGCTTACTCCGCTGGCCCCCCACAGCTTCGGATACATACTGATATTGGTAAACCCTGGCAGCGTATTGATCTCGTTGATGATGACCTGATTATCTGGCGTCAGGAACACATCGACACGTGCCATACCCAAACAATCCAACGCCTTGAACGCCTGCAACGCAACGCTGCGGATGTTGTCGCTGGTCGCCTGATCGAGCGCCGCTGGCACCACCACCTGGGCACCCTGCTCGTTAATGTACTTGGTATCGTAAGAGTAAAACTCATCGCTCAGCACGATTTCACCACACAGGCTGGCCTGTGGCCGATCGTTACCCAACACCGCGCATTCGATCTCACGGCCAACGATCGCTGATTCCACCAATACCTTGTGATCAAAGCTGAATGCCAGAGCCAGCGCGGGTTCAAACTCCGCCTGATCGTGCACTTTGCTGACACCAACGGAAGATCCCTGATTGGCCGGTTTGATAAACAGCGGCAACCCCAGCTGTTCCGTCAATTGCGCAAAGCTGTATTGCTGGCGGTTGGTACGCGTCAGCGTCACGAACGGCGCTACCGCCAGCCCGGCATCGCGCAGTAAGCGCTTGGTAACGTCTTTATCCATGCTGACTGCCGAGCCCAACACCCCGGCGCCGACAAAAGGTATATTGGCCATGCGCAACAACCCCTGCAGCGAGCCGTCTTCGCCCAGCGTACCGTGTACGATCGGGAACACCACATCAAGTTGCCCCAATGCGCCAGCGCCGTCGGCTGCAATCAGTTGCTGTTGCTCTTGCCCCGGTATCAGCGCCACGTTTTTATTGGAATGATTCAGCGCAATCAGCGCCGGGTTTTCCGCATTCAGCAAAAAATTAGAGGCATCGTTAATGTGCCATTGCCCTGTTTTATCAATCCCCAACAGCGTGACGTCAAACTTCTCTTTGTCGATGGCATCCAGAATATTTTTTGCCGACTGAAGCGAAACCTCATGTTCCGCCGATTTACCGCCAAAGATCACCCCAACACGTAGTTTAGTCACGCCGAAATCCTTCTGAAAAGTCATCGCAAGAAAGCCAGCCATCACAATAAACGCATTGGCTGGCCCCAGCAATCAGGTGGCGAGGAAAATTCACCCGCCGCTAGAGCTCCATACCATAATTAGATAAAATGCATATAATCTATATATAAACCATTTATGGAGCATCTTATGGGTCTTGTTAAAATTTCGGATGCGTTACATGACGATCTCCGGCTAGCCAGCCTCACCATGACGCGCTCCATCAATGCACAGGCAGAACATTGGATCAGGATCGGTATGCTGGCGGAACTCAACCCGGAATTGACCTATCCGCAGTTGGTAAAAAAGCTGATGAAAGATAACGCGCTAACGCTGAAGGAGATTATCGGGTGAAAGAGATTGTCATTAAAACGCCGGAAGAGATCGCCAAAATGCGCCACTCCGGCGCGCTGTTGGCCAAGGTGTTTGCTATGCTCGATGGAATAATCCGCGAAAATATCAGCACCATGGAGATTAACGATCGCACCGAGGCGTTTATTGTTGACGAATTGAAATCACGCCCAGCAAGTAAAGGTCAGTATGGCTTTCCTTATGTGCTGAATACCTCGATCGATGATGTGATCTGCCACGGTATGCCTTCAGCCAGTAAAATACTGCGTTCCGGCATGATTGTTAACGTGGATATCACGCTAGAAAACAACGGCTTCATTGCCGACTCCAGTAAGATGTACACTATCGGTCAGATTACACCGGTCGCTAAACGGTTAGTGAATAACGTGTATGAAGCCATGTGGCAAGGCATCAGGGCGGTGAAACCGGGGGCCAGACTCGGTGATATCGGCCATGCTATCCAGCGCCACGCCGAACAGGCCGGGTACAGTGTCGTACGTGAATATTGCGGCCACGGTATTGGCCGCGAAATGCATGAAGGCCCGGCAGTGCTGCATTACGGCCAGCCGGGAACCGGGATAATCTTGCAGGAAGGGATGGTGTTTACCATCGAACCCATGATCAATCAGGGCGATCACCGCATCAAGCAAAAGAAAGATGGCTGGACGGTGGTCACCCGTGACAAGAAACTGTCTGCCCAATGGGAACACACCGTGGCAGTAACCGCCGACGGTGTGGAAATCCTGACCCTGCGCGACGAAGAACGTCAAGCAGGGTATGCAGACCACTATTAACAACTATACCCAAAATAATTCGAGTTGCTTATAGGCGGCCAGCAACGGAGACCCCAGGAGCATAGCCCACTATGTGACTGGGGCGACGGTGCGCAGCCAACACCCAAGCAACTTGAAGTATGACGGGTATAAACGATGGATTTCAAGCCGCCACTTGAAAGACAATAGAGATGACAGGGAGCCAGGCATGACGCAGTCCGCAAACCAGCAATTTATCAATCAACTCAAGAATATCGTTGGCAACACGCACGTGCTGACCGGCGATCGCAACACCGAACGCTATCGCAAAGGCTTCCGTTCCGGCGAAGGCAAAGCGTTGGCAGTGGTATTCCCTACCCGCCTGCTGCAACTGTGGCAAATCCTGCAAGCCTGTGTTGATGCCGATAAAATTGTCATCATGCAGGCCGCCAACACCGGTTTGACCGAAGGTTCAACCCCCAACGGCAATGATTACGATCGCGAAATTGTGATTATTAGCACCCTGCGCCTCGATCATATTCAAGTGCTGGATCAGGGCAAGCAGGTGATCGGCTTCCCCGGCAGTACGCTGCATAAGCTGGAAAAACTGCTCAAACCCTATGGCCGTGAACCGCATTCGGTGATCGGTTCTTCATGCATTGGTGCTTCGGTGATCGGCGGCGTATGCAACAACTCCGGTGGTTCACTGGTCAAACGCGGCCCGGCCTATACCGAGATGGCGTTATACGCCAAGCTGGACACCAACGGCGAATTGCGCTTGGTCAACCATCTCGGGATTAAGCTCGGTGAAACACCAGAAGAGATCCTCACCCGTTTAGAAAACGGCGACTATCGCCCGGAAGATGTTGAATACGGCGAACTGCGCGCTTCTGACAACGAATACGCCAGCCGGGTACGTGACGTAGATGCCGACACCCCTTCGCGCTTCAACGCCGACAAGCGCCGTTTGTACGAAGCCTCTGGCTGCGCAGGCAAACTGGCCGTGTTTGCCGTGCGTCTCGACACCTTCACCAAAGAAGATAAAGAGCAGGTGTTCTATATCGGCACCAACGACACGGCAGTGCTGACCGAACTACGCCGCCATATGCTGAGCCAGTTTGAAAACCTGCCGGTCGCTGGTGAATATATGCACCGCGATATCTTTGATATCGCCGAAGTGTACGGCAAAGACACCTTTATGATGATCGACAAGCTCGGCACCGATCAGTTACCGCGCTTTTTCACCCTGAAAGGCTTTGTGGATGCCCGCCTCAACAAACTGCCGCTGCTGCCACGCAATCTCACTGATTGCATGATGCAAAAGCTCAGCAAGCTGGCTCCTAACCATCTGCCGAAACGGATGAAAGAATACCGCGTACGTTTTGAGCACCATCTGTTGCTGAAAATGTCAGGTTCTGGCGTGGAAGAGGCGCAACAGTATCTGCAAAGCTACTTCACACAGGCTAATGGCGATTTCTTTGTCTGTACGCCCGAAGAGGGCAAAAAAGCCTTCCTGCACCGCTTTGCCGCTGCGGGTGCAGCCATACGCTATCAGGCCGTACACAGCAAAGAGGTGGAAGATATTCTGGCGTTGGACATTGCGCTGCGCCGTAACGATACCGAATGGTTTGAAACTCTACCGCCGGAAATCGACAGCCAGTTGGTACACAAACTGTATTACGGCCACTTTATGTGCCACGTATTCCATCAGGATTATGTAGTGAAAAAAGGGGCTGACTGCCACGCCTTGAAAGAACAAATGCTGGCGATCCTCGATCAGCGTGGGGCGGAATACCCGGCCGAGCATAACGTCGGCCATCTGTATTATGCCAAACCGGATTTACAGGCTTTCTATCAAGAAGCGGACCCGACCAACAGTTTTAACCCCGGCCTGGGTAAAACCAGCAAGCAGAAGTTCTGGGGCGATCGTAGCTGATCATCTGCGAATTTAAGCACAGAAAACCCCTTATGCTGCAACAGCATAAGGGGTAATAACAGCACAGACTTCATAAGAACCAGGAACCATACCCCCACAGCACCACGGTCAGCCCAAGCAGCAGCTCAAGTAACAGGATGCCGATAGCCAGCGTCGAACTGGAGAAGATAAACCCTTCTTTGCTATCAATCCCCAAGAAATTCGGAATGCCGATGTACAGCAGATAAGCCGAATAGCCAAGGCCGATAATACCGGCCAGCAGGCACAGCCAGAGCACCGGATACAGCGCAACCACGCCGCTGAGGAACATCGGCGTCGCCACATAGCCAGCAAATACCATGCAACGGTGCAGGCTGGGGCGAGTTTCATAGCGCCGTGCCATCCAGTGGATCACCTTCCCCATCACCGCTACACCGGCCAGCATCAACAGATAAAAAGCCACGGCGGTATAGAAAGCCGTAATCATATCCAGGCGGACCGCGTGGCCATCGCCCGAAAGCCAGCCCAGCCGCGTCGTCCCGATATAGGTACAGACAACCGGTATCAACGCCATTAATAGAACGTGGTGGGTGTACAAGTGCGAGACACTTTCATTCTCGCTTTGCATGTTTTTGAACTCAGTGCGGGGGTGCGTCAATAGCCCCCAAACATGATTAACCATGAAACACCTCCATTTCACCGCAGAGTATAAGCAGCGAACCTATGTCATCTTTAACGGATAAAATACCGCATACGGGCTGTATCCACCGGACACCTTCCCTGTATGCAGTATAGTCTTTAGTTGAAAAAACGTACGCTGCGGCGACACCCCCTCTACGGTGACGTCTCCTGTAATTTCGGATAATGTGTGTATAGTCAAGGTATTGCATTGCTTTCAGGAGACGCTCTATGTCCGCTAAAATCCGCACCCGCCAGAGTGGGATTAATCAAGTTCAGGCCGGGCAGAATGTAATGGTGATTGAACCTAGCAATCTGTATGGCTGCCAGTTGGGCGACGACGTGTTCGTCGGGCCGTTTGTCGAAATCCAGAAAAACGTCAGCGTTGGCGCGCGCAGTAAAGTGCAATCTCATAGCTTTATCTGCGAATACGTCACCATTGGCGAAGATTGCTTTATTGGCCACGGCGTGATGTTCGCCAACGATCTGTTCAAAAACGGGGCTCCCAATGCCGATCCGGCCAGTTGGGGACGAACCAGGATCGGCAACCGGGTTTCCATCGGTTCTGGCGCTACCGTGCTGGCGGTCGAAATTTGCGATGACGTCGTGATTGGCGCCGGTGCGGTGGTCAGTAAAAATATCAACCGTAAAGGTATTTATGCCGGTAATCCGGCCAGGCTATTAAGAGCGCTTGATGAGTGACGCTGGGCATAGACTGATTGCCGTTATGTTGATGTTAAGTTTATTTTCCTCGCGCAATAATGATAATAGTTATCATTAAACCAGAGTGGGAATGAGGATGCGCAGGCTTGCCTTAACCATGTTGATCCCAGTGATGCTGGGATGCAGTGCTAAAAAACCCGTCGAAAACCCGGTAGAATTCAAGCCGGAAGCGGCTAACCAGCAGAATATAAAGATGAAAATGGACAATGAAACGGTCAACAAACTGCACGCCATCCTGGCGCTGCACGCAGCGGTTCCTGGGGCTGATAAAGGCCAGGCGATCGATCTGATCTCGCAGACTTTTCTCGGTATCCCTTATGTTGCCAATATGCTGGTCGGCTCTGCCAGTACGCCAGAGCAATTGGTGATCGACTTTCGCGGGCTGGACTGTTTTACCTATCTTGATTACGTTGAAGCGCTCAGAGAAGCCAGCACTGATGAGCAATTTGTCGAGAACCTGATTCAGACGCGCTATATCAATGGCGAGATTGATTTCCTGCAGCGCAAACATTTTTTCAGCGATTGGGCGCAAACAGAACAGGCTCTGGCCGACGATATTACCGCTCAACTGAGCCCCCACGCGATTAGCGTAGTGAAACATCTCAATCTTAAGGCCGATGGCGCTACTTATCTGCCCGGCCTGCCGGTGGTGGAACGCAGTATCACCTACATCCCCAGTGAATTCGTCAATGACAAAGTGATTGCGCAATTGCAGACCGGCGACTATATCGGCATCTATACCAAACTGCCGGGGTTGGACGTCACCCACGTCGGCTTCTTTATCTGGACGCAAGATGGCCCGGTGCTGCGCAACGCTTCTTCACGCAAAGAGAATATGCAAGTGGTGGATTCGCCGTTCCGCGCTTACGTGATGAATACGCCGGGTATTGTGGTCTTGCGCCCGCGTTAATTTCTGCCAACGCCGGGTTTATCTACCCGCATAAAAAATCACCGAATGCGCTAAACTGGCGGTAGCGATTTGCCGCTGCTTTTGTAATACCGCCAACTGTGCTTCAGTCACTTTAGTTAATGCCGCCGTTGGGCAAACATCCACACAGGCCGGGCCGCGCTCATGGGTTGCGCACAGATCGCATTTCACCATCACTGGTGGATACCCTGCCGTGATCTCAATGGTAATCGCACCAAACGGGCAAGCCACCGCGCAACCCTGGCAGCCGATGCAACGCCCGGCATGGGCCTCAACTTGTTCTGCCCCCATCGTCAATGCACCAGTTGGGCAAGCTGCCACGCATGGCGCATTCTCACATTGATGACACATCACCGGTACGCTGAGGTTATCCAAACGCAGCACCTTCAGACGCGGGTGAAACTCCGCGCCTTCAGTCACATGTTCCAACGCGCAGGCGATTTCACAGGTGCGACAACCGATACAGGCCTGCGGATTGGCGGCAATAAAACTGGTCATATTCCCTCCTTCTGCGTAAACATCGACAGCATCTCCTGTGCCGCCTGACGCCCGGTGACCATCGCGGTCACCACCAGATCGGCACCATGTCGCGCATCGCCGCCAGCAAATATCTTGTCGTTGCTGGTTTGCATCGTTCCGCGCTCTTTCCCTCCCGTGCAGATTTGCCCCCAACGATCGAGCTTGATACCGTGCCCACGTAGCCACGGCATATCGTGCGCCTGGAAACCGAAGGCCATCACCAGCACATCAGCCGGTAACTCAAACTCGGAACCGGCAATCGCGCGCGGACGGCGACGCCCGTCTGGCCCCGCGTCCCCCATCTCGGTGCGAATCATCCCGACGGCGCTCACCTGCCCTTGACGATTACGCCGGATGTACTGCGGCTGAACATTGAACAGGAATTCCACCCCTTCTTCACGGGCGTTGACCACTTCTTTCTTCGAACCCGGCATACTGAGCTCATCGCGGCGGTAGGCGCAGGTCACGCTGGCCGCACCACGGCGGATCGCGGTACGCAGGCAATCCATCGCCGTATCGCCCCCGCCTAATACCACCACCCGTTTGGCATGGATCTTGGTGAGTGGGTATTCCGCGCTCTCTGCCAGCCCCATCACCTCGCGGGTGCTGGCGATCAGGAACGGCAATGCCTGAATCACTCCCGGTGCGTCTTCTCCTGCTAAACCCGCAGTCATCATGCCGTAAGTGCCAACGCCGAGGAAAATGGCATCATAGTTCGCCACCAGATCGCTGAACGCCACGTCACGGCCAACCTCCTGATTCAAATAGAAGCGAATGCCCATCTCGCTGAAGATTTCCCGCCTGACGCTCAACAGGCTTTTATCCAGCTTGAACGGCGGGATACCGAAGGTCAGCAGCCCACCGATCTCCGGATGCCGATCGAAGACATCCACCTGAACGCCTGCACGCGCCAGAATATCGGCGCAGCCTAGCCCGGCAGGGCCAGCGCCGATCACCGCCACCCGCTCTTGACGCGGTGCAACGTCATCCACCTTAGGTCGCCAGCCCATCGCCAGTGCCGTATCGGTGATATAGCTTTCCAGATTACCCACGGCCACGGAACCGCCGATGTGCTTCAAGGTACAAGCACCTTCACACAGCCGATCCTGCGGGCAGACCCGGCCACAAATTTCTGGCAGCGAACTGCTTTGGTGGCATAACTCCGCCGCCTCGATAATCTTTCCTTCATTAACCAGCCGAATAAAATCAGGAATAGCGTTATGCAGCGGGCAGGTCCAATTACACCAGGCTTTTTGTGCACAATAGAGACAGCGTTCGCTCTCGTACTCGGCAGCGCATGCCTCTAACGGGTGGTATATCTCTCCGAAGTGGGTTTTACGCGTTTCAGCCTCCCGCTTGTTGGCCCCGACACGCGGTGACTTGCTCAGGAATGACTCACGCCGCTTGCCGTAACGCTCCTGCAACGGTTGCCCTTGAGCGGAGCGAGTTTGTCGTTCACGACGCAGCTGATTAAGCGTGGCTTCATCCATCAGGCGCAACGCCGAAGTCGGGCAACTTGCTACACAGGCTTGCTGCCCGGAAGGATGCTGGCTGCACAGATCGCACTTCTGCGCCAACGGTGGCGCGTCCTCATGATTAGCCACCATCTCAATAGCACCAAACGGACAGGCTATGACGCAGTTCTTGCAGCCAATGCACGCTTCCTGCTTAAGCTGAATGCTGTCGTCAGCAAACCAGAGCGCCTGCGTTGGGCAGGAGGCGACGCAGGGTGCATCGTTACAATGGCGACAAGTGGTGGCGCTGCTGACATGACGTTGAAGTACTACGTGGATGCGCGGCAGGAAATCACGCTGCTGCGGCCAGGCATCCTGCTGATGCGCGGTGACGCAGGCGATCTCACAGACATGGCAGCCAATGCAGTTCGCAGCATCGGCAACAATAAACTTATTCATTGGCTCCCTTTTATTATTCTGACCTTCACATCAGGTCGCGATGCAAGAATCAGGCGATGTTTACCTCCCGCACGGGCAGACATTGATTTTTGTGAATTGGCTCAAAAAAACACACCGTTCGGTGATGCAAGGCGTATCAATAAAACCGCGACAGAATCATGTGGCGATCCAGAATGATTCAACTTCTCTCATTATGAGAAACCTATCATTCACGCCTTGCCCTAGATCCCCCTCCGATCGCCACCGAGAAACGGCGCTTTCTGTGATAGTTGACTCATTTCAACAAATTTATCGCCTTAGAATAAAAAACTGGCATTCCCTAAGCATGGATCTAGCGGATTTTTCATCATTTTTTATTCACCACGTTTCCCAGATGGCCGCTCGCGGCTCACTGCTGGATATTCAAGGAGAAGGAAATTATGAGCGCCATTGATTCTCAACCACCCGCAATCACTGGTAGCCCCCATGCGACAGATGAGGTGGATCGTGTCCTTCCCCCAGGAAAGCTGATTATTCTCGGGTTACAGCACGTTCTGGTGATGTATGCAGGAGCCGTTGCTGTCCCACTGATGATTGGTGATCGGCTGGGTTTAAGCAAAGACACGATTGCCTTACTGATCAGTTCCGATCTGTTTTGCTGCGGCGTGGTGACGTTACTGCAATGCATCGGTATCGGGCGGGTTATGGGGATCCGTCTGCCGGTTATCATGTCGGTGACTTTTGCAGCCGTTACGCCCATGCTGGCTATCGGTATTCATCCTGATATTGGTCTGATGGGTATTTTTGGGGCCACTATCGGTGCCGGTATTATCACGACCTTTATCGCACCGCTGATTGGCAGACTGATGCCGCTGTTCCCCCCGCTCGTGACCGGTGTGATCATTACGTCTATTGGCCTGAGCATCATGCAGGTCGGCATCGATTGGGCGGCGGGTGGAAAAGGTAATCCACAGTATGGCAGCCCTGTCTATCTTGGCATCTCGTTTGCCGTGCTGTTGTTTATCCTGCTGGTAACCCGTTTTGCCAAGGGCTTTCTCTCCAATGTGGCGGTGCTGCTGGGGATTATTTTCGGCTTTGTTCTGTCGATGATGATGAATGAAGTCAACCTGAATGGCCTGCATGACGCTAAATGGTTCGCTATCGTCACACCGATGGCGCTGGGAACACCGGTTTTCGACCCGATATCGATTCTGATCATGACGGCGGTGGTGATCATCGTGTTTATTGAGTCGATGGGGATGTTTCTCGCCCTGGGTGAGATTGTTGGCCGCAAGCTCACGCCGCAGGATATCGTGCGCGGTCTGCGCGTAGATGCCGTCGGTACCCTATTCGGCGGCGTATTTAATAGCTTTCCGCATACGTCGTTTTCACAGAATATCGGGCTGGTCGGCGTTACCGGCGTGCATAGCCGCTGGGTCTGCGTCGCTTCGGGCGGAATTTTGATCACCTTCGGTATGGTGCCCAAAATGGCGATCCTGGTTGCGTCAATCCCACAGTTCGTTTTGGGGGGTGCCGGGCTGGTGATGTTTGGCATGGTGCTGGCAACGGGGATCCGTATTCTGGCTCGTATCAACTACTCCACCAACCGCTATAACCTCTATATTGTCGCCATTAGCCTTGGCGTAGGGCTGACACCAACGCTATCGCACGATTTCTTCTCTAAATTCCCTGAAGTTCTGCAACCCCTACTGCACAGTGGGATCATGCTGGCCACCTTCAGCGCCGTGACTCTGAATCTGTTTTTCAACGGTTATAACAAGCACACCGGTCTGATTCCCGATAGCCACACCGTTAAGCGTCAGCCACGTACCGTGCGCATGTGGTTGCTGATGCGCAAGGTTAAACAACAGCAACAACAGGACGAATGACGCCATTCTGGTTTGCCGCAGGGTTGCTGGAACATTAAAAGGAGCCTAGTTCTCATGAAAGATGTCATCACCGTATGCCCCTACTGCGCAGCCGGTTGCAAGATCAAACTGGTGACCGAAGCAGGAAAGATTGTCCGCGCCGAAGCGGCGATGGGCAAAAACAACCAGGGGACCCTATGCCTGAAAGGCTATTATGGCTGGGATTTCATTAACGATACGCAGATCCTCACGCCACGCCTGAAAACCCCGATGATCCGCCGTCAGCGCAACGGCAGGCTGGAGTCCGTCTCCTGGGACGAAGCGCTCAATTACGTTGCCACTCGCCTCAGCGCGATTAAAGAGCAGTATGGCCCGGATGCCATTCAGACCACCGGTTCTTCCCGTGGGACGGGTAACGAAACCAACTATGTGATGCAAAAATTCGCGCGCGCTGTGATTGGCACCAATAACGTCGACTGCTGCGCACGCGTCTGACACGGCCCTTCGGTTGCAGGTCTGCACCAGTCGGTCGGTAATGGCGCCATGAGCAATGCCATCACAGAGATAGATCACACCGATCTGGTGTTGATCTTCGGGTATAACCCGGCAGATTCACACCCGATCGTGGCAAATCACGTGATTAACGCCAAGCGCAACGGGGCAAAAATTATTGTCTGCGATCCGCGTAAAATCGAAACCGCACGTATCGCCGATATGCACATCGCACTGAACAACGGCTCAAACATCGCGCTGCTCAACGCCATCGGGCAGGTGATTATTGCAGAAGATCTGTACGACAAATCCTTTGTCGCCAACCGTTCCGAGGGTTTTGAGGAGTATCGTAAAATCGTCGCGGGCTATCAGCCGGAGTCGGTGGAAGATGTCACCGGCGTCAGCGCGCAGCAAATTCGTGCCTGTGCCCGCCTGTACGCCAACGCGAAATCCGCCGTTATTCTGTGGGGCATGGGCGTGACCCAATTCTACCAAGGCGTGGAAACCGTTCGTTCGCTGACCAGTCTGGCGATCCTGACCGGCAACCTGGGTAGACCAAACGTCGGCGTGAACCCGGTCCGGGGCCAGAATAATGTGCAGGGTGCCTGCGATATGGGGGCATTACCGGACACCTACCCGGGATACCAGTACGTCAAGTTCGCGGAAAACCGCGAAAAGTTCGCCGCAGCCTGGGGCGTAGACAGCCTGCCTGCGCACACTGGCTATCGCATCAGCGAACTGCCGCACCGCGTGGCACAAGGGGAAGTGCGGGCCGCCTATATCATGGGGGAAGATCCGTTACAAACCGATGCCGAGCTGCCTGCCGTGCGTAAAGCGTTTGACGATCTGGATCTGGTTATCGTCCAGGATATTTTCATGACCAAAACCGCTGCGGCGGCGGATGTGATCTTGCCGTCCACCTCATGGGGGGAGCATGAAGGGGTTTATACCGCGGCGGATCGCGGCTTCCAGCGTTTCTTTAAAGCGGTGGAACCGAAGTGGGATCTGAAAACCGACTGGCAGATTATCAGCGAAATCGCCACCCGTATGGGCTACCCGATGCACTACAACAACACGCAGGAGATCTGGGATGAGCTGCGGCAACTGTGCCCGAACTTCTACGGTGCCACCTATGAGAAAATCGGCGAGTTGGGGTATATCCAATGGCCCTGCCGTGACGAATCCGAGGCGGATCAGGGCACCTCTTATCTGTTTAAAGAGAAATTCTCGACGCCGAACGGACTGGCGCAGTTCTTCACCTGCGACTGGGTCGCGCCGATCGACAAACTCACCGCTGAATATCCGTTGGTGCTCTCCACCGTGCGCGAAGTCGGCCATTACTCCAGCCGTTCAATGACCGGCAACTGCGCGGCCCTGGCCCTGCTGGCGGATGAACCGGGTTACGCGCAGATCAACACCGCCGATGCCGAACGCCTGAACATTGCGGATGAAGCGCTGGTATGGATCAACTCGCGTAAGGGCCGCGTTATCACCCGCGCACAGGTCAGCGATCGCCCGAACCAAGGGGCGATCTACATGACCTATCAGTGGTGGATTGGTGCCTGTAACGAGCTGGTAGCGGATAACCTGAGCCCGATAACCAAAACGCCAGAGTATAAGTACTGCGCCGTTAACATTGAGAGGATTGCCGATCAGCACGCCGCCGAACAGTATGTGGTTGAAGAGTACAACAAGCTGAAAACCCGACTGCGCGCAAGCGCCATGGGTTAAATCACCCTACGACGAAAAAGCGCTGGGTTGACGAAACCAACCCAGCCTATTCGCTGTCTCAGCAACATATATATGCTCGGCAAAATTCCGCACTTGGGCGGTATCAGCGCCCAATCACTCTCTGCTAAGCCAATAATCTCGGAATATATCCATGTATGGAAAATTGACGTTAGCCATGATGGTCTGCTGCCTTTCCTTAACACTGGGTGGGTGCGTAGTCAGTGCTCCGCCTCGCCCCTGGTTTGAGGGGGATCAAAATTGGCCCAGTACCCATCAGGTCAAAGTTGAAAGAAACGGCCAGCAAGAAAGTATCGAAATCATAATCAACATCACCTGTGCCGACGAATCTGCTTTGTGGGTATCGCTCTATGCACACAACGACAGTCGGGCAAAGCACCGCGCGCGAATTCCAATAATCTACTCAAATCAGAGGGCTTATCTAGAAAAGGAAAATGGAGAACGAATCATCTCCGATTCAGCGTTTTACGATGATCTCAGCTTAAAGGCGGGAGGGGGAGGCATGCCGTCTGAGCGCTGCAGTGGCACAACGTCTTCCGCAGGCAGTAGACCCGCCGTAGCCTACTCAGCATGGCAGGCAGAAACCATCAACCTGAATGGTGAACAAGGAGGCATTGTCCTTCGGTTTGCTACAGCACTACCTGCTCAAGGTTCGCGGTGGGCTTTGCACCTTGGGCAGTTAACTGTCGATAACATTAAAATTGATATTCCTGAAAAGATCATCGTTTTCAGAGAACGGGAATGGCACACGCAGCTTATTCAATAGCTGGCCCGTGTAATCCCCCCCTCTATCCACAGGCGTATAGAGGGGGGGATTATCACAGCATAGGCAACTGGGAAACGTTGATTACGATTCCAACGCGTGGTGAACAGAGTCAATAATCGGCTGATAGCCGGTGCAACGGCAAATGTTCCCCTCCAGCGCATCCTTGAGCTGTTCATCACTTGGCTGAGGGTGCTTACTCAGCAGTGCGGTGGTACTCACCAGTACCCCAGGGGTACAAAACCCACACTGCACACCGCCCTTTACAACAAACGCCGCCTGCAACTTTTGCGTCAGCGGATTATCGTTCAGCCCCTCAAGGGTGGTGATCTCCGCCTCATCGCACTGCCCGGCCAGCACCAGACAGGAGCAGACCGCCTTGCCGTCCATCATCACCGTGCAGGCCCCACATTCACCAATCGAACAGCCCTCTTTAGTGGCAGTCAAATGCAGAGTATCGCGCACCAGATCCAACAGGCGCATATTCCCCGTCACCTTGGCTTCCACCAGTTTGCCATTCACCTTCACTTTGATTGTGCTCATGATTTTTCCCATTATGCAGAACGCTATCTCGCCCTGTGACTGCCCCCCCGGTTAAACGACACGGGCGGGCATCAAAGCATCATTTCCGACACACCTGCTGCACCTGCGCCATCATGTCGCGGAACATGCTGATAAACACTGGCTGTTTATAAGCCGCTGACCAGCGTTTACCAATCGCGGCATAAATCAGCTTATCCAGCACCTCACAGGCGTTGGCGATGGTTTCACTCGTCAGCTTCTGGCCCTGTAAGCAGCGCTCGACATCCAGCATACGCTGCGGCTTGCTGAACAGTGCGCCATCCACCAGACGGCAGTAGCTCACGGTGCCTTCAGCATCAAACTCCAGCAGCGCGGTCAGGCTCTGGCGCGTAATATTCAGCGCGTTACGCCGCCCGAGCTGATGGTAAAAGCCTTGCGCATGCAGCCTGGCCAACGGTGGTAATATCACCCTGGTCAGCAATTCGTCTGGCTGGCGCTGGGTTTTATAGCCAGAGAGCAAAAATTCACCGAGCGATAACGTGCGTACGCCGGTGTGAGAACGCAACTCCACGCGCGCATCGTAGATAATGGCGGGCGGGATCGAGTCGCCGCAAGGGGCGGCATTGACGATATTACCGCCGATGGTTGCCCGGTTACGAATCTGGTACGAACCCACCGTACGGCACGCCTGTACCAGCAGCGGATAACGTTCACGCAGCAGTGGATGATCGGTAATCTGGTTGAAGGTCACCGCCGCACCAATAGCTATCTCGTGGGTGTGCGGATCCTCACTCACCTGGGTCAACTCTGCCAAGCGAGAGATATCCACCAGCCTCATTGGCCGGGTCTGCAATCGCCCCTGTACGATAACGTCCGTACCGCCAGCAATGGCCGAGACGCCATCATTGGCCAATAAGGTCAGCGCTTCCTCCAGGCTCTGCGGACGTGTCACCGTCACGTCAGTCAGGCGTAATACCTGCTTTTTATTTTCCGCCTCGAGCATCATTTCACTCTGACGGTTTGGTTTCTTCAGGTTATAGCCGAGAATCACCTGCTCTAAGGTGAGCGGCAAAGTGTTGAAACGCGTACCCAGCGCAAAGCTGACCGCGTTGTTAATGGCCGCCGCCGCCAGCTCCGTCGCGGGTTCACCGATCCCTTTTGCCCCGAGCGGCCCGGCCATATCCGGGTTCTCGACGCCGATCACCGTAATCGGCGGAATATCTTTGATGGTTGGCAGCAGATAGCTGTCGAAGTTCTCCGACTTCACCTGACCATTTTCAATGTTAAAATCCTCCAGCAACGCATAGCCAAAACCCTGTGCAACCCCGCCGCAAACCTGCCCTTCAAAGCCGACAGGATTCAGGACATGCCCAACGTCGTGCGCGGCGGTCACATGCAACACGTCAGTCTTACCGGTACTGGTGTTGACCCGCACTTCGGCTATCTGGCAGCCGTAAACCCAGGTGAAATAAGGGCTGCCGCACCCTTTTTCTTCATCCCAGTGGATAGGCGGCGGCACAAACCAGCCATACTCGGTCAGGCTGACACTGGCCCATTTGGTGCTGTTGACCGCCGTTTTAAAATCGATGCGCTGACTTTGATCCTGCCTGTTGATGATATAACCGCCCTGCCAGAGAGTATTGGCAAGATCCTGCGTGCCAATGTTATCGCCGACCACGCTGAGAATACGCTGCTTGATTTTCTCTGCTGCATCGAGAATGGCTCCGCCCCCCACCATCGTCCCGCGAGTGGCGGCGGTGGAACCACCGTCACCAATCACCGAAGTCGGCGGTTCACTGAAGTGAATGTCCGCCAGCGTAATGCCGAAGGCTTGCGCTGCAATCAGCGACATAGTGGTTTGCAGGCCCTGGCCGTTTTCTGAGACCGACGTCGAGATATTCACACTACCGTCTTCATTGACCTGAATCAGCGCCGTCGAGGTATCGACACCTTCCGCGCCGATAGAACAACCGCGATAGCTGAGCGCCAGGCCAATACCGTAGCGGTTAACTCCGCCCTGCTGATTCAGCTCATGGTAATGCTGCCGCTTAGCCATAAACTCCGCCGAGGCTGTCGCCTGCTTCAGCACCTCAACGGCAGAAACGGTATGTTTATCAAATATCTGCCCTGTTACCGAAGTATCCCCCTGACGCAGGGCGTTCTTCTCACGCAACGCTACCGGCGACATCTGCAGATAGTCGGCTATCTCATCCATAAAAGATTCGTTGGCGAACACCACCTGCGGAGAACCGAAACCGCGCATCGCCGAGGTATAGCTGTTATTGGTGTAGACCCCGGTCACCTCGATATGCACATTGGGAATACGATAAGGCCCAGCAGCCTGCACCGAGGAACGCCAGGTGACAAACGGCGTCGATGCCGCATAGCCGCCGCTATCAGCCAGAATATCGATTTTCATCGCCAGAATATGGCCTTCGTCATCAAAGCCCGCTTTGTACTTCATTTTATAGGGGTGACGCTTGCAGCTTTCGATGATCGACTGTTCGCGGTTGTAGGCAAACTTTACCGGGCACCCGGTCAAATGCGTCAGCAACGCCGAACGGCAGGCCAGATGATCGATAACGTCGTCTTTGCCACCGAATGAGCCCCCCATTACCGCACGTTTAACGTTAATCTGGCTCTGCGGGCAACCCATAAATTTCGCCACAAAGCCGCGCACGCGATGCGGGTTCTGAATGGAGCCGGAAATAATCAGGCTGCCATCGGTGGGATCCAGCCAGGTGAGAACCACTTCCGGCTCAATGTAGGCATGCTCTTGAAAACCGACTTCATATTCGCGCTCCAGCACATGACGAGCCTGAGCGAATCCCTGTTTGATATCCCCTTTGAGGGTATGGTGATAGGCCGCAATGTTGTCGCTCCGCTCGGGGTGAATCAGCCGAGCTTCCGGTGCCAAGGCCTGCTCGACGTCGGTGATCGGCGTATAGGGCGTGTAACGCACGCGGATTTTATCGGCAGCTTCGCAGGCTGCCGCATAGCTGGTCGCCGCCACTACGGCGATCACATCGCCGTGAAACACCACTTCGTCTTTAATGATCGGCAGATAGTCTTTAACGATGACCCCAACAACCGGCGTACCGGGAATATCCTGGTAGGTGGCGATCTTGACCACCCCAGCAACCGACAGCGCCTCACTCAGATCAAGCTGTTCCACTTTACCGGCGGGAATGTCCGCATAGCGGCAAACGCCAAATAGCATTCCTGGCAACAGGATATCATTACCGTAAATGGCCGTTCCCCTAACTTTCGCCATGCCATCCACGCGTCCTGGCAGCGCTGAACGTAACGCACACATAACATTCCCCTATTGTCATCCATTGATGGCAAACCCGATTCAGCCAATGCAAACGATTGCAATCAGCCACGAGCAGAGCCTTCTCACTGTTAACGGATCCAATATTTGTGCCAAGAATGAAATATCTGATTTTTAGGCTTTATTTATGCCACTGCTGCCACATAACGCCACAACTGGCTAAGGAAAAACCTCCATAACAACAGCCACCACTCCCCGGTCGCCTGTTCACTTTCTCAAATTGATAAGGCGTATTTTCTCATAATAATAATCACCGCTCTCCGCAGACTGGTTTGCGCCAGAAGCCCAAAGTGGCCAAAACTGTGGAAATAACGCAACCATAAAGCATGGTAAACCTGCAGCCTATCCGGCAATCTCTTTTGATTTCTTCTTGACCCTTACGCCACGTCAGGCTTTATACCTGATTACCCGAAGCTGCAGGAGGTAGCCAAATGTTATTAAAAGTGGGCGAACTGGCACGCCGTTCAGGAATTACCGTCAGAACGCTGCATTACTACGACAGTATTGGTTTGTTGATCCCTTCCGCACGTTCCGATGCCGGGTATCGCTTGTACAACCGGGCGGATATTACCCGTTTGCACCATATTCAGGCGTTGCGCCGTATGGGAGTAACGCTGGCGGAAATCAGCGCGCTTCTGGCACGTTCAGAGCTGTCACTACCTGCAGTGATCGAGCAGCAGATGGCCATGCTCGATCGGCAATTAGTGCAGATAACCACCCTGCGCAGCCGGTTGCAGCACATGCATACACAGCTAACCCTGGGCAATGAACCCGAATTAAACGACTGGCTGACAACTTTGGAGTCAATGACGATGTACGATAAATATTTTACCGCCGACGAACTGGCGCAGTTGCCCTTCTATCAGGCCGACGAAGCACGTAATCAGGAATGGAAAGAAATGGTCAGCCATGTACATGTGCTGATGGAAAGCGGCGTCAAGGCTGAAGATCCTCGCGCCCAGGCCATTGCGCGCCGCTGGATGCGTACTCTGGAACGCGATACCGCTGGCAACCCGGCTTTTCTGACGCGCTTGAATACCATGCACGCCGACGAACCCTTGATTCGCGAACAAACCGGCATTACCCCGGCAATGACCGATTACATCACCCGCGCCTTTGCCGAAACCAAATTAGCCATATACCGAAAGTATCTCGATGAGCAGGAATATGCCTACGTGCGTGCTCACTATTTTGATCGTATGCAGGAATGGCCAGGGTTGATCGCGCAATTCCAGCAGGCTATGCAAACGGGAATACCGGCAGAATCCAGTCAGGCACAACAATTGGCCGCGCAATGGCTGGAGCTGTTCCGTTCCTATGCTGGCGACAACCCGGCGACCCAGATGAAAATCCGCCAGGCGATGGAACAGGAACCCACTCTGACTGAAGGCACCTGGCTCACCCCACCGCTGCTGGCTTATTTGCGCCAATCCATTACACAGCTAATGCAGCAAGTTGAAAATCCATGACGATTCATTCAATGAGATAATCGAGGGAGATTTTAAAAAATAATATTTATCAAATAGATAAAAAGCTAATTTACCGGGTTACAAAGCACAGCGCATAATGTTCCGATTCGTCATCACCGACAAGGAGCGCTATGTCACTTACAACCCCACCCGCCGTGCTGGTTATCAATGATGCCAGCATTGACGATATGGCTGCCATTCAACAGATTTACGCCCATCACGTATTGTATGGGCCCGCCTCATTCGAAGAAACCCCACCTTCACCAGATGAAATGCTGGAACGTCGCAACAAGGTATTGCTGGCTGGGTTGCCGTGGTTGGTCGCCAAACTGGATGGAGTCGTGGTGGGATACTGCTATGCCACGCCATATCGACCACGCCCCGCTTACCGCTATACGGTTGAAGATTCAGTTTATATCGCCGAAGGTATGCAAGGGCATGGGATCGGTAAAGCGCTACTCAGCACATTGATTGCCCGCTGTGAACAAGGCCCGTGGCGGCAAATGCTGGCAGTTATTGGTAATGCACAGGGCAATGCAGGCTCACTGGCGCTACACAGTAAACTGGGGTTCAGCAGCGTCGGCACCCTGAATGGTGTAGGCTTTAAATTCGGTGGTTGGTTGGATACTCACATCATGCAACGCCCGTTGAGTGAAGGGAGTCGTACGCTTCCAGTTACTGACATTCGGCCTTAATGGAAAATCACCTGCCGCTACCCGGCAGGTGATACAGAACGGTTATTCGGTCTGATTATTTGCCAAGCGCCCATCTTTCTGGCGACGATAATCGCGCGCTGCCGCCGGGATTGGCGTCACTTTACCGGTTTCAATCCAGGTGCGCAGGCGGTTGGCATCCGCAAAGTGGGTATATTTGCCAAACGCATCCAACACCACCAGCGAGACGGGGCGGTTGCCAATCACGGTGCGCATCACCAGGCAATGCCCGGCCTGATTGGTAAAACCGGTTTTGGTCAGTTGGATATTCCACTTCTGGTTATAAACCAGGTGATTGGTATTGCGGAACGGCAAGGTATAGTTGGGATCGCTGAACGTTGCCATACGTTCAGTGGTGGTACTCAACTGACCAATCAGTGGATATTGCTTGGTCGCCAGCAGCAGCTTGGTAAGATCGCGCGCGGTAGACACGTTATGAATTGACAGCCCGGTCGGCTCGACATAACGGGTATGGGTCATACCCAAAGATTTGGCTTTGGCATTCATCGCCTTAATAAAGGCGTTATAACCACCAGGGTAATGGTGGGCAAGGCTGGCAGCAGCGCGGTTTTCTGACGACATCAGCGCCAACAGCAGCATATCTTTGCGGCTGATTTCACTGTTCAGGCGCACACGCGAGTACACTCCTTTCATTTCCGGCGTCTGGCTGATATCCACCGACAAAACTTCATCCAGCGGCAGATGGGCATCCAGCGTTACCATTGCCGTCATCAGCTTAGTGATCGACGCAATCGGCACCACTTCATCCGGATTACGCGCATAAATCACTTTATGGCTTTGCAGATCAAGCACCATCGCACTGCCAGAAGCCAGTTCAGGCTGGGTAGCGTGTAATGTTGCCGTTTTTTCACTGGCCAGCGCGCGCGGTACCAGACCGATACCTGCGTGCAGAGCAAGCAGGGTTAAAGCCAAAACTCGGATTTTCACATGCATTTCTCTTAACGGAAAAAGAAAGAAAGCCGTACCCACCATACTTCAAGGTCCTTGGGCCGTAATACGTTGAATTATAAGTGAGGGATATGAAGTTAGCACAGTGCTTGTCTACAGCTATTTGTGACAAATTCTGTCGAAGAGAAAATTGTGTAAACCGCGAGCGCACTGCCCTGTACGCCCGCAGAGCAAAAGTTACAGTGCTGTTTGCCAAGCCGATTGCGGCAACAGATAAACTCCGGCTGGTTGCTGCGCACCCGCCCCGACGATATGGCCAATCCCCGCCGCCATCACCGCCAAGGTAACATCAAAAGCGTTCAGGCTATCGCCATAACCCGCCGTCAGGTTAAACATTGAGCCATTCGCCAGTAGATACAAGGTTTTTTCTGCCAATGCATAAGCATTAACAAACGGCAGCGGTTCGCTGCACGGCAGGTTTTGCAGGAAGCCAACATCAATCTCTTCCGCTACATGGCCCACATTGAGGATAAATACCCCATCTTTCGCTTGCTTAAGATGCTCGGCAGACAGCACATTCTTCGCCCCGGTTGCCGTGGCAATCACGTCGGCCTGCGCCACGGCAGCAGCCAGATCGACAACAGCCCAACCGTCGTAACGCGCCTGTAACGCCCGCGCGGGGTCGATTTCGGCCACTATCACTTGCCCACCGTAAGCTTTCGCGGCAGCGGCCACGCCTTGGCCCACCAGGCCGTAGCCAATCACCAGCACGCATTTTTCATGCAATGTTAAGTGGGTAGTCTGGAAAAAGGTGTGCCAAGCGGTAAGCCCAACCATATGCCGGTTATGCAACCCCTCTTTTACGGGCAGATCATCCCAGTTAAAAATCGGGTAACGCGGCGCAATGCCCCCTAAACGGTTGATGCCCGAACCGGTAGCCTCCAGCCCGGCCTTGATTTGCGGGCCGCTTTCTGACTGATGCAGACGCGTGGTGAGATCGGCCCCCATTTCACACAGGTGAGTCGGGTTCCAGGCCAGCGCCCGATCAAAAGATGCCGACCAATCAGCCTCCCCCATGTTACGCCAGGCATAGGCTTGCGCCCCATGGCGTTCCAACCAGGCCACAACGTCATCTTGCACCGTCGTTGGATTGCAGGTGGTGAGATAAACTGCCGCACCTTTGCCCAATAGCCCCGCCACCAGCGGTGCCATTTTCAAATCCAGGTGCATATTGCAGGCCAGACGTACACCATGCAGATCGGGCAATGCCGCAACCGCCGCCCTTGTACGTGGCATGTTGCGCATCGCCCAACTCAGCTCACTGTCAAAATCCTGATACATTTGTCACTCCTCTGCTGCACCAAACAGCCGCACTTCCCAAGGGGATTTTCATCATTATCTTACAACAGAGGCGTTTCTATTACCTTTCACGTTGTTGATGACCAGCAAGTAACTCGAATTATTTGGGGATAGATTGGGGGAAGGGATAATTTCCCGCTTAACTGAATGGATAAGCGGGAAATTATCATAGACACAGGGCAATAACAGGATAGTAAATGAAAATCAGCACAGATTAGAACAGATAGCGAGCACCCAACACCACTTCGCTGGAAACCAGACGAGCTTTCATTTGTTCGTCTTTCAGCCCTCTCACGTTGTTGAAGTCATTAAAACCACTTTCAACATTGCCCAGATCAACGTAACGGTAACCCAGATCAAAGCTCAGGCGTTCAATGGGGGCATAGCTGACACCAGCACCAAGAGAGTAAGCCAGATTGGTTTGAGTATTTGAGCTGTACTGGCGAGAGGTATTCCCCTGCCAACCCTCAGATTCTACTTTGGCAATACCCAGGCCCAGGGTGCCATAAATCGAGAAGTCATAACCCAGCGCATAGTCACGGTAAGCATTGAGCATCAAACGTTGCACATCCACTTTGTGGTGGTTAAAGCTGCTGGCAAAGGTGGTTGAACCGCTGGTGTATTCGCTCTTTTTCTTGAATACATATTCCCCTTCGGTACGCCAGCCATTACCAAACTGATAACCCGCCGCAACGGCACCATTAAAGAAGTTCTCTCTTTCGTTACCGCTGACAAAACTCCCTACGCCCGGACGGCTGCTGGTATCCATATTTTTTGCAGATTGTTCAACATGCAGTAACTTCAATGAACCGTAATAACCTTGCAGAGAATCATCGGCGAAAACCTGGCTGGAAACCGCCGCTAAAGAAATAACCAATACAAGAGGTTTAATATTCATGCGTTCCTCACTTTAATAAGAATTAATGATGATGCACAACATCGCAGTTTGGCTTATTTCGCATCATCGCAATCGATTAAATTAAAATAGCCAGACTGGCGCGAGGAAACAATCAGGTCGATTACCTAAGCCCCTAGGTATAAATACCTAGAGCCATCCTGAGGAGCATAATTGTTGCAGATATTCAGAGTCCTGATCAGATTAAAAAACAACCTGTCGGGATCGGCTATTATTCCGTATTGTTAGCCAACAGCCCACCGTAAATAGTAATCAGCTTAACCAAAGAGTTAACCTCCAATTTGGCAAACAGATTGGCGCGATGGGCTTCTACGGTGCGCGGCGAAAGGGCCAGATCACTCGCCATCTCTTTACTGGACTTACCCTGCATAATCAGCAGGGCTATTTCATATTCGCGGGCAGACAACGTACTGAGCTTCTCTTTTAATTCGGCATTTTCTTTGTGCTGTTGCTGTAACCGACGCTGATGTGCCAAAGCTGCACCCACCGTTTCGATCAATAAATCCGCATCAATAGGTTTAGTCAGGAATTCAAAAGCACCATTTTTAAACGCCCGACGGCACAATTCGATATTACCGTGGCCGGTCATAATAATAATCGGGATTTCCAACCCTTGCCGTTGCCATTCTTCCAGCAGCATCAACCCACTTTTACCCGGCATGCGGATATCCAACAGCAAACACCCCGATAAACCTTGCGGGTGCTGCACCTGTTGCTGAAAATCTAAAACGTTTTCATAGGTGAGCGTCTGCCATCCCATCGTGGCCAATAATGAACTGAGCGAACAGCGGATCGCCTGATCGTCATCAATCAGATAGATAAACTGCTCCATCACTCCTCCTGAGCGTTAAAAGGGAACCACAAAGTGAAACAGGCACCCTGCCCGGCAATATTCTCTGCGTTAATGCTGCCGTGCAGGCGTTGAATTAACGTTTCGGCCAGCGCCATGCCTAGCCCCAATCCTTCTGGACGTGTGGTGAAAAAGGGCATAAACACCTGTTGCAATGCCTGTTCAGAGAGCCCCGGCCCACCGTCCGTAATCACCAGCGTAATCCCGTGCTGCGCAGCCGTTGCCTCGATCGCCACCCAGGCAGAACCGGCCACGTTGTGCTGCTGCGCCTGAATAGCATTCGTGAGAATGTTGTGGAGAATTTGCTCAACCCACAGCGGTTCCGCCTGCAGATCGGGTAGCTGCTCTGGGAGGCGGTTGATGATTTTGACCTTCCCGATTTTGATTTCGTTTTCCAATAACATGGTGACACGCAGCCAAATCTTGCTCAGATTAACCGCTTGGAACGCCACCTGATCGTGGGCCAGTTTTTGCCGAAACTGCAGCAATAACGCGCTGATACGCTTGATTTGAATGACAGCGGCATCCAGCAACGGCGGCACCTGATCCACCTGCTGTTGGTTAATCAGGCGCAGCGCGGCCTGGTTATAGCTCAGGATCGCCGTCAAAGGTTGGTTCAGTTCATGAACAATGCCGGTGGTGATTTCCCCCATCGCATTCAGCCTTGTCAGTTCAGAAAAATGCTCACGCAAAACGGCAATCTTGCGCTGGCGCTTTTGCACGCGATACTGGCTGGTAAAATAAACGATCCCTGCCCAACCGAGTGACGAGAGCAGCAATAACAACCAAGGCAAGCGCGCCCAATCCGGATCGCTGTTGGCAGAGAGATCAAAAGGTTGCAAAGCGCTCGTCAGCCTTTTATCCCATTGCCAATAAGCAGGCTGCCAGTTGCCGCCTAATTCAATCAATGGTGCATTTTGCCAGTTCAGACGAACATGTCGAAAATAGTGGCTTTGTGGCAGCTCAGCCAGTAACTCATTGAGATCGATCAGCAATGCGAAGTGTTGCGCGTTGAGCCAATAAGTGCCATTGCCAGCGGGCAACAGCGTATTACTTGATTCAGCGGCTGGCAGCGGTTTCCAGGCAAGAATCTGGGGAAATTTGTCTTGGATCGCTGAAGGATCGCTGGTTACGGAAAGTAATGAAAGAATGGTTTCATGCTGCGCGAGTTTGACCGTGATATCACGATGTAGAATACGAAAATCAATGGATTGCTCTTCATATTGCTGCTGCAACGCATAAACAATCAGCCCACTGCCTGAGAGTAAAGATAACATCAACCAGATACCGACTTTGAGCATAATAATTCTATGTTATCCCTGAGTTTATTTATTAATATGGTGTTGAGGGAGCCGCCCCTATACCCAAAATAATTCGAGTTGCTTGTAGGCGGCCAGCAACGGAGACCCCAGGAGCATAGCCCACTATGTGACTGGGGCGACGGTGCGCAGCCAACACCCAAGCAACTTGAAGTATGACGGGTATATTGCCCCGTCGGCGTCTGGTTGCCATCAATAATAAGGAATAAAATGACGGATCTTGCCCACTATATCACGCAATATGGCTATTGGGCGCTGTTCATCGGCTGTCTGCTGGAAGGCGAAACCATCACTCTGCTGGGCGGTATTGCGGCACACAACGGGTTTCTGCGCTTACCGCTGGTGATTGTGGTGGTCGTGATCGGCGGCACGCTGGGCGACCAGATACTCTATTTCGCTGGCCGTTACTTTGGTAACCGGGTCATTTCACGCTTGCAGAATCATCAGCACCGTATTGAGCGTGCACAGCAACTGATTGCCCGCCATCCGATGTTGTTTGTTATCGGCGTGCGTTTTATGTATGGGTTTCGCATTATCGGCCCGGTATTAATCGGCGCCAGCAAGTTGCCCCCCTCGCTGTTCATTCCGCTGAATATTCTCGGCGCAATCTTGTGGGCCACACTGTTTGTGCTGCTTGGCTATTTTGGCGGCCAGGCTATAGGAAGTTTCGTCACTGGTTATGACAAAAAGCTCTACAGCCTGTTGTTTTGCGCGCTGGTGCTCGCCGCCATCTTCTTGTTGCGCTATTGGTGGCGGCGCAAGCGTAAAGCGTAAGTTATTTATTGAACATCAGCTTGAGGCCCAGTAATGCCAGAACGCTACCCCCCAGACGATCGAACCAGGCCTTGAAGCGCAAATAAATACGGCGTGGGCGGGGTGATGACAGCACAAATGCCACAAAGGCATACCACAGCAAGTCGACCGCCAAGGCAATGAGCGGCAGCACAATATACAACACCAGTGGAATGGTATGGCTCAGTAGTGCGGCAAACACGCTACCAAACACAATGGCAGTATTTGGGTTACCCAACTGTGTCAGCAAACCAGTGGTAAATGCACGGCGAAAGCCCAACTGCAACCCGCCAGCCGTCTCTACCGTTAACGGCTGGCTAGCCCCGCGTAACATTCTGAATGCCAGATAGATCAAATAAGCTCCACCCAACATTTTTAGCGTGGTGTAAAGCCAAGGTAACGCCAGCAGCAGCGACTGCAAGCCCAACAGGGCGATCAATGCAAAGACAAAACACCCCATCCCCATACCTAACGCCACAGCCATCCCATCACGGCGTGATGATGCTACTGCGGTACGCGCCACCAGAATAAAACTTTGCCCAGGGCTCATCGCCCCCAACGTAATCGCGCCGGTAATGCTCAATACCGACAACATTGTTTCGCTCATCATGTCCCTGATCTCCACAGTATCCAAGGGTTTAAATTTGCGCGTCAATCAACACAAAAGCAACGGAAAACATCACCATCAAATTGGCCAGATAAACATAAATTTTTCTGAACCCTGCCAGCCACGGCTAACGCTGCCATCCGCTGCAACACAGCACTTTTTCCCCCTTTTATTGCAGGATTAATCCTGTTTTACCGCCGATGTGACCGCAGTCAAATTTAAGCCAAACTGTATTAGCAAGTTAAAAAAACGTTCTTCGCGGGTAATATTTTGATACCCGAAAAATATAGATTAACTCATGAACACCCTGGTTTTTTTTAAACTCCCACCTGAATTCATGGAAAGAAATATGAATAAATCAATTAACTGCATGAATCACCCGGATAAAAAAACGCTAAAACTCCTCTCTGGGCTACTCTGTTTCTCTGCACTCACCCTTACTGGATGCGACAACAATTCCAGTACCTCGCAAAACGGCGATAAAATCGAGCATTTGCTGGCGCAAATGACATTGGAAGAGAAAACCTCTTTCCTGCACGGAATGGTTAAAGGCTTTGATATGTCGGACTTTGGCGACCCGGAAAACAAAGCCAACGTCGGCTTTATCCCTGGGGTACCCCGGCTCAATATACCCCCCTTACGGCTCACCGACGGCCCCGCTGGCGCACGCTACACCAAAGGTTTAACTACCGCGATGCCCGCTCCTGTCTCACTCGCGGCCAGTTTTAACACCGAATTGGCCAAGCAATACGGCGCGGCCATCGGCGCAGAAGCCCGTGCGATCGATCAGGATGTGCTGCTCGCCCCGATGGTCAATATCGTCAGAATTCCAGGGGGCGGGCGTAACTTTGAGACCTTTGGTGAAGACCCGCTGCTGGCCGGAGAAATGGCCAGCGCAGAGATTACCGGCATCCAGAATCAAGGGGTGATGGCCACCATCAAGCACTTTGCCGCCAATAATCAGGAAACGGATCGTATGACCATCAACACCATCGTTGATGAACGCACGATGCGCGAGATTTATCTGCCAGCCTTTGAACAGGGGGTTAATGCCGGTGTTGCCTCCTTCATGTGTTCCTATAACCGCTTGGCTATCGACGGCAAGAACAGCGATTACGCCTGCGCCAACAAGACGTTGCTGACGGATATTCTGCGCACCCAGTGGAAGTATGATGGCTTCGTGATGACGGATTGGTATGCCGTTGTGTCACCTGGTTTGCAAGGTTTGGAAGCACTGACACCAGCCCCACTGAGTGCCGGTCTGGATATGGAAATGCCGGGCGGCAATATGTTCGGCCCATTGCTGATTGATGCCGTGCAAAACAAGACAATGCCGGTCGCTACGGTCGATAAAGCGGTGTATCGCATTCTGACCCAAATGAACAAATTCCATTTGTTGGATGGAACGCCACCGGCCAAGAAAACCATCGATCAGTTGAAAGAGCAGAATAGTACTATCGCCAAAGAAACCGCGATTGAGGGGGCCGTGTTGTTGGTTAACAGCAACAACGCGCTCCCGTTGCAGGCTAAAAATGTCACATCACTGGCAGTGATTGGCCAAACGGCGGCCAGCCTCAATTATGGTGGCGGCGGTAGTTCACGCGTGAAACCGCTCAATATGAAAGCGCCACTCACGTCGATTGAAGAACGGCTTTCCAGTGGGCAAGTCAGCTATCAACCCGGTGTTGATCTCGACGGCATCGCTATCCCGGCGTCCGCATTGAGCCACGATCAGGGTCAACCAGGGCTGTTGAGAAATGATGGCTCTATCGACAACGCACTCGATTTCACCACCCTTAATCTCAACCCGTTAGCCCCCAACGGTAAGCAACAGATCGCTTGGTCCGGCAACCTGACAGCACCAACCACCGGTGATTATGAGCTGAAGGTTCAGGTTAAAAATGGCGGTGCCAGCCTGAAAATCGGTACTGGCGATCAAAATGGCGATCCGCAGATCGCGATTGCCGACAGCAGTTCGGTTTCTTTTGCTGATATCTCGCTGATCTCTACCCGTGATGGCCTGCAGTGGGCAGGTTACAAAATCCACCTTGAAGCAGGTGTGTCGCTGCCGATTACCGTCACAACCACCCCTGGCGTTGGCAGTGACTTTGCCACCGATCTGGCCGATCCGTCGCAGCCTACCAGCCTCAGGTTGGCGTGGATGACCCCGGAGCTGAAACAACAGCGGTTTGACGATGCCGTCAACGCCGCCAAAAACGCTTCAAACGTAGTGCTGTTTGCCTATACCGAAGGCAACGAAGGGAAAGACCTGATTGAATCGCTCAACCTGCCCGAAGATCAGGATGCCCTGATCCAGGCGGTGGTAGAGGCGAACCCTAATACGGTGGTGGTGTTGAATGTGGGTTCATCCATCGAGATGCCTTGGCTGGATGGTGCGCACAAACCCGCCGCACTGCTGAACATGTGGTATCCCGGCCAGGAAGGAGCCGATGCCACGGCAGATATTCTGTTTGGCCAGGCATCGCCAGGCGGGCGTTTGCCGATCTCGATACCATTCAAGCTGGCAGACTATACCCCGGCCAATGAGCCGCAGAGCTTCCCTGGCGTAGACGGCACAGTGATCTACGAAGAGGGAATATTTGTTGGCTATCGCTGGTACGATCAACACAGCGTCGCCCCACGTTTCGCGTTCGGCCATGGGTTGTCTTACACCCAGTTCACCTACAGTGAACCCACCGTGACCGCCACCGCAGACGGCTATAGTGTCAGTTTCTCGGTCACCAATAGCGGGGCAACTGCCGGTGTGGACGTTCCGCAGGTTTACCTCGGTGCCCCTGCTCAATCAGCAGTACCGATGGCGAAAAAAGCGCTGGCCGGGTTCAGTAAAGTGAAACTGGCCGCCGGAGAAACCACCAAAGTAACGATCCCGATCGCAAAACGCGCGCTGTCTTATTGGGATGTCAACACGGCACAATGGCAGGTTGCCAAAGGCCAGCGCGCCGTGTATCTGGGTGCCTCCGCCAGCAGCGTAGAAGAAATTGCGCAAATTCAGGTAGCGGAATAGGGACTTGCTCCGTGCCCAGGTTGGTGATAAGAGTGAAATATCTTCGGGTATTTCACTCAGGTTGCTGACAAAGTTAGATAGTAGGGAGAGCGTGCCGAAGGGGTCGTAGCGGCGTAAGCCGCCGGAGTGCCCCTCGGTGCGCTAGGCCCGGGTATCTCGGGTTAAAAGACCACTTTGTCATTAAGCTCAGTGAAATACCTTCGGGTACTTCACTCTCCCTTGCCACGGATCGCGGTATAACAGCATGAATGACAGCAAAACGGTTTCTAATATTGTTTCCCGCTCTATGTTTTCT
>NZ_JQEI01000004.1 GCF_000743355.1 Serratia sp. Ag1
ACCGCCGTTGACGTTCAGGGTGCCGGCCCCGGTCAGGCCGCCCACCGCCGTGGAGGTGCCGCCGGCTGACAGGTTGAGGGTGCCGCCTGCCAGGTCAATCACCCCGGTGTTGGTCAGCAGGCCGCTGGTCAACACGCCGGGGTCGAGGCGTACGGTGCCGAGGTTGGTCAATGCCCCCACACTCTGGCTGAAATTATTGGTATTAAACGTGGCACCGCTGTTCACCGTCAGCAGCGAAGTGGCCCCGAAGGCGCTGTTGCTGCCCAGCAGGACGGTGCCGCCGGTCACCGTGGTGCTGCCGGTGTAGCTGTTCTGGCTATTGGTGACGGTCAGCGTATCGTGGGTGGCATCAAACACAATGCCACCCGCCCCGGTCAGCTGTGCCGTCAGGGTCTTGTTGGCATCCGGACTGGCGTCGGTGGCAATCACCAGCGCATTGGGGGTGTCCAACAACAGGTTGATGGCACTCAGATCATAGTTCAGGTACAAGCCCGCTGCGCTGGCACTGTTGGTGTTGGATAACGAATAATGATAAGTCGCGTCCGCCACGTGAAAAGCGTTCTGGTTGATGGCCGAGACCACCCCTTGCGGGGTGACCGCCACGCCGTCAATCATCAGCGTCAGGGTATCGGCCCCGCTGGCGGTGTTGGCGTTGATGAGCGTCATCGCCGTCGCCCCGCGGTTCTGGTCGAGTATCGACAGGTTCGGTGGCACCACCGGCAGGGTGTTGTCCCACGCCCCGCCGCCCACCACGTTGACGGTGCCGCCATTGGCGGTCAGGCTCTGGGTGTCAATTGTGCTCTCGGCCAGCGACAGCGGCGCGCCGCCGGTAAAGGTCAGCGTCCCGCCGTCCAGGGCCAGGGCCCGCAGCGTCTCGGTGGCCGGTGTGCCGGGCACGCCGACGGTGGTCACACTGCCGCTGCCCAGCGTCAGCCCGGCCCCGACCAGGGCACCGGCATTGGTGCCCGCCAGCGAGAAGGTGGCATTATTCAACGTCATATTGCCGGTAAAGGCGCTGCCTGCACCGGCCCCCAGGTTGAAGGCGGTGTTGGCAGTATCGACATTCACCTGACCGGCCCCGGTCAGGGTGTTGTTCAGGGTATAGCTGCCGGTGGTGGCGATATTCAGCGTGCTGCTGGCGTCATTGACGTTCAGCACGGTGCCGGCATTCAGGGCTGTTGTGCCATCCAGCGTCAACGAGGACGCGGTGTTGATGTCCAGCAGGCCACCGAAGCCCACGACATCCGTGCTGTTCCCCGAAAGATTAATATTACTGTTGCGCAGCACCCAGGTCCCGGCCCCGCTCAGGGCATTGTTCAGGGCGGTCAGCGCCCCCCCGGCATAGGTGTCAAACGCCAGCGTACTGCCGCTGGCAATATTGACGCTGCCGCTGCCCAGATGGGCCGGTTGCGACACCGTCAGGGTGCTGTTGCCCAGCAGGTCAAACAGACCCGCAAAGTCCGCGTTGGCCCCACTCAAGGTCGTCGAAGAGCCATTGTTGAGCCGCACGGTAGAGCCCTCCACGCCACTCAGGGTGTTACCCAGACTTTCGGTAAAACCATTGAGCAGCAGTTGAGCGGTGGCATCCGTTAAATCCACCTCTGCACTACCCAAGTTGGCAGCGCTGCTTACCGTCAAGCTACCGTTGGTATTCACCTCAAAAGCACCACTGAAGCTGTTGTTGCCCGTCAGCCCGATAGCCGCATTAGTGTTCACGGTTCCCACACCACTGAGGGTGTTGTTAAAGGCCGGATTGGCACTGTTAAGATTCAGGGTGCCATCAACCTCAATACCACCACTACCGAGATTACCCGCTCCGCTGAGTGTAGCGCTCGCACCACCAGCAACGGTCGTCTTAGCTGTCAGGCTGTCGTTTGCTCCCGTGACGGTGAACGAACCACCGTTAATGTTCAACGCGCCCGCCCCGCTTAGCCCACCAGTCGCACTTGATGTCCCCCCCGTGGTGATGTTCAGGCTCCCACCTGCCAGGCCGACAGTTCCTGCATTGTTCAATGTACCAACAGTTTGCTCATTGCCAGCCAGATTGACCGTTGCCCCAGCGGCAACATCCAGCAGGGACGTATTACCCAGCGAGTTATTGGTTCCCAGCGTCAGGCTACCCGCATTGACTGTGGTGGAACCGGTGTAATTGTTCAAATCATTGCTGAGAGTCAGTGCCGTGTTGTCCGCCCCAATCGCCAGATTACCCGAACCGGTTAATTGTGAGGTTAGTGTGGTATTACTGGCACCGTTGGAGGTTAAGGTCAGCGTTTGCCCAGCTTGTAAATCCGATTGGGTAAGCTGTTCATAAATACTCAACCCACGACTACTGAAACCATAATTGCTGACCAGATCAAAATCGTAGGTATTCACTGCGACTACTTGGCCGCCCTGGATATAGTCTGCGGTAGTGCCAGCAGCCAGGCTATTACCCAATAAATCCTGTAGCTGGAGCCTTGCCAAATCGGCGGCGGAGAGCGTGTTGCCACTTTGTACCAGATCGGTAAACACCCCGGCATTCAGATCTAACAGGTTGCCAGCGGTCAGCAATGTCGGGTCAGCCTGGATAATTGAGTTGCCAGTCACTGAGAGTGAACCTGAGCCCGTGCCCCCTCCAGTACTGATAAGCCCGCCCGGTGAAAATTGTAATGTACCGCCATTAAAGACCAGATCGCCTACGTTGTGCACACCGGGATCCAGAGTGATCACACTCCCTGCAGAACCCCGCAGTGTGGCATTATTCAAGGCGCTGGAATTGAGTCCCGATAGGTTGAAGGTAGCATTATTGAGATCCACCGTACCGGCAAACGCGTTCCCGGCACCTGCGCCAAAGTCAAAGACCCCATTTGTGTCGTTAATATTCAGCAAGCCGGTACCGGTTAAGGCATTATTAAACGTACCGCTATTGTTAAAGTTCAATGTCCCGTTCAGCACGATTGCGGGCGTACTACCAAACTGATTGAATGCATCAGCATTCAATGTGCCGCCAGTATCAATCTGCCAGCTCCCGGTAAAGGTACTGGCAGCGTTTAAGGTCACATTTCCAGCAGACTGTACCTGTGCATTACCCACGCCGCTCAGAATAGCGCCGAATGTGCCATTATAGGTATTACCGAATGCCAGGGTATTACCGGCAGCCAGATTGACGTTACCACTGGTGATATTATTGACATCACTCAGGGTAATCAGGGAATTACTCGTCAGATTGATATTGGCAAAATTCTGCAGCCGGGTGGCACTGTTCAGAGTACGAGTGGAGTTGTTCAGGTTCAGCGTATTGGTGCCACCTCCCGCATTCAGCACACCTAAAGAAGTGGTACTGCCGTTGGTGAGATCGTTAACGTTGAAGGTGTCGTTGCCAATTCCCGTATTGACAGCATAAATCGTGGCACCATCGCTAATATTGACGATGTTATTACCAGATCCAAGATCGATAATCCCCGTGCTGACCGAACCGCTATTCAACGTCAGCGTATCCGCCCCGGTGCCGCTGGTCAGCGAACCTAACGTCTTGTTATTGACGATGGTATTACCGCTGTTACCCATAGAAATGCTGCCGCTGATCAGCCCGTTATTGATCAATGATTCGGCAATCGTATTACCAAAAGTGATCGCAGCAGCCCCACCGCTGGCATTGATCGTAGTGTTGGGCCCGACGGTAACGGCTCCACCAGTCGCACCTGAGGTCGAGATCCCCGTTGCCGCCGCATTGTTAACATTGATATCCAGGTAAGCAGGAGACAGATCGAGCGAAGCCGTTGAACTGATCCCGGTGACTGCACCACTTCCTGTCAGGTTAATCGCGTTATTGGTTAGGCCTTGCAGGAAATTGAGGCCAGCCAAGGTGGTGAACACCGTACCGCTGGTCGCATTGAATTGGGTATTGCTGAGATTGACACTCCCCGATGCGCCTTTAGAGATTGCACTACCGGTACCGCCCAGATTGAAGATGGTTCCTGTCAGGATCTGGATACCCGCATTGGTTGCGCCTATCGTCAACCCCGTAGCCGCGCCAGTGGTCGCAATGGTACCGTTGATGAGGTTAAGAACAACGTTGTTACCAAGCGTAATACCACTGCCGCCAGTGGCGGTAATTGTTCCCCCAGTGCTATCTACCGTGATGTTCTTACCCACCGTGGCAGCACTCAGCGCCAAACCTGCGGTGGTACTGGTGATCGAACCACTATTGGTGAGCTTCACTGTACCTGTGCCATTGTGGGTGAGAGCCACCCCAGCAGTGGTACTGTTTATAGTACCGGCGTTGGTGACATCGACCGAGCCACTGCCCGAATCAGTGACGCTAATCCCGGTCGCTTTTCTGATCGTACCTTCTGCTTCATTACGCACGATCACTTTGCCGGATGAACCTGCAGTGACGTTAATCCCGGTACCGGCAGTGGTATTTGCTGTGCCATCCGACATGGTTGCCGCTGAACGGATGTAAATGCCCCCCGTTCCGGTAGTTTTGGTGGCAAGGATCCCATCATTAGCAGCACCTGCGGCAACCACCAAGTTTGACCCTGGAGCCAAGTTGTAGATCACATCGTTAGGCGAAGCCGGGCCATTGTAAATGTATGAGGTCGTGGTGGTACTGGGGGCATTACTGATCACATCACCCGCCAGATTATTCATGACAATAACAGCTCCGGAGCCAAATAAACCGGTTCCCGTGTCATAAGAACCTATCTGCACACCATAGTTGGCAACACCCAATGGATTCTGACTATCAATGGTCAAAGTCAGCTTCGCGCCATCATCAATCAGGTAATTATATGACGCTACACCAACACCAACCACACCAGGGCCGTTGGTCAGGCGCGTACCAATAATATTCACATCAGAACCAGCGGCAAAATGAAGCAAGCTGTTAGCGGCGGTAGCGTTACTCCAGAATACCGCAGGATAGTCCGGGCTGTTGATCCCCGTTAGGTTGAAGTGGCCAGTAAAGGTAATATTGGTGCCTAATACCGATTGCCGGTAGGTACCGAAATTCAATGTGATAGGTTGGATAATATCGCCAAATATCACCCTCCCAACAGAGTTAGCGGTAACCGCTGCGCTGTCAAGTCCCATGGCGACCAACTTACCATTGGGTACCGAGTTGATGTTATCCAACGTCGCCGACAATCGGGTGGTGTCGTCTTGTGCATACACCAACCGGGAAACAGTGCCGCTGGTGATCGCCGACGTTGAGGTAATATCGCCAAAATTAGTGAGTTTGAAAGTGGCATTCTGGCCAGCCCAAGCCGCATTGTTAGTGCCTGCAGCGGTCATGGTAAAAGCATAACCAGCAAACCTTAAATTATAGCCGCCACCATCAATCACCAGATCCCGTCGGGCGTTTGTAGCTTGGTTTACAGCAATCCCTGACGCATTGGATGCTGAAATATCGATATTGGCGGTTAATAAAATCGTCGTTGCCGTACTGGTATTCCCCAACGCCGTGACCAAGGCTGCTGGCGTGCCCACCGCTACGCAACTGCTCCCCATAGCGGCACATTCTGCTGGAGTCAAAGCATAGGCATTACTATAGATACCCAAAGCGGAGAATATCGACAAAGCAATTGTACTGTTTTTGAAGATCTGGCTATTTTTGCTTGTGCCTTCAAGACGTTGTTGCTCACAACTACTGTGATTGGCCGTTTTCTGCTTTTTATTTGTTAGTTCACTGACAACCACCCACACCTGCAACGCTGTACTCCATATCACTCGGTAAACTTTGTTCATAAAAACTCCTTTAAAGGTATGGCAGTCATCAGCCATCATTGAACTGTTTGTTCTCTTCAACTCGGAGCCAGCAGTAGCGTGATTTGAAGATAGAAAAACACAAATTTAGCTTAAATCTAGTTCCGTCTTGCCAAAACGCAAGTTGGTCTCCTGCGGCTATAAACCTTTTAAAATCAATAAAAAAGGAGCAAGAAATGATATTTACTTTGAAATTAATATTTACATTCAACACGTTAAGAAGAGTCTTAACGAAATAACAATTTCTATAAATATCGTATTATTTATCATCAATCAACGGTCTATATCACTGATATACAAAGCATTAAATTAATTCAAAAAAACAAATGGCTAAGGAGTTTTAGATTGATATCAGGAATAACTAGGTGTTGGAATTAATAATTCAAAGCTAGCTATAAGGAATGATTCGTATTCAATATGTTAATGCCTGAATTCTAGGTGCAGGGAGTAGAACGCCAACAATTAAATTCAGTAAAAATGACACGTTCTAAGTTGATAAAAAAACTATACCCGAAATAATTCGATCGACTTGAAGTAGGGTGGATATATACACATTTTTTCGTTTGCCGCGCGTGCGGGTGATGTTTTAGCCATATAGGAAGGCGCTGCCATTGAAGATAAAATGTTCAATTTTTAATATTGATTTTGTCTGCCTTCTGTCGAGTTTCGATCACCCTGACGTAAAAGTCATGTATAGACTGATAGCTTTCCTCTCCTCTTTTTAATGGCGTCGAATGGCTTTAGCCAATCATCAAGCTGAGACTTACAGGAGAAAAACGCATCATCAGTCAGTTGCTCGGTTTGGAACCGTTCGGCTCAATGAGTATAGAAAGCCCACCACCGTCACTGAGTGTATAGGGTTTGTCTTGCGGCTTAGAGCGCCGTAGCTCAAGGTCTGTGAGGGGCATTGTGTATAGCTCCGAAGAAGATTCGACATCCTATACACATTACTATACACATGGATGTATAGATTTTGGTAGATGCGGGTAGACCTTGGGATAACGAGATTTCGCCGGAAGGCTTGAATTTACTGGGTTGAGTAGGCTTTGGTAGACGTTGGAAGAAGTGAGTTTGGAGCGGGTGAAGGGAATCGAACCCTCGTATGCAGCTTGGGAAGCTGCCGTTCTACCATTGAACTACACCCGCTTTGGTGTGCGATTGGCATTATAACCGGTTATGCGCATCGGGCAAGCGGAGAAAGCATTTAACTGCTGATGTTTTAAGCGGTTAGCAGCAACATAGCCCTTCGGCCAGCTTCAGGCGAAAAAAAACCGGCACCGCAAGCGGCACCGGTTGATGAATTAACGCAATATTACTTGGTCGGGCGCATAGCCGGGAACAGGATCACATCACGGATAGTGTGGCTGTTGGTCAGCAACATCACCATCCGATCGATACCAACGCCCAAACCTGCGGTTGGTGGCAGGCCATGTTCCAGCGCGGTCACGTAGTCTTCGTCGTAGAACATCGCCTCATCGTCACCCGCATCTTTTGCAGCAACCTGGTCAGCAAAACGCTGGGCCTGATCTTCTGCATCGTTCAGCTCAGAGAAACCGTTACCGATTTCACGGCCACCGATAAAGAACTCGAAGCGATCGGTAATTTCCGGGTTCTGATCGTTACGGCGTGCCAACGGGGAAACTTCTGCCGGATATTCGGTAATAAAGGTAGGCTGAATCAGGTGGCTTTCTGCCGTCTCTTCGAAAATCTCAGTGACGACACGGCCAAGACCCCAACTCTTCTCAACCTTGATACCAATGGATTCAGCAATCGCTACCGCTTTACCCATATCGTTCAGGTCGTTCAGATCGGTTTCAGGGCGATACTTTTTGATCGCCTCTTTCATGGTCAGCTTTTCAAACGGTTTGCCGAAGTCGAACACTTCATCACCGTATTGCACTTGGGTATTCCCCAGCACATCCTGCGCCAACGTGCGGAACAGCGACTCGGTCAGTTCGATCAGGTCTTTGTAATCCGCATACGCCATATAGAGTTCCATCATGGTGAACTCTGGATTATGACGCGGAGAAACGCCTTCGTTACGGAAGTTACGGTTGATCTCAAACACGCGTTCGAAGCCACCGACCACCAAGCGCTTCAGATACAGCTCTGGCGCGATGCGCAGGTACATATCGATGTCCAACGCATTGTGGTGGGTAACAAACGGGCGGGCAGAAGCACCGCCAGGGATCACCTGCATCATCGGGGTTTCGACTTCCATAAAGCCACGGCCCACCATGAAGTTACGGATCCCCGCCATCACCTGAGAACGCACTTGGAAGGTCTTGCGCGATTCTTCATTGGCGATCAGATCCAGATAACGCTGGCGATAACGGGTTTCCTGATCCGCCAAGCCGTGGAACTTGTCCGGCAGCGGACGCAGCGCTTTGGTCAACAAGCGCAGTTCGGTACAGTGGATAGAAAGCTCACCGGTCTTGGTTTTGAACAGTTTGCCGCGAGCGCCGAGGATATCGCCCAGATCCCACTTCTTGAACTGCTCGTTATAGATGCCTTCAGCCAGATCGTCGCGCGCCACATACAGCTGAATGCGGCCACCTACGTCCTGCAACGTGACGAACGAGGCTTTCCCCATAATACGGCGGGTCATCATACGGCCAGCAACGGTCACTTCAATGCCCAGTGCTTCCAGCTCTTCGTTGTCTTTGCTGTCGTATTCTGCATGCAGTTTGTCAGACGTGGTATCACGGCGGAAATCATTCGGGAACGCAATGCCGTTCTCGCGCAGCGCGACCAGTTTTTCACGGCGTGACTGCAGTTCGTTGTTGAGATCCAACGCCTGCTCGGCGCCTTGTGCTTGTTGCTCAGACATTCTTGTTCCTCATAACCCGGCTTTCAAACTTGCCTCAATGAATTTATCCAGGTCGCCATCCAGTACGGCCTGCGTATTACGCGTTTCTACGTTGGTGCGCAGATCCTTGATACGGGAATCATCCAGCACGTAAGAGCGGATCTGGCTGCCCCAGCCGATGTCAGACTTGCCGTCTTCCATCATTTGCTTGTCAGCATTTTTCTTTTGCATCTCATATTCATACAGCTTGGCACGCAGCTGTTTGAATGCCTGATCTTTGTTCTTATGCTGAGAGCGATCGTTCTGGCACTGCACCACAATGTTGGTCGGCAAGTGGGTAATACGCACCGCTGACTCGGTTTTGTTTACGTGCTGACCACCCGCGCCAGAAGCACGGTAAACGTCAATGCGCAGATCGGCCGGGTTGATGTCGATATCGATGTCATCATCCACTTCCGGGTAAATAAACACTGAACTGAACGAGGTGTGGCGGCGGCCACCAGAATCAAATGGGCTCTTGCGTACCAGGCGATGCACGCCGGTTTCAGTACGCAACCAGCCAAACGCGTAGTCGCCGATAATTTTGATGGTCGCAGATTTCAAGCCCGCAACGTCGCCGTCGGACTCTTCAATAACTTCTGTTTTGAAACCTTTCGCTTCGGCCCAACGCAGGTACATGCGCAGCAACATGCTGGCCCAGTCCTGTGCTTCGGTGCCGCCGGAACCGGCCTGGATATCCAGGTAGCAGTCTGCACTATCGTATTCGCCAGAGAACATACGGCGGAACTCCAGTTGCTCCAGCTTGACGGTCAGTTGGTCAAGCTCGACCACCGCTTCATTAAAGGTTTCTTCGTCTTCGGCCTCTACCGCCAGTTCCAGCAGACCGGAAACGTCTTCACAGCCTTGTTCCATCTGATCGATGGTTTCAACAATGGCTTCCAGCGCCGAGCGCTCTTTACCCAGCGCCTGTGCGCGTTCAGGTTCGTTCCAAACGTCCGGCTGTTCCAGCTCGGCGTTGACTTCTTCTAAGCGTTCTTTCTTGGCATCATAGTCAAAGATACCCCCTGAGAATGGCCGTCCGCTCAGACAGGTCCTGAATGCGGTTTTTTACCGGATTAATTTCAAACATGATTTTTAGCGTTCTTACGTTGATGTCGTCGATGGCGAAATGCCACTGGAACCGTTAATTCTAGCGGATCCAGCGACCAGTTTATATACCCTTCTTACTGCAAGTTAGCAGGGTGCCTGACGAGGAACTCTAGCGGCAAAGGCACCCTAAGGTGCCCTGCAAACGGGTTAGCGCGGCCAGAGATGCTGGATCAGCAACTGTACGTTACGGTTGCCGCGGAATTCATTAACCTCCAGCCTGTAGGCCAATTCAGCCTCTTTCACGCTGCTGTCGGGCCACAACGCCGTATCGATGTTAAAAGCGATGCCGTCCAGCAACGGGCCACCACCGAGCGGTTCCACCATCAGCTTCAGGTGTTTTTCCCCCACCAACCGCTGCTGCAGAATACGGAATTTGCCATCGAACGTCGGCTCTGGGAACGCCTGCCCCCATGGCCCGCCTTCGCGCAACAGTTCTGCCGTGGTTAACGTCAGTTCTTGTAGCGCCAGTTCGCCATCGGACCAGATCACCCCTTCCAGCATGGCTGGATCGAGCCATTCCCCCACCAGATCGGCAAACCGCTGGCGGAACTCGTCAAAATTGGCTTCTTCAAGCGACAAACCCGCCGCCATCGCATGGCCACCAAACTTCATCATCAGCCCTGGATGCAGGCAATCAAGCCGTTCCAATGCATCACGCATGTGCAACCCGGCCACCGAGCGGCCAGATCCTTTCAGAATGCCGTCACCTGCCGGTGCAAAAGCAATAACCGGGCGATGGAAACGCTCTTTGATGCGAGAAGCCAGGATACCGACGACCCCTTGATGCCATTCCGGGTGATACATCGCCAATCCATAAGGCAGTTCGGTTGTGGTGCGTTCCAGTTGGTCGCACAGTTGCAGCGCTTCAACCTGCATCCCTTGTTCGATTTCACGCCGGGTCTGGTTCAATGCATCAAGATCGTTGGCCAACATACGCGCCTGAGCAATGTCGTCGCTCAGCAGCAAAGCCACACCAATCGACATATCATCCAATCGCCCAGCAGCGTTCAGTCGTGGGCCGAGGGAAAAACCAAGATCGCTGGCCGCTAATTGACGTGCATCCCGGTTCGCCACTTCCAGCAAGGCCCGGATGCCGGGCCGACATTTACCGGCGCGAATGCGATTCAACCCCTGATGCACCAGAATGCGGTTATTGGCATCCAGCGGCACCACGTCTGCCACCGTACCCAAAGCCACCAGATCCAGCAGTTCTGCCAGATTGGGCACGGCCAATGTTCGCTGATCGAACCAGCCACAGTCACGCAACCGGGCGCGCAGCGCCAGCATCAGGTAAAACGCGACACCGACACCGGCCAGGGATTTGGAGGGGAAAGCACAGCCGCGCAAGTTGGGGTTAACAATCGCTTCCGCCGCAGGTAGCGTTTCTCCCGGCAGATGATGATCGGTAACCAGCACCTGCATTCCCTTGGCGTGGGCCAAGTCAACGCCTGCATGAGAAGAAATGCCGTTATCCACGGTGACGATCAGTTCAGCACCGCGCGCCGCCACCTGCTCCACCACTTCCGGGCTCAGGCCATAACCATCTTCAAAACGGTTTGGCACCAGATAATCAACGGCACTACAGCCCATGCTGCGCAAAGCCTGCACCATCAATGCGGTACTGGTGGCACCGTCAGCATCAAAATCCCCCACCACCATAATGCGGTGGCGATCAAAAATAGCCTGCTGCAGGATATCTACCGCAGCGTCGATACCGTCCAGTTGTTGCCAAGGCAACATCCCTTTGACGCTGCGTTCCAGTTCCTGTTCCCCTTTTACCCCGCGCGAAGCGTATAGGCGGCGTAATAACGGCGGCAAACTGGCTGGCAAATGGCTAGCGTCCGCCGCCTCGCGGCGGCGTAATTGGGTTTTAATACTCACTGGCTCTTATTTCTTTGCGGCTGAGGCAGCATGTGCATCAAGCATCGCGACCATTTCTTTCGGGCCCTGATAGCCTGGGATCAACATGCCATTTTGCAGAACGATAGCGGGGGTGCCCTGAACGCCAAACTGTACGCCCAGTGCATAGTGCTTGCTGATGTCGGTTTTGCAGGTGGCCGGAGAGATCGCATCACCTTTCAGAGCAGCATCGAAGGCTTTAGCCTTATCGGCAGCACACCAGATAGACTGCATATCTTTCTCAGCCTGTGAATTCAACCCCTGACGCGGGAACGCCAGATAACGCACAGTGATCCCCAGATCGTTGTACTCTTTCATCTGCTCATGCAGTTTGTGGCAGTAGCCGCAGGTGATATCGGTGAACACGGTGATCACGTGTTTTTCTTTTGCCGCTTTATAAACGATCATCTGATCTTTCAGCGCGTCCAGCTTGGTGAGCAGCAGTTGGTTGGTCACATTAACCGGTTCTGCACCGCTGACGTCATACATCGGCCCCTGCAACACATGTTTGCCATCTTCCGTGATGTACAGCACGCCGTTCTCGGTCAAGACGGTTTTCAAACCAGCAGCCGGTGAAGCTTGCACATCAGCTTGCTTGATACCCAGGCTGTCGAGCGCTTTTTGAATGGCCGCGTCGTCAGCGTGAACCGTACCGGTAAATGAAGCCACCAGCATAGAGAGCAGCATTAAACCTTTTTTCATTCTTTCAATCCTTTCTAACCCATCACGTCAGGCGCGCGGGTGATGCTGTTGATGTAGCTGTTTCAATCGTTCGGTTGCTACATGTGTATAAATTTGTGTGGTCGAGAGGTCACTATGCCCCAATAACATCTGTACGACACGGAGATCGGCACCATGGTTCAGTAAATGGGTGGCGAAAGCATGACGCAGCACATGTGGAGACAGCCGCTCGCTGTCAATGCCCGCTAGGATCGCATAGTGTTTGATGCGATGCCAGAACGTCTGTCGAGTCATTTGCTGGCAGCGGTTGCTGGGGAAGAGCACATCCAGCGTTTGGCCATTCAACATCCATGGGCGGCCATGTTCCAGATAATTTTCGATCCAGTACACCGCTTCTTCACCCAGCGGCACCAAACGTTCTTTATTGCCTTTACCGATCACCCGCACCACCCCTTGGCGCAGGCTGACATCGCTGATGGTCAACCCCACCAGTTCCGATACGCGCAACCCGGTGGCATACAGCACTTCAAGCATCGCTTTATCACGCAGTTCCAGCGGTTGATCAACGCAGGGGGCTTGAAGCAATGCTTCAACCTGCGCCTCGCTCAAATCTTTTGGCAACCGCTGCGGCAATTTGGGCGAAGCCAACAGTGCGGTGGGATCGTCCGCCCGCAGCTTTTCGCGGTAAAAATATTGGAATAAACGGCGCATTGCGCTCAATAGGCGCGCGGAGCTGGTGGCTTTGTAGCCCCCCTCAACCCGCTCGGCGAGAAATGCCTGCAAATCCAGCGCTTCCGCCTGCAACAGGCTGCTGTTATGGTGCTCCAGCCAGCCAGCCAACGCCTGCAAGTCCAACCGATAAGAAGCCAGCGTATTCTCTGCCAGATTGCGTTCAAGCCATAGCGCATCCAGGAATTGCTCAATCAGCGCACTTTCTTGTTGCTGCATAGGCTCCTCTCTTTTGTTACGTTCATGCCCCGGCATTATGCCTGAAGCCAGCGCAAATCTGTTACACTCCCGCTCATTCTCGGTACGGCGATATAACGGTTTACACATGAAGATTGGTCTGTTTTACGGCTCCAGCACCTGCTACACCGAAATGGCAGCAGAAAAAATCCGTGAGATTCTGGGCGAAGACCTGGTCGACCTGCACAACCTGAAAGACGTTTCCCCCAAGCTGATGGAAGATTACACCATCCTGATCCTCGGTATTCCTACCTGGGATTTTGGCGAACTGCAAGAGGACTGGGAAGCCATCTGGCCGCAACTGGGCGAGCTGGATCTGCAAGGCAAAATTGTAGCCATGTACGGGATGGGCGATCAGTTAGGTTACGGCGAATGGTTCCTGGATGCGCTGGGGATGCTGCACGATCGTTTGGCTCCGCTTGGCGTGCAGTTTATCGGTTTCTGGCCAACCGCAGGCTTTGAATTCACCAGCCCGAAGCCCCTCAGTGCCGATGGCAAACACTTTGTCGGCCTGGCGCTGGATGAGGTGAATCAGTACGAACTGAGCGAAGATCGCTTGCAACAGTGGTGCGAACAGATCCTGCTGGAGATGGAACCGTTGCTGTAAAATCAGCGGGCGCAAAATGCGCCCGTTGCGTAAATTACTTCCACAATCTGAAACGATTTTCGCCATGGCTGGCGGGTGCTGCGCCGGTTTCTACTGCCGCTTCAGTGGTGGTATTCCCTTTCAGCCGCGCTGAATCAGCCACCTGATACCAGTCCAGCTTGCGCGTCAACAACATAATGCCAGCCAGAACGCCAAACAACAGCACAGAGCCCAACACCAGCGCGTTATCTTCCGATTGCAACAGCAAGTACAGCACGCCATACAGCAACAACAGGCTGGCGGCGAACAGTGCACCGCGTAACTTGCCGTGCAGCACCGCGCTGAGGTAAAAACCAATCAACCCACTGCAAGCCAAGCTGGCCAGCAAGTAGGCCACATCAAAGCCAAGATGTTCCGAGAAGGCCAACAGAATCAGGTAGAACAACACCAGCGCAGCCCCCACCAGTAGATACTGAATCGGGTGCACCCGCAGCCCGGTCAGGGTTTCAAACAGGAAGAACGCCATAAACGTCAACCCGAGGAACAAGGCCGCATACTTCACCGCCCGCTCGGTCAACTGATAGTGATCAACCGGTTCAATCAGGCTGGTGGTGAACGTCGGTAATTTCTCCTCGCCGTTCATACCGTTATCATAAAGAAACGCACTGTTGATATTGTTGGCAAACCAGGTGCTGCGCCAACGGGCGGTGAAGCCGCTCTCCGTCACTTTGCGCTCGTCCGGCAGGAAATTGCCGAGGAAATTAGGATGCGGCCAATTGCTCTGCAATACCAGTTCAGAGCTGCGCCCCAGCGGCACCAGGGAAAGGCTGCTGGTCCCGGCCAGCGTCAGGGTGAAATCCGCCTCTAAACCGTGTTGCTGCAAAGTATCCAGTGCCAGCGGTGCATGAATCCCCTGAGAAAGCCCCTCCACCAGCGTGCCCGGCTCAAACTCGGCCTGCTGCACACCATTCAGCGATGAAATACTCTTAATCCCCCGTGAATCACTCAGTGACACCACCAAGAATGGCTGGCCGATAGTCACATTGCTGCTGTGCAAATCGTCCAATTCAGGTTGAGCAAATTTAACCTGGAACTTTAGTGGCCCTTGATACACCTGCGTCTGGTAGATCCCCAGTTTGCGCACCTCAACGTTCGGTTTGCCATCCACCAGCAATGATTCCGGCAGCACAAAGCGCTGATGGCGGCTCACCTGTACATAAATTTCCCCTTTATCATCTTTCTTCTCTTCCCGCAGGGTATAAGGGATGACAATCAACGGCCCGAGGATCCGCTGCGCCCGGCTGGTGCTTTCGCTCACTTGCCCAACCACGCTCTGGCGATAGCCACTGCGTTCCTGCACCACGTTCATTAATTGTGCTACCGGGATCATCATCAGGATCATCAATCCCAACAGGGTGGTTATTTTCCAAAACAATACCGATTTAAACATCGTTGCGTACTCCTTGTAGGTAATGACGCAACGATAAAACCGACAAGTGAAAACAGAATGTGGTTATGTGAAGAGCAGGTGAAGTCAGAGCGATAAAGTGAGAATTGCCGCAGCACCATGCGGCTGCAGGTTGTGCAAACGGATAGTGCCACGGTGCAGCCGCGCCACTTCCTGCACAAAGTTCAGCCCCAGGCCGCTGCTTTTGGGTTTATCCGCACGCGCCAGCGAATAAAAACGTTCGAACACCTTATCCAGCGCATAATCCGGAATGCCGCTACCGGTATCGCTGATGGTGATCTGATAGTGCTGTTCCTGTCGCACGCCTTGAACGCTGATGGTTCCGCCTGCCGGAGTGAAATCGAGTGCGTTGTCCAACAGATTACTTAATGCCTGGCTGAGCAGAAAAGCATCGCCAATCAGGGTGGCTTCTGCCAGAGCCTTCGCCTGGAGAGTGACACCACGCTGTGCGGCCTGTGCCTCTTTGCCTGCGATCGCCTGCCGCAATAGCGGCTCCAACGCCACCGGAGCCAGTTCCAGCCCTGGTCTGCTTTCCAACCGCGCCTGAATCAGCAACTTGTCGACCAATTGCTGGATGCGGGCGCTTTGCTGTTCGATATTGGTCAAAAAACGTTTTGCAGTCGCTGGTGGTGGCATCTCCTGCAACAGCTCGGCAGCACCACGGATCGCCGCCAGCGGGCTTTTCAGCTCATGGGTCAGGGTATGCACGTATTGCTCGATATAGGCTTTGCCTTCCAGCTTCGTGCGCATGCTCTCCAACGCCTGCGCCAATTGAGTCAGTTCTACACTGCCCATCTGCGGCAACGGTGCCGCTTCCCCTTGCGCCACGCCGTCGGCGTAGCGTACCAAACGGTTGATCGAGCGATTGATCCACCAGACAAAGCCCAATCCGATCGCCAGGGCGATCCCCAGCAGCACCGCTCCTGCCAGCAGGATCCGCCGTTCGCTGCGCCGAATAACCGCCGTCATACTGCTATTGGGTTTGCCAACGCTCAGCACGCCGATAATCTGCCCCTGCTCGATAACCGGAGCAGCCACATACATCACCGAACTGTTTTCATCATCAGGAATAGCACGCGTGCTACGAGCACCGTATTGGCCGCGCAGGGTCAAATAAACATCATTCCAGCGCGAATAATCTTGCCCTAACGCCTGGCCGCCGGAGTCAAAAATCACCTTGCCACGCGCATCGGTCAGATAAACGCGATATTCGTTACGATCCTTACGGATACCGGCAATATTGGCCCCGATTGGCCGTTGATTAAGCTGGGCAAAAGCCTGTGCCAACTGGCCGTCAGCGGCATTGCCGTGCTGCATATCCAAGCGAGCGATCTGCGCCAGCAGATTAGCGGTATCCACCAGCGTGCCTTCAGTGGCGCGCCGCACCCCTGGCTTCACCTCCTGCACAAAAATGCTCAACACGAAATAACCCGCCACCGCCACAATCAGGAAATACCCTGACAACAGGCGCAGGCCAATCCTCATGACTGGCGGCTCAGGCTATAACCCAACCCGCGATGGGTATGGATCGGCGGCTCTGCGGTATCAATGGCCCGCAATTTGGCTCGCAGCGTTTTAATGTGGGTATCCACGGTGCGATCCAGGCTCTCTTCGGCCTGTACCCAAACGCTCTCCATCAATTGCTGACGCGAGAACACCCGCCCTGGTGCCAACAGCAAGGTTTTCAGCAGCAGAAATTCGTAGCGAGTCAGCGTTAACGGTTGGTGGTGATAGCAGATAACAGCCCCCTCTTCGTCGAGGGTAAAAGCGCCGAACTGATACCAAGCAGGCTGTTGCAGGCGCTGTTGTTTTTGCAAGCGCCGCAGGATGGTTCTGACGCGGGCGCTAACCTCACGTGGGGAAAAGGGTTTGGCGACATAGTCATCGGCACCGATCTCTAAGCCAATCAGGCGATCGACCTCGTCGCTGCGCGCGGTAAGAAACAGAATGGGTAAATCCACCGACTGCACCAGCAACCGGCGGCAAAGCTCAAAGCCATTGATATCGGGCAAACCGACGTCGAGGATCGCCAGTGCCGGTGCCCCCTGTGGTAAAGCCTGCAACGCTGGCTCACCCCGTTCAAACCAGCGCACCTGAAAACCTTCACTCTCCAGGGTATAAATCAACGTATCAGCAATGCTGGGCTCATCCTCCACCAGCCAGAGCAGCGGTTTCATTATTCTCCCCCACCCTCACCGAATGGCGGAGACAGCAACAACTGGCGCAGATGCCGCCAGTCTGCCTGACTCAGGCTGTCTGAAGCCAGCCACAGGCGCTGGCGTTTTTTACCGTTAACCTGTTGCAAGGTGAGCAAAATACCGAATCCTGACATCCAAGGTTTTTTCGGTAGCCACCATTCCTGCCCGCGCCACTCCACCCGCCGATCCATCAGCCACCGCAGTTCACCCTGCCTTGAACCAATACGCTTCTGGCTACGGATGCATTCAAATATCACCAGCGTCAGTAATGTCAGCCAAATCGGGCTGTAACCTTCGGGCCAAGGTGAGATCAGGATCAAAAGTATCAGCGAGCCATGCGTCAGCAGCGAGAATAACTGGGTGCGCCAGGAAATACGGACATCACAGCGCCACTGGGCCACGGTCTTTATTTCGCGTTTGGATCAGGGAAACCATTCTCTGCAATTCTTTATCCTGCGGAGCACCATGATTCATCAGCCAGTTAAATAAATCAGGATCGTCACACTCTAACAGGCTGATAAATAGGGCTTTATCCTCGTCGTTCAACGTCTCATATTCGTGCTCAAAGAACGGCATGATCGAAATGTCCAGCTCACGCATCCCGCGGCGGCAGGCCCAATGAATACGTGCTTTATTATTAATATCCATGGTGTTATGACTAACCTCTTTCTGGCATGCCTTGCTAGCATAGGGTTCAACCGACGCTATGTATGGCAACGCGCGCGCAATATAATTCCATCAATCCACGAAGAGTTATCGTTGATCAGAAGCATTGAGTATATAGGGTAACAATTTGACATACTTGTCGGAAAGGCCGTTCTCCGATCCAAAGCGCAAAATGCCAAAAAAAGCGCAATCCCTTAATAACTGTTTGCAAACAGAGCCGCCTCTTTTACCATGCGGTTAACCCTTTCAGGCAATCTGAATATACACTTCACACGTCAAGTTGCTTGGGTGTTGGCTGCGCTCTGGCGCCTACAAGCAACTCGAATTATTTTGTGTACATGAAGCAGGAACTTACTATGGCGTTCAATATTCCTTTCCCACCCCGTCAACCTTCCGCCTCAGCCCATCTGCCGCTGACGCTGATCTCCTTAGAAGATTGGGCGCTGGTTCGATTGAACGGGCCAGATACGGTGAAATATCTTCAGGGTCAGGTGACGGCTGATATCGACAAATTAGCGGCAGAGCAGCATGTGCTGTGCGGCCATTGCGATGCCAAAGGCAAAATGTGGAGCAACCTGCGCCTGTTCCACGCGGGTGAAGGCTTCGCTTATCTGGAACGCCGCAGCGTACTGGAAAGTCAGTTGGCAGAAATCAAGAAATATGCCGTGTTCTCTAAGGTGACCATCGCAGCGGATCAGGATGCTGTGCTGATAGGGGTCGCAGGTTTGCAGGCTCGTGCAGCACTGGCAGAAATGTTCACCACCCTGCCAGATGCCGAGCACCAAGTGGTGCAGGATGGGGATACCACCTTGCTGCACTTTGCTCTGCCAGCAGAACGTTTTCTGCTGATCGCTACCGCAGAATCGGCAAGCAAACTTAGCGCTAAACTTGATGGCCGAGCCATGTTGAACAACAGCCAACAGTGGCTGGCATTGGATATCGAAGCCGGTTACCCGGTGATTGATGCAGCCACCAGCGCGCAATTGGTGCCGCAAGCCACCAATCTACAGGCGTTGCCGGGCGGTATCAGTTTCAGCAAAGGCTGCTATACCGGGCAGGAAATGGTGGCGCGCGCCAAGTTCCGTGGTGCCAACAAGCGTGCTTTGTATTGGCTGGAGGGCAAAGCCAGCCGAGTGCCGGAAGCAGGTGAAGATTTGGAATTACAGTTGGGCGAAAACTGGCGGCGTACCGGCACCGTTTTAGCCGCAATCCGGTTAGATAACGACATACTGTGGGTGCAGGCAATTCTGAATAACGATCTGGCAGACGAGACGGTATTACGCGTGCGTGATGACGCAGCCAGCCAGCTTGCTATCAAACCACTGCCGTATTCACTGGCGGAAGAAAAGTAACGGATATCACTGCCGCAGGCGCAAGGTCTGCGGCGTTAACTATCACACCCGGTTCAGACGTAGAGATAGATCGCCAGAAAGTGGCACAGGCTGCCGCCGAGCACAAAACCGTGCCAGATAGCATGGCCAAAGCGAAAACGCTTCGACGCATAGAAAATCACCCCCAGCGTATACACCACGCCGCCCACCGCCAGCAGGGTGACGCCACCAATAGCCAACCGGGTAGCCAACTGATAGATCACAATCAGCGACAACCACCCCATGGTCAGATAGGTCACCAGCGATAACACTTCAAAACGGTGCGCAAATGCCAGTTTGAAAATCACGCCAAGCAATGCCAGCCCCCAGATCACCACCATCAGGCCTCTGGCTAACGGGGAGTCCAGCCCCACCAGCAGGAAAGGCGTGTAGGTTCCGGCAATCAGCAGATAAATGGCGCAGTGGTCGAATTTTTTCAGCCAGCGTTTGGCGGTTTGGTGAGGAATAGCGTGATATAAAGTAGAGGCCAGGAACAACAGAATCATGCTGCCGCCATACAGGCTATAGCTGGTAATGGCTATCGCATCAGCGCCGGTATTCACCGCCTGAACCAGCAACAATACTAAACCGACAATGCCCAGTACCAACCCAATGCCGTGGCTGATGCTATTCGCAATCTCTTCAGCCCATGGATAAGGCTCGCCCGCAAGTTTATCAGGCCCAGCCTTTATTTGATCCGTTTTCCCCATAATGCGCACATCCTCAGAGCAGCCAATATTGTTTGAAATTACTGCAAAAGAGCTTAACTGAGAATAATTTCAGTGTACACGTGTACGCTAAAATAAAAATGTGAGTGCTTGTAACACCACCGCCAACGTCGAAATTATCAGCTCGCTGAGCTACAATCGGCGGGCTTTTCCCGCTACTAACCTTGAGGTTTGCCCCATGTCATCTGCTGTACCCGCCTTAGATTTTGGTTCCATGACTCAAGTGATTCACTTCCTGATGGAAATCGACAAACTGAAAGATGTTCAGCGCCGAACCAAAGTGCTGGGTAGCCAACGTCAGGAAAACTCGGCTGAACACAGTTGGCACTTTGCCATTGCCGCATTAAGCCTGGCACCTTATGCCAGTGCAGAGGTCGATATTCAGCGAGTGATCCAGATGGCCCTACTGCACGACATCGTTGAGATCGATGCCGGTGATGTGATGGTTTACAATCTGGCAGCGCGTGCGGCGATCCACGATCAGGAAGTCGCCGCAGCAAAGCGCCTGTTCGGTTTGCTGCCGGAACCTCAACGCACCTCGTTCACCGCCTTGTGGCAGGAATATGAAGAGGGTGAAAGCGCCGATGCCCGTTTTGCGCTAGTGCTGGATCGCAGCCTGCCGATGTTGATGAACCTGCATAACAAAGGCCAAAGTTGGGTCGAAAACGGTATCAGCCTGGAACAGGTGGTGGCACGCAATGCGATGATTGCCGATATCCATCCTGAGCTGTGGCAGCATTTGCACCACCACTTGCAGGACGCACAGCGCAAAGGCTGGCTTAAATAAATGTAGCGAGGGTGCTCCCACTGGCACCCTACTTAATTCAGCGCCCGCCGGAAGCCTCGATAAAACTGCCGGTCACGTAAGAGGCCGCATCAGAAAGCAACCAGGCAATCGCTTCAGCCACTTCCTCCGGTTGACCACCACGCTGCATCGGTAACAGCGTTTTCACCCGATCCACACGCCCCGGTTCACCGCCGCTGGCATGCATTTCGGTATAGATACAACCTGGCCGCACGCCGTTGACGCGGATCCCCTGTGCTGCTACTTCCAACGCCAGACCGGTAGTCAGCGTATCCACTGCCCCTTTCGACGCAGCATAATCGATGTACTCCCACGGAGAACCCAAACGCGCCGCAGCAGAGGAAACATTGACGATCGCCCCGCCCTTGCCACCGTGGCGCAGCGCCATACGCTTTACCGCTTCGCGGCAGCAGAGGAAATAACCGGTGACGTTGGTAGTCAACACCTTATTGATCCGCTCGGCGGTGAGTTGCTCAATCCCGGCCTGTTGGAACAGAATACCGGCGTTATTCACCAGAGCATCTATCGGGCCAAGCGCCTGTTCCAGGGCGGCGAACATCGCCACCACCTGATCTTCCTCGGCGACATTGGCCTGCAGAGCCAACGCCTTGCCACCTTGTTCACGGATCTGCGCAACTACCTGCTCCGCCGCAGCCCGATCTTGCAGGTAGTTCACGCCAACCGCATAACCCTGCCTGGCCAGTAATAATGCCGTTGCGCGGCCTATACCACGGCTAGCGCCGGTCACTAATGCCACTTTAGTCATGCCTGTTCCTCCCTCTTTAACGCATTAAAAAGGGACACAGCATCATGCAGCGTCCCTCGGCTATCGCTTTGGCGAGCCCGGTGTTATTCGTATTCGCTCATTGGTACGCAAGAGCAGAACAGATTACGATCGCCATAGACGTCATCAAGGCGCTTCACGCTCGGCCAGTACTTGTTCTCACGTACGCCAGCCAGCGGGAACACCGCCAGTTCGCGGCTGTATGCATGCTGCCAGTCGCTAACCAGTTCAGCCTGAATATGCGGCGCATTGACCAGTGGGTTATCATCCAGCGGCCATTCACCTTGGTGTACACGATCGATTTCACCACGAATCGCCAGCATGGCGTCGATAAAGCGATCCAGCTCCACTTTGCTCTCCGACTCGGTCGGTTCCACCATCAGCGTGCCCGCAACCGGGAATGACATGGTCGGCGCATGGAAACCATAGTCAATCAAGCGCTTGGCGATATCCATTTCGCTGATACCGGTCTGCTCTTTCAGCGGACGAATATCCAGAATACACTCGTGCGCCACACGATGATCGCGACCGGTATACAGCACCGGATAAGCCTCTTTCAGACGAGTGGCGATGTAGTTAGCATTCAGGATCGCCACCTGGCTGGCCTGCTTCAAACCTTCTGCCCCCATCATGCGAATATACATCCAGCTAATCGGCAGGATTGAGGCGCTGCCGAACGGTGCGGCAGACACCGCACCCTGCTGCGTGGTAACGCCGTCGATCTGCACCACGCTGTGCCCTGGCACGAACGGTGCCAAATGCGCTTTGACGCCGATCGGCCCCATGCCTGGGCCGCCGCCACCGTGTGGGATACAGAACGTTTTATGCAGGTTAAGGTGTGAGACATCAGCGCCGATATAGCCCGGCGTGGTAATCCCCACCTGAGCGTTCATGTTGGCACCGTCGAGATACACCTGACCGCCGAACTGATGCACTATCTGGCACACTTCGCGAATGGTCTCTTCATACACACCGTGGGTTGACGGGTAGGTCACCATGATACAGGAGAGTTCGTCCCCGGCCTGCTCCGCCTTCATGCGCAGATCGTGCAGATCGATGTTGCCGTTCTTATCGCAGGCCACCACCACCACGCTCATACCCGCCATCTGGGCAGAAGCCGGGTTGGTGCCGTGCGCCGAACTTGGGATCAGGCAGAGATGGCGGCCTGCTTCGTTGCGGCTTTCGTGGTAACGGCGGATCGCCAGCAAACCGGCATATTCCCCTTGTGCACCAGAGTTAGGCTGCATGCATACCGCATCGTAACCGGTCAGTTGCACCAGCCATTGTGAGAGTTGACCAATCATCTGCTGGTAACCCGCCGCCTGCTCTGGCGGGCAGAACGGATGCAGTTCGGCAAATTCAGGCCAGGTAATCGGGATCATTTCCGCCGCCGCATTCAGCTTCATGGTGCAAGAACCCAGCGGGATCATAGCCTGATTCAGCGCCAAGTCTTTACGCTCCAAGCGATGCATGTAACGCATCATCTCGGTTTCGCTGTGGTAACGGTTAAACACCGGATGGGTGAGGATCGGGTCTTTACGCAGCATCGCCGCCGGGATCGACGAGCGACCGCCGCTAACTGCCGTGTCTAACGTGTCGATATCCAGGCCGTGGTTCTCCCCCACCAGCACGGCAAACAGTGCCTGGACATCTTCGCGTGAAGTGGCTTCATCCAGCGTGATGCCCACTGCGCCGTGAATATCAGTGCGTAGGTTGATACCGAAACTCAACGCACGCTCCAGCACCGCCGCTTTGTCTTTCACTTCCACGGTTAGGGTATCGAACCAGGTTTTATGGCGCAGAGACAAACCCGCCTGTTGCAGGCCAGCAGCCAGAATATCGGTCAGGCGATGGATGCGCCCGGCGATACGCTGCAGGCCCTGCGGGCCATGGTACACCGCGTACAGGCTGGCGATATTGGCCAGCAGCACCTGCGACGTACAGATATTCGAGTTAGCCTTTTCACGGCGGATATGTTGCTCACGCGTCTGCATCGCCATGCGCAGCGCGGTGTTACCGGCCGCATCGCGAGAAACACCGATGATCCGGCCCGGCATGGAGCGTTTGAATTCGTCACGGCAGGCGAAGAATGCCGCGTGTGGGCCGCCATATCCCATCGGCACCCCAAAGCGCTGCGCGGAGCCAAACACCACATCGGCGCCCTGTTTACCCGGCGCGGCCAACAGCACCAGCGCCATCATATCCGCCGCCATGCTGGTAATGATTTTGCGGTTTTTCAGCTCAGCCAGCAAGGCGCTGTAGTCATGCAATTCACCGGTAGTGCCGACCTGCTGCAGCAACACGCCGAACACGCCTTGCAGTTCCAGTACCTTCGCAGGTTGATCGACAATGACTTCAAAGCCAAAAGTTTCGGCCCGAGTGCGCACCACGTCGAGCGTTTGCGGGTGTACATCGTCAGCCACAAAGAAACGGTTAGCGTCTTTCAGCTTGCTGGCGCGTTTAGCCAGCGCCATCGCTTCTGCAGCGGCAGTCGCCTCATCCAACAATGAAGCAGAAGCCAGATCCAGCCCGGTCAAATCGAGCGTAACGGTCTGGAAGTTAAGCAGCGCCTCCAAACGCCCCTGCGACACCTCTGGCTGATAAGGTGTGTAAGCGGTGTACCAACCCGGGTTTTCCAGCATATTACGCAGGATCACTGGCGGCGTCAGCACCGCGCTGTAGCCCATACCGATATAGGATTTGTAGCACTGATTCTGGGCAGCAATCGCCTTCAACTCGGCCAATGCCTGATGTTCAGTGACCGCATCACCCACAGGTGGTGGCCCAGGCAGTTGAATGTCTGCTGGCACGATCTGTTCAATGAGCGCGTTGAGTGAACGAGCCCCCACGGCTGCCAGCATCTGCTGTTGTTGCTGCGCAGAAGGGCCAATGTGGCGTTCAATAAACGCTTCGCTGTGTTCGAGTTGGCTGAGTGTCTGGGTCATTGCTACAAATTCCTGAATGCTTGCGGGGTACGGGATAATGCCTTAACTACAAAACGCCCCGCGATGGGTCACATGCGGGGCGTTAAAGGTGCTACTCGTCGATGGAGGCCTGGTACGCATCCGCATCGAGCAGATCGTCCAGCTCAGCTTCGTCAGAAGCCTTGATGCGGAACAGCCAACCATCACCGTACGGCTCGCTGTTGACCAGCTCCGGAGAAGCCTCCAGCTCGCCGTTAACGGCAATGATTTCACCGCTGATTGGCGCATAAATATCAGAAGCCGCCTTCACCGACTCCGCTACGGCACAATCATCACCGGCGGAAACGGTGCTACCCACTTCCGGCAGATCGACAAAGACCATATCACCCAGCAGCTCTTGCGCGTGTTCGGTGATCCCTACCACATATTCGCCGTTACCTTCGTCGCGCACCCACTCATGGGATGCGGCATATTTCAGTTCGGTTGGCACATTGCTCATTGGCCTGCTACTCCTTCAAAAATAGAAACTAGTTGATCAGTGATTTACCGGCACGCACAAAACCGGGTTTAGTCACTTTTACTGGCATTTCCCGGTTGCGAATCTGGACAACCGCATGCTCGCCGATACCGGCAGGAACACGCGCCAACGCAATACTATAGCCCAAGGTCGGTGAGAAGGAGCCGCTGGTAATCACACCTTCGTACAACTGACCGGCGGCATTGGTGAAACGCACTGGCAGCTCATTACGCAATACGCCTTTCTCCGTCATGACCAGACCGACCAACTGTTCGGTGCCCAGCTCGCGCTGCTTTTCCAGCGCCTCACGGCCAATAAACTGACGATCCTGCGGTTCCCAGGCGATAGTCCAGCCCATGTTGGCAGCCAGCGGAGAAATCCCCTCGTCCATTTCCTGGCCGTAAAGGTTCATACCCGCTTCCAGGCGCAGAGTATCGCGCGCGCCCAGCCCGGCAGGTTTGACGCCAGCAGCCAGCAGTTGCTGCCAGAAATCGACCGCACGCTCTTTTGGCAGGGCAATTTCATAGCCTGCTTCACCGGTGTAACCGGTGGTGGCAATAAACAGATCCCCGGCCTGCACGCCAAAGAAGGGCTTCATCCCTTCTACTGCCTGCTTTTGCTGTGGGGTAAACAAGGTGGCAGCACGCTCTTTAGCCTGAGGGCCCTGCACCGCGATCAACGCCAGATCGTCACGCACTGCCAGTTCAACACCGTAGGGCGCAGCATGCTGTTCGATCCAGGCCAAGTCTTTGTCGCGCGTGGCGGAGTTCACCACCAGACGGAAATAGTCTTCGGTAAAGAAGTAAACAATCAGATCGTCAATCACGCCGCCGGACGCATTCAGCATACCGCTATACAGCGCTTTACCCGATTGAGTGAGTTTGGCGACATCGTTCGCCAGCAGATAACGCAGAAATTCGTGCGTACGGGCACCGTGCAGATCCACGATGGTCATGTGGGAAACATCAAACATGCCCGCATCCTGGCGCACGTTGTGGTGCTCATCAAGCTGAGAACCGTAATGCAGTGGCATCATCCAGCCATGAAAATCGACCATGCGCGCGCCACACGCCACGTGCTGATCGTACAATGGGGTTTGCTTTGCCATCTTTTCCCTCTTTCCACTCAAATAGCCGAAGACAGGGTGTTGCTACGCAATGAGACAGGAGTGGCTCGTGGAACATTTCACGGGCCTGACTGCGCGGCACACGCTGACTGCTCAATACACCTTGCCGTGCCGGTACAACAAACCAGCATGGCGCAAACGATACCTTGGCCTTGAACTTACCACTGAACGAGCACGTTAACCATAAGTTAAAATATACTCAACCTCGTCCAAGGGCCGAAAATCCTTACGCTAATGTGTAGAGTTTTTCACTGAAAAAATGCGTTTCAATACACAAAAATCACAATTAAAGCAGTATAAAACCGAATTCATGTAACAAAAAGGCGCTCAACTGGAGAGTTTTGGCTTTCTATTGTCAGCCATAGAATTAGAAAAAGTAATGATAGAAAACAGCTGAAATTAGAATTTCTCAAATGAAGGGATAAGAAAAACCACAACGGCCAAGCGAAAAATTTTAATGCGGGGAAATAAAAGGGTAAAAGCGAAGAAGCCAGCAATTTGCTGGCTTCTGTACAGTAGTTATACCAACCACTCAGGCAAATCGTTCAGCCCCATCGCCTGGCGCACCAGTTTGGGCTTCACGCCCGGCAGGCTGTCTGCCAAGCGCAGGCCAACATCGCGCAGCAGTTTTTTGGCCGGGTTATTGCCAGCAAACAGCTCGCGGAACCCTTGCATACTGGCCAACATCACTGCAGCACCATGCTTGCGACGGCGTTCATAACGGCGCAGATACAAATGTTGGCCGATATCTTTGCCCTGACGTTGCAAGCGTTTCAGTTCGGATATCAGTTCGGCAGCATCCATAAAGCCCAGATTCACCCCTTGCCCGGCCAACGGATGCACGGTGTGGGCCGCATCCCCCACCAACGCCAAGCGATGGGCAGCAAAACTACGGGCATAACGCCCGGTGAGCGGGAAGGTCAGGCGTTCACTTTCCAGCACACAGTTGCCCAAGCGCATATCAAAGGCCATGGCGAGTTCGCGGTTAAAAGCTGCGGCTTCAAGCTGCTTTAACCGTTCCGCTGCTTCCGGGACCACTGACCAGACGATAGAACTCAGATGCGGATCGCTAAAAGGCAGGAAGGCCAGAATACCATCACCGTGGAAAACCTGACGCGCGGTAGCCAAGTGGGGCTCTTCGGTGCGGATAGTGGCGACTAGCGCGCTGTGACGATAGTCCCAGAACGTCAGCGGAATATCGGCCTGCTGGCGTAGCCAGGAATTGGCACCGTCGGCCCCAACCAGCAACCGAGCGGTCAGCATACGGCCATCTTCCAACGTGACAAAAGCATCGTTCTCACCCCAGGCCACCTGTTTCAGCGCCGCAGGGGCAATGAGAGTGACGTCGGCCAGCGTTTGCGCCTTTTTCCATAGCGCCTGCTGAATCACGTCATTTTCAATGATATGACCCAAATGGTTGAAGCCGCATTCATCGCCGCGAAAGGCGATCTTGCCGAAGCTGTCTCGATCCCACACTTCCATGGCGTTATACGCGCTGGCGCGCAGGTTGAGGATCTCATCCCACACGCCAATCTGTTGCAGCAGACGCTCGCTGGCGGCGTTAATGGCGGAGACGCGCAGCGCCGGTTGTGCCTGCAGCGGCGATACTTCCGGCTGCCGCTGCTCCAACACCGCCACGCGCAGGCCACTGCCCTGCAAACCGCAGGCTAATGCCAACCCCACCATACCGCCACCGGCGATAATCACATCAAATGATTGCATGCTGCTTTAATTCCTTAAATTAGCGGACATCCCAAAAGGGATATTTAACGCTCAACCCAGCCCAAAGTACGTTTGGCAAAAGCGTCACGCATGGCCGGTAACTGTTCCATTGCCATCAGCCCCAGATTACGCCCGGCCACCAGCGGTGCATAATTATTGGCAAACAGCCGGATCAAGCCGTCGGTCACGCCAACCGTTGCCTGCTGATCCTGCTGCCGCCGTTGCTGGTAACGGCTCAACACCGCATAAGCCCCCAGATCTTCACCGGCCCGTGCCGCGTCTGCCAGCGTTTCAGCTAACGACATCACATCACGCAGGCCCAAATTGAAGCCCTGCCCGGCGATCGGGTGCAGCGTCTGCGCGGCATTCCCCACCAACGCCAAACGATGGCTGACATGCTGATTAGCCATCAGCAGGCTGAGAGGATAACTGTGGCGCTGACCCGCTTTCAGCATTTTGCCCAACCGCCAGCCAAACGCCTGCTGCAATTCAGCGAGAAAACGCGCGTCATCCCAGCTATCCACCTGTGCCCGATCTTCTCTGGCGTGACACCACACCAGCGAGCTACGCCCCTGCGACATCGGTAACAGCGCCAGTGGCCCGTAACGGGTAAAGCGCTCAAAGGCTCGCCCCAGTGGGGCTTGCGAGGTAGTGACGTTAGCGATGGTCGCAAACTGCGGGTAATCAGATTGCTGCCACTGTACATGGCAGGCCTGCGCCAATGCCGAGCGTGAACCATCCGCCGCCACCAGCAGTTGCCCGCTTAAGCGCCGCCCGTTGTCCAACTGCACTTCAGCCTGATCCTCAGTACGCAACACATCGACCACTTTGGCCGGGCAATGCAACGTAACGCCCGGCGCTTTCGCCAACAGCGTAAACAGCCGCTGACCGGCGTCATGCAGCTCAATCACCTGCCCCAAGGCATCAACCCGATAGTCCTGCGCGCGCAGATTCACAAACCCGGCATGACCGCGATCGCTGACATGTACATGGGTGATCGCCGTGGCGCAGTCGCGCAGCGCAGGCCAGATGCCAATGCGCGCTAACTGCTGGCAGGTTCCCTGTGCCAAAGCGATAGCTCGAGCATCGAAACCGGGGTGGGTACGATCGTCGGGCCGAGTGGCCTCAACCAGATCCACCGCCACCTTGCCCTGAGTCAGGGATGAGATCGCCAACGCCAGCGTTGCACCCGCCATCCCGCCGCCAACAATGATGATGCTCATACTATCTGGCCGCCGCCATCAGAGCTTCGATCGCGTCAGGATCCTTCACCACGCTGGCAGTCAGGTTTTCATTGCCGTCTTTGGTAATCAGGATGTCATCTTCAATACGGATACCAATGCCACGGTATTCTGGTGGTACGTCGGCATCCGGCGCGATATACAGACCAGGTTCGATGGTCAGCACCATGCCCGGCTCCAGAATACGATCGCGGCTTGGGGAGCCGTAATGACCAACGTCATGCACATCCAGCCCCAGCCAATGGCTCAAACCATGCATAAAGAACGGGCGATGCGCCTGTTCAGCAAACAAGTGATCCACTTCACCTTTTAACACGCCCAGTTCAACCAGACCGGTGATCATGATACGCACTACCTGATCGTTCACCTCGCGGATGCTGACCCCCGGTTTAAACATCTCCAAACCACGGTTGATCGATGCCAACACAATGTCATATACCGCACGCTGCGGTTTGCTGAACTTACCGTTTACCGGGAAAGTACGGGTGATATCACCGGCATAGCCGCGATATTCACACCCCGCGTCGATCAGCACCAGATCGCCGTCGCGCATTTGGCATTCGTTCTCGGTGTAGTGCAGGATGCAACCATTCTCACCGCTACCAACGATGGTGTTATAAGAAGGGTAGCGTGCGCCGAGGCGGCCAAATTCGTGTAGGATTTCTGCTTCCAGTTGGTATTCGAACATCCCAGGGCGACATTTCTCCATCGCTCGGGTATGAGCCAGCGCGCTGATCTCTCCGGCGCGGCGCATGATCGCCACTTCTTCCGGCGATTTGAACAGGCGCATTTCATGCAGCCATGGGCGATAGTCGGTCATGCTCGCCGGGGCTTGCAGGTTCTGGCGAAAGCCCTTGCGTAATTTATCCAGCGCAGCGAACAGGATTTCATCCGCATAAGCATATTGCCCCTGCGCGTGGTACACCACGTCCAGACCATTGAGCAACAGGTGCAACTGGTCATTGATCTCATTGAATGCCAAGGCGCGATCCACTCCCAGCTTAGCTGGCGCGGCCTCTTGCCCTAAACGGCGACCAAACCAGATTTCTGCCGTCAGATCGCGTACCCGGTTGAACAAGACGCTGTGGTTATGGGTTTCATCGCTTTTTACCAGAATCAGCGCAGCTTCCGGTTCGTTAAAACCGGTCAGATACCAGAAATCGCTATTCTGGCGATAGGGGTATTCAGAATCCGCACTGCGTGTCGCTTCTGGGGCGGCGAAAATAACCGCTGCGCTGCCCGGAGCCATCTTCGCCAACAACGCCTGACGGCGGTTGTGAAATTCCTGCTGAGTCATCACCTTCTCCTGAAATCGCTTTACCTGTGCGCTGCAGCTACGCAGAACCGGCAATCAATGTAATGTTGGTTTGTGAACTTCCGGTGCCGTCGGTTTGTGACGGGTAAACTCGGTATGGCAGAGGATCGCGACAACGCGCACATACTCAGCCACTTCCTCCAGCGATTGCTCCAGTTCTTCCTGGTCTTCGTCTTCGTCGTAGCCCAATTGAGCTATGTTGCGCAGATCGTCGATCGCTTCACCCACTTCGTCTTTTACCTGCGCCAGTTTTGGCTGCATCATCCCCAGCCCCAGCAGAAAGTGGTTCACCCATCCCGCCAGCGCATCGGCCCGATCAAAAACGCTGACCGTATCACCTTCCGGCAACAGCAACTGGAACATAAATTCGTCGTCTTCCAGCGTATCGCGCGTCGCTTCATGCAACTGTTGCAATGGCCCCCCCAACGCCTGTGGAAAAGCCACACCTTCGTTGGTCAGTTCAAAAACCAGCGTGCGCCAACTGGCGTCACGGTTGCCACCGCACAGCAGGCCGCTGATCAGGCCGTGCATTTCTGCCGCGGTTAAAGCTACCGCCTGCTGATTGAGGGCAACGGTCAAAGATTGGTAACTTGGAAATGTATTCTGTATGGACATGCGCATTCGTCGTCGTTGGCAGGATAAGTTCGTGTTATGCTACCACCAAGGTCCGTCGCTATACCAGTTGAGCGCACTATCTCAGTGGCGTGTTATAGTCAGAGCGCCTGGGTATTTTCACCGGATAGAATTGCGGTAAGTGTGCATTTTGAAACCCTTTTTTGTCTGGTAATCTTGGCCGCTGTCGATTAAAACCGGTACTGAAAAAGTGTTGTATCTTGGTACCGAGGTATATATAGTGGCGCCCGCTTTGAGTGGCACAGCACAAGCTGGCCGGAGCTGGCGCGAAATTTAGGCAGGAAGGTGGCATGTCTGCACAACCGGTAGATATTCAGATTTTTGGCCGTTCATTAAGAGTCAATTGCCCGCCAGAACAACAAGATGCGTTGAACATGGCAGCAGAAGATCTTAACCAGCGGTTGCAAGATCTTAAAGTTCGCACTAGAGTCACAAATACAGAACAACTCGTTTTCATCGCAGCATTGAACGTCTGTCACGAACTTGCTCAAGAACGCTTGAAAACGCGTGATTATGCGGCCAATATGGAACAACGAATTCGTATGCTGCAACAGACCATTGAACAGGCATTGCTTGAACAGGGTCGCATCACTGAACGTCAGGATGCACAATTCGAATAACTTAAGTTGCTGAAATGTTGTCTTTCGGCAATGGGTAAAAAAATTTCTCTGAGATGTTTGCCAGCGGGCCAGTCCCCTGAGCCGATATTTAGTACTAACAGAATGTGATGACTCGTGATCGGTGAGCATGCTCGGCCCGTCCGAGAAGCCTTAAGATTGCGACATCATGTTCACCTTGAACCATGGGTTCAAGGGTTACAGCCTGCGACGGCATCTCGGAGATTCCCCCTTCACTCGTGGTTTACCACGCAAGTTCGTCGATATGTCTTTTCAACCTCGATTCGATCAACAACGCCAAGCGATCCGCAATGAAATCCGCCAGCGGCGACGTGCCCTGACGCCCGCGCAGCAGCATAATTTTGCGTTGCAGGTGGCTACACGCCTGGTACAGCATGCGCGTATTCAGGCCGCACAGCGTATTGCAGTATTTCTCTCCTTTGATGGTGAACTGGATACCCGCCCGCTGATTGAGCAGCTATGGCAACTGGGCAAGCAGGTTTACCTGCCAGTATTGCACCCGTTTAACCCCGGTTACTTGCTGTTCTTGCGCTACACCCCCGCAACAGAGTTGGTGAGCAATCGCTTCAATATTCTGGAACCTGCATTGGATGTGCGCTGTGTGTTACCGGTGTTGCAGTTAGATGTCGTTCTGACACCGCTGGTGGCGTTTGATGCTGTAGGCCAGCGACTGGGGATGGGCGGTGGTTTTTACGATCGCACCTTACAAAACTGGCAGCAGAGTGGCCCCTACCCGCTAGGGTTGGCACATGATTGCCAGCAGGTGGAAAGATTACCGGTGGAACACTGGGATATCCCGCTGCCGGAAATCATTACGCCTTCGCAACAGTGGGCATGGCCAACGGCAGAATAGCAAAGGCCGGTTTTCACCGGCCTTGGATTCAAGCACAATCGTTATCAGAACAGCAGGCGCGTACGAATGGTGCCTTCGATCGCTTTCATCCGTTGCAACGCCGCTTCAGCACGCTCGGTTTCTGCTTCGACATCAATAACCACATAGCCGATTTCCGCACCGGTCTGCAGATACTGCGCCGCAATGTTCACACCCTCTTCCGCGAAGATCTGGTTAATCTGCGTCAGGATGCCTGGGCGGTTTTCATGGATGTGCAGCAAACGGCTCGAGTTTGGGCCATGCGTCGGCAGTGAAACTTCTGGGAAGTTAACCGCAGACAGCGTAGAACCGTTGTCAGAGTATTTCGCCAGTTTCCCGGCCACTTCATCACCGATGTTCTCCTGCGCTTCCTGGGTTGAACCGCCGATGTGCGGCGTCAGCAGCACGTTGTCGAACTCGCACAGTGGCGAATTGAACGGATCGCTGTTGGTTGCAGGTTCTTCTGGGAAGACGTCGATCGCCGCCCCTGAAAGATGATTGCTCGCCAGCGCGTTGCAGAGCGCAGGGATATCCACTACGGTGCCACGTGAGGCGTTGATCAAAATCGCCCCTGGCTTCATCAGTGCTAACTCTTCAGCGCCGATCATGTCTTTGGTAGACAGCGTTTCCGGCACATGCAGCGTTACCACATCGCTCATATTGAGCAGATCGGATAAGTGGCGTACCTGCTGAGCGTTACCCAGCGGCAATTTATTCTCGATATCATAGAAGAACACCTTCATACCCAGGCCTTCCGCCAGAATACCGAGCTGAGTACCGATATGGCCGTAGCCGATGATCCCCAGTTTCTTGCCACGCGCTTCATACGAACCCACGGCCAGTTTTTGCCACTGGCCACGGTGCGCCTTGGCGTTAGCCATTGGGATACCGCGCAACATCAGCAACAGCTCACCCAACACCATTTCAGCAACGGAGCGAGTATTGGAGAATGGGGCGTTAAACACCGGGATACCGCGTTTGGTCGCCGCTTTCAAATCAACCTGATTGGTGCCGATACAGAAACAACCCACTGCAACCAGCTTCTCTGCAGCAGCGAAAACTTCTTCGGTCAGATTGGTGCGTGAACGGATACCGATGAAGTGCGCATCGCGGATCGATGCCTTAAGCGCTTCGGTGTCTAACGCACCTTTGTGATATTCAATGTTGGTATACCCTGCAGCGCGCAGGCTATCTACCGTGCTTTGATGAACCCCTTCCACCAACAGAAATTTAATCCTGTCTTTCTCCAATGATACTTTTGCCATTTACCCGACCCTATATTCAGACCTCAGAAACCACTGCTATACCCTTCATACTTCGAGTTGCCCGGGCATAAAAAACAGTACATCCCCCCAACATAACAAAAATAACGCGCCCGGCAATACAAACGATTGCCCGCCGATCAGCACAAGGCTCATTGATGCGGCAGGTTTCTGGTGGAAGATGCCAGAGCGAAAGAGTTTGGCAGGAACTTAATGGAGGTTATGAGTATAACGTGATATATATCACTAAATTTAGCGGTTTTGAGATAAGATATTTTTTAGCCAAAAATCTCAAGAAACAGGAAAACGGCAAACTATCAGGGCGCAATCCACTGCGCCCTGACGACTACGTTATTTGAGCACTTTTTTAACGCCATCCGGCGTACCGACCAGCGCAACATCCGCGCCACGGTTGGCAAACAGACCGACAGTCACCACACCCGCGATGCCATTGATCGTATTTTCCAGCGCCACCGCATCAAGAATGTTCAGGTTATGCACATCCAGGATCACGTTGCCATTGTCGGTCAGCACGTTCTGGCGATATTCCGGCAAACCGCCCAGCTTCACCAGTTCACGTGCCACGTAAGAACGCGCCATCGGGATCACTTCCACTGGCAATGGGAACTTGCCCAACACATCAACCTGTTTGGTTGAATCGACGATGCAGATAAACTTGCGGGCAATCGCGGCAATGATTTTCTCGCGGGTCAAGGCTGCACCACCGCCTTTGATCATCTGCATATGGCCGTTGATCTCATCTGCGCCATCAACATAGATATCCAGCGAATCCACTTCGTTGCTGTCGAAAACGTGGATCCCCAGGCTTTTCAACTTGGCGGTAGAAGCGTCGGAGCTGGATACCGCACCTTCGATCTGGTTTTTGATCGAGCCAAGTGCGTCGATAAAATGAGCCGCTGTGGAGCCAGTGCCAACCCCCACAATAGTGCCTGGTTTCACATATTCCAGCGCCGCCCAGCCTACCGCTTTTTTCAGTTCATCCTGAGTCATGATGTGTTCATTGCCTATGTGCGAAAACGTGGGCGTATTATAGGGTAAATCGCCATTTGACACTCAGGCATGATCACACTTATTTCACCCGAGAAAGCGTAAAAATGTGGCATAGTGCCGATATCAATTTATTTTTATAGGGATATATCTCCGATGAAACGCCCAGACTATCGAACGCTACAAGCGCTGGACGCGGTGATCCGTGAGCGTGGTTTTGAACGCGCGGCACAAAAACTGTGTATCACCCAATCGGCTGTATCCCAACGCATCAAACAGTTGGAAAACCTGTTCGGCCAACCGCTGTTAGTGCGTACCGTGCCGCCGCGCCCGACAGAACAAGGGCAGAAATTGCTGGCATTACTGCACCAGGTTGAACTGCTGGAAGAAGAGTGGCTGGGGAATGATAACGGGGTCGACACGCCGCTGCTGCTGTCGCTGGCGGTTAACGCCGATAGCCTGGCAACCTGGCTGTTACCGGCGCTAAAACCAGTGCTGACCGACTCACCGATCCGCCTGAATCTGCAAGTTGAAGACGAAACCCGCACTCAGGAACGCCTGCGCCGGGGTGAAGTAGTGGGCGCGGTGAGTATCCAACCGCAGCCGCTGCCGAGTTGCCTGGTGGATCAGTTAGGGGCGCTGGATTATCTGTTTGTCGCTTCCAAGGGCTTTGCCGAGCGCTATTTCCCCAATGGCGTTACCCGCTCCGCCCTGCTGAAAGCTCCGGCGGTGGCGTTTGATCACCTTGACGACATGCACCAGGCATTTTTGCAGCAAAACTTCGATCTTTCCCCGGGCAGTGTGCCCTGTCATATCGTTAACTCTTCAGAAGCTTTTGTGCAATTGGCACGGCAAGGCACCACCTGCTGTATGATCCCGCATCTGCAGATTGAAAGAGAATTGGCTTCAGGGGAGTTGATCGATCTGACGCCGGGCCTGTTCCAGCGGCGCATGCTGTTCTGGCACCGTTTCGCGCCAGAAAGCCGCATGATGCGCAAGGTGACCGACGCATTACTAGCGCATGGGCATCAGGTGTTAAGGCAAGATTAATAGAGTATATACCCTAAATAATTCGAGTTGCTTGTAGGCAGCAACTGAGCGAAGCCCCAGGAGTTTACTCAAGTAAGTGACTGGGGTGAGTGAGGGAAGCCAACACCCAAGCAACTTGAAGTATGACGGGTATGGGGCGCAATAACCGCGCCCTGCTCGTGATTCACTGCGCCGCGTTACGCTGCAATTCAAAAACGACATCGACCTGATCGTCAAAGCGTATGCTTTGCTGCTGATAGGTTTGTGCCACATCGTTTTCCGGTGCGGCAGCGGCCATTTTGAACATACGCGGTTCCGGCATCGGCTGAGTATTAGCCACGTGATAACGGATGCTGTAAACCGGCCCTAACGTCACTTTAAAGCCCTTCGCCAGTGAAGCCGCCTGCTGGGTAGCGTTTTCTATCGCTTTCTGGCGGGCTTGCTCACGATAAGCCTCCGGGTTGGCCACACCCAGTTCAACCGAGCGGATCTCATTGAGGCCAGACTTCAACGCGCCGTCCAACAGCTCGTTCAGCTTATCCAACTGACGCAACGTCACCTGTACCTGACGCACCGCACGATAACCTTTCAGCACCGACTCACCGGTTTTCAGATAATCATATTCCGGCTGCGTGCGCAGATTGGCGGCATTGATATCTTTCTTTTCAATACCGCTTTTTTGCAGGAAATCGAAATATTGCGCGACACGCTCGTCGACCTGCTTTTTCGCTTCAGCGGCGTCTTTAGAGGACACGCTGACTTCGATCGCCAGCGTAGCGATATCCGGGGTGGCGTCCACGCTGGCGCTACCGGAAGTCACTACGTGCGGCCCTTCGGGTAATTCCGCCGCCTGCAGCGCCAGAGGTAATGCCCCAAATCCAATCATTGCGGCCATGGCCAATGCTTTCAGCTTCACAGTGTCTCCTTAAAATGGTTCGTTACTGAGCCTAAAATCTAACATATCTGGCGGTACTTTAAATTCGGATTAGTGACAAATTCTACAAACTTGCGCTATTCCAGGCTAATTGTATTGCGATAGCCCACATCACCAGCCCGACCAGAACGTTGATAATCCTCTGCGCCAGTTGAGTTTGCAACCACGGAGCCAACCAGGAAGCCAGCAAAGCCAAAGCGAAAAACCAGACGATCGACGCACTGGCTGCGCCCAAGGCAAACCAGGAGCGGATCTCCGGAGCCAGTTGGCTGCCGAGACTGCCGAGCACCACAAAGGTATCAAGATAAACATGTGGGTTCAGCCAGGTTACCGCCAACATAGTAACCACGATGCGCCAGCGGCTTTGGTTCATCTCTTTGGCCGTCGCCAGTGCCAGATGCTGGCTGAACGCGGTGCGGAAGGCTCCCCAACCATACCACAGCAGAAACGCCACTCCCCCCCAGGTGACCAACTGCAACAACAGCGGCGAACGGCTCAGCAAAGCGCTACCACCGAAAATACCGCCACAAATCAGAGCGATATCGCTCAAGGCGCACAGCGAGGCGATCATCAGATGATACTGGCGGCGGATCCCCTGGTTCATCACAAACACGTTTTGCGGCCCCAGCGGCAAGATCATCGCAGCACTCAAAGCAAAGCCTTGCAAAAAGATGGTTAACATTTTGTTTCCTCTGACTATAGAATGCTGGGCTTTTAGACCGCGTTTCGAAGGCGAGAACGCCAGAAAAGCGGCACATGTCATTCAGCACGCGCATCATACGAAGAGATGATTATTAGGGGAAATGGATATTTCTAATCAGCCATCAGCAACACTAATAGCCCGCCATGTTTCATAACGATCTTGCCCAAGACCGCTCAGCACAACGGTATCTGCTGGCCGCTCAAGGTTGCGCTCACCGAACACCGGGGGACATCACATGATGCAGAGCAATACAGACCAACCCATTCTGACACTTAGCAATATCGTGAAGCGATTTGGCGGCAACATCGCGGTGAACGATGTCAGCCTGCAAGTGATGCCCGGCGAGGTAGTGGCGCTATTGGGTGAGAATGGTGCTGGCAAATCGACGCTGATCAAGGTGTTAGCCGGGGTTTACCCACGTGAGGGTGGTGAGATTCGCTTTCAGGGCCGCAATATCAGCTCGGCGGCGGCGATAAACAACGCCAACCACCAGCCGATTGCCTTTATCCACCAGGATTTAGGGCTGATCGAGTGGATGACGGTGGCCGAAAACATGGCCCTGGTGATGGGTTTCCCGCGCCGTTTGGGGCTGATCAACTGGCGCGCCGTCCGCCAGCGCGCCGCAGAAGCCTTGCAGGATATCGGCCTGATGCTGGATCCTGAGGCCCGAGTGTTTGAACTTTCCCGCACCGAGAAATCGCTGCTGGCCATCGCCCGGGCGGTGGCGGTAAACGCCGAACTGCTGGTGCTGGATGAACCCACCGCGTCTCTCCCCGCCAACGATGTGCGCCACTTATTTGCCGTGATCAACCGGCTGCGCGCCAAAAAGGTCGGCATGATCTATGTCACCCATCGCCTGGATGAGGTGATTGAGATTGCCGATCGGGTATGCGTGATGCGCGACGGCTGTTACGTTGCCGGGGGCCACACCGCCGATTACTCCCTGCACGATCTGGTACACCTGATCGTCGGCGAAGCGATAACGGGCGATAGCCGCAAGCCGTTGCCAGAGCAGCAACCTGCGGTACTGCAGCTCAGTAATGTGGTGATCGGCGAGATCGGGTCAGTCAGCTTCAGTCTGCAACCGGGTGAAATGCTGGCTTTGGCCGGGCTGCGCGGCGCCGGGCAGGAAGAGATTGGCCGCCTGCTGTTTGGCCTGCGCCAGCGCGATAGCGGTGAAATCCAGTTCCGCGATCGGCCTTACGCAGCCACAAGCCCACAACAGGCGATCGCCTGCGGCGTTTCGTTAGTCGCAGGCGATCGTACCGGCGAAAGTCTGGTGATGTCGATGAGCGTGCGTGAAAACCTGTTCCTCAACCCTTGCGCCGACGGCCACAGGCTGCTGGCACACTACAGTCGCCGTGCCGAAACCGCCGCCAGCGCGCAGAAAGTGCAACTGTTTGACGTGCGGCCAACAGGTGTTGATACCGATATCAGCGCCCTGTCCGGTGGCAATCAGCAAAAAGTCGTGATGGCACGTTGGATGCACTTGGGCGCACCGCTGCTGATCCTGGAAGATCCGACCGCAGGTGTCGATGTCGGTGCACGGGCAGAAATTTATCATCTGTTAAATCAATCCCTGGCCGCAGGCGTGGCTGTCTTGGTGATCTCCAACGATTTCGAGGAGATCGCCCATATCTGCAACCGTGCCTTGGTGTTCAACCGGGGAAGCGTGGTCGGCGAACTGAAAAACCAGCAGGTCTCGTTCGCCAATTTATTGGAACTGGCCTCTGCCAGCCTTGAGGAAGTTGTGGTGGAGCAACAGCATGTCGAATAAAACATCCGTTAAATCAACAGCATTAGAACAGCGCGTCAGCCTTGCGCAAGACGGCGCGGGCCCGTGGTTAATGCAACTCCTCACCCGTTACGGCTTGTTGTTGCTCTGCATCCTGCTGGTGACCCTGTTTTCACTGACTACGCCGTCGTTCGCCTCCATGCTGACGCTGCAGGCGATCCTGTCCAGCAAAGCCAAAATCGCCCTGCTGGCACTGGCAGCCACCATTCCGATGATCGTCGGCAAGATCGACCTCAACGTCGGTTTCGGCATCGTGCTGTGGCACATTCTGGCAATCACCCTCCAGGTGGAATACGGGTTTTCCTGGCAGATGGCGGTGTTAACCGTGTTGGTGATTTCTGCCTTGTATGGCCTGCTGAACGGGATTCTGGTGGCATTGGCGGATATCGACAGCTTCGTTGCCACACTGGGTTCCGGCACCGTGCTGTATGCCGTAGCCCTGTGGCACTCCGGCGGGCGGCAGATTGTCGGCGATTTACCCGATGCCTTTATCGCCCTGCACCATAGCGAAATCGCCGGTATCCCGATCGTCGCTTTTTATGTGCTGATCGTGGCTATCGTTCTGTGGTTAATCACAGAACACACGCCACTTGGCCGCTGCATGTATGCGGTCGGCGGCAACCCGGCAGCAGCACGGCTGAACGGTATTTCCGTCAACCGCTTCACCATAGGTGCTTTTATTGCTTCCAGCGTGCTCACCGGTTTCAGTGGTGTGTTGATCGCTGCAGAGCAAGGGGTTGGGCAGGCCAGCGTCGGTATGGATTATCTGTTACCGGCCTTGGTTGGGGCTTTCCTCGGCAGCACCACCATCCGCCCAGGACGGGTTAACGTCTGGGGTACAGTGATCGGTATTGCCATTCTGGCGATCGGCATTGCCGGTATCCAACAATTTGGCGGGGCATTCTGGGTGGAACCGTTATTCAACGGTGCCACCTTACTGCTTTCCATCACGCTGGCAGGCTATGCCCAGCGCCGCCGATTACTCAATCAAAAAACGGTACAGCACAGCCATGCCGTTTTAACTGAAAAAAATAACCAGAAAGAGATCGATTCTTGAGCCGGAGTTCACGTATGAAACGTTTTTGGATGTTGGCAGGAGCCACCACGTTGCTGTTAACCACCGCACCCGCTTGGGCGGATACTTATCTTGAGCAAGCCACGGCAGCAGTGAACAGGGCCACGGCAAGCACCACCCAGTGGGATGGCCCCACCAGCGGTCCGCAGTTACAACCGCACAAGAAAATCATTTTTATTGCCTCCGACATGAAAAACGGCGGTGTACAGGGGGTGCAGCAAGGGCTGAGTGAAGCGGCCAAAGCCGCCGGTTGGCAGCTAGAAACGCTGGACGGCGGTGGATCGGTGAAAGATCAACTGTCATCACTCAACCAGGCGATTGCCCAGAAACCGGACGGCATCGTCATCGGTGGCTGGAACCCCAACGTAGCCAAGATCCCGCTGAAAAAGGCCATCCAGCAAGGCATCGTGCTTACCGCCTGGCACGCAGAGCCAGAGCCAGGCCCGATCGCCAAGTACAATATCTTCTATAACGTCACTTCCGATTCCAACGAGGTGGCGCGCATCGCGGCACAATACGCGGTGGTGAAATCCGGCGGGCAGGCTAACGTGCTGATCTTTACAGATTCGCTGTATCAAATCGCTTTGGATAAGGCCAATGTGATGAAACAGGAGATCGGTAAATGCAGCGGCTGCAAAGTGCTGGAATTCATCGACACACCGTTGGCTGATACCGCCAACCGTATGCCCGCCATGACCTTCAGCCTGCTGCAGAAGTACGGTGATCAATTCCAGTACGCGCTGGCGATCAACGATCTGTATTTCGACTTTATGGCTCCAGCACTAAAAACCGCCGGTAAAGGCGGCCAAAATGCACCGTATAACATCTCTGCCGGTGACGGTTCTATTTCCGCCTATCAGCGCATCCGCTCAGGCGACAGCCAATCCGCCACCGTGCCTGAACCGCTGAAGCTGCACGGCTGGCAGTTGCTGGATGAATTCAACCGCGCCTTTGCCAAACAGCCACCTTCCGGTTACGTCACCCCCGTGCACCTGATCACCCGTGACAATATTGCCAGCAGCGGCGGTGCCAGTAACCTGTATGACCCGCAGAACGGTTATCAGGAACATTACAAAACCATCTGGGGCGTAAAATAAAGGGCAAAAACGACAAGCTTGAAACGCTTATGACGGATACGACAAGGCCACCGTGGGGGTGGCCTGAGGTTGGTCTTCTAGCCCGGGATACCCAGGTCTAGCGCACCGAGGGACGCTCCCCCTAATAACCCGCTTTGTCAGCAATTTGCTGATTATTCTGGCTTTTCAAGATGGCTAACACGTACATCCATCTGCGGACACGGGACGCCGATCTGGTGAATGTCTAACTGGCGTTTGAAGTTTTCCATCAGATCGAAGTAAACCTCCCAGAACTGGGCATTAGTCGTCCAGCAACGGGTGACAAAATTCAATGCCGGAGGAGCCATTTCGTTCAAACGCACGGTCACCCCTTTATCGTGCATAATACGCTTGTCGGCAGCAATCACATCGCCCAGTACCTGTTTCACCCGATCAACATCAGCGCTGTAAGCTACCGCCACCACGATATCCACGCGGCGGTGCGGCTCACGCGAGAAGTTGATGATATTACCAGAGATGATTTTACCGTTCGGCACTACAATGGTTTTGTTATCGGAAGTACGCAGGGTAGTAGAGAAAATCTCTACCTGATCAACCGTACCAGCAACACCTCCCAGATCGACAAACTCACCGGCACGCAACGGACGGAAGGCAACCAACAGCACGCCAGCCGCAAAGTTAGACAGCGAGCCTTGTAACGCCAGGCCAATCGCCAAACCGGCGGCACCCAACACCGCAATCACCGAGGTGGTTTGCACGCCAATCCGCCCCAACACCGCAATCAGCGTAAATGCCAGAATGCCGTAACGCACCATTGCAGCGAGGAAGTCAGCCACCGTGGCGTCAATACCCCGCAGCTTCATTACGCGATTGATCGCGTTACTGATAACGCGCGCAATAATCGAACCGATGATGAAAATGACGATCGCAGCGACAATGTTTACCGCATACTGGATCAGCATATCCTGATGATCCACCAGCCAACTGCTAGCCTGATTGATGTCCTCAATGATATTGAGATCTTTCATTTTAGTGCCTCTACTTTCATTCCCTCAATCGAGGGGGATTCACACCACAAAAAAGGCCCCCAAAAGGGAGCCTTCAGCGTCAAGGAGGACAAAGATTACAGCACGTTTACGGCGTTCAGATCTTTGAAAGCCTGTTCCAGACGGGTAATCATAGAAGTCTGGGCAGCACGCAGCCATACACGTGGGTCATAATATTTCTTGTTCGGCTGATCTGCGCCTTTAGGGTTACCCAACTGGCCTTGCAGATAAGCTTCGTTTTCTTTGTAGTAATTCAGGATACCTTCCCATGTGGCCCACTGGGTGTCGGTATCGATGTTCATCTTGATCACGCCATAGCTGACGGACTCTTTGATCTCTGCGTCGCTAGAACCTGAACCACCGTGGAACACGAAGTTCAGGCTGTTGTGTGGCAGGTTGAATTTCTTGGAGACGTAAGCCTGAGAATCACGCAGGATGGTTGGGGTCAGCTTCACGTTACCTGGCTTGTACACACCGTGTACGTTACCGAAAGAGGCCGCAATGGTGAAGTTCGGGCTGATAGCATTCAGTTTTTCGTAAGCGTAAGCCACGTCTTCTGGCTGCGTGTACAGCGCGGATGCGTCCATATGGCTGTTGTCTACACCATCTTCTTCACCACCGGTGCAACCCAGTTCGATTTCCAGCGTCATACCGATCTTCGCCATGCGAGTCAGGTACTTGCTGCAGATTTCGATGTTTTCTTCCAGAGATTCTTCAGACAGATCGATCATGTGAGAAGAGAACAGTGGCTTACCGGTGGCTGCAAAGTGTTTCTCACCCGCATCCAACAGGCCGTCCAGCCATGGCAGCAGTTTCTTCGCACAGTGGTCGGTGTGCAGAATCACCGGCACGCCGTAATGCTCAGCCATCTGGTGAACATGGTGTGCACCAGAGATTGCGCCCAGAATCGCCGCACCCTGTGGGATATCAGTCTTCACGCCTTTGCCTGCAACAAACGCGGCACCGCCGTTAGAGAACTGAACGATAACCGGAGCACGCACCTTGGCGGCGGTTTCCAGCACGGCGTTGATGGAATCGGTACCCACGCAGTTTACTGCTGGCAGAGCAAAGTTGTTCTCTTTAGCAACTGCGAATACTTTCTGAACGTCATCACCGGTGATAACACCAGGTTTTACGAAATCAAATATTTTAGACATGCGACTTTGTCCTGTTTCGTTGGCCGTTAATCCCTTCATTTTTAAGCCACAGCACAGTTGGCTGCAGCCTGAAAGCTAACGGGTAGGGATGGAGATTTATTTTACATTCCGCACCACAGTATCTCGGGCGGAGCAAAGCAAACGGGCGGTTTTCACCCCCCGTTATCTGAATCACTGCTTAGCGCGTTCTTCCAGCATCACCACAGCTGGCAGCTGTTTGCCTTCCACGAACTCAAGGAAAGCACCGCCACCGGTAGAGATGTAGGAAATCTTGTCAGCAATACCGAACAGATCGATCGCTGCCAGAGTGTCACCGCCGCCTGCAATCGAGAAGGCTTCGCTATCAGCGATAGCACGTGCCACAACTTCGGTGCCTTTACGGAAGTTAGGGAACTCGAATACGCCAACCGGGCCATTCCACAGAATGGTTTTGGCGTCTTTCAGGATCTTGGCCAGGCGCTCAGCCGAAACATCGCCCAGATCCAGAATTTGTTCTTCGTCTTTGATTTCGCTGGCTGGCTTCAGGGTCGCCACTGCGGTTTCAGAGAACTCGGTCGCTACACGTACATCGGTAGGCACCGGGATATCACAGGTTTCCAGCAGCTTTTTCGCTTCTGGGATCAGATCGGCTTCGTACAGGGATTTGCCGACGTTGTGACCTTGAGCAGCCACGAAGGTGTTGGCAATACCACCGCCCACGATCAGCTGATCGGCAATCTTGGACAGAGAATCCAGTACGGTCAGTTTGGTAGAGACTTTAGAACCGCCAACAATCGCCACCATTGGGCGCGCCGGGTTACCCAGGGCTTTGCCCAGAGCTTCCAGCTCAGCAGACAACAGTGGGCCCGCACAGGCAACAGGAGCAAATTTGCCCACGCCGTGAGTCGAAGCCTGCGCACGGTGTGCAGTCCCGAAAGCGTCCATCACATACACGTCGCACAGCGCCGCATATTTTTTGGACAAGGTTTCGTCGTCTTTCTTTTCGCCTTTGTTGAAGCGCACGTTCTCCAGAACCACCAGTTCACCGGCTGCAACCTCAACACCGTCCAGATAATCCTTCGCCAGACGTACTGGGGATTTCATGTGTTCTTTCAGGTAGTTCACCACCGGCAGCAGAGAGAACTCTTCGTTGTACTCGCCTTCGGTAGGGCGGCCCAAGTGCGAAGTCACCATCACATGCGCACCTTGTTTCAGCGCAGCTTCAATGGTCGGCAGGGAGGCACGGATACGCGCATCGGAAGTCACTTTACCGTCTTTTACTGGAACGTTCAGATCGGAACGGATCAGAACGCGCTTACCGGCCAGATCCAGATCGGTCATCTTGATTACAGACATGGTGAACCCTCTTTGTTGATTCTCTATAAAAATTGCCTGAACAGCACATCAACACGGCGTTGATGCAGAGTGCCTTATTAGAAACCGCTTGCGGCCATTGCCTGTGTTGTATCCAACATCCGGTTGGCAAAGCCCCATTCGTTATCGCACCAGACCAAGGTCTTTATCAGGTGCTGCCCACTGACCCGAGTCTGCGTGCCATCCACGATGGCGCTGTGCGGGTCATGGTTAAAATCGATCGAAACTAATGGTAGTTCGGTGTAGTCAACTATACCACGAAATGCGCCCCGTGCGGCCTTTTGCAACAACTGGTTGACCTCTGTCACCAACACCTTTGAACTCACGCTGACGCTGAGATCAATGGCCGTGACGTTGATGGTTGGCACACGCACGGAAATCGCTTCAAAACGATCGCAAAACTGCGGGAAGATACGGGTGATACCCGCGGCCAGCTTGGTGTCGACCGGAATAATCGACTGGCTCGCCGCACGGGTGCGCCGCAAATCCTGATGATAGGCATCTATCACCGGCTGATCGTTCATTGAGGAGTGGATGGTGGTCACCGTGCCGGATTCGATGCCGTAGGCATCGTCCAGCAGTTTGATAATCGGAATAATGCAGTTGGTGGTACAGGATGCGTTGGAAACGATGCGGTGGTCGCCACGCAGCGTTTGGTGATTAACCCCAAACACGATAGTTGCATCCAGATCGTTGCCCCCCGGGTGGGCAAACAGCACCTTCTTCGCGCCAGCGGCCAAATGGGCCTCACCGTCGGCGCGGCTGCCGTACACGCCGCTGCAATCCAACACCACATCCACGCCCAATTCGCCCCAGGGCAGTTGTTCCACTGCGGGTTGATGCAACAACCGGATGCTGTCATCCCCAACGCTCAGCACATCAGCTTCCTGATGCACATCCCAGGCAAAACGGCCATGGCTGGAATCATATTTCAGCAGATGGGCCATCCCTTCAGCGTTTGCCAGTTCATTGATGGCCACTACAGAAATCTCAGCGCGTCGTCCTGATTCATACAGTGCGCGTAAAACGCTGCGGCCAATACGGCCAAAGCCGTTTATCGCTATGCGGATTGTCATGCTACTCCCTGAAAAAGGGCCTTCCCTGCCGGAGCTACTCCGGTTAAAGGTCGGGTTGTGATTATCCGCCTAGAGTACTGTAGCGCACCGCCTGCTGTGAATCGCTGCATTACATTATTCATCAAACCTTGTTGCTCATCGCAACCGCTCCTCGCACGTTTCAGTGGCATACAACGCCAACTGAAACGCTTCAGCCGAGAATAAACCAAAGTTTTGCTAAAAGGAACAGGTGTAACCACCAGCCTGTCGAGTGGAAGTGATTTTGCGAAAATAAAATGATCTAGCGCACGTTTTTACGCCCTTATCCCCAATAGCATTAGCATGCTGGCATCAAGCACATGAGTTAACGTAAACAGTCAGATACTTAAGATAAATTCAGCATTTATTGAGGTAAACTGTTAGCCTTTACGCTGCCCGCTAGCAATCGGAAGTCATCCGCTACGTTTTACAGTATGACGGGTAAGGTTTTTTGGCAGTCAATGTTGCATAACAAGGAGCAGAAATGAGTGAAGTTAAAGTAGTCGCCCTGATCAAAGCCCAGCCAGAACACCGTGCTGCCGTGGATAAAGCCGTGCGTGCCATGGTTGCTCCAAGCCGCTCTGAACCAGGCTGCATCCAGTATGATCTGCATGAAGAGCAAGGCCATCCGGGGGCTTTCGTGTTTATCGAACGTTGGACTTCTGAGCAAGCACTGAAAGAGCATATGGCCATGTCTTACCATGATGCCTTCTTAGCTGAACTGGAAGGGAAGCTGGTGAGTTTAGAAGTGAAGAGATTGACTCAGCTCTAAGTCAAATAAAGCCCGGGATTGCCGGGCTTTGCTGCAACTGCAGAAAAAACCAATAGGAGCTGCACACAGCTCCCAGCGGATTTATTTCAACAAGGCTTGAGCCTTGGCTACCACGTTATCAACGGTGAAACCAAACTCTTTGAACAACAGCTCTGCCGGAGCAGACTCACCAAAGGTGTGCATACCTACGATCGCACCGTTCAGGCCCACGTACTTGTACCAGTAATCCGCAATACCGGCTTCCACCGCCACACGGGCACTCACGGAAGATGGCAACACAGACTCGCGGTACGCCGCATCCTGCTTGTCGAACGCGTCAGTAGACGGCATGGAGACTACGCGCACTTTGTGCCCTTCGGCACTCAGCTTATCAGCAGCCTGTACGGTAATACCCACTTCAGAACCGGTAGCAATCAGGATCACGTCTGGCGTGCCAGCGCAATCTTTCAGCACGTAAGCACCACGATAGACGTTTGCCAACTGTTCAGCAGTACGCGGCTGCTGGGTCAGGTTCTGGCGGGAGAATACCAGCGTGGTCGGGCCGTCGTTGCGTTCGATACCGTACTGCCAGGCAACCGCAGACTCAACCTGATCGCAAGGGCGCCAGGTGCTCATATTCGGGGTCACGCGCAGGCTGGCCAGTTGTTCAACCGGCTGATGCGTCGGGCCATCTTCGCCCAGACCGATAGAGTCGTGGGTGTAGACAAACACGTTGCGCAGTTTCATCAACGCCGCCATACGCACCGCGTTACGGGCATACTCCACAAACATCAGGAAGGTAGCAGAGTACGGCAGGAAACCACCGTGCAACGCGATACCGTTGGTGATGGCGGTCATGCCGAATTCGCGCACACCGTAGTGGATGTAGTTACCCGCCGGATCATCGCTCAAGGATTTGGAACCAGACCACATGGTCAGGTTGCTCGGCGCCAGGTCAGCGGAGCCGCCGAGGAATTCTGGCAACACTTTACCGAAAGCTTCTAACGCGTTCTGTGAAGCTTTACGGCTGGCAATGTTAGCTGGATTAGCTTGCAGTTGTTCAACGAACTGCTTGGCTTCGGTTTGCCAGTTGGCAGGCAGCTCCCCATTCACACGGCGCTTAAACTCGGCGGCCAGTTCTGGGAAGGCCTTGGCGTAAGCGGCGAACTTGCCGTTCCAGGCCGCTTCTTTCGCCTGACCGGCTTCTTTGGCATCCCACTGGGCATAGATATCCTGCGGGATCTCGAAGGCGGCATATTTCCAACCGAGTGCTTCACGGGTAGCTGCGACTTCAGCGGCACCTAGCGGTGCACCATGGGATTCATGGCTACCGGCTTTATTCGGTGATCCGAAGCCGATGGTGGTTTTACACATCAGCAAGGAAGGTTTGTCGGTGACTTTATGTGCTTCTTCGATCGCCGCTTTGATGGCATCGCTGTTGTGGCCATCAACACCACGCACCACGTGCCAGCCATAGGATTCGAAGCGTTTGGCGGTATCGTCAGTGAACCAGCCTTCTACGTGGCCGTCGATGGAAATACCGTTGTCGTCATAAAACGCGGTCAGTTTGCCGAGCTTCATGGTACCCGCCAGCGAACAGGCTTCGTGGGAAATGCCTTCCATCATGCAACCATCGCCCATAAAGGCATAGGTGTGGTGATCGACAATGTCATGACCCGGGCGGTTAAACTGCGCCGCCAGCGTGCGCTCGGCGATGGCAAAACCAATCGCGTTGGCAATCCCCTGCCCCAATGGGCCGGTCGTGGTTTCTACCCCTGGGGTATAACCGTATTCCGGGTGGCCCGGCGTTTTGGAATGCAGTTGGCGGAAGTTTTCCAACTCGCTCATCGGCAGATCGTAACCGGTGAGGTGCAGCAGGCTGTAAATCAACATGGAACCATGACCATTTGACAACACGAAACGGTCACGGTCAGCCCATTGTGGGTTAGTCGGGTTATGGTTCAGGTAGTCACGCCACAGGACTTCGGCGATATCTGCCATCCCCATTGGGGCCCCAGGGTGGCCGGAATTGGCTTTTTGCACGGCATCCATGCTGAGGGCGCGGATCGCGTTGGCAAGCTCTTTACGAGAGGACATGTTTTACTCCAGGTCGGATTAAAAAAGCAGTCTAGTTTTCTATTTTCTCAGACTCAGCATTAAAACGGCAATCCCTAATGCCAAATGAGAGCGAGTTCACAACTTATTAGCACGTTCGGTCAGTTTTTCGGAATAACACTATTCTCACCATACTTGACGTACAATAGGCTCGTGCGACAGAAATGACGTCAACAAACACTGCGCACACCACCCTTTTACTATCATGGGAAGATAGCTTTATGAAGATCCGCACTTCTTTGCTGGCAATCAGCATCACTACCCTGTTGACCGGCTGCCAGAACCTGAACACTGATACTCTGATGCAATCTGGAGCACAAGCCTTTCAGGCCGCTACGCTAAGTAATGACGATGTCAAAGCGCTGAGTGATAAATCCTGCGCCGAAATGGACAACCAGGCGCAAATCGCACCCGCCAACAGCACCTACACACAGCGTCTGAACAAGATCGCTGCTGCGCTGGGTGATAATATCGACGGTACCTCCGCGAACTACAAGGTTTACCTGACAAAAGACGTGAATGCCTGGGCGATGGCTAACGGCTGCATCCGCGTTTACAGCGGCCTGATGGACATCATGAACGACAACGAAGTGGAAGGCGTATTGGGCCATGAAATCGGCCACGTGGCGCTGGGCCACACCCGTAAAGCGATGCAGGTGGCTTACGGCACCGTAGCACTGCGCACCGCCGCCTCTTCGGCTGGTGGCATTGTGGGTTCATTGTCTGAGTCGCAGTTGGCCGATCTGGGCGAAAAGCTGATCAATGCTCAGTTCTCTCAGAAGCAGGAAAGCCAGGCTGATGATTATTCGTTTGATCTGCTGAAGAAGCGCGGTATCGATCCAAACGGGCTGGTGACCAGCTTCGAGAAATTGGCGCAGATGGAAGGCAGCCGCAAGAGCAGCATGTTTGACGGCCACCCACCTTCAGAAGCCCGCGCGCAGCATATCCGCGAGCGTATTGCCGCCGGGAAATAAATTATCTGTTCTGGGCGCAGATCGCTGCGCCCATTTATTACCTGTTCACCCACTCAATACAGCTTCTGCGGTGGCCCGGCGAACGTCAACGGCCCAACGCTCTTCATATCCACTTCCACCACTGACGGCCCCGGATAGTTAATCGCCTCTGCCAGCACACCGTTGAACTGCGCAGCATCGCTGACTTTCCAGGCCTTCAGCCCCATCGCTTCTGCCACTTGGCAAAATGCTGGGGTATGCAAATCGTTATAGTACTGACGCCCGGCGAAATACTTGTCCTGAATGCCACGCATCACGCCATAGCCACCGTCGTTCATGATCAGCAGCGTGATATTGGCCTGCTCCTGCGCCATGGTCGCCAGCTCTCCCAATCCCAGCGCCAAACCGCCATCCCCCACCAGCCCAACCACTTTGCGCTGCGGGTTGGCAATCGCTGTGCCGATCGCCATCGGCAGCCCCATACCGATCGCCCCAGCCAAGGAGTGAATGTTGCACAGCGGCGAGATCGCCCGGAACAAGCGGCTGCCCCATACGCTACCGGAGACGGTGATGTCGCGCACCAGCAGGCCATCTGCGGGCAGCGCGGCGGCAATCGCGTCATTCAGTTTGGCATATTCACCCGATTGCTGGCGCAACGCCGTTTCAGCCTGCTGCACCGCCAAGCTAATCTCGGCATCCCATGCAGCATTCACCTTCTCACCAGGGGCTAAACGGGCCGCCAGCGCGCTGAGCAATGCACCACAGTCGCCATTAACCTGCTCGTCCGCCACATAGTTGCGGTTGGCCGCCGCCGGATCGATATCAATCTGCACCAGCGGGCGCGGCAACGGCAGCGTCCAGGTGCGGGTTTCGTTGCTGCGCAGGCGGGAACCGGCGACCAGCGTCAAATCACACTGTTTGAGAATGCCCTCAACGCTCGGTGAGTTGTGGAAAGCGCGCAGGCTGCGCGGGTGGCTGTCTGGCAAAATACCGCGCCCATGGGTGCTGGACATCACCACCACCCCGGCGTCCGCCAACCGCTTCACCGCATCGCGACACGCTAATGCGCCCCCACCTACCCACAACAAGGGGCGTTTAGCCTGTTTTAACCGTTGATAAAGCAGCTCAACCGCCGCTTGATCAGCCACCGGTAGTTCTGGCGGCTGTATCGCTTTCCCTACCAGATTGGCGGGTACCAGGCTGTTCTGAATATCAATCGGGATCTCTACCGCCACCGGGCCACAAGGCACAGTCTGCGCTTCTTTAATCGCCCGTTGGATCACCGCCACCGCCTGCTCAGGGGAGTTTACCCGGTAAGCCTGCTTCGAACAGGCGCGCAGGAAGCCCAACTGATCTTTGGTTTCATGGATAAACCCGGCGTCGGCATCCAGATAGGCCTTTTCTACCTGGCCGGTGATATGCAGCAACGGCGTATTGGCATTCAACGCTTCAATCATCGCCCCTACTGCGTTACCCGCTCCGGCACCGGTGCTGGTCAGCGCCACGCCCAAGCCAGAGAAACGCCCGTGGGCGTCTGCCATCGTCACCGCACCAGCCTCACCACGCGCAGGCACAAAGCGGATCGCCCCGCGTTGCCCTACGGCATCGGCAATCGGCAGATTGTGAATTGAGATGATGCCGTACATTGCGGCCACCTCGTACTGTTCCAGAGTTCGGGCTATCGCCTCACCAACCGTTATTTTTTCGCTCATCATCTGCCTTCTTAATTGTCTTATGTCGTCGGGATCGCGAGTTAATCGCTCCAGCGGTTAGGCTGATTGTTAAGGGCCAGATACAGACTCTTTTGCTGCATATAAGCCTGAATGCCGTGCAGGCCTTTTTCACGCCCCAGACCACTTTGCTTAAATCCGCCGAACGGCGTAGAAATCGAGAATGTCTTGTAGGTGTTGATCCACACGGTGCCGGTTTCCAACTGCTCAGCCAACGCCATGGCGCGGGTAAAATCGCGTGTCCAGATCCCGGCGGCCAGCCCATAAACCGAGTCGTTAGCCTGTTCGATCAACTGTTGCTCATCGTCAAACGGCAGTGCCACCAACACCGGGCCGAAGATCTCTTCCTGGCAGGTGCGCGCACTGTTGCTCAACCCCTCGATAATGGTCGGCAGGTAATAACTGCCCTGTGCCAGTAGAGGATCGGCTGGCGCTTCGCCGCCCATCACCACCCGGCCCCCTTCCTGCTTCGCCAATGCCACGTAGTCCGCCACACTCTGCCGGTGTTTTTCATTGATCAGCGGGCCCAGATGCACTCCCGGCTCAAACGGGTTGCCGATACGCAACCCGGCGGTCAACTCACATAAACGCGCCAGCAGCGGTTGGTACAGCGAACGGTGGACAAACAGCCGTGACCCGGCAATGCAAGCCTGCCCGGCAGAGCTGAAAATGCCGTAGCAGATACCGCGCGCCGCCTGTTCCAGATCGGCATCGTCCAGCACGATAGTGGGCGATTTGCCCCCCAGTTCCAGCGAGGTCGGGATCAGTTTTTCGGCGGCGATATGCGCCAAATGGCGACCGGTGCTGGTGCCACCGGTAAAGGAGATCTTTTTCACCAATGGATGGCGTGCCAACGCCTCACCGATCACCGATCCTTTGCCCGGCAGCACGCTAAGCAAGCCAGCAGGCAACCCGGCCTGCTCAAACAGTTCCGCCAGCTTCAGCGCCATCAGCGGCGTCGCTTCCGCCGGTTTGAGGATCACCGCGTTACCCGCCGCCAGTGCGGGGGCCACTTTCTGCATTTCACTGGCAATGGGCGAGTTCCACGGGGTGATCGCCGCGATCACCCCCAGCGGCTGATACTGGCTCAGCGTCATCACATCGCGGTTGCGCTGGGTGGGGAGTTCCCCTTCCAGCACTTCGCAGGCCGCCGCAAAATAGCGGGCGGTCGCGGCGGCACTCATCACCAGGCCACGGGTTTCCTCCAGCGGTTTGCCGTTGTCGCGGGTTTGCAGTTGCGCCAGTTCATCTACCTGCGCGGTAATCAAATCGCTGACGCGATGCAGGATCGCCGCACGCTGATGCGGCACCAAACCACGCCAGGCCGGATCGCGCCAAGCACGTTCGGCAGCGCCTACCGCCTCATTAACGTCTTCGACGTTAGCCGCGTGCAAGCGGGCGTTGCTGCTGCCATCAGCCGGAAAAACCGAGCTCATGACCTCGCCACGCCCTTCACACCAGCGCCCAGCAAGGAAAATCTTTAACGTTTCCATTTAATACTCCTGCCATTCAGGCAATAAAACCGCCATCCACCAGACTGCGGCAGGCTTGCACCGCGCTCAGTGCTGCCAGTGTCGAGGTTTTTGGGTTACTCGCCAGCGGGTTACCGCACAGTTCAATCTGGAATTCACCAAACTGACCGCACACCTGTAAGCGATGGGTATTACGCTGGGTATGGGGATCCACCTGCAGACGCACCCGTGTGGCATCCATCCCCAGGCCGTGCAAGGCAATGGTGGCCGCCACGTTGGCGTTGGCCGGGAACATCTGCGCCGCCTCGCGCGCCGATCCTTCAAAGAACACCCGCGCTTCGCTGACGGCATTCAGGTCGATCAACTTCTCCGCCATACTGCCACGCCAACTGGCGGGGCTTTTGCTGGATTGATAGGTGACGCTCTCCAGCCCGCCTTCGCGCGCCGAGGCTAATCCGTCCATGCCTGCCACGGCACCAGACAGCACGATCAAGCGCCCGTTAAAACGCGCACAGGCTTGTTGCAGGCGCTGTTGCAACGCGGCATCCGCCAGTGCTCCGGTAGAGATGACCGCCAAGCGCCAACCACGCTTGACGATCGCTTCGCCAAATTCAGCCACCGCCTGCTGGCTGGCACATTCCAGCACCAAATCGGGCTGCTCGCTGCATTGTTCAGGATGCGTCAGCGCCTGTACTCGCCCGGTAAAAGCTGTTTGGATCTCAGCGTGATATTTTTCACGAGCGACGATCCACCCAAGACCGACGCCTTCCGGCAGGCGCGCCAACACCTCTTTCGCCATCGCGCCGTAGCCAATCATCATGATCTTTTTCATTTTTTCAGCCCTGATTACAGATGGCGACTAAAGCCGCCGGACACGTCCAGCGCCGCACCCGTGGTGAATGACGCCATCGGCGAAGCCAGGAATAACAACGCTCGCGCTGGCTCCTGCGGTTTACCCAAGCGGCCTAACGGGATGCCGCGCCGTGCCGCAATCGCTGCCGTCCACTGCTCCCAGTTTTGTTCTTTGTCCTGCCGCTCGGCAAAACGCCGCCGCCACTGGCCAGACTCCACCATGCCCAGCAGGATGGAATTAACGCGGATACCTTTGCCCACCAGCTCTTTCGACAGCGTTAACGTCATATTGAGCAAGGCGGCGCGGGCGGCAGAAGTGGCGATCATGTGTTCTTCCGGCTGCAACGCCAGCAACGAGTTAACACAGGTGATGGAGGCGATATTTGAACGTTCCAGCGCCGGTAAAAAGGCTTGCACCGGGTTGATCACGCCAAACAGTTTCAGCTCGGCCTCATGTAACCAGGCGTCACGCGGAGTTTGGTCAAAATGGGCGACAAAACCCTGCCCGGCGTTGTTGATCAACATATCCACGCCACCAAAACGGTGGCTGACCTGCTGGGCAAACTGTGCCACCTGTTCTGCATCCAGCACATCGCAGCACAGCGCCAGGATCTCCGCCTGCGGGAACTCTTCACGCAGGCTGGCCTCGGCGCTGGCCAGTTTGTCCGGGTTGCGGCCACAGAAGGCCACTTTCGCTCCTTCCACCAGCAGCAAACGCAGGGTTTCAAAACCGATGCCTGAAGAACCGCCGGTGACCACCGCTACCCGCTGTTCAATCTGAAAGTTCATGGTTGGATTACTCCCGTAAAATCCTGCACATAGCGGTTGAATTGCTCTGGTGCATCGAGATAACTGGCATGCCCGGCAGCGTCGATCGGGCGAAACTGGGCATCCTGTTGTTGCGCCAATGCTTCAGCCCCTTCTGGTGGCGTGATGCGATCTTCACGCCCACACCACACCTGTAGCGGGCCGTGGTAATGGCGCAGGTAGCGGCTGATATCGTCATTCGCCAACATCCAGGCAGCACTGAGAAAACCCGCCGGGTTAAGCTGCTGCATGCCACTGCGTACCCAGGCGATATCCAACGGATCGGCACCATCACGCAGCAAGGCCGCTGCACGCTGTTCACCGTAGCCCTGCGGGCCGAGCGTTTCGATCATCTGCTTGCGCTGCCCATACACCTGCTGGCGTTTTTCCGCTGCTGCGCTGGCATAGCCTTGTGCAGGGTCTGCCAGCACCAGCCCACTCAGCCCACTGGGATAAGCGGCTGCATAAGCACTGCCGATCAGCGCCCCAAGCGAATGCCCGACAATCAGCGGCTGCTCTAATTCCAGTTCAGCGATCAGCGCCGCCAGCGCTTGGGCATAACCGCTGGCCTTTGACTCCGCCAGCGGCAATGCCGCACTGCCGCCATAGCCTGGCGCGTCCCAGGCAATCAGGCGATGGCCGTTGGTTAACGCTCCATCGCCAAACTGCTTCACCCAGGACGCAGAACCGGAACTGATACCATGCAGCAGTACCACTGCCCGGCCATGCCCGGCTTCGCGCCAACCCAGCCAAAAGCCACTACAATCTTCCTGCTGGCGTTCCGGTAACGCGTTCATCAGTAACGTTTCACCTTTGACAGTGGATGATCCGCCGGGTAGGTCGGGGTTTCCGGCTTGGAGGTGCCGAGCATCACGCACATCAGCGCTTCTTCTTCACCGTGATTAAACAGGCCACGATAAACGCCTGCAGGCACTGAAATCAGGTCGCGCTCTTTCAGCTTGGTTTCGTAGTACTCTTCACCATCCTGAATCATCAGCGTAATGCTGCCTCTGAGCATAAAAAACACTTCTTCCACATCGTCATGCAGGTGCAGTGGCCCTTCGCATTTGGACGGCAACACCATAGTGGAGAAGGTAAAATGCTCTGCCGGCACGGTGTTGGTGTCGCTGACCACGCCGGTCGCACCAGTACCGATATAGCGCATCTGCGCACGGCGGTACTTTGGATCGTAATCAGCCTGGAATTTCAGCGCATTCCAGTCATATTTACGGCCTTCAAACCGGGCAATGCGTGACTCCACCCACTGCGCCATCGACAGATCTTGCGGCTTGATGCCAGTTTGATTATCAACTTGAGACATGTTGTTTCTCCTTCGTTGTCAATATTTCTTCAGCAGTGGCAGCAGAATGGTGCTGCCGACCAAGGCCATTACCACCAGGAACAGCAGGCCGTTATCCATGTTGCCGGTGGCGGCGATCAGCGCGCCCATCACCACCGGAGCCAATGCCCCGGAAAAATTACCTAATCCGTTAAAAATGCCGCCTGCAGTGGCACTGACCCGGCTGCTGGTGGCCTTCGCCAACAGGGCGAAAATATTCGGCGCACCGGCCCCCCACATAAAGGTGCTGAACGACATGGCAGCGATCACGCTGTAGGTGCCTTGCAGGTGCAGTACCACTGCCAACCCTAGCCCAGCGCCGCACAGCGAGATAAAGCAGGCCAAAGCGCGGCGATCCAGTTTGTCTGAAAGCCAGGCCCCCACCACCTCCCCCAGCAGCATGGCGATAAACGGCAGTGATGACAGGTAACCGGCATGCTCCAGATGGATCCCTTTGCCTTTGATCAGGTAGCTGGGTAGCCAGCCGTTCATGCCCCACAGGTAGGTCAGAAACGCGATGTTAAACAGGCAGATCATCCAGAAATGCGGAGTTCGAAACAGTTCATAACGCAGCTGTTTGCGTTCGGCACTGCTCGGTTGCGCAACGGCGCTTTTCGCCGAGCGTGAAACGTTCAGATGACGTAAACCGAACATCACCAGCAGCATCACCGGCAAGGTGAGAAATGCCATAAAGAAGAAGGTGGTTCGCCAGTCAAAATGGCTAAGAATGAACAGCGTTACCGGGAAGCCCAGCGCCGCGCCGATCGGCGTTCCCAGCAGCCACATCATGGTGGCACGCGCTTGCAGGCGCTGTGGGAAAGCATGGCGGACAATCGCATAAGCAATCGCTATCAACGGCCCTTCGGCGATGCCGAGCATAATACGCAGGGTCATCATGGTGTGATAAGAGCGCGCCATGCCCATCATCACCATCAATATGCCCCACACCACCATCATGCCGAACAGCATCTTGACCGGGTTCAGCCGATCGCCAATGCCGCTTAACAGCATTGAAGAGAAGCCGTACGAGAACAAAAAGGCACTCATCAAGAGCCCAAGCCGCGTGGGATCAAAACCAATCCCCATCGCCTCCTGAAATGCACTATCGGAAAACAGCGCCGCAATACTGATCTTGTCGAAAAACGCCAATAAAACGCAGGCAAACAGGGCCGCCGGTACTGACCAGCGCACCCGATCCTGCGGGTTTTCGGCAACAGCATCCCCCGCCTGGCTGCTGCAGGCGTCGATTTCTTGCGTAGTCATAAAACGCTTCCTTAGGTCAGGCGTTATTTCAGCGCCATCAGAGAAAACTCCACATCCGCCAATTGCTGCGGATCCAGTACCCGGCCAGTGGCCAGCCAGCGTTTGCCCAACTTGATGGTGCGTGCATCATTAAACGCCACCATCTGTACCAATTGCCGATCGGCATTCAGGGTGAAAAACACCTGCGATTGTGGCGTGCGGCGTACCACGTGATGTACTCCGTCAGCCGGGACGCCGAGGATCTGGATATTGGCGTCGTATTGATCCGACCATAACCAAGCCACATCATCGTAAGGGGCGGCAAAAGCATCCAACATCGCACAGGCGGTGCTGATAGCCTGATTCTGGGCATAAGCCCAGGATTGCAGGCAGAGGCCAAGCGTAGGGTGGCGCGCTACGTCACCAGCAGCGAAAATGGCCGGGTGGCTGGTGCGCCCCTGCCCATCCACCACAATACCCGCCTCCACCCGCAGCCCGGCGCGATGTGCCAGTTCCAGGTTCAGTTCAACGCCAATCCCCACCACCACCAGATCAAACGGCTGCGCGTCACTGATGTCGCTGCCGATCCAAGGTTTGCCCTGATGATCTTCGAGCAGGATATCGCCGCAGCCACACAGCACGGTGACACCATGCTGCTGATGCAACTCCAGCAATGCCTGCGAAACATCGGCCCCGACGCTACGCATGCACAGCGCTGGCTGGCGCTCAAATACCGTGACCTCAGTGCCGAGCTTGCGCGCCGACGCGGCGATCTCCAGCCCAATCCAGCCGCCACCAACAATCGCCAACTTTTTGCATTGCTGTAATCCTTGGCGTAACCGCGCGGCGTCATCCCAGGAACGCAAGGTCATTACCTGTGGATGATTGGCCCAAGCGGCACCGGGTAAGCGTGGCCGCCCGCCAGTGGCGATCAGCAGTTGATCAAACTGCAATTGTGCACCGTTGCTCAGCGTGACGATCTGCCGTTGGCTGTCGATCGCTTCGGCACGCAGTGGGCGATGCCAGTCGATATTCAACCCGGCAACCACTTCTTCGCTGAACAGGCGGCTAAGCGGAGCCTCGCCATCCAGTAATGCGGCTTTAGACAGCGGCGGACGTTCGTAAAAGTCGTAAGACTCATCACTCACCACCGTCAGCTTGCCGCCGTAGCCGCGATCGCGCAGTGTCTTGGCTGCCCAACCGCCAGCCTGACCACCGCCGATAATCACAATCCCCGCATCGGTTAGCTGGCTCATGCAGCCCCCGTTTTCTTATGTTGGCGGCGGGTGTCGTGATCGATCCCCCCTTCCACCGCCCATTCGGTAAACGACACCAACGAGTGTTCCAGCTCACGCGGCTGCCAGTTTTCCGTCAGGTAGTCGTCATTGGTGTAATACTCAAATGCACCACCGGTCGGGCTGTTGACGTACCAGAAATAGGCAGAGGAGATTGGATGGCGGCCTGGGCCGATAAAGGTGCTCCAGTTTTCTTTGTTCATCGCGATGCCACCGCCGATCACTTCGTGAATATCACGCACGGTGAAGGCCACATGGTTCAGGCCGCGTGGGCGGTTAGGCAACTTGAGCAGGAACAGGTTGTGATGCCCACCACGTACCTGCGTCCGCAGAAACACTGCGCGATCGATATAGCGGTCCGACACCTGAAAACCGAGTTGCTCGCAGTAAAATTTTTCGGTAGCGGCCAGATCTTCAACAAAGAACACCACATGGCCGATATTGACCGGCTCAGCTTTGGCATACACCGGGCTGGGTTGATCGATACGGCGCACATCGCCCCACTGGTTGATCGGGGTAACTGGCAGCTCAACCTCACGCAGGGCGGTGACACCAAAACGCAGTGTCATACCGTTTGGATCGCGGCACTCCAGTTCCTCCCCCACCAGGCGGAACCCCGGCATCTTTTCCAACCGAGGTTGCAACGCCGCCAGCGCCGTTGGGCTGTCAACGCCCCAGGTCATACGGCGCAGGGTGGAGCCCGCTTCAAATGCGGCGGGTAAAACCTCGCTATTTTGTGGATACAACACCACACTGGCACCGCTCAAGGTGGTGAATTCACGGCGCGGCTCACCCCAATGCTGGAGCATCGGCTGCAGACCGAAGTCCTGCATAAATTTTTCGCACGTTGGCAGATCTTCAACGCCAAATTCCAGCTTTTCGATTCCGGTTATGCTCATTATTGTGCCTCACGTTCTCGCTGAATGCGTTTTTCAGGCATGATCGAACCCTGACCCATGATTGCTATGAGTCTTATCTGTGCCTGAGTTAAAAAATTATTATGGCTGGCGGAAGTAGTTAACCAACTTTCGCCTGCGGTGCCGCGCCTAAAAACCCGGAGATCTTCTCCGCCGCGTCTCGTACTTCCATACGCAACCGTTCGCGATCCGCTTTAGGGATCTCTTCGGACGGCACCATGATGCTGACCACCGCCTCCACCCGCTGTTCGTGGTTGAAGATCGGGTAAACGATCGAAGAAATACCGAGACGGAAGAACGATTCACCGATCACGTAGCCACGCGCTTTATCCTGCTGCACCATCTGCCACAGCGCTTCACGGTTGGCCGGTGCGCCCGGTGCCGCATCCGGCAACGCGTCGTCTGGGAACAAGCGTTCGAACTCTTCGCGGCTGGTGCTGGTCAGCAACATGCGGCCAAGAGAAGTACGGTGTACCGGCAAACGAGTACCGACGCTGACCTGGTTGATCTGCGAACCGGCGGCGCTGACGCGGGCGATGTAAATCACATCGCGCCCGTCACGAATCGCCAAGTGGCTGCTGCACTGGCTGCGATCGCGTAGCTGTTCGATCACCGGCTGGCCCACCTGCGCCACGTCCAGCGAAGCGATGTATTCAAACCCCAGCCGCAACACTTTGATCCCCAACCCGAAGGTATTGGTGCGCGGGTTACGCTCCAAAAACCCCAGATGCTCCAAGGTTTGTACCACACGGTAGGCTGTCGCTTTCGGCATATCGACCAGGCGATGTAATTCTGCAAAGGTCATTTCCTTGTGTTGCTCGCTGAACGCCAGCAACAGTTGCAAACCGCGATCCAGACCTGGGATCAGATATTTACACTCTTGATCTTCTGCCATGTGGCACTCCTTAACCTGTAGGTCGGGCAATCAGTTAAACACGAAACCGCCGTTGACCGGCAACAACTGGCCCGTCACGAAATTGGCCAGCGGCGACAGCAGATACAACACGCTGCCCGTCACATCATCAGGGTGCTGCGCGCCCGCCAAGGCTCGCCCTTGCTCGTACAACTGATGGCGTTCGGCTGGTACATATTCGGTGGCTTCAACCCGCGTCAGGCCCGGTGCAATGGCGTTGACGCAGATCCCCTGCGGCCCCAGTTCGCGCGCCATAGAGCGAGTCATTGAGATGATTGCTCCTTTACTCGCCACATAGGCCATCAGCCGTGGTGCACCCCACAGGGCGGTATCCGAGGCGATATTGACGATCTTGGCGTGTGGCGTTTGCGCCAGCAGCGGCACCGCCGCCTGGCTGACCAACCAGGTGCCACGCACATTGACCTGCATCACCTTGTCCCACAGGTCGATGTCGTATTCCATCATGGTTTTGCCGCCAACCCCGGTCGCCAGCGCCGCGTTGTTCACCAGCCCGTCGATTGCCCCGCCTTGAGCAATATTGTGGAAGGCTTCGGTGATCGACTGTGGCGACGCCAGATCGATCACCTGCGTTTCGACCAAAAATCCTTGCTCACGCAGGCTGGCCGCGCTGTCCTGCAGCTCTTGCGCCAGAATATCGCACATCACCACGCTGGCACCCGCCTGAGCGATCGCGACCGCGAAGCTGCGCCCCAGGCCACGTGCCGCGCCGGTGACCACAATGCGTTTCCCTTTCAGCAAGCCATTCACTGTGCTGCCTCCAGCTCGCTGAGGATCGCCAACTGTTTCTGTGCTTCTTTCTGCATCATGCGGCGCAGGCGAGAAAGGCCAACATCGTGCTGATAAAGGTATTCCTGGCCACGCGCGTTCGGTGCCATATTTTCCAGCACGATACGATCCTGCTCCAGAACGTCCCAGTGCAGTTGCTCCAGACGGTTGCGGTACATAAAGCGCCACATATCACGCTGCCAGTCTTTCACCTGACGGATACGCCAGAAGAACACGCGGCAATGATCTTTATCTTCCGGCACCACCATGCCGATGATCCAGAAGTGGCCGCCCGGCCCAAAACGCTTTTTGTACGGGATCGACAGGCGCATCCAGTAGGCACCGCTGCTGCCAAACTCGACCCAATCGAAGTTCACGCCGATCTGGCCGTTCTTTTTGAAGATAAAGCCGCTGTCGGTAGGTTCCAACGCCATATCGGCTTTGCGATCCCCTTCAGCCATCGAATGTGACGAGGAGTGCAGATAGGTGCCATGCATCGGATCCATCACGTTTTCCAACGCGTATTGGTAGTTACAGTCCCAACTGGCGGTACACAGGAAGTTGCTGTAGCTGGCTTCGTCCGCCAGTTCTTTCGGGAAAGTCAGTTCAGCCGGTTCTTCATCGGCAGTAATACCGAAATACAGGAACACTGCACCGTAGGCTTCTTTGGCCGGATAAGAGCGCAGGCATTTTTGCCCCACCAGCGGGCAACGATCCACCGCCGGAACGTCTTTTACCTCACCATCACCGCCCACTTCCACGCCGTGATACCAGCAGGCAATGCGATCCCCCAGGTTCCAGCCCATGGAAAGGCGCGCGCCACGATGCGGGCAGCGGTCTTCCAGCGCATGAATCGCCCCGTCTTTATCGCGCCACACTACTATTTGTTGCTCAAGACGGGTGATCCCCACCGGATTATTGCCCACTTCCCAACTGGCCAACACCGGGTACCACATGCCGCGCAATCCTTGATCGAGATAATTCTGCACTGTCTGCGCAGCGGATGCTGTATTTGCTGTCATTGTGTTCTCCCTGTGCGGCTCAGAAACCGTTAACGTGAAGGAATTCGCGGAATGTGGCTTCATTCCAGGCTTGGCCGCTGCGATCAAACAGGCGGCGCTGATTCAATGCGCTGACGATCTGATCAAGCTCTTCCGCGCCCTGATCGAAGATCTCTTCCAACGCCGCCACCAGCGCGGTTTCAAAACCGTCTGGCACCCGAGCACGATTCTGCCAAATGACGTTCTGATATTGGCCTGGCTGGTGAATTTGACCGTTGCCCCCTTCGCGCGCTGGGATGATCTGTTGAGTGTCCGGCAACCAAGGGTTGATATCGGTAATGTGCTGCATGCTTATTTCTCCGCAATAAAGGTGATTTGGATTTGGTTATCGACCACCCGAGTGGGATAGATTTGCAGATCGCGGCCACCCGGTTCGCGCAGGCATTGGCCGGTGCGCACATCGAACACGGCTTCGTGCAACGGGCACTCCACCTTGCCGTCATCAACAAATCCCTGGCTGAGCAAGGCATAGGCGTGCGGGCAGACGTCTTCCAGCGCGTAATATTGACCGTCGATCAAATACACACCGACCTCTTTTCCTTCCACATTGGCGGAGAAAGGAAAATCTTCTTTCACCTGAGACACTTCACACACATTCTTCCAGCTCATTGCTTCTTGTCTCCTATCTGATTGTTTCATATATGAAACTCAGTTTCTTATTTAATACATTCAATATAAGTACGGTGAATTTCTCGTCAAGTCAGCAATAGGGGAAATGTTAATAAAGGGTTGTTTAAAAGTTGCAAATGCGGGTCGGATCACGAAAGTACGTTCTGAAATGAAAAGTGAGAAATGTATATTCAATTCAGAGCAGATTGATAAACTCCATAAACTTCATATGCAGCCAAAACGTTGCTGCACAGGAGACTTGGAAGTCCCCCCTTGAACCAGCATCCAGAGGCTATCAACATGATATTTAAAGCAATAAATTCAGATATCTTCAAAGAGTATGCAGCAGAAAGCCAAGCTCTTCGTCAGCACATTCACCAACACCCCGAATTGGGCTATCAGGAGCAGCAAACCGCCGATCTGGTGGCTGAGAAACTGGCATCCTGGGGGTATCAGGTCACGCGCGGGCTGGGTGTCACCGGCCTCGTCGGCACGTTGAAAAAGGGAAACGGCCCACGGGCTATCGGGATCCGCGCCGATATGGACGCGCTACCGATTGTCGAGAATACCGGCTTGCCTTATTGCAGCGTACACCACGGCGTCATGCACGCCTGTGGTCATGACGGCCACACCGCCATGTTGCTCGGTGCCGCACATTATCTGGCCGATCATCCTGACTTTAATGGCACGTTAAATCTCATTTTTCAGCCTGCAGAAGAAGGTTTGGCCGGGGCACGGAAGATGATGGAGGATGGATTATTTGAACAATTCCCCTGCGATGCCATCTTTGCCATGCATAACATGCCAGGGTTCCCAGAAGGACAGTTTGTGTTTGGCGCAGGGGCATTTATGGCTTCCAGCGATAACGTCACCATCACGATTCACGGCAAAGGTGGCCACGGTGCGATGCCCAAAGGCACCGTTGACGCCGTGGTGGTGGGTTCCAGCATTGTTATGGCATTACAAACCATTGTTGCACGTAATTTGAGTGCTCAAGAATCAGGGGTGATTACGGTCGGTTCGTTTCAGAGCGGCATTGCTAATAATGTGATCGCGGATTCAGCAGTATTAAAATTAAGCGTACGTGCTTTAGACCCAGCGATAAGGGATTTTCTGGAAGAGCGGATTAAAACGCTGGTTAATGCCCAGGCTGCGGCTTTCGGTGCTGCCGTTAGCATTGATTACGTCCGTTCCTATCCGGTATTAGTCAATAACCCTGAAATGACCCAATTTGCCAAACAGGTGGCATTGGATATGTTTAGAGAGCAACACGGCGATCAGGTTATTGATATACCGGAACCATTAATGGGCAGCGAAGATTTTGCCTTTATGCTGCAACAGCGGCCCGGCAGTTATTTATTGTTAGGCAACGGCGCGGGTGAAAATAGCTGTATGGTACATAACCCTGGCTATGATTTTAACGATGCGATCATTACTCGGGGTATCGCTTATTGGAGCGCTTTAACCCAGGCATTTCTCAAATAAAGCCGTCTTGATTAAAGGACATAAATGAAAGGACACACGATGGACAGCGCCAAGAAAAAGATTTCACCTGCAAAAGCGATTGTAGCGACCACATTAGGCAACGGATTGGAGTTTTTTGATCTGGTGCTGTATGCCTTTTTTGCCACTTATATCGCCAAAGCCTATTTCCCTGCCACAGACCCTTTAGTCAGTATGATGACCTCATTCATGATCTTCGGCATGGGCTATCTTGCCAGACCGGTCGGCGCATTGGTCATTGGCCACTATGCGGATAAAAAAGGGCGTAAACCCGCCATGGCGCTCACATTCCTGTTGATGGGCCTCAGTACCATGGTGATTGGTATCACTCCGTCTTATCAAAGTATTGGGGTAGCTGCCCCAATCATTATTACGCTGGCCAGATTGGTACAAGGCTTTTCTGCTGGTGGTGAATTGGGCGCATCAACCACGCTACTGGTGGAATATGCCAAACCCCACAATCGCGGATTTTATGGCGGCTGGCAGGTTTCCAGCCAGGGAGCCGGGAATCTGTTTGCTGCCATGACGCTGGTGATCCTGGTCAACGTGATGCCCGCTGAAAGCGTTCAAGACTGGGGATGGCGTATTCCCTTCCTGCTTGGGGTCGTTATTGCGCCTATCGGTTTATATATTCGTTCAAAACTAGAAGAAACCGCCACCCACACACTGCAGCCAACGGCAGATAAAGCCCCTAAAATCCCGTTAATCGAAGTGATCACCACCTATTATAAAGAAACTTTGTCCGGCATTTTATTAACCATTGGGGGAACCATCCCTCACATGATTATTATGTTTTATCTTCCCAACTATGCGATCAGTATTTTAAAGCTGGATACCGGCTATAGCATGCTGATCGGGGCCATCGGTGGACTCATTACGCTGATTGGTGGCCCGCTGGCCGGAATGTGGTCCGACAACGTTGGCAGACGCCCTCTGATTACCGGCTCAAGAATCGTTATTGTCTTATTAATTTACCCGGCGTTTTATTTGTTAAGCAGCTACCCGAGTGTCCCTTTGATGTTTGCTATCATGATTGTGTTGAGCACGATTAATATTATTGGCGCCTCTCCTTCAATCACGATTCTACCGGAAATATTTCCACGCCATGTCAGGACCACCGGGCTTTCTCTGGTTTACAGCGTCGCGGTAGGGATTTTCGGCGGCTTTTCACTCTCTATTGCCACCTATCTGATCAAAGTCACTGGTAATGCAGCAGCACCGGCCTTTTATGTGATTGCCGGTTGTAGCCTATCACTGCTCGCCTTTATCTTTATCAAAGAGACCAGTAAAGAACGGTTAAACTAATAAATAAAGCGCAGGATTGCAGTGGGTTGAGAACCGCCCGTTGCAACCTGCGCCTTGGTTCAGCTCAACGCCCTTTTTTCTTGCGCCCCGGCTGGGCAAAACGCTTGCGCGCTGCCGTGTTACTGCTTGGCTTCTCGGCGCTTTTCGGCCCATTGCCCGCTGGTTTTTTCACTGCAGACTTGGCCTTTTTCGCTGGCTTAGCCTCTGAAGAAGAGTCCTCAATCAATTTAAACAGATCGATCAGCTCGTCGTCAGTTAAATCACGCCATTCCCCCAAAGGCAGCCCTTTGAGGCTAACATTCATAATGCGCGTGCGTTCCAGCTTGGTCACCTCATAGCCAAAATGCTCACACATGCGGCGAATCTGGCGGTTAAGCCCCTGCACCAGCACAATACGGAACACAAACGGCGCTTCTTTCTTCACCTTGCACTTTTTGGTCACCGTTCCCAGCATCGGTACACCAGCACCCAAACCACGGATAAAGTCGTCGGTCACCGGTTTGTTAACCGTAACCAGATACTCTTTCTCATGGTCATTGCCCGCTCGCAGGATCTTGTTCACCAGATCGCCGTGGTTAGTAAGGAAAATCAACCCTTGAGAATCTTTATCCAAGCGCCCGATCGGGAAAACACGGGTGCTGTGGTTGACGAAATCGACAATATTGTCTTTCTCGCCGTCTTCCGTGGTGCTGACAATACCCACCGGTTTGTTGAGCGCAATAAAGATCAGGTCTTCTTCGTTGCGTGGTTCAATAAGCTGGCCGTTAACCTTGACGACGTCGCCAGCGAATACCCGATCACCGAGCCCAACGCGCTTGCCGTTGATAAAAACATTGCCTTGCTCGATGTAACGATCGGCCTCGCGACGCGAGCAGATGCCACTTTCGCTGATGTATTTGTTAAGCCGTGTAGAGGGTTTAGTCAGCACGGTTCCTCCATAAACGTGGAATTGATTTTATCTTCACGGCAAACCACTGCCGACATCATAGGGCAAGCGTTACCCCTGCTTTTTAGCCGCTTGCAGATACAGCATTTCCAGACCCAACGTGGCGGCGGCCAGCGCGGTGATTTCTGACTGATCGTAAGCAGGAGCCACTTCTACCACATCCATACCAACGATGTTCAGCGATTGCATGCCGCGCACCAGCTTCAATGCACGATCGGAAGTCAGGCCGCCGATCACCGGGGTGCCGGTGCCTGGAGCAAAGGCCGGATCCAGACAGTCGATATCGAAGGTCAGGTATACCGGCATATCACCGACGATCTGTTTGATCTGCGTCAGCAGATCGTCAACGCCGCGATCGTTAACCTGCGCCGCGTCCAACACGGTGAAACCGTTGTCACGATCAAACTCGGTACGGATACCGATTTGTACTGAATGGTGTGGATCGATCAGCCCTTCGTTCGGCGCATGGAAGAACATGGTGCCGTGATCAAACTTGCTGCCGTTGGCATAGGTATCGGTGTGGGCATCAAAATGCACCAGCGCCATTTTGCCAAAATGCTTGGCATGTGCGCGCAGCAGCGGCAGCGTGACGAAGTGGTCACCGCCGAAAGAGAGCATACGCTTACCGGCTTGCAGCAGTTTTTCTGCATGCGCCTGCAATTTATCGCTCATGTCCTGCGCATCGCCAAAGTTGAATACGATGTCACCACAATCAACGACGTTCAGGCGATCGCGTAGCTCAAAACCCCACGGCCAGCGCGCGCCTTCCCAGGCCAGATTGGTGGATACCTGACGAATAGCCGCCGGACCATGACGGCCACCGGCACGGCCAGAAGTCGCCATATCGAACGGAATGCCGGTGATGACCCACTCTGCGTCGCTGTTGTAAGGCATAAAGTTCAGCGGAAAGCGTAGGAAACCAAAGGCATTGGACACTAAAGAGTTATCGTACTGATGGCCTAAGGTGTTCATAGTAAATCCTCATAGTTCAACGGTTCGCCCAGAATCAATCGCTCTGGCGGTCACAAAAAAAAATCCCTCCCGCGTCGTTAGCCCGACGAGAAAGGGATTGATTCGATGTCTGTTTCAATCGGCGGATTATCGCCGCATTTCGCTTGTGCTTCAAGATACTCGTCGCCACCAAGTATAGAAGAAATGCCTCCAGATTCAGTTAACCAACACTGGATCCGAACGATATTGTTGTGGGAACAGTTGCTGGAGCTGTTTTATCTTCGGCAAATCGTTGATCACGATATACGGGTAGTCAGGGTTGTCGTTTAAAAAATTCTGATGATAAGTCTCGGCAGGATAAAAATGTGCCTTGTTCTCAATACGGGTAACCAAAGGTTTGGCAAAACGTTTGCTGCCATTGAGCTGTGCGATATAGGCCTCGGCAACCTGTTGCTGTGACTCTGTCAGCGGGAAAATAGCGGAGCGATATTGCGTACCACTGTCCGGACCTTGGCGGTTAAGTTCGGTTGGATTGTGGGCCACCGAAAAATAGATTTGCAGCAGTTGACCATAAGAAACTTTTTGCGGATCAAAGGTGACCTGCACCGATTCCGCATGCCCAGTATTGCCACCGCTGACGGTATCGTAATTAGCGGTTTGCGCCGTACCACCCGCATAACCCGATACGGCGTTGGTGACGCCTTTCACATGTTGGAAAACACCCTGTACGCCCCAGAAACAGCCACCGGCAAAGATCGCGGTTTCGCTGTGTGACGCCGTGGGGGCTTCATCGTTGACGGGCGCAGGGATCACCACGGCGGTTTCAGCACCGTCAAATGCCCCTGCCAGACTTTGAAAAACCAGCATCATTACCAGCAATAGCGCTGCCCAAAAGCCATAACGATGCATTAATTGAACGAATCTGTTTGCACTTTTCATTTTATTCCTCACTTGGCTGACTGGGGCGTAAAAACCATCGCCAAACCGTTCATACAGTAACGTAGCCCGGTAGGCGCCGGTCCGTCATCGAACACATGCCCCAAGTGGCCACCACAGCGCCGGCAGTGGACTTCGTCGCGCACCATGCCAAATGAGCGGTCTTGGCGTGTGGCCACGGCATGCTCAAGCGGTTGATAAAAACTCGGCCAACCGGTATGGCTGTCAAATTTGGTTTGGGAAGAAAACAGCGGCAGGTTGCAGCCTGCACAGGCAAATATGCCGCTGCGATGTTCATCGTTGAGTGGGCTGCTGTAAGGCCGCTCGGTGCCCTCTTCACGCAACACGTTATACTGCGCCGGGCTCAACCGCTGTTGCCACTGCTCATCGCTATAGCTGATTTCAAACTGTGCTTTACTGGCAGCCCGTGAGAAAAAAGTGGGTAGCGCCCCCACTGCGAAAGCGGCTGATAGCGCACCACCGCCTAAAATAAAATGCCGTCTGTTGATCATCATCGTACCTCAGTGAATAACCGATAATGGCAACTTACCCGGGAAGCCCTGACTAAATCCTCACGAAGAGTTAACAAATTTGTGATAACTGAATTAGGTGCGCCGAATAGTGCTACAGGTGGGAATGATGCAGGTTAGCCGACCGTTGAGCGCAGGGATGCGCGATACGAGCCCCCAAGGATGGGTTTACGGCGTGTCGGCGTTCCGCATCATTCCCACCTGCCCGAAGCGTAAAGTGAAGCGTTATTATTTAGTTGGCATACCGTACACACAAGTTATGTGTACGGTATGTGTTCGAGATTAGGCATTCAATGTGGGCATTCAATCAAGTTGAATGACGGTGAGCACCTTCGCATCGTAGTCGAGATCAAACTGGAACAAGCCAGCCTGTTCGCTTTCAAACAGCAAGCCTTCCGCGCTGTTCTCAAGCAACACCGTAGGTTTGGACAATTCGAGCCGGTTGCCCGCCTGAGCACTCCCCAGAGTTAACCGATACCCTGTGCGATCGGCCAGATACAGCCGATGGGCTTTGTAATCCGCCGCCGGATCCTCTTGAGCTGCCCCCAACCGGGTTATCAGGCGATATTTACCCCCTGCCAGATATTCAAAACGGTTCCCCCTATAAGTTTGCTTACCCGTATGGCTACCGACCAGATAGAGCTGATATGGCGCACTGCCTTCAACCTGTTCAGCCTGCCTGGCCGCTAACCCAAACTGCGCGTAGACACCGGTATGATCGGAAACACGTCCAAAAGAGCCTTGTGTAAATACGCGCTGACTTTGCCTGACTTCAAATGGGCTGTCGTCATTCATCACCAGGAAATCAATCCGTTTGCCAACATCGCCGATCCAGCCATCTATCGTTCCCCCAATGGTTGGATCCAGCAAACCATCGGGGTTTGCCAACGCATATTGTTCAGAATACCCCGTACCGTTGGTAATAAACTGTTGCTCTTTCGTCGCGGCAACCTGATTGAAATCGCCACAGAACAACGTATTCACATTCTGCGTTTTCAGCTCTTTATCCCAGGCAACCAGGCGATTGAACTGGCCTTGAAAAGGCTCTTCGTCATCATTCCACCAGCCCGCATGAATAGAGAAAACATCCAGCTTGCCTAAGCGTTCGCCAAGATCAATTTGTGCCATAGGGATATTGCGTGATTTCCAAAAAGTGCGCGTGCCATTATTAACATCACTGATATAACGGGAATCTTTTTTAACAATAGGATGTCTGGAAAGCACCGCAGAGCCTTCCATCCAGACATCCCAACCAAAATGAGACCAGTCCATCGCAAAGTCATATTGCTTATTATTGAGCCTGGAGAGGATCTGTCTGACCATATTGCTGTCGGTCGCACCGAATTGCACAGTGTCCAGATCGTCTCTCTGTTTGCCATGCCACTCTCCGACCTCCTGCAGGCACACCACATCCGGATTAAGCTCGTTAATTGCTGCGGCGACACGATCAAATAATACACCGTGCTGATTCACGCGTTCTTGGGCCTGAGTGTCAGTGAGATCAGACTCTTTAACACCGGGTGTTTTGAACTCCTGATAAGTATGCAGATTGAGGCTCAACACCGTAAAAGTATCTGCCGCTTGCTGGCTCGCAGGGTTAGTCGTAAATAACAGACCATCCTTCACCCATACCTGCTCCGCACTGCTGCGGAAATTCTCTGCAGGATCTGAATCATGTTCACATTTATAATGAGAGCCTGGATAACAACCCTGAGTGGCCCCCAGGTTAATGACTCCACTGTCGCCCTCAAAAGCAAATTCCAGCTTATCCGCTTTAACCGTTGCCGACCACCAGCCTTCTTCATTCTTGGCCATGGCAAGGCGCTGGTACTCTGCCTCGGCAGGATGATGACGATAAACCAATTCTCCATAATTCCAGTCAGGCATATAGAAATGTACCGTCATATTATGTGAGACCTGCGGTAATTCTGTTGAGTGTGGTTTATCGCGATCAGAATCACACCCCAAAAGTAATAAGCTCATAACTACAACCAGAGTGATATTTTTTATGGCATTTTTAATACTTATCATGACCTGCCTCCATTTTTATTTTACAGGCAAAATCCCTCTCCAGATTCGCCGACAGTAAAGCCAACACTATAATCTATCTATACCCAAAATAATTCGAGTTGCTTGTAGGCGGTAACTGAGCGAAGCCCCAGGAACTTACTCAAGTAAGTGACTGGGGTGAGTGACAAATCTGCGAAAGCAGATTTGAACGCTGCTTTCAACGGCCCCGAAGGAGCTAGGCCCAGTATGGGCCGAGTAACGCAGCCCACACCCAAGCAACTTGAAGTATGAAGGGTATAGTTTGCCAATGCTTAAGGTTGTGCCCTCTCCCAGTGGGAGGGGGCCGGGGTGAGGGGCAATGGCTGCGCTAATCTCCTCTCACCTTAACCCTCTCTTTCTGTAAGGAGAGGGTTAGCCTTGACTTAAGTATCTACAAGCCGGGTTATTCCCGGTGCCTGCTGCTTTAGCAGGCCGTTGGGCCGATATT
>NZ_JQEI01000005.1 GCF_000743355.1 Serratia sp. Ag1
CGTTACGCTGGGTAGCGCGACCTTGACCGCCAGCAACGGCAGTAACAGCACGTTCAGTGGGATAATGAGCGGTAGCGGTAATCTGGTGAAAACCGGCGGCGGTACGTTAACGTTATCGGCACAGAATGGCTATACCGGTACCACCACTGTCAGCGAAGGGACATTGAGTCTGGGGATCGCCGATGCGTTGGCCGCCAGCAGTGCCGTGACCGTGAACAGTGGCACCACTCTGGCGCTGAATAGCCTGGACCAGACCCTGCAGCAACTGAGTGGAGCGGGGAACGTTACGCTGGGTAGCGCGACCTTGACCGCCAGCAACGGCGGTAACAGCACGTTCAGCGGGATAATGAGCGGTAACGGTAATCTGGTGAAAACCGGCGGCGGCACACTAACGTTATCGGGCAACAACAATTACACCGGAACCACCACCGTCAGTGGGGGCACGCTGAGCCTGGGGATCGCCGATGCGTTGGCCACCAGCAGTGCCGTGACCGTGAACAGTGGCACCACTCTGGCGCTGAATAGCCTGGACCAGACGGTGCAACAACTGAGTGGCGCGGGGAGCGTTACGCTGGGCAGTGCCACCCTGACCGCCAGCAACAGTGGGAACAGCACGTTTAGCGGTGAGATTAGCGGCAGCGGGACGCTGGTGAAAACCGGTGCTGGAGCCCTGACGCTAGCGGGTGATAGCAGCTACAGCGGCGGAACCACGATCAGTGGTGGCAACCTGCTCGTTACCCAGGGCACTGCGCTGGGCAGCGGTGGGGTGACCAATAATGCAGGGCTGGAGCTGGCGTTTGCCGGTGACAGCACGCTGGCTAATGGGCTGAATGGCAGCGGTGTCCTGACCAAAAGTGGGAGCGGCAATGCCACCCTGACCGCCAACGGCAGCAGCCAGGGCAGCGTCAATGTGGCGGCGGGAACCTTGACCCTGGCGCAGAGCGGGGCCTTTAGCGCAGGGGATTACACCACCGCCAGCGGGGCCAGCACGGTGATCGCACCGGATGCCCAACTGACATTAAGCGGGGCCTTGATCCAGGCCAGCGGTGCGTTGCTGCAGCTCGGGATCGGCAATAACAATCCGGCGATCACCGCACTCAGCGCAACGTTGGACGGGGCACTGCAACTGAGTGGGTACTCCAGCGCGATCCCGACCAGCGCCAGCGCCTTGACGTCCACGCTGTATACCGTGCTGCAAACCAGTGCGGGGATCAGCGGCGACTTCGCCAGCGTGAGCCTGGGCGGGGCGAGCAGCCCGCTCGATTACCTGACACTCGCGGCAGGCAAGAGCAGCGACAATCTGCGTTATCAGGTGGGGTATGGCCTGACCTGGCAGGCGGGCAGCACCTTGGGTAACGGGACCTTTACCCTGGCCAACGTCAGTGACAGCTTCAATCTGGATATGGCCCTGAATGATGAAAGTGCCTCGCTGACCGGCTGGAACGGGCGTGATCTGACCAAAGCCGGTGCAGGTACCCTGACGCTGTCGGCACAGAACGGCTATACCGGAACCACCACCGTCAGTGGGGGCACGCTGAGCCTGGGGATCGCCGATGCGTTGGCCACCAGCAGTGCCGTGACCGTGAACAGTGGCACCACTCTGGCGCTGAATAGCCTGGACCAGACGGTGCAACAACTGAGTGGCGCGGGGAGCGTTACGCTGGGCAGTGCCACCCTGACCGCCACCAACAGTGGGAACAGCACCTTCAGCGGTGAGATTAGCGGCAGTGGGGCGCTGGTGAAAACCGGTGCTGGAGCCCTGACGCTAGCGGGTGATAGCAGCTACAGCGGCGGAACCACGATCAGTGGTGGCAACCTGCTCGTTACCCAGGGCACTGCGCTGGGCAGCGGTGGGGTGACCAATAATGCAGGGCTGGAACTGGCGTTTGCCGGTGACAGCACGCTGGCTAATGGGCTGAATGGCAGCGGTGTCCTGACCAAGAGCGGGAGCGGCAATGCCACCCTGACCGCCAACGGCAGCAGCCAGGGCAGCGTCAATGTGGCGGCGGGAACCTTGACCCTGGCGCAGAGCGGGGCCTTTAGCGCAGGGGATTATACCACCGCCAGCGGGGCCAGCACGGTGATCGCACCGGATGCCCAACTGACATTAAGCGGGGCCTTGACCCAGGCCAGCGGTGCGTTGCTGCAGCTCGGGATCGGCAATAACAATCCGGCGATCACTGCACTCAGCGCGACATTGGATGGGGCTCTGCAACTGAGTGGGTACTCCAGCGCGATCCCGACCAGCGCCAGCGTCTTGACGTCCACGCTGTATACCGTATTGCAGACCAGTGCGGGGATCAGCGGCGACTTCGCCAGCGTGAGCCTGGGCGGGGCGAGCAGCCCGCTCGATTACCTGACACTCGCGGCAGGCAAGAGCAGCGACAATCTGCGTTATCAGGTGGGGTATGGCCTGACCTGGCAGGCGGGCAGCACCTTGGGTAACGGGACCTTTACCCTGGCCAACGTCAGTGACAGCTTCAATCTGGATATGGCCCTGAATGATGAAAGTGCCTCGCTGACCGGCTGGAGCGGGCGTGATCTGACCAAAGCCGGTGCAGGTACCCTGACGCTGTCGGCACAGAACGGCTATACCGGAACTACCACCGTCAGCGGGGGCACGCTGAGCCTGGGGATCGCCGATGCGTTGGCGGCCAGCAGTGCCGTGACCGTGAACAGTGGCACCACTCTGGTGCTGAATAGCCTGGACCAGACGGTGCAACAACTGAGTGGCGCGGGGAGCGTTACGCTGGGTAGCGCCACCCTGACCGCCAGCAACAGTGGGAACAGCACCTTCAGCGGTGAGATTAGCGGCAGCGGAACGCTGGTGAAAACCGGTGCTGGAGCCCTGACGCTGACGGGGGATAGCAGCTACAGCGGCGGAACCACGATCAGTGGTGGCAACCTGCTCGTTACCCAGGGCACTGCGCTGGGCAGCGGTGGGGTGACCAATAATGCAGGGCTGGAGCTGGCGTTTGCCGGTGACAGCACGCTGGCTAATGGGCTGAATGGCAGCGGTGTCCTGACCAAAAGTGGGAGCGGCAATGCCACCCTGACCGCCAACGGCAGCAGCCAGGGCAGCGTCAATGTGGCGGCGGGGACCTTGACCCTGGCGCAGAGCGGGGCCTTTAGCGCAGGGGATTACACCACCGCCAGCGGGGCCAGCACGGTGATTGCACCGGATGCCCAACTGACATTAAGCGGGGCCTTGACCCAGGCCAGCGGTGCGTTGCTGCAGCTCGGGATCGGCAATAACAATCCGGCGATCACTGCACTCAGCGCAACGTTGGACGGGGCACTGCAACTGAGTGGGTACTCCAGCGCGATCCCAACCAGCGCCAGCGCCTTGACGTCCACGCTGTATACCGTATTGCAAACCAGTGCGGGGATCAGCGGCGACTTCGCCAGCGTGAGCCTGGGCGGGGCGAGCAGCCCGCTCGATTACCTGACACTCGCGGCAGGCAAGAGCAGCGATAATCTGCGTTATCAGGTGGGGTATGGCCTGACCTGGCAGGCGGGCAGCACCTTGGGTAACGGGACCTTTACCCTGGCCAACGTCAGTGACAGCTTCAATCTGGATATGGCCCTGAACGATGAAAGTGCCTCGCTGACCGGCTGGAGCGGGCGTGATCTGACCAAAGCCGGTGTGGGTACTCTGACGCTGTCGGCACAGAACGGCTATACCGGAACCACCACCGTCAGTGGGGGCACGCTGAGCCTGGGGATCGCCGATGCGTTGGCCACCAGCAGTGCCGTGACCGTGAACAGTGGCACCACTCTGGCGCTGAATAGCCTGGACCAGACGGTGCAACAACTGAGTGGCGCGGGGAGCGTTACGCTGGGCAGTGCCACCCTGACCGCCACCAACAGTGGGAACAGCACCTTCAGCGGTGAGATTAGCGGCAGTGGGGCGCTGGTGAAAACCGGTGCTGGAGCCCTGACGCTAGCGGGTGATAGCAGCTACAGCGGCGGAACCACGATCAGTGGTGGCAACCTGCTCGTTACCCAGGGCACTGCGCTGGGCAGCGGTGGGGTGACCAATAATGCAGGGCTGGAACTGGCGTTTGCCGGTGACAGCACGCTGGCTAATGGGCTGAATGGCAGCGGTGTCCTGACCAAGAGCGGGAGCGGCAATGCCACCCTGACCGCCAACGGCAGCAGCCAGGGCAGCGTCAATGTGGCTGAGGGGCGTTTGACTCTGACGCAAGGCGTGGTCTTCAATGCGGGAGATTACACCACCGCCAGCGGTGCGACTTCGACTATTAACCCGGATGCGCAGCTAGCCCTGAATGGAGTTTTGATCCAGACCAGTGGTGCGATTTTACAGGTGGGGATCAATCTGGTTTCACCTGCGATTAGCGCCAGCAGCGCACTTTTGGCTGGGGAGTTGCAGCTTGCTGGTTACTCGGCAGTTCGCCCTGCAATCGCCAGCAACCTGACTTCTACGCTGTATACCGTGATACAAACGGCGACGGGTCTCAGCGGTGATTTCAGTTCCGTTGATTTTGGCGGCTCTACCAGCGGTGTCGATTATTTGACGTTGGCGGCGAGCAAGAGCAGCGACAACCTGCGTTATCAGGTGGGATACGGGCTGACTTGGCAGGCAGGTAATACCCAGGGCGACGGTACTTTTACCCTAACTGAAGAAACCTTTAACCTTGATATGGCCTTGAGTGATGAAGGGGCTTCTGCCACTGGCTGGAATGGCCGTGATCTGATCAAGAATGGTTCTGGCACCCTGATTCTGAGTGCTGATAACACCTATACCGGCGTGACGACCATTAATGGCGGGATACTGCAAGTCGGTAACGGCGGGACTCAGGGGAGTATTGAGGGGAATGTCGTTAACAACAGCTCACTGATTTTTGATCGCAGCGATGCGCTGAACTTTGCGGGGGATATCACCGGCAGTGGTGTCTTACAGCAAGTTGGGAGCGGTGTACTGACTCTGACAGGAAACAGCAATTACAGTGGCGGTACTCTCATCAGCAATGGTGCTTTGCATCTTGGTGACGGCGGTACTGAAGGGATGATTACGGGTAATGTGTTGAACAATGCCTCATTGGCCTTTAATCGCAGCAATGATGCTACCTTTGCTGGTCAAATTAGCGGCAGCGGTGCACTGTGGCAGATAGGGAGCGGTAAAGTTGTCTTAACGGGTGATAACACTTATAGCGGCGGCACCTTTATCAGCTCTGGCACATTACAGATTGGTGATGGCGGCACTCAAGGGAGCATTATTGGTAATATCGCCAATGATGGCACTCTGATCGTGAATCGCAGCGATGACATCGCCTATGCAGGTAGCCTGAGTGGCAATGGCACATTCATAAAAGAGGGCAACAATAGCTTACAGGTGAGTGGCGACAGCAGTGGTTACCTTGGCAATACTCGCATAGCGGCTGGTAGCCTGATGTTAGATAGCACAGCGCTTTTAGGTGGGTCATTAGAAGTACTGAATGGAGCCAAACTCGGTGGTTCGGGAACGGTAGGCAATGCGGTTATTGCTTCTGGTGGTACGATCTCGCCTGGGCATTCCATCGGTACCTTGAACGTGGACGGTAACCTGACATTTGAGCCGGGTGCTCAATATTTGGTGGAGGTTAACCCTACGGGCACAACAAGCGATCTTATCCATGTGACAGGTACCACGACGCTGAATGGGGGTTCTGTCGTTCATATGGGTGAAAACGGCAATTATCGGCCACTCATAACCTATACGATCATCACCTCCGATCAGGGTGTTAATGGGCAGTTTGACAGCGTGAGCTCCAACTACGCCTTCCTGACGCCGACCCTGAGCTATGACGCCAATAACGTTATGCTCTCATTGCTGCGTAATCAGGTGGATTTCGCAGCAATGGCAAAAACACCCAATCAGAAAGCGACGGCACGCGGGGCGGAGAGCCTGGGTTCTGGCGTTGTCTATGATGCTATTGTGATGTTAGGGCAGGATATTGACGTTACCAGTGCTGCTTTTGATCAGTTGTCGGGCGAACTGTATGCCTCTTCAAAAGCGGTGCTGATTGAGGACAGCCGCTTTGTGCGCGAGGCTGCTAACAATCGTTTACGGGGAGCATTTGGTCATACTGCTACCGAGCAACAAGCAGTGAAGCTGAACAGTGACGATGATGTGGTGACCTGGGGGCAAATCTTCGGAGCCTGGGGAGCGACCAGTGGTGATGGAAACGCGGCAAGGCTCGATCGTGATACCGGCGGTATATTGCTGGGCGGGGACAAATTGCTCAAGGATAACTGGCGTGCTGGTGTTATCGGGGGTTACAGCCATACCAATTTTGATGTTAAGGAACGTAATTCCTCAGGTTCAAGCAACAACTACCACCTAGGTATTTATGGTGGTAATCAATGGGATAAACTGGCCTTCCGTTCGGCGCTGGCATACACCTGGCACGACATCAGTACGGAACGCAGCCCGCAGTTTGCTGGTTTCTCTGACCGTGTTACAGGTGATTACCGTGCCAATACTGTACAGACGTTTGGCGAGTTCGGTTACGCGATACAGGAAGGGAACACCCAACTGGAACCTTTTGCCAACTTGACCTATCTCAATCTCCATACCGATGGGTTGCGTGAGCAGGGTGGTGCAGCGGCGCTGAATATCCACAGTTCAAACACGGATGCTACTTTCAGCAGCCTGGGTGTGCGTTCGTCGACCGACCTGATGTTTGGCGATAAACCGGCGAAGCTGAAAGGAACTTTGGGATGGCGGCATAATTTTGGCGCTAAAACTCCTACATCGACGCAATCTTTTAGCGGTGGGGATAACTTCACCGTGGCCAGCGTACCGATCGCTAAAGATGCCGCCATTATTGAAACTGGGCTTGAGGTTTCTGTCACCCCGAATGCGAAAGTTGGTGTGTCATACAGTGGCCAGTTTGGTTCTGGGAGCAGCCGCGATCAAAGCGCATTAGCCACATTTAACTGGAGGTTCTAAGAGGTTCGACGTCCCCCAAGCTATTCACCAAGTGTGGTAGCTTGGGGGGCATCAACGGTAGTGGTTTGAGCGGCCTCAGGCAACCTGAACCGGCACGGCTTTGGCTTTGCGTTGCAGGTGATTATCGCCTTCAAAGTAGGCGACTTTAGGGTGATGTTGGCGTGCATCCGCGTCGCTCATCTGTACATAAGAGCAGATGATCAGTTTGTCGCCCACGCAGGCGCAACGGGCAGCGGCACCGTTAACCGAGATAATGCGTGAACCGCGTTCAGCGGCGATGGCATAGGTAGAAAAACGCTGACCGTTATCAACGTTGTAAATATCGATGGCTTCATATTCCAGAATCCCTGCAGCTTCCAGGAAATCCTGATCAATGGCGCAGGACCCTTCATAATGCAAGTCGGCCTGAGTCACTTTCACTCGATGCAGCTTGCCTTGCAACATAGTTCGTATCATGGCTTTACCTAACTGAATATCGGCCTTTTCAGGCAAACGGGGTTGAAGATTCCTTGCAAAGACTATCGTCACCAATAAACTCGTTCAGTCTACCGCTAACCAGTTGAAAACGGCAATCAGCGTATAAAAAAGAGCTTAGAGCGTGAGATCGACCTGCTGATTATCGATCAGACGCGCGTTGCCTAACCAGGCTGCCATCAGCACCACCGCACGGCGGCTTTCGACGTTCAGCGGTTGCAGGCTGTCGGCATCACGGATAAATAATTCATCCGGCGTAAAACCGGTAGCACGCAGCTTTTCTGCGGCTTGTTCCAGCAATTGATCAACATGGCGTTCGCCATTGCTGAGTTGATCCGCCAGTGCCTGCATGATTTTACTGAGCTGTGGCGCAATTTTACGCTCTTCAGCGCTCAGATAGCCGTTGCGTGAGCTAAGAGCCAACCCGTCTTTGGCGCGCACGATAGGTACACCGACAATCTCGATGTCGTAACCCATATCGGCCACCATTTTGCGGATCATGGCCAGTTGCTGGTAATCCTTTTCACCGAAGCAGGCCAGATCGGGCTGTACCAGATTGAACAACTTGCTGACGACGGTAGAAACACCACGGAAATGCCCGGGGCGGCTGGCACCTTCCAGCATGGTGGAAATGCCTGGAACATCAACGTAAGTCTGGTCGTTCAGCCCTTGCGGGTAAACCTCCGCAGGGGCGGGGGCAAAGACCAGTTCGACATTACGGCGGTTCAGTTTTTCGCAGTCTTCCTGGAGCGTGCGCGGGTAGCGCGCCAGATCGTCCGGGCGTTCGAACTGCATTGGGTTAACGAAAATGCTGACCACCACCACATCAGCGCGTGCGCGTGCTTCTTCAACCAGCGTCATGTGGCCTTCGTGCAGGTTACCCATGGTTGGCACCAGCGCAATGCGCTTACCTTCCTGCCGCCAGCGCCGGATCTGTTGGCGTAGCAACAGCAGGGTTTCGATAATGACCATTTCATAACTCCTCGAACTTTCTTAGATCTTTGCTTGATAGCGGCGGTGAATGAGGCTGGGCAATTAGTTAAAGGAGTGCTCTTCACCCGGATAAATGCCTTGTTCGACTTCCTGAATATAGTGCTGCACCGCACTGCGGATATCGCCGCTCTGCGCCAGGAAGTTTTTGGCAAATTTTGGCGTATGACTGCCAGTGATGCCGAGTGCATCATGCATCACCAGAATTTGACCATCGGTGGCGTTACCCGCACCGATGCCGATCACCGGGATCGATAACGCTTCAGTGATTTTGCGCGCCAGTGCGGCAGGGACGCATTCCAGCACCAGCAGTTGTATACCGGCCAGTTCCAGAGTTTGTGCGTCTTCCAGCAACTGTTTAGCCGCCAATTCATCACGCCCCTGAACTTTATAGCCGCCAAAAATATTCACTGACTGCGGGGTCAAACCGAGATGGCCGCAAACCGGCACGGCGCGCTCGGTGAGCATTTTCACTGTCTCGTACAGCCAACTGCCCCCTTCCAGCTTGACCATGTTGGCGCCAGCGCGCATCAGTTCGGCAGAACTCGTAAACGCTTGCTCCGGCGTGGCATAACTCATAAAAGGCAGATCGGCCAGCAGCAGGCAGGCAGGTGCGCCACGGCGTACGGCGCGGGTGTGGTAGGCGACGTCGGCGACGGTCACGGGCAGCGTGGAGTCGTGGCCCTGCAACGTCATGCCCAGAGAATCACCAACCAGCATGACTTTGATGCCTTGCTCTGCAAACAGTTGGGCAAAGCTGGCGTCGTAGGCGGTAATGGTAGCAAACTTGCGTTGCTCCTGTTTCCACTGGCGTAAATGGCTCACGGTGGTGGGTTTCATCACAACGTCTCCTGAAAATAACCGCACTGCGGTACGGGGCAAAGTGCTGACATTCTACTGTAACCCTTCCAGGGTGGGTAGCTCAGATCATGATGCTTAAGAGGTTCTTAAGAACCCTGTGATGTAATATACCTGTTGCCGGTACGCCAATGCGTTACTCGGCGCGTTGAGGGCCAAAAGGGGAGCGCATGAGAATTCTGCTGATTGAAGACGATAGGCTGATTGGTGATGGTATCAAAGCCGGGCTAACCAAGCTGGGGTTTAACCTCGACTGGTTCACCGATGGGGCGATCGGCAAAAATGCGCTGACAAGTGCCCCTTACGATGCGGTGATCCTCGATCTCAGCCTACCGGGCCTCGATGGGCTTGAGTTGCTGCGTCACTGGCGCATGGCTGGGCATGATGTCCCGGTCTTGATCCTCACGGCACGTGATGCTTTGGAACAGCGGGTTACCGGCTTGCAAAGCGGTGCGGATGATTACCTGTGTAAACCTTTTGCGCTGGCAGAAGTCGCTGCACGTTTACAGGCGTTGATTCGCCGCCGCCATGGTCAACTGACCCCGCAACTGGTACATGGCAATGTGGTGTTCGACGTGGCGGCCCGCACGGTGAGCTGCAATGGTGAGGCGGTGACGCTGACTCCGCGTGAACTGGCGGTGTTGGAGCTGTTTCTTAATCATAAAGGACGCGTGCTGGCACGGCCCTTGATTCAGGAAAAGCTGTATAACTGGGACGACGAGGTGAGCAGCAACGCGGTTGAAGTGCATATACATCATTTGCGGCGCAAGTTGGGCAACGGTTTTATCCGTACTGTGCACGGTGTCGGTTATACCTTGGGGGATGCGGAGTGAAGCGCTTGAGCCTGCGGTTGCGGCTGATCCTGATCTTCAGCCTGTTGGCATTATTCACCTGGTGTTCTGCCAGCGTGGTGGCGTGGATGATGACACGTCACAAGATTAATGAAGTGTTTGATACCCAGCAGATGTTATTTGCCAAAAGATTGGTCACGACCAATCTGGGCGAACTGTTGGCCAGCCAGGATGTTCGCAGTCTGCCGAAGACCAAAAAAATCCTCCGTCATGGCAAGCGTGGCGAACAGGAAGATGATGCGCTGGCGTTTGCCATTTTCTCCCGTGAGGGGCGAATGTTGCTCAACGATGGTGAAAACGGTGGGGATTTTCTGTTTGATGGCAAACATGAGGGGTTTATTGATAGTCATGACAGTTGGCGCTTGCTATGGCTCACCAGCCCCGATGGACGCTACCGCATTGTCGTCGGCCAGGAGTGGGATTATCGGCATGAGATGGCATTAGGGATGGTGACTAGCCAGTTAATCCCTTGGTTAGTGACGTTACCGATCCTGATGCTGCTGATTGCCCTGATGGTCGGGCGCGAATTGCGGCCACTGAAGGCAATGGCGGCCAGCTTGCGGCAACGGGCTCCCGATGATGCGACAGCGCTCAACGACAGACAGGTGCCCACCGAAGTTCGGCCACTGGTAGAGGCGCTTAACGTACTGTTTGCGCGTATCAGTGCGATGTTGGTACGTGAGCGGCGTTTTACCTCGGATGCCGCCCATGAACTGCGCAGCCCTCTGGCGGCGCTACGGGTGCAGACAGAGGTGGTGCAGTTGGCGGGTGACGATGAACAGATGCGGGAACACGCGGTGGAAAACCTGACGATCGGAATCGATCGCGCCACGCGCTTGGTGGATCAACTGCTCACGCTGTCGCGGTTGGATTCGCTTTCCGATCTGGGGGAACTGGAGCAGGTTGATTGGCAGCAGTTGGTGCCGATGACGTTGGCGGAGCAAGATCGCCACGCTCATGCGGCTGGCGTGACGTTGCATTATGAGCCGCAGGGCACGCCGCCGCCGTTGCCAGGCCAGGCGCTGTTGCTGTCATTGCTGGTGCGTAATCTGGTGGACAACGCCGTGCGCTATACGCCCGCTGGCGGTACTGTCCGGGTAATGCTCAACTCGCAGCAACTGCAGGTGGAAGATGATGGCCCAGGGGTAACGCAAGAGCATCTGGCCCGTTTGGGGGAGCGCTTTTATCGCCCGCCGGGGCAGGAGCAGATCGGCAGCGGGCTTGGGCTGTCAATCGTGCTGCGTATTGCCAGCCTGCATGGTCTGCGGGTGAGTTTTGCCAATCGTTCTGCTGGAGGGGGATTTGTGGTAACGGTAAAGTTTTAAACCTGCCGATCTATTGATGCCACCGGGCCATGCCATTTTCTGGCACCCGCTTCAGGCAATCGGCTAAGGTTTCCCCGTCAGGGAAAACCAGGTCAGGGGCAATTTCGGCCAGCGGATAGAGCATGAATTCGCGCTCTTTCAGCCCGTAATGGGGCACAGTCAGACGATCGGTATCAATCACCCGATCGCCATACAGCATGATATCCAGATCCAACGTGCGTGGTCCCCAACGTTGATCCTTACGCTCGCGCCCCTGATTACGTTCTATCGCTTGGGTTTCATCAAGCAACTGTTCCGCTGGCAGCAGGGTATCCAGTGCCACTGCGGCGTTAAGAAAATCCGGCTGGTTTTGCGGCCCCAGTGGCTTGGTGCGGTAAAACGACGAACAGACGATCAGTTGGGTATAAGGAATACGCCCCAATGCTTCCAGCGCGGTATTCACCTGTTGTAACGGCTGCGCCAGGTTGCTGCCCAGCGCGATATAAACGCGGATCATCATGCCCCGTCTTTATTTGGCGTTCTGCGGCGTGGGCGACGCTGACGTGTACGGCGTGGAACCGGATCGTCCCCCAAGGTACTCAGCATGTTTTTCTGCACTGCCGGAGTGGCATCCTGGAATTCCCCCCACCATTCGGTGAGGCGCAGCATTTCTGGATTGTTTTCCACTTCAGCGCGCAGAGCCAGCAGATCGTAAGCCGCACGGAATTTAGGATGTTCCATCAGTTTGTGCGCCCGCTTACCCTGACGGCGAGAAAGGCGTAACTGCAGTTGCCAGATATCACGCACTATGGTCGTGATACGTTTCGGGATGGCCAGTGAACGGCACTCTTCATCCAGCACATCGTTCATTGCCAGTGCAAAGGCGTCGTAGTAGGCCAACCCGCTTTCTTGCGCCAGTTTTTGCGCGTGCTCCAATAGCGGATACCACAACATGGTGGCAAACAGGAACGCCGGGTTGACACGCATGTCGTTCTGCAAGCGGTGATCGGTGTTTTTCAGCACCTGTACCAGGATGTGCTCCATAGGCGTGTCGTGATTCGGCGTAAAATGCCGGGCAATCAGCGGGAACAGCGGTTGGAACAATTGGTATTCACACAGCTTAAGGTACGTCGGGTAGCCAAAGCCGGACTGCAACAGTTTCAGTGACTCTTCAAACAGGCGTGCCGGAGGGATCTCGTGCAGCAGCGAAGCCAGGCGCGGGATCGGCTCGGCAGTTTCGGCACTGAGCGTCATATTCAGCTTGGCGGCGAAGCGTATGGCTCGCAGCATGCGCACCGGATCTTCACGATAGCGCGTCTCCGGATCGCCGATCAGGCGGATCACCCCTTGCTGCAGATCGTTCAAACCACCGACATAGTCACGCAGGGTGAAGTCGGCAACGCCGTAATACAGGCTATTGATGGTGAAATCGCGGCGCTGGGCATCTTCTTCGATCGAACCGAAAATGTTATCGCGCAACAGCATGCCGTTCTGGGCCTGCTGTGATGAGTTTTTGTCAGATTCCAGGCTTTGCTCATGATGGCCACGGAAGGTGGCGACCTCGATAATTTCCGGGCCAAACATCACGTGCGCCAAGCGGAAACGGCGGCCAACCAAACGGCAGTTGCGAAACAGCTTGCGCACCTGTTCCGGTGTGGCGTTGGTGGTGATATCAAAATCCTTCGGCTTTTTGCCGAGCAACAGATCGCGCACGCCACCGCCGACCAGATAGGCTTCGTAACCGGATTTATTCAGGCGATACAGCACTTTCAGCGCATTTTCGCTGATATCTTTGCGTGAGATCGAATGTTGCTCACGTGGGATCACGGTCATTGAGCGCGTTCCCTCAGCAGCAGGCATTGGTGGCCGTTTGCGCGCCGCAGGGCGGCGGGCAGGCGCATCTCTGCCGCTATCGGCAGGGCGTTTTGGCGTGGCTGGCTGCTGCTCTGCGGAGGTACTCTCTTCGCGGCCTGCGTTTTTGTTGTTGGCCTGCGTATCATCGCTGGGCAACCTGTCATCGCGGGTTAGTACCTTACGGCAGAAATTGGCTACTCGGGTAAAAATGGTACACCTCGATAGTGACGAATCAAAATGGTGCTAACAAAAAATAGCGGCTAATCATAGCTCACCATGGCTGTTTTGAGAATGCCGTTGTGTTTTTGCGCGGGGGATTGCCAACTGGCGCGGCACCCGTTCCCATTGCCAATGCTTGATGGACCAATTTAATAATGACGGTAGATCAAGGTCTTGCCAGCTTTCCGGTAGTGGCTGGTGCAGAAAATTCAGCGCTTCAATCAACACTGGCCGTGGATCGCCTGTGGGCAGGGCCGGGGCATGATTTTGCTTCGACAGCTTAATCCCATTCGCCCCCAGCGCCAGGGGTAAATGGATATAGGCCGGAACCGGGGCGCGTAATTGCTGATAAAGCGCAATCTGGCGCACGGTGGGTTCGATCAGATCGGCACCGCGCACAATCTCGGTGACACCCTGAAAATGATCGTCAATCACCACGGCTAAATTATAGGCAAACAGGCCATCGCGGCGGCGGATAATAAAATCCTCTTGCGCCAAAGCCGGGTCAGCCTGCAGTTCACCCTGCAGCCGGTCCTGAAACGCATAGACCGGGGCCGATTGGCGTAAGCGGATCGCGGCACCTTGTGGGCCCAACTGCAAACTGCGGCAGTGGCCGTCATACAAACCGCCTAGCTGCTGGATACGGCTACGGGTACAGGTGCAGTAATAGCTGAGATCCCGCTGTTGCAGCCAGTCAAGCGTTGCGCGGTAAGCATCGTGGCGTTGGGATTGATAGAGGATCTGGCCGTCCCAGTGGAGGCCATAGTGTTCTAAGGCAGACAGAATTCGGGTGGCAGCTCCAGCCACTTCACGCGGAGGGTCGATATCTTCGATGCGTACCAGCCATCGGCCACGCTGGGCGCGAGCCTGCAGATAACTTCCCAACGCGGCAATCAGTGAGCCGAAATGCAGATCCCCAGAAGGCGAAGGAGCAAAACGCCCCACATAGTGACTTTCTAACATATCAGAAGGGATGGGATTGTATGCGGCGCGCATAGTGAACACGCGCCGCTAAGGATAACAACTGATTAACCGGCCATCTGCTTTTCGCGGATTTCGGCCAGAGTCTTGCAGTCGATGCACAAATCGGCAGTCGGGCGCGCTTCGAGGCGGCGAATACCGATCTCCACGCCGCAGGATTCGCAGTAGCCGAAATCTTCGTCTTCTACTTTCTTCAGCGTTTTCTCGATCTTTTTGATCAGTTTGCGTTCACGGTCACGGTTACGCAATTCGAGGCTGAATTCTTCTTCCTGAGTGGCGCGGTCGGCCGGATCAGGGAAGTTAGCTGCCTCTTCTTGCATATGCGATACGGTACGGTCTACTTCGTCCCTGAGCTGGTTGCGCCATGCTTCAAGAATGCGCCTGAAATGCGTCAGCTGAGCGGCGTTCATATACTCTTCGCCCGGCTTTTCCTGGTATGGCTCTACCCCAGCGATGGCGAGAATGCTCAAGGACGAGGTTTTACGGGTTTGCCCTTCTTGCATATTGCTTCTCCTACATACACACGCACTATACCCATCATCTATCAAGGTGCGGGAGTGTGGCCGCTTTCTTTGCCCTGGTGACTTAGTGAACTAAGCTGCCAGGGATTCGTCCAGTTGCCGCCCACCTGCATCTCAAACGCTACAGGGTATGTCGAATCCCCAAGACGGGGGAAAAACAGGCCGCTATAAATAACAGAAGGGAAGGGGGATGGCAATTATTCCTGTCACCTGCTTGACAAGGGTGTGAAGGCAGGCGTATTTGCGACGCAATATCCAGCGATCAAGTTATTGGCGCTTGGAACTGCTTATCGTTAAAAAACGGCAACTTCCCGCAAAGAGAGATACCGTCAGGTGATAATGTTGCCCCATAACAAATGATTTCCACTCCCGCTTGCTGAGCCTGCGCTAGTAGTGCCGCATAACGTGGATCTATATGTTCTGCCGGAGCGACCTGATCGATACCGGTGTGTAACACCGCAAAGAACAATACCGCCCGCTGGCCGTTTTCAACCACGCTTTGCAACTCCCGTAAATGCTTCTGCCCTCTCAGCGTTACGGCATCAGGGAAGTAACCACGTTCATGTTGCAATAGTGTGACTGATTTCACTTCAATATAGCAGTTAACCCGGTTTTCTGCCTGTAATAACAAATCGATACGGCTATTTTCACCGCCGTATCTGACTTCGCTGCTGATTCGATTGTAACCGGATAATTCATTGATGATGTTCTGCTCAATCGCCTCGTGCACCAAGGCATTGGCCCGTAGGGTATTCACACAGATCCAGTCCCCTTGTTGCGTCTGCGTAAGTTCCCAGCTGTGGGCATACTTGCGTTTGGCATTGTCTGAGGTGGAATACCAGAGGGTGTCACCCGGCGTGGCGCAACCGGTCATGGCACCGGTATTGGCACAATGCAGGGTGAAGGTTTCGCCCTCGGGGGTGATGGCGTCGGCCAAAAAACGCTTATAACGCTTAATCAACGTGGCGGGCCGCAGGGGCGGTGTGAAGATCATGGCATATCCTGATTATTGAGTGGCCACTGTGCCAACTGATGGTAACGGGTGCGGCCATGCTCGAAGGCTGACTGGTATAAGGAAAAATGGTCGGCGTTGAAGATCCAACCTGGCGTCGCGGGTGGAATCGCCACCGGTTGAGTGGCGGCCCGCAATAGGGTGACATGCGGATGAAATGGCAACGGGCTCTGATAGCAACCATTGCGGGCTGCCTGCGAGCGCAGTAACTCAGCCAGTTGCAACAGCGCGCGTGGCGCACGTTTGGCTCCGAGCCACACCACACCGGGGCGCGGCCAGTGGCCGAGATCGTCAAGGCAGATTCTAAAGCCGGTTTGGCGGATGCGCCCGGCCAGCGTTTTCAGTGCCTGCTCTTTCTGCGTGCTGACATCGCCAAGAAACGCCAGCGTCAGATGCAGATTGGCAGCGGCAACCGGGCGGCCAGCTTCGGGTTGAAAAGCCTCGGCGCGCCAGCGGATCACCTGTTGCTGTAAGGCATCGGGCAACGACAAGGCAAAAAACAGGCGGCGCGAACTGGACATGAATCTCCGGTAAATAAATGAAACGCTGGCCGTAATGCTACAATGTGTGCCGTCCATTAACTACCCCATGGAGAGTTTTGTGTCTTCACTGCCCGTCAGCGCGGTTCTTGATGAGTTGCTCGCTGCATTGCAATCCGCTCCGCAGGTATTACTGCATGCTCCAACCGGTGCAGGCAAATCGACCTGGTTGCCGCTACAGATTCTGGCAAAAGCCGGGTTACCGGGGCGCATCATTATGCTGGAACCCCGACGGCTGGCGGCCAAGAACGTGGCTTATCGTCTGGCACAACAGCTTGGCGAAGAACCCGGTCAGACCGTGGGCTACCGCATGCGTGCCGAGAGCAAAAGCGGGCCGCATACCCGGCTGGAAGTGGTGACCGAGGGGATTCTCACCCGCATGTTGCAGCAGGACGCCGAACTGCAGGGCGTATCGCTGGTGATCCTTGATGAATTCCACGAACGTAGCCTGCAAGCGGATCTGGCTTTGGCACTGCTGCTCGACGTGCAGCAAGGGCTGCGTGACGATCTGAAATTGCTGATCATGTCGGCGACGCTGGATAACGCACGCTTATCCCAACTGCTGCCGCAGGCCCCGGTGGTGGTGTCTGAAGGGCGCAGCTATCCGGTCGAACGGCAGTATCAGGCCTTGGCCAGTCATCAGCGTTTAGAGGATGGCGTGGCTACGGCGGTGAAACGTTTGCTGGCCGAACAGCCCGGATCATTGCTGCTGTTCCTACCCGGCGTGGCAGAAATCAACCGCGTGCTGGAGCGGCTCAGCGGTGACGTGGCGGCTGATATCGATCTCTGCCCACTGTACGGCGCATTGCCCTTGGCGCAGCAGCAAAAAGCGATCCAACCGGCTGCCAGCGGGCGGCGCAAAGTGGTGCTGGCAACCAACATTGCTGAAACCAGCCTGACGATCGAAGGGATCCGGCTGGTGGTTGATAGCGGCCTGGAGCGTGTTGCACGCTATGACGTGCGTAACGGGCTGACCCGGCTGGTGACGCAGCGCATCAGCCAGGCATCGATGATTCAGCGGGCCGGGCGGGCAGGGCGCTTGGAACCGGGTATCTGCTGGCATCTGTTTGCCAAAGAGCAGGCGGAGCGCGCCGCAGAACACGCGGAACCGGAGATCCTGCAAAGCGATCTCGCCAGTTTTTGGCTTGAGCTATTGCAGTGGGGCTGTGTGGACGCTGAACAGCTTACCTGGCTCGATCGGCCACCTGCGGTTGCGTTGGCAGCCGCTCGCCGTTTGCTGCACACCCTTGGGGCCATTGATGACGCTGAAAAATTAACCACTCAGGGCCGTCTGATGGCCGGGTTAGGCTGCGAACCGCGCTTGGCGGCGATGTTGTGTGCGGGTGCTGCTTTGGGGGCCGATGGGTTGGCGACGGCGGCCCTGTTGGCCGCGTTGCTGGAAGAACCACCGCGTAGCGGGCAGATGGACATCAGCTATTGGTTGAGCCGCCCGCAGCCGCACTGGCAGCGCCGAGCCACCCAGTTAAGCAAGCGCCTGCCGCAACAGGCCGGTCAAATCGATGCCGAACTGGCCGCCCCACTGTTGGCGCAGGCATTTGCCGATCGTATTGCCCAGCGGCGCGGGCAGGATGGCCGTTATCTGCTGGCTAATGGGATGGGCGCGGCGATGAACCAGGACGAAGCGCTATCAAGATCCCCTTGGCTGATTATCCCCAGTCTGTTGCAGGGCCACAACAGCCCGGATGCCCGTATCCTGCTGGCACTGCCGGTGGAGATTGACGCCTTGGTGGCGCAATTACCTGATATTGTCAGTAGCCAGACGGCGGTAGAGTGGGATGAAGAAAAAGGCTCGTTGCGCGCCTGGAAGCGCCAGCAGATTGGCCGTTTGACGCTGCGTGCTCAACCCTTGGCTAAACCGGCAGATGAGGAGTTGCAACAGGCGCTGATTAACTGGGTGCGCGTGCAAGGTGTTGCGGTGCTTAATTGGGATCTGGCCGCCGAACAGTTGCGTCTGCGCCTGCAATGCGCCCAACGTTGGTTGCCCGAGGCGGCCTGGCCGCTGGTGGATGAGGAATCCTTGCTGGATACCTTGGAAAGCTGGCTATTGCCTTCGCTGAACGGGGTGCGCGATCTGCGCGGGCTCAAACAGGTGAATATTGCCGAAGCCCTGGCTCGCTTATTGAATTGGCAGCAAAAACAGCGGCTGGATAATGCTCTACCCACTCATTACACTGTGCCAACTGGCAGCCGCCTGCCGATCCGTTATGATGCCGACAATCCTCCGGCTCTGGCGGTGCGTTTACAGGAAGTGTTTGGCGAACAGCGTAGCCCGATGCTGGCTGAGGGTCGCATCGCGGTGGTGCTTGAGTTACTCTCACCCGCGCACCGGCCCTTGCAGATCACTGGCGATCTGGCGGCTTTCTGGCAAGGTGCCTACCGGGAAGTACAAAAAGAGATGAAAGGGCGCTATCCGAAGCACGTTTGGCCTGACGATCCGGCCAATAGCGCGCCAACCAAACGCACCAAAAAGTACCAGTAAAACAATTCAGATGTTTCTTCTGTTAAGCCAGTTGGCACAAGAACAGATTAAGCGACAAATATCGGCCAGCAGTGCCGTAAGCGTGGAGAACGACAGCAATGGCTGGGGATGACCGCGAGCCCATTGGGCGCAAAGGGAAACAACCAAAACGTAACGTGCCGCGTAAACCGGCACGCCGTCGTCGCGATGACGATTATGATGATTACGAAGACGACGAGTATCAGGATGAGTATGACGATGATGAATATGATGACGAGGAAGAACGCATGCCGCGTAAGGTAAAAGCGAGTCCTCCCCGCAAAAAACGCCGCTGGCTTGGTTTGTTGATCAAACTTTTCCTGGTGATTGCCGTGCTGCTGGCGATCTACGGTGTGTATCTGGACTCCCAGATCCGCAGCCGTATTGATGGCAAAGTCTGGCAGTTACCGGCGGCAGTGTATAGCCGCATGGTTAACCTGGAACCCGGCATGCCTTACAGCAAAAAGGAAATGGTCAATCTGCTGGAAGGGATGCAATACCGTCAGGTGAGCCGGATGACGCGCCCAGGTGAATTCACCGTGCAGGGCAATAGCATTGAAATGCTGCGCCGTCCGTTTGATTTCCCTGACGGTAAAGAAGGGCAGATCCACGCGCGGCTTGATTTCCAGAATAACGGTCTGGCAAAAATCGTCAATATGGAAAACCAGCGCAGCTTTGGTTTTTTCCGTCTTGATCCACGGCTGATCACCATGCTGCAATCACCAAACGGTGAACAGCGGCTGTTTGTTCCGCGTTCTGGGTTCCCCGATCTGTTGGTGGATACGCTGTTGGCGACTGAAGATCGCCGTTTCTACGAGCATGATGGGGTCAGCCCTTACTCGATTGGCCGCGCAATGCTGGCCAACCTGACCGCCGGGCGTGCGGTGCAAGGGGGCAGTACCCTGACCCAGCAACTGGTGAAGAACCTGTTCCTGACCAACGAACGCTCGCTGGCGCGTAAGCTCAATGAAGCCTACATGGCGTTGTTGATGGATTATCGCTATAGCAAAGATCGCATTCTGGAACTGTATCTGAACGAAGTGTACCTCGGCCAAAGCGGTAGCGATCAGATCCGTGGTTTCCCATTAGCCAGCCTGTATTACTTTGGCCGACCAGTGGATGAACTGAGTCTGGATCAGCAGGCGCTGTTGGTGGGGATGGTGAAGGGGGCGTCGCTGTATAACCCGTGGCGCAACCCGCAACTGGCACTGGAACGCCGTAATGTGGTGCTCAAACTGTTGCAGAATCAGGGAGTGATCGACGCTGAACTGTATAACATGTTGAGTGCCCGCCCGCTTGGTGTGCAGCCGAAGGGCGGGGTGATCTCACCACAACCAGCGTTTATGCAACTGGTGCGCCAGGAGTTGCAGAACAAACTGGGTGACAAGGTGAACGATCTTTCCGGCGTGAAGATTTTCACCACGCAGGATCCGGTTTCACAGGATGCGGCTGAAAAGGCGGTAGAAGAGGGGATTCCCGCACTGCGTGCTGCGCGTCACCTGAACGATCTGGAAGCGGCGATGGTGATCGTCGACCGTTTCACTGGTGAAGTTCGTGCCATAGTGGGGGGGGCTGATCCGCAGTTTGCCGGGTTTAATCGGGCGCTTCAGGCACGCCGCCTGGTGGGTTCCCTTGCCAAACCCCCAACTTATCTGGCAGCGTTGTCTGAGCCGGACAAATATCGTCTTAATACCTGGCTGGCAGATGAACCGTTGTCGCTCAAGTTGCCAAATGGCAGCCTGTGGCAGCCGAACAACTACGATCGCCAGTTCCGTGGCCGGGTAATGTTGGTGGACGCATTGGCGAACTCACTCAACGTGCCAACGGTGAATCTGGGGATGTCGGTTGGGCTAGCCCAGATTAGTGCTACTTTGCAGCAGTTGGGCATTCCTAAAACGGCAATTACTCCGGTACCTTCCATGCTGCTGGGGGCGATCGGTCTGACGCCGATGGAAGTGGCGCAGGAGTATCAGACTATTGCCAGTGGCGGTAACCGCGCACCGTTGTCGTCGGTGCGTTCGGTGATCGCAGAAGATGGTTCGGTGCTGTATCAGAGCTTCCCGCAGGCAGAACGCATGGTACCGGCTCAGGCGGCATATCTGACGCTGTATGCGATGCAGCAGGGTGTGGCGCGTGGGACTTCCCGTTCACTGTCGGTGAAATTCCCGAACTACAATCTGGCGGCAAAAACCGGGACCACGAACGATCTGCGTGATAGCTGGTTTGCCGGTATTGACGGTAAAGAAGTGGCGATTGCCTGGGTCGGGCGCGACAACAACGGCCCAGCCAAGCTGACCGGTGCTAACGGTGCTTTGACTCTGTATCGCCGTTATCTGGAAAACCAGACGCCGTTGCCGCTGATGCTGCAACAACCGGAAGGCATCAGCCAGATGGGTATCGATTCTACCGGTAACTTTATCTGCGGTGGTGGCAGTTCACGCACCCTTCCAGTCTGGACTGAAAACCCGCAAGGGCTGTGCCAGGGTAACCAGGCTGCTGTGCAACCGCAAACTCAGCAGCAAGGTGAGCAGAAAGATGCCAACGGCGTTGCGGGCTGGATTAAGGACATGTTTGGTCAGTAAGTAAGCTTCTGGTGTTATCAAGCCCGTGACTTTTGTTGCGGGCTTTTTTGTATTCAGAAAACCCCCA
>NZ_JQEI01000006.1 GCF_000743355.1 Serratia sp. Ag1
ATTAGGCGGTGTTGTTGACATCGCTTCGGGCAGTGTGATCCAGTTCAGCAAATACTTGAACTCGCTATTCAACTTTTCATCATTTTCAAGTTGACGGTCGTATACAACAAGATGCTCCAATGGGTTTGATATGTTACCCAACGACTTGAGCATCAGTGCTTTTTTCCCTTTGGGAAAGTAGCGTGCCTCAATGCGCAAAAAACGTGTAAAGGCTTGCATCCCCACATCAATGCCTGCACGCTGTTTTTCTGCCAGCATGACCTCACCGTCAGGAGTTTCCTTATCATACAACGCAAGGTAGAGCGAGGATTCAGTACTTCCCAGTCGAAGCCCACCAAAATCATCATCGGTTTTATGCTTTTTCCCACATGCTGCGCCTTTCAACCCGAAATGATAATCAGTCAACTTCGCCCCTATGATATCCATCGCGTAATCAATACGCGTCACCCATGCTTGAAAAATCAGTGTATACAGCAGAGACCCCAAGCCGCTTTCCTGCGCCAACCAAGTTAACATCGCGTTCAGTTCCCCTTCTGCAAAATGTTGTGGTGATAGCTCAAAACGTATGTACCCTTTTTGACTCCCTATAGGTTCATGCTCGATGCGGAGCATTTTTACCTTTTCGCCTCTTTTCCAGACCGAGATAACCTTATGGTATTGCTTATGTATGTGGTCATTATATTTATGTTTACAACAATAAGAATCATCTCCTTTCAGTTCTTTTAATTTTTCCGCCAGAATCTTTTTACTTTTACTACTAGCCAGGTCACTCACTAAAGCTAACTTGTCTATTCTTACCTTTATCTTTTGCTTCTTTATGGTATAACCAGCGGATATTGATGTTAGCCCAATATCAGTACGTAAATTTCTATTCTTCATGTTAGTTATCTCTATAGAGATATACTTCATTTATAAACCCTATGCATAGCCTTAAAACTCCATGCATAGGGAGATATAAAGTATATTTTTTATTATCCGTATATAAGGCGCGTATGTAGCAGGCTTAAAGACAAATACGCTGCAAGCCCCAGAATTTACTCGCGTGTAAACGCTGCTTTCTCAAGTTCAGATATCCACTTATTCAGCTCATCCAGACGCCAGGCGACCGCTTTACCTCCGGGGGAAAGCACATAAGGTTTTGGAAAAAGACCTTTATGCACCTTGCGATAGATAGTGGCCTTCGACATCGCACACATTTCCACGACAGCATCAATCTTGATTAACTGTAAGTTTGCCATTGTTTAATAACCTCATCGCTCTACCGAATTGGTAGCGATGAGCTATTTACAACATTCATTTTCGTCCCTTTTTCTGCCTAAAACTGGCCTAAACCATGCAAATCCGTGACTGTCATACTGACTTTCCCGAAGATTTAGTGACGGTCATGAAATTCCTCACTAAAAGATCACGGACTCAACGCACAGTGACGGTCACGCATCATTTAATGTGACCGTCACTTGAGTTTACGATGCAATGTCGATACTCTGCGCTATGACAGTCACAAAGCGACAGACAAAGGAGAGACAAGATGGCGACAAAAAAGAAACCTCAGAAGGCGACGCAGGCACGAGAAAAATTAGCTGATAAAGAAATGGCTATAGCGAAAGAAAAAAAGCGAAAGCGCGAAGCTGACAAGGAAAGGCAAGCTGAAACTAGACGCAATCTACAGGAGGCGTTGGGTAAAAACATTCCTCTTCGGCTTCATTCCAAGCCAGAAAAACGTCTCCAAGAACTGTGTAAACTTCATGGGCGAGATATAAAAGAAAAAACACGTTCATACAGCCAAATGATTTCAGATTTAATCAATTTTTATTACATTGAATCGATACTGAAATATGAAAATGAAGAGTTAAATAAATTTTACGACACTTATGTCCAGTTATGGGGATATACCATTAGAGAGAGTCTGAGCAATGAGGAAATAGCCGATTCATTTAATAAAGAAGGTTTCCTTAGATCTTGCAAAGGAAAGAATGGAGGATATTTTTTCAAAAATAATGGTTGGACAGCGAAAAACGTAGAGACGCACAAAGACCTAGAAAGAATTATTACTGTTATAGAAAGTTTTGAGTAATATATCACCAGCACTTCAACGTCCGAGAAGCCATGATTTTGGCTGTGTCTCCCCGGTGATCGTAACGGGCTGTCGTGGTGATATCACTATGGCCCGCCAGTTGGCGCACAGTGTTGATATCGATGCCCTGATCCAACAACTGCGTGATGAATGTTCTGCGCAAATCGTGAGGGGTGAACTCAGCCACATTGGCACCAGTTTTTAGCTGTTCCAGTATAGCCGTCAGTCCTGCGGTGGTTAATGCACCGGCTGCAGCTTGACCGGAGCGACTTACTTTGGTGAACAGCGCTTTCCCCTCGCCTTTAGCGACTAGCCATGCTGACAGCGCCTTGGCGACAGCGGGAGCCACGTAAATTTCCCGGTATTTTCGCCCCTTACCTTGCCGCACAATCACTTTTCCCTCTTCCTTTATATAGTCATCCATTTTCAGGGCCACCAGTTCACCCGCCCGTAATCCCGTCCCGCACAGCGTCAACAGAATAGCAGCGTCCCGGCATTGACGAGTTGGTGAGCCGTGACTTTTAGCCGCTTTCAGGAGAGAACGGATTTCTGTCCGACTCAATGCGCGCCCTTTCCGCACCGGATCCCCTTGCACACGCTTGACCGCCTTGATGCGCGCCAGCGTCTCCGCGTCCATTTGCTGCAAGTTGAAAGCCGTTTGCGCGATCGAGCGTAATGCCGACAAGGCCATATTGACCGACGAAACTGCATAACCTTCATCTAACAGCCTGGCACGCACACGCATCACATCGGCATAGCAAAGCGTTTCCCAAGGATAGGTACTGGCTTCATCCTGCTTGCCCAATATCGCAGCACTGCGCTTCAACAGACTGATGATACCTTTTCGTCCTGCCACAGACAGGCTCTGGATATAGGCATCATAAGCGCAGGTTTTCGCTGCGGGCCGGGGAAGTGGAATGAGCGCTGGCGCGTTGGACATGGCATTCTCAATGTTGGACAGGGTTAATGATGTAATGGGATAACCCCAGCAGCCTCCTTTGCGCCGCCATGGGTTACCCGTTGCTATCGTGGTGGTCAAATTTCCCAGGACACGGTGGTGGTGTAGGCATCCATGCGCCAGTAGCACACAAAGTTGTGCTGCCACAGCGAGTACAACTCCCTTCCCTCCGCATGGGTCAGGTCACCCACTCGACTCTCGAACACGTAACGCTGCGTCCAGCTAAAATCCAGTATCTTCTCCAATTCTGGGTAAACCGTGCCGACAAAGCCAAAATCCGTTACATAGTCGAAGCGCCAACCTTCGTTATGTCGTATCAGCCGTATTTCTACCGGGTGATAACCCCCGCGTTCGCTGCTGTATTGCGGGTCACGGAAATTGAGCGTTACCGCACGGGTTGAAGGGGGCATATCTGGGGCAGCGGATAATACGTTGAACAGCAGTTGCGTGAATGCATCGCTGACCGGAAGAATAAAGCCCGCTTGGTCGATAGTGTGATTTTGGTGCATACGTACTCCTTTTTCAGTGAAAGAAATCGCTGTGGGTATGAATAATGTGTATTAAACCAAGTAACTAATTACTCAGAGCAAGCCACGCTCGGCCAGAGAGGTGGTCTGGTTACCGGCCACAATCACGTGGTCAAGTACGCGAACATCGATAAGGTCTAAGGCGGCTTTGAGGCGTTGCGTGATATGGCAGTCTGCCGTGCTGGGTTCGGTGTCCCCGCTGGGATGGTTATGCACCAGGATGAGGGCGGCAGCGTTGTAGCGGAGACTCAGCTTCACCACTTCTCGGGGATAGACGCTGACTTCTCGCAATGAACCCCGGAAAAGTTGTTCGTAACCTAACAGGCGGTGTTGGTTATCCAGCAGCAATATGCTGAAAACTTCATGCTCCAGCAGCGCCAACTTGAAAACAACATATTGGCGTGTTTCGTGGGAGGTGGAGAATATCTGTCGCTGGCTAAAGCGTTGCTCAATAATGCGCTCAGCCTGTTGGAGTATCTCATCGGGTGAACCGAGTTTGCTTGTCTGATGATAGGTCTCGGCGTGGGATAATAACGCATTCATGATGGGCTCACTTAAAATTCACGTTCAATAAAGTAGAGGGCATCACGATAAAACTGGTAGCGATTCTCATCGGGATAAAGGGCATAGGATTTTATCTTCTCCCGCTGCACGCCTGAACTGTCCAGATAATACATATAATGTTCATCCATTGATTTGATAACTGACCAGTGATATTGATTGCTGAATAAAATAACGCGGCTAAAGTCTTTATTACTTTCCAGAAAGGTGTGCATTTCCTGCACCATCCGGGGTGCTTTTATTCGTCGTTGATGAAAGGGTCTTGTGACGTTGACAGGAAATATTTTTCGGTAATAGCCCGTCATTAATACTGTCTCAATCACATGCGCCATTCTTATTTCATCAATTCCCTGCGTTAGCCATTCATTCAGGGGCCACTGTGTGGAATATTGCGTTAACAGCGTCCGTAATAGTGGCTTGCGTTTTATTCGCCCATCAAAAAGATAGGTCATAGCATTCACAATACTGTACGCACCACACAGACAATCCAGGTCACCTTGCTGAAATGCACGATGCTCTCTACGTAGTCCCAATAATTTACCCTCATGGTATTTTATTATTATTGCTCATCTGTTTCCCTGAATGCAGGCGAAAGTGATGCGCCCTTCTCTTGTAGCAAGAGAAATAGGGATGAGCAGCGTGATGATTAATTCATTGGCATAATGGAGTGACTGCAAATACACGTTATGCCAGTGTAACTATTATATCAAAATATACTTTAAATGCAAATAGTTCTTATTATCAACATTGGATTGTTAGTGTGGCAACAGAGCTATTTATGGCGCTTTGATAGCCCTATTGGGAAGGGAGCTATGAAAGTATGACCTATGCCTTATTGCATAGGCCACAGTATTTCGACGGGATGTTCAGTGTAAAGCCCATACATCGACCGGCATTCGTTTTACACGAGGGAACTTTATTACCCGCAAAGTCCTTGGCGAATGTTTTAACCACATACGCTGAATTGGATAATGCTCTCGAATGCGGTGAGGGCTGGCCTGAACGTGCTTTTCAGACCAGAGATTACTCTGACAGGGAATCCAGAAGCTGCTGACGTTGTGCTTCCGACAGCTCCATCAAGCGGCGAGCCAATGCCACTACGTCAGAGGAAACCTGGTGGGTTAATGCCAAATCATCGGCCACCTGCTCCAGTGCCTGCTTTAACAGTCTGTCACGTGAGTGCGGTTTCATGGTCTTGAACAGTTGCACCCAGAGATTCAGTTGTTCATCCGACCCATAGGGAGAAACGGGCTGGGCTTTCTGTTGTCGCTCTACCCGCTCACTCTGCAATGACATTCCCGCTGCGCGGATATGGTACTCAAAGCCCTTGTGCCCAGTTCTCTTTCTCTTGATGTCAGGGTGCAGTGCTGCCAATTTCTCCAGCCGTAAACGGCAGCCTTTTGCGGTGCTCGGCATTCCCGGCTTACCGACAAACTCCAGTGCTGAGAGCCATTGTTCATCATCCAGGGGATTCTGTTGCGTCAAACTGTCGTTCATAAACTTTATTCCAGATATCAATGCGTTAATAGAAAAGGCAAAATAAACCCATAAAGAGAACTTGATTTGTTCACTTTGTTCGCATTTAATATCACTGTACTGATACAAAGGAGTGAGCACTGTGAATAACCACGTAGCATCGCAAAAAAAACGAACCAAGGGAAGTCCCGAGGATTGGCATCGTGCTGACATTGTGGCGGCCTTGCACAAACGGGGAGTCAGTCTGGCGCAGTTATCCCGTGACCAGGGATTGGCTCCACGTACCCTCAATAATGCATTCAGCCAGCACTACCCCAAGGCAGAACGCCTGATAGCCGGGGTATTGGGGATGACACCTGAACAGTTGTGGCCGAGCCGCTACCTTAACAAGGCACCGTCAATTCATACCCGAAGCAAGGAATAGCTGTGATGGCGACCACCGTTACCTCGGTTGTGGAAAGTTTTGAATACTTTTTCCATTCCCTGTATCGGCTGGAGCTTGTCAACACAGTGAGGTTGAATGAACGCAATGAAAAGGAACTACTTTCCTTGGTGCGTTGCTAGCTGTTAGGGTACTTTGCTGATGTAGTGTCCCTCAGCGTCCAGATAGAGGCTTTCCGTGCTTGGCCCTCACCGGGGAAAGTCGTTAAAAATATCCGTATCAACTGACAAGGAATAGGCAATGAGAAAGTGTGCTATCACATTACTGATGGGGTTGTGTTGCCATGCAGCCATCGCGGCGGAAAGAGAGGGGAATACATTTATCTACCAGAAAGCCAATGGCGAAATCCGGTTATCGGCAGTACCGGGTAATGGCCAGCAGGCAACATTCTTGATAAATACCAACGTGGGTATGCATGTGTGTGAGGTGCAAGGAATTGCGACCGCCATTGCCGATACGCCGCAACACACAACCCTTGAATGGCGAAATGAAAACCAATGCCTGATTACCCTAACGTGGGGGCAGAACCGTGTGAAGGTCAATGCCAACGAAGAATGCAACAGCTATTGTGGTATGAACGCCGGGAACTCACTGTCTGGTATCTATCAATAAGCGCATTTTTTAATGCCAGTGTGTAATTCATCACTACACAATCCCTTATTAATTTTTAAGAGGAACCATGCCATTTGAATTAAATAAAGAAACGCTCGTAGACCCACTTTACACCCCGATACTAAACCTGATTGCACGCGGCGAATTGAACAACGATATCAAAGCCGTGCAACATCATTTCAGAATTGGGTATAACCGGGCAAGAAGAATTCTTGAAAACATTAAACTCAATCACTCACTTATTGAATAAGGATATACCGTGTCACTTTTTAATAAAATAAAATCAGCCTATAACAAGAATCAAGCCTTGCAGGAAGAAGGTAAGCAACAATTATTAAAAGGCGAGTTAGGTCTCAAGAAAACATTCTGGGGATACTGGTTTCTCATCATGCTGGTTATCAATGTATTATTATTCTTTACTGAGAAACGTTTTCATATCCTCTTCCTGAATGCGGCATCGCTTTATGTAGGGGTTACTGCATTGATTGCTATCAAGAACACAATCAATGGCACCAATAAATTCTGGGGAATTACAGCACTGGTTATTGTGAGTCTCTCGGTACTCGTGGATGCATTGGCTTTTGTTGGGATTGTCTTTGAGAAATATATCGATGCCTTATAAGGATATCATAATGAACAATAAAATTATTGCCATCGGTATTATCGCTACATTGTTATCAGCGTGTGACTCCAGCACGCCAAAATGCAACAGTGACGATGCTAAAACCCTGGTCGTTGACATTGCACAAAAGGAGATAAAGAAACAGTTTGAACAACTCAGGAACTCACAGATGGTAGGCATGGTGCCTAAGCATGCAGACAGCCTTATGTTGAAGGTGACCAATATCAGAACCGTTAAACATGACGCGTCATTAGACGTTTATCACTGTGCTGCTACACTGCAAATGACTATGCTGGATGACAAATTAAAACTTCCAAGCACCAAGGATTTGCCGATAACCTATAACATCCAGAAAACGGATGATAATGACGGGCAGTTCTATATTAACGTATTTGGCTTGTAATTATTTATTAGTACTAACACCAGGGTTTCCTTTTGGGTGTGTAATTCATGCTTTAGCCCAAAAGGAAATTCATTATGAAAAAGAAAATTATCACTGCACTGACTATCATCGTCATTATTATTGTAACTTTGTATTGGTTGACTTCCCACGAATATAAGGCGAAGGAAGCGACACGAGCAGACAATACCATCTACGTTCAATCGAACTTGCCAGGGGAATGCCGAGCAATCATTACACAGATATTGAATGATGCAAAATCATCTCCAAGTGAGATACCGTGTGAAGTGCAACTACGACGAAGAAAGTAACTTATCGCGTTTGAAAATATAAATATATACCCAATCTTATTCAAGCTGTATGTTCCTGCTGGCAGGGCAAAGGATGGCGGCTATCCTGAGTCTGCTGGAAACCGCCAAACTCAACGGCCCCCTACACGGGTGGTCAAGGCGTTCACCTTCCCGACGGCCCTGGATGCGTACAAGCCAGACACCTTCTCAAATCTCAATCAGTTTCAGGCTATCACCTGCACCGCACTGTTTACAGAACCACGTTCTGCATCCTCTTTATCACCAAAGCGGAAACGATGAGATTCGCCGCACACCGGACATGCCTGATGTGGCTTCACTGTATAATAACTCTCCCTAGCACTATACCTGGATTTCAATCAATCGCCAGCTCAATCAGCTCGAAGACTTTTTTAGCACCGGCGTTGGATTGTGTCAGCGTGATTTTCTGTTTTTTCCCCTCTTTCAGCCAAAGCGTAATTTGCTTATTCATCGTTCCTGAAAAAGTGACTTTCTCAATATCACTGAACCGTATGTAGAATTTCTTTTCATCCTCAAACATGCCTGGTAAACAATAGATGGCGTCATCGGTTAGCACTACGCCACGATCGCCTTTTCCTATCACCGTTTCATCAAAGTAAAAGAGGACATTCTCTCTCTTAAGAGGCGGCAATGTTCCCACTGCGGCAGCAGCCTGAATAAAATTACCGATTTTTTTATCATTCAGTCCATCGTGGCGATAAAAGTGATGATCTTTGTTCGTCGCGTAGCGCTGTTCTTTTTCATGATTTAATCGTTTGACAGACTGTTCATCAGCAGGAGTGCTTAATTCAGCCAGTGAACCGGTTAGCGATGCGCCTACGGCTCCGCCTCCAGGAACGATCGTGGAACTGACAACCGTTTGGGTAACGTTGCGCGTATAGTCAGCAACGACCGTTCCTCGAGCGGTGGTATACCCGCTTACCGATTGGGGAAGTTTCGTGGTCGTTTTTACTAAGCTCGGCTGGAATGCAGCACGTAGCGAGGCGGCAATAGATGCAAGCAACAGTACAATCATCGGTACAGATAGCAGCATAACGGAGAAGAGAAACAGGCTATGTTTTGGCGTATCCGAACGATCGCTGATACGCGCAGTACAACCCGCTGCCGCAAAAAAGTAGACAATTCCGCATCCTATTGTCAGCCACGTATTGCTGTTCCCGTAATGATCAAGCTGATAAATGACAGGAATTAAGAGGCTGGCATACAGCGCAGCGCTCAGCAAGGCATCCGGCAGCAAATTTTGAATGCTCTCAAATGCCCTGGCAATGTTGTAGAGTATCCAGCATATCAGGATTATCCAGCCAATAACGGGGATCGCAGCGGCGATCGCCATCAAAATGACGCTGACAACGATCCCGCCCAGAATACCTGCAAGATGCCCTTCCGATGCCAGATAGTAAATAAAAAAAAGAAGTGCAAAACCAATCATCCCAGGAACAACAAGAAAAATAGCTTCAGGTATGAAAAACACTCCAGCCCAAACAGCTAACAGCAGCAAAAAGCAGAGGCCAGGTCCAACATTCTGCGCTTTCACCGTTACATCCGTATAATTGGTCATACCATCGCTTATCCTATTGTTTACTCGTGTTTATACGCTATTGCTATCGTCATGAGTTGTTTTACTTAACTGTAAGACGCAGTAACTCCCAGCAAGAGATTCCCCTCAAGGGTAATAACCCTCAAATTGTCTTTGCAGGATTCCGATCAGAATTTCTGTCGTAAATGCCGTCTTAACCCGTTGCTTGCAGTAGTAAGGACAAGATTCATACAGGGTAGTAATCAACGCTTCACGTTCTTCATCGGTTTCAGGGCACTTCGAGCGTATTGCCTTTGACATCTGCTTGTTATCCTGTTGTGGCGACAGCAATTTTTCACGACATCATATAAGGAATGATAAGAGTCCACAATTTTTGTCAGGCCCTTAATATTGACCCGGTACATAATACGATGTCAAAAAGGCCACATTACCCTTTGTGCAAACGCACCATCACGTCACGTATTGAGCCCTAAATAACCTTGCAGAATAGCAGATCACTGTATAGATATACAGATTCGATTTTACGAACTACAACGCTTAATGGTTAAGTCTTATCTGGCCGCTGTTTGCGGGTAAAACGTCCACAAAGCCTTTTGCCACAAGTCATCTACCGAGTGTAGCGGTATTATGCAAAGCTATTTAGTAGTTGTAGCTTAATACAGAAACCATCAAGCCAGCACAGCATCGACAAGGAGAGAGCCTACCCATCTTTCCTGATCATAATCAAAAAAAGAACAAATATCCTCGTTGCCGCTTGAGAATGCCACTTTGATTATACAAGCAATTGATAGTACGTTCATGCGTTAGCATGCCGTAGGTGATTTTTACCGGCTTGGCAACCATTTTTTGCAGGTAGCAAACTCATAGTCGTCCCATAGATAGGCATCACCGCGGCTTGACCAAATATCGTAAGTCTTAAAGCCGAGCGCATAAATCAACCTGGGGTGACAACTTTACTGACACTTACAGGGTATTAGCGGCTTAGTTAAAGGCTCATCCAAAGGCGAAAGCTTGGTTAATCAATTCCGGCACATCTGCACAACCAGATATTTTACTCGCGATGTTTGTTGCTTCGAAAAATATCGTCCACGTTAATACCTACAGTTGACTCGGCTCATTTCAATATTTATGATATTACTTAACTCTGTAAAACCACTAGAAATTTTCAATAATCTGACAGTGATGTATAATTATGATCAAATTCTTTTAGTTAAGGAGAGTTAGGTTGATGGATACGTCTTATGCATTTGATCTAAAATTAGTTTGTGGTGGATACTGCTACTTCTCAACCTACACCTTAGGGGCTGCACCTGACAGTGAGGGACTTGAGTTCCGAACTCCCAGTATTGTTAGCAATACTGGATTCCAAAAAGCTATGCAAGATATGGGGCAAGAATACCGAATAGTTCAAAATGCAAGTTCTTTCTATGAATGGACTTGTATTCAGGGCTGGGCATTAGTCGATATTAGTTTTGCTAGGGATTTCATTCCACATTGGCTACGCAAAAGAAAATGTATAACATCCCCATTCGGCTCATTTACTGATATTAATTTAATTTCTTCATCTGTAAGAAAAAGAACCTTCAGAGGTAAATTTAAGAAACGTATTCTTGACCGTGATAATAATAAATGTGTGATTTGTTTAAACACGAACGGTCTAACACTACAACATGTCATCCCCTATTCAAAAGGCGGCGAGACCAGTTATCGAAATTTAGTGACTTTATGCGAAGAATGCAATCAAAAGTTGGGCGCTGAGTATCACCGAGGATTATTTAATTTAGCTGGTTTATCTGGCGAAATTGAGGTCTCATTATTAAGAAGTGGAAAATTCGACAACACTGCTTTTTCAAGAGCAGTACAATTCTCTAGAAACATCATGCATAGCCGTAGCGATATGTATTAACTTGAATGCTCCCATTAAGTTTAATGCCTACTAAGTTTCTGCATAAATGATAAGAGTAAGGTAACCGAGCTATGAACTCGCGGCGCATGTCGATCGGTTACCGTGCCAGCCAGATGTGCTGTGGCGTCAGCATAAAGGCAGTGCCTGCATCACCGCCCGTAACTGAACGGGAAGACAACGAACCGAACAGCCATTGGGGAGATTGAGGGTTACCGTGTCGGCGTCGTTATTCTCAGGCACAACTCGACGTGCAGGAATAAACGCAGAGGGCACGTTAACGGCAGCGTCATCTTGATGATGTTTAAGCCAGTAATAAAAGGTGACGATGTTCACGTCATGCAGGCGACAGTAATGTTTTTTAGACAGTCCACTCTGTTGCCAGGCATCGAGATGCTGCCGTCGTTCACTGTGAGAATACCTTATTGTCATATTGCACCTCAGGTTTGTTGTTTTGTTGAGGTCAGCATGCAATAGCGGAATATCGTTAACAATGTGAGTTCGCCGGACGCTTACAAAAGTTCAACAGCACCGCGTGAATGATTACACGGTGCGTATAGTTTGGATAACAGCCGTGGGGCATCACGGCCATAGCATGTGAGTTAGAGCTAAAAGAACAAAGTTTATTTTTTAATACGTTTATTATAAGAATTTTTTGCATTTTTTAAATATTCATCTTGCTCAAGAATTTTTCTCATAAACGCTTCCACAAGCTTAAAGGAGTAATAATGATACTCTGGCCTCTCATTTTTATAATGATAATCATTATTGGCATTAGCCCATCCTGTTTTATGTAAAACAGATAAAAAGCAATTTCTATTTATAACATATTGTCCTTTGGAATTCTGACATACTAGACATTTAGCTAATTTAGCCCCATCATGTTTTTCATACAGCTTTTTATTAATCACCTCAATTGCATCTGTTTGAGTTAAAGGATGAGTTTTTGAACGGTCAACTGGCTTCTCTATAAATAAGGCTTTTTTCAACCCTTCGATACCTTCATCTGCTTTAGTTAAAATCACAGCATTCCCATCTCTATTATCTTTAACATATACCAATCTTACATTTAGTGGAATAGCAAATTCTATATCATCATTATTCTCCATTGTATTATACAAGGAACCAGTAAGAGCCAGTATATCATCAGCAATATCACCATATGTAGATTTCATTATTGCAGCAGGCGGTGATTTAAACTCACCTACTAACGATATCATTCCAATGTGAGAGTTTTTTAAAAAAGACACCTCTGTAAACTCCTCAAATTGGGAGGTGAAATTTAAGACCCCTGACTGGAATATTCTGGAAACAACACCCTGAATTTCAGGCATAAGCAAATGAACCGCACAGTCACGATAAAATGCAATTTCTTCAACATTTTTTCTTATATTTGACTCAGGTGGGTAGATTTTATCCAAACAGTCACGAAGAGAAATGGTTTCCTTTAACCCTTTTCTTTTAACATTCTTGAAAATAGATTTCTCCCCATCCATTTCAATTATTTTTGCTTTGAGAAACTGCTCCCAAGACGTACAAAAGCACATTACAAAGGCATCCATCTTATTTTCTAATGACGGTCTATTATATAATTCAAGAGCTAGTATCATATTATCTCTTGATTTCTTTAAGAGTGCCTTAGCTAATTTAGACTTACAATTATGTCCAAGTGAAATGACATTTTTACTTTGAGATAACCGTTTAGCAAATTCAACATCAGAAATATTTAATGTATTTGATGCTTCAAATTTTCCGTCAGAATTCTCACTAACAAAATCTGCCAACTGCCCTTTGCCATGGTAAGTTCTAAAAGTAACTCTCTTCCACTGAGTAGCATCTAACACCTCTGCTTCAGTAAAAGGGGTATTTGCCCTCTCTTTATTTTGCAGAAAAATATAAAAAGCCGCAACTGATTTAGTTAACTTCATATAATCCCTCCCTATAATCGACAAATGACAGACTTTTATTCCATACCAGAGTGCAGCGCCCTAATCGCCCCTAAGGCATACAATATTTATGCACTCACCTACCCCTTGCTTCACAAACGCAGCGCTAACTAACTTTGTTTGTCGACCAATGTTCAGACGTAGCTCTCAACCAATGTGCTCTTTGTGCTGGACAACGTAGATACATGGATTTGATGTATACAAAACATCCACAACTGTCGCTGCAATCCCGGTAAGAAAATTACTGTCTGACATATGAAAACCTCTTACAATCATTTTTTATGAAGAATTAAATTGAAATGTCAAGGAGCTAAAACTCGCAGAGCTTATCTAGCTAATATATTCAATGAGTTCAATAATTGAGTATCGAGTGTTTCAGTTGTAGGCGTTGGTAGTCCATTCGCAATGCGATAATTTTTTATAGACTGCCTTGTAGAAGGTCCCATTATGCCGTCAATATTCCCGTTGTAATATCCCTTGTCCAGCAATGCGAATTGAACCCGCATGATTAAGCGCTTACGCTTCTCTTTACCAGAAGTAAGCTCATTACTTGCACGGTTAGCCTCTGTAGTTCCAACAGAATTCGTAGTAGTGGAGTTGTTATTGTCGTTAGAACGAAGCGAACGCACAGAGGGAGAAGACGATGTGGAACTTGTCCCTGAGCTGGAAGAACCAGATGAGCTTGGTGAGCTGTATGTTTTGGGATAATAAGGAGTGCTGCCACCATAGTACCCACCACCTGATGAGGATCTGTGAGAACTATGACTCCGATGGGAGCTATGACTACGATGCCCTGCAATATAGAAAGGCACCTCCATGTTAAGTGGAGCTACCACTAAATCATGTTCATTAAGAGTCATACTAGGCAAATCACTCGCTCCGGTAGATGAATCACTTGCCCATACAGAATTATTGAGCGCCAAAAATCCCGGAAGTAGAGCAGCGAAATTAAATTTTTTCATAAAATTGGTCTCGGTGGTTGATGAAAACGGCCTTTTGATGAACTGAAATAACCAGCACAGGAAGACTTCTGAGTGCATTCATCACATTCTTTGGGATAATAATTTTTCCAATCAGAGATCGACTGAACAGCCAGCTCCCAGGCTCTTTCAGGAAGATGACACAAAGGATAATTAAAAATAGTTAGGGGTATGCCTGACCTTTGTGCTGTGTCTATGGCAGAGGTAATTTTCTCACTATAGCTGCCGTGCTCAATGAAGATTGATGACCAGTTTTTTCGTGCCCACCCAATAGATTCCAACCCCATAAGGGAAATCTGATTGATGTTGGAGAACACACGGCCAGCGAACTCTACGATTTCATCCAATTCTGTATAGTTAGCCAGCGTCGGAATAACTCTAAGTTCGATATTGAACCCTAAGTTTCCTGCATTAATTAATCCCCTAACCGTTTCATTAAATGCGCCATCACTCCCTACCAGATGATCATGCACAAGTGCTCTTGATGAGTAGAGCGGGATACCAAAGGTGATCTTTTTGCTTCGCTTTGCCATTTCCTGAGTAAAGTTCGTATCAGCAAATTTGCGTCCATTTGTTAAAATATGCAAAGCAGTATCTGGCGAGTTCTCGATGATAAAATCAATGAAGTGTAGAAAATCATCTCCATACAGCAGAGGTTCACCTCCGCTGACCCCAACAACTCCATTCAAACCAAATGAAGCTATAGCAAGAGCTGATTGGGTAAGCAGCCAGTCATCATTTACTTTCTTTGGTGGCTGGGAGCAAAACAGGCACAGATTATTACAGCGCTCCGTAACTAAGACAGTATTGTGATTGGCTCTGCGGGACAGAATAACGCGTATCATATTGCCATTGTTTATTATTCCAATATCCCCATTTTCAATTGACTCAAATAATTCAGTGCTAATAATAGAGTAATCAAAGCATGGCAGAATGGCTTCATCATTGCTTTCAGTAACTACCAGCAAATTGGGCAAAAAGAATAAAGGGTTAACTGGTTTTTGTTTGCATAATCGATAGAAACCCGTGGGCACGTTCTCTTTAGAAGCAAAATGAAAGATATCGTTCCTGATAACCTCAGACATATGCCCATCCTTTTAGCATCTCAGCCTTCGGACCACCTTCTGAGATACAGTTTATCAAATACCTGAACATCCCTTTGTGATACTGACAAAACGTTGACCGACTTTTATCACCTACAGGCTCACCCTGTACACTTATGTTCTGGCATGGGTCTGCACCGCAAAATGGTTGATATGCACATGTATCACAACCTGGCAGAGCAAAATTGAATGATGAACTCAATACTGCGTTATAGTAAGGACTCGTGGAAAATGATAGCGTCTTAACCTCCCCCGCACTGAACTCCGTTCTAGGATTTACCTTCTGCAACATACGACTCTCATCGCTACCATATACTCGGCCGTCATAATTGAAAAGAATACTGTTTAGCACAACCCCACTTGGAGATTTTAAATCCGCATAACCACTAAAGCCGGGATTGAAGATTCTTTTCAGATGAATGGACGCCGAATGTTCCACAACCCTTATCCCTTCATTATTACTCTTAAGGATTTCATCTATCAAAGAGGCATAGAAACCGAAGTATTCGTCCATAGAAAAGGTGAACGATGCTTTTTGTGCAAACCCATAGGGACTAACAGGTCGGATAAACATATCCTTGAGGCCAAGAGACAAATGAGCCTGAACAATCGATTCAGGCTGCCTGATAAGATCTTTAGTAACTGTGGTAACCGTTGCAACGCGACCAGCGCCTAAAGACCGTTTGATAGCCTCTATCCCTGACACTGTTCTACTGTGAGCAAGCCCATGACCAAGAATTCGATTTCTATTGTGAACAACTTCCCCACCGTCAAGCGAAACAGAGAACGTTATGTTCCTATCTCTCGACCATTCAAGCATATCCTCATTCAAGACAGACAGGCTTGATGCTACCACCATCTCAAAATCGGTGCTTCCCAGCGTTTCAGCACATTGCTCATAAATGGACTGAATTAAATCGAACCGCAAGAGTGGCTCTCCACCCTGTATCTCTATCTTGTAAGGTGGCGTTGATAGTTTTTTGATAGTCGAAATAATATCAGGGATGAGAGCAGGATTTAGATCATAACCAGAGGCGTTCACGGAAGCTCTACTGACCTGACAATACTTGCAGGTATGGTCGCAACGCAATGTGGGTACAATCATGAAAATTGGCCTGACCGCCAGTTCATTCATCAACCGTTTTGCAAAAGCGGCACTTAAAGCATAGGGGGTTGTGGCAGATAAGCTTTCGTTGGTTATAAAAAGCCTGCTTTCTAGTGCGTTTAATTGCTCCGCACTGATTTGCTCATCAGAAAGATCAAGCAGGTCTTGTTCATTGATAAAGTGATGAAAACCAGCGAGATTGCTTATAAACACCTGTCCATTAGGCAATCTGTCAAAATTGAAAGGCATCAATTCCATTACGAAAGCCTTTCATCGATACTGCGAAGCACTTTATGGACAATAGAATCTCTCAATGTCCCTGTTTTATGTTGTAGCTTTTCTCGCAAAGTATAATCATTCAATAGCCTCTCAAATTCATAGAGGCATTCGGAGCTATCGCTTTCAAAAGAGATTGTCCAGGAAGATATATCCTCACAAAGTTTCCATTGAGTAAGCGGAGTCATCCAGTACAGGCTATTACGGATAACCCATTCAGAATAATGATCTTTTTGAAGCATCCTTTCGCACATTGCTATTACCTTCCAAAAGTAATAATCACAATAAGCAACCGTTTTAAAACGGATTTGTCCTATGAGATGATGATACTACATACAATTGATATGTTACAGAATATTAGCGATAGACTGCCTATTTAGGTAGTGCAGTACTTGCGTGAGTATCGATGTCAATCAATGGGAGATTATACGCTCTGTAGGTTCGCGCCAGACCAAATGATAGAACGTTTCCCGAACTTAGGGGAAGATATGTCCGCGTCGAGCACAAACCTATCTGTCAGATAAGATATAGTCCTGATGATAGGATATGCTTACAACTACACTTGCTACTTATTAGATATTTGACAGTTCCGCCAGATCAAAGCATTGATAAATAGAAGAAATAATGCCATCTCATCAGGATGAACAAGAGCGGGTTGGAGCTGTAATAACTAGGGTGTGTCCCTTAATTGCTAAGAATGGATAAAATGCTCATAACTTGAGCATTCTTAGGGGCCGATTCTGGTATTTTGGCTCAAAAATCACTCTAACCTGCTGCTTTTGTCGTATTGGTTTGTATAAAAACTGAATTAAGGGACACAACCTAGCCTCAGTGAACAGCATCAACCAAAGTGAGTACAGACATGAGTACAAAAATAAATAATATAAATAAAAACATTAAATATCAATATAATAAATAAAAAATCACGAATCAACGTCTAAAAGTTGCTTCTGTTGTCTCATGAGATCTCATTGCATCTCATCTTGACCAACACCCCATAAAATCCACGCAATTGCGTGGATTTTTTTCATCACCTCTCACGTGATTCTATCCCCCATTCAAACTGACAAAAAATGCTTGAACTGAGTTTTTAATTTCAGAATGTAACAATTCCCCTTTCTTAAGCCTTTGCTAAGCCTTTAGCGCTATATTTCTTCTTATCCGTTGAAGGAGCGAATATGAGCAAACACATCCAAGCACCTTATAAGCTTTTATTCTCTCGGGATAATGTCCAGAAGGCGTTATTACAGAACTATATTCAGAATGAGTACAGCCGGGAGTTTAATGCGACCATTCCTCATTTCCTTCCTTATCTTTTGGGCATGTACCGTGCGGACGGGAAGCTGGTAGGTGCCTGTGGTCTGAACCGTGCGGATCTTGAGCCCCTGTATTTGGAGCGTTATCTGGATGCCCCTATCGAGGCAGTCATCGCGACCCACACGGGTAAAAACATATCGCGTAACCGCTTGGTGGAGATAGGCAATTTTGCCTGCTCCGAGGCAGGGAACGCACGAATCATGTTTGCAGCTATCTGTCAGTTACTGTGCGATAACCAACTCGACTATGTGTTATTTACCGGAACCAAAAAGCTGAGAAATATCTTCCACCGGCTGCATCTGAACCCCATTGAGCTGGCCCCTGCTCTGCCTGATCGGGTAGGAGAAGAGATCAAAAACTGGGGTAAATATTATCAGCAACACCCCTACGTCATGATGGGCGATCTCAATCAAGGCCGCCAAGTGCTGAGTAAAACCAGTTTGTTGCTTTCATTATTTGGCCCAATGCCGGACATTTTTCCCGTACAGATGAGCATCCAGCTATGATTCTTTTCGAGCGTATTAAACAAATTGCGCTGATCGATCCCGCACGCCCTGCATTATGTGACAGTGAGCGCGTTATTAGTTACGCCGAACTCCTGCAAGCAACAGCGTCTTTGGCTGAGAAACTCAAAAATGAGCAAGTTTCCCGGCTAGCCCTGTTTCTGGATAATGGGCTCGAGTGGGCCATGATCGATCTGGCCTGCGCCCTAGCCAATATTGTTATCATCCCTGTGCCCGTTTTTTTCAGTGCCGAACAGCAAGACTGGCTGATTGAAAGCAGTGGTGCGGATGCCCTGATTGGTCCTGCTCGCGCCGGTTGGGCAACCACGGCCAATTTTGCCCATGCTCTGCAACGTCGGCAACCGCTATCAGTCCCCGAATTACCGGCACATACTGCGAAAATCACCTACACCTCAGGCACCACCGGGCGTCCCAAAGGGGTTTGCCTGAGCTGGGAACATCTGATGCAGGTCAGCCTATCGCTGGCCGAACGGGTAGAACCGGCAAAGGTTCAACAACATCTGACACTGCTGCCCCTGGCGACATTACTCGAAAATATTACCGGGCTGTATGTCCCCCTGCTAAGCGGTGCATCCAGCCGTATACCTTCCCTGGCGGAAGTCGGCTTTACCGGTTCCAGCCAATTCTCTTATCAGGTTCTTGCTCAGGCGATTAAGCAATGGCGGCCACATAGCCTGGTGTTAGTGCCTGAACTCTTGCGTTTGCTGGTCATGCTCTGTGGTATGGATCCCGATCTGGCAAAAAGCTTACGTTTTGTTGCCGTCGGTGGCGGCAAGGTAGCCGCAGAGTTAGTGGCCAAAGCGCATCAGCTAGGGCTGCCGGTTTTTGAGGGATATGGACTGTCAGAATGCGGCTCCGTTGTCGCTCTCAATGCACCGGGCAACGCCTTGCCCGGTTCGGCAGGAAAAGCGTTACCGCATTGCCAGATAAACATCGCCGAAGACGGTGAAATCCACGTTTCTGGCGCAGCCATGCTGGGCTATCTAGGCGAGCCCGCCGTTGAATCTTGTATCGCCACGGGTGATTTAGGCTATGTGGATGACCAGGGTTTTCTGCATATCACTGGCCGTAAAAAGAACGTTCAGATTACCGCTTTTGGCCGCAACTTTTCGCCAGAATGGGTTGAAGCGGAAGCCCAACTGTTCCCGGCCATAGCGCGCATTGTCGTCTTTGGTGATGGGCAGCCCGCCAATGTGGCCTTAATCCACCCCACACCCGGTTATGAAGAGAGTCTCGAAGAGCAGATAGCCCAGCTTAATAGTCGGTTACCCGACTATGCACAGATTCATCACTATATTTTGGCGCAGTTAAGTATCGAAAACGGTTTATTAACCGCGAATGGGCGCCCACGGCGGGCGCAAATATTGTCCCAATATCAAACCCGTATCAACCAGTTAACGTCAGGAGATATCGTATGAGTTTTTATCAACAGCTACAGCGTGACACGGCGTTGGACAGAGAAAAACTCCTCGCAGCTCCCGTCATAGAAGCTTGCCGGAATGGCAATATTAATGCCGAAATGTATATCGCCTTTCTGACCCAGGCTTTCTACCACGTCAGCCATACCGTTCCTCTATTGATGACGGCTGGTGGGCGTATGAGTTCAGAGTATGAATGGGTACGGGGCGCTATCGCGGAATACATTGATGAAGAGTACGGGCATCAAGAGTGGATCCTGAACGATATCAGAACCTGTGGTGGTGATGCTGAAGCTGTTCGCCACGGTCAACCGGTTCTGGCTATCGAATTGATGATTGCGTTTCTCTACGACCATGTCTCCCGCCTTAACCCTATGGGGATTTTCGGTATGGTACACGTCCTTGAAGGAACCAGCGTAGCGATCGCGACAACGGTTGCCAAACAGCTCAAACAAGGGTTGGGCCTACCAGAAAAAGCCATGAGCTACCTCAGTTCGCACGGTGAGCTGGACAAAGAGCATCTGGCTTTTTTTGCCTCACTCATGGATCAGGTTGAAAAAGCAGAAGATCGGGCAGCAATTATTCACTCGGCCAAAGTGGTTTATCAGCTTTATGGTGACATGCTGCGTGGCTTGCTGGAACAACCGCAATGAAACTCGATAAACGCCGTATTTTACTGACCGGTGCCAGCGGGGGGATTGGGCGAGCGCTCGCCCACGAGTTGGCGAAACAAGGGGCCTCTATAATTTTACAGGGGCGTAATCAAGCCACGCTCAAACAACTCCAGAATGCGTTACCCAACCCGGAGAAACACCAAATATGGGTTGCCGATCTTTGTGATCCTGTGGCTTTGGCAGAGCAAATAGACGTTCTCAGCCAACAGCCACCCATAGATATTCTGATAAACAATGCCGGAACCAATCACTTTGCCTGGCTTGAAGATCAAACTGAGCAGCAGATAACTCAGCAACTCTCGCTGAATATTCAAGCGCCAATCCTGCTCACCCGAGCCTTGCTGCCTTATCTCAATACTCCCGGCATCATTATGAATATCGGTTCCAGCTTTGGCAGCATTGGTTATGCCGGATACAGCGTATATTGCGCGAGTAAGTTTGCCCTGCGCGGTTTTAGTGAGGCTCTTGCGCGTGAACTCAGCGGTTCAGGCCTCAAGGTTCTCTACTTTGCCCCACGCGCCACGCGGACAGCGCTGAATACTGCTGCGGTTTATAGCATGAATGCAGAGTTAGGTACCCAAAGTGACAGTGCGGAATTTGTTGCCAAAGAGGTCGTGATTGCGCTTAACAAAGAAATAAAACGGCGCTGGTTAGGCTGGCCAGAGCGATTTTTTGTCAAGCTGAACGCCCTTTTCCCTGGTGTTGTCGATAAAGCCTTGGCCAAGCAGCGGCATATTATTGCACGCCACGCCAAGGCTTCTGTTGCAAAAGAGGATCCTCAATGAAAAAACTGCTGCTGCCGCTTATGCTGCTTGGCTGTACCGCTGCCAATGCTCAGAGTGATTTGCCTGATATTCAGAATCAATGGGCAGTTTGCCAATATCAGGTGCCCACGAAACAAAAAGAGAGTTGTCTGGAACAGCTCAGTTCTATCGCGGACAAAGCCAGTTCTGCCAATGGCGCGCGCGCAGATTTGTTGATTTGGTCTGCCATCGTCAAAAGCAGTTGGGCGGGTGAAAAAGGGGGGCTGGGCGCTTTAGACTTGGTCAAGGATGCGAAAATGAAATTGGAGCTGGCGCTGAAGCTCGATCCTAATGCGTTAGAGGGTTCAGCCTACACCAGCCTTGGTGCCCTTTATTATCAGGTTCCCGGCTGGCCTATCGGTTTTGGCGATAAAAAGCGGGCCGAGTCGCTGCTGAAACAGGCGTTGCAAATGAACCCCACCGGCATAGATCCAAACTATTTTTATGGTGATTTCCTTTTAGAACAAGGCGATAAAGCCGATGCAAAGCGCTATTTGCAGAAAGCGCTGGCGGCTCCGGCACGCCCAGGCCGAGAATTGGCAGATCAAGGACGTCATCAGGATATTCAAAAACGGCTCGAACAACTGTGAAATGCCAAGTCCACGCAATCGCGTGGACTTGGTTTTAATGGTGCCGCCACTTTCACGGCACCCAATCCAACTCAACCAATACCTTATTACTTGGCCGTCACCGTGACAGGTGCAGTCTCATTCTGTGCGGCATCGATCGCACTAATCAGGTAGATATAACCGTTACCAAGCGCATTATTATCCTGATAGCGGAAGGTGTTATCCTTCCCACGCCACACTTTGGCAATGATATTTTTAGGATCGGCAAAAATCGCCCCGGTCTTGCCGGTTCCGCGATAGATCACATAGTAGCGCGTATCATTGTCTGCGGTGTCCGCCCAGCTAAAGGCATTTTTACTGCCAGATTCAAAGTAAGCCTGCTGAGGCAACGTGGTCACTTTGTGGTCCAGCCAAGGCTTGCTTGGTGGCAAGGTCGGCGTACTGAGATAAGTCTGCGACAACAACTCGATAGCCGCATTCTTCGCGCCGTGAGCCGCCTGCTGTGCCACCGGCAGTGCGCCAACATTGGAAACCAGCAGATCGTTGTAGCTGAAGAAAACACTACCGGAAACATGGCTGAGTTCCTGGTTATAGCGCATCTGGTTAGGTATCTCTGCAGGGTTCATCCAGGCAGCATCAAACGAGGCATTAGAAACATGCTTATAGTTGGCATGGCCTATATAAAGCTGCGTGTGCGACCCCTCCATCTGATTATTCCACCAAGTAGCCAGTTCACCATAAGGTGCCGCTGCCTGATCAAAGCTCCAGTAAATCTGTGGCACAACGTAGTCAACCAGTTCTTCTTTAACCCACTTCCGGGTATCGGCAAAAATGCTGCCACTGTATGACTGTGAAGAACCAAGCGGCGTATTAGAACCCAGCTCATTGCGCCCTTTATGTTCCCAAATACCAAACGGGCTGATGCCAAACTGCACCGCAGTACCCTGCTCCTGATTATGTTGGGTAATAACGTTCTGAACGCGGCTGATCAACCGGGTGATATTATCGCGGCGCCAATCTTCGATCCCTTGCTTTGTATCAGGGTACTGATTATTAATCAGGCCATAGGTTTCAAATGCTGCCCTATCCTCGCCTTTATCGCCAAACTGCACATTGACGCCATTCACCGTAATACGGTAAGGATAAAAATAATCATCGAAATGGATGGCATCAACATCATACTTACGCACCACTTCTTCGACCGTATCAGCCACATGGTCAATCACTTCAGGGATGGCCGGGTTTAAGAATAACTTCTCGTCAAAGCTCAATACCCATTGTGGATTTTTCGCCGCAAAATTGTCTGCAGACATGATCCCGGCACTCACCAGATAGCTAATCTGCTGTTCCGTACTTAAGGCTAAAATCTCTTCGGCAGATAAGCCCTGGGCATTATTTTTTAACAGGCTGCTGATCTTGGCATTGGTCACCCGGTACGGGTTAAACCAGGCATGATATTCCATACCGCGCTGATGGGTTTGTTCAACCATCCACGTCAGAGGATCATAACCCGGATCTTTACCCTGCTGCCCGCTGAGATACTGCGACCAAGGGTTAATGTCGGAGGCATAATAAGCATCCAGCATTGGACGGATCTGGAAGATCATCGCATTCATATTCAGCGCAGAGAATCGGTCCAGTATCCCTAAATAGGTCTGCTTAAAGGCTTGCTCGCTATTGACAAATGGCATATTGAGATTGCCGATGGTCGCGACCCAAGCACTTCTGAAGGCATGTTTCGGCGCAATATAATTATCGGGGATACTGATAAGCTGATTAGCCCCTTTATAAAGATCAACGGGGATATTAACATCGTAACCGTATGTCCCGTCAGCATTCTTGACGTATTTATATAAAGGAGAGAAAGTTTGCACCGGCTTATCGGTATCGCCACCATCGGTATTACCACCGTCAGTATTGCCACCGTCGGTATTGCCGCCGTCAGTATTGCCACCATCGGTATTACCACCGTCAGTATTGCCGCCATCGGTATTACCACCGTCAGTATTGCCGCCATCGGTATTACCACCATCGGTATTACCGCCGTCAGTATTACCACCGTCGGTATCGCCACCATTGCTATTGCTATTATCGCCGCTACCCGTATCAGTCGTATTAGTACCGTTATTAGCTGTTGCCACACCAGAGTCACAACCAAACAGCATTCCAGTAGCAAGAACCAATGCGATCATTTTTGCTGCGATGGAAAGAGAGCTAGTATGCATTTTCAGAGTCCTTTTCAAGTTGATAACATATACCCGTCATACTTCAAGTTGCTTGAGTATTGGTTTACCCCGTCGCCCCAGTCACATAGTGGGCTATGCTCCTGGGGCCTCCGTTGCTGACCACCTACAAGCAACTCGAATTATTTAGGGGTTAGCATTACCAGGAATATTTGACGCCAACGGAATACAGACGGAAGTCCTGTTGGTTATTATCCCCGTGAGTAATGGTCACAACCTGGCTGTTTTTTGACTTATCCCAATGGGTAGTCTCCCATGCCATGTTGGTCCATAACGTGACTTTAGGAGTCAGGTTGTAGTTAACAATCAGACCGAGTCTTAACCCACCTAAATCTGCACTGTTAGTTGTTTCCCCCGTCAGCGGGTTATAATTCTTCTCGCTCAGGAAGAAACGGAAATAAGGCTGTAGGTTCCATTCTTCATTAATTTTGGTCGGGAAGTAACCACGGATCTGGTTCTGCTCCCAGGTTTTAGTGCCGCTGCTGTTCCAGGTCCAGTCGGTATAATACATCAGCTTAGCGGTGAAATTATCGTTAAACCGATATTGTAAGCCGTGCTCACTTTCCCACTCCCACTCATTAACATAAGGCCCTGAGAAGGTGTTGTCGTAATAGTACCCGGCATCCCAGAAAACGAAGGACAGCTGATCGTTGAATTTGTAAGCACCACTTGGAATCAACCAGTATGAATGGTATGAGTTTTTAGCCGGTTGCCCGGAGCGGACATCATTCGATTCTTTTCTGTAGACAAAGCTGATATTAAGATTGCCTTCATCACCTTTATACAGTTTACGGTTAGCCTGTAACTGTAAACGGTTACGATTATAAGAGGTCTCTCTGGATTCATAGTTAGTGGTATAATTTCGCATAGAGACTTTATATTCCATAAAGTAACCCCAGTTTGAGTCAGGTTTATTAATACTTACCTGAACAGCCGGGCTAACCTTATCAAATACTCGCTCGCCATTGACACGATGGCCTCTAAAATCTTCAACTTCCAGGAATGTATTGGTATTTACCTGCCATGGTAACTCCTGTAATTGTTGAGCTTCAATTTGGTCATCAACTTTGGCCAATGCAGAAAAAGGATGCGCGAACAGAGCCAGCGAGACTAATGCTAACTGATAGTTTTTCATATAATACCTTGCCAATTTTAAGAATAAGTTCAAGCCTGTAATGACAGGTTATATACCCGTCATACTTCAAGTTGCTTGGGTGTTGGCTGCGTTACTCGGCCCATCCTGGGGCTTCGCTCAGTTGCCGCCTACAAGCAACTCGAATTATTTTGGGTATAAGTCAGTAAGTTAAACCATGCCCGAATGGATAGATAATCTCACCCTGCGGGTTTCTGATATCAACCGGTAACTTACCTCTTGGCATATTCAAGGCTAAATGATTCTCGCCAGTACTAAACAGCGTTCTGATACCCGCTTTAATATTCGCTTCCAGAGAGTTTCGGTTATTGTTGGTCACGTCAAAACCCGTAATGCCATAAACAGCCAGGTTAGCTTTCACATTATCCAGATAGGCGATGTCGTAAGGGTTACGAGAAGCAATCACCACCAGGGGTTTGTTCATTTTCGCTGCCTGATCGATCACCTGTTGTGCAGCAGTATCTTTAGCTTTCAGATTATAAGTAACCAAGATGACGAAATCATTAGCCTGAATTTTTGCTGCCAGATCGTTTGGCAACGTTTTTTCATCCAGTTTGAACGCGGAGCTGGTAACTGTAATTGTTTTCCCTTTCAGTTCGCTGGCAATAGCCTCCAGCTCATTACTGATAATCTTGTTCCGGGCATTCTCATCAGAGATCACCAACAGATTATTTTGTGCTTTCAGTTGATAAGGTAACAAACGCTCATTCTTGATCAATGTAATAGCATTTTCAGCAACCTGCTTTTCAAAACGCTTATGTTCTGGTGATGCTACAACGGATTTGGCGTAATCCAGGCTATGCGGGCTATAAGGCGTTACTTTCTTGGCCAGTTTAGTCTCAACCACCTGTGTTGCTGCCTGCTGTAAACGTGCGGCAAGTTCAGGCTTTTTCTGGCTTTCAGTTTCAAGATAGCGATAGAGATTTTCCAGTTGCTCAATACCCTGCTGATCCCAGATATGTACAGGCATAACGATAACATCGCTTCCCGCCATCAACGCCATTTCGGTCGCTTCAGACGCACCAAAGTTATCGGCAATCGCCCCCATATCCATAGCATCGGTAAACACCAATCCTTTGAACTTCAGCTCATCACGCAAAATACCGCTGATGATTTTCTTGGATAACGTCGCAGGCAGGCCAATCTCGGTCCCGTCTTTTTTGGAGATCACTTTGGTATCATCCAGCGCTGGCACGATAATATGCGCAGTCAGCACGGCATCAAGACCATTCTCAACGGCATTTTTGAAAGGCACCAGATCCGTTTGCCGCCATTCCTTTTCAGAATAAGAAACCTGCGGTAAACCAAAGTGTGAATCTGTGGCTACGTTGCCATGCCCTGGAAAATGCTTCGCAGTCGCCAATACTGAGTTCTGATGCAACCCTTTGATATAAGAGGCTGACATACCGTTGACCAAATCAATATTGCTGCCAAACGAACGTACACCGATCACCGGGTTGTTTTGATTGGTGTTAACATCCAACACTGGCGCAAAGTTGATGTGAACGCCTAACGCATTGAGTTCCGCACCATGCACTTCGCCAACGCCTTGCGCCATGCTTTCATTGCGGGTTGCAGACAGCGCCATATTACCTGGCATTTCTGTCCCCTCGCGCAAGCGGGTCACATAGCCCCCTTCCTGATCGGTGCTGATCAGCAACGGCAGTTGATAGCTGGCTTTTTGCAAATCCTGTATCAACTGATAACTCTGTGGAGTATTGATAAAGTTTTCACGAAACAGGATCACCGAGCCTAAACGATAATCCGTGACCACTTTGGCGAGTTCCGCAGGAAGAACCGTCACATTCTCAGGTTCGCCCGCCGCATTCTTGCCCCAGTTACGCACGTCCAGCATCAGGATCTGGCCTATTTTTTCTCTGGTACTCATTTGTGAAACAATACGCTCAGCATTTTCCTTAGGTGCGGCCCACAAAGTTTCTTGCTGATTGACCGTCATCTGTGCGTAACCACTGGTGGCTGAAAGTCCAGCAAAGCATGCTGCAATGGCTGTAATTCTGATTTTTTTCATTGTATTTCCTCATTGTCATCCCAAGCAGGCAAAATAATAAATTCCATAAAATAAAACAAAAAAGAATTTAATATTCTTGTCATCGGTCACAATACTTATCGAGCTGTATAAGAATTACACTCAAAATTAGGATATTCCTTATAAATTAACGCCATGGTTATTCCAGGTATTTTTTCGCCACCTAAAAAAATAAATACTAATTAAAAATCAATGATATATACACAATTACAAATACATTAAGTTGATTATTTGATATGAACACATTCATAAAACAAATGATTATACATTAATCATTAATAATAATTAATTATCTATTACAGCGTGAAAAATATGCGGTAAGTTCAATATTTACGCGAGAACGGTTTTTTAAAGGCACGAGAGGAGATATTTTCAGGGGAAACGATTGAGGTGACTTATTTAGCAAACTCGCTACTGACAAAAATAACACGCTGACTTTGTAAAAACTCACTCCCCCTAATTACGTGAAGTGACCGGAATACCTGAGGCGATCTTTTATCCCCTTTATGTCTCAAGTTGCTTGAGCGTTGACCGAATTATTTGGGGTATCGCAGGGTGAAACTATTAAAGATTGATCGTGCCGCTAATCACCGTTAGCGTCTGGCCACCACACGTCAGGCGTGGTGGCCCAACAAACTATCAGGCGCTCGGCGCCGCCTCCCGCAGTTGCTTTTTCAGGGCGCTGTATTGTTGCTGCACCTCAGCTTCCGCCCAAGCCTGATCGGCAATCGTATCCACCCGCACCGCACAGTGTTTGAACTCTGGCGTCTTGGATACCGGATCAACATGATCCAACGTCAGCTCGTTGCAGGCACCAATCCACCATTGATAGGTCATGTAGACCGCACCGGCATTCACCCGCTCAGAGACTTCGGCACGGGCCATCACCTTCCCACGGCGTGAAGCGATCCACACCAATGCCTGATCTGCAATCCCCTGTGGAGTGGCGTCATCAGGGTGGATCTGCACATAACCCGGCTCGTCTGCCAACGTCTGTAGCGCCGAACAGTTACCCGTCATCGAACGGCAACTGTAGTGGCCCACTTCGCGCACCGTGCACAGCGCCAGCGGATAGGCTTGGTCCGTTTTCTCATGTGGCGGGACCCATTCGGCACTGCACAAGTAGCCTTTGCCCGTCGGCGTACTGAATTTATTGCCTTGGTACAGATAAGGGGTGCCCGGGTGATCCTCGCTCGGGCAGGGCCAAGCCACATAACCCAAGCCAGCCATTTTTTCATAGGTCGCTCCATAGAAATTGGGGCATAACTGGCGCAACTCATCCCAGATTTCCTTGGTGTCGTGATACGACATCGGGTAACCCATCGCACTGGCCAACAGGCTGACGATCTCCCAGTCGGGTTTCACATCGCCAACTGGCTCAATCGCCTTGCTAAAGCGCTGGAAACCGCGATCGGCACAGGTATAAACCCCCTCGTGTTCGCCCCACGAGGTAGCTGGCAGAACCACATCGGCCATATAAGCCGTTTTGGTCATAAAAATGTCCTGCACAATCACCAGTTCCAACTGTTCAAACGCACTACGCATCGCCGCCAAGTCCGGCTCAGTCTGGATCGGATCTTCACCAAAGATGTAATAGGCTTTCAACTTGCCTTCGGCCACTTTGTGCGGCACATCGGTAATGGCATAGCCAATCTCCATCGGCAGGCGGTCAACCCCCCAGGCTTTGGCAAATTTGGCGCTGGCCGCCGCGTCGCTGACCTTCTCGTAACCCGGGAAGGTATTGGGCAATACGCCCATATCGCAAGCCCCCTGCACGTTATTCTGGCCACGCACCGGGCCCACGCCAACGTTGGGCCGCCCCAGGTTGCCGGTCAACAGCGCCAGTGAAGATAGCCCTTTGACCACATCTACCGCCTGCCCCCACTGGGTTACACCCATGCCCCAAAGAATGGTGGCGGTCGGCGCCGCCGCATAGGTTCTGATGGCCTCGCGGATCTGCTGCGCCGTTAAGCCAGTAATATTGGCGACGTATTCTGGCGTATATTTTGCTACCGTCTGGCGCAGTTGCTCGAAACCTTCGGTATAGGATTCGACATAGCTTTTGTTGTACAAGCCTTCTTCGATCAAGACGTGAATAAAAGCATTCACCAATGCCATGTTGCTACCGTTTTTCAGCGGTAGCCACTGGTCGGCGATACGCGCGGTTTCGATATAACGTGGATCGCAGACGATCACTTTGGCCCCTTTAGCCTTCGCTTTCAGGATGCGCCGCGCCACAATCGGGTGCGAATCCGCCGCGTTATAGCCGAAGATCAGCAGGCATTCGGTATTTTCCAACTCATTGATGGAGTTGCTCATCGCCCCATTGCCCAACGTCTGCTGCAGCCCCGCCACCGACGGGCCATGGCACAGGCGGGCACAGCAATCGACATTATTGGTGCCGATCACCGCACGGGCAAATTTCTGCATCACATAGTTGGCTTCGTTGCCTGGGCCGCGCGAGGAACCGGTCATCATGATCGCATCCGCACCATGCTGCTGTTTTATCGCAGACAGCTTTTCGCTGACGTAACGGATAGCCTCATCCCAACTGACTTCTTCAAATGCGCCGCCGCGCTGGCGACGGATCAACGGAGCAGTAAGGCGCGGGGTCAGCAGTTTAGTATCCTGCAAGAAATCCCAGCCGTAATAGCCTTTCAGGCACAGTTCGCCCTGGTTGGTAACGCCATTGGCCGGTTGAGCACTGATAATTTTGCCATTTTCTACCAGCAGATTCAGTTTGCAGCCAGAGCCGCAGTACGGGCAAACCGTCGTGATTTTTTCCATTGTTCTTCTCCCTGTACGATGGTTATTGCAACAGATTCGGCGTCGCGCCGAGTGCTGCACGCTGTTGCCTTTCCCGCTGCATCGCTTGCAGATCGGCGGGCCTTATCAGCTTCAACGCCGCTGTCGGGCAAACCTCAATGCAGGCCGGGCCAGCGCTGCGCCCATCGCAGAGATCGCATTTGTTGGCTTGCGCCTGGCTTTGTGTGCGGCTATCACGGCTGCTGTGATTCACCACCACTTCCATCGCACCATAAGGACATACCACCATGCAGCTCTTGCAACCGATGCAACGCGACTGCATCACTTGCACACTGCCGTTATGGTTATAGATCGCTTCGTTCGGGCAGGCATTCAGGCAAGGGGCATTCTCGCACTGGCGGCACAGCATCGGTGCGCTGACGCTGAAGGTTTTCATCACTTTCAGGCGTGGATTAAAATTTTCCGGCGTGAGTGGCTGGGGGTTGTCACCCAGGTGCGCCATGGCACAGGCGATCTCGCAAGTGCGGCAACCGATGCACTGCTGCATGTCGGCGATAACAAATTGATTCATTACGCTTCTCCTTAGGCCGCGTTATAAAACATCGAGATAATAGGCAATGCTTTCTGCGGCTTTGCGTCCTTCCGCGATGGCAGTCACGATCAGATCGGCCCCGCGCACAATATCGCCACCGGCAAAAATCTTACGGTTGCTGGTCTGATAGGGATAACCCGCCACGGTAGGCGCAACCACCCGTCCTTGGCGATCCAGCACCACATTGTGTTCGGCCAGCCAACTCATCCGGTGCGGGCTAAAACCAAAGGCCATGATCACTGCATCCGCAGGCACAATGTGTTCAGAATCCGCCACCACCACGGCCTGCCGCCGCCCTTGGCTGTCGGCAGCTCCCATCTCGGTACGCTGCATCCTGATGCCGCTCACGTTACCCTCGCTATCCAGTACTATCCCCAACGGCTGCAGGTTGAACATGAATTCAGCGCCCTCTTCCCGGGCATTTTTCACTTCCCGCTTGGAACCTGGCATGCTCTTTTCATCCCGGCGATAAGCACAAATCGCCTGCGTCGCGCCCTGGCGCAGCGACGTGCGCACACAGTCCATCGCAGTATCCCCTCCACCCAGCACGATCACCCGCTTGCCTGCCATGCTGATGTACGGGCTTTTCGGGTTATCGGGGTAGCCCATCAGATGCTGGGTATTGGCTATCAGGAATGGCAACGCGGCATAAACCTGTTGCGCATCCTCATTTTCCAAACCTGAAGTCATGGATTTATAGGTTCCGACCCCCAGGAATAGCGCGTCATATTCATTCAGCAGGGCTTCCATTGAGATATCTTTGCCAATCTCGGTATTCAGCCGGAACTCCACCCCCATATCAGTGAAGATTTCACGCCTTCTGGCCATCACGTCTTTTTCCAGTTTGAACGCCGGAATGCCGAAGGTCAGCAGGCCGCCGATTTCTGGATAACGATCAAACACCACCGGTTTAATGCCGTTACGCACCAGAATGTCGGCACAACCCAGCCCTGCCGGGCCCGCACCGATGATCGCCACACGCTTGCCACTGCTCTTGACCGCCGACATGTCTGGCCGCCAGCCCATCGCAAAGGCGGTTTCGGTAATATATCGCTCAATATTACCGATCGTGACCGCGCCACCGTGGCCGTTCAGGGTGCAGGATTGCTCGCACAAACGATCTTGCGGGCAAACCCGGCCACACACTTCTGGCAGGCTGCTGGTCTGGTGCGACAGTTCTGCGGCCTCCCAAATCCGCCCCTGATCGGCCAGCTTGATCCATTGCGGGATCTGGTTATGCAGCGGACAGGTCCAGGAGCAAATGCTTTGCTTACCGCAGTTCAGGCAGCGCTCCGCCTGCTGGTGAATTTGCTGTTCATTGAATGGCCGATAGATTTCTGCAAAGGTGGTTTTGCGTAATTCAAGTGGGATCTTGCTGGCTTCCAGCCTTGGCGCTCGGGGTTGTTGCAGCAGATTACGCACCGGCTTGGGTTGTGCCTGGCGGTTTACCACGGCTTTCTGCTGGCTCACGCTGCCAAACAGTTGGCTCTGCAGATCGCGCGCCGCCGTGCGCTGGCGCTTTTGCCTCTGCTGTTCAACCAAGGTTTTACGATCAACCAGGCTCAGCGCGTGAGTCGGGCAAGCGCGCACGCACGCAGGCTCTTGGTTAAGCTCGTTACACAGATCGCATTTCTGGGCTTCTGTCTTCTGATAACTGTCCGCCAGACGATGGTTGGCAGGCTGTACGGTTTCGGTTACCACCGTCATCATACCGAACGGGCAAGCCACGGCGCAGGCTTTGCAACCGATGCACTTTTCCTGGCTGACCTGAATACTGTCATGATCTTGTACAATCGCCCCGGTCGGGCAAACATTGGCACAAGGGGCATTTTCGCAATGATGACAAAACACCGCCGTATTGGCATTAGGCCCTTGGATCACCTTCACCCTTGGAGTGAAATACTCCCGCTGGCTGGGATAATCCCCATGATGATGAGCTGTCACACATGCCACTTCGCAGCTTCGGCAGCCAATACAAGCCTCTGATTCTGCAACGATAAATTGATTCATAGTATCCTTTCCGAACAATTTGGCCAAAAAGACATCACTAAAGAGTTATACCCACATAATTCGGGTTGCTTGTAGGCGACAGCGCGCAGCCAAGCACCTTGAAGCATGACGGGTATAGCGTTATGACCTTTTGTATCGCTGGCGTAGGCAGGTATCTTCAGGGTTATAACCATGTAAATTTAATGGTTATAATTGATTACGTTCCATGACATTTCGCATGAAAAAAGCGTACTGCAAAAAATTATGCAAAATTACTCAGATAAGTGGAGGGATTATGGGGAGTTAAGCCGCAGGGAGGACACACGTTAGTCTGCAAACTCTATCGGCCTGCTATCCGTCGTCTATGCTTAGAGCAATTGGAAAACATTTATTCAAGGTTGTTCCTATGCAGGGTCATTTGTCCATGCTAAAAAAGCGTTTCCCTCTACATATCCAGATTGCTGCGCTTTTTATGCTGCTGATCGTTTCCATCGGCAGCGCGATTGTTATTTTCAGCCATAGTCAATTGACCAGATTAACCGAGATCAGCACCCACCGGCAGTATCAAAAAACCGGTGAGGCGATTGCCGCTGAATTGGATGCGGTGACGCGAACCATGATGATGTCGGTTAACATCCTGACGGATATGCCCATTACCGAAGCCCTTACGCTTGAACAAAGAATGGCTTCCGTGGGCAAATTTGTGGAGATCCTGAAACAAAACGACTACGCCAGTTCAATATACGTGGCTTATCCCAATGGGGATTTTTTTATGCTGCGACGCGTCACAGCGGCGAATCGTGAGTTTTTTAAGGTGCCAGAACATGGGCAATGGATAGTGCAAAGCAATCGCTTTTTGGCAACTCAGCCGGAAAAGCGGCTGGTTTATCTCGACGCTGCTCAAAAAGTGCTGGCAGTAAAAACCGTGGATGAAACACCCTACGATCCGCGCACCCGTGGCTGGTATATACAGGCACTAAAGCAACCCGATCTGGTGACCTCGCCAACTTATATCTTTAAAGTCACCGGAGAGACCGGCTTCACTTACAGCCGCAGGGCCGACAACCAACAGGTGGTTGTCGGCCTGGATGTTTCTTTGGCTTCATTGTCGCAATTTTTGCAACGGCAGAATCTCCCCCCTGGCAGCCAATCGGCCATCATCAATTTCGACAATGAAATTATTGCCAGCCAACCACCGCTCAACAACGAGCAGACAAAAGATAAAAACGGTTTTAACCAGATTGAGCGCATCCCGGTATTAAAAACGTTGCTGGCTTTTCATGATGATAACGTCGCGGGTAGCGACAACAGCAGTTTTCAGTTTAAAGCACAGGGACAAGACTGGTTCGGTGCCGTGCTCAATATCAAAAACAACGTTCACCACTATCATCTGGCGATTGCAACGCCCTCCAGTTATCTCACCGCTGGTGCCAACTCCATTCGCAACCGTTCAACGCTGGTCGCTTTTATTCTGTTGTTATTCAGCTTGCCTGTGGTTTGGTATTTCTCGTTACGCATTTCCAGGCCGCTGATTCGTTTACGGCAAGATGCCGAAGCTATCAGCACTCTGACGTTTGACGATCGTGCAGTTGAGCACTCGATTATTGAAGAGATTGACGATCTGCATCACGCCATGTCCAAAATGAAGCAGACGCTGAAACAATTTATCTCAATGGGCAGTATCTTGTCTGCCAAAGACAATTTCCCTCAGCAAATGCAGGGATTGTTGAATGAAACTGCGGATATTGCCGCCATGAACGGTGGCGTCATTTTCCTCGCTGATAAGAATAAAGAGATATTTACCCCTATCGCTTTCCATTGGAATGACCAAGACATCCCAATATCAGAGATTGGTGCAATACGCTTCGAACCGGATAACTTCGCCACATTTTGGCAGATACGGGAAAGCCAGTCGGTTGCCGGGGTATTTGACAATCAACATATTCCCGCGCCGCTGCGTGAGTTTTTCCAAGCCTCTCTTCCATTGCACTATATTGCCGTTCCGATGCAAACGCATGACGAAGAGTTGTTGGGGTTCTTGCTGCTGTTCAACACCGCCGAATTAAGCCCTAAACGCAAGAGCGATAAAATACAGTTGGTCAACGCGCTGGTTGGCAGTTTGTCCGTAGCGATAGAAACGCAGTATTTACTGCAAGAGCAAAAAAACCTGCTGAATGCCTTTATTGAGCTGATCGCCGGGGCGATCGACGCCAAAAGCGCCTATACCGGTGGGCATTGCCAACGGGTGCCAGAAATTACCAAAATGTTGGCAGAAGCCGCCGTCGAAGTACAAGACGGCCCATTCGCCGATTTCACGCTGTCGGAAAACGAGTGGGAAGAGTTACACATCGCCTGCTGGTTACATGATTGCGGCAAGATCACCACGCCGGAATTTGTGGTGGATAAAGCCACCAAGCTGGAGCTTATTTACGATCGTATTCACGAAGTACGCATGCGTTTTGAAGTATTGAAAAGAGAAAAAGAGATCCTGTATTTACGCAACCAGCTTCAGGGCAACCAAGACACGGCGGGTGAGCAGCAACTGGCAGAAGAACTGCGCCAGTTGGATGAGGATTTCTATTTTATCGCCCAATGTAATGTCGGCGGTGAGTTCCTGTCTGACGATGCGCTCGCCCGCATTCGGCAGATTGCCAACTATCAATGGACCCGAACCCTGGACGATAGCGCTGGCGTTTCGCAGGCCGAATGGGCGCGTAAAACCCGCCAGCCAGCGCGTGATCTGCCGGTACAGGAAGCCATGCTGGCGGACAAAGAAGAACATATCATCTACCGGGATGCAAAAAACCATCTGCCGGAAAGTTTCCAATTCAAGCTCAAGGAACCCACCTATCTCTATAACTACGGCGAAGTTTATAACCTCTCGATTCGCCGTGGCACGCTCAATGACGAGGAGCGTTATAAGATCAATGAGCATATTATGCAGACGATCATTATGCTCAACAGGCTTCCGTTCCCGCGTACGATGGCGAATGTAGCAATCATTGCCGGTGGCCACCACGAACGCATGGATGGTAAAGGCTATCCTTATCAGTTGAACTACCAGCAAATGAGCATTCCGGTCAGGATGATGGCGATTGCCGATGTCTTTGAAGCGCTGACCGCCGCCGATCGTCCTTATAAACCAGGGAAAATGCTGTCAGAAGCGCTGAAGATCATGACATCCATGGTGAATGACAATCATCTGGATCGTGAACTGTTTATTCTGTTCCTGCAGTCTGGCGTTTGGCGTGCTTACGGCGTGGCCTATTTACAGGCGGATAAAGTGGATGAAGTGGATATCGAGGCGCTGATAGACAAACTCGGCCCGCAGAATATCACTCTGTGATAGTAACCTGAACAAGATAGGGGCTGCTACAGATAAGCCCCCTGAGATTGATGACAAAACAGTCTTTTAACCCGAGATACCCGGGCCTAGCGCACCGAGGGGCGCTCCGGCGGCTTGCGCCGCTACGACCCCTTCGGCACGCTCTCCCTAATATCTGACTTGGTCAGCAGTCCAAGGAGCAGATAACTCCCTCTTCTTAATAAACCCACTTACAGATTACTGAACCAGTAAATCCCGCAATGCCTGCAACAGTTTGCCCCCCGGTTGAAACTCATTCAGTAAAGAGAAATGGTTACACCCGGCGACACGCTGGTACATCACCGGGTTGCCACATTGTGCCAACGCTTCAGCATACTCCTGCGAATGGCGAATCAATTCGGGTAACTCCTCCGCACCGACCTGCACAGCAACGGGTACACCCACACTGACAGAATGAATCGGGCTATAGTCACGGATCTCTTTTGGTGTAAGCGCCAGGTTGTCATTCAACCAGCTCAAACTGATAGGCTCCAGATCCACCAACGCACTGATTGGCATCGCATGGGAGACTAACGGATGACCACGGTGAACGGCGGTAAGATGCCCACCAGCAGAATGCCCAGACAGGCAAACCTTACCCGGAGTGATATTAAACCTTGGCTGGTGGTGAG
>NZ_JQEI01000007.1 GCF_000743355.1 Serratia sp. Ag1
GGACGATGTGGGCAGCGTACAGTCGCAGAACATGCAGAGCGGCAGTGCGACAGATGACCCGACGCCAACGCTGGCAGGCCGTGCAGAAGCCAACAGCATCGTGAAGGTCTACGACCAGAACGGGTTGCTGGGCTCGGCACAGACCAACGCCAGTGGGCAGTGGAGCTTTACCCCGACCAGCACATTGTCGGAAGGCGAGCACCGCTTCACGGTGACGGCGACGGCCAAGGCGGGTAACGTCCGCGATCCGTCGAACACCTTTACCCTGATGCTGGACTTCACGGCACCAGATGCCGTTATCGCTATCACGTCGATCAGTGATGATCTGGGGATCAGTAACTCCGACTTTAATACCAGCGATAACACGTTGTTGATTAACGGTACGCTGAACAAGGCGTTGCAGCCTGATGAGTGGGTCGAAGTCAGCCTGGACGGTGGCAAAACCTGGACCAAAGCGGCCAGCACCACCGCCAGCAACTGGACCGTGGATCTGCAAAGTCAACCGCTGAACTCGGGTGACTACACCATCGAAGCACGGGTGGTCGATCTGGCAGGCAATATCGGTAACACCGATTCGCATGCGCTGACCATCGCAACCGGTGGGCCGAACCTGAATGGTTTGGCTACCACTACGGGTATTTCTACCGATACCAGCAATGGTCTGGTGAGTGGCGATCTGTTCAGCCACAGTGCGACGGCGATCGACAACGATATGGTCACCCGTGACCGTACCGTGACGTTGAACGGTAACCTGAGTGCGGCACTGCAGACCAACCAGTATCTGCAGATCTCGTTGGACAATGGGACGACCTGGACAACGTTGTTGTCACAGAGCGGCAGCCAGTGGAACTACACGCTGGATGCGGTCACGCAGAGCACCACGGTGAACTATCAACTGCGGGTGATTGATTCTGCTGGTAACGTTGGGGTCAACACCCACTTTGCCAACAGCTATCAGGTGGTGATCGATCTGGATTCCCCGGATGCGATCCTCGGTGCGCCTAATGTGCCGCAGATTGTGGACAACAGCACCACGTTCGTCTTCAACAGCAGCCAGTACGGCAAGGTGGAAGCCGGGGCGATTGTGTCCCTGGTCAGCGACGTGAACCGTAACGGCACCTACCAGGAAGGTCTGGATCAGGTGATCGGGTTTGCCAAGGCTAACGCGGACGGTACCTGGACGCTGAGCACCACATTGCCATCCGGTGCGCATAACATCGCGTTTATGGTGTGGGATGAGGCGGGTAACCGTTCGGCCATGAGTTCTGCTACCAGCATCGGGGTAACCGAGGGGAGTGGCAGTACGCTGATTGAGCAGAAGTGGGGCGGCACGACCGATGCGGACGGTTATGGCCTGAACGCCGCGGCAGTGACCATCGGGCAGGACGGGTTGTGGTCGTTCTTCCAGAGCGTGCGTGGCACCTCGGGGATCGCGACAGCCAACGCTGGGCGTGTGTACAACATGACGTCGCAGGAGGATTACACCTCAACCTATCTGGCACAGCCTTCAAACGTGACAGAGGCGAGTTACGGTCGTTTTATCAACTCGGCCACCTTTGCGGATATCAACCGCGATGGCTTGACCGATGTGATGTCGCAGGTCAGTTCGTACGGTAACGCCAACCGGACCGCCTACTGGATGCAGAATGCTGACGGCAGCTATACGGCGCAGGCACTGGACCAGGGCACGTTGAACCACCTGGGTGGGGTGATTGCCTATGACCGTGAAGGCGATGGTTATCTGGACTTCGTATTGGCTGACTCAGAAGCCGACTCCATCTCGTTCATCAAGAACGTCAATGGAACGCTGACTTACGAGAAAGGGACGCTGGCAAACGGGACTGCTGCACCTAACGGGCATCCTGGTGGGGCTATTCCTTCCGGTCTGAGTGTGTTGCACGAAGTGGGCGCGGTGGATATCGATAACAACGGTACGGTAGATATCACCGCGCACATTGACTACAACGGCACAACGTTAGTAGGCAATGCTTCACGTGGCTTGGGGATCCTGTATAACCAGACCAACGGCACCACTTCGACCACCTTTGGTGAGGTAGGCTATTATGCCAACGTGTTCCGCAGCGACGGTGCGACCGACTACGGTAACCTGTCGATTTCCATGACCTACGCCGACTACAACGGTGATGGCTGGCTGGATCTGTTTATCAGTCGTGGGGCGAAAAATGCGGTGGACGGTAACGAGAGCCGCATCTACCTGAACGACGGCACCGGCAAGCTGCTGGCGACCGATGCGCAGGCGCTGTGGTTTGGTGACAGCCTGGACGGCGGTACCTCGCTGGCGGTGGACTGGAACCACGATGGCAAGATGGACATCATCGAAGTGCCTCGTTCGGGTGTGACCGGTAGCCCGGTGCTGTATCTGAACCAGGGTAACAACGTGTGGGGGACCAATGCGGTCAGCCTGACCAGCCAGACCTACAGCAACCTGACGGGTGCGGTGGCGCTGGATTACGACTGGGATGGCTCGATGGACCTGGTGCTGTACCGCTCCGGTGCGGATGGGGCGGTGGTGTCTGGCGATGCGTCAGCGCCAACGCTGCTGGTGAAGAACACCAACATCGCGGCAGACGGTACCAGCCTGCAGATCCGTATTGTTGACGGCAACGGCATCAATACCTTCTACAGCAACACCGTCAAGCTGTATGACTCGCACGGTAACCTGGTGGCGACGCAACTGATTAACCCGCAGGCGTCCGGCTCCAGCAATAGCATGGGTCTGGTGAGCTTCTTCGGCCTGAAAGCGGACGAAGTGTACTCGGTACAGCTGTTGCGCATCACCAACGGTGCAGCCAACCACGTGGGGGCGTTTGCCGGTGAGCAGGGTGGCAACATCAACACCACCGTCAACGAAAACTGGGGCGGGTTGACCACCGGCAAGGCGCATGATGCTTATGTGCTGACGGCGGAAAACACCAATGATGTCAACAATACCATTGGCAGCAGCGGGATCACTGGCACCGGGTATAACGACACCTTCTTCAGTTCAGCGGGTGACGATACCTATACCGGCGGTGGTGGCTGGAACCAGACCGTGAGCGGTCAGGCGGTCTGGAGTGCAACGGCGGGGATGGACATCGTCGATTACAGTCGGGCACCGGGCGCCATTACGGCCAACCTGTGGACAGGCACTGCGACGGGTCACGGTAACGACAAGCTGGTGAGTATCGAAGGCTTGATCGGGAGCAATCAGGGCGACACCTTCACTGACAACTCGGCCAACAACCTGTTTGAAGGCCGGGGTGGCAATGACACGTTCTACCTGATTAACGGTGGCAACGACACGCTGATGTACAAGGTGTTGGCGGGTATGGAAAGTGACGGGACGGGCGGTAACGGTCACGACACGGTCCATGGCTTCCACGTGGGCAACGTTGCAACGGACAATGACGCCGATCTGATCGACCTGAGCGATCTGCTGGACTACAACGGTCCGATCTCCTTCTTCCAGGACGATGGCAAGATGGAGCTGGACTACTCTTCCCAAGGTATTCTCAAGTACCTGAAGGTAGAGACCAGCGGGGCCGACACGGTGATCAGTATTGACCGTGATGGTCAGGGTGGACAGCATGCCTTTACCGGCGTTGTAACGTTATCCAACGTGCATACCGATCTGGAAACGTTATTGCAGAATAACCAAATTATTGTTTAACCGATAAAACGCCCACGGTTCAAGACCGTGGGCCATTCCCCAGCGGCTCTGTGTCTAGGCAGCAACCGTTGAGAGAAAAATGGTAAAGCAGATTGGTATTTTAATTTTGTGCATCAGCAGCAGATAAATCTTCAGCGACTGCTCGGGTCAATCGACGCGAGAGAAGATGTATGCGGTGATTTTGGAGTTATTGAATAATGAAAGTTGTTTATCATGGACGTAAGTCAGTCAAAGTTTCGTTGATTGCTTTGGTGGCGGGGGTATTTTCTTTCGGCGCTATGGCCGAACAGCAACCTGCGCGTGCTGGATCAGATGTAGCGCATGTGGCGCATTCATTCGGTGCAGATCAGTATCGGCCCGTTGCCGATGTTACTGCAGATCTGGCTCAGGTGGTGTTTTACTATCCGCAAGGGGAACTGCCAGCGGCTATTTATGTGGATCGTGAACTGCAATCAGCGTTATTGCCTGGCGAGTTTAGTGTGTTCTGCGTTAAGCCTGGGGTACATGCTGTTGAATCATACTTTAACGATCAGCCAAACTACCAGGGAAAACAAAACCCGACTCACCAATTAACAATGAAAGCAGGGGGGACTTATTTCCTGCAGGTTAACCCAGGTTCTAAAGGGACTACGACCGCATTGGCAGATCGTGTGATGGCTGAGAGCGAATTAAATTCTCTGCGCAAGCAGACGCGTATTGTGAACCGGGCTTCTCAGGTCAAACCGTGCGAATACGTGAACGCCAGTAATGCCTTGTTGCTCCAAGAAACGGTACTGTTTCAGTTTGGCAAGAGCGATGCCAAAGCAATCTTACCTGAGTCGCAGGCTAAACTGCGTACTGTAATTGATTTTATCAAGCGGGCACCGGGTGCTGTAGCTGTTGAACTGCACGGTTACACCGATGCGGTTGGTCACCCTGAGTCTAATGTGCGGCTTTCTAACGCCAGAGCTCAGGCGGTACGCAGTTTATTGACTCAGGCAGGGGTTGCGCCTTCCCGCATCGTGGCAGTTGAAGGCATGGGCGTTGCGCCAAGTGCTGAAGGTTGTGCGGCAGGCCAGGATATGGGGTGTAATATCAATAGTCGGCGTGTCGATATCATCGTCAAGTAACAACCCCCAAGTCACTCGAAGTATGAAGGGTATAAAATAGTTAATGCAAAAATAGGCCATAATATTAGGTGGCCTATTCATTTATTATAAATCCTGGCTGCAATAGCTTAAAGTTCCTTTCTGATTAAAAGTCAATTATTAAAGTGTTTCAGTATAATCCTAATTGGATTATATTTAATCTTGCTTGCATCTTTTTTTTGTATTTTCATGTTTTAAAATGGTTTTTTTTTGTGATTGGTGCGTTGGCTTGCGAGGGGGTATTTCCTTTGCTACGCTTAAATATAATTAAGTATAACCAATTAATGCAGGTTATTTATGAAGCCAGAGAGCAGCTATGAGTGAGCAAATTACTCCTCCGCCCGTATTAGAATCCACTGACTTTGATAATATTGAAGATAATGCTAAAGATTCATTGCTATGGGCAGTTGAATGGTTATGCCAGCATCATAATAAGTTCGCAAGCAAAGAAGTGTTATACGCGGGATTACCGCGTGGCGAAAAGTTGACGCCGGAACTTGCTCTACGGATGCTGGGGCAAGTGGGTATTTCTGGTGGATGGATAAAAAGAGATCTGGGCAAGCTCTCTTCTTATCTTATGCCTTTGGTACTGGCTTGCAATGATGGCAGCTATTGCATCATCACTTCACGTAGTGGTAAACGCGGCGATCAGCAATATCAGGTGATCGTGCCGGAAAGTGGCGGTACTTTGCAGATGTCTGAGGGCGATCTGGCCACTCTGTATAGTGGGTACGCGATGTTGGCGAACCCGCAACCCAAACTTGATAAGCGTACAGATGACGAAATCCTGCCAGAGGCTAACCGCGAAGGGCACTGGCTGTTTTCAACCCTGTGGCGCTATCGTCACTATTTTTACAGCGCGGCGCTGGCTGCTTTGCTGGCCAATATTCTGACGCTGGCTAGTACATTTTTCACCATGAACGTTTATGACCGCGTGATCCCGACTCAGGCTTATGTGACCTTATGGTCGCTGGCGATTGGGGTATTGATTGCGATTGTCTTTGAATTCATCTCACGGCAAGTGCGTACTTATCTGATTGATGTGGCAGGTAAGAAAGCCGATCTGATTCTGGGGGCTAAATTGTTCCGCCAGGTGATGGCAATGCGCATGGAGAGCAAACCGCAGTCAACGGGGTCTTTTGCTAACCAATTACGCGATTTTGAAGCCGTTCGGGATTTTGTAACATCAGCGACCTTATCAACGCTGTCAGATTTGCCGTTCTGTATCCTGTTTATGCTGATCATCTATCTGATCGGGGGGCAACTGGCGATCGTACCGTTGATTGCAATCCCTATTATTTTGTTGGTCAGCGTGTGTATCCAATGGCCGCTCAGCCGCTATATGGGGGAGAATATTCGTGAGATATCCCAGAAACAGGGGCTGTTAATCGAGACTATTGAGGGGCTTGAAGCGTTGAAAGCGGCCCGGGGCGAAGGCGTAATGCAAAAGCGCTGGGATGACTTCAGCGCGTTGGCGGCGGCTTCCTCCATGAAGACCCGTTACCTTTCCTCACTGACATCCAACTTCGTTAGCTTTATGCAACAGGTGACCACGGTGGTCATTGTGGTGTTTGGCGTTTATCTGATCCATGCGGGTGAACTGACCATGGGTTCGATGATTGGGGTAGTGATCCTGTCTGGCCGTTCGTTGGGGCCATTAGCTTCGGTAGTGGCTTTGGCGCTGCGTTATCAGCATGCCAAAACTGCTCTGAAATCATTGAATCAGTTGATGGAGCTACCGACAGAGCGTGATGCCGCGATTAACTATCTGCCGACGCCGAATTTCACCGGGAACCTGCAACTGAGAAAAGTCGGTTTTGCCTATCCGGTACCGGGCGTCATGGTTCCTCCTTCCATATTGGAGAACATTAATATCAATATTCACGCGGGCGAGCGGGTGGCGATTATTGGCAGCATTGGCAGTGGGAAATCGACGCTGCTACGAGTGATGGGCCGTTTGCTGCAACCACGTAGTGGCCAAATTACTATCGATGGTGTCGATGCAACACAGGTGGATCCGGCTGACTGGCGGGCTGCAGTGGGGTATGTCGGCCAGGACTGTCGATTATTCCATGGCACCTTGCGTTATAACGTCACCATTGGCAACCCGGGTGCCAGTACCGAAGAGTTTTTGCGCGTTGCGCGTATGACCGGTCTGGACCGGATAGCGGCCAAGCATCCGTTGGGCTATGACATGTCGGTAGGTGAAATGGGCAGTTCGCTGTCTGGCGGGCAAAAACAGTTGGTTGCATTGGCTCGCTGCCTGCTATTGCGGCCCAAAATTCTGCTGATGGATGAGCCTACCAGCTCAATGGATGCGTTGACAGAAACGTTGTTTATCCGTCAGCTACAGAAAGCGATAGAAGGGCAAACCCTGGTGATCGTGACCCACCGGATGTCCGTGTTGAATATTTTTGATCGGCTGATCGTGCTGGACGATGGTCGTGTGATAGCGGACGGCCCTAAAGATCAGGTTATCGCCCGGCTTAATGCCAACAGCCAGAAGAAAAACCAGCAGAATGCCCAGGCTGAAGCGGCAAAAGCAGCACCAGCGGAACCAGGTAATGGCGTTGCAGAAATCGCTGAACGGAAAAGGGGAGCATAGTGATGAAGAAAGATGGCCTTAAATCCCCAGCACAGAACGAGATCGCTACAAGCAATAAAAGCAGCAAAGAAACCGCTAGCGGGAAAGTTGAAGGCGACGATATGGCGTTTATCAATGACCTGCAAGCGGCGTTGATCTCGCAAAAAACGCCGTTCAGCATGATTATGCTGTACACGATCGCATTAGTGGTTGTGGTTGCACTGGTTTGGGCACATTTTGCCCGCGTTGAAGAGATCACGCGCGGCGACGGTAAAGTTATCCCCGCCAGTCGCGAACAGGTCATCCAGAGCCTTGAAGGCGGGATCCTCGAAGAGTTGAAAGTGCGCGAAGGCGATGTGGTTGAAAAGGGGCAGGTGTTGCTGAAGATGGATCCGACGCGTGCTGACTCCAGCTATGGTGAGTCTCGGTCGAAAGTCTTGGCATTAGAGGCCTCTATAGCCCGGTTGCGCGCGCAGGCTTATAGTACTCCGTTGGTGTTTCCGCCCGAGGTGATGGCGGAGCCCAGTATCGTCAGTGACGAAACTCAGGCTTACAATGCGCAGTTGCGAACCCTGAATGAGAGCGTGGAAGCGCTGAAGAAAAGCCTAGCGCTGGCAGAAAACGAGGTACAGCTTTCAGCCCCCTTGGCCAAAAAAGGGTTGGTGTCGGATGTGGAAATCCTGCGTTTGCGCAGGCAGGCAAACGAGTTTCAACTGCAGATTGCCGAACGCACCAACCGTTTCCGTTCTGATGCCAATAACGAACTGAACAAGCTGGAATCCGAGTTGGCACAGGCAGAGGAAATCCTGCGTGGCCGCCAAGATGTGATGCAGCGAACCACTCTGGTGGCACCAGTGCGCGGCACGGTGAATAACATCCGAATCAATACCGTAGGTGGGGTTATCCAGCAGGGGGCGGAAATCATGACCATTATCCCTCTTGAAGATAACCTGCTGGTTGAAGCCCAGATCAAACCGGCAGATGTCGCCTTTATACGCCCTGGCTTGCCCGCCACGGTCAAAATCACCGCCTATGATTACGCCATTTATGGCGGGTTGAGCGGTGTTGTGGAACACATCAGCTCGGATACTCTGATTGATGAAGAGAAAGCGCGATCTGGCCGTGGGGATTCAACCTACTATCGCGTCTATGTACGAACCGATCAGGCGGCGTTGCACGTTAAGAATAAAACTTTCCCCATTATCCCCGGGATGGTGGCGAATGTTGAAATTCGTACCGGCGAGAAAACGATACTGTCTTACTTGCTGAAACCGGTGTTAAAAGCACGCGAGGCATTCCGCGAGAGATAAGTGGCAGAGGGCGCTGCAGGCTCGCGGCGCCCTGTTATTCTCAATCTTGATAGTTGAAGCTATCGGCATCGCGCCAGGCTGGAAATGCATCACGATAGCTTTGCAGATTCTCTAACGATAATTCCGCATCTAATCGGGCTGCCATGCCCGGTTCAGTGCTGGCCAGTCGTTCCCCCTGCGGGCTGATAATCAGGCTATCACCACTATAATTCAGGCCATTGCCGTCTTCACCCACACGGTTGCAACCCGCAACGTAAACCTGATTTTCAATCGCGCGCGCGGTCAACAACGTTTGCCAGTGCAGGCTGCGCGGCGCAGGCCAGTTGGCGACGTACAGCGCCAGATCGTAATCCTGCTGATAACGTGACCAGACCGGGAAGCGCAGGTCGTAACAGATTTGCGGCAGAATACGCCAGCCGCGCCATTCAAACACTTCGCGCCGGGTTCCTGCCTGATAATGCAAGTGCTCACCTGCCATACGGAACAAATGGCGTTTATCGTAGAAATGCACCTTGCCGCCGGGTTCGACCAACAGGAAACGGTTAACCGCCCCCTCTGCGGTTTTTAGCGCCACGCTGCCACCGATCAGGGCGTTGGTTGTTACCGCCCAGCTATGCAACCAGTCGATGACCTGTTGCTCTGGCAAGGCGCTTTCACCGGCATCCATAGCAAATCCGGTGGTAAACATTTCCGGTAACACGATCAGATCGCGGCCAGTCATTGGCGCAAGTAACGCGTCGAACTGGCGCAGATTGGCTTTGCCATCACGCCAGACCAGAGGTTGCTGCAATAGGCTAATTTTCAAAGTCGACATAACCGCTCCGCGGCTGCGTCCAGCGTGGCATCCTGTTTAGCGAAGCACAGCCGGATCAATTGATGAGGAAAAGGTTCGGCACAGAAGACGGAAAGAGGGATTGCCGCTACGCCTGCGTGCTCGGTTAACCAACGGCAGAAAGCCACATCATCCAGATCGGAAATGGCGCTGTAATCTGCCAGCAGGAAGTAGGTTCCTGCGCTCGGCAGAATTTTCAGCCTGCTGCTCGCCAAAGCCTGCACAAAACGATCGCGTTTGGCAAGGTAGAATACGGGTAACTGCTGCCAATGTGCGGGTTCTGCCCGTAGCATATCGGCCAAGGCCAACTGGGCCGGAGTGTTAACGGAAAAGGTCAGGTATTGGTGAACCTTGCGCACTTCGGCACTCAGTGCGGCAGGCGCGACGCAGTAACCCACTTTCCAGCCGGTCATATGAAAGGTTTTACCGAAGGAAGAGACGGCAATGGCCCGCTGGCGCAGTTGCGGATGTGCCAGCACGCTGGTATGGCCGCCAGCGGCAAAACAAATGTGCTCGTACACTTCGTCACTCAGCACGTAGATTTCGTGCTCTGCAATTGCTGCCCACAGTTGTTGCATATCTGCTGCATGCCATGCCGTGGCACAAGGGTTATGCGGAGTATTGAGGATCACCAGCCGGGTGCGCGGCGAGATCAAGGTGGCAAATTGCTGCCAATCCACTTTGAAGGCTGGTGGTTGCAAAGTGAGACGTTTTAACTCACCGCCGGAAAGCTGCACTGCCGGGGCATAGCTGTCGTAGCTGGGATCAAAGCAAATCACTTCGTCGCCAGGGCGTACTAGGGCGCTGATGGCGGCGAACAGAGCTTCTGTTGCGCCTGCGGTAATGGTCACTTCGCTGGTGGCATCTGGCTGCCAACCATAAAGTTGCGCAGTTTTTTCAGCAATGGCTTCACGCAACGGGGCAACGCCGGTCATCGGCGCATACTGGTTGGCCCCTTGGCTGACGTGCCAGCTCAGGCGCTGTTTCAGATACTCCGGGCCGTCAAAGTCCGGGAACCCTTGCGACAGATTAATCGCCTGATGTTGTTGGGCCAGCGCACTCATCTGGGTAAAAATGGTGGTGCCGAGGGCCGGTAATTTGCTTGCGGGAATCAGGGGTGAAGTGCTCATTTCAGGTTTTTACTCTAGGCGCTTGTGTTGCCAACAATATAACACGGTGTTAACCTTTGGCAATCAAGACGTTTAGATGGCTATATCCTTTTCGCTAACTTGCAGGAAACCGAGTGAATGACCGCAAACCCGCAACTTGATGCGTTACTGGCTGCATGCCACTGGATAGGTGACAAGGGCTGGTGCCCGGCGACCGGTGGTAATATGTCGCTGCGCCTTGATGGTGAACGCTGTTTGGTCACCGAGTCTGGTAAAGACAAAGGCCGCCTGACGGAGCAGGATTTTTTACCGGTGGACATCGCCAGCAATCAGGCCCTGAGTGGCCGCACGCCTTCGGCAGAAACCGGCCTGCATACTTTGATCTACCGCTTGTATCCTGAGGTAACGGCGATCCTGCATACCCACTCGGTGAATGCTACCGTGCTGTCCCGCGTGGAGAAGAGTGGGGCGCTGGTGCTGCAAGGGTATGAGATGCAAAAATCCCTCAGCGGACAGCACAGTCATTTGAATCGCGTAGAAATACCGATTTTTGATAACGACCAGAATATTGACGCGCTAGCGGCCCGCGTTGCGGCTTATGCAGAAACCACAGCGTTACCATACGGTTTGTTGGTGCGAGGGCACGGGCTGTATTGCTGGGGCAAACAGGTGGCAGAAGCCCGCCGCCATCTTGAAGGTTTGGAGTTCCTGTTCCAGTGTGAACTGCAATGCCGCTTATTGGAGGCTCAATGATCCGCGCGATTGTGACCGATATTGAAGGCACCACCAGCGATATCCGCTTTGTTCATCAGGTGTTATTCCCTTATGCCCGCGAGCGCTTGGCCGCGTTTGTACGAGCCCAGGCTGCCGACGCGGAAGTCGCCGAAGCGCTGACCGCATTACGCGCAGAGATTGCCCAGCCGGATGCGGATCATGAGCAGCTGATAGCGGCGCTTTATCGCTTTATGGATGAAGATCGCAAATCGACCGCGCTGAAAGCCTTACAGGGGATGATTTGGCGCGCGGGTTATCACAACGGTGATTTTCGTGGTCATCTCTACCCGGAAGTAGCCGGGCAACTGGTGGCCTGGCAGCAGCAAGGGATCAAGCTGTACGTCTATTCTTCTGGCTCGGTGGAGGCGCAGAAACTGCTGTTTGGTTACAGCGACGCGGGTGATCTGCGGCCTTTGTTCAGTGGCTATTTTGATACCCGCGTAGGCGCTAAGCGTGAAACCGGGTCTTATCAGAATATCGCCCGGGATATCGCGCTGGAACCCGCAGAGCTGTTGTTTCTTTCTGATATTCATCAGGAACTTGATGCAGCACGGGCTGCGGGTTGGCGCACTTGTCAGTTGATTCGCGATGTGGCCGATCCTCAGAGCCAGCATCCACAGGTAAACCATTTCGAACAGATTGACTTGAGGGAGTTTGTGGCATGAGTGGATTAACGATCTTCAGTGACGCAGAACCACAACGGGTGCTGTGGCAGAGTAACGACGAGCAGGCTATTCAGCAGCAATTGGCACAGATTGGCGTGCGTTTTGAGCGCTGGCAGGCGGATCGCGAGTTGGGGGATAATCCGCAGCCAGATGCGGTGATTGCTGCCTATCAGCATGAAATCGATCGGCTGGTGGCAGAAAAAAACTATCAGAGTTGGGATGTCATTAGCCTGCGCCCGGATAACCCACAGCGCCAGGAACTGCGTGGCAAATTTTTAGCCGAGCATACTCATGGCGAAGACGAAGTGCGCTTCTTTGTGGAAGGGAGAGGGCTGTTCTGCCTGCATCTGGCGGGCAAGGTGTTCCAGATCCTGTGTGAGAAAAACGATCTGCTCTCGGTGCCAGCTAATACCCGCCATTGGTTTGATATGGGTTCAGCACCAGACTTTGTCGCGATCCGCCTATTTGATAATCCACAAGGCTGGGTAGCGCAATTTACCGGTGACAAGATTGCCGATGCTTTCCCGCGTTTGGCTTAATTTCGATTCTGAGCGGGCTTTTCTCCTGCCTGATGAACCGGCAGGAGAAAATATCAAAGGTTCAACGATTTCGGTACTTAATCACCAGAATCGGCAGGGCAAACAGCAACGTCAGCAGGTTAGCCAGGCTGACGGCCATATTGCCGATCAACACGCCATAAATCAGCCACAGCAGTAAACCTGCCACAAACATCGCGTACATCAACAAAGAGATGCCCTGCGTATTGCGGGTGGAGATCACCTTGATGGCCTGTGGCAAAAAAGAGAGCGTTGTCAGGCTGGCTGCCAGATAACCGATAAGTGAAACCCACTCCATAATCACCCCTTGGCTTCCGCTTCTGGCAACAGAATGCGGCCTGTTTCCGGCATTGGCTCATCCAGCGTCTGGCGATATTTATCCTGCAGATGGGTCTGGATTTGGTGCTGAAAATTGCCGTTCAGTTTATAAAGCCGGAAGTAGATAAACAGCGTTATGCAGAAGAACAGCGCCGGTAACGCGATCATGATGAATTGCATGCCGACCACGGTCTCTGGTGATTGGGCAACATTAGGCACATAACCGACGATGCCGAGCACCAGGCTGATAAAAAATGCCGACAGGGCCGATCCCGCCTTCACCACCAGTGTTTGCACCGAATAGGCGATACTCTCACAGCGCACATTAAGCTTGTACTCGCCGTAGTCGACGGTATCGGCCACCATGATCACCTGTAACACCCAGAACAGCGCGGTGCCAATATTGAGTAACACCCCTGCCAGTGAGATCAGCAACAGGTTGTGATAGCCCGCAGTGGCGATGCCCAGCAGTACACCGCCGCCAAGAATCGGCATGATCGAAGCTCCGGCCCACAGGATACGGCGTGAAAGCGTCTTCACCAAACGCGGGAACAGGATCAGCGTAATCAGGTTAGCAGCCCCGGCGTAAGACATGTAATAGGGGAAGAGTTCTGCATCGCCAATCACGTAGGTGAAGTAGTAAATCGCAAAACCAGTGATGACGTTGGAAGCGATGTTGTAGGCCAACGCCATGCCGAGCAGGCAGGAGAGCTGATCATTTTTGTAGATCAACCCGATCATGGTTCTCAGGTTGATCCGGTTGGCACCCTCTGCTGTGTTATCAGAGGAATACACCTCTTTGACGTTACGCAGGGTGATAATGGTTGAAGCGACAAAGAAAGCGATCAGAACCAGAGTAAACATCTGGAACCCGAACCCGCGATCGCCACCGCCCACGTAATTGACGAAAGGCAGCGTTACCCCGGCGGTAACAAACCCGGCCAAGCTGGCGAAGAAGCGTGGATAGGGCACTAATTCCTCACGCTCGCGCTTATCCAACGTGATGGTGGGTACCAGCGACCAGAAAGGAATATCCATCAGGGTATAGGTCATGCCCCAAAGAATATAGGTCACGATGACAAACACCAGTTGCGCCGTCCCCTCAAAGTGGTGGGCGCTGAACAGCAGAAAAAGCACGATGGAGTTAGTGATTGTGCCGATCAGGATCCAGGGTTTGAACTTCCCCCAGCGTGTGCGGGTATTGTTAACAATCCAGCCCATGATCGGATCGTTGAGGGCGTCCCAGATGCGCGCAACCAGGAATAAGCTCCCGACGATACCCACCGATAACCCCACCACATCGGTGTAGTAATACATCAGGTACATGTAAACAATGCCGATGGCGAAGTCTTTACCGAAAGCGCCAAAACCGTAGCTGAACTTGGTGGTTATTGAAACACTCATAGGGTACAGGGTCACCGTTGCCAGCGCCCTCCTGCTGTTTAATGGGGATCAGGTGCCCGGCACCTGACGATCGCAAAGCGTTATCCGTGCAGCCAGGCTGGCAGCCAGTCACCATGAGCGGCGATCAGATCGTCAACCAGTGCATAGATTTCCTCGATGCCCAATACCGCAGCGGTATGCGGATCCATCATGGTGGCGTAGTAAACGTACTCTTTGTTTTCCGTCAGAATGGCTTCGGTCAGCAGCGTCTGCACGTTGATGTTGGTCTGCATCAGCGCGGCCAGATGTGAGGGGAGTTTGCCCACTTTGGTTGGGCGGATACCGTTGGCATCCACCAGACAGGCGACCTCCACGCAGCATCCCTGCGGCAGGTTATCGATCAGGCCATCGTTACGCACGTTGCCATAGATCACGTTGGGTTCACCGGTCCACAGCGCGTTCATGATGGTGCTGGCATATTCGTTGGACTGCTTAATCTCAATGCGATCCGCCGTTTTGTACTCTTCAAGTTCCCGCTGCCAGTTCGCTAACTGTTCAACGCACCGTTTCGGATATTCATCCAGCGGCACTTTGTAACGTTCGATCAGGTCAGCTCGCTCTGGCTTGATAAACCACGGGGTATATTCCGCAAAATGCTCAGAAGATTCGGTCACAAAGTAGCCCAGTTTTTTGAACATTTCATAGCGCACAATGTTCTGGCAACGCGGGTTACCGTGAATATTGGCTTTCGGTGCCTGGCCGCTGGCGTAGGCATTCAGCAGATCGGGATAAATACTGCGGTACTGACCATCAGCCTCTTTTTTCTCCAGCTCAAGGTAAAAGGCCATATGGTTGATCCCGGCACTGCGATAGCGTAATTCGCTGGCGTCGATATTCAGGTCGCGCGCCAGTTCTTCTGCCGTGCCCTGCACGGAGTGGCACAGCCCAACCTGCTTAATCTGCGGATAGCGGGCATACATTGCCCAAGTGTTCATCGCCATGGGGTTGACGTAGTTAAGCATGGTGGCGTTTGGGCAAACTTCTGTCATGTCTGCGCAGATCTGCCACAGGTGTGGGATGGTGCGCAGTGCCCGCATAATGCCGCCGGGGCCCAGCGTGTCGGCGATGGTTTGTTCCAGACCATGGCGTTTGCACACGTCAAAATCAGTGACGGTGCAGGGCTCATAACCGCCAATCTGAAAAGCGACCACCACAAAGTCCGCCCCGCTGAGGGCCGCTTTCTGATCGGTATGGCAAGTGATACGCCCGTTGGCATCGGCAGAGTCCATCAGTTTACGCACCACAATGTGCGACTCTTCCAAACGCGTTTCATCGATGTCCATCAGCGCGATATGCGCCGATTTAAACGCTTGGCGATGAAACACATCACCCAGGATGTTTTTAACAAAAATGGTCGAGCCAGCGCCGATAAAAGTGATTTTTGGGACTGACATACATGCTCTCCAGTGGCAGGTTGGGATAACGCCATGGTGGCACGACGCACGGTGGCAACGCTTCCATGTTCCCGGGTGAGCATTCCCATAAGCTCAGATTCTGCGTATCAGTCTGGTAAATCTGAGTTTATGGGACAAAAAGGGAGGAAAAGCAGAGAATGTGGGGCAGTTAATGCGAATTGTTAAGGAGATGTGGCCTCGATCGCGCCCGGTTTTCTGCGCTTATGCCACAATTGTGACCATTCAGGAAACGGGAGACGCTGGTGATGGAAAACTCTGTGGTGCGCGCTTTAGCGCCCGATCCCGATATGTGCAGCAGTACCGACCCGGTGGCGCGCAGCCCGCTGTCGCTTTATTCCGACTATCAACGGATGGACATCGAATTACGCGCCCCGCTCGCGATGGCTTCCAGCCACTGGCATGGTCAGGTGGAAGTGAATGTGCCTTTTGACAGCGATGTGGAGTACCTGATCAACGATGAGGTGGTGCAGATCAAGCAGGGGCATATCACACTGTTCTGGGCTTGTGTCCCCCATCAGCTTACTCAGGCGGGTCACTGCCAGAGCATGGCGATCCTGAATCTGCCGATGCATCTGTTTCTCTCATGGCCACTGGATCGGGAACTGATCAACCACGTCACGCATGGCATGGTGGTGAAATCGCTTACAGCCCATCAAATCAGCGCTTTTGAAGTGCAGCGCTGGCAGGTGGAACTCACCAGTGACGATGAGCAAATCCGCCAATTGGCGATTGACGAAATTGGTTTGATGCTCAAGCGCTTCAGCCTTTCCGGCTGGCAACCCATTCTGGTCAATAAAGCCGCGCGCACCCATAAAAACGGTGTTTCCAGGCACGCGCAGTTTTATGTCAGCCAGATGCTGGGGTTTATCGCCGACAACTACGATCAGGCACTGACCATTGATAGCGTGGCTGAACACGTCAAGCTCAACCCCAATTATGCCATGGGGATTTTCCAGCGCGTGATGCAATTGACCATGAAGCAGTACATTACGGCGATGCGGATCAACCATGTCAGGGCACTGCTGAGCGATACGGATAAAACCATTCTGGATATCGCGCTGACGGCGGGGTTTCGCTCAAGCAGCCGTTTTTACAGCACCTTTCACAAGTATGTTGGCATGTCGCCGCAAAAATACAGAAAACTCAGTCAACTGCGTTTAACGCAATGCCTGCTGAAAAATCCCGTCAGCGACCTGTTGCGGGGAGATGACGCCGCAGTCCAACACCCATCCGCTGATTAAGGCGGCTGGCGTGACGTCAAACGCCGGGTTATACACCGGAGCATCAATGGGTGCCCATTGGCAGGAGCCAAAGCTGCCTGCGACACCGGTCACCTCTGCGACTGCACGTTGTTCGATAGGGATCGCCGCCCCGTTTGGGCAATGCTGATCGTGGGTAGTATGCGGCGCGGCCACGTAAAACGGAATGCGGTGGTAATGTGCCAGCACCGCCAGGCTGTAAGTGCCGATTTTGTTGGCGACATCACCGTTAGCGGCAATGCGGTCGGCTCCGACCCAGACGGCATCGACTTTGCCAGCGGCCATCAGGCTGGCGGCCATCGAATCGCAAATCAGCTGGTAAGGGATACCCAATTCGCCTAACTCCCAGGCGGTGAGGCGGCCCCCTTGCAATAGCGGACGAGTTTCGTCCACCCAAACCTGTGTCACCTTGCCTTGCTGGTGGGCTCGCAGCAACACACCAATGGCGGTACCGATGCCAGCGGTGGCCAAGCCGCCGGTATTACAGTGGGTCAGCAGGCGGCTGCCCGGTAGCACCCGCTCAGCACCGTGATCGGCAATGCGATCGCACAGCGCCCGGTCTTCCTCTACCAAACGCAGTGCTTCAGTGGCCATCGCCGTAACCCAATCTGGTTGGGCCAGTGCCTGCTTCATGCGATCCAGATTATTCATCAGGTTAACTGCCGTGGGGCGCGAGGCCCGCAAAGTAAGCAACGCCTGTTCCAGCTCGGCTGGGGATAAACCACGTTCGGCCAGCAGCGCCAACAGCAGGCTGGCCGACAGGCCAATCAGCGGCGCGCCACGCACCCGCAGAGCACGGATATGCCCCACCAATTCATCCACGCTGTCGCAGGGCAGCCAGCACTTCTCCTGTGGTAGCGCCTGCTGATCGAGGATCCAAAGTCGATTTTCCTTCAGGTTCAAACTGGTCGTGTTAAGCATTTGCATTGGCAGTTAAATCCTTGTTACGCAGTGATTGCATCTGTCAGGCTATTCTGCCAACATGACTTCCAGATGTATAGATGGCTAAATGCGTTTGCCGCAAAAAATAAAAATCATCGCGAGAGGGGTTGGGGATGTCGCTTTATCGTACGTTTACTGCTGCCGATGCTGTTGAATATGCCCGCCAATACGGGCAGGTTGCCGAGCCACAGAACCTGGTGAGTGCCGATGAGATTGGTGACGGTAATCTGAACCTGGTATTTAAGATCCGCGATCATGAAGGTGTGAGCCGTGTCATCGTCAAGCAGGCGCTGCCTTATGTGCGCTGTGTGGGGGAGTCCTGGCCGTTAACGCTGGATCGGGCACGTATTGAGGCAGAGACCCTGCTGGTTCATGGTGCTTTATGCCCACGCCATACGGTGCAAGTATTACATCACGATCCTGAATTGGCGGTGATGGTGCAGGAAGATCTCTCCGATCACCACATCTGGCGCAGTGAACTGCTGAAAGGGCGTTATTATCCGTTGGCGGTTGGGCAGTTGGCGGAATACCTGGCGCAGACCCTGTTTCATACCTCAGATTTTTACCAGGATGCGCAAAAGAAAAAGGCAGAGGTTGCCCGTTTCGCTAACCCTGAACTGTGTCAGATCACCGAAGATCTGTTTTTCACCGATCCCTATATCGACCATGAACGTAATCAGTTTAATGAAGCGCTGCTACCGCAGGTGCAGGAACTACGCCATGACGCTGCCCTGAAACTGGCGGTTGCCGGGCTGAAGCATCGTTTTCTGAGTAAGGCCGAAGCATTGCTGCACGGTGATATTCACAGCGGTTCGATTTTTGTTGCAGAAGGTAAACTGAAAGCCATTGACGCCGAGTTTGGTTTCTATGGGCCGATTGGGTTTGATGTGGGTAGCGCAATGGGTAACCTGCTGCTGAATTATTGCGGTTTACCGGGGTTGCTTAGCCCACGCGAGGCGACTGCAGCGCGCGAACAGCGGTTGCAGGATGTACGTGAACTGTGGCTGATTTTTGCCGATCGTTTCCTGACGTTATGCCATCAACACACCCGCGATGTGGCATTGGCGCTGCCGGGCTATGCCGAGCAGTTTTTGCAGCAGGTTTGGCAGGATGCGGTGGGGTATGCGGGTACTGAACTGATTCGCCGCACGATTGGATTGGCCCATGTCGCCGATCTGGACAATATTACCGACCCTGAAATGCAAACTGAATGTCAACGCAGGGCGCTTAATCTCGGGCGCGCCTTGATCGCCAATGCAGCGCATGTTGAGCACGTTGATGCATTGTTGGCGCGTATTCGCCAGCATGGTTGAGAAACTAAGAAAAAGGGGCGAGGTGTATTGCCCCTGAGCTTGATGACAAAGTGTTTTTTTAACCCGAGATACCCGGGTCTAGCGCACCGAGGGGCGCTCCGGCGGCTTACGCCGCTACGACCCCTTCGGCACGCTCCCCCTAATAACGGGCTTTGTTTGCAGTCTCAGGGGCGATATGTATCGCCCCTGAGGATGGGGTAGGGTAGAAAATTATGCCACTTCAGTCTGCTGCTGGCGTTTTTCCTTCTTCGCTGGCTTTTCCGGCTTGTGTGCCGCCAGCGCTTCAGGCGCGAAGTCATCAACGTTGATCGAACGCAGACGGCTTTCTTCGGCTTTCACCAGGATTTTCGCCTCGTCAGCATTGATTTTACCTTCTTCTAACGCACGCTGTGCCAAGCGATCCAACCGGGTAAACGCCAAGCTTTTACCCATTTGCTTGCAGAGGCGCTCATGAATAGGTTCTGCAGCGATCACGTCAGCCAGTGCCGTTTCCAGCAAACCAACCGGATTATGTTCACTGGGTGCCAAATACTGGCCACGCCCCAAACGGCTGCGGGTAGCGGAAGGCTGTTGGAGGATCTTCGCCAATTGATGATCGAGGCGATCCGCAGGGGCCGAATGGACGCGGCCAAACGGGAAAACCACCACGCGCAGGGCACCCGCGATAAAGCGGTTCGGGAAGTTACGCAATAAATCATCCAGCGCTTGTTCCGCCTGATTCAGGCTGTCTTGCACACCCCAATGTACCAGCGGCAGATCTTCTTTCTGGCGGCCCTCATCTTCAAAACGTTTCAGCGTTGCCGAGGCCAGATACATCTGGCTCAGTACATCTCCCAAGCGTGCAGAGATACGTTCGCGGCGCTTCAGGCTACCGCCCAGCACCCCCATGGAAACATCAGACAGCAAGGCCAGATTGGCGCTCAACCGGTTCAAGTGCTGATAGTAGCGGCGAGTCGAATCTTTGGTCGGGCTGCTGCTGGTGCGGCCATTGGTCAAACCAAGCCACAGGCTGCGTACTTTACTGCTACCGACGTGGCCTAAGTGGCCGAGCAGGGCTTTATCGAACGCTGGCAGATCGTTGCTCTGCGCTGCCGCCATTTCTGTGAGTACATAAGGATGGCAACGGATGGCCCCTTGACCGAAGATCATCATGGTACGGGTCAGGATATTGGCCCCTTCCACGGTGATGGCAATCGGTGCTCCTTGATAGGCGCGCGCCAGGAAGTTAGATTCCCCGAGCATAATGCCTTTGCCGCCGGTGATATCCATCGCATCAATGATGGCCTGCTGACCACGGTGGGTACAATGGTATTTGACGATGGCGGACAAGACCGCTGGTTTCTCACCCTGCATCAGCGCATAGGTGATCAGCGAAGCGGCGGCATCCATCACGTAAGTGTTGCCAGCAATGCGTGCCAGTGGCTCTTCGATCCCCTCCATCTTGCCGATAGAGATTTTGAACTGACGGCGGATATGGGCATAAGCCCCGGTTGCCAACGCGATGGATTTCAGGCTGCCCGTTGAGTTGGAAGGCAAGGTGATACCGCGCCCGACCGACAGACATTCAACCAGCATACGCCAGCCCTGACCGGCCATTTTTGGCCCACCAATAATGTAGTCGATCGGTACAAACACGTCGTTGCCGCAGGTTGGGCCATTCTGGAATGGTACGTTCAGCGGGAAGTGGCGGTTGCCGATTTCTACCCCCGGGGTGTTGGTTGGGATCAACGCACAGGTAATGCCAGGGGATGCGTTAGCACTCAGCAGGTGCTCCGGGTCATGCAGTTTGAATGCCAGGCCCAGCACAGTGGCGATGGGGGCCAATGTAATGTAACGCTTGTTCCAGGTCAGGCGCATACCCAGCACCTGTTTGCCTTGCCATTCGCCCATACAGACGATGCCGGTATCTGGAATAGCGCCCGCATCGGAACCCGCTTCTGGGCTGGTCAGGGCAAAACAAGGGATTTCGTCACCACGAGCCAGGCCCGGCAGGTAGTGATTTTTCTGCTCTTCGGTGCCGTAGTGTTGCAGCAGTTCACCAGGGCCGAGGGAGTTAGGCACGCCAACGGTAATCGCCAGAATGCCGGAAACCCCTGCCAGTTTCTGCAGCACCTGAGCTTGCGCATATGGCGAAAACTCCAGGCCACCGTACTCTTTCTTGATGATCATGGCGAAGAAGCGATGCTCTTTCAGATAGGCCCACAGTTCTGGCGGCAAGTCAGCCAGTTCGTGGGTGATCTGGAAGTCATTGGCCATACGGCAGGCTTCTTCAACCGGGCCATCGATAAACGCCTGCTCTTCTTCCGTTAACTTGGGTTGTGGATAGTTGTGCAGTTTGTTCCAGTCTGGCTGACCCCGGAACAGATCGCCTTCCCACCAGGTGGTCCCGGCTTCGATGGCTTCTTTTTCCGTAGTGGACATTGGCGGCATCACTTTACGGAAAGCACGCAGCGCAGGGGCAGAAAACAGCGAGCGGCGCAGTGAAGTGATATTCAGCGGCAGCAAAATGGCCGCTAACGGCAGCAGCATCCAATAGCTCCACAGGCCGATAGCGCCCATCACCACCGTATAGGCCAGCAAAAGGAAACTGCTGAACGCCAGATTCACTCGGTGATAAAACACCACACCAATAAGTGCGAGTAGGACAACGATGCTAAGAACCATCATAAGAAGCTCCGAAGTAGTAAGAGGTCTGACCTGTTGTATATATTGGTTGTAGTCTATGTCTATACATTTATCAATGTGTTTACACTTTAATTACAACTTAAATCACAAACTGGTGATGCGTGCCGTGAAAAACTCCTGCTGTAGCTCAACACAGGTGTTGTTTCATTCACAGCACTTCTCGGTTTTTCTGCGATCCGTTACACTGCACAATTAAAGATTGACGATGCCAAAGCAAAAAAGAGGCGATCCCCATGTACCACGATTTAATTCGCAGTGAACTGAATGAAGCGGCTGATACTCTGGCGAAATTCCTCAGCGATGATGCCAACATTGATGCTATTCAACGTGCGGCGGTTTTGCTGGCCGATACCTTTAAAGCGGGTGGGAAAGTCATTTCCTGCGGCAATGGGGGCTCTCATTGTGATGCGATGCACTTCGCAGAAGAGCTGACTGGGCGTTATCGTGAAAACCGCCCAGGCTACCCGGCTATCGCGATTTCTGATGTCAGCCATCTGTCCTGTGTCAGTAACGATTTTGGTTACGACTACGTGTTTTCACGCTATGTAGAGGCCGTTGGCCGGCCAGGAGATGTGCTGCTGGGTATTTCTACCTCCGGTAACTCTTCTAACGTGATTAATGCTATCGAAGCGGCTCGCGCCAAGGGAATGCAGGTGATCACTTTAACGGGCAAAGACGGCGGCAAAATGGCGAGTGCTGCTGATGTGGAAATCCGCGTTGCGCATTTTGGCTATGCTGACCGTATTCAGGAAATCCACATCAAAGCGATTCACATCCTGATTCTGCTTATTGAAAAAGAGATGACCAAGGCTTGATGCTGCTAAGATCCTTGTTGGACTAGGTTCTTAGTCTTATGCAAGTGAGAGGCCAGTGATTAATGGTTGCGGGTAGATATGGCTGCGCCCGCAGCGTGACCAGTCATGTGAGGAGTGGCTTTCGATGTGTGAATTGCTCGGGATGAGCGCAAATGTGCCAACCGATATTTGCTTTAGCTTTAGTGGGTTGGTTCAGCGCGGTGGTGGCACCGGGCCACATAAAGATGGCTGGGGCATTACTTTCTACGAAGGTAATGGTTGCCGCACCTTCAAGGATCCACAACCGAGTTTCAATTCGCCGATCGCCCGCCTGGTGCAGGAATATCCGATCAAGTCTTGTGCGGTGGTTTCTCATATCCGCCAGGCCAATCGTGGTGAAGTGGCGTTGGAGAATACCCACCCGTTCACGCGTGAACTGTGGGGGCGCAACTGGACCTATGCTCATAACGGCCAGCTCAAAGGTTACCGCCAATTATCGACCGGTAATTTCCGCCCGGTGGGGCAAACGGACAGTGAATATGCCTTCTGCTGGCTGTTGAACCAGTTGGCGCTCAAATATCCACGTACCCCCAGCAATTGGCCCGCAGTGTTCCGCTATATTGGTCAACTTGCCGAGCAATTACGGCAGAAGGGCGTATTCAACATGCTGCTGTCTGACGGGCGTTTCGTGATGGCCTATTGCTCAACCAACCTTTACTGGATCACCCGCCGCGCACCTTTTGGCAAAGCCACCTTGCTCGATCAGGATGTGGAGATTGATTTTCAGCAACAAACCACGCCAAATGACGTGGTGACGGTGATCGCAACCCAACCGCTAACAGGCAATGAAACCTGGCACAAGATTGCGCCAGGTGAGTTTGCCTTATTTCACTACGGTGAACGGCTTGCTTTGGGTGAGCGGATTAGTGTCAACCGTTGAGGCATATTGCGTTGGCTGGCCGCTGCTGTTGACCGGGTTAGCCAGCACGTATTGACCATTGGTCACGTTAACCATCGGCGGTTGGCGATGCTTGACGAAGTATTCATAACCTGGCTTCAACTGACGCCAGAAGTTAATGTTGCTGGAGTTACGGTGGCGCTGCAGGTTCTGTTCGGTCATGCGGAACGGATAAATGCTGATGTTCACCTGAGCTTGCCCGTAGGCGAACGCTGCCTCCACATAACGATAAATCTCGTCCATATAAGTGTTGGTCATGGCGTAACAGCCAACGGATTTACATTCGCCGTGGATCATCAGATAGGCACCGGAATATCCCTGTGCTTTGTCATAATCATTCGGGAAGCCGATATTGATGGCCCGGTAATATTTGCTGTTGGGTTTCAGGTTGCGGACATCAACGCTATAAAAACCTTCCGGGCTTTTAAAGTCACCTTCACGGCGTTTGGGGCCCAAACCGCCTGAAAAATTGCAGATAGGAAAAGTATTCACCAAGCGGAATTCATTGCCCATTTTGGCATAAAGTTCCAGCTTGCGTTCTTCTTTGAATATTTGGATATAGACGGGTGAACCCAATAATTGCTGTTTAACTACCGGTGCTTCTGGAGCCTGCTCGCTGGCGCTGCAGGAGGTGATCATCGGCATACAAAATAGCATCGCAAACAACAGCGCGATTTTGCTCATTATTAATCCTGATTATATTTACTGCTGGCGTAGGGAACACCACCAACATGTTACTGGCTTATGTGATTGCATCGAATGCAACGCCAGATTACCAGTGTGTTTTTTTTGTAGCAATACAATAAGTGTATAAAAAAAATACAAACATCGATAAAAGTGAATTGACTGGCAGATTTTAACGATGAATGCGGCAAAACCATCGGTATTTAATTGCGTTTGCTTGACTCAGGTCACTAGATAGCACGGAAAAATTTTGCCAAAAAATGTTAATATCCCACCTTCGTTTTACTATCATTATTGGTTAATTAGGTGGGGTGATTTTGAACAAAATAGAATCATCCCGGCCTTGTGTTAATAACATTTATTTAACACACTGTATTGTTGTCTGGGCCGGAATTCTGCGATAGAGAAAACGGTTCTGTGTGAGCGTTTCACGTTGGGTATGTGCTTGTTGTGCCCATCCTGAGGTTGTTATGGCAGCCTCGCCACCCTGGCATCGTCTGCGCCTGCCTGTTGGGCCGGTAAGACGTGTGGACATTTTAAACATCGTGTACATCCTATGATCAGAATCAGAAAAGGGTTAGATCTGCCGATATCCGGGATACCGTCTCAGGTGATTCAGGACGGCCCCGTTATCACGCGTGTGGCACTGCTTGGCCAAGACTATGTCGGTATGCGTCCTTCCATGCTGGTGGAAGAGGGCGCGCGCGTTAAGAAGGGGCAGGCGCTGTTTGAAGACAAAAAGAACCCTGGCGTCTTCTTCACGGCTCCTGCCAGCGGGCGTATTGCCGCTATCCAGCGTGGTGAACGCCGCGTGTTGCAGTCCGTGGTGATTGAGATTGAAAACGGCGGTGATGAGCAGGTGGAGTTTGCTTATTACCAGCAGGCCGATCTGCCGCTGCTGGAACGTGAACAGGTCGAGAGCGATTTGCTGGCCAGCGGCCTGTGGGCCGCTCTGCGTACTCGCCCGTTCAGTAAAGCGCCTCGCCCCGGAACAATCCCGCGCGCAATTTTCGTTAACGCCATGGACACCCAGCCGTTGGCAGCCGATCCGCAGGTGATTATTGCCGAACAGCAGGAAGCGTTTAACGCCGGGCTGACGGTGCTGACTCGTCTGACCGATGGCAAAGTTCATGTCTGCCACGCGGCGGGCACCCGAATGGCGGTGCAGAGTGGGGCGCAAATCAGCTATAACGAGTTTTCTGGCCCGCATCCTGCCGGGTTGGTGGGTACCCACATTCATTTCCTGGAGCCGGTCAGCCTGAAAAAAACCGTCTGGCACGTTGGTTATCAGGACGTTATCGCCATGGGTACGTTGTTTACCACCGGCCAGCTCGACACCCGCCGGGTAGTGGCGCTCGCAGGGCCACAGGTGGAACAACCCATTCTGCTGCGTACCCGTTTGGGTGCCAGCCTTGATGAGTTGACCGCTGGCCGCCTGAAGTCCGGTGAAAACCGCGTGATTTCCGGCTCGGTGCTGAGCGGCACCCAGGCGATTGGGCCGAATGCCTGGCTTGGTCGTTTCCATACTCAGGTTTCGGTGCTGCTGGAAGGGCGTGAGAAAGAGTTGTTCGGTTGGATCGCTCCAGCCCCAGATAAATTCTCGATCACCCGCACGACGCTGGGGCATTTCCTGAAGAATAAACTGTTTGCCTTTTCGACTACCACCAACGGCGGCGAACGTTCAATGGTGCCCATCGGCAATTATGAACGCGTCATGCCGCTGGATATTTTGCCGACCCATTTATTGCGCGATCTGTTGTCTGGCGATACTGACAGCGCCCAGGCACTGGGCTGCCTGGAGCTGGATGAAGAAGATCTGGCGTTATGCACCTTCGTGTGCCCCGGCAAGTATGAATACGGCCCGGTGCTGCGTGACGTGCTGACCAAGATTGAGCAGGAAGGATAACCCATGGGCCTGAAGAATTATTTACACAAGATTGAGCCTCACTTCATGCCGGGTGGCAAGTTGGAAAAGTGGTACCCGCTGTATGAAGCGACCGCTACGGTGTTCTACACCCCCGGAACGGTGACGCATGGTGCTTCGCACGTGCGTGATGCCATCGATCTGAAACGCATGATGATCCTGGTGTGGTTGGCGGTCTTCCCGGCGATGTTCTGGGGGATGTACAACGTTGGCCAGCAGGCGATTCCGGCATTGCATCACCTGTACAGCGGTGAGCAATTACAACAGGTGTTGGCGGGGGATTGGCATTATCGCCTGGCGCAGTGGCTGGGGGCATCGCTAGGTTCTGATGCCGGCTGGATCAGCAAAATGGTGCTTGGCGCGACCTATTTTATGCCGCTCTACGCCGTTTCCTTCCTGGTGGGCGGCTTCTGGGAAGTGCTGTTTGCCATGGTCCGCAAACATGAGATTAACGAGGGTTTCTTCGTCACCTCGATTTTGTTTGCGCTGATCTTGCCACCGACGCTGCCTTTATGGCAGGCGGCGCTGGGTATCACCTTTGGTGTGGTGATCGCCAAAGAGATCTTTGGTGGCACCGGGCGCAACTTCCTAAACCCGGCGCTGGCGGGGCGTGCTTTTCTGTTCTTCGCTTATCCGGCACAGATTTCCGGCGATCTGGTCTGGACTTCTGCCGACGGTTTCTCCGGGGCGACGCCGTTAGCACAATGGGGTACGGGTGGAGTTCACAGCCTGACGAATACCGTTACCGGGCAGTCGATCACCTGGATGAATGCATTTTTGGGTAACATTCCGGGTTCGGTCGGGGAAGTCTCCACGCTGATGATCCTGCTCGGCGGTGCGATCATTCTGTTTGGCCGCGTAGCCTCTTGGCGCATTGTCGCCGGGGTGATGATCGGCATGATCGCCACCGCGTATCTGTTCAATGCTATCGGTTCTGCCACCAACCCGCTGTTTGCGATGCCATGGTACTGGCACTTGGTGCTCGGGGGTTTTGCCTTCGGCATGATCTTTATGGCGACCGACCCGGTTTCTGCCTCGTTTACCAACCAGGGGAAATGGTGGTACGGCATGCTGATCGGCGCGATGTGTGTGCTGATCCGAGTCGTCAATCCGGCCTATCCGGAAGGCATGATGCTGGCGATTCTGTTCGCCAACCTGTTCGCACCGCTGTTTGATTATCTGGTGGTGCAGGCCAACATCAAGCGGAGAAAAGCCCGTGGCGAATGAATCTAAAAACGACAGCATCGGCAAAACGCTGATGGTAGTCCTGCTGCTGTGCCTGGTATGTTCTGTGGTGGTGGCGGGTTCCGCCGTTGGCCTGAAACCGAGACAGCAGGAACAGCGGCTGCTGGACAAACAACGCAACATTCTTGACGTCGCCGGGCTGCTGGTACGCGGCATGCCGAGTGAGCAGGTCAGAGCCACCTTTAATAAACGTATTGAGACGCGCTTGCTGGATCTGAACACTGGCGAGTTTGTGCCGGGCGATAACAGCCATTTTGATCTGGCTACCGCGTTGCGCAGCAATGCCAGCAGCATCGCCTTACCCGCCAGCAAAGATCTGGCCGGGATCCGCCGCCGCAGCAACCAGGCCGAAATCTATCTGGTGCGCGATGATGCCGGTGCGATCAGCAAAATCATCCTGCCGGTATACGGTGCTGGGTTGTGGTCGATGATGTACGCCTTTGTGGCGGTGGATGCCGATGGTAATACCGTGCGTGGCCTCAGTTTCTACCAGCATGGCGAAACCCCAGGGCTGGGGGGGGAAATCCAGAACCCTAACTGGCGTGCGCAGTGGATCGGCAGGCAACTGTTTGATGCGGACGGCAACCCGGCGATCCGCATTGTGAAAGGCGGGGCTCGCTCAGGTGATATGCACTCGGTAGATGGTTTGTCCGGTGCGACGCTGACTTCCAATGGCGTGCAGAATACCTTTAATTTCTGGTTGGGCGAGCACGGCTTTGGCCCATTCCTGCAAAGAGTCCGTGAAGGAGCGCTGAAGAATGGCTGATTCCAAAGAGATTAAGCGGGTTCTACTGGGGCCGCTGTTTGACAATAACCCGATTGCCTTGCAGATCCTTGGGGTCTGTTCGGCGTTGGCGGTGACCACTAAGTTGGAAACGGCGCTGGTGATGACCATTGCGGTGACGCTGGTGACGGCGTTTTCCAGCTTCTTCATTTCGCTGATTCGCCATCACATTCCCAACAGCGTGCGCATCATCGTGCAGATGACCATCATTGCATCGCTGGTGATCGTGGTGGACCAACTGCTGCGTGCCTATGCGTTTGAGATTTCGAAACAGCTGTCGGTATTCGTTGGCCTGATTATCACCAACTGTATTGTAATGGGGCGTGCGGAAGCTTACGCCATGAAGTCGCCGCCGATCGAAAGCTTTATGGACGGGATCGGTAACGGTTTGGGGTATGGCGTGATCCTGATCCTGGTGGGGTTCCTGCGCGAACTGATCGGTTCCGGCATGCTGTTCGATATCCCGATCCTGGTGACGGTGCAGAACGGTGGCTGGTATCAGCCAAATGGCCTGTTCCTGTTGGCACCGAGCGCGTTCTTTATCATCGGCCTGCTGATCTGGGGGTTGCGTACCCTGAAGCCAGCGCAGATAGAAAAGGAGTAACCGCCGATGGAACATTATATCAGCCTGTTTGTCCGCGCGGTGTTTGTTGAAAACATGGCGTTGGCGTTTTTCCTTGGCATGTGTACTTTCCTGGCGGTGTCCAAGAAGGTCTCTACCGCCTTTGGCCTGGGGATTGCGGTCACGCTGGTGCTCGGTATTTCCGTGCCGGTGAACAACCTGGTTTATAACCTGCTGCTGCGCGATGGCGCGCTGGTGGAAGGTGTCGATCTGAGCTTCCTTAATTTCATCACCTTCATTGGTGTGATTGCCGCGCTGGTACAGATTCTGGAAATGATCCTCGATCGTTTCTTCCCGGCCTTGTACAACGCCCTCGGGATCTTCCTGCCGTTGATTACCGTGAACTGCGCCATCTTTGGTGGCGTGTCTTTCATGGTACAGCGTGATTACAACTTTATGGAATCCGTGGTGTATGGCTTTGGCTCCGGTATCGGCTGGATGCTGGCCATTGTGGCGCTGGCAGGGATCCGCGAAAAACTGAAGTATGCCGATGTGCCAGCCGGGTTACGTGGTCTGGGCATTACCTTTATTGCCACCGGGCTGATGGCGTTGGGCTTTATGTCCTTCTCCGGCGTTCAGTTATAAAGGCGGGAAGTATTTATGGAAATTATTTTAGGCGTCGCGATGTTCACCGGCATCGTTATGGTGTTGGCACTGCTGATTCTGTTTGCCAAATCCAAGCTGGTGAATACCGGTGATATCGCCGTTGAGGTTAATGGCGATCGGGATAAAAGCTTTACCGCGCCCGCAGGGGATAAGCTGCTCAACATGCTTTCCAGCCAAGGGATCTTTGTTTCCTCGGCCTGCGGTGGTGGCGGTTCCTGTGGTCAGTGCCGGGTGGTGATCAAAGAGGGCGGCGGCGATATTCTGCCCACCGAGCTTTCCCATATCAGTAAGCGTGAAGCCAAAGAGGGCTGTCGCCTGGCATGCCAGGTGAACGTCAAGCAGAACCTCAAGATCGAACTGCCAGAAGAGATCTTTGGCGTGAAGAAATGGGAGTGCGAGGTTATCTCTAATGATAACCAAGCGACCTTTATCAAAGAGCTGAAGTTGAGGATTCCTGATGGCGAAGACGTCCCATTCCGCGCGGGGGGCTTTATCCAGATCGAAGCGCCAGCGCACGAAGTGAGCTATGACGATTTTGAAGTACCGCAGGAATACCGGGGGGATTGGGATAAATTCAACCTGTTCCGCTTCCGTTCGGTGGTGAATGAGACAACGGTGCGTGCCTATTCAATGGCTAACTACCCAGATGAAAAGGGCATCATCATGCTCAACGTGCGTATTGCCACGCCGCCGCCGAATAATCCTGAGGCCCCGCCGGGCATTATGTCTTCCTATATCTGGTCGCTGAAAGAGGGCGATAGGGTGACGATCTCCGGCCCATTTGGCGAATTTTTTGCCAAAGAGACTCAGGCCGAAATGGTGTTTATCGGCGGTGGTGCCGGTATGGCGCCGATGCGTTCACACATTTTCGATCAACTGAAGCGCCTCAAATCCAAACGCAAAATCACCTTCTGGTACGGTGCTCGTTCCCTGCGTGAAATGTTCTATGAGGATGATTTCAATCATCTGCAGGAAGAGAACGAAAACTTTACTTGGCACGTGGCGCTCTCCGATCCGCAACCGGAGGATAACTGGACGGGCTATACCGGCTTTATCCACAACGTCCTGCTGGAAAACTATCTGAAGAACCATCCGGCACCGGAAGATTGTGAGTTTTACATGTGTGGCCCGCCGATGATGAACGCGGCAGTGATCAAGATGCTGAAAGATCTGGGTGTCGAAGACGATAACATCATGCTTGATGACTTTGGTGGCTGAACAGGCGGTTTGGAATGAAGTTTTGCATGACAATAGTGGCGCTTAGCGCCACTTTGCTGTTGGCGGGGTGTGAGCCGAAGCAGGAAAATCTCGATGGCAAAACCATGGGAACCTATTACTCGATCCGGTTTGTTCCTGGGGAAGAAACCCCTGCCGTTGAGACGCTGCGGAGCGAGATTGATAAACGGCTCGAGCAGGTTAATGATCAGATGTCGACCTATCGGCCAGAGTCTGAACTGAGCCGTTTTAACGCCAGCCGCGAAGTGAACAAACCGTTCCCGGTTTCCGCTGCCACCACGGAAGTGGTGCTGGAAGCACTGCGGATCAACCGGGTGACCGATGGCGCGCTTGATGTGACCGTTGGGCCGCTGGTGAATCTGTGGGGGTTTGGCCCGGAAGGCCGTCCGAATAAGGTGCCGAGCGCCGCTGAGCTGGCATTGCGGCGCAGTTGGACCGGGATCGACAAGTTATCGGTTGAAGGTAATGCGCTGGTGAAGCGTATCCCGGAACTGTATGTCGATCTCTCTGCTATCGCCAAAGGCTATGGCGTTGATGTGATCGCAGAATATCTGCAATCACAGCACATCAAAAACTATATGGTTGATATTGGTGGTGAGGTACGCACCCGTGGCCATAACGGCGAGAAAAAACCGTGGCGAATCGCCATTGAACGCCCGGTAGCGGGTGGCGAGCAACAGGCTCATTTGGTGATTGAACCGGGGGAAATGTCTATTGCGACCTCTGGGGATTACCGTAATTACTTCGAATACGATGGCGTGCGCTATTCTCATACTATCGATCCATCGACCGGTAAGCCGATCGCTCATCATCTGGTGTCGGTTACCGTAATCAGCCCGCAGTGCATGACTGCCGACGGCCTGGCCACCGGTTTGAATGTGCTGGGGCCGGAGCGGGGTATGGCGCTGGCCGAACTGATGGGGATCCCGGTATTGATGATCGTGAAAACCGCCGCCGGTTTTGAAGAGCATTATTCCGAGGCGTTTAAACCCTACCTGAAGAAAAGCGAGTGAGGCGGTTATGCTGACGGTATTCGTTGCATCCTTTGTGCTGTTTCTGCTGGTGGTTGGTGGCATGTCACTGGGCTATCTGTTCCGGCGCAAAACCCTGCAAGGCAGTTGCGGGGGGATAACCGCATTGGGAATGGAGAAAGTTTGCGATTGCCCAGAGCCCTGTGATGCACGTAAAAAGCGCCTGGCGAAAGAAGCGCGGCGGCGTGAGCAACTGGAAAAACACCGCATCTTATAACGTTTGCATATCAAGGGGTTCTGTAGGCAGAACCCCTTGATGATCTAATCCGTGTATTTCTGCGTTTGAGTTCTCTGTAATTTACTGTATATTTAAACAGTATTGTGGGAGGGCGAGATGCGTAAAATTATTCATGTGGATATGGACTGCTTCTTCGCAGCGGTAGAAATGCGCGACGACCCTAGCCTGCGTGATATTCCCTTGGCGATCGGCGGCAGTGCCGAACGGCGCGGAGTGATCAGCACCGCCAACTATCCTGCGCGCCGTTTTGGAGTGCGCAGCGCGATGTCCACCGCCATGGCGTTCAAGCTTTGCCCGCATCTGAAATTGTTACCGGGGCGAATGGCGGCCTATAAAGAAGCCTCTCAACATATCCGCACCATTTTTGCCCGTTACACGTCACTGATTGAACCGCTGTCGTTGGATGAAGCCTATCTGGATGTGAGCGACAGCTCACTGTGCAGTGGCTCAGCCACGTTGATCGCCCAACAGATCCGCCAGGCGATCTCGGATGAACTGCAGCTCACCGCCTCTGCCGGGATCGCGCCAATTAAATTCCTCGCCAAGATCGCCTCTGAATTGAATAAACCTAACGGGCAATATGTGATTACACCGGCGCAGGTTCCGGCATTTCTGCAACAATTGCCGCTCGGCAAGATCCCCGGTGTGGGTAAAGTCACCGCCAAACGGCTGGAGGAACTGGGGTTATTCACCTGCGCTGATGTGCAGCAATACGATCTGGCCGCATTGTTAAAAAGTTTCGGCAAGTTTGGTCGGGTGCTGTGGGAACGCAGCCAGGGGATTGATGAACGTGAAGTTTCCCCCGAGCGTTTACGCAAATCGGTTGGCGTTGAGCGCACGCTGGCGGCAGATATCCATCGTTGGGAAGATTGCGAAACGTTGATTATCGACAAGCTGTATCCCGAGTTGGAGATGCGTTTGCGCAAGGTGAAACCGGATCTGCACATTGCCCGGCAAGGGGTTAAGCTCAAGTTTCAAGACTTTCAGCAGACCACGCAGGAGCATATCTGGCCAGTACTGAACCAAGAGGATTTGGTTAACGTTGCACGCCAGGTTTGGCAAGAGCGACGTGAAGGGCGCGGTGTACGCTTGGTTGGCCTGCATGTCACCTTGCTGGATCCGCAGCTTGAACGGCAACTGGTGCTGGCGTGGTAATCATGCACGGGTATATATCTGCAAGGGCGTAATATTACACCCTTGCAGCATGACTTTTAGTGGCGTTCAGGGATCGCTTTCAGCAGTTCGGTCAACAACTGCCAATACTGCCCGACGCTGGCAATATGCACCTGCTCATCTGGCGAGTGTGGCCCGGTGATGGTTGGCCCAATCGAAACCATATCCATATGTGGGTAAGGTTTTTTGAACAAGCCACATTCCAACCCGGCGTGGATCACCATAATGTTCGGTGTGCTGTTAAACAGCTTCTGGTAGGTTTCACGCACCAATTGCATGACCGGTGAGTTGGCATCCGGCTGCCAGCCTGGATAGGCCCCCTTGGCTTCGGTGTGAGCACCAGCCAGTTGACCCAGTGCGCTCAGCATCCCCACCACGTCATCTTTACCGCTGTCGATCAGGGAGCGGATCAGGCAAATGATCTCGGCTTCTTGTTCGTTGGTGGTGACGACGCCGACGTTCAGTGAGGTTTCCACCACACCTTTGACTTCATCACTCATACGGATCACACCGTTAGGCGTACCGTTCAGCAGAGCGATAAAACGCGCCTGGCTGCTGGTGGTCATGGCCTGTGATGTACTGGTAGCAGGATCCAGCAGCACGGTGATATTTTTCTCTTTCGCTGCCAGTTCGTTTTTCAGGATAGCCAGATAGTGCTGGCTCAGGGCTTTCAGCTCATCGGCCTTGGCTGCGGGTACGGCAACCACCGCTGAAGCTTCACGAGGGATCGCATTACGCAGCGTACCGCCGTTCAGATCCAGCAGACGCAGATCCAGTTCTTGTGCATGAGCAAACAGGAAACGCGCCAGCAGCTTGTTGGCATTACCCAAACCCTGGTGAATTTCTGCGCCAGAGTGGCCGCCCTTCAAGCCCTTGATGGTCAGTTTCAGGGTTTGATAACCGGCAGGTACTGCTTCACGCTGCAGTGGTAAAGTCGTGATGAAATCAATACCGCCAGCGCAACCCATGTAGATTTCGCCTTCCGTTTCGGAATCGGTGTTGATCAGAATATCGGCCTGCAGCCAGTGGGGTTGCAGCCCAAAAGCGCCATCCATACCGGCTTCTTCAGTCATGGTCAGCAGCACTTCCAGTGGGCCGTGCTCAACGCGCTCATCGGCCAGAACGGCCAGCGCAGAGGCCATGCCGATGCCGTTATCGGCACCCAGCGTAGTACCACGGGCTTTCACCCATTCGCCATCAACGTGAGCCTGGATTGGATCTTTGGCGAAGTCGTGAACGGTATCATTATTTTTCTGTGGCACCATGTCGAGGTGGGCCTGCAGCGCTACCGGTTTACGGTTTTCCATGCCTTTGGTGGCTGGCTTGCGCAGCAGGATATTGCCCACCTGATCGCGCTCGGCGTGCAGGTTCTTTTCTTTTGCCCAACTGAGGATGTGCTGTGCCAGCGCTTCTTCATGGTACGAAGGGTGGGGAATCGAACAAATCTTGGCAAAAATATCCCACAGCGGCTGTGGCGAAAGTTGAGACAATTCAGACACTAGAGGTCTCCTCTAACAGCACACCCTGCGGAGGGCATGCTGTGTGGTTAAGGTAAGTTGATATCTGTGCATGGTGGCACGATGCTGTGAGAATATCATTTTATTCTAGGGCGTGCGCGTACCCTATTGTGCGGCTTAGCCAGTGAGATCTCCCGATTTACTAGGTAGTAGATGAGTTGATCCGCATCAATGACTCCTCTTGCCAGCAGATAAAATAGAGATGAATTCCACCGTTAAACTGGTATTCAGCGCTGGCAGTCTCTATAATCTCGCGCAACCTTTTTTCCCCTGATTACTGAATAAGCCACATCAACTGCTGGCCGGGACCACACATTCTATGAGCGAAAAATACGTTGTTACTTGGGACATGTTGCAAATGCAAGCGCGCAAACTGGCTCACCGCCTGTTACCTGCTGACCAATGGAAAGGCATCATTGCCGTCAGCCGTGGTGGCCTGGTTCCAGCCTCTTTGCTGGCGCGTGAACTGAGTATTCGCTATGTAGATACCGTGTGCATTTCCAGCTACGACCATGACAACCAGCGTGAGATGAAAGTGCTGAAACGCGCCGAGGGTGATGGTGAAGGTTTCATTGTGGTTGATGATCTGGTCGATACCGGCGGCACCGCGAAAGCGATTCGTGAAATGTATCCGAAAGCCCACTTTGTCACTATTTTCGCCAAACCGGCAGGTCGCCCACTGGTTGACGATTATGTGGTTGATATTCCTCAGGATACCTGGATCGAGCAGCCATGGGACATGGGCGTAGCCTTTGTGCCACCGATCGGTGGCCGTTGAGTTCAGCCAAAGCGCCCGGTTTTGCCGGGCGTTTGTTTTTATGGCCCCGGTAGCCTGAGTTCGTCATCTTCTGTAAATTCCCCCACATTCTGTCCGCTGAGCTTTGGTGTCTGTCGCCAGAGTTAGGTACACTACCTTCAGACATTTCGGCTATTTGATACCCGTTGCCTTTCAAGCTGCACTTTGAAATCCGGCGGATATTGGCCTTGAAGCAAGATTCTCGGAGGTTGTTGTTACCATGGCACAAGCCAACCTTTCTGAAGTACTGTTCAAACCTTCATTTAAACATGTCGAAACCTCGACGCTGGTCACCCGCGCTCATCACGCAGTGGGGGCAGATATGCATTCGGCGTTGGAGGGGGATACTGGCAACAACTGGTATCGCATGCTTAATCACCTGTTGTGGACCTGGCGTGGTATTGATCCGCTGGAAATCAGCGAAGTACTGGCGCGCATTGCCAATTCGAACGCCGAGCACAGCGACGATCACCTGCTGGATACCGTGGTGGGTTACCGCAACGGCAACTGGATTTATGAGTGGGTGCGCCAAGGCATGAAATGGCAGCAGCGGGCGTTGGAACAGCAAGATCCGCTGCTGGGCGGGCAGTATTGGCTCAATGCCGCCAATCTCTACAGCATTGCCGGTTATCCGCATCTGAAAGGGGATGAACTGGCCGAGCAGGCAGAGGTGCTGTCCAACCGTGCGTATGAAGAAGCGGCGTTGCTGTTACCGTATCAGCTTAAAGAACTGGAGTTTGCCATTGAGGGCGGTAGCGCGATCACCGGTTTTCTGCATATGCCGGAAAACGGACAGGCACCGTTCCCGACGGTGCTGATGTGCGGCAGCCTAGACACCTTGCAGACCGACTATCATCGCCTGTTCCGTGATTACTTGGCCCCGCTGGGTATTGCGATGCTGACTATTGATATGCCCTCTATTGGTTCATCTTACAAATGGAAGCTGACGCAAGATTCCAGTTTTCTGCACCAACAGGTGCTGACGCAACTGCCTTCAGTGCCGTGGATCGATCATCAACGCGTTGCCGCCTTTGGCTTCCGTTTTGGTGCCAATGTGGCGGTGCGTCTGGCTTACCTGGAGGCGAACCGGTTACGCGGCGTGGCCTGCGTTGGGGCGTTGGTACACAGCCTGCTGTGCGAAGCCCAATGCCAGGACTGCGTGCCCGACATGTATATGGATGTGATAGCCAGCCGCATGGGCATGTCTGACGCTTCCGACAGCGTATTGAGAACCGAACTGAACCGTTATTCGCTGAAAACTCAGGGGCTGCTTGGCCGCCGTTGCCCAACGCCGATGCTGGCAGCTTACTGGGATGGCGATCCGCTCAGCCCGAAGGCGGAAGCGCAATTGATCGCCTCATCTTCACTGAATGGCAAACTGATCGCTATCCCTCGTTCACCGGTCTATGAGAGTTTCCACAAGTCGTTGCTGGAGATTTGTAACTGGTTGAAAGATAAAATGCGTTAACCAGTTGCTAATTCCCAATAGTTTGCTAAATAGTATGGTCTATATCTGAGGAGGTTAAAGAATGACGTTACCAAGTGGCCATCCGAAAAGCCGGTTGATGAAACGCTTTGCCAGCCTGGGGCCTTATCTTCGTGAAGGCAAATGTGAGCAGGACCGTTTCTTTTTTGATTGTTTAGCGGTTTGCGTCAATGTGAAACCCGCTCCGGAAAAGCGTGAATTCTGGGGATGGTGGATCGAACTGCAGGCCGTTCAATCGCGTTTTACCTATGTTTATCAGTTTGGTTTGTTTAACAAAGAGGGGCAATGGAAGGCTGAAAAGATTAAAGATCGTGAAGTACAGGAAAAGTTAGAAACCACGCTGCGCGATTTTCATTCTCGCCTTGAGGAACTGATGACCAGCATGGAGTTGGTGTTGGAACCTGCCGCCGATCTTAATGAAAAACCGATAAAACTTTCCGCCTAAAGCATTTTCATTCTACAAATGCGCTGAAATCGCGTTGTGCCTGTTGGCATAACGCGTGTCTCCTGTTAAAAAGTTCTTTGCATTCCCTTCTATTTCAACGGCAGAGATATTATGAGCAGCAGCCAGACCTTGGTTGTGAAATTGGGTACCAGCGTGTTGACCGGCGGATCGCTGCGTCTGAACCGTGCCCATATTGTCGAACTGGTGCGCCAGTGCGCGCAGCAGCATGCGGCGGGTCACCGTATTGTTATTGTCACTTCCGGGGCGATCGCTGCCGGGCGCGAGCACTTGGGTTACCCTGAACTGCCCGCCACCATCGCTTCTAAACAACTGTTGGCGGCGGTAGGGCAAAGCCGCCTGATCCAACTGTGGGAGCAACTGTTTTCTATTTACGGTATCCATGTCGGCCAAATGCTGCTGACGCGAGCCGATCTCGAAGACCGCGAACGTTTCCTCAATGCCCGTGACACCATGAGTGCGCTGCTGGATAACCGCATCGTGCCGGTGATCAACGAAAACGACGCGGTCGCTACCGCAGAAATCAAAGTCGGTGATAACGACAACCTGTCGGCACTGGCTGCGATTCTGGCCGGGGCGGACAAACTGCTGCTGCTGACCGATCAGCAGGGTTTGTACACCGCCGATCCGCGTAATAACCCCACAGCAGAACTGATCCGTGAAGTGCATGGCGTGGATGATGCGCTGCGCGCCATCGCTGGTGACAGCGTATCCGGCCTGGGCACTGGCGGTATGGGCACGAAATTGCAGGCCGCCGATGTCGCTTGCCGTGCGGGCATTGACGTGATTATTGCTGCGGGCAGCAAACCGGGCGTGGTTGCTGATGTGATCGAAGGGAACCCGGTGGGTACCCGTTTCCATGCGCTGGAAACCCCGTTGGAGAACCGTAAACGCTGGATCTTTGGTGCTCCGCCTGCGGGGGAGATCACGGTTGATGACGGGGCGATCGATGCCATTATGGCGCGCGGTAGTTCACTGCTGCCCAAAGGGATTCGCAACGTCAAAGGTGATTTTTCCCGTGGCGAAGTGATCCGCATCTGCAACTTGGCGGGCCGCGATCTGGCTCACGGCGTCAGCCGTTATAACAGCGATGCGATGCGCATGATCGCCGGGCACCATTCGCAGGAAATCAATGAAATTTTGGGTTATGAGTACGGCCCGGTGGCAGTCCACCGCGACGATATGATTGTCAGCTAAGGAGTGAGCATGCTTGAGCAGATGGGGAGAGCCGCGAAGCAGGCCTCCTGGCAACTGGCGGTACTGAGCACGGCAAAGAAAAATCAGGCGTTGGCCGTGATGGCGGATCGGCTGGAAGCCAATAGCGAAGCGATCCTGCAGGCTAATGAGCAGGACATGGTGCAGGCGCGTGAGGCGGGGATGAGTGAAGCTCTGCTGGATCGTCTGTTGCTCACCCCCGCCCGTTTGGCCGCGATTGCCAATGACGTGCGGCAGGTGTGCCGTTTGAGCGATCCGGTGGGGCACGTACTGGATGGCAGCCTGTTGGACAGTGGCCTGAAGCTGGAGCGCCGCCGTGTGCCGCTCGGCGTGATTGGGGTGATCTATGAAGCACGCCCGAATGTGACTATCGACGTGGCCAGTCTGTGCCTGAAAACCGGCAACGCCGTTATTTTGCGGGGTGGCAAAGAAACGCACCACACCAATCAGGCTACGGTGAAAGTGATCCAGCAAGCGTTGGAACAATGCGGCCTGCCTGCCGCCGCCGTGCAGGCGATCGAAAGCCCCGATCGCGCACTGGTGAATGAGCTGCTGCGTATGGATCGTTATGTCGATATGCTGATCCCGCGTGGTGGTGCCGGTTTACACAAACTGTGCCGCGAGCAATCGACGATCCCGGTGATTACTGGCGGCATTGGTGTGTGCCATATCTACGTGGATGACAGCGTGGACTATGACAAAGCGCTGACGGTGATTGAAAATGCCAAGATCCAACGGCCAAGTGCTTGCAACTCGGTAGAAACCCTGTTGGTTAACCGCACTATTGCTAACAGCTTCTTGCCTGCACTGAGTGCGCGTATGGCTGCGGTGGGGGTGACGCTGCATGCCAGCGATAATGCTATGCCATTGCTGCATGAAGGCCCGGCACGGGTGGTGGCAGTAGAGGCGAAAGACTACGACGACGAATGGTTATCGCTGGATATGAACGTGACGCTGGTGGACGATGTCGATCAGGCGATCGACCATATCCGCATCCATGGCACCAGCCACTCGGATGCGATCCTGACCCGTTCACTGAGCAATGCCGAGTACTTTGTGCGCGCGGTGGATTCTTCGGCGGTATACGTTAACGCCAGCACCCGTTTCACCGACGGCGGTCAGTTTGGTTTGGGAGCCGAAGTCGCAGTGAGTACCCAGAAACTGCACGCGCGTGGCCCGATGGGGTTGGATGCGCTAACCACCTATAAATGGATTGGCTACGGCGACGATCTGGTTCGCAGTTAGCACACTCATAAGAGCAGATAAGGGGGCAGGCAGTGCCTCTTATCTGAGCTTGATGACAACAAAGTCTTTTAACCCGAGATACTCGGGTCTATTCAGCCAATTGCAGCGTAACCCGGTCAGGCGGATCATCTTCTGTTACCGGGATGCGTAGATGAGCGTGTCGTGAATCCGCTGCGGAGGCCGGAATATGCGCTTTGTTGCGAATCAGGCGATCGATACCAAATCCAATGCTGCTCATGCAGTAGGCATCGATTCCTGATGGGCCTGTTTCCCCGGATAAAGAAAGCTCAAGATACCGGCTCTGCCAGTCGACGGTAACGTTATGTGGCCTGCGTGTCACGTCCAGCATCACCGCAGAGGCATCAATCGCTTCCGGTATCTCATCAACAGCTGTTGCCCGTGCTCCCCATTGGTTTAACCAAGCGCAGATATTCTCTGTTAACTCTGGATGAGGGGTGCGCACCCAGACTTTAGATTTATGGAGTTCTGGCTTGACCGGAGGGGCTTCAAACAAGCGCCTAAATTCTAACTCGAAGAAGAATCGGCTGCCCATCATGGGTTCACTCCTGAATTGAATTTTTGTATTCATCAACTCAGCCAAGCGCGCACAGATAGAGAGCCCCAGGCCAGCGCCTCCAGCAATATTGTGTTCAGTATCGGCAAGATAGAACGGCGTGAAAAGTTTCTCTTGGCGATGTTTGCTGATCCCTATGCCGCTGTCACACACTTCCAGTAATAAACGCGGCCTTGAAGAAACGTTCTCGATCAGGCCCAGGCGCACAATGATAAAACCTGTTTCAGTAAACTTTATGGCATTGCTGATGAGGTTATTCAGGATTTGGCGTAGCTTGGCCGGATCGCCTGCGATCTTCACGGGAACGTCCGTCGTGACGGTGGAAAAAAGCAGTAATCCCTTACGATAAGCCATTCCAGCATAAGTGCTGGTACAGTTTTGTACTAACTCCCGTGGGTTGAATGTGGTCTGTTCCAACTGGAGTTGCCCGGCTCGGATCTTATTGATGTCCAGAATATTGCTGATAATCTGCAACAGCATTTGTGAGGCATCTTCAATCCGTTCCGCATACTGACGTTGCTGGCTGTTCAATTGCGTCATGGAAAGCAGCTCCAGCGTACCCAGTGCTCCATACAAGGGGGTGCGGATTTCGTGGCTCATGGTTGCCAGGAAGGTGGTTTTTGCTTCGTCAGCGTCATTTGCGGCTTTTCTGGCGCGGATCAGGTTGCGTTCCACTTCAGCATGGGACGTCACATCTGTGAATGCACAAAGAATGGCGTCCTGTTGCTTATAGCGTGTGGGGGCATAAGTCACATAAAGTGTCCGCTCGCTGGAGATGTCAAACCGCTCGATCGTGCCATCTTGAGTGGCATACTGTACCAGGTTGAGCAGAGCCGCCATGGCTTCTGTGTTTTTTAATGGTTGCCCGGGCGTTGTGTCCAGCCAGTCTAGCCCCAGCGCGTTAGCAAACAGCAGGTGCCCATTATCACGGGCAATAAGGCACAGCGCCACCGGGGCAGTTTGGATCAGCGTTTGGTTGAAGGCATCGTTTTCGAGTATTTGTCGCTGGGTTTCCTGCGTGGGTAAGATCACGTGGCGGTTATGCCAGCGCATATATAAGAGCCCCCCCAGCGTGCTGAGTAATAACAGCAGCAGCGCAGCGCACGACAGCCAGAGATTATCGTTGAAAAAGGTGGAATAACTCATCTGTTCAACACCAATCCATCTCGCATGGGCGATGCTCACCTAAAAAGTGAACGAGGACAGCGAATACACATCGCTGTCTTCGGCGACCAGAAGAATCCCAAAATCCTCGGCGCTAATGGCTGCAGAGATCAAAAAGCCCTGAGCAAAATCACAACCGATACGGCGCAGAAACTGTAAGTCACGCGTTGTTTCAACGCCTTCTGCCGTGACGGTCAGCCCCAACTGCCTGCCTAGTTGCACCGAGGAGATCAGCGCCGTTTTCCGCATATCATCATCGGCGACGCCATTCACAAAGGACTTATCAATCTTCAGTTCAGTAAACGGTGTCGAGATCAGGCTGTACATTGAGTTGTATTCACGCCCGAAGTTATCCTGAGCCAAGCCGAACTTTTTCAAACGTAAGCGACTGGTTCCCATATAATAATTTACCGGGTGAGAAATCGCCTCGTCCTCCAGCAGTTCGAAACACAGGTTTGCCGGATCGACGCCACGCTCGGTAACCTGTTGAAATAATTGGTCAGGCAGTTGAGGGTCGTCAAGCAAAGGAACGGGAAGGTTGAGTGATACCGGCACGGTGTAGCCACTGTGTTGCCAGAGCAGATGCGCATCTAGGGCATCATTCAGCATTCTAAAGAAAAGAGCCTGCTGGAGCTTATAGCGGCGTACTGCGTCGAGAAACGAGCCTGCGACCATAAACCCGTACTCTGGGTGATCCCAGCGGGTCAGGGCTTCAGCACCGACAATCTTGCCACTGCCTAGGTCAATTTTGGGTTGGAACCAGGCTTTGATATCCCCTATCTTCAGGCCATTCTCAACCATACGTTTATCAAACGTATGTTGGGTGTTCACATATTCACGGTGTTTGGGGGGGATTTCGCCTACCTTGGATCTCATCTGCTGCAAGAGGAGTTGCAGTGCTTTTTCGCAGAAGGGTTTATTGAAGGTGCCAATCACGGCCAAACCATGCTCCTTGGCGACCAGACTCACGCTGTTCATCAGGCTACGTGAACGTGTGCTGACCAGCGCCAGCATGGTGTTCATCTGCCGTTTGCTAATCTCGCTGATAAACTGAAAGCCGTCCACATTGGGCATGCTCATATCAATGATGGCAAGATGGAAATGGTGATTCTCCAATAGGGATAGAGCCCCGGCTGCACTGTTGGCAATGCGGACATCAAAGAGGCCAGTTGCACGTAACATCGCATGTATGTGTCTTATGCTATGCGGGTGCTCATCCAGAACCAGCACTTTGTAATTCGGCTGCATAAAGTCAGCTCCTGCTTTTGTTCATAGTGCGCAACAACGCACGTAACTGTGATAGCGACAGAGGCTTACGCAACAGGCAACTCATTCCTGCCGCATACCCTCTTTCTTTTTCCTCCTGGTAGGCATTACCAGTCAGGCCGATTATCTGCCCTTCATATCCTTGTTCTCGGAGCCTACAGGTGACTTCATATCCATCCAGCTCGGGCATGTGCAAATCTGTTATTACCGCATCAAATTTAAAAACATCAAACAAATCAATGGCATCATGACCATTGTTAGCTAAGGTGACCATGCACCCCAGCAGTTCCAACTGTTCACGCAAAATCATGTGGCTGATTGGGCTGTCATCAACAATCAACAGACGCAAATCAAATTTCTCCGTAATAAAAGGAGGGGAGACGGGTGACACCGGAATGGTGCTGCGCTGCATGGATTGCACGAGGCGCCCTATGCCGATAACGCTGTAAGCGCCTGTAATTACCGTGTCATTTTCACTTTTAAGTTCATGATCTAACGTTGGCGGCAGTGCGATAATCCGCTTGCCACGCCAGGGCACGGTATGCACTGATGAAGGCCAGGTCTGAATCAGAATCCCCCTGGATCTCTCATGGGTTGTAACGCTGCGAAAAGGCAGCGACTGAGCTCCCCAATGGCGTAACCACTCGCACAGGTTGTTGACGATCTCAGGCACAGTGCCATCAATGTAAACCGGCTCTGGCAATAAGTGAGGGAATGGCGGCATGCTGTCATCGTTCGCCAAAGGTAATGTCACCTCAAATGTAAAACGGGTTCCCAGGCCGCGTTCACTGGTGATCCACAGTTTGCCTTCCATTAACTGGGCCAGGCGTGAACAGATGGACAACCCCAGGCCAGAGCCTGAATCTTTGCCAGTGAACTTATTGACAGAGCGAAAGTACGGATCGAACAGCCGGGGCAAATGTTCGGAGGTGATACCAATCCCGGTATCCACAACCTGAAAGGCCAGACTGACGTTATCGCAAAAGGGTTGTGCGGCATTCACTCTCAACACGACATGGCCAGAGAGCGTGAATTTGACGGCATTACTGACCAGATTATCCAGGATCTGGCGCACCCGGGTGGCATCTCCCATCAGCAGATGTGGGACGCTGGTATCAGAGATGGCATAGATCTGTAGGCCCTTGTTCTCTGCTTTCGCCGCATAGGTTGCCACGACCAATTCGGCAAGTTCCATCGGCGAAAAGGGCGCGTTCTCCAGCGTCAATTGGCCAGCTTCAATACTGGACAGGTCCAGACTGTCGTTCACAATGCGCAGCAAACTCGAGGATGAATGCAAAAGCGTTTTCATATATTCACGCTGTTGCCCGCTTAATCCGCTGAGAGCGAACAGCTCAAGTGTTCCCAAAATCCCGTACAGCAAGGTGCGTATTTCGTGGCTCATTGTGGTGAGAAAGAGCGTTTTTGCCTGGCTTGCCGATTCTGCTGCGTTTTTGGCTTCCTCCAGTGAACATTCACTCTCTTTCAGTTCCGAAATATCACTGAGCACGCAGAGAATTGCAGACTCGCCTTCCCAGAACGTCGGCGTACAACTCAACTGAATGGTACGTCCATCTTGCAGTACTCGTTCATGGCTGGTGGAAGGCTCATTTTTCGTTGAGATTCGGGTAAACCACTCTCGCTCGTTTTGTAGCCAGGTTTGTGCCAGTTCGTTGGAAAACAGCAGTTCTGCATCTTTGCTTCGCACCAGAGCCAGGCCAACCGATGCCATCTCAACCAATTTACGATTCAGCGCCTCGCTATCCGCAAGTGCTGAAAACTGGCTGAGAACCGGATGCAAAACTTTCCGCGACACATACCAAATGCTCAAGACGACAAACATCGTGAGCATAGTGGTCATAGCGGCTATGCCATAAAAAATAGGCAGGTTTTTTTTAATCAGCTGAGAAATGGGTAAGGCGACCGTGCTATTGACGGAATAATAAAGATAAAAAATGGCTGTGACGATGATGCAACACAGCAAAGCTATCGCAAGTAAGTACAATAACGTCTTGAGCTGATGGGGGGCCAGACGTGACGGTGATAAAATAGCATCATAGTTAATTTTTGGCATCCCGCTACGGTATAAACGACAAAGAGAATAATAAATAAGGAAATCCTTATTTTTGTTTTTTTATGTCATTTCTAAATCAGTGTGTGTGAAAAACGTAATTTCTGACCTTTTAAGGTATTCCTTATAGGGATTTGATAAAAACTGAGCATAATATGCCTCAATAACTGATGGCGGGGTGTGCTTGATATCATTTACATCCAGTGTTTCGGTTTTTAAACCTGCGCATAGGTGAGTGTGACTACTTAATAATATGTTTAAGTAGTCGTCAGTTTATACCTTTAAATTCATTTAAGTAATAGTTTACTACTAAGTATCTCTATCAAAGGAAATATCATGAAAAAGACTTTATTAATTGCAACGTTAGCAGCATTATTTTCAGCACAATCTGCAAACGCTGCTGATGGTGTGATTAATTTCACCGGCAATGTGACCGATACTGCTTGTACTGTTGACAGCGCATCAGCCAATCAGACTGTAGATTTGGGAACGGTATCAACCAGCGCATTTAGTGGCGCAGGTTCAACGGCATCGCCAACGCGTTTTACAATTTCACTGACGACTTGCCCGGTAGCTGCAAATAGCGCAAAAGTACGTTTCGATGGTAAGACGGCAGCAGGTAACTCCGCAATTATCGGCCTGAATTCTGGACAGACCGCAGGGAATATTGGGGTTGCTATCTATGAAGATAACAGCAGCACACTGATTCCAGTGGGTTCACCTTCAGCTGCTAAAACGCTGACCTCGACTGGCGTAAATGAAATGACCTATATCGCTAAATACATGGCGACAGGCACTTCTGTTTCTGCTGGTAGCGCTAATGCTACAGCGACGTTCACCATCACGTATCTGTAAGATCGCAGGGCCGTTTTCGGCCCTATTTTGCTCAAGACAGGATTTACCCATGTTTCAGTTTTCCCGACGTACGCTTTTATTATTTATGTTCTTAATGCCCGCCGTTGCTTCTGCTGGCGTGGAGATTGGTGGTACCCGCCTTGTTTATGACGGTAACAGCAAGCAGGCTTCCATCAGTGTCAACAACCCTGATAATAGACCCTTTCTTATTCAATCCTGGGTGAATAAATCAGAAAACGGTGATGATAATGATGAAACGTTTATCACCACGCCGCCATTGTTCCGTCTCGAACCTCATACACAGAATTCAGTGCGGGTAGTGTTAAGCAATAATCAGCTTCCACAGGATAAAGAGTCTGTTTATTGGTTGAATATTAAAAGTATCCCTGCCAACAACAGCAAGGCAAATAATGAACTGCTCATCGCGGTGAAAGCCCGGATGAAACTCATTTATCGGCCTGCTGGTTTGAGTGGGGATCCGGCAACAGCATGGCAGGAACTGACATTCAACCGCAAGAATGGTGCGCTTTTTGTTTCTAATCCAACGCCTTACAGCGTTTCACTTTACGATTTAAAAGTGAACGGTAAAGAAATCAAAAATCTTCCTATGGTGTTACCGGGTCAGGAAGTATCGCTGGGTCAAAGTGTTTCTCCAGGCAGTCAGATTCACTGGCGTGCAATAAATGACTTTGGCGGTATCACTGCAGAGCATCAAACAACTTTATAATAGTTTAAAAAGATAGCCCAATGAGACCAATTAATTATAATAAGAAATCGCTAAAATCAGAGTTTACCCTGCCTATCGCAGCAGTCTTACTCAACCTGTATGCAGCCAATGCTAAGGCGGATGATTATTTTGCCCCGGATTCGATTGAAATTCGCGGTAATATGTCTCGGGATATCGATCTTTCACAATTCAGTCAGGTAGGCAGTCAGGCTCCGGGTATTTATACGGTATCTATTTACCTGAATGGGAATTATGCCACAGAGCGTGATATTACTTTTACATCAGAGAGCGGAAAACTGACGCCAGAGATAACGGCTGAAGACCTGCTGTTGTGGGGTGTGGCTAAAAATGCGACACCAGCACTGATGCAGGCTGATATGAAAAGTAATATTGCCGGGATCGAGCAGCTTTTGCCTGAGAGCCACATTGATTTTGATTTTCCTCAGCGGCGTCTCAATATTACCGTTCCACAACAATATGTGGCCAGTAATCCGCAGGGGGATGTACCAGAAACCGAGTGGGATGACGGTTTGAATATGCTGTTTCTTAATTACAGCTATTCCGGTTCTACCACCCACAATAGCAGCGCTTCAGAAACCGCCAGCAGCGATTATATTAATCTGAGAAGTGGCGTTAATCTGGGAGCCTGGCGTTTGCGCAGTTACAGTGCTTACACCAGAGGCCATGAAGGCGATCGGTGGGAACAGATCAGTACCTTTTTGCACCGGGATATCAAAACGCTGAGAAGCCAGTTTGTGATGGGGGAAGGGCAAACGCAGTCGGATGTCTTTGATAGCTTCGCGTTTCGTGGCCTGCAACTCTATTCCGATGACAATATGCTGCCCGAGAGTCAGCGTGGATTTGCTCCGATTGTCCGGGGGATTGCCCGTAGCAATGCGCAGGTCACAATACGCCAGAATGGGAACACTATCTGGCAGTCATATGTGCCTCCCGGCCCCTTTGTGATCGACGATTTATATCCAACGTCCACGTCAGGGGAATTGGAGATCATCATTCGCGAGTCCGATGGAACAGAGCGCCGTTCGGTGCAACCATTTTCTGCCGTGCCGGTGATGCTGCGCGAAGGGCATTTTAAATATGCTCTGGCGGCAGGTAAATATCGTTCATCCGATATCGCGAGCAGAGAGCCCTCTTTTATTCAGGGGTCGGGAATTTATGGTCTACCGTGGAGCGCAACGGTGTATGGCGGCGGTATTTTCTCTAATGACTATTCTTCTGTGGCTTTAGGCATAGGGAAAGGTCTTGGGGATTTAGGATCGGTATCGCTGGATGGAACATTTTCTCGTAGCCAGTTTGCCTATGATACCAAGACCGGTGGTTCTTTCCGTTTTCAGTATTCGAAAGACCTTGTTACCAGTGGCACAACATTTACGGTCCTGGGATATCGTTATTCGACTTCTGGTTATCGTGATTTTAACGAAGCCAACGGTGATTACTACGATCAAATGCCAGCGGATTATCAGACTAAAGACGAGCAGCAAGCGTATAGAAACTGGCGTGAGACACAAACGAAACGTAGCCGGACGCAGGCCAATATCAATCAGAGCCTGGGAGATTATGGCAGCCTGTATCTGTCAGCCTTTGAGCAGCGCTATTGGGGCGGCGATAAAGAGCGGACGATCAATACGGGGTACAGCACCAGTTACAACGGGATCAATTACTCTCTGAACTATGGGTATTCACAGGCTTCCCGTTTTAACAATAGCGATCAGACGCTCTCGCTGTCAGTACAAGTTCCGCTGAGCAAGTTCTTGCCTGACACTTGGTTAAGTATGACAGGGTCCAGTAATAAACGTGGGGATACCACGATGATGACCGGTCTGTCGGGGACGGCTCTTGCCGATAATAACCTCTCATGGAGTGCGCAGCAGGGTTACAACAGCCAGCATGCGGGCTCGATGGGCAACGTCACGATGAATTACAAAGGGCAAACGGGTGAATATCGGGCAGGTTACAACTATTCACGGCAGAGCCAACAGTTCACGTATGGCGCTCAGGGGGGCATGGTTCTCCATCCTTATGGGCTGACGTTCACGCAACCCTTGGGTGAGACAACGGCGCTCGTGCGGGCCGAAGACGCCGCAGGCCTGAAATTATTTAATAACACCGGGGTGTATACCAATAGCCAGGGTTACGCCGTAGTGCCCTATGTCAGCCCTTATCAGCGAACCCGTTTAACGCTGGATAGTTCATCGCTGGGAGAGGGTGTCGACTTGTTGAGTGATACACGCACCATCGTGCCAACAAATGGAGCACTGGTGTTGGCTGACTTCCCGACGGCTTCGGGGCAGAAGGTGATGTTTACCCTGCAAGGCACGACTATTCCTTTTGGAGCCACGGCCAGCGTACAAAACAACCAGCGTACGGCAACAGGCATTGTGGATGAACAGAAGCGCGTCTGGCTGACCGGCGTGCCCGATCAGGGCACGGTACAGGTGACGTGGCAAGGAGGGCAGTGCAGTGCCCCTTATCGATTAACGGGCAGCTCGTCTTCTGTGCCTGGTGTGACGCTGGTCTGTCACTGAGTGGAGAAATTATGCGTATTATTCTTTTTTTAAGTTTTTCTTTATTGATGTTGTTTTCGAAAATGGCGGCAGCCTATACCTGTTCAACACCGCAGCCGAATTACATCAGGGGGATCCCAACAGTAACCGTGGCCCGTGATACAGCTGTTGGGGATATTCTGGGCGCTTTCTTTCCGAATTCCATCCCTTTTTCTTGTGTGAACAGTGCTCCAGCCCTGACTTATCAAGAGTTTGGTGTCAAGGCATACGGGAACTATCTCATGATGATCAATGGCAGACGGGTGTATAGCACCAACCTCCCGGGCATTGGTTATTCAGTCTATGTACTGGCTACTGGTTGTAGTGGCAGCAGTACGGCGAGCAATGTGGATGGTACAAATACGATAGGTGGGGACGTCAATACGCGGTTGGCATGTAAAGCCAATGGAATGATTGACCCTACTAGTATGTCTGGCACGCCAGGGATTGTGTTTTACAAAACCGGCCCGGTTACGTCCGGGATGGTGAACGCGACAACGGTGGGGGCGTTGGTGCTGAGAAACAATCAGTCGACCTGGCAATCCCCTGAGGTAACGTTTGGGTTTTATAGCTTTTCCGTGAATTCGACAGGATGTTCTCTCAATAACAACATCGTTAGCGTCGATATGGGCAACGTTAAAAAGAGCGAATTTACCGGTATTGGTAGCACACCTGCCAGCAGTAATACGAAAGACCTGAGTATTTCCCTGTCCTGTTCGACAGGAACGCAGGTCAGTTTCCAGGTTGACGGGAATATTCAGGATGCCGCTAATGGTCTGCTGAATCTGAACAGTGCCTCGGATGCTGCTACGGGAATCGCGGTGCAGTTGCTGTATAACAGCAAACCGCTGACGTTAGGTGCACGGATATTGCTTAGTAATTCCTCCGCAACCACCCTGACGCTCCCGTTACAGGCTCGTTATTACCAGACGAAAAGCACGGTTACGCCAGGTGTGGCGAACAGTATTACCACGTTAACCATGACTTATCAGTGACATTGCCACATTCGATTCGATGCTAACTTGTTTAACGGCTGATGGGCTGCTCACAGAGTTTGTGGCGGCCCAGACGGGAGCAGGTTGAAAGCCAGAGCCTCACAGAGAGTATGTCCACACTGCAGGGGTAAGATCATTATCATTAATGCCTTAACTGGATTAATATGATGGTATCTATGAACCACCTTCATCAGTGCTCTTTGAGGGGGCTGGCATCAGGGAATCGCCAATGCTTAAAGAAAACTTTAACGAACTGCAGATCTTTCTTGTGGTTGCAAGAGAGCGAAGTTTTACCAAAGCAGCCGGTAAGCTTGGCGTTTCACAGTCCGCGCTCAGCCATGCGATGAAAGCATTGGAAGAGCGGTTAAACATACGGCTTTTGACCCGCACCACCCGTAGCGTGGCTCCGACAGAGGCTGGCGAAAGAATTATTGCCTGTCTTTGTAGTGGACCAGTAATCCCGGACACCTCAATAGCCTGTTAATTTAATTACAGCCAATTGAGGTAATTGATAATGACTCAACCTAAACAGACCAAACGCCGTTTTTCTCCTGAATTCCAACTGGAAGCTATTGAGCAGGTCGTTAAGTAGCAGCGGTCAACCATCGAGGTTGCACGCGCTCTGGAGTTGGACCCCAGCCAATTGCGTAAATGGATACGCCAGTACAAAGAAGAAGTCAGCGGGGTGACGCCGGACAATCCTGCACTGACACCAGAGCAACGTGAAATCCAGTCGCTCAGAGCGCAGATTAAACGGCTGGAAATGGAAAAAGAAATACTAAAGCAGGCAGCCGTGTTGATGAGCG
>NZ_JQEI01000008.1 GCF_000743355.1 Serratia sp. Ag1
GGCCAGCCGCAGCGTGGTGGTTAAACCTGGCACTGCGGCATCGCTGGATATGCCGATGGAAAAAGAGACAAAATTTGTCGCCGTGGTCGGTCTGTTCCGCCACCCGGATATGGACAAAAACCACTGGCGTCTGCTGCTGACCCGCGATGATTTAGATCCCGATAAACCGCGCACCATTGAACTGAGTAATAACGGCCTGACGCTGCGTGTGGAGAAAAAGTGATGCCACACCGTCACGCGCCTTCACTGTATGAGCAACTGCTGGGCAATTTCGCCAGTGGCCTGGAGCTGCACGCGGTCAGCGAGGAGGAGCAGGTCATCCTGTCGGTCCTCGACAACATGCAGCGTATCCTCAACTGCCGCGCGGGGACGCTCAGCCATCTGCCGGATTACGGCCTGCCAGACATGAGCAAAATCCTGCAAGGTATGCCCGGTACGGCCCACTCGCTGCTGGTCACCCTCTCCGATACCTTGCTGAAATATGAGCCGCGCCTGAAAAGCCTGACCGTGGTGCTGCTGCCACAAACTACGCCCGGGTATCTGGAATACGGCATCGATGCCGAGTTGCAAGGGCGCGGGCTGGTGCGGTTTGGCACCGCGTTTATGCCGGAAGGCCAGGTCATCATCCGCCATCTGAAGCAGCAGAACTACGTCTGAGCCTCACTTGCAACACTCGGCCCCTTAAACCGAGGTGTTCTATACGCGTACCGATTACACCGTGCAGCATGATGGATTCAACTCACTGAGTTGCGTGGTTATCCCCGGATGGAAGCGACCCTATACAGAGGGATCTCATGTCTGAGAAATTACAAAAGCCTAGAAATAGCCGCTCACGCTGGACGCTTGATGAAATACACTTTGTCGAGAAACACTATGGCAAGATACCGCCTGCAGAGATAGCGGCCAAGCTAGGTCGAACTCTCGGGGCCTTGGGGATTATGGCAGATAGACTGGGGGTTCGCTGTCAGCAATCTCCGCTCTGGACGGAGAAGGAGGAGGCTGTGCTACGAACACATTATGTTGCGGGGATGGAGATTGAGCAACTGTTGCAGTTACTCCCTGGGAGGCAAGTCTGCGCTGTTTATTCGCGTGCACAAAAACTAGGCTTGATCCGAGGTAAATATTGGCGTGAAGAAGAATGTCAGATTATCAGGGAGTATTATCCTGAACATGGCACAGCGATTGCTGAACGTTTGCCGGGAAGGACACCTGATTCAGTGAAACTGAAGGCAAATGAACTGGGCATCAAATTTTTGGGCGAGGTAGGTAAATTTCGCATCTGGAGTGAGGATGAGTGGATTTTGTTAGAAAAACACCAGCACTTATCGGTAGCAGAACAAATGCTGTTATTGCCAGGTCGGAGTCGATTGTCACTGGAAAAAGCCAAAGCTCGATTAAAGGCGCGCAAAAAATCAGGTCAATATTCAGGGTGATCATCAGAGTGTCGATATCAGGGGTTGGTAATATTGCCTGCTTAGAAAGATTAATGAGAGCGCGTTTATCATTTCCCGCAAGGATTTACCCACTACAAATGAATACGTTTTGTCGTTTATTGATCATATTCTGGGCGTGAAAATAGCGAGGAATGATGGTACTCCATTTAGCGATGCTGATTTTGTTTCAAGATAGAAAGAAACGCTGAATATCAGACGTACTTTGGGCAACTGAAATGAAGACGACGAAAAGAAACCATGGTTCGCCCTGGACTCTCCAGGAGTTGGAGTATGTCGAAAAACACTACAGTAAGATGTCTTGTGCCGATATCGGTGAGCACCTGGGGCGATCGGCAAATGCGGTTCGGACCATAGCCCAAAAACTGGGATGCGCCCCGCAGAAACCACCTGATTGGTCTGATGCGGAGATAGATATTTTACGTGCAACCTATGGGACAGGGCTGGAGGTTGAAGAAATATGCGCAATGCTCCCCGGCAGGTCGGCTGCCTCTGTTGTTATTAAAGCCAGAAAATTGGGCTTAACCAGACCCGAACCATTTTGGCAGCAACGTGAGCTTAAGATCCTCAGGAGGTATTATCCGTCCGAGGGGAAGAAAGTTGTAGCCAGGTTATCAGGCAGATCCAACCATTCGATAATATTAAAAGCAGCAAGACTGGGCATAATCTATCAGGGTAATAAAAACTACCGCAAATGGAGCGAAGATGAATTGCTTCTGCTGGCTCAGAATCACTCGCTACCAATAGCACAGCTATGTGCATTGTTTCCTGAACGGAGCCTGAAATCTGTGGAGTTTGCACAAATCAAATACAGGAAGCGAAAGACCAATGCAAAGTGGCCAAAATGTTGATGATCAATTCAAATGGCCACTGCCACCATCGTTGGATGATGCAGCATTGCAGAATACCTTCCTTCAGACGCAAGTGAAGATGAAGAAGCACTCCCTGCCAGACTGAGCTGCGAGAGGAAAAGGGCTCTGGTTCAGAAGGAATACTTGAACTAAGGAGGAGCGGAGATTGGGAAACCTAAAAATTCCTCTGTACGTTCAGAAATTACAGGTGGTAAACGGTGTTTTATTAACTGAAATATGCGTCAAAAGAAAAAACGCACATTTGTTGGATGACTGACAGATAGTGTCAGTCACATGTGCATAATGTCTGTCATACACACGGAGAATGGTAGATAACCATGGAAGTTTCGACACGAAGTCGGTCTGTAGAACGTTTAGTCGATATTATTACGGAGCTATACACCCACGGGGTAGTGAATCGTCGCGCTTTGATGGAAAAGTTTAATATTACTGAGCGTACCGTTTATCGCGATTTGAGTGCCTTGTCTTCTATAGTGGAGATCTGTGGTGAGGGGCAATATCGCCTGATCTTGCCGCGCCAGCCAAGTGTCAACGTAGCATCGCACCATTCATTAGCCAAACTATTGAACGCCGATAATTTCTTTCCAGAACGCGATGATGAGTTTTGGCAGAAATTAGAAAATCGCGTTATTGAAAATCATATTCTAGTACAGGCTAATAATCCTGAACACTCGGTGAAAACCGATCTGAGACGTTATTTAAATTTAATTGAAAAAGCCATCCAGAGAAGCAACATTTGCCAGATTGTTTATAACAATAAGACTCGTATTGTCCACCCCTATAAGTTAACCAATCAGAAAAACATCTGGTATTTGAATGCGACAGAGAACGGCAAGCTCAAATCGTTTGCGCTGAGTAAAATTAACTGGTTAGAGACGAAAAAAGAGCGCTTCATCGTGGATACCAACATGATTGCTCTGATTAATCATCACCAAGATCCGTGGGTTAGCGAAGAAACCTTTGAAGTTCTTCTGCGTGTTAAACACAGCATCGCCTTTTACTTTCAACGCCGCGATCTTCTCCCGCAGCAAGAACTGCTGACTGAAGACGAGCACGGACTCACTTTACGTTGCCAAGCGACGCATCAAAACCAAATTATTCCGTTAATCCTGTTCTGGCTTCCAAATATCACAGTGCTGGAGCCTGCATGGCTAAAAACAACAATCGTGAATACGCTCCGAGACTACTTAGACAGTAACGAACCTTCCATTACCGCTCCGGAAAATGGTTAATTTACTTTAATAAAAAACACAAAAACAGGAGATTACACATGGCATTACCTTTTATCATTCTTGGCGTTGCGGCAGCTGCCACTGCCTTTGGTGGCAAAAAAGCCTACGACGGTTACCAGAAGAAATCGGAAGCCGATGATGTATTGACTCGCGCTCAGCGCCGTTTCGACACGCATAAGGAGAGTTTCGACACTGCAAACGAGTTATCTACCACCAAGCTGAATGAATTGGGAGATAAAGAACTTGCGATTGGTAATAACTTTAATGAGTTCAACACGCTGGTAAAAGATATGCTGGCTCGTATGGAAAGAGAGGGCCATAAAGATCTCAAACTGAGCGTACCTCAGCACAGCATCAATAAGATCCAGAATCTGGCGATATCCGCTACCGAATACCTTACCACCGTGGTTGGTGCAGGTGCTTCTGGTGCAGCTGCAGGGTTTGCAGTGTACAGCGGCGTAATGGCGTTTGCCGCAGCTTCTACCGGTACACCGATCGCAGCACTTTCGGGCGCAGCAGCATACAACGCCACCATGGCAGCGATTGGAGGAGGGTCATTAGCAGCGGGTGGTTGGGGCATGGCGGGGGGGGCGATGGTATTAGGTGGCGCGGTAGTTGCACCTCTGATTGCTATTGCTGGCTGGGCCTATGACAACCATGCAGAAAAAGCCCTTAACAATGCCTATGAAAGCTCAAGAGAAGTCAGTGCGGCAGTAGAGAAAATGAGTGCTGCTGAAGAGCATTTAACCAATGTGCAGCAGTATGTCGACAGCATTTATGCATCCATAATTCGCATGCATGACACTTTCACTCAGCACTACTTTTCCCCTCTGAAAACTATGCACGCGCGTATCGTTGAATGTCAGGACAAAAACATCGCCATTGATATTGATGAGTCTGATGACATCATCACACTGATTGAGAACGGATATAAGCTTGCCGCTATCATGACTGATGTGATCACCACTCCGTTGTTCAAACCAATGATCCAAGAAAACGGTGAAGTACTCATCGAAGATGGAGTGATTCAGTTACAGACTACCAGCAGCGGCATGAACCTGCTGAATAAAGAGGGGTTGGATGCTGCTTTGCAAACGTCAGAATCCAAATTTGCTGAGTTTCGCCTCTAACATTTAATCAACTTGCCGGGCCTCTTTGGCCCGCTGTTATCAGGGACGGTGTACGATGAGCATAACCAAATTTGACTGGGGTGAGGAACTGCATCAAACGGTAGTGAAAAGCCTCACCACATCTTTTGGGCTGGACTTTCTGTTATTGAATGACCAGCAAGGCGGTGATGTGAATACAATTCACAATGTTCGCCAGGGCATATATGCCACTGAAGCTGAACGTCAGCGTTTTGAGCAGCGCGAAGCCTATGACTCCCATCATTATCATAGCCATGAAAATTATATTGCTATTAACCGGGAAGGTAAACGCCAACATGAAGCAGGTACGCTAACCGACACTTACACTGGTAAGCGCTTCACCGCCGATGATAAAAAGAATCTCGATCACATTATTGCCGCACATGAGATCCACAACGATGCAGGTCGCATCCTTGCCAGCCTGGATGGTACTAGCCTGGCAAATGATGCCACTAATCTGACTTTCACCAGCGAATCTCTGAATAAATCCAAGAAAGCCAAAACGATGAATGACTTCGTGGCGGTTCTGAAAGAACAGCATTATGCCACCAAGCAAGAAATTGCCGAACTACGTAGCAAACCGGTGCTTACCGAACAAGAACAAAAGCACCTGGATAAACTCGAAAACAAAGCGGCGGCAGATTTTGAGCGCATGAAAAAAGCTGACGAGAAGGCGCGTGCGAAATACGACAGTACCATCAGTGAAAGCTATTATGGCAGCAGCAAGTTCGCCAAAAACGTCGCCAGCGCCGCACTGAGTAATGGTTTTCGCATGGGGACCCGGCAAATGCTGGGACTGATTTTGGCTGAAACCTGGTTTGAATTCCGCGAACGCATTCCCGTGATTTTTAATACCCACCGCCACGCGTTTAGCACAAATGATTTTCTCTCGGATATAGGTGATGCCTTACGAGCCGTTTGGGAGCGCGTGCGAGCGAAATTCCATACCTTCCTGACAAACTTTAGAGATGGTGCGATTGGCGGCATACTTTCCAGCGCCACCACTACACTATTTAATGTCTTCTTCACTACCCAGAAGATAATGGTGCGACTGATCCGTGAAATGTGGAACAGCCTTGTACAAGCATTCAAAGTGATGGTGTTTAACCCTGAAGGTTTATCACCCGGTCAACTGGCGAAAGCAGTCAGTAAACTGATTGCCGCTGGCGTGGCATTGGCTGCAGGTGTGATAATCAACGAAGCATTGGCTAATATCTTCCTGTTCCCCTTTGGGCCAGAATTGGCGGCATTCTGTGGTGCATTGGCGACTGGCATACTGACGCTGGTGATGAGTTACTATCTAGAACATGGCGCACTGATGAAGAAGTTATGGGCGTTCCTGGATACATTCAAAGATAAATTTCAGAAAGCATTGGAGTATTTCCAACAGGTTAATGCCGAACTGGATCGCTATCTACTGGAACTAGTGGCCCTGGAATTTATTGTCGATGCACCAGAATTAGAGACGTTTTCACAACATCTGAGGACAGTGAATAGTGAAATTGAGCGCGGGCTACTGTTACAGGCTGAGGTAGAACGGCGCAATATTCAGTTGCCGTTTGAAGCTGGCAACACCGCTTCCGTGCGCAATTGGTTAAGTAAGCTATGACATTGCTGCCTGAGTTTCCATGCAACCAATGTGGTGCCTGTTGTCGTCATGTTGATAGAGCCAGCGAAACACAGTTTCTCGATCGTGGTGACGGTATCTGCCGTCACTATCAACTAAATACTAAACGCTGTGCTATTTACGCGACACGACCGCTGATTTGCCAAGTGGATAAGCAGTATTTACAGAATTATCATCAGCAATACAGTTGGTTAGAGTTTATAGAGCTTAATATGATTGCCTGTCAAATTCTGGAAACACTGGATGATAAGCCACCTTACGGCTCTACAACCTCAAACTAAGAATTGTGTTGTTTCAGTGAGCTCGTATTGGCAGTCAGGGTGTTTTCTGTAAGGGCATACAAAGTATGTGCAGGCTCTCTGTTTTTCATTTAATCCGTGCATATTTTCATGAATGGAGATCGCCAAATAACCTCATCAAGATCGGATTATTCGATGATCTTGCTGGATGGTAATACGCAGGCATGATTCTGTCCAGGAACCGGATGCATTAGAAGCGTGATCCTACCCACGTAATGTGGGCACAAGCCTAAGCGAGGTTCTGGTTTTCAAACTATTCTGGGCTGAGGCCACCACAGGCACTGTGGCGACGCCACCGATTGTAATCAGTGATTTTACTCACTTAACGAGGTGTCCATCGAGAATGGGTTAGATCATCGTGCTGCTCGAACGACAGGCCGAGAACTCGAGTGTGCAGTTCGCACCTGTGAATTGGGAGCAGTCAAGTACCCGCTAATTTTGCATAGTCATTTAAGGGTTGATTAGGTAGACTTTAAACGACTCTAGTCTTTTTTGAAGTGTGCCACTGTTATGACTGCCGAACCCTGGGTCACCGCCCTTGACGTTGCCCAACACTTGGGAGTTGCCAAAGATACTGTCTACCGTTGGCGCGAATGCAAGGGACTGCCCACCCATAAAATTGGCCGGCTGTTGAAGTTTCAGCTGTCTGAAGTGGACGAATGGGTGCGGGCCGGTGGGGCAGATGATTCTGCTGAGGGAGGTAGCACAGAATGACTTCAAGCCGTGACGAAGCACAGACTCGCACCGAGATCATTGATTCGCATCTTGCTCATGCTGGCTGGTCAAGAAGTCGGCGCACCATTATAGAGGAATTTCTGCTCAAAACGACGGAGCCCGGGAGTACCGATAACGACCACCAATTTGCGGATTACATTTTGCTCGGATCAGACGGCAAGCCAATTGCTGTAGTCGAGGCTAAACGATCATCTCGCGATGAACTCGCAGGAAAGCGCCAAGCTGCAGATTACGCGGATGCGATCAAAACCCAATTTGGCAGCGACCCGTTTATTTTCCTCACCAATGGCAAAGAAATTCAATTTTGGGATCGGGCTCGTTACGCCCCTCGCAAGATCTCCGGTTTTTATACCCGAGATGATTTGGAGCGCCTACGACACCAGCATAAGTTCGCCGAGCCCGTAGGCAATGTGACTATCAATGCTGACATAGCCGGACGCGACTATCAAAACGAGGCTATTCGTCGCGTCACTGAAGGCGTAGATGCCGTCAAGCGCAAGTTCCTATTGGTGATGGCCACTGGTACGGGTAAAACGCGAACGACCATTGCCCTGGTTGATACCTTACTGCGTTCCAAGCGTGTGCAGCGAGTGTTGTTTCTAGCAGACCGACGGGAATTGGTGCGCCAGGCGATGTCGGAGTTCAAATCTCATCTGCCCAACGAAAGCCTGGCTCGCATCGAATCTGGCAAAGCCTCTGGTGCGCGCATCCAGTTTTCCACCTACCCAAGCATGATGCAGGTGTATTCGCGCCTGTCAGTCGGTTATTACGACCTGATCGTAGCCGATGAAAGTCACCGCTCCATCTACCTGCGCTACAAGGCCATTTTTGATCATTTTGATGCGATACAGCTCGGGCTGACCGCAACCCCAACCGATTACATCGACCATAACACATTTGAACTATTCGATTGTGGCGACGGAGTTCCCAGCTATTACTACAGTTACGAACAGGCCATCGCTGATCAGAACCTAGTGAGTTACCGCGTGCTTGACGCACAAACCAACTTTCAGCTTCAAGGTATTCAGGGGGACTCACTACCCGAGCCCTTGAAGCAGATGGCACGTGATCAAGGCGTAGATCTTGAGGAGCTCAATTTTGATGGCTGTGACATCGAAAAAGGCATTATCAATCAAGGAACCAACGATGCCATGGTTAAAGAGTTTATGGACAAAAGCCGCAAAGATGTTCGCGGCCTGCCGCACAAGTCAATTATCTTCGCCGTCAGTCACGCTCACGCAAAAAGGCTCTACGAAGGCTTTAATCGCCTGTATCCAGAATTGCAACGCCAGGGCATGGCCGAAATCATCGACAGCCACATGGAGCGTGCTGACGCCACGTTGGACGACTTCAAATACCGCACCATGCCGCGTGTGGCCATCTCGGTGGATATGCTTGATACCGGTGTGGACGTTCCAGCTGTTCAAAATTTGGTCTTTGCCAAGCCTGTATTCAGCAAGGTCAAGTTTTGGCAGATGATCGGGCGTGGCACACGACTACATATCGACAAGGCAACAGGTGAAATCAAGAAGGATTTTCTGATCATTGATCACTGGAAAAACTTCGCCTACTTCAAGCTCAAACCCGATGGCGAAGTGGAGCATCCGAGTGAGCCGCTGCCAGTGCGTCTGTTCCGCCTACGGTTGGAAAAGTGGCAGCTTCTGCACGCCCAGCAGCAAGACACACAAACGGCCATCGACGATTTGCTGGCCATGCTAAATGCTTTACCGCGGCACAGCATCAACGTGCGGCCGCATTGGGATGAGCTCGACACGTTGGCGCGGCAATGGCCAGAACCCAGCCAAAGCGCACTGGATCATATCTCCAAAACCATCGCGCCATTGATGCGCTTTGCACTATTGGCGTGCTTGGAAGAATTGCAGTTTCGCATCTGGTGTGAGCGTCTTACTGTGGCCTGGCTTAAGGGCGATGCGACCGAACAAACCAAAGTGCAGGAGCGCATCCAAGAGGCTGTGAGTAGCTTGGCTGACAACATCCCCGAAGTGCAGCGTGTGGCTGAACAACGAGTTGGGGTGCAATCTGCTGGTTTTTGGCAACACCTAGATACGGCACGTCTGGGCACGCTGCAATCCGTGTTCTCGCCTTTGATGCGCTATCGCACCTCCACACCAAGCCGCACGCTAGAAATCAATCTACCGGACAGCATTACGCAACGTAGCTGGATTATTTATGGCCCCACCGGCGAAGGTGCTTTCGCGGAAAGCTATCGTGAGCAGGTGGATGCGTTGGTGCGCCGGCTGGCGGGCCAGCTACCAGAATTAGCCAAACTCAAGCAAGGCGAGCATCTAGATGACGAGGAGTTGGATCGAATTAGCAAAACATTGAACCAGGCTGATCTGTTCGTTACCGAAGACACCTTGCGCAAAGCCTTTGAAGCCCCTGCTGCATCGCTGGCTGATTTTTTACGCCACATACTTTGTGGAGGTGCGCATTTGCCTAACCGCGAGCAGCGCATCAATGCCGCTTTTGAAGCATTCATTGCTGCTCACGGCTATTTGCGTGCCAATCAACTTAACTTCCTGCGCGCTGTAAAGGCCGCTGTGCTGCGCCACGGGCGCATTACCCATGCAGCACTCAGCGAACCACCGCTCTCACGTGTGGGCCGAGTGGAAGCGCTATTTCCGCCGCAGGAGATCGACGAACTCATCAACCTCGCCAACCAACTGTTAGACTACGCCGCCTGATCTACCAAGGACTCCCAGAATGCTTGCACCTCATATCAAGAAAAAAGTTAACGAACTTTGGAACCGCTTTTGGGCGGCTGGCCTCACCAACCCCTTGGTGGCAGTTGAGCAAATCACCTATCTGCTTTTCCTCAAACGATTGGAAGACATCGATCTCAAGCGTAAGCAACGCGGCTTCTCCTCGATCTATGCGGGCTACGAGTCCTGCAAGTGGAGCTACATCCGTCAAGAAAAGACCAATCCCGCCCATTTGATTGACGTGGTTTTCCCGTGGCTACGGGAGCTCGATAATCATTTCAGCAGCAGCTCCGACGGTACAGAGCTAGCCAGCCTCAATAACCGCATGGCTGATGCCTACTTCCAGCTAGACCCCAACAAAGGCAAGGTGCTAAGCGACGCGATTGATGCCATTGACCAACTCTTCGCCAGAGCGGGCGAAGGCTCTGCGGCCCAAGATATCATGGGCGACACCTTTGAGTACCTGCTCAGCGAAGTCGCCACGGCAGGTAAGAACGGCCAGTTCCGTACACCGCGACATTTGATCCGTTTCATGGTTGAGCTGCTCGACCCTGAGCCAGGCCAACGTGTCATAGATCCCGCCGCCGGCACTGGTGGTTTTCTGTTTAGCACCCAGCAGTACTTAATGCGTAAATTCTCCGCGCAAGACAATCTTGTGTTGGAATGGGACGGCACCCCGCATCGCACCGATGGCGCCGCCGCTACACCAGAGCAATATGCCGCCATCCACAATGGCGCCAATTTTGTCGGCCTTGATAACGACCGCACCATGGCACGTATCGGCTGGATGAACCTGGTGCTGCATGACGTGACCGACCCACACTTGCTGCAGGGCGACTCCCTCAGCAAACGCGAAGGAAAAGTCAGACTTAAAGAACTGCTTGAGCCAGGTAGCTACCAATTCGTGCTGGCCAACCCACCCTTTACCGGAACGGTCGATAGCGGAGATTTGGAGCCCGACACTGCACTATTCCCGCGCGTGGGCGGTGGAGGCAAGAAAAAGGACGATTCGATTACCAATAAAAGCGAGCTGCTCTTTCTGTGGTTGATGCTCGACTTACTCGATATTGGCGGGCGCTGTGCGGTGATCATCCCCGAGGGTGTTTTGTTCGGCAATACCGATGCACACGTGCGTTTACGCCGCGAACTGCTTGTTGAGCATGTGGTGGAAGGGGTAATTTCCCTTCCTGGTGGCGTCTTTCAACCCTACACCGGCGTCAAGACCTCGATCCTGATCTTCAGAAAAGTCACTCGGCGCGACAACAAGCAAAGCCTGCCCAGCAATGCTGCGCCACTGACCGAACACGTTTGGTTCTATGAGGTGGAGGAAGACGGCTACTCAAAAGATGCCAAGCGCAATCCACGCCCAGGCCAACAAAACGACCTATGGGATGCGCTCATCAAGTTCAAAGCTTGGATCGAGCAGGGCCGCTCTGGGGCTAAGCAGAACGAGAAAGTACTCTTCCAGCCAGCTTTCCATACTGAGCGATGGCGCCAAGCCACATTCAGAAGACAGGAGAATGGCGCAGAAATTCTTACACCCGCAGGTGAGGCTTTCGCCGAACTGCCCGACACCAACATGTGGGATGGCCAGGTATGGGGCATACATGAACTGTTCCCCGAGCTTCCTGCTGACCCCAAAGAAGCAGAAGACAAGATCCGCTCAGCCGCCGCCAGTGTGTTACTTGAATTAGCTATTCAGGTGATCACGCCGGCGGCCAAAAAGGCGTGGGACGCAATGCTTGTCGAACGTTTAGAAAACAAGCTATCTGATGCAGAATTGTTAGAAGCTTGGAAAAAAGCCGCCAAATCAGCCGAAACAGAGTTCAAAAAACAGGCCAGAGAAAAAGAATCTTTTTTCGAGAAAGAAGATTCTCCCGGGCTGCCTATTTGGAAGGACTTGGTGAAGACTGCGCTGGCTGAAGCGCAAGCCGACACCTATGTGCTTGGCTTATTGCTAAGCCATCAGCCACCCAAGGTCATGACTACACATGACATCGGGCAAAAGCTGACTGAAGTTGCTTGCGAAGTCGCCAAGCTCGACGGCTTCGATGTCACCCTGCGCAGCTTGGCCATTGGCCAACAAACACAGCTGAAAGAGGCCAAGCATTGGGTCATGCCCGTGCGCGTATGGGCACGCAACGACGAATGGAAAAGTGCAGATGGCCAGCTAATCGGCTCGCACGATGCTGATGGATTAGTGCGACCGGCTTATGTGGAGGCAATACTGGCCGAAGGGCTCTACAACGACAAGGGCGTACTCAAGGATGACCTGCTCGACTCCGACTGTATTGAGGCTCGGGACTGGAACCTCTCCGCCGGGCAGTATAAGCCTTTCGATTTCACTCAACTCAAGAGCGACAAGAGCGTGGCCGAATTGATCGGCACGCTTAAAACCACCGAGCAAGACATCATTAAAGGCTTGGATAAATTGCTGGCGATGGTGGAGGGCCGGGAATGAAGTTGCCTGAAACGTGGGTTCAGACCACGGTACGCGCAGTTGTTGACGATATTCAACCTGGTTTCGCCCAAAAGCCTGGTGAAGAGGATGAAGGCTCTACGCCCCAGATTCGCACCCACAACGTAACACCAGACGGCAAGATTAGCTTGGAAGGCATCAAGCACATCACAGCCAGTGAAAAAGAGGCAGCACGCTATTCACTCGCGATCGGAGATGTGGTTTTCAACAACACCAATAGCGAAGAGTGGGTTGGAAAAACAGCCGTCTTTGATCAGGAAGGTGAGTTCGTTTTTTCCAATCATATGACACGTCTGCGCGTGCGCAAAGAGCTCGTGTTACCTGAATATCTCGCGGGCTATTTACAAATGTTGTGGTCGATGGGGTACTCCAAAACTCGCGCAAAGCGCTGGGTTAGTCAGGCCGGTATCGAAAGCGACACGCTTGCCTCGTTCAAGATTCCACTCCCCACCCTCCACGAACAACAGCGCATCGTTGATGTGCTGCAGCAGGCGGAGGTGGTCACTAAGGCTAAGAAGTCCATTAGCGATCAAGTAGATCACTTGGTTCGGACGGCTTACTGGGAATATTTTAGCGATTGGTACACAGCTGATGGCTTGATTGATCCAGTTCGAATCAGTGATTACGTGGCGGACTCCCAATATGGGGTATCCGAAGCAATGGGCGAAACCGGAACGCATGCAGTATTGCGAATGAACAGCATGACCGCGAGCGGCTGGTTGGATTTGACGGATTTGAAATACGCCTCCCTGTCGAAAAAAGACATTGAATCTACGAAATTGCACGATGGTGATCTGCTGTTTAATCGAACAAACTCAAGGGAGCTAGTGGGGAAGTGCGCAATCTGGCGTCCAGTTGAGGGCGAATTCAGTTTTGCATCGTATCTTGTGCGCATTCGCTTAAAACCGGAGATGTTGCCGGAGTTTCTCTGGACTACGTTAAACAGTGCCTATGGAAAATATCGCCTCTTTAATTCAGCCAAGCAGGCCGTTAGCATGGCGAACGTCAGTCCGACGGATCTGGGGCGTATCACCGTTCCTCTGCCTCCACTGCCGTTACAACAGAAGTTTTCTGAACTGGTGCGTGAAATTGAAGCGTTACGGGCTCAGATGCTTGGCAAGTTAGAGATGTATTCCGAATTGCTGGAGACCATTACTCAGCAAACTCTAGTCGGGCAGTTGACTGCAAACTGGCGTGATGCGCACACAGATAAAATTCTCGAGGCAGCCAAAGCTCGTGATGCTTTGCTGTGCGAACGCGGCACGAAGATCGTTAATACGGCAGCGAATATCGTGATTGCTAGTACAGTCCAAGGTGATGCTAACGTCTATCCCACCCGTCACTGGTTGTTCAGCGAGCTCAGTGAATTCCAGCGTCGAGTGCTAACCGCCTTCACGGAGTATTGCCAGGAGAGCGGCCCCCCCTTGCTGGTAGAAGACCCGGAGGTTTTTGCTCGTTTTTGCGATGACGCAACGGTGACTGAACGTTTACAAGCCTTTGGCCAGTCGCACGGTAATCGCATTCGCCGCTCCTTGAGCCAATTGGCTTCACTGGGCTTGATCGCTAAAATCACCTTGCCCAAGCAAGACTTGGAAAGTGGTGAGCTGGATTACCTTAAAGCCTTCCGCCCATTGCGTCCGGAAGAGTTCACACGTATGGCCGATGTTCAAGCTTTGCGCAAGGCGCTGTCATCCAGCGTTGACCAACGGCACTACTATTTTGAAGTCCAGCTGGATTACGAGACCTCTGCACATGCTGGAGCAAAGGGAATGTTTCAAGTTATCGCCGTTGAAGATGAAGACGGACAAGATTTCACCCATTTGGTAAACCTAGGCACCCATTACGCCTCGCTCAATGAACTGAAAAAAGACATCGCTAACGCACTAAAGGTAGAAGCGTGGTACGTTGATCTGGAGGAAGTGTAATGCGCCTTCGTTATTTGCACCTGCAAAACTATCCACCCATCTCCGATATCAAGGTGTGTTTCGCCAGCGGTTCGCCGCTGGCACGTGAATGCGCCATTCGCTTCGTCGTCGGTGTTAATGGCAGTGGAAAATCCAACCTGCTGAGGGCTGTCGTCGAGGTTTTCTTGGCTCTAGCAGATGGACAGAGAACCCTTTTCCCCGTGCAACTGGTATATGAGCTTGGGAATCGCAGTTCATCCAATGCGCGAACATTGGTCGTAGATTGGCCCGGAGATCGTCAATCTGCAAGCTTGTGGATTGCCGACAAATTTTCCTTCGCAGACAATCTGACTGCGGATCAGTTCGAGCAAATGCTGGCGCGTTTTTCAGCCGAATCTGGCGATATTCCTTCGGAATTTCGACCTCTTGTGCGCAAAGGTGAATGGCCCACAGGATCGGTGACACCGCACAGCATTGCCTTACCTTCCGCAGTTCTGGCCTACACAACCGGCGACTTGCGCCCTTGGCGTTCGGTGTGGAATCGCAATCAGCGTGCAGATGGTTTACTCGACAGTAACGATGATGCCCAAAGTGATGAACGCCCCGCAGGCTGGACAGTTGCCCAGGAAAACGCCTTGCAAGCCACACAGCAGGCTGATGGGGACACCGGGCGTCAGCCCCAGAATACAACCCCTAGCGAGATGGATAGCTTCCGCCGCCCTGTTTTGCTTGACGCCACATTGTTAAAATGTGCGCTGCTGGCTGTGGCTTTGCCACAGGCCTTGGTTGAAGCAAAAGACCAGTCAGGGCGAACCGATAACAAAAATTCATTGCAAAAGCTGCTGGAGCGGGGTGGTTGGCATCACTTGGTCTCTGCCGCATTCCGTTCGCGTTTACAAGCGGCTCAATGGGATCAGAAACTGTGTGAAACCGCCCACGACTGGTGGTTGTGTGCCAGTGAAGTTGTCGCTGAGCCGCATCCGGCTGAACCGCGTCGTACCCTGTGGTTCGATTTCAAAGGCCCCTTCAACGCGCAAGGCATGTCGTTTTTGTCTCCCACCCGCGATGAGTTGCAAACCTGCACCAGCCAGGGCGAAGCGCTGTGGGCGTTACTCGGCGGCGCCAAGGGGGTGAGCCGCTTTGAGCTTTTCACCCGTTTGTTGGAGCTGAATCAGGCAGGCATGTTTGATGATGTGCTGTTGCGCTTGCGCCGCACAGCCGCACCTGACGAAGGTACCGATTCCAACTCGGTTGACATTGGCATATTGCGCTACGAGGAGCTTTCAGACGGTGAGCAAATGGTGTTGGGCCGCATGGCGCTGTTCCACTTGCTACAAGGCCAGCAAGACGCTTTGCTGTTACTCGATGAGCCCGAGACCCATTTCAACGACAAATGGAAGCGCGAGATTGTTGACATCATCGACGACGCGATTGGCAAGACCAGTAACGATGTATTGATTTCCACCCATTCAGCCATCGTGCTCTCGGATGTGTTTAACAATGAAATCGTGATGGTGCAAAAAACGGCGGATGGGTCCACCGTGCGCAACGTGGACGAACCGACGTTCGCCACCGACCCCAGCGCGTTAATGATGACAGTGTTCGGTGCAGATGACAGTATTGGCAAACGGGCCCAAGAGTTCATTGAAGAAAAGCTGCGGCAAGCCACTGGCACACCAGCAGAAATCGCCGATCTTGAGAGTCTGATCGCCAGAATGGGTTCGGGCTTTTATCGTAGTGAATTGCGCACTTTGCTGAATACATGGCGGGGTGGCAATGCTTAAACCTACCGCTCAACCGTTTTGCTGTGCGGCGCTCAATGCTTGTCTCGACTTGCAAATCCATCTGTTGAGGTGGCTTTGTGACCCATTAACCGCAGCCATTGATGTAACCCAAGGCAATCTCGTCCCGCCGCTCGTGCCAACCCAGATCGAAGCGAATTGGTTGTGGAACTTTTTACATGGACGTAAGCAGACTCGACTCGAGCAGGCAAAACTGATTGCGGCAATGGCGCCTGGTGAAAAACAAGCACTGCTTGACTGGAGCGATACTGTAGTCGCCTTAGCCAATCAGTTCCAGCCGGCACACTCGCCTTGGCCCACTGCCTTGCCCACAATATCCGCTGCGTCCTGGACTGCTTTTAAGAGTCTAATGCAGGCGTTCTATGAGCGAGGCTTGAAAAGTGGGTTGCCCTATAAGCCTGATGGCACACCTGTAGCGGTTGGTGGTGTCTGCTATGCAGAGTATGTGAAAGCATTCCGCGATGCTCACCGTTTGAATCCTAACTTAGATGCTCAAGAGGTATGTGTACTTTGTGGTGGCCCGCTAGGCCAAACACCAGAAGTCGATCATTGGATTGCAAAGAGTGCGTTTCCCTTGCTCAGCGTCTGTGCTGACAACTTGCTTCCCATTTGTGGCGAATGCAATTCAACGGCGAATAAAGGTGAGAAAGATGTACACACCGCCGGCAGTTTCTCCGATTGGTTCCACCCCTATTTGAGGCCTGGTAATGGCGGGCTACGAATCAATTATGTGTTGTCGGAGCGGGCCGTGCATTGCGTTGCCATTGTAGCGACTGATAAACCCAAAGCGGACCATCTTGATCAACTACTAAACCTTTCGGATCGCTGGACTAGGAAATTTAAAGCAGAATATTTGGCTAAACAAAAGGAGCTTTTCAATCTTAAACAACGCGGGCGAGGCCCGAGCGACTTAGCGTCACTTCAGAGTTACTTAACCGATTACCAAGTCGCTCTGGATGAGACTGGTCCCGACTATGAAGTCAGACAAGCGTTGGCTGCAGCAATACTAGAGCCCGCTTGCCTAGCAGCGTGGCACAGCGAGTTGGGTCTGGTGACGTAGCCTCAAGCAAACTCATAGAGCCCCCGCCTGCGGCTAATGCGGCACCTTGCGTTGGATAGCCAGTTTATTTCTCAGAGCGTAAAAAAATGACCAGGCTCCCGGGGTTTTCAGAGTTTACATCCATCGGAAAGCGAGATGGCAGGGTACCAATTGATCTGACAATTTAGGGTATCCTTAATCTGGTACCCTAAACTTCGCCAATTCGATATTGATTTTTTCGATAGCTTTTCGCGTCGGAAAGATGCTAAATGCCCATAATCCAGTTAGTTCCATGACCACCGCCATAAAAAGGAACGTAATGTAGTCCAGGTTGTTTTTATTTTCAATAATGGAAATTGCGCCTAATAACATAAAAGCAATAAACAACACCCCCATTATAAAAGCCATCAATCTAGTGAGAAACCAAGTTGCATCACTAAATTTCATCCTAATGCAGAAGTGTCCATTTTCTCTTTCTATATAGTTCTGAACTTTATACAATATGTTTATATAATTTTTCTTCTCGATGCTATTGAATATATAAATAAGATCTTTTCGGTTATATGTCGAAGGTATTTTTGTAATGCTTCGCATAATCTCATCGTTAATGCACATCTTAGTATAAGCTATATCTTTATCATCCAAGTATTTTCCGTACTTCGTTAAATACATTATGAGTTTTATAATTCGCTTGGGGGATTTGTATCTGTGGTTAAAATACACTCTTCTCAATGCCCCAATACAAACCACACAAGATACAATAAAGTAAGACCCGAGTTTTGCTAGCGATTCGACATGGTCAACTAAGTATTGGAAGTATTCCATTATTCCTTTTCCCTCTTAATTCCGATGTTAAAGATAAACTCATGCCTAATATACTCTGGCTCGACCTGGAACACAAAGTTACGATAATCACCCGCGGCTATGGCTCCGAGAAAACTGTCCAGCAGGTTCTTGTTACGCGAAGGGGCCGGCAAAGCTATCTCAGTTGATAACTGAACTAAATACCCGATTGTACAAAAAACGTAACGTCGTTGAATGTTGCTTCGCCAAGCTTAAAGAACATCGCCGAATCGCTACCCGCTCGGAAAAGGCAGCCAGAAATTACCTGAGCATGCTTAAATTAGGTGCCATTCGGTTGTTTTTAAAGCGATTGTTAAATTAAGGGACACAGCCTAGTAGTGTAATAAAACTCCCCCTTCCTAAGGTATTTATGGAAGAGGGATTGTATTAAGGTTTCTTCGGTGGAGGGTCTACAGGGGTTGTCGCATCAGATGAAGGTGGCTTATATCCCCCTGTTGCAATCCCTCCGGGCTCGGTTCTACCCGGTTTGGCGGGGGTATACCCGAAATTATTATCACTTCCGCCATTACGTACATTTTTTATTTTATTAGTCATAAATATTTCCTTAATTTTTTAATTTAAGCTGTTGGTTTCATTTTAAAAAACTCAACGGTTCTGATATCTGAAGATAATATTAGTATCCCCAGAGTATCCTCCCGAGAACGCTCAAACCCACCATCTCCATTTACAACCCAGTGCTCACTTAGATAGATTTGTTCTGGTTCGGGCGCACTGGAGGCAAAAGCATCACCACGATATGCGCCACCTATTTTACTTCCGTCATTCAGGGTAACAACGACCCAACAATTAAGCCTTAAGCTAAAAAAATAGTCCCATGGCTTTCCTGTTGGGTGTGGAAGTCTTTTGGCAACAAAATCCCACTTTCTTAGTAAGATTAAGCCCCCCGGATTTAGGGAAGGAAAAACGAAAAGCAGAAAAAAGCCATACACATAAAATATTATACTTCCACTATCAACATATCCGTTTATATAGAAATAAAAAAACGGCAACCCCCAGACAGCATAATTAATGCAGCTATAAGCTACTGCATCAATCATTTGCTCTGAAGATGTTTTATTAACTGAAGGTATTAACACCGCATAGACTTTCAAACTAATAAATCCGGGGATCACAAAAAACATGAAGATAAGAATTTTATTTAAATCCAAAATTTCCATGATACTCCCCTAAGCACAAATCCATATGGTAAATAAGGATACCTCAAAAGGTCATCTATGCAAAAAAATTTACCTTCCGCTCAAACGTTTGGGCGGGTATGAGCATGGGTAAAACAGTGGCAACGCTCACCGTACTGGAAGATCTGTTTATGGCGAGCAGCGAGACACAACCGGCGTTAGTGTTGGCACCATCACGCGTGAGAACTCCAGATGGAGACTGGTTAGGACAAGAATACACTAAGGGCTTTTCTATAGTGCCTACATGGCAGGTTGGCACTAAGTAAGTGAACGGCGAACTCGCGTTGTGTGATTAAAGTAATGTAATAAGCTGGCAGATATTAACTGAAGCTGTTTTTGGCGGTAAGCGTCCAACGAAGGCCGTATTGACTGAGGTAGGGTAAGTTTATTCCGTTGGCAGTGTTATACGCCACGGCAGGAGCTCACTGACCTGGTTTATCGGCCAGTCTGCAATCACATTCAGCACATGCCGTAGATAATGCTCCGGATCAATTTGAGCGTGGTTTGTACTTTGGCTGCGAGGCCATTGAAGCCGTTTCGCATATCGGTGATACCCACCACTATCCAGATTTTTGTGCACAACGGGCAGGTTCATCATGAGGCACCTCCCGTCATCATTTCCCGCAGCAGCAGACTCAGTATTTCAGGAGAGGGATTATGCAGAGTGATATCGCCATGACGAAGCCGGGCGTGGCAGACGGTGTCCGCTGGCTCGGCAACAGGGATAACTGGCGGTGATGCCTGCAGGGGGGCTATCTGAACTGGTAAAAGAGTAGGTGAGGCTTTTTTCCGGTATTTGCGTCGCGGTCGGGATACCTGGCCTGGCCTTCGCGCTGCCAGAGGCGGATCCATTTAAAGAGTAGATTGTCATTAATGCCGTATTCACGGGCAAGCGCGGCAACGCTGCTGCCATTATTACTCGCCTCCAGTGCCATTTTGACGAGTTTAAGTTTCAATTCGGGGGAATAATGCTGACGGGAACGTCGTTCTTTAGTACTCACGGAGGTGTCCACCTGCAAGAATAAGTGGGTACCTAAACTACAGAGCCTGACGAGTTAAGCCAGACGGTGCTGAGTTGACGCTTACTTTCTGCGTAGGGGAGTAGCTCTCTGAGCCTATTGTTGGGCCAAGTCGGTAAGCAGGCCAGCACATCGCGCAACCAGATAGACGGGGCGTGGCCGTTGCGTTTGGCGGTTTCCCTTAATTTACGGCAAGAAATGACAAAAAAATAAGTTATGCCATAAAAGCTAACAACGCTATTAAACATACTGGCGTTGTTAGCTTTTTTACGACAGATTACTTTGCTACGGGCAGCGTTTGCATGGCTTCATCATGTTCTAAGCTATCGATGTAATCAGCATACCACTGCATCATTTCACGCCTACCATCAAGGTACAAAGCATGGTTATAGGTGCCACGAATGCTGTTCTTGTCGACATGCGCCAACTGGAGTTCAACCCAGTCAGTGTTAAAGCCTTTATCATGCAGGATTGTACTCAGCGTATGCCGGAAACCATGGCCAGTGACCTTTCCTCTATAGCCCAGTATTTTCAGTACCTTATTAATGGTTGCTTCGCTAATAGGGCTATTAACATCATTTCGACCCGGAAAAAGCAGGGAAAACTGGCCTGTTAGCGCCTGAAGATCGCGTAAAATAGTGATAGCTTGTCGGGATAAGGGAACAAGATGTTTACGACGTTTCTTCATCCTTTGTTCTGGTATGGTCCACAGCGCGTTATCGAAATCAAACTCCTTCCATTCTGCTGCGCGTAATTCAATAGTACGAACCCCCGTCAAGAACAACAGAGACGTTGCCGAACGGGTGACTGCACTGCTGTATTTGCGTAGCTTACGAATGAACTCGGGAAGCTCCTGCTCAGAGAGGTGAGGGAAGTGCTGTGTTTCAGGGGTAGAGAGCGTGCTGGCAAGGTTAACAACGGGATTCAACGTTGCCCGTCCAGTAGCAATGGCATAGATAAACACCTGACTGCAATACCGGCGTAGTTTCCCCATTTTCACCAATGCACCACGCGCCTCGATACATCGGAATATATCAAGCATCTCAAGGGGGAGAATGTCGGTGATAGGACGTTTACCAACGTAGGGAAAAATATCTTTTTCGAATCCTTCCATCACCCATTCAGACGTGCTCGTTGCCCAAGTACGAGTTTTGTGTTGGTGCCACTCAAGAGCCAGCGCCTGGAAGGTATTCCCGCTGGAGATTTTTCGTGTCAGCTTATCCCGCTTTTTCTTTTCAGCCGGGTCTGAATCTTCCGCTAACAGCTTCCGGGCTTCATCCCGACGATTGCGCGCTTCAGCCAAAGAAACATCCGGGTAGACACCTAGCGCCAACTTTTTCTCTTTACCACCAAAGCGGTATTTCATACGCTAGTAGCGGGAGCCGTTGGGTTTGATGAGGAGATACAAACCGCGCTCATCAGAGAGTTTGTATTCCTTATCTTTCGGTTTGCAGGTCTCGACCTGTCTAGCATTCAGAGCCATATGGGGGCCTCGAAAATCATTGAACTGAAAAGGCCCCAGGAATGGCCCCCATCAGTCACTTGATTTGGGTAGAATCGAATTGAGTATGATGGAATGTAGATGGGGGTAAAATCAGGAATATCAAGGGATTTTATGCGAAGTAATGGAGTTTGGTGGAACTCCATTGACTTGAGTTTGGCTCCTCTGACTGGACTCGAACCAGTGACATACGGATTAACAGTCCGCCGTTCTACCGACTGAACTACAGAGGAATCGTGTGAACGGGGCGCATGATAACGACGAGTTACGGGTTTGTCAAAGTGCTAAAGTGAGAAAAAAGGGTGTCTGTTGATAGATTGAGCACTTCGGTGCGTTTTTAAGCATTTGCTGCGGCTTAAGCACAATAAAAATAACCTATTAACATAATGATATTTATCAATTCAATGTTATTATTATCCATGGCCTGTATGGATAATTTTTAAGATTATTCTATGCTATTCTGGAAGGTGTCCTGTGACGGCGAGGCTAGTATGACGTTTGCGGACCTTGTCAAGGTTGCATTTATTACTCTATGCTACGCAAAGTCATTTTTACAGCGGTAAGACACACCGTTCCTTTGTTTCCCGGAGTTTCTCAGTAATGAAAAAAACAATCGCGGTAGCCGCAGTGTGTGTGTTGCTGGCTGGTTGCCAGAGCCTGAATGAGCGCCCTAACCCCAAAGCTGCTCCGGTGGCTACGCCGCGCCCCGCCACTGTGCCTCAGCCAGCGGCCCAACCTGTAATTTCTGAAGGTACCGAGACAGTGATCAATTCTTGCATGAAAGAATTGAATGCTTTGCAGCAGGTCAATCAAGCGATGTATCAGACTCGCAGCATTGAATTGGGTCATATTGTGTCGGAAGCCAAACTATACATGCGGGTTCGCAGTGATGTGAGCGCTGAAATTCATCAAATCATGGATGCAGCGTACAAATTCCGTATCGGAAAAACCTGTAATCAGATTCGTACTGACTTGACCAAAGCCTTGGTGCAGCGTGTTGTTGGCTCGTAACGCTTGATTTTAAGATAAGCAGTGCGTATTCAAGCCCGGGAATACGAGCTTACAGTAGAAACGCCCTCGTACGAGGGCGTTCTTGTATTTATCAGCTCTATTCTAGAGTGTCCTTTCAATACAGGCTTAATGATTAACGCTTGAGGGACTTGTTGGCTTCAACGCCGTTACCATCATCATTGATTAAAACGAAATTGACCGTGTCGGGTTGCCAGCTTTTTTCGCCACTGAGATCCAGCGTTTTGCTGGAAAATGGAGCTAACATACCAATCTCTAACGGGTGGGATTTACCACCGCCAGTCACTTTGGCAGCACTGAAAGTGGCATAATAAGGCGAGGTATTCTCGACTTTAAGTTGCAGTATGCCGGGCAGTCTGCTCAGATTGAACTGTAGTTGCTCTGGCAACTTATCGATGCTTGGCTTCAGATTCTGCGGGCGATAGAACATCTTCAATTGCAGACGGACCGCCACTTTTATTGCAGAAACACCGGGTGGCAAGTTGGCGTCGGTGGGGGGGATCTCGTAAATATTTAACCAGTACAGGGATTCACGATCCTGCGGCTGTTTTATTTGAGTGGCCAGCAGGCGTAAGTTTTTCTTTTCTCCCGCTTCCAACCGGAAAAGCCCCGGCAGAGGCAACACCGGGACATCCCCCGCAGTCTCTGGGGTTCCGTCCGGTGAACCATCGTCAATCCAGGTCTGCACAATGACGGGATAAGGATTATCGTTCGACATGAGCAGTGAACGTTCGCGATCGGCCGCCGAGAAAACTACGCGTGATGATTCAATCATCACACCGGCCTGTGCCCAACTGCTGAGAAATAACCCACCAGCAAAAAATAATCCGATTAACTTTCGCATCATTGCACCTGAATAATAACCTGCGCTGTAGCGCTCACTTTGCCCGCAGTGACTGTTTTACCCGGAAGAGCTTTTAGCGTCGCATTGAGGGTTTTAGTATAGGTCGTTACGCCGTTAACGGCACCCCCTGAAATAGCATCATCCAATACCGGGTACCAACCTGCGCTGTTGCCCCCCAATACTGTACCACTCAGCGTACTGAGCAAGTTCAGCACCGTACCGTTAGTGCGCGAAATCTGAATACCTACACCGCTGGCGACGTTAGGATCCGTGCCATAACCGTCAGACAGCAGATAGCCGACACCTGAACCGGCAGTACCAAATCCGGCTGAGACAGCTGCTGCTGCGTTGGCGGGGTTGACCAGGATCCCCATGGCAGTCTGGTTGGCGGCAATGCCGCTGGTCAGGCCCACTAGGCCGGTATTAGCTGGAGCCCCTGTCTGGCAGGCGAATTGAATGGTAATAGGCCGTTGACGAGTTACTCCGGATTTCAGTTCCGCTACTGTAATAAGAGGGAAGACCACCGTAGGGGTTACGTTAGTGACTGAACAGGTGGCCGCTCTGCGGATATAAATACGGTTATGCAGGTTGACTGCACCAGGCCAGTAACCGTACCAACCATAATAAATTGAATTGGAATCTGCACCAACGGTGAGACCATTGGAGAGGCTGCCGCCACGGAAAGCGATATAAGTGGCTGGTTGTGTCCAGTTGACGACACCTGTACTGGTTGAGCCTGTTGAGCTACTAAGGCGAAATAGTTCTACGTTGGTATTACTGAAATTTTTGGCCTTGACGAGGATCCATCCTTGAGAGTCTGTATCGAGATTGGTCAACGGACGCGCTTTCCAGTAACGGGAGTAATATTCGCCAGTAGCCAGATTGGTAGCACGCAACGCTACACCATCAATAATTGTTCGATAAGATTCTGGTAAGCCATACGCAGAACCTACCTCATAGCGTCCTGCATAATCGGAGTCGCCATTGGTGGCATAATATTCGTACAGTTTTCCTGTTTCGCTAGCCGTGCAGCGAAACAGGATTTGATCTGAGCTGTACGGTTGCGCACCAGACTGCAAGAAATTGACGATGCCACTTGCAATCAATGTTCCATTTGGTTGAAAGGTACTGCTGTTGACGTTAATAACCGTTTGTACAGTGCCTAAAGAACCTGCTGCATCAACGGATCCGTCCCAATTGGCTGCTGTCCCTTTACCCGCTTCGGTATAATAGTTTGAAGTAGGAGTATTATTGATCGCGGTGATTTTGTAACATTCCGCCCAGCCGGGAGTCGCCAGTGTAATGCCAGCCAGCGCCAGCAATGCCGCAGAAAAGGTTTTGCGCATAGTTGTTATCTCACGTTTTGCTTTGAGCATCAGTGGCCGTTGCATGGTAACTCCAGACGATACAGTGACTGAGTCATATCCTGACTGCGTAAATCGTAACTCAGGGTACATTGCTCACTGGCTGATTCACCCCATTTCACGTGTAATTTCCCTTCCTTACCTGGAGCACGGACATAGATCTGATTACCTTGGCCAACCAGACCGACAACGGTGTTATTGCTGTCATAAACGTTACTGCCCAGAGGCAAGCCGCCTGGTTGTGCACCAAGCAGTTTGATCAGCAGCGCATAACCTTCCAACGTTTTGAATTGCACTTTGACCACTGAACCGGCATAAGGCGCTATACGTTGCTGGTTCTCGGTCAGCTCGGCGCTGGCGTTCTCAATGCCTTTGGCATCCAGGCTGATATCGTTAAAACGATAGGGCACCAATGAAGGAACAATCGCATAACCGGAGTTATTAATTTTGGCTCCCATGCCGTTAATCACTTCAGCGCCTTTTACTCCATCGGCTTCAACCAGCCCAAAGGTATCACCCAGATAAGGGCCGAATGTTACGCCCCCGCTATGGAGGACCGCCGCGCCACGAACGCTGGCCCCACCTTGAGTATAGTTACGGCCCTGCGAGAAGTTGCCGCCTACAGTGGCCCGCGACATCTGTTTGGTTACGCTGCTCCCAAAGCTGCCCCCGGTACCACCGGAGTCGAAAGCGCCATTAACAGTATAGCTCAGGCTCTGATCTTCCCCGAGTGTACCCGCGAGCGCAGTCTGGTAGCTGGTGTTGCCATTAGAGCCAGTCGCATGACTCACGCCAGAAGAGAGGATGGGCGAACGTGAACCCGCCCCTAGCGGGATGGAGATCGAGAACATCACAAGGTTCTGTGCGCTGCCAGTGGAGACATTATCCGCGGATTGGACACCCAATCGGGTACTGCCAGTTTGCTGCCTGCTCAGCGACAGGTTGTAGCTGATATTTTTGAAACTGTGCGAATAGGCCATCTGATACTGGGTATCACGCCCACGGCCTCCGCGATAAGTGCTGGTGGAACCAGAGAAGTAGAGTTGGCCGTATTCCCCCAAGCTTTGGCTGATAGTCGCCACAAACTGGTTACTTTGCTGATAAGTGTTGGACGACCAGACTTTATTGTTTTCATAGGCATCGCGTATTCCCAGCACGTCGTTCAAGTCACGATAGCCTTGGGTGGAATAGCGATATCCCGCCAACGCCAGCGTAGTGGACGTTGGAGCAAAAGTGCGGCTGTAGGTGGTGCCTAAGCGCCATCCATCCAGCGTTTTGCCCCACATATCCGCTCGCGAATACACCGCATTGGTGCCGAAGGCGCCTAATTGGCTGGCAAACACCGTGCCCCCCAACAGCGCCTGATAGCCATCAGAAACGCGGATTCCGGAGTTTGCCGTAATGGCGTTGGTCAGCCCGGCCTGATAGGTCAAATCAGCAAAGGTCGCATTGCTGTTACCAATGTTGCGGACCTGCCCGGCAGCTATACTCAGGTTCGAATGGCCTGGGCGCATTGAGTCTGGCACGGCTGAGAACGGCACAGTAAAGGAGGAGATCCGCCCGTCAGCTTCCTGGATTTCTACTACCAGATCGCCCTGGAAGCTGGTGGGGTACAGGTCATCAATCACGAAGGCCCCTGGGGCTACCGTGGTCTGATAGATCTGCACGCCTGACTGGCGCACGCTGACTTTAGCCGTGGTGGAAGCAACACCGCGAATGGTGGGAGCATAGCCGCGTTGTGATTCGGGCAGCATACGGTCATCGGTTTGGAACAAAATGCCACGGAATCCCATGCTACTGAACAGGTTACCGGGGGTAAAACTTTCCCCCAGTGTTACCTGGCTTCTGAGCGATGGGATTGGCCGTTGCACATAGGTGCGTATCGAATTCCACTGGCTATTACTGGCACCTTGGTCACTGTTATAACGGGTATAACTCGACTGCTGGCGGAATTGCCACAGACCCAGGTTGAACCCTGAATTCAGGCCCAGATAGGTTGAGTCTGTGGTATAGCCTGAGGCTCTGGTCCGGTAATAGTTGGTGTCATAGCTGGTAAACGCCACGGTTTCTCCGGCGGACAAATCCTTGACCGGTACCGCACCGCGCGCTTCGCGCCGCATCAGCAATTGGGGAACAGAGAGATCGAGGCGCAGGCGAGCAAAATCAAAACGGCTGGATGCCCCATCAACCTGTTGTTCCAGGCTTAAGCAGTCGGGCACATTTTCCGCTTTATTTTTGATTGCACTAGGTAAAATTCCCGCATCAAGCAGCATCTCCTGTGACAGACAGGCTGAGACATGCCCTTGATCCCCTGCTGAAAATTGCAGGGACTTACGGGTAAAAAAGTCGCCATTAACAAAGATATCAACCTGATAAGTGCCAGGTTCGATGGCGTTAGCCTGGTTAAAGCGAGCAATACTTTTTTGTTCTTTGGCACTGCCAACCAGCATACTGTCATCAAATTCAAACTGGTTGTTGGCCGTAGCAGTGAAGGACTGAAACATCAGCAACCCGAATAGCAGCGCTAGTGGCTTGAGCTGGACTCCATTGATTGATGAGTTGACCAGTGCCGCCTTTCCTTGGTGAGGATTGGGATAGCGTGGGGAATGGATTGCTTTTCTGTACATACTTTTAGTCCCTTAAACGCGAATTCCTGGGTATGACGAATGAGTACAACCAATTACTTCAGACGACTTTCCTGGCTGGTGTAACCGCCGTAGTCATTAATCAACGTAAACTTCACTGCCTGCGCGCCGGCAGGGGACTGGGCATTTTTCTCTAACTTCCAGCTTGCCTGGGACTTTGGCGCCAGCATTTCGGTTTTGAATGGAATCTCTTTATTACCCACGACGGCAGCAGCCTTGATCAACGAGGCGTAATAGCCGGAATCATTCTTCGCGGTCAGCACCCATTGGCCAGCTTGTTGCGCAAGCGAGAAATGGATCTGGTCTGCGACTTTTTCTGGGTTACCGACAATATTTTTAGGGCGATAGAAAATCTTGAGCCGGTTACGCAGCACCACCAGCATCTGGTTTTCTGCTGCTCCAGCCACGTTTTTAGGCGGGATCTGCACGCTGTTAAGATAAAACACCGACTCACGATCCTGCGGCAAGTCCTTGCCGGTAAACACCAGGCGCACCGACTGACCGGTTTTCGGCTCAATACGGAACAGGGCTGGTATCACGACAAAAGGCCCGTCGGCAGTGTCGGGGGTAGAGGCAGGATTATTGATATCCGACCACATTTGCATCACATACGGAATACTGTCGTTATTGGTGAGTTGTATCGTTTGTGATTGAGCATCCGCTGGGTAGATGATTCGGGTCTTGAGCATCACTACACTGGCGGTCAAGGGGGTAGAAAGCAACATAAGGAACACGGAGAACGCGCCAAGCACGGCCCCTGAATATTTGATCGTCACGCGGAGTACCCTCTTGGAATGCCCCTTCCACGTTAGTGGAAGGGGGCGCACTCATTACTGGTAAGATACAGCGTATTGCACGCTACCCAGCACAGAACCCGGGGTCGCCCCGCCTTCTGAATAGTATTCTACCGCGAAGTCATGCGATGCAGTTGTGGCGTTAGCAGCCAGTGACAGGCCCGCAGCACCGGTTTGACCGGTCAGATCCAGTGGGGTGGTTGGCGCGAGAGGATCAACCAATTGCAGAGACACATTTGTTGCAGTACCGGTGTTACCCATACGGCCATTAGCGGTCAGGTTGTTACCCACAAACACCGTCTTGATAGCGGTGGCGCTGGCAGAGGCGGTGCAACCGGTCAGGCTGATGGTGAATGGCGTTTGCCCTGCAGTCTCACCTGAGGTTGCCAGAGCGGTTGTTGCAACTGTTGGCAGCAGGATCAGTGGCGTTGATGCGTTGCCATTGATGCTGATGTCACAAGTTTGATCAGCCACTTCACCTTGAAATTTAATGGTGTTATCAGCCAATACAGCAGTGGAAAAAACCAGGCCGGCAGCAACGATCGCAATTTTGTTCATTTTCATGTTGAATATTTCCCTTTGGTTAACTCATTGGCGAAACCGTTGATTGAATCGACTTCGCCGTTTCCTGTACTCAGAATAACTACGTTTTTTATTGACCCGGTTCTCAGAATGTTCTTGTGAATTAAGAGCTGTAAGCAAAGTTAATGACTTTTACTAAGCTCAAGAAGATTCTGATGGCACTGTCTCCGTGTGTCAGCCAGCCAATCTATGAAAATGCGCTAAGTGCGTTTACTGATTAGTCTGTTGTTGACGAGAGCTATTCTAAGTCATCCGGCTTTAATTGGAATCATTAACTATTAAAACGTTTATTTTAAGTTTTTAATGCTTATTTTTGATATTTTTATAATTAATTTAATGTTTTTGTGTCGATAAGATATATCTTATAGGATAACTCTCTGAGGATATTCTTAAGTTTTGTCTCGAGATTTATCTTAAGTGGCGTTGATTTGAGTTAGATAGAGGCAGGATTTTCAATTGATGCTGTGAATGGCTCATTGGGGTGACTGAGGTAAGAGCGAATTGATTCTTACATTTATAGGGCAATTTTACTCTCGATAATGAAGTTGGCTTCTGCCTGAGACTATTCTCGCATGTTCATATTTTAAGTCGCCGCTCGTGTTGAGGTATGGCGAGGATGGGCATGCCTGCTAACGCGGGTTGATGAGCTCCCATGGTTTTAAGCTTAAGGATGGATCGGACTGCAGTAGGTTGAATGCCCAGTCAACAAAGCTTCTCACCCGTGCAGACAAGTGTTTTGTACTTGGGTAAATGATGTTGAGTTCTCGTGGGGGGAAACTCCACGCTGGTAAAACGGGGCACAGTGCACCTGAATGTACCAATGATTCAACGGCGAAGGGGGCTGCTGGGCAGATGCCGGTACCCGCCAAACAGGCTGCAATTGACACTTCGTTGTCATTGAATAACCAATCATAAGGCCCGCGAACCTCTAGACTTTCCTGCGCTGATTGCAACTGCCAGAGCAGGGGGCGGTGGTTTCTACTGCTGAACCAACTGATTTTTTGGTGTGCTAACAGATCTTCTGGCGAGTTGATTGGGCTAGTGCGCTGAAGGTAAATCGGTGAAGCATAGAGCCCAAAGTGCACATTGCCGATATGCTTGGCGATCAGGCTGGAATCCTCAAGATGCCCGCCCCGGATAGCACAATCAATCCCTTCCTCGAACAAGTTGCTAATCCTGTCACTGCAGCCAAATCGCAGTGATATCTGTGGGAATTTTTCTTTGAACTCCGCTAACCGTGGGGCGAGTAAGTAGCGAGCAATGGACGTCAACACTTCTACTCGGATCTTGCCCTGTGGATTTGCCACATTGCCTTTGAGCGAACTTTCCAGTTCTTCGATTTCGCTGAGTATATCGAGACAGCGCTCATAATAGGCCGTTCCCTCTTCCGTCAGCCCCAGCGTGCGGGTGGTTCGGTGTAACAGCCGGAATCCCAGAAGGCGTTCAAGGTCGCTAATTCTTTGCGATACCCTGGCTTTGGGTAATTCCAGTACTTCGGCTGCACGCGTGAAACTGCCGGTTTCAACCACCCGGACGAAGGTCAGCATTGCGGTAAGTTTGTCCATTTGTTCTCAAAAGTTGAACAGTGAATTCTTTTAACGCGTATTTTTCATCAATTAGAAACTTATTACCATGTTTCCCTTCTCTTATTGCTGGCTTAGTACTCAAAAAATAGGTAGCCAGACAGAATATTTAGTCGGGAGGTTGTGATGATGAAATGCGATCCTGATGCGGGACACTGCACCTTGAGTGGACCAGAATGTGCATCGGAACAGGCTGTTGTGCCACAGGTGGAAGGAATGGCAGTCCACTATATTGGTGACCCCATGTGTTCCTGGTGTTGGGGGATTGCACCTGTTATCAGTCAGGTTGCTGATTTCTGTCAACAGGCCGGGATCACGTTTTCCATTACTGCCGGGGGATTACGTGCCGGTGGCGGCGATCCCTGGAACGATGCCTTCAGGCATTTTCTGCGTGAGGAGTGGAGCCATATTGCCAGCGTCACGGGCCAACCGTTCGGCTTTACGCTGTTGCAACTTAGCCACTTTGATTATGACACCGAACCCGCCTGCCGTGCGGTGGGGGTAGCCAGGCAACTCATGCTGCAACGCGGCCAGACACAGCGGGATCTGCTGACTTTCTTTGCTGCGGTGCAGCAGAAATTCTATGTTGAAGGTGCCGACCCTAAAGAAACCGGTTTTTATCGCCAACCTTGTTTGCAGAGCGGTTTGGACTTTGCACTGTTCAGCCAGGAGTTTAACTCCGGTGCAGCCCAAAAAGCCGTTGAGCAGGACTTCGTCAAATGCCGTCAATGGGGAGTACGCTCTTTTCCCACTTTATTATTAGAAAAGAACGGTGCAATGAGTCCACTAAGCATGGGCTATACCACTGCAGAGCCGCTCATTACACAGCTCAAAGCACGAATGGGCTCGTAGATTATTTGATAGCGCTTTAATACACCTCAGGAGGATTACCGATGTACTACATTCTTCAAGTTGATTTTCCCTATACAGGGCCATGGGGAACGGCTATGCATCAAGCGATGGAAGAACTTGCTCGCTCGATTTCCTTGGAGCCGGGTTTCATCTGGAAATATTGGACAGAAAATCAGGAGACCCATGAAGCCGGTGGAATCTATCTGTTCCGTGACGAAAAGTCTGCTGCCACTTATCTGGAGAAACATGCCAGTAGGCTAAAAAGCTTTGGTATCCCGCACGTCAACGGCAAAATCTTTTCGGTTAACGAAGCCTTATCTCGCCTCAACCACGCTCCTTTCTAATAATCCAGCCCGTTGCACTTAACGTTGCTTGGTGCTGAATTGTCGGGGAGTCGTCCTGCTCCCCGATTTTCTGGTCTGGCCACTCCTTCTTGATTGGTTAAGATGATTCTTATTGTGGATTGAAGTTGGAATTATCTTAGAGAACTATCTTATCTAGACACCCCGATTAGTGTTTTTAAATTAAATTAATACATTAAAACATTAAATTTAGATTTTTATCTTTAATTTTTAACAATTGATAGTTAATGATTCTATTTTGTGGGTTGCTGTGTAGAATTGTTCTCGTCGAATCGGCCTGGGTGGCAAACGTACTAAACGCATTTGCCAGGAAAGACAGGTTGATTAACACAGTCGGTTGAGTCGGATTGTTCTGGTGGTAGAGGTTCCCCACACAGTAGGTTTGAAGAGCAAGCTGAAAATAAGGCCGATGCAGAGAACGGATTAACATTGTCATAGGGTAACGAGAGCAACGACTGTTCTTTACACCCGACCACTGAACATAAAGGTAAATTACAGAGTATGAAAATGAATAAAATTGCAATCGTTGCTGCTGGCCTGGTTTTTTCCACTACTGTATTAGCTAATAACACCATTAAATTTCAGGGTGAAGTCGCTGACCAGACTTGCGATATCAGCATCAACGGCAATGCCTCTGCGCCGCTGATTCTGCTGCCAACGGTAGCATCTACGTCATTGGCTACTGCTGGCACGACTGCTGGGCAAACACCATTTACCATCAACCTGACCGGTTGTACGGCTTCTGCCAGCACTACCGCCATCAAAACGGTGTTTGTAGGTAACAACCTGACCGCTGAAGGCCGTATGGGCAACACCGGTACTGCTGGCAAAGTGTCTCTGCAATTGGTTGACCCTGCAGCGCCAACTGTCCCTCTGGATCTGACCGGCCAAACCGGTGCTGCGGGCCTGTCACTGGCAGCTAACGCTACAACGGCAGCGCACGACTTTGCTGTTCAATACTATTCAGAAGGCGGGGCGACCCCGGGTTCTGTGCTGGGTAGCGTGCAATACGCCGTATCCTATCAATAATAGGTTGCCTCTCGTCCAAGAAGGCAATGCATAAATGTAAATGCTGTTAACGCATTTCCAGCCATTGGCTGTTTAATCCACAAATTACACTGGCAGATTTCTCTGATAGCTGAGGGGCAGGTTTCCTCTGGCTAGAGAGAGATCTGGCAATAAAATCAACAGAGAACGTATTAACGTTATCGTGGGCGAATAACATCACCGAGTTGAACAATTCGCCTATACTGAACTTGAAGGTAAATGCAGAGTATGAAAATGAATAAAGTTGCACTCATGGTTGCTGGTTTGGTTTTATCTACCGCTGCGCTGGCTGATAACACCATTAAATTCCAGGGTGAAGTTGCCGATCAAACTTGCGATATCAGCATCAATGGCAATGCATCAACGCCACTGATCCTGCTGCCAACGGTTGCGGCCACGTCACTGGTGGCTGCGGGTACAACTGCTGGGCAGACGCCATTCACCATCGGCCTGACCGGCTGTACGGCTTCTGGCAGCGCCACCGCCATCAAAACCGTGTTTGTAGGCAACAATCTGACCGCTAATGGCCGTATGGGGAACACCGGTACTGCAACAAATGTGTCATTGCGCTTGGTTGATCCAGCCACGCCGGGTACGGCACTGGATTTGACTGGTCAAACCGGTGCGGCAGGTCTGGTATTGGCGGCAAATGCCACTTCTGCGGCTCATGATTTTGCGGTGGAATATTATTCTGAAGGCAACGCGACCCCTGGATCTGTATTGGGGAGCGTGCAGTACGCTGTGTCTTACCAATAATAAGGCATCCCCTTCCACTGCGGTGGAAGGGGGATTAAGTCAGAGCATTAAACGAGGATGTTGCGTGTGAAAACCAAATGTTCCGCTGTCGTTATTAGTGCTATCTCTCTCTTTTTCCTGTTCATTTCTGCCTGTGCCTCAGCTAGCGTGGTGATGCTCAACACTCGGGTTATTTATCCTGCAGGCTCGCAGTCGCAAACCGTCCAACTCACCAATAATGACAACATCCCCTACGTGGTGCAGATGTGGTCAGATGTCAATAACCCTGCCTCCACCCCTGATACTGCCGATGGGCCTTTTGTCGTGGTACCGGCCTTGTTCCGTATTGAGCCGAAAACCGGTCAGTCGGTGCGTCTGGTATTTACCGGCAAGGATTTGCCGCAGGATCGCGAGTCGGTGTTTTATCTTAACAGCGTGCAGATCCCGCCTAAAAACGTGGCTGGAGCGGCAGAAAACCAGATGCTGGTGGTGTTGCGTAACCGGATTAAAATTTTTTATCGCCCGAAAGGCATTGCCGGTAGCCCAGAAAAAGTCACCGAGCAACTTCGTTTCTCGCTGAAACAACAGGCGGGTCAATGGGTGATGGCCGCGACAAATGATTCCGGTTTTTATGCTTCCTTTATTAAAGCGGCCGCAGTGGTGGGTGGTAAAGAAGTCCCATTCAAAGTTGATATGGTAGCGCCGAAGTCTCAGGTAAGCTGGAAACTAGAGAAAGGGGCCGGCTCACCGGCAGGTGCGCAAAAAGTGAAATTTACGTTGGTTAATGACTATGGCGGACATACCAGCGCGGAAGCCAGTTTGAATTGAGCAGACGCTGGTGGCCAGTATCCCTCGGTTAAGGGACTGAAAAATGCATAAAGCCATACCAAACGCTTTCGAAAATGGCCAGCGGATGGCGAATGTCAGGTTAATTCCGGCCAGGCTAAGACCGCTGGCCGTATTGCTATGGTTGCTGATTCCCCAGGTTTATGCCCAGCCCGCGAATAGCTCGTTTGAATTTGATGACAGCATGCTGGTTGGCAGTGCCAAAGAACAAAAAAACATTACGCGTTTTAACCAGGCTAACGCTATCGAGCCCGGCACTTATCAAGTCGATATCTTCATCAATGGGAATTTCCTCTCGCGGCAATCACTGGTCTTTGCTGCGGGTGAGCAAGGCGTGGTTGCCGCTTGCCTGAGCAGGGAGAACATGGTTGATGCGGGTATTTTAGCCACTGCCATCAAAGCGAAAGCCGACGACACGTCATCCTGCTTAAACCTGGAACAGCAGGTAGAAGGGGCGTCCAGCCGTTTTGATTTTGCGCGTTTGCGCCTGGATCTGTTTGTGCCGCAGACCTTGATGCAGCGTGAGGCGCGCGGTTCGGTCTCGACTAAAGATCTAGCCGTGGGTGAGACCGTCGCGTTTGCCAATTACGACACTAACTATTACCGCACTCAGGCTTCCGGTAACACGACTGAGTCCACTTATCTGGGGCTAAATTCAGGGCTCAACCTTGGCCTGTGGCAATTCCGTCAACAATCCACCTTTACCCGCTATAACAGCAGCCTCAGCCCAAGTAACAGCCAATGGAATTCGGTGCGTAATTATGTACAGCGCCCGTTGCCCTCGATCGGCAGCCAATTGACGCTGGGTGAAAGCTTTACCTCTGGTAGCCTGTTCAGTAGCCTGGGTTTTCGCGGTATCCAGTTAGAAACTGACGATCGTATGCTGCCTGAATCGCAACGGGGTTATGCTCCCGCCATTCGTGGCGTTGCCGCTACCACGGCCAAAGTCAGCGTGCGTCAGTCGGGGGTGCAGATTTATCAAACCACGGTGGCCCCAGGGGCCTTCGTGATTGATGATCTCTATCCGACCAGCTATCAGGGCGACCTGGTGGTAGAAGTGCTGGAGGCTGATGGCCGCGTTTCTTCTTTTACCGTGCCGTTTTCTGCCGTATCCGATTCCATACGGCCTGGCCATTCACGCGTCAGCTTTGCTGCCGGGCAGGTCCGCAACATCGGCAATAGTGATGCAGCGTTTACCGATCTCACCTATCAGGCCGGGTTGACCAATGCCATAACGGCAAACACCGGGGTGCGCATCTCTGATGGTTATCAGGCATTACTGGGGGGCGCGGTGTTTGCCAGTCAGCTTGGTGCTCTGGGGGTCAATGCCACTTATTCACGGGCTGATATGTGGGGCAAAACCTTGGATGGGTGGCGTGTTGGAGCCACCTACAGCCGCACTTTTGCTCCAACGTCCACTACGCTGGCGCTGGCCGGTTATCGCTATTCTACTCAGGGCTATCGTGACTTGAGCGACGTGCTGGGCCTGCGTGAAGCCGAAGCCAGTAATGAAGTTTGGTTGTCCAGCACTTATCAGCAGAGCAATCAACTGGTTGTTACCGTTAGCCAGAGCCTGGGGGAATATGGTCAGGTTTATTTCTCTGGTTCCACCAGCACTTACCATGGTGGCCGTGGGCGTGATACGCAATACCAGATGGCTTATTCGCACAGTTACAACAGCATCAGTTATAACCTCTCGCTGAGCAGGCAGCAGACTGGCCGTACGCCAACCGGGGTTGTATCGGAAAGTGAGGTGGATAATGGCCGCACGCAGAATGTCGTTATGTTTTCTGTTTCCATTCCTTGGGGCTCCGGTTCCCGTGCGCCACTGATCTCTGCAGGGGTGACCCATGAAACCGGTGGCAATACGAACTATCAGGCGGCCATGGCGGGAACGCTCGGTGAAAACCAAAGCCTGAGCTACAGCGTTAACAGTGCTTTTAACTCTGGTGGCGAGGGGGTCAGTTTAGGGGCGAATGCGACCAAACAACTGCCCATAGTTACCGTGGGCGGTAGCTTCTCGCAAGGGAGAGGTTACACCCAAGGTGGTGCCAGCGCCCGTGGTGCCGCAGTTTTGCATAGCGGTGGCATAACCTTTGGCCCCTATCTGGGCGATACCTTTGGGCTTATTGAAGCCGAGGGGGTAAAAGGGGCCGAGGTGATGAATGGAACAGGGGCCAAAGTTAATCGTTTCGGCTATGCCATTGTTCCCTCGTTGGTGCCTTACCGCTACAACGACATCAGCCTGAATGCCAAGGGGATAGAAAACGCGAGTGCTGAACTCACTGAGAACCAGCAGCGCGTGGCGCCTTATGCCGGTTCGGTGGTCAAAGTGCGTTTCAAAACGTTGGAGGGCTATGCTGTGCTGATAAAAGTCGTTGATGATCAGGGCGGTGGTTTACCGTTGGGGAGCAACGTCTATGACAACAATAACACCGTTATCGGTTTGGTTGGCCAAGGCAATCAAATCTATGCTCGGGTGAGCGAACTGCAAGGGCAACTGCATGCAAAATGGGGCGATGCCGCCAGCGAGCAGTGTACCTTGAGCTATGACTTGCGCGGTCAGGATATAAAGTTATCTCTGCATCGCCTAGAACTGCCGTGCATCAAACAGTAATGCAGAGCTCAGTTGCTACAGGATTGGCTGGAGCTAACTCCAAGGATGGCGGTGCCGCTGAGCATTAAAGTGCAAAATTGATGGCGTTGGTTATACCTCTGTAAATGCCTCTTCCCGTCAGAATAAAAATCGTTAACTCCTCTCCGCTGACTAAGGCCGGTACCGATTATCCCGTCAACGCGTTGGTATAAATATCGCCAGGGAAACCTTGCGATTCGAGTGAAACATATTTATTGTATAGTTACATTGTTAATATGTTAATGAATAATGTTCTTTGATTATCTTATTAAATTATAGGGAATAATTTATGGTGAGGAGCATTCATGCCGTCTGCCTTTACTAATCGGCCACCACGCTGGTTGATCCCGCTGCTGGGGTCGTTGGTCGCTTTTGGTCCGTTGTCGATCGACATGTATTTGCCTGCTCTGCCTGCTATGGGCCAGCAGTTACAAGCAACCCAAGGGCAGATGCAATATACCTTAGGGGCATTTTTCGCCGGTTTTTGCCTGGGGATGTTGCTGTATGGGCCACTCAGCGATTGGCTGGGGCGGCGGAAGTTGCTGTTGAGCGGCATGCTATTGTTTGTGATAGCTAGCGTGCTGTGCACGCAGGCGACTCAGGTTGAGCAACTGGTTGCTTTGCGGGCATTACAGGCGTTTGGCAGCGGGGCTGCGGTAGTGATGGCGCGAGCCATTGCCCGGGATGTTTATGCGCCTGATGAACTGCCGCGCGTTCTGTCATTAATGACGCTGGTCACCATGATTGCACCGCTGTTGGCCCCCTTGCTGGGGGGCGCTCTGCTGACGTTTTTTGACTGGCAGGCCATTTTTATGCTGTTGGCGGTGGTTGGGTGTATCAGTGGATTATTGGTGTTCTGGGTATTGCCGGAGACATTAAAAGCTCAGCCCGAGCATGCGAGCAATATCTTGAAGGCGTTTCATCATTATTGCCTGTTGGTAAAGGATCGGCAGGCAATGGGTATTATTGCGACTCTGGCGTTTTCCTTTGCAGGGATGTTTGCTTTCATCAGCGGTTCCCCTTTTGTTTATATCAGCTATTTCCAGGTGCCCGCCCAGTATTATGGCTTGTTATTTGGCTGCAATATCGTTGGCATGATTGCAGTGCTGTTACTCAACGTCAGGATGCTGAAAGTCTACAGCTTGCCACGATTATTGATGATTCAGAGTAGTGCTCAGGTTCTGTTTGGTCTGCTGCTATTGGTATTTCATCAACAAAGTCTGCCGGTTCTGGTAATCCTGATTGTCCTGTTTATGTCGCTGGTGAATGCCATCGGCACCAACAGCCTGTCATTATTGTTGCAACAACGTGGTCAACAGGCGGGAAGCGCAAGCGCATTGGCGATTTCGCTGCAGTTTGGCATGGGGGCGTTGGCGAGCCTGGCGGTTTCCTGGCTACAGGATGACACACCGTTTGCCATGACGTTGGTGATGGCCGTCTGTGCGACGCTTGGCTGGGTAGGGCAGCGGATGTCCGTCGTTGGTTTACGTCCGCAACTGCATTCAATCGACCCAAAAAAGAGTAAGTAGAGGGCTGGTGGGGGCAGCCACCATTCGCCGTACCAGCTAAGGTAGGACGAATGATGGCTTAACCTGATGTTTTACATGGCGTTGGCAATAATCCCACGCAAGAGCTTTTTCAATATTTCGACTTCATCTGCCGGGAATGCGGCCAGCATCTGTTCCTGCTGTTTGGCAGCGATATCCCTTAATACGTTGGCTTGGCGCTCACCTGCGGCTGTCAGGTGGTAGCCGTTCTCCGTGCTTGAGATCAACCCTTTACGGCATAAGGTTTCCTGTGCTTCTTCGATCTCTCTGCTTGACATCGCGACTTCCGCCATCAGGCTGGTCATATCCAGGCAGGCATTGCTGTCCAGCACCAGCAGCATTCTGGCTTCGCTGATCCGCAATCCGGTAGAGAGTTGCTTGGGTTGATAACTGGCTTGGTAGCTACGCAGTGCCTGCGTGAGTAAATAGTAGACATTTTGATTAAGGCGCTCTTGCCTGGCACTGCTCGTTGGGCCATCCGTAACCCGTTCAGACACTTGCTGATAAGGCAATACCATCGAATAGGCCCCTTGGTGATAGACCAGCGGCGCACGGCCCAGATCGTCAAAGGCCACCACTTTGCCGATGAGGATCCAATGATCGCCGCCGTCAACCTGCTGGTATTTCTCACACTGAAAATGTGCGGCACAGTCAGCCAGCAAAGGCGCGTTACCGGCACCGATCTCTGTGTCCACCCCAGCAAATTTATTCTCGCTAGGGCGGGCAAACCGGTTAGATACATCTATCTGGTCGGCGGCCAGGATATTAATGGCAAAGTGGCTGGCCTGCTCAAACACCGAATAGCTGCCAGAGCGCTTATCAATACTCCAGAGTATCAGTGGTGGATCTAACGACACCGAGTTAAAACTGTTGGCGGTCATGCCCACGCGGGTGCCGTCTGGGGTGGCAGCGGTCACCACCGTTACTCCAGTGGCAAAGTTACCCAGTGCGCGGCGAAATGCACGGGGATCCAGGATATTGTCTGTGTGATGAGTCATCAGATAGGTTCTCCGGCTTGTTACACCATGGTCGGATCGGGTTCTAATCCCATGAGTTCGCGCCCCAGGATCTGCGCACAGACGTCGTAGTCGGTATAAGCGTGTGCTCCGGTCATGTGTGAATCGCGGAACAGGCGCTGAATTTCATTGCTTTCCATCCAACTGGTTGCACCCGCTGCACTGAACAAGCGATCCACCGCCGCGATACACATTTTTACCGCATAGGCCTGATTCGTCCGCCAGTAAGTCAATGTGTTGTGAGTAGGATATTGATGACGTCGGCCATGCTCAGCATGTTCTTCCCAGGTTTTTTCCAGAAAGGCACGGGCGGCGGCTACCTGATGGGTTGACTCTGCCAGGCGCATCAGCGCGGGTGTCGCCGTGCCTACGCTGGCCCCGGTGTAGGCACGCACGCGGTTTTGGGTTTTCTCTTTAAAGGCGACCAGCATGCGCTCGGCCACACCCAGACTGATGGCGGCAAAACCGCAAGCAAAATAGGGGCGATAAGGTGTGTAGAAAATATTGCTGTCAGGATAGAGATCGTAACCGGAAGAACGCCCCTGCATCATATCTTGAGCCGCTTCAATACGGTGATTGGGGATGAAAGCCTGGTTGATCACCAGTGTTTTGGAACCGCTGCCGCGCATGCCTACGGCGTACCAGTCATCACGGATTTCATAATCACTACGCGGGATCACACCGAAGCTATAGATAGGTTCGCCTGCGGTATTTTTGCGGCGAAACCCCACAATCGCCCATTCGGCATGATCGCAACCGCTGCTCCAGCCCATTTCGCCACTCAGATAGACGCCACCTTCGGCTTCTTCTATGCGGCCAAAAGGGGCGATGCTGCTGCTTGCTGTGGCGTCAGGATTGTCTCCCCAGACCTCTTGTTGTAGTTTGGCGGAAAACATCGCCAACTGATGGCTATGGGTACAGAGTAAGCTGAAAGCCCAGGCGGTGCCGCCACAGGCACCAGCCAAGGCGGCAACGCAGTCGGTGAATTCCGGTAAGGAGATTTCCAGGCCACCATATTTCTTCGGCTGGAAGGCTCGATGCATGCCTATCCCTTTTAAGAGCCGAATATTTTCGTCAGGCACTTTTCGCTCTTTTTCTGCTTCTGCAGCATTGGCAGCAATAAGTGGCAGAATGGGTAGCAACTTTTCCAGCATTGGGTTGAGCGTTTTCATCATCGAACTCCCTCAGGAATGGTAGATATGCGGCAACTAATCCTTTATCACCGCCGGTTAAAACAGTTCAGGAAGCGGGATCAGGTGTTTAGCCTATGTGATGGTTGTTCGATGAGTATGCGATAAGGGTTTTTTAATGGAATGTAACATTCAGGTAAAAAATTGTACTTTTCATGTTAAATATTGAAAGCGTGATCTGGCAACATCGTTGCCCAGATGCGCTTTGCAATAACTTATCGAGTAGCGGAGTTTGGCTCCCTGAATGGACTCGAAATGCATTATAAAAATAGTTATGTTTGAAGAGGGCCCCTAAACAAGCCCCTATTTGCAATTGTGGGCAACGGTGTGATTGGTCAACATTACCCTGATTACACCGTCACGACGATTTTGCCGAGTTGTTCATTTGATTCCAGAAAATAATGTGTCTCAACGATCTGGTCGAATGGAGATTCTCTGGCAATGACAGGATGCAACGAACCTGAAGTAAGCCCCTTGAGGATAAACACTTTTGCAGCTTCCAATCGCACTGGATCGCTGATGATCTCATGGACGAGGAAACCTCGCAGCGTCAGTGTTTTGCTCAACACCATGAACAGAGGGAAAGGTGTCGGCTCCGGACTCAAACCGCCATATTCAATAAGAATGCCACCACGAGACTATCTTCGACATCGTGGCAGGTTTATCGGTCATGTCTATCCCGTTGTAAACGGCTTCGATGCCAGCAAAGCGTTTTATACAACCGTACTGGCTGTTTTTGGTATTAGTTGGAGCGCGGTTTTTGTATTGTCTTTTTTAATGACAATTGATTTTTGATGTCAATAAAAAACTGACTCTCGGTCATGATGTATATTTTCATGGTTTTAATTCTTAATTATTTTTAATTAATATCCATTCTTTTCAAATTGCAGGTGCTATTTTTTCTGCGGGAGTTGTGGCAAGAACCTCAACTCCCATAAATGGAATAAGCCGATAACGTTATGGGGCTATTAAAAAGCTAATCAATTCATTAATAATAGTTTATTGTAAAGGTTACCTTGCCATCTGCATTGCCTGGTTTCACCACCGACGACGTTTGTATATATCGGGCAGATAATGGAATCACAATATTTTTACTGCCGTCCTTAGGTAAAATCATTTGCTGCTCATTACTTAAATTAAACAGCGTTGGATTGTTATCCCCCCAGCCCAACTGAATTCCTATTCCTGAAGCAGATTCGGATGAGGAAGTATCTATAGCCATGATACCGTTTTCTGCATCAACCACTGATGTATTGGGCACTAATCTGATGCCCACATTATTGCTGGTTGAGGCAGGAATGTTGCTAACACCTCCTTGGCCATAATCGAATAAAGCGGCCACATTTGAATTGTTATAATAACCATAGAATGTAGGGCAGTTTTGCAGCGTAAGATTGGTTTTCACCCAAGGTGTTACCGCTCCTTCACGCGTAAAGGTTTTATTGGCATCAAAGCTGCCTAACCATACAACAACATCTGGCGTGGCGCATGTCTGAGCCGAAATTGTCAATTCCCCCTGGAATCTCAATATATTACTGATTATCGGGAATCCTAAAACATTTGGGCCACCTGGCGCATTGTCATAGAATAATTTTGCAGTAGGCAAATTAGCTGAATTTAATGAGTAACTTCCAGGAGATATGGGGCCAATTTTTATCAAATTGATATATCGGATACTACCTAATATTCTATTGTCATTTGTTGTCGCGTCCATTTCTTGTGTCCGAGTCCCACCGTTAGCATGAGGGGTATCAATTGTTACACCCTGACTGCCATCACTAATTACTACACCAATTCCTGGTATTCCAGTTTGATATACCTTCCCTGAGTAGGGTGAACCGGTCCAGTTTGCTAATGGCAATGGGGCAGTTGTAAGTCCAAGATTAAATGTAAAATTGTAATTGTCTGGGGCGGCGTCTGTTATACAATGTATCTGGTACCCTGGTATTGCGCCAGACCAGGATCCCCGATAAAGCATGGTTCCATTTGGCATATCTACCCCCGCAGATATATTCATCGGTGCCAACTGGATGGTATCTGTTCTTGGAATGGAGGCATCATAGGGCTGACACGTAACCTGGGCTTGCACCGTGTTGGAAAAGAGCATAACCAAACTGCCCAACAGGCTAAAATAGCTTTTTATGGAAAATATCTGTTTCATTGTGTTTTCTCCTTCTGTCAGGTTTTATGTTGGCAAAGAATTACGGGTAGTCGTGGTTGCCATAAAAATCCCTTCAGAACTGATTTCCTGAATAATGATGAAGACGGTAATTAACGTGATTGGTTTTTTGTTGGGGCTTATTTCACGGCGGCGTCGAAAGGCAGCACGGCACCGTAGTCATTAACAAAACTGCCGCTGATCTTATTCCCTGCTTGGGCTGGTAATTCCAATACCCTAGTGCTGAGTGGGGCGATCATTGCGCTATCGAGCTTCTTGCCGTTGATGGACAAATTGACCAGCGATACGTAGAACGGCGTTGGGTTAGTGGCTTGAACCTGACTACCCAAAGTACTCCAAGTCACCGACTTGGCGGCATCGTTGGCATTGCCTTCAAGGCCCACTGGGCGGTAAAACAGCTTGATACGGGTGCGGAACGCCATTTGCAGCTTGTTTTCACTGGTTTTGGCCTGACCTTTAGCCGGGACTTCTAATACGTTCAACCAGAACACCGACTCTTTATCCATCGGCAATGTACCCTCAACGGAACTGATGCGCAGCGTCTGGCCTTTACCAGCCTCGACACGATTTATCGGCGGAGTCAGAACGAACGGTACCTTGATGGCGGCTGGTTTGGCATTGGCATCACCACTATCGATCCAGCTTTGCAACAGAACTGGTGAAGGTCCAACGTTGCTGATGTTGACGCTGACTTCTTTGGCCTCTGAAGGGTAAATAACGCGTGTACCACTGATCACCACGCTGGCCAGCGTATGGCTGCTGAACAGGGCAAGAGTCGCCAAGGTACAAATTTGCTGTGTTGTGTTTGTGAGAAACTTCATAATCAACTCCAAGCGGGCAGGTAATTTGGGGGCCCAAAAACACAGTCCATTACTGGTACTGAATAGAATAAACAACGTTGCTTACTACAGTTCCGGCCATGGTCGGTGCTTCAGCATAGTAGCGCACAGCGTATGGTAGCTTGGCGCTGTCGCTTGAAATGTCAACGTAAGTGGTGTTGGTTACCTGGTTCTGGTTACCGGCCTGGATCACCGTACGAGAAGTACTAGATGTGTCCAGCAACTGCAGGCTGACGTTGGTTGCACCACCAGTCAGGTTTTTCAGGCGGCCAGTTACCTGGTCAACAGAAGCTCCGGCTTCAAAGAGTGCGGAAGCGGTCTGTAGGGTGCCAGAACAGTTGTTCAGCGCCATCACGAAGCTCGTTTCACCAGCGGTTTTGGTGGCTGCATCCAACTGGTTGATCCCCACGGTTGGCAGAGTTACAGTCGCATCCGCAGCTTGGCCATCAATAATAACGTCGCAGGTGGTGGCGGTCAGTTCACCGTTAAAGGTGATGGCACCGGTAGAAGCAGCCTGAGCCAGGCCTATAGAGCCGAATGCTGCTACCAAAGAGGCAACGATGGTTAACTTTTTCATATATATTCCTACTTACCTTGTGTTGTTAAACCATTTCGATGCACATTGAAATGATGTGACTTATACCTCTATCGATATAGGGATGCTGAGTTCGTCCTGTTATTAACAGAGCACGGTTTATGTAATATGTAGTTAACAAGGTTTTGAGTTATTAATGCATAACCGATGCCATGAATATTAGCAGTGAAATCATCGGGGAGCCCGGAGTAGGACAGTTCTTTTCTTAATTCATTTACCGTTTACCAGAGTCGTTAGCTAGATGACGACAGGCTGATTTCGCGCCACACAGTTTTCATTCTCATTCAGCAGAAGTCTATAAGGTCTATTATCCAGATACACTTATTTTATTATTTCTCTGTTATATTATTAAAATAAAAAGACTCCCTTAGGCCGCGTATTATAGAGGCAATTATTTTCATGGCAACCTATTGGTGAGCAATAAGGTTGACGCCTGTCTGAAATGCATTGCAGAGTAAAATTCTTAAATTCTATTATTCTTTGATTTTTTTAACCATTTTTTTGGGTAATTATCGAGGTTATTGCTTGTGTTACTCAATATTTTTCATCAGTCTAAAAAACTTTATTTTATTTGTTTTGCGATATATAAATCTGAATTTAAAATAATTGACGTGTATATCATAATGATATACTAACTTTATGGGGGTGGGATTTATCTTGAATTATCATCTGAAACTACCTGATTAGAGGTGGATTCGGATAGATGTCAATGCGGTTGACAGAGGGAGTTGCCCATGGAAATCTATTTGCTGCATTGTGGCAGGCTTATCGACCATATCTATCTTGTTGTAAGCGATTTCGATGCAAGCAAAGCGTTTTATACAGCTGTACTGGCTGTTCTTGATATCCCTATCATAAGTACATGCGACGATTATTTCTGGGCAGATGAGCTTGTCGTTTCGTCAGTAAAAAGTTCGGGTTCTGCAGGCGAACGAACCTACCGTCCAGGTATTGCGCGGTTTTTGTGTTTTATCCCGATGGTAACAACATTGAAGCCAGAGGTGATTTACCTAGCCTTTGGGTCTGTTTTTCATCACGCCGGGTTTGTCCTGGATCGTTACCCTGTGCCAGTTCGGCGCGTGAGTTATCACAGAGTTTTGAGCCGTTGGGTTTGACCAAAAGATACAGACCGGCACTATCGGCCAGCTTGGAAAGTTTGTCTTGGGGGTTGAGCTTTTTGAGAACTGTTTCACTGAGTGACATTTGGGGGCCTCGATATTATCGAACCGAACAGGCCCCTAAAAGTTCTGGCAGTCAACGCAACAATGTAGAACTCAGTGTAACCCTGCTCACATATAACGCGTTGATTTTAAAGCTTCCATAGACATCAGCAGACATCAATGGAGTAGAAAGTGGCTCCTCTGACTGGACTCGAACCAGTGACATACGGATTAACAGTCCGCCGTTCTACCGACTGAACTACAGAGGAATCGTGTGAACGGGGCGCATCATATCCAGCCACTCGGGGAGTGTCAACGCTAAATTGTTTGTATTGGTGCGAATGCTCATCATCTGAGCAAGCTTGGTGGTGGGAAACGTCGTTATCAGGTTACCCGCGCTGCAAACGGGCCAAGGTATCTTGTTTATAAAAACGACGGAAGTGGTCATAGATGGCCGGGAAACGGTTGGCCAACAGTTCTGGTGCGCTAAAGAAATATTCAGACAGCACGGCAAAACACTCTGCTGGATCGCTGGCCGCATAAGCGTCCATGCTGGCTGCCTCTTCGCCAACCATGTCTATCTCATCTTGCAGATTTTCCATTGCTGCATGGAGATCGTATTCCCAGGCAGCGATATCGCGCAGAGGGATGGGCGGGATCCCTGTGGTGGTGCCACCATTGCGCATGTCCAGCTTATGCACGGCTTCGTGAATGATCAGGTTAAAACCAGAGAGATCGAAAGAGTCCTGCACGTCTAACCAGTTCAAAACGATAGGCCCCTGTTCCCAGCTTTGCCCCGATTGCACTACTGGCCCAGAATGCACCAGGCCTAAGTCATCCTGCCACTCATCCTCGACAATAAAAGGGGTAGGATAAAGCAGAACCTCGTTAAAACCGTCCAGGCATTCGGCGCCCAGTTCCATCACGGGTAAAGCAAACAACAAGGCGATGCGTGCCTGCATCAATGGCGTTAATTCCAACCCTTGCAGTGGCACAATACGTTTGTTTTGCAAAATTTGGCTGGCGACAGCGACCAGGCGGCGCTGTTCGTTTTCATCAAGAGGGGAAAGCAAGGGAATATCCAGCGCTTCCTGCCACTGAACAAATGTTTCCTCTTGCGATTGATGCGTTTTCCACGGCCACTTAATCATCACATTGCTCGTAAAAATCACTGAAACCTGGGCTTGCCTTGGTGCCGCAAAAATGGGCGCAATAACAAGTGCCGTATTAGGGTATCCCCATAATTATTCAAACAGTTACCATGAAGTTTGTCTGTGACCAACGTCCCGAAGAAAGCAGACCAACGCTTGGGTTTACAATAATCGATACTGGCTGGTCGATTTTTATCAGCCTGACAGCCGTGATAAAGAGGGGGTAAGGTGTCTAGAGATCCCCGCAACAGGGCGGGGATCGGCATATGTTACTTCGTCATATTCTCTGCTTTCAGAATTTTATGTATCTCATCCTTTATATGCAGTTTTTCCTTCTTCAGCTTAACGACCTCGTCACAGTATCCGGTACCCGAAGGCCCTTCTAATCTGGAGATTTCATGGTCAAGTTGATTGTGTTTTTCAAACAATGATTGGAAGCGGGGATGGCTTGATTTGAGTTGCGATATTAATTCACGGTATTCAGGAAACATACTCAAGCTCCTTTGAGTAGAACTGTACACTGGAGGTTTCTCCGCTTTTACCTTAGCGCACTCCAGATTTTTTTGGAATGGCATTAATGTGCAAAAGGTTATTGTACGATTCTTGCTCGCAAAATATCTGCTTTTGGCTCGTTGTCTGATTTCAGTCCCCATGGGAGGTATTTATTATTAGTTATCATTAAGTTATTGAGATAAAAATGCTGTTGCTTTTAGCTTTCAAGCAAGAATTTATCATCTGATTTAAGAATTAAATTTTGATTTATGGTTTTTTATTTAAATAATATAACGAAATTAGTTATTTTTTAGTTTTTTCGGTATGGAATAATCTTCATGCCCATTCTCGGTGCGTAACGTCGTTGGCGAAAACTCCACATTCCGGCCATGCCAGGCAAATGCCTGTTGAAATCGCCATGCGCGGGTTATATCAAATCGCCAGTAACGTTCTGCGGCTCCGATCCCCTTGCTTACAGGTTGCCAGAGGATCTGGGTTTCTCCCTGCAAATGCAAAATATCTCCTCGATCAAAGTCGATAAATAACAGTGCGGCGCGCGGTTGTAGCAGTAAATTCCCCAGCGTATTCATATAGCGATTGCCACGAAAATCCGGTATCCACAGGGTTTCACCATCAAGATAGATAAACCCCGTTTTGCCGCCCCGGTGGGAAATATCGGCTCCGCCTTGTGCATAGCTGGCAACAAAGCAGGTATCAGCCTGCTGGATCGTGTTACGCGCTTGCTGATCCAGCCCGCTGAGGATATTTATCGGCGAGAGGCTAATGGGCACCGGGAAAAATTCCCGCCGCTGAATGTATTGCGGGCAGTTGCCAAAACTTTGATGTACTTCAATTTCAACGCGATTTTTGTCCATACGGCTAATTATGCCGTTAACGCGGTTGCGTCGCCGATTACTGAAGTCGAGCCCCAATGCACCCACAGGGCGACCCACTTGCAGCTCGGCTTGCGCCGGATCCTCCAACCGGCGCGGTGAGACAATACGCAGATGGGTATCATCAGGGGTACGCAGGAACCCGGCAAAGCCGCTGAACACCGTGGCAACCGGCCAATGGTGTTCATCCAGCGTGGCGACAAACAGATAAGGCAGTTGAGCAAAAAACTCGCGATGCTGAGTTGGCATAGCCGAGTAAATATTGCCGCTGACGGCGTCGAAGCCCGCCAGCGCTTGTGCCCGTAATTCGCCGGGATGGAATAGAGATTGTGTCACTTTATTAGCTCTTCAGCCGATTCTGGTAAAGGTAATGCGGGCATCGGGAAGAATCCCGGTAACTCGGCGATCTCAAGCGCCCAGCGTTGGATCGCCGGATAAGGTTTCAAAGAAATACCGCCCTCAGGAGCAACTGCGACATAGCTGTAACAAGCCAGATCGGCGATGGTGGGGCGATCGGTAGCCAAAAACTGATTTTGGCTAAGATGTTGTTCCAACTGCGGTAAAAAACGTTCGCTGATGGCCACTGCGCTTTGATAGTTCTCCGCAACAGAAAACTGTTTCACCATGCGGCAAGAGGCGGGGCCGTAGCGTACCTCTCCTGCGGCTTTGGAAAGCCAGACCTGCACCTGAGCTGCGGCGTATGGTTCTTCCGGTAACCAGTGGCTAGCGGGCGCATAGCGCTTTACCAGGTAAACCAGTATGGCGTTACTGTCGGTCAGCACCTGATCGCCATCAAGCAACACCGGGATCTGGCCAAAAGGGTTGAGGCGGAGAAAAGCCTCGCTGCTACGGACTGTCTCGGGAGCTGCGCGATATTCATAAGGCAAATCGAGCATGCGTAGCAAGAGCTCAACGCGGTGGCAATGGCCGGATACGGGTACGCCGTACAACTTTAGTGTTTGCATCATGTTTCTCCTGATTGGTGTGCCAACCAGAATACTCTTGCGCTACGTGAAGGGAATCCGGGAAAATGGAAATTGATAATTTCATTTATTGGAATAATTTATGGACCGTTTGGATGAGTTGGCGATCTTTGTAGCGGTGATCCAGCATGGCAGTTTGGCCGGTGCGGCTCGTAAGTTGCACCGTTCTGCACCGGCTATCACCAGAGCCATTGCTTCATTGGAACAGCGTTTTGGGGCACGCTTGGTGGAGCGTACCACCCGGCGTCTGGCACCAACCGAGGCAGGAGCGAGGCTGGTAGAGCGCGCTCGTGAGTTATTGCAGGATTATCAGGATGCGCTGATCGGCACAACAGAAACACAGTTGACCGGTTTGCTGCGAATCACCGCCCCGGTGCAGTTTGGGCGCAAACATGTTGCGCCGGTAGTGATGGCGTTTCTTGAGCGTTATCCGCAGATTCAAATCGAGATGCAGCTTAACGATCGTAATCTGGATCTGGTTGATGAAGGGCTGGATGTGGCGGTACGCATTGGTCACTTGCAAGATTCCAGCAAAGTTGCGCGCAAATTGGGCGCGGTGACACGGGTAACGGTAGCTAGCCCGGTGTATCTGGCACAACGTGGAGAACCCCAGGTGCCTGCGGAGTTAGCGGATCATGACACTATCGTAGGGACCTTGCACACTTCACTACGTGAATGGCGCTTTGGGCCACGGGAAAACAGTGAGCGAGTGCGGCTAGTACCACGGCTCTTATTGAATGAAGTCGAAACACAGTTATTGGCGGTGCGGGCAGGCAAGGGGATTGCCCGGTTATTGTCCTATCAGGTGGCGGATGACCTGGCAAACGGTACGTTGGTTCGGCTACTGGCAGCATACGAACCGGCTCCAGAGCCGGTACAACTGGTGGCGAATAATGTGCAATGGATGCCGTTGAAGGTTCGTACCTTTTGGGATTTTGCCTACCAACATCTCAGCCAATTAACGCAACTTCGATCAGCGCATGTTTAATCAGAGTGTATTCTCATGTTTCATGGATGAAACAAAAATAACGGCAAGGCGTTTTACCCGTGAAACTTATTGCGTTAAATTTTAATTTTATATCGCAGATCACGCATTGCTGTTTCACTTGTCTTGACAATAATTTTCTTGGTTGCTAATAGTTAACTCACATTTTAAATAATAAACACAGTTTAATATATGAAACTTCTCGCAGGGAGTTACGATAATGGTGCGGCGATAGATGACGAAAATGCGATTTTGGCGTCTTTTCAATCACGCAGCCAGCAAGTTTATCAACAGGTACGCGTTGAGTGTAATATTCCTTATGGCGATTCTTCACGGGAGGTTTTTGATTGGTTCTATTCAACCGGAGAACATAAAGGCACACTTGTATTTCTGCATGGCGGTTATTGGCAGTTCTGTAATAAAGAAGACTTTGCTTTTATTGCCGAAACACCTCTGTTATTAGGCTTTGATGTGGTGCTGGTGGAATATACGTTAGCACCAGCCGTGAATTTAGAGGATATTTGCCAGCAAATTGGTATGGCTCTGGATACCATTGAGTTACGTGCAAAGTCGCGTGGTAATAAACCTGTTTATCTTTGCGGCCATTCTGCTGGGGGGCATCTAGCAGCCTATTGGCAACACCACTCCTGCATTCAGGCCGTTTTCCCGATTAGCGGTATTTTTGAACTGGAACCTTTGCTGAATACCTATGTTAACCAGCAATTACAACTGACCGCACTGCAGATCTCAGCCTTGAGCCCGGCGCGGAATATACCCCAGCAACTTAAGCCGATGATCTTGTTTTACGGGGCAGCAGAGTTGCCTGAGCTGATTGGACAGTCACTTCATTATTATAAGGCGCTGAAAGAAAAAGGGTTATCGGTCAACCTGCATGCGGTTACGGGAGCCAACCACTTTAACGTTCTGGATTCGCTTTTTGCAACAGGTGGCGCTCTGAGCCGCCAATTGATTAAGCAAGGAGACACATCTGATGCGCACAGTTATTGATACCGGTTTGCCTGAGATTGGGCAACCCTTCTCTTGGGCCACGAAGGGGGGCGGGATGTTATTTACCGCCCATGGCCCGGTTAAGGCTGATGGCACCATTGAAACCGGCAGCCCAGAAAAACAGATTACTCTGACATTTGATAATTTGGCTAAAACACTGCAAGCAGCCAATAGCCACAGCGATAATGTATTACAGGTTATTGTTTACCTTACCGATGTAGATGACGTTAAGTTACTCGATCAGATATATAAAAATTATTTTAATTATCCGTACCCCAATCGCTCAACCGTTATTGTTGAAAAACTGGTTGTCCCAGGTATGAAAATAGAAATAACGGTTAGTGCGATGGCTTAATCGCCCCCTTGCGTTTTTATACTGGAAATGAAATCTGTAAGGGATCACAAGAATAATATTCACCTGCAAGTTCATATGAAAATGAATTAAGGACATCGTATGTTTAATCATATTAAACCCTCAGCACCCGATCCTATTATGTCGCTGATGGAAGCGTATATGCAGGATCCTCATCCACAAAAAGTTAATTTGGGTATTGGGCTGTATTACGATCATCAGGGAAATATTCCTTTGATGCCCGCAGTGCATCTTGCCGAACAGCATTTGCTGGAACAACAGCGCCCGCATACTTACCCACCGATCGAAGGTTCAGCGTTGTTCGCCCGTCAGGTACAAACACTCTTGTTTGGCGAAGCGGCGGCGCAATCATCGCGCCATATTGCGACGGTACAAACCGTGGGGGGCTCGGGGGCATTAAAGTTAGGGGCAGATTTCCTTTGCCACTACCTGGCACAACGCGAAATCTGGGTATCTGACCCAACCTGGGCTAACCATTGGGCCATATTCGAAGGGGCGGGCCTCAAGGTGAATACCTACCCGTACTTTGATAATGCCAGCGGCGAACTGCGTTTTGACGCGATGCTCGACCAACTTTCCAGCTTGCCAGCAGGGGCGGTGGTGCTGTTACACCCTTGCTGCCATAACCCGACCGGCACCGATCTCAGTCAGGCACAATGGCGAGCCGTGATCGATGTCCTGCAACAGCGCCGTTTGTTGCCATTCTTTGATATCGCTTATCAGGGATTTGGTGAAGGGTTGGATGAAGACTGCTTCGCGCTGCGCGAGACGTTGAAAACCGATCTGGATTTTCTGGTCAGCAACTCTTTCTCCAAGAACGTGGCGTTGTATGGCCAACGGTTGGGGGGGCTTTCTGTGTGTTGTGGCTCGGCAGAAATGGCGGCGAATGTGAAAGGTGCATTAAAAACCCTGATCCGCCGCAGTTATTCCTGCCCGCCAACCCACGGTAGCCAGATTGTAGAAACCATACTGGCCGACGATCATCTGCGCCAACTGTGGGCGAGCGATCTGGCGACCATGCGTCAGCGCATCAAACAAATGCGTGTCAGCCTGTCTGCCGGGCTGGAGCAAGGGAGAACCACCTTGGACTATCGCCGCATTCGCGATCAAAAAGGCATGTTCAGCTATACCGGCCTGAATGAGCAGCAGCTCAGCCAGTTACGGCATCAATACTCCATTTATCTGGTGGCTCCCGGCAGGATGTGTTTACCGGGCCTGAACCAACACAATGTGGATTATGTAACGGCGGCCATTCTGGATGTTACCCGCGGCGCGTGAAAAGGTGAGCAATCATGAAAGATTCGAAACGTTTTGACGAGATCGCTCAGCGGCAAGGGGGGCTGAAAAAGCAGCTTACCGCCGGGCAAATGTCGATGTTGGCAATCGGTGGGGCGATTGGCACCGGCCTGTTTCTGGGCAGTGCTTATGCGATCCAGATGGCAGGGCCAAGCGTATTACTGAGCTATTTCATTGGTGGTGTGATTGCTTTGCTGCTGATGGGCTGTTTGGCCGAGATGACTTCTGAGCACCCGACGCCGGGTTCTTTTGGTGATTATGCCGAGTTTTATCTCAGCCCGCTGTTTGGTTTTCTGGTGCGTTATTCTTACTGGTCTTGCGTGGTGTTGGCGGTGGGTACCGAAGTAACCGCCATCGGGATGTACATGCAGTTCTGGTTCCCTGAGACGCCAATCTGGCCATGGGTGTTGCTGTTCTCTGCGGCAGTGATCATCATTAATGTGGTGGGGGTGAAATCCTTCGGGCAGGTGGAATACGCACTTTCCACCATCAAAGTGGTGGCGATTTCCGCCTTTATCGCTATTGGCATCGGTATCCTGATGTTCTCCTCCAACCCCACCTTCGGCATCCGTAATTTTACGGCTAACGGCGGCTTCTTCCCGTTTGGCATTAAGGGCATGTGGTTTGCGGTGATCGTGTCGATCTTCAGCTATCTGAGTATTGAGATGATCGCCGTTGCTGCCGGAGAGGCCAAAAACCCGGTGGTTGCGGTCAAAAAAGCCTTCAAAGGCACCATCCTCAGGCTGTTTATTTTTTACATGCTTTCGATTGCTTTGATGCTGGCGATTGTACCGTGGCGTGAATCTGGCACCGGGGAAAGCCCGTTCCTGGTGGCGATGAATGTTATTCATCTGCCTGCCGCTGCCGGGATCTTTAACTTTATCGTGCTGGTGGCTGCGTTGTCGGCCATGAACAGCCAGTTGTACATCACCACGCGCATGATGTTCTCACTGTCGCGGGCCGGGCAAGCCCCAACGGGGCTGGGTAAAATCAGTCAACGCGGGATCCCGGTGAATGCGCTGGCAATTTCCTGTGTCGGCATTGTGGTTTCCATCGTGTTGAGCATCGTCTACCCGGAAAAATCTTTTGCGGTGATGATGTCGATCTCGGTATACGGTGCCTGCTTTACCTGGCTGATGATTTTTGTCACTCATCTGTTTTTCCGCCGCCAGCATAAGAATACGGTTCTGAAGTTCCGTATGTGGGGTTACCCCTATTTCACGCTGTTGGGGGCGCTCCTGATGGCGGCGTTGATGGTTACCACGCTGTTTACTGATTTCTTCAGAATGACGCTGCTGTTTGGGATCCCTTTCACTTTGCTATTGGTGGCGATTTATTTCTATAGCCGCCAGGCGCAGGCATCGGTTGCGGCTAAAGTGCCGACGCCGGGCATCGAGTAAGCCAATGCCAAGCCGTGGGCGAGTGCCTGCGGCTTGGCGAATGATTAAAGCTGGCTTTTGGGGACGATCTGTTCACTGAAGCTCAGGCGCTGGCGATCAGGCTCTGCGGCGCTGAGCGGCTCAACCTCTTTCAGGCTGTTTTTGCAGCGTGCCACCAGTTCCTGATACTGCTGTGTTCCAACGCGTTTCCAAGCTAACTCCTGTTCGGTGAGATCGCGGATAACCCGGGCCGGGCTACCGATCACCAGCTTATTGGCCGCGATCTCTGCGGCGGCCTTTACAAAGGCTCCGGCTCCCACGATGGTGTTTTCGCCGATATCGGCACCATCCATAATTACTGCGTTCATGCCGATCATCGCGTTGCGGCGCACCCGACAGCCGTGCAAGACGGCACTGTGGCCGATGTGCCCGTCTTGCTCAACGACCGTATCCTGCTGCGGGAAGCCGTGCATCACGCAGTTATCCTGTATGTTGGCACCGTCTTCTACCACCAAACGGCCAAAGTCACCGCGCAGGCTGGCATTGGGGCCGATATAGACGTTTTTGCCGATAATGACATCGCCGATCAATACCGCCGTCGGGTGAACAAAGCTGCTGGGGTCCACTACCGGCGTCAGGCCGTCAATCTGATACACAGGCATAGCATAGTCTCCTCAAAATGTAGTATGAGTGCGCGCCAGGCCACCAAAGCGCCGGTAATATCCGGCTCCAGGGGCGGGTAGGGCACCGATGGTGGTTTCGGCTAATTCGCTGACATACTCCGTAGCGGCGCGATCCACTTGCTGATAGAGGTTGATGCACAAATTACGCGCAATCTGCCCTTCCCATTGAGCAGGCAGCAAGGCATCGGGTAACAGTGGGTCTTTCAGCACCACGCGGCGGAAAAAGTGGATCAGCAATAGCTTGATCTGAAAACAGCGTTTGGGCGTCAGCACACTGCCGTCAGCTTCGCGCAGTAGCATCATCAGCGGGCGGAAAGAGACAATAAACTCATGATAGTAGGCAGCCACTTCGCTGAGCGACCAGCAGTAGGCAACCATCTGCCGTAGCGTTTGTTCGGAGCGGTTATAGGGGTAATCTGCACGGAAATAGATCACCTGCTCACCGGCATTAAGTTCTCCTAGCAGCGCCGCGACGTCGGTTTGCGCATGGGTCGGGGCGGCCATCAGGTTGTTGGCGATCTGGCCAAAACCCAGCCAGCCCAGCTCTTTTTTCAGCCGCGCACGCTCGGCTTTTTCCGCGTTTTCTAGCAGCAGCAAATCCCACTTACCATCCCAAGCCGGTTGCTCGCTGAGGTAGATTTTGGATTCGGCATGACGGAACTGGCGCATACCTTGTTCGGTGAGGCGGTAATAGCTGCGGCGACCCATTTTTTCTACATCCAGCCAGCCTTCTTTCTGCAGGCGGAATACTGAGGTGCGCACAAAGCGGTCACCGAACCCGAGCGCTTCCAGCAGTGCACTCAGGCTGCCGAGCCAGATCTCACCGCCGCGATGGCTTAAGGCATCGCCGTATAACGAAATAATTAACGAAGTGCCACTAATAGGCTGTGCATCTAAGGCATGGCGGATAAACTCATCCAGTTTATGTTCCATATTTTTCCATAGGTTAGCCTTGGTTGAAGCACAACATTAGCATAAACGGTGAGAGGGTAAATATGCGGCTTTTGCATTCCTCAGCGCTATCTTTGATACATTCGATGATGTTGTCGATTTCGTGGCGATGATTTCTGCTATGGTTACCCGTGCGATGTTCACCCAAATTCAAGTGGTTGCCGATGAATCCGGCGTGGATGAGACATAAAACAATCGAGGTAGAAGATGGAAGAAAAAACGGAAGTCAGTACTCCTCAACGCGATGCTTTTTTGGATGAGAGAGCCTTCAAATCACGTACTGTCCTGCTGTTTGGGCAAATTAACGATACGGTAGCGCATAATGTCGTCAAACAACTCGTGGCACTGTCCGATGAGTCCTCTGCGCCGATCAATTTCCTGATTTGCTCACCTGGCGGCCATGTGGAGTCGGGTGATGTGATTCATGATGTCATCCGCTTTATTGGTGCCCCGGTGAATATGATCGGTAGCGGTTGGGTGGGCAGCGCGGCGGTTAACGTGTTCTTGTCGGTGCCTAAAGAGCGTCGCTTCTGCCTGACAAACACACGTTTTCTAATTCATCAGCCTAGCGGTGGCATTGGTGGGCAGGCTACCGATGTGGCGATTCAGGCAAAAGAAATTATCCGTATACGGGAAAGAATCGCGGCCTTAATTGCTAAGGAAACCGGGCAGAAACTGGAAAAAGTCTTGAGCGACATTGACCGCGATTTTTGGATGCCGGTGGCGGAAGCGATCGAGTATGGTCTGGTATCTAAAGCGATTGTGAGCGACAAGGAAATAATCTAGCAGAGCCGGTCTGGAAATGGGCTAGGTCTCTTGATCAGAAGGTCTGATCAAGAGACTGCCCTAGCGAGAAAAATCTAACGTGGCCGCAGATCAATCACCCGTTGTGCTTTCCCTTCCGAGCGCGGAAGGTCGCCACAGTTGGCAATGCTGACATCGGTGCTGACGCCGACGATTGATTTAATATGGTGGCGCAGTTGGTGGCAGATGTCGCAACGCTGTTGATGGCTGAGTGTGAGCGCCGACTCTTTCAATTCCACCCGCACCGCCAAAGTATCCAAATGCCCGGCGCGGCTCACCTGCAACTGATAGTGTGGTGACAGGTGTTCAAACTGCATAATCTGTTCTTCTACCTGTGATGGGAAGACGTTCACACCACGGATGATCAGCATATCGTCGGAACGCCCGGTGATCTTGCCCATTCGGCGCATATTACGGGCGTCTCCTGGCAGCAGGCGGGTGAGATCCCTGGTGCGATAGCGGATCACTGGCAGCGCTTCTTTAGTCAATGTAGTGAAAACCAGCTCTCCGTGTTCGCCATCAGGCAGAATAACGCCATTGTCTGGGTTGATGATCTCTGGCAGGAAATGGTCTTCCCAAATGGTGGGGCCACCACCGCTTTCTGCGCACTCCATGGCGACTCCTGGCCCCATCACTTCGGAGAGCCCATAAATATCCAAGGCTTTAATCCCCATACGTGCTTCGATCTCATGGCGCAGAGCCTCAGTCCAGGGTTCGGCCCCGAAGATGCCTAAGCGTAACGAACAGTTGCGAGCGTCACCGCCCAGTTTACGTTCCAGCTCATCGATCAGCGTCAGGCAGTAAGAAGGGGTGACCATAATCACGTCGGGTTTGAAATCCATGATCAACTGCACCTGTTTCTCCGTTTGGCCGCCGGACATCGGGATCACCGTTGCCCCTAAGCGTTCCGCGCCATAGTGTGCTCCTAGCCCGCCGGTAAACAGGCCGTAACCGTAAGCCACGTGGATTTTATCTTTGGTCGTGGCTCCGGCAGAGCGCAGGCAACGGGCGACAATGTCTGCCCAGTTATCGATGTCGCGCTGGGTATATCCCACCACCGTCGGGCGACCGGTGGTGCCAGAAGAGGCATGGATGCGCACTACCTGTTCCATTGGCACGGCGAAGGTGTCAAACGGGTAGTTGTCGCGCAAATCCTGTTTGGTGGTATAGGGGAAACGCGCCAGATCGCTCAGTTGCCGGAGATTGCTCGGGTGGACACCAGCTTGATCGAACTTGCGCCGATACATGGGTACGTTGTTGTAGGCATGGTGTAAGGTCCATTGCAGGCGTTCCAGTTGTAATGCTTCTATTTCGTCGCGCGAAGCAAATTCAATCGCGTCGAGGGGCCGTGGATTTGTGGTCATCTTTTTAGCCTCAGAAATTTAGACACGCTCAATAATCATGGCGATACCTTGGCCAACGCCGATGCACATGGTGCACAGAGCATAGCGACCGGCACGCCGTTCCAGTTCAAACATCGCGGCCAGCGCCAGGCGTGCACCGCTCATACCCAATGGATGGCCGAGGGCGATGGCGCCACCGTTGGGATTTACCTGCTCGGCGTCGTCCGGCAAGCCAAGCTGGCGTAGCACCGCCAGCGCCTGCGCGGCAAACGCTTCGTTAAGTTCAATCACGTCCATCTGGGCCAGGCTCAGCCCGGCGATCTCCAACACCTTGCGGGTGGCTGGCAGTGGGCCAATCCCCATCAGCCGGGGTTCGACGCCACAGGTTGCGGTGGCCACAATCCGTGCTCGCGGCGTTAGGCCCTGCTGTAGCGCCACCGCCTCAGAAGCGACAATCAGCGCTGCTGCACCGTCATTTACGCCAGAGGCGTTACCGGCGGTCACGCTACCCGGCTGGCGGAACGGAGTTTTCAGTTGTTGTAATTGTTCCAGCGTGGTTTCCGCGCGTGGGTGCTCATCGGCGGTAAATTGAGTGACCACACCTTTCCTGTTGGTGAGGCTGACCGGGATGATTTCTTGCGCCAGGATCCCGGCTTGCTGTGCCCGTGCGGTACGCTGTTGGCTGCGCCAAGCAAAAGCATCCTGAGCGGTACGGCTGATAGCAAACTGGGCCGCCACGTTCTCGGCGGTTTCTGGCATCGAGTCGGTGCCGAAAGCGGCGTGCATCCGTGGGTTAACAAAACGCCAGCCAATGGTGGTATCAAACAGTTGCGCCTGACGGCTGAAGGCGCTGTCGGCCTTGCCCATCACCAACGGGGCGCGGGTCATCGATTCTGCGCCACCGGCCAACATCAGGCCCGCTTCACCGGCTTTGATACTGCGCGCGGCCATCGCCAATGCATCCAGCCCCGAGCCACACAGGCGGTTGATGGTGGTGCCGGAAACGGTCAGCGGTAACCCAGCCAGCAGCGCCGCCATACGGGCCAAATTGCGGTTGTCTTCCCCGGCCTGATTGGCGCAACCGAGGATCACATCATCCACCCGCGACCAATCGACATTCGGGTAGCGATCCAGTAAAGCGCGCAGCGGCAATGCCGCCAGATCGTCAGTACGCAGGTTAGCCAGCGCGCCGCCATAGCGGCCAATTGGTGTGCGCACGCCGTCGCAAATAAATGCCTGACTCATGGTTGCTCCCCTAAAATGTGGTGGCCCAGGCGATGGGCGCGGCCACGGAACCAGGCAACGGTTTTACCCTGTTGATTGACGATCTCAACGTCATATAACCCGGTGGTTTTGCCCTGATGGCGCACCGTCGCATTGGCGGTGAGGCGATCGCCAGCTACTGCCGGGCGGATGAAATCGATGGTGCAGCCAGAAGCTACTGCCGCCAGCCCTTGGCTGTTGCAGGCATAGGCAAACGCGGTATCCGCCAGGCTGAAAAGCTGGCCACCGTGGCAGGTCTGGTGGCCATTGAGCATCTGTGGGCCGACGATCATGCTGACTTGTGCAAAACCGGCATCCACGGCGTCGACCTGCATACCCATTGCCTGGGCGCAGGTATCTTGCTTAAACATCTGTTCGGCGCAGCGTTGGGCCAGCGCGTGGGGAGTATGGGCGTGCATCAGTATTCGACTCCTGAATAATTTGCGGCATAGCGGCGCAGCAACGGCATGGGGCGATAGCGCGGCTCGGCGTAATAGCTTTGCAGGTTTTCCAGCGTGGCAAGAATGTGTTGCCAGCCGAGTTTTTTGCCCCAGGCCAATGGCCCTTGTGGATAATTGACGCCAAAGCGCAGAGCGTTATCGATGTCGGCAGCGCTGGCGACGCCTTTGCTCACCACGTCAAGCGCTTCATTACTCAGCATCGCGACGGTGCGCATCACCAGTAGGCCAGGGTAATCAGGCAGATGGATAACCTGCTTACCCAGCGCTTGCAGCAAACGGATCACTTTGGCGGTTTGCGCTGCGCTGTTCTGCACGGCACTGGCGATCGCAATGGTAGGCGCATGCTGATAATTAACGGCGAGATCGAACACCACCACGGGCGTTCCGGTTTCCGCAGCGATCTGGCTGGCCTTTCTGCCATTCGTTAACATAAATCTAACATCATCTATGAGCGCCACAGGGCTGGTCTGGCCAGGATGTTTGATCGTTAACGCATTTCTGGTTAATAACTGGGCAAATTCGGCCAAGGCTGACCAGTCGCCTTGCAGCGTCACCGCTTGCGGTAACTCAGCCGTTTCCGCTGCGGCAAAAACCGGCTGCGGGGCGGTATGCTCGCTGCCATAGCGATAAAAACCGCGCCCACTTTTGCGCCCCAGATGCCCGGCAGCCACCAGTTCCTGTTGCAGCAGCGAAGGGGTGAAGCGCCCGTCTTGATAGAACGCGTGGTAGATCGACTCGGTGACGGCATAGTTAACATCTTGCCCGATCAAATCTGTCAGTTGCAGTGGCCCCATAGCGAAACCCCCTGCGTCACGCAGCACCGCATCCAGTGTGGCCGGGTCGGCAACTTGTTCTTCCAGCGCCCGTAGGGTTTCGCCATAGAATGGCCGAGCGACACGGTTGACGATAAAACCGGGCGTGGAGCGGCAATGGACGCTGTGCTTGCCCCAGTGCTCTGCCAAGGCTTGCAGCGTGGTTAAGGTTTCTGCGCTGGTTTCCAGCCCGCTGACGATCTCCACCAGTTTCATCAACGGTGCCGGGTTGAAGAAGTGCAGCCCAGCCATACGTTGCGGGTGCTGCAATGCGCTGGCGATAGCGGTGATAGACAGCGATGAGGTGTTGCTGGCTAACAGCGCGTTAGGGGAGCAGATGGCTTCCAGATCGCGAAACAGACTTTGTTTGATCGCCAGTTGTTCCGCTACCGCTTCGATGACCAGCTCGCTATCGGCCAGTTCGTGTAATGAATTAGCCAACTGGATATTGGCTAATAAGGCTTCGGTGCTATGGGCATCGGCTTTGCCTGCCGCCACCCGCTTGCGCAACTGTTGCCCGAGTTGCTCAAGCGCGCGAGCGGCGGCGGGCAGGGCGATATCAAACAGCTTGACCGGGTGCCCTGCTGCTGCGGCTACCTGGGCAATGCCGATCCCCATGGTGCCTGCACCGATCACTGCCACTGAAATTCCCGTGATATTCATGGTTATTTCCCGCTGAAATTCGGTGGTCGTTTGGCGAAGAAAGCACTGACTCCTTCGCGATAGTCGGCGCTGCGGCCACCCAGGCGCTGCAAATCACGCTCCAGATCAAGCTGCTGATCGAGCGTGTTGGTCGCCGAACTGTAAAGCGCTTTTTTAATCAACCCCAGGCCATAAGTAGGCTGTGTCGCTAGCTGTTTAGCCAGGGTTTGTGTGTGTTCGGCCAGCTCTGCGGCGGGCACGACTTGCCAGATCATGCCCCAGGCTAACGCTTGCTGGGCGCTGATTTTGTCGCCCAACAGCGCCATACCCATGGCGCGTGCATGCCCGGCCAAACGTGGCAGGAACCAACTGCCGCCAGAATCCGGCACCAGCCCGAGCTTGCAGAAAGATTGGATAAAGCTGGCATTATCGGCAGCTATCACGATATCGCAGGCCAAAGCCAGTGCGGCTCCGGCTCCGGCTGCCACACCATTCACTGCGCACACCACCGGCTTAGGCAGCGCCGTCAGGCGGCGGATCAGTGGGTTGTAAAAACGCTCTACCGACAGGCCAAGATCCGGTGCGGCCTGTTCAACGTTGACGTTGCGATCGTTCAAATCCTGCCCGGCGCAGAAACCGCGCCCGGCCCCGGTGATCAGCACGCAGCGCACGCTATCGTCACGTTCAGCCAGGGTCAGTGCTTCGCTGAGCTGGTGGTGCATTTCATCGTTGAAACTGTTGAGACGGTCTGGCCGATGTAGGGTGATGGTCAACACCCCGGCATCGATATGGCTGAGAATTAATGCGTTTTCCATAAATCAGCGCCCTGTGTAATGCGGTGTACGTTTTTCGAAGAAGGCAGCAATGCCTTCGCGGCGATCCTCAGTGGCGGCCAAGGTGACAAACTGTTGGCGTTCCAGCTGTAAACCTTGGCTCAGGCCGATTTCCTGCGCCTGCTTCAGCGCCTGCTTGGCGGCACGCAGTGCCAGCGGTGCATGTTGGCTGATGCGTTGGGCGATCTGTTGGGTGCGCTCCAGCGTCAGCGCATCAACACAAACCTCACTCACTAACCCGGCCTGCTGTGCACTGCGGGCGTCGATGGCCTCGCCGGTCAGCACCATTTGATAGGCGCGGGATTTACCCACACAGCGAATCAGGCGCTGCGTGCCGCCTGCACCGGGGATCAGGCCCAAAGTGATTTCCGGCAAACCGAAATGGGCGCTTTCGCCACAAATCACGATGTCGCAGGCCAGCGCTAATTCACAACCGGCACCGAGCGCATAGCCGTTCACTGCTGCTAACAGCGGTTTGCTGAATTGCGCTAAGCGTTGCCATAGCAGGGGGCGGCGATCGAGTAGGGCAGCAGCGACATCCTGCTGTTGCAATTCACGCAGGTCGGCACCGGCAGCGAAAAAGCGTGCGGCACCAGTCAGCACGACCGCACCCACCTGTACATCGGCGTCGGCCTGTTCCAGTAGATAAACCAACTGTTCCAGGCACGGGGTGCTCAACGCATTGCGGGCTTCGGGGCGATGCAGTTGCAGCGTTACCACCCGCTGGTGCTGTTCACGTAAAATCCAAGGGGTTTCCATGGCAACTCCTAAACGTCAAAGTCCAGCACCACGCCTTCACCGCGTGGCCAGGACTGGCAGCTCAAAACGTAGCCTGCTGCCAACTGATCCGGCTCCAGGCTGTAGTTGATCGCCATATCCACTTCACCGGCTTTCAGTTTGCATTTGCAGGTAGCGCAGACACCGCCCTTGCAGGCGTAGGGCAGGTCGGCCCCTTGGCGTAATGCTGCATCAAGAATGCTGTCATCTTCGGTGCCGACGTCGATCTTCAGGCGGCGGCCATCGAGCTGGATCTCCACCTGAGTGGCATTGCGGTTACCACTGTTGGCCGGGCGCGTTGCGCTGCTGGTGTTGAAGCGTTCGCTATGAATGCGTTCGGCAGGCAGGCCAGCTAACTCCAGCACGGTATGCGCCTCGTCCATCATCGCTTCTGGGCCGCAGATAAAAGCATGGTCGAATTCGTTGAAAGCCAGCAGCGTTTTGCCGATGGCAGTGAGATGTTCACTGTCGATGCGGCCACCGAGCAGCGGGCTGTCGAGGCTTTCCTGGCTGAACAGGTACAACGGCTGAAAGCGTTGTGGATAACGGTTTTTCAGATCTGATAGTGCTTCTTTAAACATCACCGAGCGGCTGGTACGGTTGCCGTAAATCAGGGTGAAATGGCTATTGGGCTCCTGTTGCAGGGTGGCCTTGATGATCGACAGCATTGGCGTAATGCCAGAACCGGCGGCTATCGCCAGATAGTGGCCTTGCGTGTGGGGTTGTGGCTGATAACCGAAACGGCCTTGCGGCACCATCACGTCCAGTTCGTCGCCCACTTGCAGCCTTTGGTTGATAAAAGAAGAGAAACGCCCCTGATGAATAGCTTTCACCCCAATCTGCAACAGACCTTCCTGTGGGGCACTACAGATGGAATAACAGCGGCGCAGCTCTTCGCCATTAACCTTGGCTTTCAGCGTCAGGTGCTGGCCGGGGGTATAGCGGTAATGAGGTTTTAATTCGTCCGGCACGCGCAGCGTGATGGCCACGGCATCCGGCGTTTCGCGTTCGATGGCTGCGACATTCAGGCGATGAAAGACCGTCATGGTTGCTCCTAAATACATTTGAAGTAGTCGAACGGTTCCCGGCATGCGCAGCAGCGATACAGCGCTTTGCAGGCGGTGGAGCCGAACTCACTGATTTTTTCTGTCGAGGCGCTACCGCAGCGCGGGCACTGTACCGGGCCATGAACCTGCGGTTTTTCGCAGCTTTGCCCCTGTGGCGGCGCAACACCGTATTCCTTTAGCCGCAGGCGGGCATCGGCATTCATCCAGTCAGTGGTCCAGGCCGGGCTCAGGCTGATTACGATTTTCACCGGGCTGAAGCCTGCGTCTGCCAACGATTGTTCAATGGCATTGAGCAGATACTCGGTGGCTGGGCAACCGGAATAGGTTGGCGTAAAGGTGATAAGCCAGCCTTTATCGTCACGTTCCACGTTGCGCACCATGCCGAGATCGGTGATTGACAGCACCGGCAGTTCTGGATCGCTGATCTGTTGCAGGCAGTGCCAGATCTGCGGAATTTCTGCGGGCTGTAGCCGGGTGATTTGCATGTTGGCCTCTACCAGTTGCAATTCGGGTAAGCGCGTTGCAGGAACTGCATCTCTGCCAGCATCATGCCGAGATGTTCACTGTGTTGCCCTTGCTTGCCACCGTGGCGAAAAGCGGGTACGGCGGGTAGCGCCAGCGTGGCCTGTTGCAGGGTGTTGTTGACGGCCTCTTGCCACGGAGCCTGCAACTGACGCGGGTCAACGGCAATGCCCTGTTCAGCCAGTTCAAGCTCAATGTCATCGGCGTGAAACAGTTCGGCGGTGAAACGCCACAGGTCATCTAATGATTGCTGGATTTTCTGGTGGCTGATTTCATTGCCATCGCCCAGGCGGATCATCCAGCCACGGCTGAAACGCAGATGGTATTCAGCCTCTTTCAGCGATTTAGCGGCAATCGCGGCCAGTTGGCTATCTTTGCTGTGGCTTAATTCCCGGTGCAGCAGTAAGTGGTAGGTATCTAACAGGAACTGACGCACCAGCGTGTCGTTAAAACCGCCGTTGGGTTGTTCGGCCAGCAGCAGGTTACAGAATTCACGTTCGTCGCGGTTAAACGCCAGACGATCTTCGCTGTAGTCTGGCCCGGCCAATTGTGCCGCGTAGCCTAAAAAGTTACGTGCTTGCCCCAGCAGATCCAGGCCGATATTGGCCAGCGCCAGATCGATCTCCAGTTCTGGCGCATGGCCGCACCAGCCGCACAGGCGTTGAGCCAGGATCAGCGGTGTGTCGCCCTGGCGCAGGACGTAGGTGATTTTGGCATCGGTGATGGTTTTCATGGCCTGCCTCTACATGTTCTTGATGCCGTCGGGAATGGTGTAAAACGTCGGATGACGGTAAATCTTGTCGTCGGACGGATCGAAGAACGCTGCGCGGTCTTCCGACTGTGAGGCCACCAAGTGGCAGGACTGCACCACCCAGATCGAGCAGCCTTCATTACGGCGGGTATAGGCATCGCGGGCGTTTTCCAATGCCATCTGATCGTCTGCAGCGTGCAGGCTGCCTACATGCCGGTGTGCCAGGCCTTGTTTGCTGCGGATAAACACTTCATACAGCGGCCATTCAGCGTGAGTCATTGCTCTCTCCTCGGTTAAGCAGCGTTTGCCGCACGTTTAGCGGCATGGGCCATTGCACCATCCCGTACCCAACTGCCTTCATCCCAGGCACGGCGTTTGGCCTGTAAGCGTTCGTGGTTACACTGACCGCGCCCTTTGATCACCTCGTACAATTCGTTCCAGTCGATCTCGCCGCAGCGGTAATGGCCCGTGGTTTCATCCCAGGCGAGATCGGGATCCGGTGCGCTCATTCCCAGAGCTTCTAGCTGTGGCACGGTGTTATCGATAAATTTCTGCCGCAGTTCGTCATTGCTGTGGCGCTTGATCTTCCAGGCCATGCTTTGCGCACTGTGGGGGGAATCGGCATCACTTGGGCCAAACATCATCAGCACCGGCCACCAGAAACGGTTGATGGCATCTTGCAGCATGGCCTTTTGTTCTGGGCTGCCTTGCGCCATCGCCATCACGGCTTCGTAGCCTTGGCGTTGATGGAAACTCTCTTCTTTGCAGATTTTCACCATTGCTCGGGCATAGGGGCCGTAAGACGCGCGGCATAGCGCTACCTGGTTGACGATGGCGGCTCCATCGACCAGCCAGCCAATCACGCCAATGTCTGCCCAGTTCAGCGTCGGATAGTTGAAGATGGAAGAATATTTCATCTGACCAACGAGCATTTTTTGGTAGATATCCTGGCGCGAGCAACCGAGGGTTTCCGCTGCGCTGTACAGATACAGGCCATGTCCGGCTTCGTCCTGCACCTTCGCCAGTAAAACCGCCTTGCGGCGCAGAGTGGGGGCGCGCGTCAGCCAGTTAGCTTCCGGCAGCATGCCGATCACTTCGGAATGAGCGTGCTGGCCGATTTGCCGGATCAGGTTCTGCCGATAGGCATCCGGCATCCAGTCTTTGGCTTCAATGGAGGTATCTGCGGCAATCTTGTCGTCAAAATGCTGCTGGTATTGTGCTTCGGTTATCATGCTTGCCTCTTGGTGATTCGTATTTTTTAATTTAAACATAAAAATGTGAATCATTTTTCAATAACCATGAAGTTACAAGTTGATAACAATAAGATCAAATGGCCTGGATATGATTTTGCGATACTCATCACAACTAAAAATTCAATTAATTGTTTTTAAATGATATTTAAATTTGGTTTTGCAGTGTCTTTGAGCGAGGGTGGTGACTTTTTCTGAGAGTGTTTTATTTTTGTTAAATTTTAACTTGGCGTTAAATGAAAAATATGTGATACATAATTAATCTTCATGGTGTCTATTTGTGATTTTTGGAGGAGCCAATGCAGCAGTTATACAGTTATCTCTCTGGCCGCTGGGTGTACGGCCAAGGCCAGGCCCGTGCAATCCATCATGCTGTTACCGGAGAACCGCTGTATCAGGTGTGTTCTGATGGGCTAGCGTTGGCTGCCAGTCTGGATTATGCGCGTGAAACAGGGGGCAAGACGCTGGCACAGATGACCTTCCAGCAACGTGCGCAGATGATGAAAGCGGTCGCTAAGCATCTGCTGGCCCACAAGGAGGAGCTGTATGAGGTTTCCTACCAGACCGGTGCCACGCGCAACGATAGCTGGGTAGATATTGAAGGGGGGATCGCAACGCTGTTCTCTTATGCGGGGCTGGCAGGGCGAGAATTACCGGACGATACCTTGTGGCCGGAAGATGAACCCATCCCGCTTTCCAAACAGGGGCAGTTTGCTGCACGGCACGTATTGACCTCGCGCCCAGGTGTCGCGTTGCATATCAACGCGTTTAACTTCCCCTGCTGGGGCATGCTGGAAAAACTGGCCCCTACCTGGCTGGCGGGAATGCCTGCGATCATCAAACCTGCTACCGCAACGGCACAACTGACCCAAGCGATGGTGAAGCTGATGATTGACAGCGGGCTGGTGCCGAAAGGGGCGTTACAACTGATCTGCGGCGGCATTGGCGATATGTTTGAGCATCTTGACTATCAGGACGCGGTAACATTCACCGGTTCAACGCAAACCGGGCAAAAGCTGCGCTCTCACCCAAGGTTGCTGGAAAAATCCATCGCGTTCACCATGGAGGCCGACTCGCTCAACTGCTGTGTGCTGGGGGAGGATGTCACGCCAGATATGCCGGAGTTTGCGCTGTTTATCAAAGAAGTCTGCCGCGAGATGACCAGCAAAGCCGGGCAGAAATGTACCGCTATCCGGCGCATTATCGTACCCGCAGCGCGTATCGCGGAGGTGCAACAGGCGCTGCTGCAGCGCTTGGCGGGCGTGCAGATTGGCGATCCGCAATTGGAGCAGGTGCGGATGGGGGCGTTGGTTAATCAGGAGCAACGCGACGATGTGCAACAGAAGGTGGCATTTTTGCTGCAAAACGGCTGTGAGGCACTGTGCGGCGCGTCATTGGATAAGCTGGCTATTGCTGGTGAGCGTGCGCAGGAAGGAGCGTTTTACCCGATCACCTTGCTGTATTGCGCCGAGCCTTTCAGCCATAAGGCGGTGCATGGCACCGAGGCGTTTGGCCCGGTGGCGACGCTGATGCCTTATCAGAATACCCAGCAGGCCATTGAACTGGCCTTGTTGGGGCAGGGGAGCCTGGCGGGCTCGTTGATTACCGCCGATGAAGCGCTGGCTACCCGTTTTATCCGCGCCACGGCCTGCGCGCATGGCCGCATGCTGGTGTTGGATCGTCATGCTGCGGCAGAGTCTACCGGCCATGGTTCACCGTTGCCGTTGTTGGTGCATGGTGGCCCAGGGCGTGCAGGCGGTGGCGAGGAACTGGGCGGTTTGCGTGCGGTGAAACACTATATGCAGCGCACGGCGATTCAGGGCAGCCCAGCCATGTTGGCGGCGATTGGCCGTGAATGGGTACGTGGTGCTACGGTGATTGAAGAGCAGGTGCATCCATTCCGTAAATACTTCGAGCAATTGCAGATCGGTGAAAGCCTGCTGACAGCACGCCGCACCGTAACCGAAGCTGACCTCGTGAATTTCGCCTGCCTGAGTGGCGATCATTTCTATGCGCACATGGATAAGATTGGTGCCGCAGAATCGTTGTTTGGCGAGCGGGTGGCGCATGGCTATTTTGTGGTATCAGCGGCGGCAGGGCTGTTTGTCGATCCTGGCGTCGGGCCAGTGATTGCCAACTACGGTATGGAAAACCTGCGCTTTATCGAACCGGTGAAGATAGGTGACACCATTCAGGTACGCTTAACCTGCAAGAAGAAAATTCGCAAGCCTCAGAAGACCACTGAAGATCGTCCACATGGTGTGGTGGTGTGGGACGTACAGGTATTCAACCAGCATCAGCAGGCAGTGGCGCTATACAGTATTCTGACGCTGGTGGCGCGGCAGGAAGGGGACTTGCCGGAGAGACTTACATAAACAGTAAGGCAGCTGAGCCATCCCATACTGCGGCCAGTACATATACCAGAACCAGAAAAATCATGAAAGATGTGTTGCTCATGGCGCGAACCTCACGGAGGAGTCTAGATCGCATAGACTAAGTATAGCCCGTTCTACCGACAAAGAGTGACAATATAATGACACTAGCACAAATTTTGCTCAGGTAAAATTGACCGTTTGTAAACGAGTAAATCGCTGCTTTTTTACTATAATAATAACATGCAGATACGAATTATTGCAGACAGTCCCCCGCTGATGGGCCGCTTGGAGCTGGTGCTCGCTGGGGTAGCTGATGAAAGCGATCGTTGGGTAGTGTCGGTGCTGTTGTTGGCTTGGCGTTAGGTCTCTGTTAGTCAGAAGATAAATCGGGAGAGTTAAAGATGGGCATCATTTCCTGGATCATTTTTGGTTTAATCGCCGGTATTCTGGCTAAGTGGATTTTGCCAGGTAAAGATGGTGGCGGGTTTATCATGACCGTTATCCTGGGGATCGTAGGTGCGGTTGTCGGTGGCTATATCAGCACTTTCTTCGGGATGGGCCGGGTCGATGGCTTTAACCTAGGCAGCTTTGTAGTTGCGGTAGTCGGTGCTTTGGTGGTGCTGGTTATCTACAGAAAAGTCAGAAGCTGAGCAAATCTTGCTTAAAATGGGTCGCTATGGCGACCCTTTGAGGTTGATGACAAAGTGGCTTTTTAACCCGAGATACCCGGGTCTAGCGCACCGAGGGGCGCTCCGGCGGCTTACGCCGCTACGACCCCTTCGGCACGCTCCCCCTAATAACAGGCTTTATCAGCAGTCTGAAATGGGTCGCTATGGCGACCCTTTCTTTTAATGCGTTAATACAATCTTGCCAATATGCACGCTGGACTCCATCAGTGCATGCGCCTGGGCCGCTTGCTCCAGCGGGAACGTTTGGAAGATCAGTGGTTTTAACGCACCGCTTTCCAGCAACGGCCACACTTTCTGCTCCAGCTCAGCGGCAATTTGTGCTTTGTCTTCAACGCTACGGGCCCGTAGCGTTGAGCCAGTATGGGTGAGGCGTTTAAGCAGCAATGGCATCAGGTTCAGTTCTTTAATGATGCCGTGCTGAGTGCCGATCTGTACGATGCGGCCATCCATTGCAGCCGCCTGAAAATTCTTGGCGACATACTCACCCGCAATCAGATCGACAATCACGTTCGCGCCTTTGCCATCGGTGGCTTGCTTGGTGCACTCAACGAAATCTTCATTACGGTAGTTAATGGCCACGTCGGCCCCGAGATCTAAACTGGCTTGGCGTTTTTCCTCTGAACCCACTGTTGTTATAACGCGAGCGCCAAACGCTTTTGCCAACATGGTGGCCACGGTGCCAATCCCGGAAGTCCCACCATGAATCAGTACCGTCTCCCCGGCTTGCAGATGGCCGCGTTGAAACAGGTTCACCCAAACGGTGAAGAAGGTTTCTGGAAGGGCGGCGGCTTCGATCATACTTAGCCCTTTCGGTACAGGTAACGCGTTACTCTCATGTACCTTGCAATATTGCGCATAGCCACCCCCGGCGATCAACGCACAAACCCGATCGCCTGGTACATAGCGTTGCACTCCCTCGCCAATAGCCACCACTTCTCCTGCAATCTCTAACCCTGGAATATCTGAAGCGCCCGGTGGTGGCGCATACAGACCGCGACGCTGCATGACATCGGGGCGATTGACGCCGGATGCGGCGACTTTTACCAGGATTTCCCCTTGGGCTAGTGAAGGCGTTGGGCGTTCTGCCAGCAGCAGAACTTCAGGCCCACCAGGTTGGTCGATTTCGATGACTTTCATAGTGTTTGAATTATTTTGGGTAGAATTAAGCCGTATGCCATTAAGCGCAATAACGATAGAACTGGCAAGATCGAGTTGATAATTTCGCCTGAGTCGGCGGAATACTGTGCGCTTAAACACGTTTGTGCTTTCCAGAGGCAAAAAGAGTTGCTATTCAACCCTAGGCATGAGTTAATGATTCCCGGCCTGTGGTACAGACCTATTTATGCACGACATTTTGAGTAAAGTAGTTCAAATTTAAAGCGTTATCCTTGATAGCTCTTCTCTGACGAATTTCCTTTCTAGTGCCTCCATAAGTAACTGATGACCGGCTATAAGATGCCCATGGTGGCTTAAATTTAATTTTGAAGGAATTAGACATGTCTAACATGATCAAAGGTCAAGTGAAGTGGTTCAACGAATCTAAAGGTTTTGGTTTCATCACTCCTGCAGACGGCAGCAAAGATGTATTCGTACACTTCTCTGCAATCCAGGATCAAGGTTTCAAGACCCTGGCTGAAGGCCAGAACGTACAGTTCTCTATCGAGAACGGTGCTAAAGGTCCGTCAGCGGCTAACGTTACCGCTATCTAATTGGCCTTGTGCTGATTAACAAAAACCCGCCGAGGCGGGTTTTTTTGTGTCTGCAATTCTTTGCTGACCAGAATTGAGGGATGAGGGTTTTCTTCTGCAAAACGAGGCAATCTATGAAAGTTAACGATCTGGTGACGGTTAAAACTGACGGTGGCCCACGTCGCGAAGGGGTGATTCTGGCGGTGGAAGTGTTTAATGAGGGCACAATGTATCTGGTGGCATTGGAGGACTATCCTGCCGGGATATGGTTCTTTAATGAGATCGACAGCCGCGATGGTACTTTTGTTGAACAGCGCTCTTCAGAGAAGAAGTAAGCGTTTTAACAAGAAAGGTAGCTAGAAAAGACGAGAATACCCGCCGCAGAAAACATGCTGATGCGAACAGGTATTTCAGTTTTGCTGGAGAAGATGTCCAGTAAGGTGGTTGCACTGCTTCACAAACGAATCGGTGAAGGGGCGTGCTATTGACCGCGTTAACGGTTGTTAACAAAGATGCCGTTCGTCAAGGTGTCGGTTAGGCGAACCACATGATAAATAATCTGTTTGTTGTGTGTTTTGATCTTTCTTTTGATATTGCCTTTATGTGAAGAGACCGTTTTTGCTTTGATCTGCATCTGATCAGAGATCTGAATGGTTCCTTGGCCAGACATCCACATGCGTAGCATATTGGACTCGGTTTGGCTGAGTGTCACCGGGGTTTGGTCGAACGAGTTTTTTTCAGGGTGAGTGATTTTCTTCTCAAGGCAGCTATCGAGTAGCCCACTCATTGTTTCTGGCTTGATTGACTTTGATGAGATGATGACGTTCTGGCGTACATATAAATAATTATCGAAATGTACTTTGGTGATTGCCATGAAGATAAAGAATAACGTAGCAGGGTTTTGAGAAATGACCTGTTTTATTCTTTCTGTCGCATTAGCCTCATGTATAAAGCAATCTTCGTTTAAGAAAACCAGACTCGGTTGTAGCTTGGTGCATTTTGCGTCTAGGCTGTCGATATCGGTAACTGCGCTAATATGACGCTTTTTCATACCCTGTGAAGTCAGATAATCAGTGAGTCCTAGTTTTGTGTAACTGCATGAATCCATAATAATTGTTGGCATTTTACCCCCCACTTAAACCTGTTTTGCTACAGTAATAATAAGAAAAGCCCGAGTTTTAAGGCTAAAAGGTACAAAAAAATTACATTTTATGGACTTAAAGTTCTATCAATAAAACAGATACGACTCAACGCCTTTTCGGACTAAATTTTTTAATCCTATTGACCCATCAGTTTAGCTTAAGTTGACTTATTATAGCGGATAGTTGAATGTCTGCCTGCAATAGAGTCGCTTGCCCTCAAGTGACCAGATCGGCACCATCAAATTTACCTGATATATCATGAGTATTATTTCTGTGTTAGTGAGATGATTATTAAAGGAATATTCATATTTTAACTTCCCCCTAAATTTTGCCTGTTTTTTACTCAACATTTCATTTACTTAACATCACAAATTCTGATTTGATGTTTAAAATCAATTCATTATATCAATGATTTTCTCTCATTGATAATGACAATTCTGACTTTTTAAGTTGTATGGCTGTTTTTTTGAGCGAAAGGGCGGTGTGGGCTGTAGAGATTCTGTACATGTCCTATGGCCGGCCTCGGCATTGGATGCACAAAAACATCGATTACTCTGTTCTATTCGGCAAGATTGAGAGGATAACACTTTCATACAACTGACAAAACGCGCCCGCCAAGGCAGTGTGGAAACAGCGCCACATTGCCTTGGCGGGGAATTAAGCGACCTCTTGGCGACAACTGTGCAGTGAAGCCAGTGCGAGAGTGATATCCCGCTCTTCGGTCATCCAATTTACCAAAGCCGCGCGAATACCCGGCTGACCGTTATACTGGGTAGGCGTACAGCGCACCACGCCGTGTTGATCCAAACGCATGAGAAAACGATCGCGAGCGGTTTTTGCGTCACCCTCAACCCCTGTTAATGCGAAGCACACTACGTTCAGGTTTACGGCAGCCAGCAGACGGAAGCCTTTGCTGGCGGATAGCCCCTCACCCAAACGGTGTGCCAGCATGACATTACGTTCAACGATCTCCCGTATGCCGTTGCGTCCATAGGCTTTCAATGCCATCCATAATGGTAGCGCTCGGAAACGCCGTGAGTTCTCTGGTGTCAGGTGAAGATAGTTATCCGGGCGCAAGGTTGGAGCTTCCAGGTAAGCTGAATGGTTCTGGAACACTTGCATTTGCAGTGCTAAATGGCGGGTGAATTGAATCGCGCTGTCGTAGGGAACATTCATCCATTTATGAGCATCCACGGTGATTGAGTCGGCCTGTTGCCAACCTTGCACCAGGTGTTCATAGCGGTGAGAACAGGCCGCTACGCCACCGAAGGCGGCATCAACATGTAACCAGAAGGGATAGCGTTCGCGCAGTGCCAACAGACCAGGCAAATCGTCGAAGGTGGCAGTGTTTACCGTCCCTGCGCTGGCCAAGACGATCGTAGGTTTGCCAAGGGTGGCGGCAAGGTGCTGTTCTAAGGCTGTGAGGTCGATGGCTTCTGAGCCAGGCTGCTGGGCAATCTCTTTCAGCGCGTCGCGCCCGATCCCCAGCATGCTAAGGGCTTTCAGGCTGCTGGAGTGGGCATTAGCTGAAAGCACCTGAATGGGCCCCAGGGCTGCCAACCCCTGCTGTGATACGTCAATCCCTTGTTGTTGCCCAAGCCATTGGCGGCCAATTGCAATACCGACAAAGTTTGCCATGGTAGCGCCGCTGACAAAGCTGCCGCTGAAATCAGCGGGCAGATTCAGGAGGCTTTTTATTTGTTCAATCGTGGCGAGTTCGAGGGCTGCGGCAATAGTGTCATGGCTGAGTAAGCTATTCTGGTCGGTTGTACTAACCAGCCAGTCGGCGGCTAAAGCTGCCGGTGTACCACCGCCGGTAACAAAACCAAAGTAGCGTGGCCCGGCACTGCTGGAGAATCCGGCGGCATAGTGTTGCCAGAAATCTTCTAAAGCGGCCAGAGCGCCGCAGCCTTCTTCCACCAGGATATTATCTCCGGCTTTAAGCTGCTGTTTAGCTAGCGGTGGGCATACTGAGCGCTGTTCCAGCCCGGCAAGAAATTTTTGGGCCAACAGGTTGGTCTGGTCAAGTATGCGAGGGAAATCATCGAGATCTTGCTGTAAACGTGGGTGCATGTTTTTTCCTTGGCGCAGGTGTAAGTGGCTCTACCATAGAGAATTTGCATTTACGCTGATATCGATGAAAAATAGCCTTTTGTGATAGTAAGGCTAACCAATGATGAGCGATCGCCTGCCGATTCATTTTTTACCGACCTTTATTGTTGCTGCACGCTTAGAAAACTTGCGTGCGGCAGCACAGCAGGTGCATCTGACTCATGGTGCTGTCAGCCAGCAGATTCAACAACTCGAACAGGCCATAGGTTGCCCGTTGTTTGAACGTAGTGGCCGTGGGGTGCGGCTGAATGCTGCCGGGCGCGAACTGCTGGCTGTCGCTGAACCCGCCTTGTCAGCCTTACAACAAGGTGTCAACCGTGTCAGACGGATTGCGACCAGCCAAGTGCTGCGCATCAGCGTATTACCCTCTTTTGCTCACTATTGGTTATTACCCCGTTTGGCAGAGTTTCACCACATTAGCTCAGGGATCGCGCTGGATATTGATGCTTCATTGGCGGTGCAGGATTTAGCCCGCAAGGGGTTTGATGCAGCAATCAGGATGGGGGATGGCGTGTGGAGCGGTGTGCAGGCACAACGCATTGCTACAGGGGAGGTGGTTCCAGTTGCCACCCCAGAACTGGCTTTGCAATGGCAGGGAGCCTTTTCTGGCATGGTTGATGCTCCGGTTCCGCTGCTGGAGCATGATGCTATGCCTTGGCGTGCCTGGTTCCAGGCACAAGGGGACACCGGTGGTGGTCAGCAGGTAGCGCTGTTTAACGATGCGGGCCTGTTGATTCGTGCTGCGGAACAGGGCTTTGGTGTTGCCTTGGTGAAAACGGTGCTGGCAGGGGATTCGATTGCGGCGGGCCGCTTAGTGCCATTGGCACCGGCACAACATCTGGGGAATAACGATATTTATCTGGTGTGGCCGCATGCCACTGGCCTGACACCCGCTGTTGAAACTTTGTTGCATTGGCTGCAACAACAATTGGGGTGAGTGCCGCTTATAAACTACTCGAATTATTTTGGGTATAGTTTAGTATTCGTTTAATAAACTATTCTTTACTTAATAATTTTACATAACTATACTTCAACCAAAACCTCAAAGGAGAAAACTCATTGGACAGTTGCAGTAGTAGCGAAATAATTAAGGCAAGCTGACCGATCTCCTTTTGATTTGTTGCTTGCCGAACACGGCGGGCAGCACCCCTCACACGTTATTCCGAGCTGTGCCACCCCGAATATGATGTTTTACCTGGAGCTTAATCGCTTTGGGAGATTTTACTCGGATATTATTATGGTATTTTATCGCCACAGCCTTTTCCCTCCAGGCACTAAAACGCTAACCCGCTGATTTATTGTCAGCGCAGTTTCGCGTGTGCTTAAAAGCACATGATTCACCCTCCTGGTGTTTATTAAGGGGAAGATCATGGCTATGACTCCTTTTGTTTTAAATTTATTACTGGCGATGAGCTTGGGCGCAATTATTGGTGCCGAACGGCAATGGCGCCAACGTATGGCTGGTTTGCGCACCAATGCGTTGGTCGCAACCGGGGCTGCAGTATTTATCCTGAGTTCGTTTACCACCGAGCCTGACAGTGCCGGGCGTATTGCTGCACAAATTGTTTCTGGGATCGGCTTCCTCGGTGCAGGTGTCATTATGCGGGAAGGCCTCAATATCCGTGGGCTGAATACGGCAGCGACCTTGTGGTGTTCTGCAGCGATCGGCGTGCTGTGCGGGTTGGGGCAACATTGGGAAGCCGTATTGGCGACGTTGGTTATTTTGTGTGCCAATATTCTGCTGCGAGAAGCTGCGCAGCGTATTAACCTGCAGCCACAGCAACAAGCGGTCGATCTGGAAACACGCTACCGTATTCTGGTGACCTGCGGAGAGCAGGATGAAATCTTGGTACGCACGTTAATTCTGCAGGCGTTGAATGGCGTAGCCTTACGTTTGCAATCGCTACGCAGTGCTGATATCGCTATTCCCGGCCAGTTAGAAGTTTGCGCTGAAATTATCGCCAACCCGGTAGCACAGAGAGAGATTGAAAATATTGTCTGCCGAGTCAGTTTGGAAAGAAGCGTCAGTGCGGTTTATTGGCGTGTAGCTTCCGAATTACCCGTTTAATTATTACCAACATTCACCAGCTTGGTGATAAGGAGCCGTCATGGACGAGCACCCCAGAGTTTTTATTATTCAGCGTTGTTAGAGCGATAATAATGGCGTTAACAACGCAATACTCTACATAATCCAAGTTGCAAGTGGGTACAGTTAATGTGCTGGTAACTTGAGTTGTGGCGAGCGTAATTCAGTAAATTCCACTCTGTGCCAATTCATCTGTTAATTCGGGTGGGGCATGCCGTGCATAGAGTAAAATAAGAGAATAGCGTTATGACCTATATTAAAGAAAAAACACACCGCCGTGATAAAAGCCGCGAGCCCTATATCATTGCTCTTGAGGCCAAGAATAGCCTCGATCAGACGCTGGCAAATTTGAACTGCAGCCGCGTTGGATTAACCCAGGAAGATGCACAGGAACGCTTACAGCATTTCGGCACCAATCAGGTTGCTCACGAGAAAGCTCCACATGCGTTGGTTCAATTAGTCAGCGCATTTAATAACCCGTTTATATTTGTCTTGATGGTGCTGGCGGGGATCAGTTTCTTTACCGACTATTGGCTACCTGCCCGGCACGGTGAAGAAACTGAGCTTACCGGCGTGATCATTATTCTGGTGATGGTGACTCTGAGTGGCTTACTGCGTTTTTGGCAGGAATACCGCACTAACAAGGCTGCAGAATCATTGAAATCGATGGTGCGCACTACCGCAACGGTATTACGTCGCAGCAGTTTCAGCACCCAGGCACAGGCGGTAGAAATCCCCATTCGTGAGTTGGTGCCGGGCGATATTATCCAGCTTTCTGCAGGGGATATGGTGCCTGCGGATGTGCGGTTACTGAGTTCCCGCGATCTGTTTATCAGCCAGGCTATTTTGACTGGTGAGGCGATCCCGATCGAGAAATACGATGCGCTGGGTAATATCAGCCAGAAGTCGACCGAAATCGATGCTTCCAGCGAAAGTGAGTTGCTCGAACTGTCAAACATTTGCCTGATGGGGACCAACGTTGCCAGCGGCACCGCATCGGCAGTGGTGGTTGCAACCGGTGGCCGTACCTATTTCGGTTCTCTGGCTAAATCGATCGTTGGCTCACGCTCGCAAACTGCATTTGATCGCGGGGTAAACAGCGTCAGTTGGTTGCTGATCCGTTTTATGCTGGTCATGGTGCCTATCGTTTTACTGATTAACGGTTTCACGAAAGGAGACTGGTCAGAAGCCGCGCTGTTTGCGTTGGCGGTGGCCGTTGGCCTGACGCCAGAAATGCTGCCAATGATTGTCAGCTCTAACCTGGCGAAAGGCGCGATCGCGATGGCGCGCCGTAAGGTAGTGGTTAAACGCCTGAATGCAATCCAGAACTTTGGTGCGATGGATGTACTCTGTACCGATAAAACCGGCACATTGACGCAGGATCGAATCATCCTTGAGCATCATCTGGATATAAATGGTAACCAAGATAGTCACGTACTGCATCTGGCCTGGCTGAACAGTTTCCATCAAAGCGGGATGAAAAACCTGATGGATCAGGCCGTGATCCGCTTTGGGCGTGGTAAACCGGGCGTTGAAGCACTCGGGCGTTACAGCAAGGTGGACGAACTGCCTTTTGACTTTGTGCGCCGCCGTTTGTCGATTGTTGTGAAGGACGAAAACCAGCGTCAATTGCTGATCTGCAAGGGGGCGGTGGAAGAGATGCTGGAAATCGCTACCCACGTGCGTGAAGGGCAGCAGGTACTGGAGATCGACGATGAGCGCCGCGCTGCGCTGCAAGCCTTGGCCTGTCAATATAACGAAGATGGTTTCCGCGTGCTGGTGTTGGCCACGCGCGATCTGGGGCTGGAAGGCTGTCAGTTGCCACTCAGTGTGGCGGATGAGCGAGATCTGGTGATCGAAGGGTTATTGACGTTTCTCGATCCGCCAAAAGAAAGTGCTCAGGAAGCTATCGCAGCACTGCAGGAAAACGGCGTAGCGGTAAAAGTGCTAACCGGCGATAACCCGGTGATCACCTGTAAAATTTGCCGTGATGTCGGCCTGGAACCCGGGGAACCGCTTTCTGGTGCAGACATCGAACTGATGGACGATGTTCAACTGGCACGCGAAGTAGAACAGCGTACGGTCTTCACTAAACTGACACCGCTGCAGAAATCACGCGTGTTGAAGATGTTACAGGCTAACGGCCATACCGTCGGTTTCCTGGGGGATGGGATCAACGACGCGCCAGCGCTGCGTGATGCTGACGTGGGGATTTCTGTTGATACCGGCACCGACATTGCCAAAGAGTCAGCCGACATTATCTTGTTGGAAAAAAACCTGATGGTACTGGAAGAAGGTGTGCTCAAAGGGCGCGAAACTTTCGGGAACATCATCAAATACCTGAATATGACAGCCAGTTCCAACTTCGGCAACGTGTTCTCGGTGCTGGTCGCCAGTGCTTTTATTCCTTTCTTGCCGATGCTGGCGATCCATTTGCTGTTGCAGAATCTGATGTATGACATCTCTCAACTGTCACTGCCGTGGGACAAGATGGACAAAGAGTTTCTGCGCAAGCCACGCAAGTGGGATGCCAAGAACATTGGTCGCTTTATGCTGTGGATCGGGCCAACCTCTTCCATTTTTGATATCACGACCTATGCGCTGATGTGGTTCGTATTTGCTGCGAATAGTGTGGAACATCAGGCCTTGTTCCAGTCAGGCTGGTTTATTGAAGGGCTGCTATCACAAACGCTGGTAGTACATATGTTGCGTACTCAAAAAATTCCGTTTATTCAGAGCACGGCGGCATTACCGGTATTGTTGACCACCGGGCTTATCATGGCGCTCGGCATTTATATTCCATTCTCACCGCTTGGGGCTTGGGTTGGGTTGCAACCGTTGCCTTGGGAATACTTCCCTTGGTTAGCCGCAACGTTGGTTAGCTACTGTGTCGTGGCACAGTTGATGAAGCGTTTCTACATTCGCCGCTTCGGGGAGTGGCTATAACACTCTTTTCACCAGCAGACCTAGCATAATGGTCAGCGTAAAAGAAAACAGCGTACCGAGCAGAACATACTCGGTACGCATTTTGTCCCCCGTTTGCCGCAGATCGCCAAAACGAAAAATTGATTTTGCTGCCAGCAGAAAACCGATAGCCGGTATTTGGCCGATCAGGACAAACGTCAGAATTAACGTTCTTTCCAGATAACCAATCTGCTTACCTGCGCGTAGTAGAGAATCATTTTCTGCTTTGGCACTGAGCGGCATCTGTGGTGCCCAATGAGCCAGTAATTGCCCAATCAGAATGCCCATTGGCATGTAAATCAGCAGATAGGCTAATACCAGCAGGCTGAGTTGCCTGCCAGAAATCTGCTGCCATGTGGCATGCAGGAATGTGCCTGGATCGGGGCTGAGATACAGCCACAGAAAGACGATAACAGCCACGTGTAAAGTCTGGTCGAGTAAAAGGCTGCTCACCTGGCTCATACGGGTAAAGTAAGTCACCTTCATCAAATCGATGAAATAATGGCTGGTACTGATTAGCAGCAAAGCAACCCATATATCAGTCAACGATAATCCGTCATGCAGCACACTGAATAAGGCAATGACCAAGGCGGTCAGTGTGCCTTGTACTAGTGCATGCAACAACAGAAAGCGTGAACGGCTGCGATTTAGAATTTTATCCTTCACCCAACTGAGTGGTTGCAAGGGAAAGTCGGCAATAAAATGAACGACCAGCATCCAGAATAAGAGGGGTATATAGGTTAAATCCATTATTAAGTCATCCTGTTTATCGCCTTGATAAATAGCATTATTTCCTCAAAAGCAGCCCGTTTCAAAGTGGCGGATATTGTCGAGGTGGCTTTCTGTAACACGGTTGCGACGTCTTTGTTCGTGTCCGTAAACATTCTGGTCTGGACAATGTTGGCTTCGGTTTGTGACAGTTGACCAACGACATGATCTAACATCGGTAGCAGATCGCTGACAATGCTGTTGATTTTCTGTTTGTCGGTTTTCAGAGCTAGATAGCAATTTTTTGCCATGCCATCCAGCGCGTTGCCGGAATTGAGGAATGCGCTACCATAACCGGTACTTTTCGCCTGCTGGGTACCCAGGCCGATTCCAAGGCGCGCGTCCCAACGAGCGGCATCCGCCGCACGCAGTGCTATGCGTATATATATTGCCAGAAACAATCCTTGGTCAGGCTTTGAGACTATCTGGAAACTGTCACCACGAAAGATGTCATATTGCCGCAAGCACTTGGCTTGCTGCAGTTTGGCTAGCAGATTATCGAGGTAGGTGATGTAACTGGCCGTATCACCTTGCTGCGAATTGACTAAATCGCCGGTAATTACGCTGATTTGTGCTTTCATGTTCTCGGTCGGTCAGGGAGTGATTCTTGATCTTAAGTTCGCATCCAGATACGAATTTGTCAAATATTCGTATCTGGATGCGAATTTAAGCATGTGTTGTTCTGAGCCTCAGAAGAGCTTTTTATCGGCTTTACATGTTGATTTAGCTGAACGGGGCTATATTAGGCGTAGGTAGAATATTGACGTTGAGAGGGGCAGCATGAGCCGGAAATTTGCACCGAGTCAGATTTTTTTCCACTGGGCGATCTTTATTCTGGTGGTCATCACCTATGCCGTAATGGAGCTGAAAGGGATTACTCCCAAGGGCAGCAACCTCAGGGAGTGGATGGCAACGCTGCATTATACCTTTGGGATTATGATCCTGATCTTGATGTTAATACGTGTCGTCATCAAGTTTGCTCATAAAGATCCTGAGATAATACCCACGCCTCCACGCTGGCAGATTCGATTAGCTAAAGCGACTCATGGCATTCTTTACCTGATGTTTATCTGCCTTCCATTGCTGGGGGGATTATCGCTTTATTATGGCAACGTAGCCTGGTCATTCTTCTCTTACCCGATGCCGGTTGCGGGTCTGCCGCATACCGATTTGCAGCATAACCTGAAAGAAATCCATGAGCTGGTTGCGGACGTTGGTTATTTTATTGTAGGTATTCATGCGGTTGGAGCACTGTTCCACCATTATATTATGTTGGATAACACCTTGATCAGAATGATGCCGGGTAAAAAATAACGTAATCCAAGGGGGATGGCGCGTCGTGTTGTCCTGCGGGGATAAACTTACATGTGATCGGCAAGACATTTTTCGCTGATTGTTACGCCCATGTTAAGCAAATGGACTATGGTTTTCTCTCGTTTTGCCAACTAGCAACGCGTTTTCCCACCTCGGGGCGCAGGGAGAGAGAAAATGAATCAGCGGGAATTAGAAGGCAGCATTGTTACCGATTTCTCTAAACGTATGAGCTACGGTGACTATCTATGCCTGGATCAGATACTGCTCTGCCAGCAGCCTCTGTCTAATCCTCAGCATCATGACGAGATGCTATTCATCGTGCAGCATCAAACCTCTGAATTATGGATGAAACTGATGCTGCATGAATTACAGGCCGCGCGGCGGTTGGTTCAGCAGGATAAGCTCAGCCATTGTTTCAAAATTCTAGCCAGGGTAAAGCAGATCCAGCGGTTGCTCTTTGAGCAGTGGGCGGTGCTGGAGACGTTAACACCGTCGGAGTATGTTGAGTTCCGTGGGGTGCTGGGTAATTCTTCGGGGTTTCAATCCCATCAGTATCGCTCCATTGAGTTTTTGCTGGGTAACAAAAATGCGGCGATGTTGGCGGTATTTAACGCTGATGCAGAAAAACATACTGCGCTAAAAACGCTTTTGGAAGCTCCTAGCCTGTACGATGAATTCCTGCGTTACCTTTCCCGCCATGGCTTTTCTATTCCGCAAGCCTGTGTTGAACGCGATTGGACCCAGCCTTATCAGCGCAATCCAGAACTGTTACCGGTGTTCAAACAGATCTACGACAATCCCCAAACTTATTGGGAAGCCTATGAGATGGCGGAAAAACTGGTGGACATCGAAGAGAGCTTTCATTTATGGCGTTTTCGTCATATGAAAACGGTAGAGCGTATTATTGGTTTTAAATCAGGCACTGGGGGTTCCAGTGGGGTCAGTTTTCTAAAAAAAGCGTTAGAACTGACATTTTTCCCTGAGTTGTTAGATGTACGCACCGAAATAGGTGCATGAACGCCACGGAGTCTATTGGCTGTGCGAGGAGGGCGCAAAAGCGCCCTGAGCATCCTGCTAGCCTTCGGCCCCACATGGTGAGGCTTTGATCCTGAATTTGCTTATTTTTCATCAAAAAATAAGGTGTCACTTAAGTCTGGTGTATAAACCATAAAGCTGAAGTGTTAAAAGTAATGCAACAATTGCCAATCCATTACAGCGGAATAATCAACACATCGATACTGCTGGTATTAATAAAACGCGCGGCGGAACAGGCTACCTTGTTCATTATACTGTCACTGTGGTTGCCACAAATGACCAGATCGAAGGGATGCTGCTGATTGGCATAGGTCAGGCAGTCACCCAATTCGCCATGAATAATCTGTGTGTTGCTGATGGGGTAGTCTGCGTGTTGCCGTAACTCTTCCATAAAGAGCAACGTTTCCTCTTCCATCAATGCGCGCAGATCGCCCAACATGGGGCCAGCAAAGTTATTGTAGATTTCGGGATTGGCGATCACGCTGACCAATGTGATTTGGCCGTTGTAGGGGCGCACGATAGAAACGGCTTTATCTACCAACTTGTGACTGTCAGTAGCCATAGCTACCGCAACTAACACGTTGTTGTATCCCATGTTCCCTCCTGTAGCTTGATTATTGGCTAAAAGAGTAGAGCTTTGGTTGTTCAATAAATGTGTTTCGTATCACGCGCGGCAGTAAATCTTGAGCCTGGCAGGGCAATCCGCCATAAAAGATAAAAAAAGAAACGCGCGTAATAGAGCGTGATTAAAGAACCTGAGCCCACAGTGACTTTGGTACTTTTCCTAGATCGAACAGCTTCCCCGATACCAATTCAGCACGACGATGATCGGCTGCGCGGTACATGCTACTCATTTCACTGTCGCTGGTGATGGAGTAATTCAGTTTGTCGTAGACTTTTTCCAGGCTGTCTAGACTGGAACATTTACGAAATGTCATCAGATAATCGATGGTATGAGTCATGATTGAAATGTAGCCTGCAAATTGATTTTAAGTTGATTAAATAAAAGCATCACCTGTTTACGTGAGAACCGTGAGCAGAGATGCGCCGCTAGACATAGGCAAAGAAAAAACGAACAGCCCACGGCACAAAGAAATAAAGCTAATGCAGCCGCGAGCGCACAGGGAATCATAATATGCTAAGGTCTGATCGGCAATATTCCTGAGAGTATAAAGCATTAATTAGGGTTTATCTTAGGTGTGAACGTCAATGCTGAAAGGATTATTTCTTTTGGCTGGTTCCAGATTAATCAATGGATGAGGAGCCTGCTCTCATGCGGCTTGGCTTCTGGGCTTTGTTTACAGCCGTTGTTGAAACCGCTTTGCGGTAACATCGTTCAGAAAGCTGTATCTGGTCTGATGACTTCTTCTGCAAGGGCTTATAGGAAAGCACATCTTTTTTTCTCTAGAAAATAATCTTGGAAAAGAGACGCGGCCTTTGTGTTGGGGGGCGTATACGAATGGCAATAATTATTCCTGACTGTCAGGGTAATGATTTATTTAACTTCATTGACATATTTTTATAAAGAAAATAGAGGTAAGGTGCAATAAATTAAAAATATCATGACAATTGAATTGTTGAGGTTGTGCAGTTTTAATGGGGTATTTTTTATTAAAGGTGAAATAAAGATGAGATGTATTGAAAGTGTGGGTTTGGAATATAAGAATGATAATCAGCCATCAAATTCTCTGGCCTTTTATCCTGTGACTATTCTTGTGTTTTAATGGTACTTTTCCTTTTTATGGAAATTTTTTGTTACCATTTTTTTCTTGTTGAAATCAGGTTTGCGCTAGATTTGCAAGGTTCAGCCTCTAAAAAGGGCTAAAGAGGTATCTTATCTTCTGGTTTTTAATTGGTCTGGAATTAATAAACCTTATAGTTTATCAGGTTTACATTTTAAGACTGTAACCAGTTACACGCTATAGTTCATTGTTATATTTTGATTTTTTATGAAAATCAGAATGTTTATAGGGTTATTTGGCTTTGGTAAAGTTTTTCTATGAACTTATTTCAAAAATGATGCTTTTTAGCAAACAAATGCGAATTTTGAGACATTTTCTAACATAATCCTGGTTTTTGAACTAAATTTGATTAAAAAGCATCCATAAACGTTAGCGTTTGACTCGAGAATTTTTTATTTTTGTGATGTATATTGCATTTTTTTTTAAATAACCCGTGGCTTACGTTGTGTATGCTAAAGGTTCAGAGGTAGAGTGATATTGTTGATCAGAATAATCTTATCAAATTGTAAAATGATTTCAGGGCGAAAATGCTTTGAAAACTGAACTGCTCTATATCTGTGCATTTTGTTTTAAACGATATCCATACTGAGCAGTAATCTTAATTGAGTCATGCCGTAATGTTATCGCGGCAAGCATGAAGAGTTCCGTTTGCCAGATGCGGGAATAAACCCAAACCATGGGCGATAAGTTTATCGCCCTACGTGTGTTTTTAAACATAGTTTGTCGGGATGGAAAATATGGGTACATCTGAATTGCTTAAACATGTTTATGATATCAACCTGTCATATTTACTTTTAGCGCAGCGCCTAATAAATGATGAGAAGGCGTCTGCAATGTTCCGCCTAGGGATTGATGAAACAATGGCCGATGCGCTGTCGCAACTCACGTTGCCGCAAATGGTTAAATTGGCAGAAACTAATCAATTGGTCTGCCATTTTCGTTTCAAGGATCACAATACGATAGAGCGCCTGACCAAAGAGTCCCGGGTGGATGATTTACAACAAATCCATACAGGGATTTTGCTATCAAGCCATCTACTGCAAGGGTTATCGGCTAAAAACGGTAACTCGACGAAGAAAAGAGCCTGACTATGAGCGATAAAAGTATTGTTCAAGAAGCTAGAGACATTCAACTCGCTATGGAGTTGATCACGTTGGGGGCGCGTCTGCAGATGCTGGAAAGCGAAACACAGCTCAGCCGTGGGCGTTTGATCAAACTTTACAAGGAGCTACGTGGCAGCCCACCGCCTAAAGGTATGCTGCCGTTCTCGACTGACTGGTTTATGATCTGGGAACAAAATATCCACTCATCAATGTTTTACAACGCCTATCAGTTCCTGTTGAAAAGTGGGCAATGTCGGGGGGTAGACGTGGTGATCAAGGCCTATCGCCTGTATCTGGAGCAGTGCCCGCAGCAACCGGGCGAAGCACCGCTGCTGGCTTTGACCCGTGCCTGGACGCTGGTGCGCTTTGTTGACAGCGGCATGCTGCAACTTTCGGCCTGTAATTGTTGTAACGGCACCTTCATTACCCATGCCTATCAACCCGTTAACAACTTTGTCTGCAGTTTGTGCCAACCTCCTTCCCGTGCAGTAAAAAAGCGTAAACCTTTTTCGCAACCAGCCGATATTACTCCTCAACTGCTGGACGAGCAGATTAAACGCGCGGTCTGAGCCTGCAGCAACGCAGACTTACGGAAAGTAAAAACCAATACTGAAGTACTGGAACCCGGTACACGATGGCCATGGAATGGCCCGTGCTGCGTCTGTGTTTTTCCTTCGCGCTGACCCCACTTTCTGTCCTGTGAACGTAAGGAATCCGTGTGTTAGTTATCCTGGGTTATCTCGTGGTCTTGGGGGCTGTGTTTGGTGGCTATTTAACGGTTGGCGGCCATCTGGGTGCCCTTTATCAGCCAGCAGAATTCCTGATTATCGGCGGGGCCGGCCTGGGGGCGTTTATCGTCGGTAACAACGGTAAAGCGATCAAATCCACGCTGCGTGCCATGCCTAAACTGATGCGCCGCTCAAAATACAACAAAAATCTTTATATGGACCTGATGGCGTTGCTGTATCGCCTGCTGGCCAAATCCCGTCAACAGGGCATGTTATCCCTCGAGTTTGATATCGATAATCCGCAGGAAAGTGAAATCTTCTCTAATTATCCGCGCATCCTTGCCGATAAACATCTGGTGGAATTTATTACCGACTATTTACGGCTGATGGTGAGCGGCAACATGAATGCATTCGAAATTGAAGCGTTGATGGATGAAGAGATTGAAACCTTTGAGCAGGAAAGCGAAGTGCCTGCGGGCAGCCTGGCGATGGTGGGGGACTCGTTACCGGCTTTTGGCATTGTTGCTGCCGTCATGGGGGTGGTTCATGCTTTGGCCTCTGCCGATCGTCCCGCCGCTGAGTTGGGCGCACTGATCGCCAACGCCATGGTAGGAACCTTTCTCGGCATTTTGCTGGCCTATGGATTTATCTCGCCGCTGGCGACGCTGTTGCGCCAGAAAAGCGCGGAAACCACCAAAATGATGCAGTGCATCAAGGTGACCTTATTGTCGAGCCTGAACGGTTATGCCCCGCAGATTGCGGTCGAATTTGGTCGTAAAACGCTCTACACCACCGAGCGCCCCTCTTTTGTGGAACTGGAGGAACACGTGCGCCGGGTGAAAGCGCCTGCGCCACAAGAGACGGAAGATCAGGACGCATGAAACAGAATCACCCGATTATTCTGGTCAAAAAGCGCAAAGCCCAACATGCCGCTCATCATGGTGGTTCTTGGAAAATCGCCTACGCCGATTTTATGACGGCAATGATGGCCTTTTTTCTGGTGATGTGGCTGTTGGCGATTGCCAGCCCGCAGGAGTTGACGCAGATCGCCGAATATTTCCGCACGCCGCTGAAAGTGGCCTTGAGCGGCGGTAACAAAAGCAGCGCAGAGAGCAGCCTGATCCCCGGTGGGGGTGACGATCCCACTCAGCAGCAAGGGTTGGTGCAAAAAGCGGTGGATTCTCCTGAAATCAAGGCTGAGAAGCAGCGTTTGAACAAGCTGCGCGAAAAGCTGGATGAACTGATCGAGTCTGAACCGCGCCTGAAAGCTCTGCGCCCACATTTGCTGATCGACATGATGAATGAAGGGTTGCGTATTCAGATTATCGACAGCCAGAACCGGCCCATGTTCAAGACCGGTAGTGCACAGGTGGAAAGCCACATGCGCGATATTCTGCGCGCCATGGCCCCGATTCTGAACGATCTGCCCAACAGCATCAGCCTTTCGGGCCATACCGATGATCTGCCCTATGCGACCGGCGAGCGTTATTACAGCAACTGGGAGCTTTCTGCCGATCGTGCCAATGCCTCACGGCGTGAGTTGCTCGCTGGTGGTTTGGCCGAAGGTAAAGTGCTGCGCGTTGTCGGTATGGCATCGACCATGAGCCTGAAAGTGCAGGGTGCTGAGGATGCGATCAACCGGCGCATCACGATCCTGGTCCTGAACAAGGAGACTCAACAGGACATAGAGCATGAAAATGCGGAAGGTAAAGCGATGGAGATCAGCCACCCCACCGAATTTATTGACCCACAGCCGAGGTGAACCGTGAGCATGGATATAAGCGCTTTTTATCAGACATTTTTTGATGAAGCAGACGAACTGCTCGCGGATATGGAGCAGCACCTGCTGAAGCTGGATCCCTTGGCCCCAGATGTTGAACCGATGAATGCGATTTTTCGTGCTGCGCACTCGATTAAAGGCGGCGCGGCCACCTTCGGTTTCTCCGTCCTGCAGGAAACCACCCACCTGCTGGAGAATCTGCTGGACGGTGCCCGGCGTCAGGAAATGCGCCTGAGCACCGAGATTATCAACCTGTTTCTGGAAACCAAAGACATTATGCAGGATCAACTGGGCGCATATAAAACGTCGCAACTACCTGATAACGCGAGCTTTGAGTACATCTGTCAGGCGTTGCGGCAACTGGCTTTGGAAACGCAACAGCCTGCAGCGGAGCAGGTTGAAGAGACCACAACCCTGGAGCCTGTGGCGATCGAAGAGGGCGTGCGTATCTGCCTGAGCGGCCTGAAGCCAAGTGAGATTCCATTGCTGCTGGAAGAGTTGGGCAATCTCGGGGACGTGCAGAGCCCACAGCAGAGCGAAACTAGCCTGGCAGTGACGCTGCTGACCTCCGCCAGCGAAGACGCTATCAGTGCGGTACTGTGTTTTGTGCTGGAACCAGAACAGATCGCGTTCAGCAGGCCAGCACAAGCCCGCCAGCCGGATGCTCCCCCTGCTGCAGTGGCTCCTATTACTCCTGTGGCGGAGGCACCCAAAGCGCGTGCCAAAGCCAACGAATCGAGCAGTATTCGCGTGGCGGTTGAAAAGGTTGATCAACTGATCAATCTGGTGGGCGAACTGGTGATCACCCAGTCAATGCTGGCGCAGCGCTCTGGCTCGCTGGATCCGGTCAATCATGGCGAACTGCTCAACAGCATGAGCCAGTTGGCACGCAACGCCCGCGATTTGCAGGAGTCGGTGATGTCGATCCGCATGATGCCGATGGAATATGTCTTCAGCCGTTTCCCGCGTCTGGTGCGCGATCTGGCCAGCAAGCTGGATAAACAGGTAGAGCTGACGCTGCGCGGCAGTTCCACCGAATTGGATAAAAGCCTGATTGAACGCATTATCGACCCGTTGACCCACCTGGTGCGCAACAGCCTGGACCACGGCATTGAAGAACCGGCGACGCGCGTGGCGGCAGGCAAGCCCGAAGTGGGCAATCTGATCCTGTCGGCTGAACATCAGGGGGGCAATATCTGCATTGAAGTGATCGACGATGGCGCTGGCCTGAATCGCCAGAAAATTTTGGCGAAAGCCGCCTCACAAGGTTTGCCAGTGAGCGACAGCATGAGTGACGACGAAGTGGGCATGCTGATCTTCGCACCGGGTTTCTCCACCGCTGAACTGGTGACCGATGTTTCTGGCCGTGGAGTGGGGATGGACGTGGTGAAAAGGAATATTCAGGAAATGGGCGGCCACGTTGAGATTCACTCGCAGGCCGGTAAGGGCAGCGCAGTGCGTATCCTGCTGCCGCTGACGCTGGCGATCCTTGACGGCATGTCGGTCAAGGTGAATGAAGAAGTGTTTATTCTGCCATTGAACGCGGTGATGGAATCGCTGCAACCGCAGGCAGAAGATTTACACCCGTTAGCCGGTGGTGAGCGCGTGTTGCAGGTGCGCGGCGAATATCTGCCGTTGGTGGAACTGTACCGCATATTTGACGTAGCCGGAGCCAAAAGCGATGCCACGCAGGGGATTGTAGTGATCCTGCAGAGCGCTGGCCGCCGTTATGCGCTGCTGGTGGACCAACTGATAGGTCAACATCAGGTGGTGGTGAAAAATCTGGAAAGTAATTACCGCAAAATCCCGGGGATCTCTGCCGCCACGATCCTGGGGGATGGCAGCGTTGCGCTGATTGTGGACGTGTCGGCGCTGCAAACGTTGAACCGTGAACAGCATCTGACCGACGTGGCCGCATAGCGACTATGCCCAAAATAATCCGAGTTCATCAAAGGGGGTCATATGACAGGACTGGCAACCGTCGGCAAACTGGCGGGTGAAACGGTAGGTCAGGAGTTCCTGATTTTTACCTTGGGAAATGAAGAGTACGGCATTGATATCCTCAAGGTGCAGGAGATCCGTGGTTACGATCAGGTTACTCGCATCGCCAATACCCCGGCGTTTATTAAAGGCGTGACTAATTTGCGCGGTGTGATTGTGCCGATTGTCGATCTGCGCGTGAAGTTCGCCCAGCAAGGGGTGTCTTATGACGAAAACACCGTGGTAATCGTGCTGAATTTTGGTCAACGAGTGGTGGGGATTGTGGTTGATGGAGTCTCCGACGTGCTGTCGCTGACCACCGAACAGATCCGCCCAGCCCCCGAGTTTGCGGTAACGCTAGCCACGGAATATCTCACCGGTTTGGGCGCATTGGGTGAACGGATGCTGATCCTGGTGGATATCGAAAAACTGCTGAGCAGCGAAGAAATGTCACTGATGGATAATGTGGCGAAAAGCGCCTAAACACCGTCGAAATATTTTTATAACGGCATCAATTCCCCAGGTAATCGGGTATGAAAAATACAGTTTCAGTGTCAAACCGGGAACCCACCTCGATACTGGCACAGATGGTGCAACGGTTGCCGCTATCGGACGTGCATTTCCGGCGCATCAGCCAGTTGATATACCAGCGTGCGGGTATCGTGCTGGCGGAACACAAACGCGAGATGGTTTACAACCGTCTGGTCCGCCGCCTGCGAATGCTTGATCTGCCCAGCTTTGGCGATTACCTGGCCCTGCTGGAAAGCGATCCTAACAGCGCCGAATGGCAGGCGTTTATCAATGCCCTGACCACCAACCTGACGGCATTTTTCCGCGAGGCGCACCATTTCCCTATTCTGGCGGAACATGCGCGTTCACGGCCAGACGGTTACAGCGTGTGGAGCACCGCTGCTTCTACCGGGGAGGAACCTTATTCGATCGCCATGACCCTGAATGAAACCTTGGGGCGACGAGCCACCGGTACGCTGGTGTGGGCCAGCGATATTGATACCCAGGTGCTGGAGAAGGCCGAAGCGGGAGTGTACCGCCAGGAGGATCTGCGGACCCTCACGCCGGAGCAGCGGCAGCGTTATTTCCTGCGCGGCACCGGGCCGCATCATGGCTTGGTACGGGTGCGGCCAGAATTGGTGGCACAGGTGCATTTCCAGCCGCTCAATTTACTGGCCATGGAGTGGGAACTTCCCGGGCAGTTCGACACTATTTTTTGCCGCAACGTCATGATCTATTTCGATAAAGCAACTCAGGAGCGCATTTTGCGCCGCTTTGTGCCGTTGCTGAAACCGGGAGGGTTACTGTTTGCCGGGCATTCTGAGAATTTCAGCCAGCTTAGCCAGGATTTCTACTTGCGTGGGCAGACCGTCTATGGCCTGGCCAAGGAGAGGTAATGAACAAAATCAGCGTATTAAGCGTAGATGATTCAGCCTTGATGCGGCAGATCATGACTGAAATTGTCAACAGCCATGCCGATATGGAAATGGTCGCGACCGCACCGGATCCGCTGGTGGCGCGCGATCTGATCAAACAGTTTAACCCGCAGGTGCTGACGCTGGATGTCGAAATGCCGCGCATGGACGGGTTGGATTTTCTTGAAAAACTGATGCGTTTGCGCCCGATGCCGGTGGTGATGGTGTCATCGCTGACCGGCAAAGGCTCGGAAATTACCTTGCGTGCGCTGGAGTTGGGGGCGATTGATTTCGTCACCAAACCCCAGTTGGGGATCCGCGAAGGCATGCTGGCATACAGCGAACTGATTGCCGAGAAAATCCGTATGGCGGCCAAGGCGCGCTTGCCGCTGCGCCCGATAACCCCAACACCGGAGATCCTCAGCCATACGCCTTTGCTCAGCAGTGAAAAGCTGATTGCGATTGGCGCATCAACCGGCGGTACCGAAGCCATCCGCCAGGTATTGCAGCCGTTACCGGCGAATAGCCCGGCGTTGCTGATCACCCAGCATATGCCGCCGGGGTTTACCCGCTCGTTTGCCGAGCGGCTTAACAAACTGTGCCAGATCACAGTGAAAGAGGCAGAAAACGGCGAACGGGTGCTGCCGGGCCATGCGTATATCGCACCGGGCGATCGCCATCTGGAGTTGGTGCGCAGCGGGGCCAACTATCAAATCCGGTTGCACGATGGCCCACCGGTCAACCGCCATCGGCCTTCGGTGGATGTGCTGTTCCACTCGGTGGCGCAGTTCGCCGGGCGCAATGCGCTGGGGGTGATCCTCACCGGCATGGGCAATGATGGCGCAGCAGGGCTGCTCGCAATGCACCGTGCCGGAGCCTCTACCCTGGCGCAAAGCGAGTCCAGTTGCGTGGTGTTTGGTATGCCGCGTGAGGCGATCGCCAGCGGGGGAGTCAGTGAAGTGGTGGAGTTGGATCGCATGAGCCAGCGTATGTTGGCGCAAATCGCCGGTGGTCAGGCGCTGCGCATCTGAGTGAACAATGATAAAGGCGTAAACCTTGGGAGTGAGCATGGCAGACAAGAATCTCAGATTTCTGGTGGTGGACGATTTTTCCACCATGCGCCGCATCGTCAGAAATTTACTGAAAGAGTTGGGTTTTAACAATGTGGAAGAGGCCGAAGACGGGGCCGATGCCTTGAATAAACTCCGTGCTGGCGGCTTCGATTTTGTGGTTTCGGATTGGAACATGCCAAATATGGACGGCCTCGAACTGCTGCAAACCATCCGTGCCGACGGTGTATTGGCGGCGATGCCGGTATTGATGGTGACGGCAGAGGCCAAGAAAGAGAACATCATCGCTGCGGCTCAGGCGGGAGCCAGTGGTTACGTGGTGAAACCCTTTACGGCGGCAACGCTGGAAGAAAAACTCAACAAGATTTTCGAAAAACTGGGTATGTAAAAGGAGAGGGCGATGAGAGATATTTCAATGCCTACCAGCGATGCAGCGACAGCGGGTGAGATCATCTTTCGCATCGCCCAACTGACCCGCATGCTGCGTGATAGCATGCGGGAACTGGGGCTCGATCAGGCGATCGCCCAGGCGGCGGAAGCAATACCGGACGCCCGCGATCGCCTTGACTACGTTGTTACCATGACGGCGCAGGCGGCGGAACGAGCGCTCAACTGCGTAGAGGCGGCCCAGCCGCGCCAGGCGGTGCTGGAGTCAGAAGCCAAGGCGCTGAAAGAGCGCTGGGATGCGTGGTTTGCCGATCCGATCGAACTGGCAGATGCCCGTTCACTGGTCACCAACACCCGCCAGTATCTGGAGCGGGTGCCTGAGCATACCACTTTCACTAACGCCCAACTGTTGGAGATCATGATGGCACAGGACTTTCAGGATCTGACCGGTCAGGTGATCAAACGCATGATGGATGTGGTACAGGAGATTGAAAAACAACTGCTGATGGTGTTGATGGAGAATATCCCCGAGCAGCCAGCCAAAGAGAAAAGGCCAAATGACAATTTGCTTAACGGCCCGCAGCTTGATCAACAGGGCGTTGGGGTGATCGCTAATCAGGAACAGGTAGACGATCTGCTCGACAGCCTTGGTTTTTAATGCCGTAACTTGCGCGGCCATAGGGAGCAGCAACAGTGCCTCTATGGCCGTGGTTCACGTTCCATACCCTAAATAGCCCGCCTTTCCCCCCGTTATTCCCGCAATAAAATCGGCATTTTTTTGCCATGCTGATTCTATTATTTCCCCTCAACAGGAATCGCCTCCTTGGCTGAAGATAGCGATCTGGAAAAAAGTGAGGCCCCCACGCCCCACCGCTTAGAGAAAGCTCGTGAGGATGGGCAGATTGCCCGTTCGCGCGAACTGACCTCAATGTTGATGTTGAGCGCCGGGTTAGTCCTTTTGTGGGTGACCGGCTACCCTCTCGCCCGGCAGTTGGCGGGGATGCTGAGTGAAGGGCTGCGTTTTGACCATGGCATGATCGGCAATGACCGGCAAATGCTGAACCAGTTTGCCATGCTGCTGCGTCAGGCGCTGTGGGCGTTGCTGCCGATCATCGCCGGTTTGGTGCTGGTGGCGTTGAGCGCGCCGATGTTGCTGGGTGGGGTGGCTTTCAGCATCAAGTTCGATGTGAAACGTCTCAATCCGCTTGCCGGGTTTAAACGCCTGTTCTCTACCCAAGTGTTGGCAGAACTGCTGAAAGCGATCCTGAAAGCGCTGCTGGTCGGTTGGGTTGCTGGCCTTTATCTGTGGCACAACTGGGCGGCGATGCTGCATCTGATAGCACAACCGCCGCTCGATGCGTTGGGTGATGCGCTACAGATGGTTTTTGGGTGCGGCATGCTGATCGTGCTCGGGTTGGTGCCGATGGTGGCGTTCGATGTGTTTTATCAGCTCTGGAGCCACTTCAAAAAATTGAAGATGAGTAAGCAGGAGATTCGTGATGAACATAAACAGCAGGAAGGCGATCCGCAGGTAAAAGGGCGCATTCGCCAGCAACAGCGGGTGATGGCGCGCCGCCGTATGATGGCCGATGTGCCACAGGCGGATGTGATTGTCACTAATCCAACGCATTACGCGGTAGCTTTGCAGTACAACGATAAAAAAATGAGCGCTCCCAAAGTGTTGGCGAAAGGCGCGGGGGAAATAGCTCAGCGTATCCGCGAACTGGGCAATCAACACCGTATCCCACTGCTGGAAGCGCCACCCTTGGCGCGTGCGCTGTTTCGCCATAGCGAGATTGGGCAACATATTCCTATCACCCTGTATGCTGCCGTGGCCGAAGTGCTGGCCTGGGTCTACCAGTTGCGCCGCTGGCAGCGTGAGGGGGGGCTGATCCCGAAAAAGCCTGAGCGTTTACCGGTGCCAGCAGCACTGGATTTTGGCCTGAGAGAATCACCATGATGACGAATTTGGCTGCTCTGCTTCGTTTGCCGGGCAATTTTAAAGAGACACAGTGGCAGGTGCTGGCTGGCCCGATACTGATCTTACTGATTCTGTCGATGATGGTGTTGCCATTACCGGCGTTTGTCCTCGATCTGCTGTTTACCTTCAATATTGCCCTGTCGATCATGGTGCTGTTGGTGGCGATGTTCACCCAGCGCACGCTGGAGTTCGCCGCTTTCCCGACCATCCTGCTGTTTTCCACCCTGTTGCGTCTATCGCTGAACGTTGCATCGACGCGCATTATTCTGCTGGAAGGGCACACCGGCTCGGCGGCTGCGGGGCGGGTGGTGGAAGCGTTCGGCCACTTTCTGGTTGGCGGTAATTTTGCCATCGGCATCGTGGTGTTCATTATTCTGGTACTGATTAACTTTATGGTGATCACCAAAGGCGCTGGGCGCATTGCCGAAGTGGGTGCCCGCTTTGTGCTCGATGGGATGCCCGGTAAACAGATGGCGATTGACGCCGATCTCAACGCGGGGTTGATCGGTGAAGAGGAAGCGAAAAAGCGCCGTGCCGAAGTGACACAAGAGGCCGATTTCTACGGTTCGATGGACGGTGCCAGCAAGTTTGTGCGCGGTGATGCGGTCGCTGGCCTGATGATTATGGTGCTCAATGTGGTCGGTGGGTTGCTGGTTGGTGTGATCCAGCACGGCATGCCGTTGGGCGCAGCGGCGGAAAGCTATACCTTACTGACGATTGGTGATGGCCTGGTGGCGCAGATCCCGGCGCTGGTGATATCTACTGCGGCGGGTGTGATCGTCACCCGTGTGGCAACCGATCAGGACGTTGGCGAGCAGATGGTGGGCCAACTGTTCAATAATCCGCGAGTGATGCTGTTGAGCGCCGGGGTATTGGGGCTGCTTGGGTTGGTGCCCGGCATGCCAAACCTGGTATTTCTGCTGTTTACCGCCGCCTTGTTGGCGCTGGCCTGGTGGTTACGCGGGCGTCAACAGCAAGCACCGCCAATCACAACGCCAGCCATACCGCAGGAGAGTGCGCAGGGGATGGAGGCCAGTTGGGCCGATGTTCAGTTAGAAGATCCGCTGGGGATGGAGGTTGGCTATCGTTTGATCCCGCTGGTGGATTTTCAGCAGAATGGTGAACTGCTGGGGCGTATCCGTGGGATCCGTAAGAAGTTCGCGCAGGACATCGGTTATTTACCGCCAGTCGTGCATATTCGAGACAACCTCGAACTGTTGCCGACCCGCTACCGTATTCTGATGAAAGGGGTAGAGATCGCTAGCGGAGAAGCGCACCCGGGGCGTTGGCTGGCGATCAATCCGGGCAATGCGGTGGGAGAACTGGTTGGAGAGAACACATTCGATCCGGCCTTCGGCCTGGCAGCGGTGTGGATCGATAGCGCCTTGCGTGAACAGGCACAAATTCAGGGGTTTACCGTGGTTGAAGCCAGCACCGTGGTGGCAACCCATCTCAACCATCTGCTCGGCCAGTTCGCCTGCGAACTGTTTGGCCGCCAGGAAACCCAGCAATTAATGGAGCGCGTTGCACAGGAAATGCCGAAGCTGGCCGAGGATTTTATACCGGGTGTGGTTTCACTGACTCTCCTGCATAAAGTGTTGCAGAACCTGCTGGCCGAGCAGGTATCTATCCGTGATATGCGCACCATCATCGAAACGCTGGCGGAACATGCACCGATTCAGAGCGATCCTGATGAATTAACCGGCGTAGTGCGGCTGGCTCTCGGGCGTGCTATCACCCAGCAATGGTTCCCCGGCAGGGGTGAGATTCAGGTTATCGGCTTGGATACGCCGTTGGAGCGTTTATTGTTGCAAGCTTTGCAAGGGGGCGGTGGTCTTGAACCCGGGTTGGCGGATCGGTTGCTGGAACAGGCCGGGCAAGCCTTGCAGCGGCAGGAAATGCTCAGCGCACCGCCGGTATTGTTGGTCAATCATGCGTTGCGCGCGCTGCTGGCGCGCTTTTTGCGCCGAACATTGCCACAGTTGGTGGTGTTGTCGAATCTGGAAATCAGTGACGAACGCCAAATCAGGCTGACTGCAACGATTGGCTCTAGCGCATGAAAATCTGCTGCGTTGTTTTGCTATTATTATCACCTTTCGCCGCGCAAGCGGTGTCTGGCTCTTGGAACGCGAGTAATGACGGTATCGAACTGGGCTACGGTCAACTGCGGGCCGAATCGCAACCGTTACGGCCATTCAACGTTTTGCCGGGTAACTCTGCCCGCATCACCAGTATTAGTTGGCGTTATCAATTATTATCCGCTGAACCGGCTGGGCTACAGGTACAATTATGCACGCTTGCCCGCTGCATTGCGCTTGGCGCGGGCAGTGGGCGCAGTGAGGCATTAAATGGTGAACCTGCAGATAGCGAGTTTCGTTTTGTTTATTACGTGCAGGCGCGCGGAACGTTAAATCCACCGCTGCGGGTGATAAGCCATCAGGTTATTGTAAATTACCAATCAGGCCCAGTTACAGAGTTATGAGTGCACGTGGTTTTTACTTAATAAAATTAACTTGTAAAAAGTTATTTTCATAAAAAATGATATTGCCCGTTACATTGTTTTTATTAAAATTAACACTGTTGCAGTAAAGTTGATTTTTTGGCCAAAATACCATAAAAAAACAAACTATTAATCTAATTAAATTAATTTAATTAGTTTTAAAAACTATGTTTACACCAAGCTATAGCGTAATACTCTAACTGGTGAGGGCGTTGAGTGTCGCATACTGTCGAGGCGATAAAAAACCATAAAAATCAAATAATTATTTTGACAATGGTGACTGTGTGGGATTGTTGACAACGACACCGTATTCATGAATATTAGCGGGGGCTCAGAGAGGGTTAACCATGAAGGTTTATTCCATCTTTGTTCCCTCTATATCCAGAATAATTCGAGTCACTTGGGTGTTCAAGTAGCCTGAATCATCGGGGTATAAACCTGCTTAAAAAACCAATGTAAGTATTTTAAGGATTCCCTTATATAACATGGAAGATAAATTTGGATAATACCTACCTTGCGTATATTTAGCCCGTTGCCAGTTGATTGAGCTACGACGGGTACAACTCTGTATTAAACGAAATATGATTAAATCACCTGCGAATTAATGAATGCCTGGTGGCGATCATTTAATGATTTCCCGTGGGTAAAAAATGCTTTCAGCTCTCGCGATCAAGGCATAACTGAAAGTATTCAGAGTAAGCGTAAGTTTTACTTAAATATGAATGTTGATACATAAAGGAATAGCTCCATGCGCAAAACGATTCTTATTTTAACTCCAGCGGCTCTGTTATTAATGGCTGTCGCCGGGAATGCTCAGGCGGCGACCAACGCCCAGTTAACCGTAACGGCTAACGTTGTTGCTGCCACCTGTGACGTCTCTCTGTCTACCAACAACCTGGATTTGGGCAACTATGCCCCGAGCCAGTTTACCGGGGTCGCCACGCCAATTCCTTCCAGCCAAAAAACCTTTACCGTTGGTTTGAACAATTGCCAGGTGCCTGCTCAAGCGGCAGATACCGCCAATTTGGTGGTTAGCGGCCAGACGCTGGGGGGCAACCCTAACCTGTTTAATTCCACCGGAACCAATACCGGCATCATGTTGAATCAGGTTGCAACGCCAAACAGCTATATCACCAACGGGCAGAAACTCCTGGTGGCAACGGCGGGTGCAACGCCAGCAGCCAGCGACTTTAATAGCAAAACGTTGAGCCTGCAGGCGGGGTTGGCATCGACCACCACCACCGGTATCAACATTGGTGCAGTCAATGCACCAATCCTGTTTAGCTTTGCCTATAACTAAGCCCCAGAGCAGGTAGCCTCTGCTGCCTGCGATTTTAGCCATCAGGAGTCAATCGATGAAGCGCCTAAACCCGTTTTTCTTCATGCCGCTGGCGCTGCTGTCCTGTTCCTCAGCCGTCATGGCGGATGGTTTTGGGATTAATGCCACTCGTCTGATCTATCCGCAAGGGGCAGACAGTATCCCTGTCTCGGTGCGTAATACTCAGCCAGTGATGCCGTATTTGGTACAGGTTTCACTCAGTAAAAAGCCAGACAGCCGTGAGGCCACGCCTTTTACGGTGACACCACCTATGTTCCGTTTGGAACCCAAGAGCATGAACCAGATTCGTATTACCGGTAACGGCGAGTCATTGGCTAAAGATCGCGAGTCAGTTTTTTATTTTCAGGCTACGGCAATTCCTGCGAGCCAAGCGCCAACGGCTAAACAGTCGAATGCGGGCGTACAGGCGGCGGTGCAATTTGGTGTCGGCAGCATTATCAAGATGTTTTATCGCCCAGAAGGGTTGTCATCAACGTCCAGCGACGCGCAGAAAGGCCTGCAATTCGCCAAGGTGAACGATGGGCTGCAGGTCAATAACCCATCGCCTTACTTTGTCAGTCTGGCCGGGATCCAATTTGGCGGGCAGGCTCTCAAACTGGATTCTGCGGCTGCGCTGATGATTGCGCCATTTGGTTCTCACACTTACCCCACCACGGTAAGAAACGGAACCATTGAATGGCAAACCATTAACGATCAAGGGGGCGTCGATGCATTTAAACGGGTTCAGCCCTAATGCGCTGATCCTGATAGCGCTCAGCCTCTGCAGCCAGGCGGTACACGCGGTAACACTGAATTTTTCAGCATCGATTGTGCAAAGCACCTGTTCGCTGAGCCTGGATAAAAGCGTGTTGCCGTTGGGGGACGTACCACAGGCCAGCCTGCGCAGCGGTGCGTTGGTCAATCTGAAGCCTTTCAGCCTCAGGGTAGACAACTGCAGCGGTGTCGCCGGTGGCTCACAGCAGCTGGTTATCCTGGTGGTGGGAGCTGGTGCAACGCAGGACGGCAAATGGCTATTTCGCAATAGCAATTCTACCGCCGGGGGAGCAGGGGTGATGTTAGTACAAGGGGATACCCCCCCAAGTTACACCGCCACGGAGGTTAAGCCGGGCGATTATTTCCCGTTGGCTGGCGTAGGGCAAGTGCCGGTCAACCAAGAGTTCCCCTTCTTTGCTGGTGTTAGCTGTGGGGGCAGTACCGGTTGCGCCACCATAAAACCGGGAGCACTGACGGCCAATTTGATGTTTATGTTTGCTTATCGGTGAAAGAGTGATGACGTTCGCACATTTTTTGCTTACCTCACTGTTGCTGATGGCTTTTTCCGTGCCAGCAGCGGACGGCGGTGTCAGCTTAAATCAGACGCGGGTGATTTTTTCCTCTGGGGATAAAGCCCAAACCCTCACGGTAAAAAATACCGGGGCAAAAAAATACCTGATTCAAAGCCGCGTTCAACGTGAGCAGCAGCGTGCGAGTGCAGCCCCTTTTATCGTGACTCCGCCGTTGTTTCAACTGGGGCCAGAGAGCAGCCAGACGCTGCGCATTTTAAAGCAGGAACAGGCGCTGCCAACCGACCGTGAGTCGCTGTTTTATCTTGCGGTGTCGGCTATCCCGGCGCAGTCGCAGCCTACGGCGCAAGAGTCACGTTTATCTATGGGTTTTCAGTTTGTAATCAAGCTGTTTTATCGCCCGGCAGGGCTGAAGATCGCAGCAGAGAGTGCCAGTTGCCAACTGCGGATCACCCCTACGGCGCAGGGAATGCGTATTGAGAACCCTACGCCCTATTTTGTCACATTTGGCCGTTTGTCATTTGACCAACGAGCCGTGGATTTGAATGTACAACCGGCGATGATTGCACCGCTGAGTAGTGAAATCTACCCGGTCAGCAAGCCGGTTAAGCAGGTGCATTGGCAGGTTATCGATGATTTCGGGGCGCTGTCTGCCGCTTGCCAATGACGGGAACAACCACAATGAAACGTTTAACTCAGGCAGTGATGTTGCTCCTGTGCAGCCTGTCGGCAGCGCAGGCCGTAGCTCCGGGATCCAGCGGCATCTCTTTTTATGTACTGCGGGTGATTTATCCGGAAAGCGCCAAGAACGGCGCTACGTTAAACGTGAATAACAAAAGTGCGGCTCCGTACCTGATGCAGTCCTGGATCCGGCCAGTCGACCCTAACAGTGGGGAGGTCGATCTGAACTACGGCGGGCAACCGAAGATGCCCTTTATTGTCACACCGCCTCTGGCACGTTTAGAAGCCAATAGCGAACTGACGCTGCGCATTCGGCGCAACGGTGAGCCGTTGCCCACCGACCGGGAATCGGTGTTTTTTATCTCAATGAAGGCGATTCCGGCGAAAAAAGCACTCAGTGAGCCCGCCGCGTCCGGCCAGATGGCGCTCACCGTAGTCAGCAACATGAAATTGTTCTATCGCCCAGCGGGTTTGGCCACGCGGGCAGTGGCGGATGTGGCTTCTCAGTTGCGGTTCCAACGTGAGGGCGACGTGCTGATTGCCGAAAACCCGACGCCGTATTGGCTCACCTTTTCACAACTGCAGGTCGGCGATGTGGCATTGGGCAAACCTGCGCTGCGCCTGATGGTGCCGCCTAAAGGGCAACAGCGTTATGCCTTACCGACGGGGACCAACGGCAAGGTTGTATGGAAATTAATTGATGAGGACGGGTGGGATACTCCCGGGCAGCAACAGGACTGGTAATTTTTGAGTTATTAGGGACGGACCTCGAATGGACAAAAAACAGTGAAGATACGCCTTAATAACTCAGCGGTTTCCCCCATGCTGACCGGCGCGTTATTACTGACTGGGGCATTACCTGCTGCCGCACGGGACTATTTTGACCCTGCCTTACTGGCTTTGGCCGGGGAACAGGCGATGACCGCCGATCTGAGCGCTTATGAAACCGCCGGAGGCGTGCCGGAAGGCCATTACCTGGTTGAGCTGTGGGTGAATCAGGTCAATCAGGGGCAGCATCGGCTCGAGTTCAAGAAAAATGCACAAGGCGTGGTTCAGCCTGAACTGACGCCTGAGTTCCTGAATCAGTTAGGAGTGAACACCACGGCGTTGCCCAACTTTAAAGGGTTGCCGCAACAGGTGCCGCTTAAGGGCGAGTTGTCCGCGTTGATTCCTGATGCACAGGTGCATTTTCATATGGCGCAACTGCGCCTGGATCTCAGTATTCCGCAGATCGCGATGCAGCAGAATGCACGCGGTTCAGTCGATCCGGCACTGTGGGACGATGGCGTACCGGCTCTGATAATGAATTATAACCTGAGCGGTAGCCGCAACAGACAAAATGCTCAGGCAGGAATAAGCAGCAGTGAACAGACCAACCTGTTCGCTGGCCTGCACGGTGGGCTGAACTGGCAGGCATGGCGTTTGCGCAGCGACATGACCTATTTACGCAACCAGAGCAGTGGTGATGTGTCTGCCCCGACAACGCAGAGCACCCGTTTCACCAACACCTATTTACAGCGCGACATCCGCGCCTGGCGTTCAGAGATACTGGCTGGGGAGAGCAACACGGGTAATGACGTGTTTGACAGTATTCCTTTCCGTGGCATCAAGCTGAACTCCAGCGAAGAGATGCTGCCGGGCAGCCTGCGCGGTTTTGCACCGGTTGTTAGCGGGATTGCCCAGACTAACGCCCGGGTCACCGTCAGCCAGAACGGCAATGTGGTGTATCAAACCTATGTCGCTCCGGGGCCGTTCCGCATCGACGATTTGTATCAGACCGGGCAGGGCGGCGATCTGACGGTGACGATCAGCGAAGCCGACGGGAGCGTGCGCACGCAAACGCTGGCGTTTTCTGCACTACCGGTGATGCAACGCCCCGGCGCACTGAAGTACGAGTTCACCACTGGGCGTTACAACGGGGGGATCACGCAAGGGTCGCGCGAGGCGATTTTTGGGCTAGGCACCTTGATGTACGGTTTGCCTTATGACATCACCCTGTACGGCGGTGGGTTGGTGGCGCAAGACTATATCTCGCTGGTGTTAGGAACAGGCGTGTCGCTGCGGGCATGGGGGGCCTTATCGGCTGAAGTGACCACCTCCAGCACCAGATTGGATGGGCAGGATAACCGGCAGCAGGGGGCGTCTTACCGGATACGCTATGCCAAAAGTTTGTTGAGGACGGGGACTGCGGTCGATCTCACTGCTTACCGCTATTCCACCCGTCATTACTACAGTTTTGCCGATTTTAACGGCCAGGGTTATCAACTGAATGACGGACAGATGCCGTGGTCGCTGGAGCGGCAGCGCTCTAATTTTCAGGTGCGCCTCAGCCAACAGTTGGGCTCCTGGGGGGCACTGTATCTGGCTGCCGCCCGTAACGACTATTGGGGCAGCGATCGTATAAATAACACCGTTTCGGCGGGTTACCACGGCAGTTATCGCGGCGTCAGCTATGGGGTGGTTTACAGCATCGATCACATTAAAGGGGATGGCAGTTGGCCAGAGAATCGCCAGCTGTCGCTGAATATGCAGGTTCCTTTCAGCCTGTTCAGTGCAAAACCAATGTTCAGTCGCAATTATGCCAACTATCAAATGACCCGTAGCAATCAGGGTGAAGTGCAGCAGCAGGTTGGGATCAGCGGTAACGCCATGGATGATCGTCTTTCTTACAGCGTCATGCAGGGTTGGTCGAACGGTGAGGGCCACAATAACGGTACGTTGAATGCGGGTTATCAGGGCAGCAAAGGGCAGGTCAACATGGGTTATAGCTACGGGAGTGCATTCCGTTCATTGAACCTCAGCGCTAATGGTGGCGTCGTCGTGCATCCAGAGGGGGTGACGCTGGGGCAAATGCTGGGCAACTCGGTGGCCGTCGTCAGTGCAGCGGGAGCCAAGGAGACTAGCGTCATGAACGGCAATGTGCGCACCGACAGCCGTGGTTACGCTCTGGTGCCTTATTTGTCGAACTACCAGAACAACAGCATCAGCCTGAATCCGGCCACCTTACCGGACGACGTAGAAATGACTTACTCAAGCCTCAACGTCTACCCAACCAAAGGTGCGGTAGTGATGGCCAAGTTTGCTACGCGCGTGGGTTATCAGGCGTTAGTGACCTTACAACAGGGTGACACCAGCATTCCGTTTGGCACGGTGGTCACAGTGGAGGGGACGCCCGCAGGTGAAAACAATACCGGCATTGTTGGCGATGCGGGGCAGGTATATCTGAGCGGATTGCCGGAAAAAGGTCAGTTGACGGCTAAATGGGGTAACGAAGCCAACCAGCAATGCCGTGCCGCATTCAGTTTTGCCAATAGCGCCACCCCAGCGGCGGGCAATCCGGTGCGCCAGTTAACGGCGCGCTGTGAGAACAGCTAATTAGGAAAGAAATAATGACAAGAGTAAACCAGACAATTCGGCGTATTGCCAACCTCTTGAGCCTGCTGGCGCTGTCAGCGCTATTCGCCGCGCCATATGCCGTGGCGGATACCATTACGATTGGCAAAGGTAGCGGTATTGTCTGGGAGGGAATGCCGTTTAATGCTTCGAATACGGCAGGCACGGGGGCTAATCCAAACTTGGATCCCGGCAGAAGCGTGGCTTTTATTAACCCGACCAATCTGGCAAGTAATAATTGTGTGCCAGATAATTGGCTGACGATAATTGCCGGATATAAAGCCTTCAAGATCGCACCTGGCGTTGGCATTATTCCTCGGGCAACCATTACTGCGAGTTATGTACTGGCTAATGGCACAACTGAAACGCTTAACGGCACCATTGGGCTACCGAGCACGCAGGGGACGACATCAAGTGGAATAACCATTACTAATCCACTGATGGGAGGGAGTTGGTGTTTAGCGCCAAGAATGTCCAGTGTCGTTAACTTTTATCAGGCGAACACCTTAATCAACGCGACAGCGACGGGCAATTGGGTGATGGTGGCCGATGGAACGCAAACCAGGCAGGACAATATTGCCTTATATAATGTAAATTTCTCCACTGCGGGGAACAGCCTTGGTTTTGTGCCGATCTTTTCAAGAAATACCACCTTGCGTATTTCTACCCTGGAATGCACGGTGAATACCCCGGTACAGATTGATTTTGGTGCCGTCGCTAAAAATACCCAGAGCGGTGCGGAGTTGGGCTTAAAGACCAATACGTTGACGACCCAGTGCTCGCAAGACGGCACCTCGGGAATTAATGCCAATATTAATGTGCAGTTTAGAGCATTAACCGGTTTGTTCGCATCTACACCCACCCGTTTGGCCCTCAGCCAAGGGGGCGGCTATATTACCGGTGAAATCAGCGGTGGCATCACCGGCAGTGGAAATTGCTCCGGCACCAGCGGCGTGCCGTTTGATAATAGCCAACTTAAAGTGGGCAATATTACCAATGCGCAATCCACCCAAAATACCACCAACCAGATCACTTGGCGTTTGTGCTCAGGGGGCAACGACTTACCGACTGGTAACGTAAGCGCATCAGCAGAAATGCTGGTGACATTTAATTGATTTATTAAACAGGGAACTGACTCAATGAAAATACTCATAGTGGATAATGATAAATATTTTACAGCGGGATTGCGCGCGTTATTGGCGGATTACTTTAAGGAGAAAGAGGTTAGCACGGAGTTTAATGAAAGCATTAACCCCAATGTCCGCTACTCCATGGCCTTTGTCTGCGAAGAGAAAATGGCACAGCATCGCTCAGTTAAAACAGCAATAAATGCCGATACGGTATTTATTATTCGAGCTGGCTCGGAGGAAATGGAGGCTGATGGTGATGAAGACATGGAAAGTATTCAACGTCATGATTGTGCCGAAACGATTATCAACCAGGTTGACGCAGCATACTCACCGCCTGAGATTCAGCGCAGCATGGGATCGAAAACCGTGTTAACCAAAAGAGAAAAAACGGTGTTGAGTTATTATTCTATTGGTTATAGCAATGTTCAAATTGGGCAGCTATTGGGGATTAATCAAAAAACGGTGAGTGCGCATAAGGTCAATGCCATGACAAAATTCAACTTTAAGCATAAAGGTGATTTTAGACGTTGGTTAATTGCCAACGTAAACTGCGAAGAATAAATACGGCTGCAAACCACCTATTTAAATTTATGACTCGCTTGGCAAACAGGTTGTGTTTGGCTTGGGTTTATCATTCTTATTTTTACCAGCTTAGAGAAGTATGAAGTATATTATTGATAAAAAACTAATACTTGATAGTGATGAAAAAACGCTGTTTTTAGCAGAATCACCCGAGGAATATGTAGAGATTGGTGCTGTTTCAGCGCGTCTGTTTGTTGAGATGCTTGAAAATATAGCGGGAGTCGATCGCGAGTACCTGCTGGATACCGTCTGGTCGAATCATGGTTTAAGGCCGTCGAATAACAACCTCAATAATCATATCAGCCAACTGAGAAAGAGTATTTCCAGCCTGATTGATTTTGATGACCTGATCGTCACGCTGCCTAAAAAGGGCTTTATGATCAACAAGAGATATACGATTCACAGCATCAGCGAGCCGATACCCACAGCCCCGCCTGTCAGGCCAGAGAAAGACGGCTGGGCTGAACATTACCCAATGGCGTTGTGGTTACTCTCAATCGTGGTCATTATTTTGAGCTCATTGCTGGGCTATATCGTTACTCGCGATCACTATTCGATTTTTGGCTTGTGTTAAACGGGCTGGTGACTCTATCGCCTCAACGGGGTGAGGCCTACGGATGGGCCGAGTAACAAAGCCAACATCCGAACCATTTGCAGTAGGGGGGAGAATTGTCTTAGGTTAAGGAAAGTTCTTAACTGATGAATTATGATCAGAGGAGTGAATATTCTAACCATAACACCCTTGATAGGTGAGCAAACCCCATGCAGGACACACCCTTCGGTAGGATTACACACACGTCGCGTAGGCAGAATAATCTGTTGTTTGGTCTGATAGCACTGGCTTTGGTTTTGGCAACCGGCCTGTTTTGGGGGACGCAGCGTATCATCAGCCAAGAGCGTGGTCGATTCACCCTCGATTTCTCAACGTTGGTGGGGTATGCCTATGAACAAGAGGCCTTCCTGCGTCAGTTACGAGCCCAAAACAGTCAGCTTTCTTATTTGCCTATTCCACGGGTCAACAGCTTTCGGCAAGTCGCCACCTCTCCTGAGTGGGGCGGCAGGCTGTTTGAGGGGCAAGAGTCTGCCGTGACGATGCCTTTCTCGCTATTTTGTGAAAAACAGGCCGATTGCCCTACCGCGCCTGGCATGCTTTTTTCGTTGGGGAGTTATCTCGCTGATTTTTACTCCTCATTCTGGGCATCGTCTTACTTTCCGGCGGGGGCTGTATTCTTTGTTAATGAGAGTGACGGAATTAGCATCAACGTGCCTGCGGTCAACAGAAACACCACGGATACGGCTGGCAATATGCAAACCTATCGGGCGGTCACCGATGCTGTGCGTGAGCGGTTGCGCGAGCTTGCCACCAAAGGCTGTCAGCAACAGCGCGGTGATAAACCTACCGACAGGGAGGTGATCTGGTTCAGGGAAACGGCCTTGCCAAATCAAATGATTGGGCTGATTCCGGCTGGGTTCCCACCGAGTATCTGGACAATTTCACATAAGCGCCCAACGTCTTGCATTTATGCGGCCACTTTACTGAGCCGCTCGCGCTTCGGGATGCTGGAACAACGCGTTAATCCGGCACCCAAGCACGCCTTCTGGTTGCAGCGTTTCGATCAGGTGTGGCTGAAGCATCAGGACTACGGTTTGCTGATGGGGCAGGGGAAAGCGCCAGAATTTGAGCAACAAGGGGTGCATTACACCCTGACGGGTTTAGTGTTCAAGATCATAGGGCCAAACAGTAAGTGGACAGGATATTACTATGTCAGCTATGGCAGTTTCTTTCAGGATAACTTGTGGTTACCTATCGGGGTGTTGATGTTGTTACTGAGTAGCATACTCGGTGGTTTGGCTTATACGCGTTGGTACAATCGCCGAGTAATCGCTCCGGCACAGGAGGCACAGCGTGAGCTGCTTGAAAGCGAAGCCTTTAATCGAACGCTGATCCAGACGGCACCGGTCGCGGTATGCCTGATTGCCCGTGCGGATGGTCACCTGGTATTCGGTAACGCATTGGCGCTGGAGTGGCTGGATGCCACCGCTGGCCAACGTTTACCGCCCGCTGCGGCTACCAAACAATTGCTGGGCCAGGTGTTGCTTACGCGGCAGGCCGGAACCATCGAACAGCTGGAAGGGATAGACGGCAGAACTCTGTATGTTGCCTATGCGCCCACGCGTTACATGCAGCGTGATGTGATTCTGTGCGTGTTTGCGGATGTCAGCGCGCGTGCGGAAATAGAACGCCAGCTTGAGCGTGCCAAGTCAGCGGCAGACGAGGCCAGCGCGGCCAAATCGACCTTCCTGGCGACCATGAGCCACGAAATCCGTACACCGCTTTATGGTGCTCTTGGCACGTTGGAACTGCTGTCCATGACACAGTTGGATCGCCAGCAACGCCAGTATGTGGACCGAATCGACGACGCTTCGCAGATATTGCTGCAATTGATCAGCGACATCCTGGACATCAGCAAGATCGAGGCAGGGCAACTGCAACTGGAAACGGTTGAATTTAATCCACGTGAACTGGTACAGAGCGTGACCAGCACCTTTGCGGCCATGGCTTATCGCAAGGGATTGTTGCTGTTTTCGGTGGTCAGCATTGATGTGCCCTGTCTGACGGTGGGCGATCCGGTGCGCATCCGCCAGATTCTGAGCAATCTGGTCAACAATGCGATCAAATTTACCGATTCTGGTCAGGTGATCGTGCGCCTTAGCCAAACGGCAGGTTCTGCGGCAGAAACCCAGCTCCGAATGGAGGTGTGTGACAGCGGGATCGGCATCACCCAAGCACAGCAAGAAAAACTGTTCACACCGTTTTACCTGACGGATGCCAGCCGGGGCAGTTTGGGGGGCGCCGGATTGGGCCTGTCGATCTGCAAGCGCTTGGCAGGCCTGATGGGGGCGGAAATTCAGCTCGACAGCCAGCCGCAACAAGGCAGCCGATTTTATCTGACGCTGGCTCTGGCCGTGGCCACAACCACCGAGGTGGATGAGCCGCAGTTACGAGGAGCCAGCGTGTGGGTGAAAACTCCCCACCCTGAGTTGACCGACAATCTCTGCGCCTGGTTGCAGCGTTGGGGGGCACAATCTTCGCCCTTTACCACCTCGGTACCGCCGGGCCATGAGCAGGATATTCTGCTGGATATACAAGCGCAGCGACCAAGCGATCCTGGCGAGTGGCCAGGGCGTTCCTTACCGATTTCCTTGTCGGGTGAGACGGCGAATTATGCTGATATTGATGCCTACAGCCTGAGTAGCATCGGCTTTGGTATCGATCGCCTGTTGCACGGGCAACAACTCAGCGAGCAACGCGAAACGGTGTTACCGCAATTTAAGGCTCGCGTTCTTGTTGCTGAGGACAACCCGCTCAATCAGGTCACACTACAGGGGCAACTTGAACTGTTGGGTTGTGAAGTCACGTTAGCGGACGATGGTGAAGAGGCGTTGGCGCTGTGGGATATCGCCCCCCATGATTTGGTGCTGACCGACGTAAACATGCCTTACATGAATGGTTATGAACTTGCTCGCAGCCTGCGCAATGAGGGCATGGCGATACCGATTATTGGTGTCACGGCTAACGCCATGCTGGATGAGGAAAGGCGCTGCGTTGAGGCGGGGATGAATGCCTGGTTGGTGAAACCCATTGGGCTGCAAACGCTGGTGGATCTGTTGCGCAAGTTTATGCCAGCAGAGCCATTACCCGCTGAGGGGGTCGCGAATGAACACTTCGAACAGCTCGAACCTAACGTGCTTGATAAACACCGCGATATTTTCCTCAAAAGTATGGCCGATGATCTGAGCCAATTGGAACAGGGGATGGCCGAGGAAGAGGCAGGCAAAGTGGAAAACGCACTGCATCGTATGCGTGGCGCGCTAGTTTTGGCTCAATGCCGTGAGTTAGCGGCCAACATGGAAGCATTAGAGATACGCATGCAGACGCATGGCCTGGACGAACAAGAGAAAGCCAGCTTGGCCGCTATCATGGTTGAGATTCGCCATTTTCTGGCCAGCATTGAATCAACGGTATAAAAGGGGATGACACTATGAAAAAACTACGCGTAGTGTTGGTGGACGATCACCAGGTGGTATTGGCTGGCATGAAAGAGTTTCTGAAAAACAGCGCCAATATTGAGGTCGTTGCGACGTTTTCCACCACGACAGAGTTGGTGAATTACGCCAAAGCCAATCCGTTGGACGTGATCATTACCGACTACAACATGCCTAACGACGAAGTGCACAAAGATGGCTTACGCTTTGTCGACTTTTTGGTCCGCACGTTCCCACAAATAAAGCTATTGATTTTGACCATGATCACTAACCCGATGATTGTCTCCGCGCTTTATGACGCAGGGGTATCGGGTGTGGTGTTTAAGCAGGATCCGCTCAGCGAAGTGCAATCTGCATTGCGCGCGCTGCGCACTAACGCACGCTATTACCCTCCCTCATTCCAGAATACGGGCAGCCGTGACGAACGAGAGATATTTTTACAGCAGCGGATTAATAGCCTGTCTCCCAGAGAGTTTGAAGTGCTGCGCTATTTTGTTGAAGGGGAATCCATTACACACATCGCCGAGCGGCTTAATCGCAGTGCTAAAACCGTCAGCCTGCAAAAGAACTCGGCCATGCGCAAGCTGAACGTAGAAAGCAATCAGGAACTGATTCGCTTCTGTGTCAGCAACCATATCTTTGACTGACACCCGGCGCAGAGACCTTGTTCGGCCATGAGTCGCACCATCACTGCGGTACTGATTGAGAGTCTATATTGATAGGCTCTCAATCTACAGATACCATTTAGCTGATTTATCCATATGTGTAGCATTAAATAGTTTTAAACTCTGCCCAACATGCCATGGGTAGGTTTTTTTATTTATTAACCCCACCTGATTTTGCCGCTGCTTTAATTAATTATTTTTTATTAATATTTATATAACTTTTTTTATTTTTTTAATGGTTTTTTTATCTAAACCTCGATTCAACCGTGATAGCTGAATACTTGATTAAAAGAAAATTCTGATGGACTATGTTTTTGCAAATAAAACGTGTGGTTCAGGTGCTTTCATAAACTACCTGATATAACAAAATAATGTTTTTTAAGTCCACTGCTCAAGACAACTACGCCTGATAACATTATTATAGGTGAATAAATGAAGTACATAATTAACGAGGCATTGATATTCGATCCTGAAGAGGGCACGTTGTCAGCCGTGGTTAATGATAGAACATTAGAAATGAGTACTATTTCGGTGCGATTGCTGTCAGAGCTGCTGATGAATGGTGCTGGGGTGACGAGAGAGCATTTGTTAAACGCAGTATGGTCAGACCATGGTTTAAAAGCCTCAAATAACAATCTGAATAACCATATCAGCCTGTTAAGAAAACATCTTGAAGAGTTGGCCGGTTTGGACGATCTGATCAAGACCTTGCCTAAGAAGGGCTTTATCCTTAATAAAAGCTATCGGGTTGAGATCTGTGGCGAGGATGGGAATGACGCCTGCGATATCACGAGCAGCCTTAAGGCTACTGACCGGCCCAAATTCAAGTTCAATAAAGCCGCCTTGGCTGTGCTGCTGACTTTTTCACTTTTATTTATTTCTTCTCTCTATGGCAAAGAAGTTTATCATTCGCTGTTAAATACCCACGCAGAAAAGATTTACACCTATAAGCAGTGTGCATTGAAAACGCTACAGGAAGTGCCTGAAAACAAGAAGGAAAAAATTATCTCAATCGTCATTGATACGATAAAAAGCAATGAGATAGATTGTGATAATGATAAATATGATGTGTTCTTCTACCTCAATGGTAAAGAGCAAAACAGGAACAAATTTAAAATGTTTTCTTTATGCCGCAATGGCGGTGATGGTTATTACTCCCACTGTTACAGTATCAGGTTGGTTTAATTTAAATGAAGAATAAAAAATGGCTTTATTCTCTTGGAGCAGCTATTTTATTAGCTTTGCTGATTTTAGCCTATTTTACGGTAATGAGAGCACAAGATCGGTTCTTTAAATGTGACACGGAAATTCACTTTGAAAACTCCAAAAGTAACAGCCTGATAGATGCCAACACATCCCTGTTGTTGACGAGCAACAGCATGGCGATTCTTGACGTAAACGGTGTAATAACCAAAGATGGGGTGGATTTTAACGTCAATCGCAAGGTTTATTTCATCTATAACCGTGAATCACACGGGGATTATTATTATTTTAAGCGAGTCAAAGAAGAAGACTATGCAACCACGAACAGTGCATCCAGTGAGCTGTTTAATGACATCATGTTTGGCAATAAAAAAGATTTCTATATGTCTATCACCTCGCTTGGCAACGGTGGATATGAACTGAGTGAAATGATCTTTCCGGTAGTCGTTTGCTATAGCAAACGAATTTAACCGTTAATGATCGTTATCCCCTTCACACTTCAAACAACGTGCAGTATGGAGGGGATACAGTGCTGCCCGATTTTATGCAACCTGGTTCCTCGAGTCATCTGTGCCCCTGTCAGCTTGAGGACAGTTCGTACTTCTTTATTTTGCGATACAGCGTCGCGATCCCGATGCCTAATTTTTCTGCCACCAGTTTCTTGTTGGTGTGATGCCTGAGTGCCTCCTCAATCATGCGTTTTTCCATATTCTCCAGCCCTACCGCATCCTGACCTGTGCAGATCTCCGTAGCCCTACTGGCCGGAGTTGGATGGGGCTGATGCAGGTATTGACCACGGGTTAAGTTCGGCGGCAGCAGATAGGTATCAATAATTTCACCGCTAGGCACCACGTTAACCAGATACTCGATCAGGTTGCTCAGTTCGCGCACATTGCCCGGCCAGCGGTACTGGCGCAATATTTTGAGCACTTCTGCCGAGATCCCAGGGTAGATAATACCGATTCTTTTGGTATGCAAACTGAGGAAGTAATGGACCAGCAGCTCAATATCCCCTTCGCGCTCGCGTAAGGGCGGTAATGAGAGGGGGATAACGTTCAGACGATAATAGAGGTCTTCACGGAACTTCCCCTCGGCGATGTATTGCTCCAGGTTTTGGTTGGTGGCGGAGATAATGCGGATATCTACCGGGATCGGCTTGCTGGAGCCAATGGGCAGCACCTCGCGCGATTCTACCGTGCGCAGCAATTTGGCCTGCAGCAGTAAAGGCATATCGCCAATCTCATCCAGAAACAGTGTGCCCTGGTTGGCAGCCTGAATCAGCCCCACCTTGCCATTGGCCGAAGCACCGGTAAACGCGCCTTTCAGGTAGCCAAAAAGCTCACTTTCCAGCAGTTGCTCCGGGATCGCGGCGCAGTTAATGGCGATAAAAGGCTTATCGCTGCGGTTGCTCAACCGGTGTATGGCGCGCGCCACTACCTCTTTACCGGTGCCGCTTTCCCCTACCACCAAGACGCTGGAAGGGCTGGGGGCAATGCGGGTAATCAGTTTCTTCATCAGGCGCATGGGCTTACTTTCCCCGGCCAGATGCTCAATACGCGGATCTTCATGGCTTTCTGGAGCGTTAAATGATGAATGTGACTGATGAAAGGCCATTAAAAATAGTTGATGCTCCTGAACCTGATGTAGCTGACCAATCATGATCTCCTGGCGGCCATCGAAGGTGATAATATGCTGTAAATGCCCGCTGGTATAATTTTGATGAAAAGTCAGTGCATGAATACTGAATGTTTTCCCGATAATGTCTTCTTGCGGTAAATTAAACTCTTTCAACGCCATTGCGTTGGCAAATTTGACCTGATTTTTTTCACTGAGGATTAATACGCCCTGATCCATATTTTCAATCAGGCTGAACAGCACTTTATTGAGTCCACCACTGCTGCCTTGTGTCTCTAATAAATTGGAAACGAAAACGTTGGATATATTCCGCACATAATCAGAGAATTCCTGTAGATTATCGCGTAATCGTTGTTGCTGTTCCAGATTGAAAGCCACCAGGCTGATCACGCCGATGCAGGTATGCTGAAACAGGATCGGAATGCCGAGAAAGGCTTTCTCCTGGCACTCTTCTTTGTTGTTGCACCCATCACACACCGGATCAAAACGAGAATGGGTGACTATTTTTTCCCTTTGTGTATCAATAACATGTTTTAGTAACCCGGAGTTGCTGCCGAGTTTTCTGCCAAAGTTTTTGCCATAGGGGCCGGTTCCTGCCACTCGCACCAGATTGGCGTCGACAATCTCGACCTCCAACAACAGCACGCTGGAGAGCATTTTGGTGAAGCGCAAGATTGTCGGTTGGATCTGCATCAGCGCAGATTGGGTATTTACCGGTGCTATCATCAAGAGTCTCTCTTTTTCATCATAGAAAAAAGAAACGATAATACATTAATGCTGGTGGTTATTTGATTACCATCAAGCTAATCCTTCAGATAAATAGATTGTGTCATTAGCGTCACGTTTTATTATCAAAATGATACACGGCGGTAATTGCTATCATTTTGGGTTGCGATATTGGCTGATAATTATAAATAACCCTGCGATGGCCGGTTGACATTATCGCTTGGCGCGCGACGGCTGTTTGAATCCCTCCGATTAAATCCGCAGAAACCAGTGAATTATGTGACCGAAATCATGTTATGCAGTGGTTTCCTGCTCTGCTGGATCTCTTGGCATGCTTATTGATTACCTGATAACAGACGCTGAAAAAGCGTATGGGACATTCTGGGTCAACCATCGGTTATTTAGGGGCAAAGATGAAAACAGTTAATCAGTTAATTAAGGACATAAAAGCGTTAAAGTCCAACTTACATCAGAAGGACTTTTTACTGACGTGGGAACAGAGCCGCGAAGAGCTGGAGCTGGTGCTTAAATTGGCTGAAGCGCTGAAAACCATGCGTTCAGAAAATATCGCAACCAAGGTTTTCAACAGTGGCTTGGGTATTTCTATTTTCCGTGATAACTCCACGCGCACCCGTTTTTCTTATGCGTCGGCGTTAAACCTGCTGGGCCTGGCGCAGCAGGATCTGGACGAAGGGAAATCGCAGATCGCCCATGGGGAAACGGTGCGTGAAACGGCGAACATGATTTCGTTCTGCGCCGATGCTATCGGGATCCGTGACGACATGTTCCTGGGTGCCGGTAACGCTTACATGCGCGAGGTGGGCGAGGCGCTGGATGAAGGCTTCCAGAAAGGCGTGCTGCCGCAGCGGCCAGCGCTGGTTAACCTGCAATGCGATATCGATCACCCAACGCAGGCGATGGCCGATCTGGCCTGGTTGCAAGAGCATTTTGGCAGCCTGGATAAACTGAAAGGGAAAAAAATCGCCATGACCTGGGCTTATTCCCCAAGCTATGGCAAACCGTTGTCGGTGCCGCAGGGCATTATCGGCCTGATGACGCGTTTTGGTATGAAAGTCACTTTGGCGCACCCGGAAGGCTACGACCTGATCCCGGATGTGATTGAGGTGGCGAAAAACAACGCGGCGGCTTCCGGTGGCAGCTTCCAGCAGGTGACCTCAATGGCCGAGGCTTTCCAGGGCGCAGACATCGTTTATCCGAAGTCCTGGGCACCGTACAAAGTGATGGAACAGCGCACCGATCTGCTGCGGGCCAACGATCACGCCGGTCTGAAAACCCTCGAGCAACAGTGCCTAGCGCAGAACGCCCATTACAAAAACTGGCACTGCACTGAAGAGATGATGAAGCTGACCAAGGGTGGTGAAGCGCTGTATATGCACTGCCTGCCTGCGGATATTACCGATGTGTCGTGCAGCGAAGGCGAGGTCAGTGCCAGTGTGTTCGAGAAATACCGCATTGCCACCTATAAGGAAGCCAGTTGGAAGCCTTATATCATCGCCGCCATGATTATGGCGCGCAAATTCTCCAACCCGGGTCTGACGTTGGAGCAATTACTGCAAGACGCGGAACGGCGCATTAAATAAATCCATGCTGCGCGGGAACACTCTCTGGTATTCCCGCGCGGTGAAAGGTTAATGCGACCAGAGGAGGTAACAGCAATGTCGGTTTTTTCATTGAAAGTGGATATTGAGGACAACCGTTATTTTAATGGCGAAACCTCACCGCTATTTTCTCAGGCTGAGGCGCGCAAGGCACGGGCGTTTCATCAAAAAATTACGGGTTATCAGCCAACGCCGTTATGTGCGCTGGACGATCTCGCTCAACTGTTCGGCGTAAAGAAAATCCTGGTCAAAGACGAATCCAAACGCTTTGGTTTAAATGCCTTCAAAATGCTTGGCGGTGCTTACGCCATCGCCCGGTTACTGTGTGAAAAATATCAGATCGATATTAACGCGTTTTCCTTCGAAAAATTTAAATCCACGCTAAGCGGGAAAATGACCTTTGCCACCACGACTGACGGCAACCATGGCCGGGGAGTGGCCTGGGCTGCGCAGCAGTTGGGGCAGCATGCGGTGGTGTATATGCCTAAAGGCTCGGCGCAGGAGCGGGTGGATCACATCCGCAATCTGGGTGCCGAATGCATCGTAACGAACATGAATTACGACGATACCGTGCGCCTGACCATGAAAACGGCACAGGAACGCGGCTGGGAAGTGGTGCAGGACACCGCCTGGGAAGGTTACACCAAGATCCCGACCTGGATTATGCAAGGTTACGCCACGCTGGCAGATGAAGCTGTGGAACAGATGCGGCAAATGCAGATTGAACGCCCGACCCATGTGTTGTTGCAGGCGGGCGTCGGGGCGATGGCGGGTGGGGTGCTGGGCTATCTGGCGGAAGTGTTTGGGGCCAGACAACTGCATTCCGCGATCGTGGAGCCCGAACTGGCGGACTGCGTTTACCGCTCCGGTAAGAAAGGCGAAATCGTCAACGTTGGCGGTGAGATGGCCACCATCATGGCGGGCCTGGCCTGCGGGGAGCCGAATCCATTGGGCTGGCCGCTGCTGCGCAACTGCGCCACCCAGTTTATCTCTTGCCAGGACAGCGTAGCGGCATTGGGCATGCGGGTGCTGGGTAATCCGTTGGGTAACGATCCGCGCATTATTTCTGGTGAATCCGGGGCCGTCGGGCTTGGCGTGCTGGCTGCCGTGCATTATCACCCGCAACGCGCACAACTGATGGAAAAGCTCGGCTTGAACAGTCAGTCAGTGGTGCTGCTGATCAGCTCGGAAGGCGATACCGACGTTAAGCATTATCGCGAAGTGGTATGGGAAGGGAAATATTCGGTCTGAAATACCCGCTGTCTTTCAAGCTGCAGGTAACAACGCTGCAACTTGGAATCCATAGGGTATTAAGCGGAACCCTCAGATTATCCAATCTCTCGTGCAGGCGAGAAGTCATACAGGCGTGGAGAACAGAACACAATGGCAAAGCAAATTCCTTTTGAACTGGTGTTAGAGAAAGCCTACCAATACAAAGATGAAATGACGCGTTTCCTGCGGGACATGATTGCGATCCCGAGCGAAAGTTGTGATGAAAAATTGGTGGTGCAATGCATCAAGCGGGAAATGGAAAAGGTGGGATTCGACCGGGTGGAAATTGACCCGATGGGCAATATTCTCGGCTATATCGGCCACGGCCCGCACCTGATTGCGATGGATGCGCATATTGACACCGTCGGCATTGGCAATATCAAAAACTGGAACTTTGACCCCTATCAGGGCATGGAAAACGACGAGATTATCGGTGGCCGTGGTGCATCGGATCAGGAAGGCGGCATGGCCTCGATGGTCTATGCGGGCAAAATCATCAAGGATCTGGGGCTGGAGGATCAATATACATTGCTGGTGACCGGCACCGTGCAGGAAGAAGACTGCGACGGCCTGTGCTGGCAGTACATCATCGAACAATCGAAGATTCGCCCGGAATTCGTCATCAGCACCGAACCCACCGACTGCCAGATCTACCGTGGCCAGCGTGGCCGCATGGAGATCCGTATCGACGTGCAAGGCATCAGTTGCCACGGTTCGGCACCGGAGCGCGGTGATAACGCCATCTTCAAAATGGGGCCGATCCTTAACGAACTGCAGCAGTTAGCGGGCAACCTGGGCAACGATGAGTTCCTCGGCAAAGGCACGTTGACCGTTTCCGAAATTTTCTTCACCTCGCCGAGCCGCTGTGCGGTGGCCGATAGCTGTGCGGTGTCAATTGACCGCCGCCTGACCTGGGGCGAAACCTGGGAAGGGGCGTTGGAAGAGATCCGCGCCTTGCCAGCGGTGCAGGCCGCGAAAGCGGTGGTATCGATGTATGACTATGAACGCCCGTCCTACACCGGCCTGGTGTACCCGACCGAATGCTATTTCCCGACCTGGAAAGTGGAAGAGGATCACATCACGGTGAAAACCCTGAGCAAAGCCTATCAAGGGTTGTTCAAGAAAAAACCGGTAGTGGACAAATGGACGTTTTCCACCAACGGAGTGTCGATTATGGGCCGCCACGGTATTCCGGTGGTCGGTTTTGGCCCCGGCAAAGAGCCGGAAGCCCATGCGCCGAACGAGAAAACCTGGAAGGAGCACCTGGTGACCTGCGCCGCCATGTACGCCGCCGTGCCGTTGGCTTATCTGGAAGAGTTGAATCAGTAAACGTTAAACATAACCCCGGCAGTATCTGTCGGGGTGACTTTTTCAGGAGTGCCAGCATGAAGCGGCTGATTAAAAACGGCATTCTGGTGGATAGCGATGGGCAGTATGCTCAGGATCTGCTGATCGAGCATGGGGTGATTTGCCAACGTGCCGCCAGTATCGAACCTGATGCCGACTGCGAAGTTATCGATGCGACAGGCTGTTATGTGATGCCCGGCGGCATCGATGTGCATACCCATTTTAATATCGACGTCGGTATCGCCCGCAGTTGCGATGATTTTTTCACTGGCACCCGCGCCGCTGCCTGTGGTGGCACCACTACCATTATCGATCATATGGGGTTCGGCCCGGCGGGCTGCAATCTCCACCATCAGCTTAATCTTTATCATCAATACGCCGCCGGTAACGCGGTGATTGATTACGGCTTTCACGGCGTGATTCAGCATATCAATGACGATATTCTCGCAGAGATGGCGTGCATGGTGCATGACGAAGGGATCAGCAGCTTCAAACTGTACCTGACCTACCACTACAAAGTGAGCGATGCCGATGTGCTGCGCGCTTTATGGCAGTTGCGGCAGGTGGGGGCATTAACCACGGTGCACCCAGAAAACGACGCTGGCATTGCTTTTCGCCGCGCCGCGCTGGTGGCCGCCGGGAAAACCGCGCCGATTCACCATGCGCAGAGTCGCCCGGTGGAGTGTGAAGCTGAAGCGATAGGCAGGGTGATCAATCTGGCGCGTTTGGCCGACAACGCACCGCTGTATATCGTCCATTTATCCAATGGATTAGGGTTGGATTATTTGCGCCTGGCGCGTCAACGGCAGCAACCGGTGTGGGTGGAAACCTGCCCGCAGTATCTGCTGCTTAATGAGCAGTGTTACCTGCGTGAAGACGGTGCGAAATACATTCTGAGCCCACCGCTACGCAATCAGCAGGAGTTGGATCGCCTGTGGCTAGGGATCGCCGACGGTTCGATTGACACGGTAGCCACCGATCACTGCACCTTTCCTTATTATCAACGCCAGGCGATGGCGGCGGGCGATTTTACCCGCTGCCCGAACGGCCTGCCGGGAGTGGAAAACCGCATGCTGCTGCTGTTTTCTCATGGCGTAATGAGTGGGCGGATTACCCCCTCACGCTTTGTGGCACTCACCAGTGATAACCCGGCGCGCCTGTTTGGCCTCTGGCCGCGTAAAGGCAACCTTAACCCCGGCGCTGATGCTGATGTGGTGATGATTGATCCACGCCAATCCACGGTGATTAACCACCGCCAACTGCATGATAATGCGGATTATTCCCCCTATGAAGGTTTTCACTGCCGGGGTGCGCTGGTGTTGACGCTGTGTCGTGGCGAAGTTGTGGCTCGCAACGGCGTATTTACCGGGCAGCAGGGGTATGGGCAGTTCTTACACCGCCGTCCTTTTGATGAAAATATCGCCCACTAACCGAGCCCCTCCCTTGGAGAGAGGGCTATGGCAATCAAACATCGCGGTAAAAATTGAGGTTCAACATGAAAAAGAAAATAGTATTGGCATTGGGTGGCAACGCTTTGGGTGAAGGTTTGGCAGAGCAGATGCAGGCGGTGAAAACCACCGCACGGGCAATCGTTGATTTGATTGAACACGGCCATCAGGTGGTGGTTACGCATGGCAACGGCCCGCAGGTGGGCATGATCAACCAGGCGTTTGAAGCAGCGGCAAAGACCGAAGCTCATACCCCGTTGTTACCGATGTCGGTCTGCGTGGCGCTGAGCCAAGGCTATATCGGTTACGATCTGCAAAACGCCTTGCGTGAAGAGTTGCTCGATCGTCATATCGACAAACCGGTTGCCACGTTGATTACTCAGGTGATCGTAGATGGCAACGATCCGGCTTTTAAGAACCCGACCAAGCCGATTGGCTCCTTTTTCAGCGCAGCCGAAGCCCGTTTGCTGGTGCAAAACGGCTATAACATGAAAGAGGATGCCGGGCGTGGCTATCGCCGCGTAGTGGCATCACCCCAGCCGGTGGATATCGTTGAGAAAGAAACGGTGCGCGCCATGATGGCCGCCGGGCAGGTGGTGATCACCGTTGGCGGCGGCGGCATCCCGGTAATACGTGAAGGCCATCATTTGAAAGGGGCCAGCGCGGTGATCGATAAAGACTGGGCCAGCGCCAAACTGGCTGAAATGATTGATGCCGATATGCTGATCATTCTTACTGCTGTCGAAAAGGTGGCGATTAATTTCGGTAAACCGAACCAACAGTGGCTGGAAAAGTTGAGCGTTGCTGACGCCCAGCGCTTTATTGCAGAGGAGCACTTTGCTAAAGGCTCGATGTTGCCGAAGGTAGAAGCGGCAGTGGTGTTTGCCGAATCCAAGCCGGGGCGTCAGGCATTAATTACGGTGTTGAACAAGGCACAGCTTGGTATTGAAGGGAAGACGGGGACGGTGATTAGTTTGTAGTGGCTATAATTCCAGCTATTGAAAGGTCTGGAGAATCGGGCTGCCTATGAGCTTGTATGCAGACTCGGGGCTGATATTAGAAAGGCTGGGGGTTATTCCTGATAACTTGATTTGTATTAGCTCAAATCTGATCTGACACTATTATAGTACAGAGTTCTACCTAATCTGACAGGCAGCTATGTGCCAGGAGCGGAACTTGCTTACATCATGCTATGTTAGTTTGCTGGGAGCAGGTCAAAGATGTTCACCGCGCCTATGCTTCAGCAACACCTTCCAGAACTTTTCAAGGAATAGAGAAATGGCTCGTAAGTATGTTTATGGTGATAAACCAATCCGCACAACAACCGCTGAGATAGTTGAAAACGAGTTTGCTGGAAAGGCTACGGCTGCTCAGGTCGATGCAATTTTAAAGAAAAGATTTCCACATTACAAAGACAATACTTATTTGAATCTGATAGTTAACGCAGTTAACTGCAATCGTGGTCACTGGAGTTTTAACAGGACTGCCAGACGAACAGATGATGCCACCCATCGCCACCATGAATATGATCGACTTTTCAAGCGCGGAAACGTTTTCGAGGTCTATGATTCCGCACTTCATGGTGTGTTTGAAATCTATGAAGCTTCAGACGGCAAATGGCTAACACGTCCGGTTAAAAGTGAGTTTGAAAAGGCCATAGAAACAGCGTCTCAACTTACCTCAGAACAACGTAGAGAGAAGCTGGCTACAGCCAACACCACGCCAGAAAGGGCCATTATAAAGAGCTATACCTTCAAGCGTAATCCCCTCGTTGTAGCAGAGGTATTAGCCTTAGCTGGAGGTAAGTGTCAAAGCTGCCTACGTGAGGCACCATTCAAGCGGGAAGATGGTAGACCGTATCTTGAAGTGCATCATGTGGAGTGGCTTGCTAACGGTGGAGAGGACTCTGTTGAAAATGCTATTGCACTCTGTCCGAACTGTCACCGCGAAGCACACTACGGCACGCTTGTGTTGAAGCCGACTAACATTAAGTAGTCTTCTTATAGCCCTCAACGTCTGCTTCACGCTCACAGCGGACCTTCGGCTCAATTAGCTCGTCCGCTTCGTGTCCAGGCTGTGTGAAAACTCTGGCCAAAAACTTAAATGCATGAAGTTATGCAAAATCTGAAATCGAACAGCTGATCGGCAGAGTCAAATTTTACGTATAAGCACGCTTTTCAGCTTTGTTTTTGGCCATTTCTGCGATCAAAAACGTTTTCACACAGCCTGTGTCAGAGGCGGACGAAACTTTATATTTCCAAAAAAATATTGTTATCCAGATTATCTCATTAAGAGGTGGTCTGTTCCTTAGTGAGCTGATAAACATCATACATGGATGAACTTTTCATCGGTTTTACCGCCCAATGAAAACGCACCCCTTTGCCAATCATGATAGCGCTACGAATTTCGCTAGTTGGCTGAAACTCGTGATTCGACTTTTGAAATTCCATTTGCTTGTTGCGCAATGGAGCCGCGCCGTAAATGTCTCGAAACTCATGAATTAGCATCGCTTCGAATTCAGAATAAACCTTTGAGACATTTCTCGCCCGAGGGAAACAATAGCCAATAAGGAACTCATACTCGCCTTGCAGGTCCGCGAGATCCATCAGCCAGTTCTTATGCTGAGTAATGCGTTGTTCAAAGTTTCCTTCACCGATGTAGACCGTGGGAGAAATGCCGCGTGGGTACTCAATAGCGAATAGACCATTGAGCCTGATGACATAAACGCAGCGTTGAAGATCCTCCTGACTAACGCCTCTGCTTTGTAATACTGGAAGGATATCTTTTTTCCAGGTCTGACGGCAGTTCCACTGCAGCCAGTCCCACTTAATTTGTACTACTGCCACTTAATCACTCCTTATCAAAGTTGTTTTGCTCGCATTGCATCGGTCAGTTGAATTCACGGCTTAGATTTATCTGGCGATAGTCAACGAAGTTGCAAATGGATAGCCAGGTGCCAATGCTCACTTACCACCCTGAATAAATATCCATGTAATATCAACAAAAAACTACTTTCATGAGCAGTTATTTTGAGCTATGTGGGACGCCTAACCAGATTGTGGTTCAGTCAATAGTCATCCGTCCGCTTCGCTCATAGCCGACTGTCAGATTTGATTGTGCGCTGCCCGAGAAAACTGTCAGGTCGAGTCTGAGCTAATACACTGGATTGGTGGGGATTGGCAGCGTTCGTTTTTGAAGATTGCTCTGAACCCCACATTTGGTTCTCTATTGACGTTTATCGTTAGCAATATCCTTGGGGTGTCATAAATTCGGTGTATCCTTCGGCCTCAAGTTCTGTACGAAGGCGGCGTACTACTTCCGCTTTGAAAAGAATGGGATGCATAGATTTACTCCTTAGTAACATTGGATATTTCTACTTTCCACCAACGTGGACGCGAAGATCTGAACGAATGAAAATCCGGTATGAGGCTTTTATTATTTTTTTTGTCAAACGTTCCCACCAAGAGCCCTATTGTTGGCGCGTCGTCAATGGCGCCGAGAGTACTTCCACAAACCGGGCAAAATGTCCGGCAAGAAGCCTCTGAAGAGCGATATAAAGAAGGGGGGCCGCCAGGACCTGTCCACTGCACATCGTTTTTGGAAAATTCGACCCAGCAAAGTGTCAGTGAGCCCGAGTGCTGTTGGCACATGGTACATGAACAGGTGTGAGGTTTTTTTGCCTCTCCACGCGCAATAAAACGAATATGGCCGCATAGACATCCTCCATGGTATTCTTTTATTTTCATTTTTTTACCTTTAGTTATGTGTAATGAGATTCAGCCTTTATCTATTGATAAATGATGGATTTCAATCCACTGGTCAACAAAAGTATTAAGAACTTTGCCTGATCTTCCGTCAGTTTTCGGCTTGATCAGTGAACGGATCTGTGGTTATCAACTAACCTGTTTGAGTCATGCTGAAGCATCACCATAACGAGTTTGATAAGCGGCGGCCCAATGGAGGGATAACGTTATCTTCAGCATGACACCAAATCTCACTTAGCCGAGCAATGACAAGCCAACAGTGGGTGCCGTCATTACCCCCGCCCCAGCTTCATCAGCGCCTCAAGCACCGCTCCGCCGATAGCCCGCGCTTTATCCGACACCGTAGTGTAATCCGCCTGTGCGCCGCGCGGATCGATGTCGCCAATCTTGCAGCCGGTTTTCACCTCCAGCCCAGCCTGTAACAACCCGCGCACCATACCGGAAAGTGGTGCGATCACCGGAGTTTCGCCGCAATAGGCGACAAGATCCCCTTCTTGCACCACATCCCCCAACGTTACGCAGCAGCGCATTACGCCATCGGCAGGCGCGCGGATCACCCGGCGCGTGGTGTGGCCGCCGATATTGCCAGGGACACCGGTATTTGGCTGGGTATAACCGTGATAAATGACCCGCCCCAGTTGATGACCGCGATTGGTTTCAATCACCGCGTCGCAATCCTGCCCGGCATTGAAGCCGGGGCCGAGAGCGACGGTAATAGGAGCCATATCGCGATGAGTCCCCAGGTTTTGCTTGGCCAGAATGGCATCCACCAGAAAGCGCGGTTTGAGCTGTTCCAGGCACTGGGCTGCGCCGTCGATCAGCAACGGGATTTCACCCCGGTTGATCAACTCGAAAGCTTCATCAATATCTTTTGCCAAGCGGCCTGTCACCCCTTCAACACAGGTGTGGCCGTCAAACATCGCCTGAGCAAAAGCCACCGTGCGGCGGATGGCAGTGGGCTGGGCAATATCCAGCATCATGATCTGAAAACCGGCATTATACAGCCGCAACGCTACGCCGGTCGCGATATCGCCTGCGCCACGGATCACCACCAGTTTGTCACGCGCCAACCGGACATCTTCTTTCATCAAGCCGCCTGCCGACTGGTTTTTTATCTGCAGCAGTTCCGCTAATACACTGATGGCGATCTCTTCCGGCGTTTCTGCGCCAATGTTATAGCCGATCGGGGCATGGAGCCTGGCAAGATCGGCTTCACAGGTGCCACGTTGCCGGAGCAAGTGGGTAAAGGTTTGCACCTTACGGCGGCTGGCGAGTAGCCCCAAATAGCGCAGCGGCTGGTCGATCAGCGCATTTAAGGCTTCGCAATCCTGATTGTTGGTGGCAATAATCACAAAATTACTGGGTTCGATATTCATCTTGCTGATGGCGATCGGGAAGCTTTCGCCATAGACCAGTGTCGTGCCCGGTGGGAACCGGTCAGCATCAAGGCTGGCGGGATAAATATCGGTAACGTGAATATCGAACCCCAAAGGTTTAGCCGCGCTGGCGATAGCGCGGTTAACGTGTCCGGCACCGATCAGCACCAGGCGCGGGCGCAGGCCGTGAACATCAATATAAACCGACATGGCGCCGCCGCAGTCGGAACCCACCGCATCCTGGCCATTGCGCGCCATACGGCCATGAAATACTCGGGCCTTGCGTTCCGTAATGGCCGCCATCGCTTGCTCAATCACCAGGCGTTCAATCATGCCGCCGCCGATGGTGCCAATGGATCCACCATCGGCCATCACCAACATTTGCCCGGAGTGGCGCGGCGTGGAGCCACGGCTTTCAATAATCTGGGCAAGCGCAAAGGGCCGGTTTTCTTCTTCTAGTCGTGCGGCTTCGGCGAAGATATTCATGCTGTCCTCATCAGTAACCTAAAATTTTATGCGGCTAGGCACGTAAACAGTGGCGGATCGCAGGGTTTTGCGGCACCGCACCAAGCCAAATAGCGCTGAGTGCGGCATCTTGCTGCAACAGCTCAAGCCAGGCGGGATCGAGTTGACTATCAGAATGAGAAAACTGATTAATCAGCCAAACCCGGCGCGCACCGGCAGGCGCACCTTTAAACATCCCTTGCGGGTGAGCGATCAAGGTACGGAATACCCGGCTATCAAGCGGCTCACCGGCAGCGACGCCGGTCAGCGCCGAGAAGATCTCCCAGCGGTGAATCTGCTGCGGATCGGCAGGGCGATTAATTACCTGGCTACCGGTTAACGCGATCACACAATCACTGCTGGAAGGGATGCAAGGTTCATGCCTTGCCGGGGCTTTCAGCGGCAAACCGTGAGAGCCATCGGCCTCCACCAGAATCACGTCGAACTCCCCCTGCCGTTTGATCTGATCAATCTGTTCGGTGCTGAATCCGGCAACCTTGTTATTGTGCGGCTGATAATGGCTGAAACAGGCGGTGATCGCCGGTGTAGCAGTGGTAATAGGCGGCTTGCCGATAACAAGCTGATGATAAGTGGTGGGTTCGGGGCGATACATCTTGGTGGTGGTGGTAAACAGCACCCGCTTGCCTTGCTGATAGAACGTTTGCGCCAACCACAACAGGGTGGTGGTTTTGCCACCGGCACCAATCAGGCTAATCAGTAAAGGTTGGCCATTATTCAGACGCTGATATTCTTCACTGAATAGTTCCTGGAAGGTTGGAGTCATAAATAAGTTATCTCATGAGTTAAAAAATAATGCTGAACTGTAATATGCCGTCTTTTTATTTCTGATTAGCAGTTTAATCATGGGGATTGTTTGATGTAATCGAGGTTTATTAAGTATTCATACTTTATCGATTGCGCTCACGATTTTATTCGATCGTTCATTTGAGCGTATCAAAGTGATATTGAGAGGTTCTTTTTTGATAATTAACCTTATAGGGTGAGTGGCTGTTATTGCCCATCAATAAGCAGTGATTGTTATTCTCATTTGTGCCTGTGAGCTTCTTCACAAATAAAAATAACAATTAGAACTGCCTCACGAATTTTATCAGTGAACAGCGGTGTGCGGAGATTTGGCCTGATTGTTGCTGCGTTATGCCCAACCGAGGTGGAAAACCGCAGGCTGGTTTTTGCCGATTCACCATTCAGGCATTTCGTCGCAAGGAGATAAGCTATGGGAGATATCATGCGTCCGGTTCCGTTCAAGGCGCTGCTAACCCGGATTTTCGAGGAATATCATGAGAATCGCTCCATCTTTGGTATTCCGGAACCGCAGTTTTATCGCAAAAATGACGATCGGCAGATTAACGTTTTCAATGAGAGTTGCGAAACTCCGCTCGGCCCGGCGGCGGGCCCACATACGCAATTGGCGCAGAATATTATCGTCTCCTGGCTGACTGGCGGGCGATTTATCGAATTAAAAACCGTACAAATCCTCGATCGTCTGGAGATTGAAAAACCCTGTATCGATGCTGAAGATGAATGCTTTAACACCGAATGGTCGACAGAGTTTACCCTGCTCAAGGCGTATGACGAATATTTAAAAGCCTGGTTTGCATTGCATCTATTGGAGGCGATGTTTGATCCCAGAGTAAAAGGCGAAAGTAAATCTTTTATCTTTAATATGAGCGTGGGCTATAACCTCGACGGGATCAAACAACCGCCGATGCAGGCATTTATCCATAATATGATCGATTCGGCCCAACAGCCGAAATATGCCGAATATGCCAAGGTGCTCGATGAATGGGTGAACAACGAAGGTTTTATTGCCCAGTTTGATTTATCCGCCCAGCGCAGCGCATTAAGCCAATTGCCGAATACCATTCCTGCGCAATTGGTCAGCGGAATTACCCTTTCCACCATGCACGGTTGCCCACCCCATGAAATCGAAGCCATCTGCCGTTATATGCTGGAAGAAAAGCACCTGAATACTTTTGTGAAATTAAACCCGACGCTGCTGGGGTATCAGCGCGTGCGGGCGATTCTGGATACCTGCGGTTTCGATTATGTTGGCCTGAAAGAAGAGTCTTTCGAGCACGATCTCAAGCTGGACCAGGCGGTGGCGATGCTGCGCCGTTTGGTGGCGTTGGCTAAACAGCACCAGTTGGGTTTTGGGGTTAAACTCACCAATACTCTCGGGGCCATCAACCACAAAGGCGCGCTACCCGGCGAAGAAATGTACATGTCTGGCCGCGCATTATTCCCGCTTTCTATCAACGTCGCGGCGGTGTTATCACGCGAGTTTAACGGTGAACTGCCGATCTCCTATTCCGGTGGGGCCAGCAAATTTAATATCCGCGATATTTTTGAAACCGGTATCCGGCCAATCACCATGGCCACCGATCTGCTGAAACCCGGCGGTTATTTACGCCAGACCGAATGCCTGCGTGAACTGGAACAATCGGCCTGTTGGCAGATGACGCGCATTGACGTCGACAAACTGGCCGCGCTGGCAGAAAAAGCCGTCAGCATGGAATACACCCAGAAACACTGGAAAGCACAGGACAGCATTGACGCGGGTGGCCCGCTGCCGATGATTGACTGCTATGTGGCACCCTGCGTTAGCGCCTGTGCGATTAAGCAGGACATCCCGGAATATATCCGCTTGCTGGGTGAACAGCGCTACGCCGAGGCGTTGGAGCTGATTTATCAGCGCAATGCTCTACCGGCTATCACCGGCCATATTTGCGATCACCAGTGCCAGTACAACTGTACCCGCATTGATTACGACAGTGCGCTGAACATCCGCGAACTGAAAAAGGTGGCACTGGAGAAAGGCTGGGACGACTACCAGCGCCGTTGGAACAAGCCTGCGGGTTCTGGCAGCAAACATCCGGTGGCGATTTTGGGCGCAGGCCCGGCGGGGCTTTCTGCCGGTTACTTCCTGGCGCGGGCGGGCTATCAGGTCACGCTGTTTGAACGTGAAGCCAATGCCGGTGGCGTGGTGAAGAACATTATTCCTCACTTCCGTATCCCGGCGGAGGCTATTGAGCATGATATCGAGTTTGTTGCTGCGCATGGTGTGAAGTTTGTCTATGGCTGCGATCCCGATCTGACGGTCGACAAACTGCAACAGCAGGGCTTTGATTACGTGTTTATCGGTATCGGCACCGATAAAAACAGCGGCGTGAAGCTGGCGGGCAATAACCGTAACGTTTACAAATCGTTGCCGTTCCTGCGCAATTTCAATCAGGGTAAGCCGATGAACCTGGGTAAACACGTGGCGGTGGTTGGTGCGGGCAATACGGCGATGGACTGCGCCCGGGCGGCCTTGAAAGTGCCAGGGGTGCAGAATGTCACCGTGCTGTATCGCCGTACGCTGAACGAAATGCCCGCTTACCGGGAAGAGTATCTGGAGGCCGTGGAAGACAACGTGCAGTTTATGTTCCTCACCAACCCGGAACATTTCGATGCCAACGGCACCCTAACCGCCAGAGTGATGGTGCTGGGGGATCCCGACGAACAGGGTCGCCGTCGCCCGGAGCCAACCGAACAAACCCTCACGCTACAGATCGACGCGCTGATCACCGCGATTGGCGAACAGGCCGATGAAGAGGTGCTGCACAAGCTGGGGGTACCGCTGGATGAGGCCGGTTATCCGCAGGTCAATAGCATGACCGGTGAAACCACCCGGCCTAACGTGTTCCTGATCGGCGATGTGCAGCGTGGTCCGTCTTCGATTGTCGCCGCCATCGGCAGCGCCCGCAGCGCAGCAGAAACGGTGCTGGCACGGGAAAATGTCAAAACCCATCACCAAGACAAATACTGGTCGAATGTGGATCCGGCAGAAATCTATCGCCGCAAAGGAGCGATTGCCGTCTCGGTGGTGGATAAAACGCAGCGTGAAGCTTTTGTGGCGCAAGAGGCGCAACGCTGCCTGGAATGCAACTACGTGTGCAGCAAATGTGTCGATGTTTGCCCGAACCGCGCCAACGTGTCGATCGCGATTCCGGGCTTCCGCGATCGTTTCCAAACCCTGCATCTGGACGCTTACTGCAACGAATGCGGTAACTGTGCGCAGTTCTGCCCATGGCAGGGTAAGCCGTATCAAGACAAAGTCACCGTCTTCAGCCTGCCGCAAGATTTTGCCAACAGCACTAACGCCGGTTTTCTGGTGAACGGGCAGCAAATCAGCGTGCGTCAGGACGGCAAGATTTATCAACTGCAGTTAGGCAATGATGGCCAACTCCAGCAAGTGCCGCCGGAGCTGGAGGAGATGGGCCACATCATCAATCAGGTGTATGCCCATCATCATTATCTGTTGGGTCAGGTGGAGGTGTAATCATGTTGATCTTAACCAATGCGACCGCCGTGCAGCTTGAGCCCACCAGCATTCAGTATGGGGTCGATATCGCCATTGAAGGGGCGCTGATCAAAGCCGTAGGCCACGGGCTGGCGGCAAAATATCCGCAGGCGGAAACCCGCAATATGCACGGCAAGCTGGTGATGCCGGGGATCGTCTGCGCGCACAACCATTTCTACTCTGGTTTGTCGCGCGGGATTATGGCCAATATCGCACCGTGCCCGGATTTTATCTCCACGCTAAAAAACCTGTGGTGGCGTCTGGATCGCGCACTGGATGAGGAATCACTGTATTACAGCGGCCTGATCTGCGCGTTGGAAGCCATCAAGAGTGGCTGTACTGCGGTGATCGACCACCATGCCTCACCGAATTTTATTGCCGGATCGCTGAAAACCCTGCGCGCGGGCTTTATCAAGGCCGGGCTGCGCGGCATGACCTGCTTTGAAACCACCGATCGCAACGGTGGCAACCGTGAACTGCAGGCCGGGGTTGAAGAGAATATCGCCTTTGCCAATTTGATCGACGCCGCCAAAGCTGCCGGTAAGGAACCTTATCTGGTGGAGGCCCATATCGGTGCCCACGCGCCGTTCACCGTGGCCGATGCTGGGCTGGAGATGCTGCGCGAAGCGGTGCAGAGCACCGGGCGCGGGCTGCATATTCACGCCGCCGAAGACCGTTACGATGTCTCTCACAGCCATGATAAATACGGCAAAGATCTGATGGCGCGGCTGGCGCAGTACGATCTGCTCGGCGCTAAAACGCTGGTGGCTCACGGCCTGTACCTTTCTGCCAGCGATATCGAGCTGATCAACCAGCATGACGCATTTCTGGTGCACAACGCCCGTTCCAATATGAATAACCATGTCGGTTACAACCACCAACTGGCGCAGTATCGCAATCTGGCACTTGGCACCGACGGCATCGGCTCGGACATGTTTGAAGAGCTGAAGTTTGCCTACTTCAAACACCGCGATGCCGGGGGAACGCTGTGGCCAGACAGCTTTGCCCGCTTTCTGGCGAACGGCAACCAACTGCTGGCGCGTAACTTTGGTGCACGCTTCGGCTGCCTGGCGGCAGGTTACAAAGCGGATCTCACCATCTGTGATTACCCATCACCCACGCCGCTGGCGGCGCAAAATATCGGTGGCCACCTGGCTTTCGGCATGGGGGCAAGCAGCGTCAACAGCGTGATGGTGGAGGGCAAGCTGGTGTATCAGGACGGCAAATTCCCATTCGATGTGGAACCGCTCTACGCCGAGGCGCGCAAGGTGGCAGCCCAGTTATGGCAGCGTATGGATGCCTTGAATTAAGTCGGTTACCGCCTGCGTCAAGCGGGCGGTTGACATTGATGAGGGTGAAAAATGATTGAGCAATTCTATCGGCCAGAATCGGTACAACAGGCGCTGGAGCTGAAACGCCAGTTTCTTGATGAGGCGGTGTACTTCGGCGGCGGTAGCAAGTTAAACGCCACACCCACGAAAACCGGGAAAAAGATCGCCATTGCGTTAGCGCAACTGGGGCTGAATCAGGTGAGCTGGCAGCAGGGTGAACTGCTGCTTGGTGCGACCATCACGTTGCAGGCCTTGCGGGATTCGCCACTGATCCCGCAGGCATTGCACGAAGCGCTGGGCTTTGTCTATTCCCGCCACATTCGTAATCAGGCCACCTTGGGCGGTGAGATTGCCGCCGCGCCCAAGGATTCGGTGTTGCTGCCGGTCTTGCTGGCGCTGAGTGCTAACGTGGTGCTCGGCAACGGTAACACCGTAACGCTGGAGGATTATCTGGCGGATTACCCGCAGGAGTTGCTGTTGCGGGTGGTATTGCCGGATCCTTACCGCCGTTGTGCCACACACAAAGTTGCCCGCTCGGCTGCCGGGTTGGCGGTGCTGACCGCCGCCGTCTCCTGTGATGCGCAATCGAAGGTGCGTATTGCCCTGAGCGGAGTGGTAGCGCGGCCAAGCCGCCTGCGCGATGCCGAGTACAACGGCTTGAGCGGCCCGGCGCTGGAAAAAGTGGTCGCCGAAGCGGTAGCTCCGCAAGCCGATCTCTGCGGCAGCGTTGCCTATAAGCGCTATATCAGCGGCGTGGTGGTGGCCGATCTGCTTGCCCGTTGCCAGGCGTCAGGAGGGGAACAATGATCAATATCCGTTTTACGCTCAACGACAGTGAGCAGGTGATGCAATGCCAAGCGGGCGATAACGTACAGTTATTGCTGTTTAAGCTGGGCATGCACTCGGTACGCAACAGTGATGACGGATTCGGCTTTGCCGGTTCGGATGCGATTATGTGTAACGGCGTGGTGGTTAATGCCTCGTTGCTGATTGCCGCCCAACTTGATGGCGCGGTGGTCACCACCGCAGAAGCGCTCGGGAGCTGGAACCAGCTTAGCCTGGTGCAGCAGGCGATGGTCGACGTGGGCGTGGTGCAGTCCGGCTATAACGACCCGGCGGCGGCGCTGATCCTGACGGATTTGCTCGAGCGCATTGCAATACCAACGCGGGCGGAGACCGACGATGCGCTGTCGGGGTTGTTCAGCCGTGATGCCGGGTATCAGCAGTTTTACCAGGTGGTGGCACTGGCAGTGGCACGCCGCAGCGATCCTGAGTTCCAGGCTCTGGCGGCCCCTGAGTTTCGCAGCGATCTGAACGTGGTTGGCAAGCTGTGCCCGAAAGTGGACGCCGCAAAAATGGTGCAGGCCAAACCTTGCTATGTTGAAGATCGCGTGGCGCGTAATGCCTGTATCATCAAAATGCTGCGTAGCCCGCATCCTCATGCGTTGATTACTCACCTGGACGTCAGCCAAGCCGAGGCGCTGCCGGGCGTGGTGCATGTGATCACTCATCTCAATTGCCCGGATATCTATTACACCCCTGGCGGGCAGAGCGCGCCAGAGCCTTCGCCGCTCGATCGCCGGATGTTTGGCCAGAAACTGCGCCACGTGGGCGATCGGGTTGCGGCAGTGGTGGCCGAAAGCGAAGCGATTGCGCTGGCAGCACTGGCGTTGATCAAGGTCGAATATCAGGTGCTGCAACCGGTGATGTCGATTGATGAGGCGATGGCAGAGGGCGCACCACGGGTGCATGACGAACCGATCGTTTACGTTAATGGTGCCCCCAGTGATTTAGCCGAGCAGAATCAGGGTTCCGCGCAGCGTGCGGGTGAACATCTGACCATCAACTTCCCGATTGGTGCCAAGCCGCATAGCAATATTGCCGCCGCAGTCCATGGGCAGATCGGCAATGTGGAGCAGGGTTTTGCCGACGCGGATGTGGTGCTGGAGCGCACCTATGAATCCAAGCAGGTGCAGCAGTGCCCGGCGGAGAAACACGTTTGCTACACCTACATGGACGGCGATCGGCTGGTGATCCACGCTTCAACCCAGGTGCCATGGCACCTGCGCCGTCAGGTGGCGCGCATTGTCGGTTTGAAGCAGCATAAAGTGCATGTGATCAAAGAGCGCGTGGGTGGTGGTTTTGGCTCCAAGCAGGACATCTTGCTGGAGGAGGTCTGCGCCTGGGCTACTTGCGTGACTGGTCGCGCGGTCTATTTCCACTACACCCGCGAAGAGGAATTTATCAGCAATACCTCGCGCCATGTGGCGAAAGTACGGGTGAAGATCGGCGCGAAGAAAGATGGTCGCCTGACGGCGATCGACATGAACTTCCTGGCGAATACCGGCCCTTACGGCAACCATGCGTTGACGGTGCCCAGCAACGGCCCAGCGCTTTCGCTGCCGCTGTATCCGTGTGAAAACGTCAATTTCCAGGTCACCACCTATTACAGCAATATCTGCCCGAATGGCGCGTATCAAGGCTACGGCGCGCCAAAAGGCAACTTTGCCCTGACCATGATTCTGGCCGAACTGGCTGAAAAACTGGGGCGCGATCCACTGGAGATTATTGAGATCAACCGGGTGGTGGAAGGGCAGGAACTGAAGATCCTTGGGGCGATTGGTGAAGGCAAAATGCCGACCTCGGTGCCCAGGGCCGCCAGCTGTGCGCTGGAACCTATTTTACGCAAAGGGCGTGAGCTGATCCGCTGGAACTCACCAAAGGCGAAAAACGGCGACTGGCAGGTTGGCCGTGGCGTGGCGATCATCATGCAGAAGTCCGGCATCCCGGATATCGATCAGGCCAACTGCATGATTAAGCTCGAATCGGATGGCACCTTTATTGTCCATTCCGGTGGGGCGGATATCGGTACCGGGCTGGATACGGTGGTCGGCAAGCTGGCGGCAGAAGTGCTGTGTTGCCCGTTTGCTGATGTGCATGTGATCTCGGGTGATACCGATCACGCCCTGTTTGATAAAGGGGCCTATGCCTCTTCCGGCACCTGTTTCTCTGGTAACGCGGCGAAAAGCGCGGCGGAGAATCTCAGGGCAAAAATCCTGTTCCACGGTGCGCAGATGTTGGGCGAGCCAGAAGCCGATGTGGTACTGACCGCTCCCGGCGTAGTGCGCGGTAAGCGCGGTGAAGTGTCATTCGCGCACATCGCCCACAAAGCAGAGACTGGCACCGGTTTTGGCACGTTGGTTGCCACTGCGAGCTATATCACTTCTGAGTTTGCCTTCCCGTTTGGTGCCAACTTCGCCGAAGTGGCGGTCAATACCCGTACCGGTGAGATCCGGCTGGATAAGTTCTACGCTTTGCTGGATTGTGGCACACCGGTTAACCCGGAACTGGCGCTGGGGCAGATTTACGGTGCTTCGATGCGTGCGATTGGCCACAGCCTGTCGGAAGAGATTATCTACGATCGCCATGGGATACCGATTACCCGTGACCTGCAAAGCTACGGCGCGCCGAAAATTGGCGATATCCCGCTCGACTTCCAGGCGTTTCTGGTGCCAAGTGACGATCGCGTGGGGCCATACGGTGCCAAGTCGATCTCTGAAATCGGCGTTAACGGCGCGGCTCCGGCTATCGCTATGGCCATTCATGACGCCTGTGGTGTTTGGCTGCGTGAATGGCATTTCACGCCGGAGAAAATCCTTAGGGGGTTAAATAAATTGTCAGCGTGAGCCCAGATGCCCGTCGTCTTTAATCGGTAATTAAAAAGGCGACGGGCAGAAGCGATTCAATACTGTTATTGCCGCCATAAAGAATAATGAGCGAAGTCAAAATGCTCAGGCTGGCCCGTGGATTTAACATGGCGAAAGTGCAGGGCGTGGAGCAGTTAACGCGTGTTTATTGAATCAGATGATCAAATTTACTGGAAGGGAGTAAAGGGATGTCTGATATACCTACTGAAAATAACGATCTTGTTTATCACGTTGATGATAAGCCACCATTTAATCAATGTATTATTGGTGCAATCACTCATTTGCTGGCTATTTTTGTCCCGATGGTGGCACCGGCATTAATTGTGGGCACCGCACTGAATCTGCCTGCCGATATCACCGCGTATCTGGTTTCGATGGCGATGATTGCTTCTGGCATTGGTACCTGGTTACAGGTGAATCGTTATGGCCCCATCGGCTCTGGTTTGCTGTCGATCCAATCGGTTAATTTCTCTTTCGTCACCGTGATGATCGCCCTGGGCAGCACCATGAAAGCCGACGGCCTGCATGTGGAAGCGATGCTCTCCACCTTGATGGGCGTCTCTTTTGTCGGGGCTTTTCTGGTGGCTGGCTCCTCATTTATTTTGCCCTACCTGAAACGGGTGATTACGCCGACGGTCAGCGGTGTGGTGGTGCTGATGATTGGCCTGAGCCTGATTAAGGTTGGCATTATCGACTTTGGCGGCGGTTTTTCGGCTAAAAGCAGCGGCACTTTTGGTAACTATGAAAATATTGGTATTGGCCTGTTGGTGCTGGTGGTGGTGATTGGGTTTAACTGCTGTCAAAACGCTCTGTTGCGAATGGGAGGGATCGCCATTGGTATTATCGTCGGTTATGTGGTGGCGTTATTTTTGGGGATGGTCGATTTTTCTGTATTGAATAACTTGCCGTTGGTGACCGTGCCAATTCCCTTTAAATATGGCTTCACATTTGATTTGCACGCATTTCTGGTGGCCGCAATCATCTATATGTTGAGCGTATTGGAAGCCGTGGGGAGTATCACTGCGACCGCGATGGTTTCTAATCAACCGATTGAGGGTGATGAATATACAGCGCGCCTGAGTGGCGGAGTGTTGGCTGATGGCCTGGTGTCGGTGATTGCCGCTATGCTTGGCTCATTACCGTTAACCACCTTTTCCCAGAATAACGGAGTGATTCAAATGACCGGTGTGGCTTCGCGCCATATTGGTAAATATATCGCGGTGATTCTGGTCATTCTGGGGTTATTCCCGATCGTTGGCCGTTTCTTTACCACCATACCGGCACCGGTATTGGGCGGCGCAATGACGCTGATGTTTTCTATGATCGCCATAGCCGGGATTCGTATCATTATTTCTAACGGCTTGAACCGCCGCGAAACCATTATTGTTGCGACCTCTCTGGGGCTTGGCCTTGGCGTTTCTTACGATCCAGAGGTGTTCCGTATTTTACCCGCCTCAATTTACGTTCTGGTGGAAAACCCGATTTGTGCCGGTGGGTTAACGGCTATTTTACTGAACTGGCTGATACCGCTGAATAATCGCGAAAGCCAATCTGTGGCGGCTGCCGAGTTTGATATTACCGCTGCGGAGAAGAATACGGATTAACGTCCCCCGTTTACTGTTAAAAGGAATGTGTGTATGGAATGTGAATCCTCAATCAAGGCCGTGCGGGGCAGTTTTCTGGATATTACCCGCACCGTGCCGTGCCCAGAAGAAATAGAAGGCCATCTGCGGTTTATCAAAGACGGCTTATTGTTGATCCGTAATGGCCAGGTGGACTGGTTTGGTACCTGGGCGGATGGGCATCACCGCATCCCGGCCAACATCCGGGTGCGTGATTACAGTGGCAAAATGATCGTGCCAGGGTTTGTCGACACCCATATTCACTATCCGCAATGTGAAATGGTGGGGGCCTATGGCGAGCAGTTGCTGGATTGGTTGAATAAGCACACCTTCCCGGCAGAAAAGCGCTACGACGATCTGGAATATGCCCGTGAGATGTCGGCTTTTTTCATCAAGCAACTGCTGCGTAATGGCACCACCACGGCGCTGGTTTTCGGTACCGTACACCCCGAATCGGTAGAGGCACTGTTTGAAGCGGCGCACCATATCAACATGCGCTTGATTGCGGGCAAAGTAATGATGGATCGCCACGCGCCGGATTATCTTTTAGACACGGCAGAAAGCAGTTATACCCAGAGCAAGGCGCTGATTGAGCGTTGGCACCGCAATGGTCGCCTGCTGTATGCCATTACCCCGCGCTTTGCGCCAACCTCGACGCCAGAACAACTGGCGGTAGCCCAACGGCTGCGCCAGGAGTATCCAGATACCTATCTGCATACCCATTTATCGGAAAACAAAGAAGAAATTGCCTGGGTAAAGGCGTTGTACCCAGAACGCAAAAGCTATCTGGACGTGTACCATCACTACGGTCTAACCGGCAAAAACAGCGTGTTTGCGCACTGCATTCACTTGGAAGACGCCGAGTGGGACTGCCTGCACGATACCCATTCCTCCATCGCTTTTTGCCCGACGTCTAACCTGTATCTCGGCAGCGGTCTGTTCAATCTGCGAAATGCCTGGCGGAAAAGGATCAAGGTGGGGATGGGCACCGATATCGGTGCGGGGACCACTTTCAATATGCTGCAAACGCTGAATGAAGCTTACAAGGTGATGCAGCTCCAGAACTATCGGTTGTCGGCCTATGAAGCGTTTTATCTCGCCACGTTGGGCGGTGCCGATGCGCTCGGGCTGGCAGACACCATTGGTAATTTCAATGTCGGTAAAGAGGCTGATTTCGTGGTGCTGGAGCCGACGGCCACGCCGTTGCAACAACTGCGCTACGACAACTCAACCACGTTGATCGATAAGCTGTTTGTCATGATGACGCTAGGGGATGACCGGTCGATTTATCGTACTTATGTGGATGGCCGGTTGGTGTATGAACGCACTTAAAGCAGTCCTGCAGAGGGCAGAGCAATGTCTAATCATTTTTCACAGGTGACGTCAGAGAAAGCGACCCGTTCGATAGATACCTATTTTAACCTTACCGCTCGGGGCAGCAGCATACGGCAGGAGGTGCTGGCAGGGCTGACCACCTTTCTGGCGATGGTCTATTCGGTGATCGTGGTACCCGGCATGTTGGGTAAAGCCGGTTTCCCGCCCGCTGCGGTGTTTGTGGCCACCTGCCTAGTGGCTGGCGTTGGTTCGCTGGTGATGGGGCTGTGGGCTAACCTGCCGATGGCGATTGGCTGCGCCATTTCTTTAACGGCGTTTACCGCTTTCAGCCTGGTGCTGGGCCAGCATATCAGCGTTCCGGTGGCGTTGGGGGCGATCTTTCTGATGGGGGTGCTGTTTACCGCCATTTCGGTCACTGGTGTGCGCTCGTGGATTTTGCGTAATCTGCCGATGGGCATCGCTCATGGTACTGGGATTGGTATCGGCCTGTTTCTGCTGCTGATTGCCGCCAACGGTGTCGGTATGGTGATCAAGAACCCGCTGGACGGCTTGCCGGTGGCGCTGGGGTCTTTTGTCTCTTTCCCGGTGATGATGTCGTTACTTGGGCTGGCGGTGATCTTGGGGCTGGAAAAGCTGCGTGTGCCGGGTGGGATTTTATTGGTGATTGTCGGTATTTCTGTGGTTGGCCTGATATTTGATCCGAATGTGAAATATCAGGGATTGTTTGCGTTGCCGAGCCTGAGCGGGCCGGATGGTCAGTCATTGATCTTCAATCTGGACATCAAAGGCGCGCTGAACCCGCTGGTATTGCCGAGTGTATTGGCGTTGGTGATGACGGCGGTATTTGATGCCACGGGCACCATTCGTGCGGTGGCCGGGCAGGCTAATCTGCTGGACGAAGACGGGCAGATCATCAACGGTGGCCGCGCGTTAACCGCCGACTCAATGAGCAGCATGTTCTCTGCGCTGGTGGGGGCTTCACCTGCGGCGGTTTACATTGAATCTGCTGCGGGAACGGCAGCCGGGGGCAAAACCGGCGTCACTGCGGTGGTGGTAGGGGTGCTGTTTCTGCTGATGTTGTTTCTGTCGCCGCTATCCTATCTGGTACCCGGTTACGCCACCGCCCCAGCGCTGATGTATGTTGGTTTACTGATGCTGAGCAACGTCACCAAACTGGATTTCAACGACTTTGTGGATGCGATGTCTGGCCTGGTGTGTGCAGTGTTTATCGTACTGACCTGCAATATCGTCACCGGCATTATGCTGGGCTTCAGCACGCTGGTGATTGGCCGGGTTTGTGCGAACGAGTGGCGGAAGCTGAATGTCGGCACAGTGATTATCGCAGTGGCGCTGGTGGCATTTTATGCCGGGGGTTGGGCGATTTGATTGAGTTTTTTTCTCTGTGGTAGTTCTTGTTCACAACAGTTTGGTCTATGTAAGCAAGGTATCATGGGAATTGCCGTAAACAGTGCGCCATTCTATGAAACGACAGTGAATGGCAATTGCAGGGCCCAAGGCGGGGCCCTGCACCCGCGCCTACGCTTAACATGACCTGCCCGCTACGCGGGTACCTTCGCTGCATCACCGTTGCCGGACGGGTCGGCTCAATTCACATCCCTGTTCATATCGCCTCAACCGGCCCTGCTTGGTCGCGTTCATCGTGCTACTGAATGGATGCAAAATGTTTAGCGACCGAAATAAATACTCGTCCAATATAGGAAAAAGAGAGGGTGTTAGGTGAGGTGGGTTTACCTGGGTGTTCATAATATGAACACATAGCATCTTGTGGTAAATTCAGCGCATATACAGGTGGGTGAAACGGCCCTACCGGAAACTTTTATCCGTGAATTGGCAAAACGTGCGCCACAGCATGAGGAGGTACTAATGACCATTGCGCAGAAACTGGAACAAAAAGGCATTGAGAAAGGGCGGCAGGAAGGTCTTGTAGAAGGTCGTCTTGAGGGCCGGCAGGAAGGGGAGCGTGAAGCCACTTTGAAAATCGCCCGTTCCATGCTGGCTAGCGGTCTTGAAAGTACTTTGGTGATGGAACTGACCGGCCTTTCCGCCGAAGATCTGGCGAAAATCCACCATTAAGCGTATTGGCCACGCAGCGTCAGCCGCTATGGCATGGGCCGATACTGCCGATGAGTCCAGCCATCTATACCCGTCATACTTCAAGTTGCTTGGGTGTTGGCTGCCCTTGCTCACCCCAGTCACTTACTTGAGTAAGCTCCTGGGGCTTCACTCGGTTGCCGCCTACAAGCAACTCGAATTATTTTGGGTATATGCTCAATTAATCAGCCCGGTGTTTCTTCATCCAGTAACTGTGCCTGCTGTACCGCCTTCACGATTGAGGTGTAACCGGTGCAGCGGCATAAATTCCCGGCCAAGCCACGGCGGATCTCCTGTTCGGTGAGCCGGTGGCCGCGAAAGCGTTCAACCATTGAAGTGCTGGTCATCACCAGCCCCGGCGTACAGAACCCACATTGCACCGCTCCCGTTTTGACATAGGCTTGCTGCACGGCAGAGAGCTCGCCGTTTTTCACCTCACCTTCAGTCGTGCGAATCGTTTTGCCATCGGCCCAAGCTGCCAGATAAATACAGCTGTCGGTAGCGATATCATCGATCAGCACCGTGCAGGCACCGCACTCACCGACGCTACAGCCTTGCTTGACGCTATTTAACCCTTGCTGGCGCAGTAACTCCATCAGTGACAAGCCCGGGGCCACTGTGAACTGATACTGGCGACCATTGATCGTGCAGGTGATCATCATAGCCATTCTCCTTCGGCGCGTTGAGCCGCCTGGGCGAGAACGCGTTCTGCCAAGGTGCGGATGATTTGCATACGGAACTCTTTGCTGGCGCGCCATGACGAGCGTGGCAACACATCGCGTATTACGGCTTCACGCACGGCGGCGAGGGTTTGTGCATTGACCGGGCGGCCAAGTGCGGCGGATTCGGCGCTGGGTGCGCGGATCGGCGTCGGAGCGGCAACGCCAAAGGCGATTTTCACTGCGCTGAAATAGCCGTTCTCGATTTTGCAGGCGGCGGCACAGCCGATAGTGGCGATATCCATGGCGTCGCGCATGGCGTATTTGTAGTAGTTGGCACCGTAGTTTTGGTAATGCTGTGGCCGGAACAGAAACGCCACCACCACTTCATTCTGCCCCAGCGCCACTTTACCGGGGCCGGTATGGAACCCAAGGAGCGGCGTGCGGCGCAGCCCTGTGGCGGAGGCGATCTCCAATTCGGCCTCCATTACCACGCAAGGCGACGCGGAGTCCGCACTGGTCGCGCCATTGCAGATATTGCCGCCCAGCGTAGCGCGGTTACGCACCTGCGGCCCGGCAATGGTGGTGGCGGCTTCGGCCAGCACCGGCACATAGCGCTGAACCAGCGCGGAGTCGATAATCTGGTTGAAAGTGGTGCCACTACCGATGCGCAACGTACCGTCGGGCAGCAGGCTGATGCCATTCAATTCGGCTAAGTCATGGATATCCACCAGATGGCGGTATTTACCGTTCATGTGGTGCAACTGGATCAAGACATCGGTACCGCCAGCAATCAGCTTAGCCCGGGGATCGGCGGCTAATTGCTGTACGGCATCGCTGATGCTGGTTGCCCGATAATAGTGTGCGATATCGTACATATTGTTCTCCTGTTACTCGAGCAGGCCCGCTTGCGCGAAGTGTCGGTACAGCGTTTTTGGCGTCAGCGGTAACTCATCGATCTTCACGCCGGTTGCCAGCCAGATGGCATTACGGATCGCCGGAGCAGGTGAGATCAGCGGTGGTTCACCCAAGGCCTTGTGCCCGTAGGCGGATTGCGGCTCATAGGTTTCAATAAACGCGCAGTCCAGATCGGGCAGGTCGAGAATGGTCGGGAATTTGTAATCCAGCAGGTTAGGGTTGCGCACAATACCGCTTTTCTCGTCAACGATCATCTCTTCGAACAGTGTCCAACCGATCCCCATGCCCATCCCGCCATGCACCTGCCCTGCGGCCAACTGCGGGTTAAGGATCTGGCCGGAATCATGCAGATTGATAATCTTGTTGATGGTGACTTTGCACAGTGGAATATCGACGGTGAGATCGACAAAAGTGCAGCCAAAGGCTGGTGGGTTGCTGCGGGTTTTGCAGGAGACTTCGGCCATCAGTTGCCCACCGATCTCCTGATCGTAATGGGCGCTCATGGAAACCTGCTCTACCGAGAGCAGCACTTGTTCTGGTTGAGTTTTAAACACCACATGACCATTGACGACGTCTAGCGCCCATTCGGGTTGGCCGCACAGTGTGGCCGCATGCCGGAGGATTTTGGTGCGCAGTTCGCTGGCGGCCTGGCGTATCGCCGGAGCGGTAACGTAACTTTGCCGTGAGGCGAAAGCGCCGGGATCGTAGGCGGTGATGTCGGTATCTTGTGTAGAGATCACATAAATCGAGGAGCAGGGCACGCCGACGGTTTCTGCTGCCATTTGGGCGAATACCGTATCAGAACCTTGGCCGATTTCCGTCGCGCCAATCTGCAGGTTGATGGTGCCATCCTGATTCATCAGCAGGCGCGCGCTGGCGATCTCCACGCCAACCGGATAAGTGTTGGAGGCATAACTCAGGCAAGCCACGCCAACGCCGCGTCGGATCGGGCCGCTTTGATGCAGGCAGGCGGCACGCCGAGCATCCCATTCAAACAGCTCCCGGCCTTTTTGCAGGCACTCCAGGATACCGGCGCTGTGAATAGTCTTATGATTGAGCGGATTGGTATCCCCTTGGCGGGCAACGTTTTTCATCCGCAGTTCGAGAGGATCCATGCCTAACTGGGCGGCAGCGTCGTCCATCATGCATTCCAGGGCAAAAGTTACCTGCGGTGCGCCATAGCCGCGCATGGCCCCGGCATTGGGCAGGTTGGAGTAGTAGGTGGTGGCGTGGTAGCCGAGGGCGACGCGCGGGTATAAATAAGCGATTTTGTTGGCTCCGGCGGCAGCGATGGAATGCCCGTGGGAGGCATAAGCGCCGGTATTGGACAGCACATCCAGACTGTAGGCCTGCAGGAGGCCATCCTGGCTAACGCCCAGTTTGCCGCTGACTGCAAACGCATGCCGGGTGCGGGAGGCCAAAAAACACTCCTCGCGGCTCAGTTCGATCTTGACTGGTACGCCGCCGAGTTTCCAGGTCAGAAACGCACACATCGGTTCTTCCAGCACATCCTGTTTATTGCCAAAGCCACCGCCGATATAGGGCTTAATCACCCGGATGGCCGACCACGGCATGTTCAGCGCTTGGCCTACCACGCGGCGCACAATATGGGGGATTTGGGTGCTGGAGACGATCACTATCCGGTTCATCTGGTCCATATAGGCGTAGGAGATCACCCCTTCCAGATGGCAATGCTGTACCACCTGCGTTTGGTAGTGGCCTGCAACCAAGATCTCTGCCGCCGCCAAGAGCGCCTCAGGGTCACCACCTTGTAGCCGGTGCTGTTTCAGCACGTTGCTGGTGCCGCCGTGCAGCAACGGGGCCTCGGCCGCCAGAGCGGCTGCGGCGTTGGTCATCACCGGCAGTTCCTGATATTCAACCTCGACCAGCAGTGCGGCTTTTTCTGCCGTTAACGGATCGCAGGCCACCACGATTGCCACGCCATCACCGTGGTGGCGCACGTGGCCAGTCAGCAGTTGCTTGTCTGCCACATCGTGTTTATTGGCGTCCAGTGACCAGGCGTGGCCAGCGGTCGGGAAGCACTGTTGTGGCACATCCTGATAAGTGAAGATGGCTTCCACCCCTGGCAACAGCAGGGCTTTTTGCGTATCGATGCGCGTGACCAGGCCGTGGGCGATCGGGCTGCGGACATATTTGGCATAGCGCATACCGGGCATGCTGAGATCGTCGGTGTAGCGAGCCCGGCCTGTAACTTTGGCTTCTGCATCAACGCGTTTAAGCGACACTCCTACAGCCATATTGGCCCCCCTGATGATAGAAAAAAGCCGCTAAGGGGGAACAGCAACTTGCAGGCCATAATCGGTTGATTCGCTGAGATAATGTGAATTTCGTGAGTTGATACTGATTTTCGCGGGGCGCGACGCGCTTGGGGTAAGTAAATGATGAGTACCGATGGCGATAACTTATCAATCTGATAAGAGGATTATCAGGTTGATAAGGGGGCAACTCACTGCTCAGAGGGTAACTGTGACGGCAGGTCGATATCCTGCACAACGCCGGGCTGTTCAAGGGGCAGCAGATAAACCGGCTCGCGGCTGAGGAGTTCACGAGCACCACGATCGCCATGCAAGGCGCATAATGCGCTGCGCCAGATGGCAGAAAACCCTACCGGATGACCCGGTTGCTGTTGAAAGACGGGGCGGACGATGCTGTGCTGTGGTAACGCGCTCGCCACCTGCAAAAATACCGCAGAGGTGACAAAGGGCATATCTGCCAGATGAATCAGCCAGCCACACCAATCGGGCGTGGCCGCAACGCCAGCGGCGATAGACTCCCCCAGCCCACCGCTCGCCAGCAGCGTGACCGGCACCTGATGCTCGGCACAAGCGCGCTGTACCGGCAGATTTTCAGGCCGGGTCACCACATGGACTGGCAAGCCGGACGCCAGCGCCTGCTGTAACGTCAGTTCAAACACCGTGCTGCCCTGCAGGGCAGCGTTGAGTTTATGCCCCGCACCACCAGCCTGGGTGAAGCGTTCACCTCGCCCGGCAGCGGCGATGATGATGCCCGTTGTCATGTTTGCTCCGCTTGCGTGCAAAATCCGATTGTTGCAGAGCTACCCACCCTCTGTATAGCCAAAAAAGTCTTATCGTGCACAGAGTTGGGGCAGTTGACTGGGATCGTCGTTTACGTCGACGACCAGAGTGAGATCGCTGCGCCACATTTGCATGCGCAGACCGCTGTTATCACGCTTCACCCGCATCTTGGTTATCGGCTGTTTATGATTAAAATCCCACACGCAAACAAATTCTGCCTGTGTTTGGTGGCTGCGCAGCGTCAGATAGCTTAAATCAGTCACCGCCGGGTTGGCTGGAGCAGAACCCTGCCACAGCATGGCGTGGCCAGATAGCCACAGTGCCTGCCCCTCACGCGAAACCGCAAAGTGGCGTGGCTGGCTGTTGAGCAGAGGTGTCACCCGCGCATCGTGCATCACTGATAGTGGCCCGTTCTGGCTGAAAGTGGCCGTATCACCGGTGGCATCAAGCGCTTTGCCTGGCAGATGCAGCGTCCAGTCCAACTGCTGCTGATGTGGGTTCTCTATACTGCTGATGTCGATTAATGCGTCCTCCAGCCACAGTAGACGGCGGCGAAAGCGGACGTCACGATAGGCTTGGTTATCCCATTCCACTCGGGTATGGCTGTCCAATACGGGGGGGGGCTGACGCCAGTCGACTTCCGTATCCAGCCAGCAGAACGCTTTATTCTCATGATAATGCAGTACCTGCGGTATCGCCGGGGGCTGATTGGCTTGATTCACCGCCAGCGTGTTATGGGTGGCGCTGTTTTTGTAGTAGGCATAGTGCATCTGGGCACCGTAGCCGGTGGTGCCCAGATCGGGCAGGATCTCTTTGCCGTGGTTGAATAGAATCAGGCTTAGCCGATCGTAATGGTCATGTTCACCGCCGTAGGGAGTGTGTTTTACCAAGAGAGCCCGGCGTTTGGCCGGGTTGCGCCAAATGGTGATCCCGCAGCTTGGTGCATGCAGATGCTGTTGAGGGAGGAGTTGCAACGGTTGCGCAGGCAGGTCGGTGCCGTAGAGCAGCGCATCGATATTGCTGCGTGGTGTAGCACGATACATGGCCTGCAGCGCCGCCGCGTAAGCCTCATCGCGGTAACAAGACCAGGCAAACTCGTAGATATCGCTATGGTCGAGCTTTTCCTGACCATAAATACAGTCGTTAAGACGTGGGAAGTTGCCGTCCGGCATCAGCAGCTGCAGCGGGAAGCTGAGCATCTTGCGGTAGAAGGGAGCATCCAGCAGGCTCCAGCGGCTGCCCTTGGCCAGTTTTTCAAACGCGAGAAAACCCTGTAGCGCGTAGAAGTGATAATGGATCGAACCTTCGAACCACAATCCTTCCTCGAACAGCCCATGCTCCAGTTGATAGCGCAAGCCGTAGGGTTGGTTGACGGCAAATTCCAGCAAGGATTCATCCTGCAAAATAAATCCCAGCACCCCAATGGCACTGCCGATCTTCACTTCATGATTGTGCAACTGGGGTGTGCGGTGGGCCAACAGGAACTCTGCCCCGCAGCGCAGCAGGCGGGATTGGATATCGTCGCGTTGCTGTGCCGTTAACGCTTCGGCAATGTAATCAAAACCCAGGGCAAATTCGAGCAGGCAGTTGGCTTCACACAAGGTTTGTGCGTTCATTTTGCCCGGCCCGTTGTGCGGAATATTGCCGTGGATCTGGTAATTGGGATAAAACGCCGCATAAGCGGTCAAAATCGCCGTGACTTTATCCAGATACTGCGCTTCGCCGGTCAGTTGCCACAGCAGCCCTAACTGATGGCAGGCTCTGGCATTCAGGCCGTTCATCTCGCGCCACCAGGCGCCGTCATAAGGTTCACCACTAAACTGCTGCCCATCCACCGGGCAGCGATGGTGGGTCGAGCAGGCGCGATCCCACACCAGCCGCACGCCGTGAACCGGGCAGAAATAGTACAGATTCCAGGTGGCTATGGCGGTTTTCGGTACTTGAACCGGGCTATTGAGCACGACGGCATTTTGCGCTCTCAGGTGCTCAATCACCTGTGGCTGCTGCACCGCTCGGTTTCTCAAGAGAATAAGTTGTTGCGTGGTGAACTGCTTCATCGCGGTTAATCCCTATTCCCTAGCATCAGTGTTTTAATGGAGTGATAAGCGTAGTGATATCATCAGGATAAGTTGCCATCAGCCATTGGGCTTTTTCGCTGAACTGTTTATCATCGGGCCAGGCGCGGGCGGCACTCACCATATTGACCAAGGCTTTTTTGGCATCCATTTTGTCGATGTCTTTCCACGGCCATGGCGCATCGCTGTTAACGAACCCGGCAATGTAGCTGTAGCCTTTACGCAGGCTGTGATCGTCAAGGGTGAAATTCCACACGTCGACGCCTGCCACTTCGCCCAAACGCCCCAGCTTGTTGTAAGCCTCCAGGTGGAAGTTGCTGTAGTGCCATGGGCGGGTGCGTTCCAGCTCCGCCATCTGGCGGCCTTCGATATCAAAATGAGAGGCAATGCGCCGCAGTTGGGTGATTTGCAGGCGTTTTTTCGCCTCGGGAAGATTGCCGCTGAACAGAGCAAATGAGGCGGCCTGTAGGTCGAAATAGGTGCCGTGGTTGTTATGCCAGTTGTCCTCTTCAAAGCCGTTCTGGCTGCTGGTCATCCACTGGTAGAAATCGCCGTACCACTGTTTGATTTTCTGGTAATCCTCCTCGCTGAGCACCTTGGCTGGGCGCAGTAGCTCCACCACGTCGATCACCTCTACCAGTGCCCGGCTGTCGATCAGCCCGATGCCGCGTCCGTCGTTAATCCCCGGGATCGCCTGTGCATATTGTAGGTTCGGGTTCATGCGGGTTTGCGGGTTGATAAACCAGTTGACCAGCTGATCGCGCGCCTTTTCGGCATAGGCCGGTTTTTGGCTGAACTGCCAGGCTAATGCCAGCGTCCAGACGTCGTCACTCATGCTGTTCAGGCGTTTTTTATCGGTAGCGTCGCTGTTGGCTGCGGGGTTGGTTTCGCCGTCTTTGCGTACATAAGGCAGCCCGTCCTTTTTGGCCGGGTCCGGCCACCAATAGGGCGGAAAGCTGTAATAGTCATGTTTGTCGCCGCTGGCGGCGGTCAGGCTTTTATCCATTACCGAATACAGTGGTTTGCCGAGCGCTTTATCGGCCTTGGCGATAAGGGCATTATAGGCACCAATAAACGCCGGATTCTGCGCTGCCAATTGCTGTTGGCTGTACTGCAAATCGTCGAGTCTGACGAGCAGCGGGTGCGCCTCGGCAGCATAGGCAGCCGTAACTTGCAGTGCGGCAGCAACGGCGAGCGCCAGCCAAGATCCACGGGACAATAAAGCCATTTTTATCGTTCGCATAATTTTCTCCATTCGTCAGAGGATACGGTTATTCATTTCCAGGCAATAAATATCCGTTCGCCGTAAGGCTATTAAATATTGCTTAATGTTCGTTAATGTTATTTATTCCCGCAGGAAATGAAACTGAAATAATGTTTCATGGTGCTGATGGCGCAGTGTAAGAGAGCGGTTGATTTTTTTTGTGATGCACTTCAAATTTAACGCTAAGATTAAAATTAGCCCTAAAAAATGATTCATTCGTCACAGTAAATAAGGTTTTGCAACATTTTTTTATTTTATAATATAAAGTTAATAATTCATAATTATCTGATTTTATTTGAATAAATAAATTTGTCACTTTTATTGTCACTTCTTGATGTGATCGGAAGCAAGTTTTACAGTTTTGAAACACGATTTCTATTTTGTGGCATTGTGTTTAAAAATGGCATTCGATTTAATGGCTCAGTACTTATTTAAAATATAAATTGTTCGGGCTCACTCCATTTTCGTGATAATCAAACCTCTTACAAAAGGATGTGAATAAAAATGTCTGTGACAAAAATTAAATCCTTATTACTGTTATCCGTACTTGGCTTGGGCGCGGCTCAGGCTTATGCCGAAGAAACTCTCAATATCTGGATCCGGGCCAGTAACGACTCAAAAAACATCTACAAGAAAGAAGCAGAAACCTTTGAGAAAAAAACCGGCATAAAAATTGAGTACTTCAACGCCACCACCGACTTTGAACAGCGCCTGGCGCGGGCTGCGGCGGGGAATGCCTTGCCGGATCTGATTTTTAACGATGCGGTGGCGATTGGGCAGTTTATCCAGCTCGGTATCGCCGATGAGATCGACCCGCAAAGCATTGCCGGGCATGACAATATTTATCCGCTCGCTTGGCAAAGTACCCGCTATACCGACGGCAAATATTACGGGGTACCGACTTCGGCTCAGACTTTTGCGCTGTTTGTGCGCAAAGACTGGCGTGAGAAGCTGGGGATGCCGCCGCCCAAAACCTGGGAAGATGTGGCAAAACTGGCAAAAGCTTTTACCACGCAAGACCCGGATGGCAACGGTAAAGCCGATACCTACGGTTTTATCCTGCCCGCCTCTACCACCCGTGGTTACGCCAGTTGGTTTATGAGCGCGTTTCTCTGGCAGGCCGGGGGTGATTTTATGCGTGAATCAGCACCGGGCAAGTTTAAAGCCGCGCTGGATGAACCGGCAGCCGTTGAAACGCTGCAGTTTATGCGTGGCATGCTGTGCGACAAAGTGGTGCAGCCGGGGGCGATTAATGCCACTACGGCGGATGTGATCCCCTCTTTCCGTTCCAGCCAGAGCGGTATGTTCTTCAGCGGGCCTTATCATATTGCGCTGTTTGATAAAGATCCGGGTAAAGACACCTTCGAAGTGGTCAGCCTGCAGGGGCCGAAAAGCCAGGCCACGCTGGCAGAAGGCACCACGGTGTTCCTGATGAAGAGCAGCCAGAAGAAGGAAGCGGCGCGCAAGTTCATCGAATTTATGATCTCTCAGGAAGGGCAAGAGATCGGTATGGGTAAAGGCAGCAGCAATATCCCGGTGGTGCGTTTGCCGGTGAACAAGTTGGTGGATACTCAGGCGGTTTATAACGATCCGCGTTGGGCTACCTTTGCCACGTTGTATGCCGAGCAGGGCCGCTATGTGCCGCAGGTGCCTAACTGGACGCCGATCCGCCAGATCACCGCCGAGGGCTTTAACCGCATTCTGGCGGATTGTAATGGCGATATCGCCGCTGAATTGCAAGCCACCCATGGCAAAGTGAACGCCGAGCTGGAAAAGCAGGGCGTGCTGGCGAAGTAATGTCTCAGGTGCCGCCCGGTGCGGCACTTTATTAACTCCTCTGAGAGCGATGATAACCATGCTGACTTCCCGCCAGAAACGGCATCTGGTGCCGTGGATCTTCCTGGCCCCGGCGCTGATCATTTTCACCTGGTTTAAATTTATTCCGATGCTGCAAGGCTTGGTGATGAGCTTTTACAAGGTGAACTTTAATCAAGCGAACGAGTGGGTGGGGTTTGCCAACTTTGCCCGCGCCTTCGCGGATACCGACCTGCATGCGGCGGTATACAATACCTTCCTGTATGTAATTGTGACCATGGTGGTCGCGGCGGTATTGGCGTTTTTCCTGGCGATGCTGCTGGAAGGCCCGGCACGCCACCTGCGTTTTATCCGCACCGCTATTTTCCTGCCCGCAGTAACCAGTGCGGCGATCGTCGCCGAAATGTGGCGCATTTTGTTTAACCCGACGCCAAACGGTGTAATCAACCAGGTGCTGAGCTGGTTCGGCGTGGCCGATCAGGGCTTTCTGGCGAGTTCCGATCAGGCGCTGTGGGTGATCATGTTGCTGCATATCTGGAAAGCGGTGCCTTATAACATGGTGATCTTTATCGCCGGGCTGGCCGGGATCAGCCGAGACCTGTATGACGCTGCCAACGTTGACGGCGCCAGTTGGTGGAACCGCCTGCGCTACGTGACATTGCCTGGCATGATCCCGGCGCTTTCCGTGGTGCTGATGCTGTCTTTCATTCGTGGCTTCCGCGTGTTTGCTGAGGTGTATGCCACCACGGGTGGTGGGCCTTCCAACTCCACCGAAATGATCATGACGCATATCTACAAGCTCGGTTTTGAACAGTTTGACTACGGTTATGCCTCGGCGGTGTCGTTCCTGCTGTTCGCCTTCACCGTGTTGCTGACTCTATGCCATCTCACGCTGAAAAAGCGCATCACCCGTTATTAAGGAGCCGATTATGCTGAGTAAACGTTGGGATGCCGTTGGCCGCTGGATAATCTATGCACTGTTGCTGGTGGTGTTCGTCGGCCCGTTCTGGGGCATTGTTGCCACCGCGTTCAGCGCCGCACCGGTCAAACCGGGCGAACTATTGCCGTGGCCGAACGCCTTCTCACTACAAAACTTTCTCTTTGCCTGGCAAGAGATCGGCGTGTGGCAATATTTGCTGAACTCAATGGTGGTGGTCTTTTTCGGCACCATCTTGCAGGTTTCTGTCAGCGCACTGGCGGCCTATGCGCTGGCCCGCAAGAAGTTTATCGGCGTGTCGCTGGTCAGCCTGGTGATCCTCTCCACTATGATGCTGCCGGAAGAGGTGATCGCCATTCCGCTGTATATGATCATCAACTGGCGGCTGCCGGTGATCGATGCCTCACTCTACAACAGCTATCTCGGGATGATCATGCCGGTGGTGGGGTGGGCCTTCTCTATTTTCGTCTTGAGCGAATTTATGGCCGCCATCCCCAAAGAGTTGGAGGAAGCGGCACGCATCGACGGGGCCAACGAATGGCAGATTTTCTTCCATGTGATCCTGCCGCTGGTGAAACCGGCGCTCGGCACCGTGGTGACCTTCGGCTTTATCATGATCTGGGATCAGTATCTGCTGCCGCTGATTGTGGTGAATCAGGACAGCCTGAACACCATTCCGGTGATCCTCAGCACTCTGCGTACCGACGAAAGCATCACCCCGAACATCTTTATTGCCATCACGTTATTGGCGATGTTGCCCAGCATCATCGTTTACCTCGGCCTGCAAAAACATTTCAACCGCGGGATTATGTCCGGCGCAGTGAAAGGATAAGGAGTGACACATGGGATCCGTTGTATTGAGCAATGTCTGTAAATCGTATGGCGATACACATGTCATTAAAGATGTTTCTCTGACTATTCCCGACGGTGAATTTTGCGTGCTGGTTGGCCCCAGCGGCTGCGGCAAGTCGACGCTGCTGCGCATGATTGCCGGGCTGGAGGAGATTACCGGTGGGCAGGTAGCGATCAATGACAAAGACGTTACCGACGTGGAGCCCAAGCTGCGTGATATTGCCATGGTGTTCCAGAGTTACGCGCTCTATCCGCAAATGTCGGTACGGGAGAATATGGGCTTCGCGCTGAAGATGGCCAAGCTGCCGAAAGCAGAAATCAACCGTAAAGTGGATGCGGCGGCGGAGTTGCTCGGGCTTGGCGTGCTGCTCGATCGCCTGCCGAAAGATCTTTCCGGCGGCCAGCGCCAACGGGTGGCGATGGGCAGGGCGATAGTGCGTAATCCGCAGGTGTTTTTGTTTGACGAACCGCTTTCCAATCTGGATGCTAAGTTGCGCACCCAGGTGCGTGGTGAAATTCGCGAATTGCATCGCCGCCTGAAAACCACCTCGGTTTATGTGACCCACGATCAGATCGAGGCGATGACCATGGGGCAGATGATCGTGGTGTTACGTGATGGGCGGATTGAGCAGGTCGGCAGCCCGCTGGAATTATACGATCGCCCAGCCAATCTGTTCGTGGCCGGTTTTATCGGTTCCCCGGAAATAAACCAATTGAAAGGGGAAATTGTGATACAGGGCGATGAAACCCTGCTGCGCCTGGCGGATGATTCCTGGCTACGTTTGCCAGTTGGCCTGCAGGTGCGGGCGGGGCAGCAGGTGGTTTATGCCATTCGCCCAGAACAGGTCAACGTGGTGAATGAAAGCGAACACAGCGGTGCGTTGCAAGCCACCATTACCGCGATCGAAAACACCGGTTCGGATATGCAATTGTTCTGTGATACCGGCGGCGGGGCGTTTACCTCGGTATTCAAGCAACGTCTTGAGGTACAGGAAGGCGAAACGGTGTGGCTGCAACCCAAGCTGGCAGGTATTCATATTTTTGATGCTCAGAGCGGGCAGCGCGTGCCTTACCAGGCTGCCAACACCCAAGCAACTTGAAGTATGAAGGGTATAAAAGAGAAGGACGGATGAAGTTATACACACTGGATGTCACCTGCCTGGAAAATGCCCGGCACCGGTTGCAGCAGCCGTTTTCCCCGTTGCAGGCAGCATTAACCCGGTTGCTCGGCGAAGCTGACGCCTTGCGTGGGCAACCGCTGGAAACGGTGGTGCACAAGAAGCTGCGCCCGGTGAGTGGCGATCCCCACGACTATTACAGTTTGGGAACTTACTGGTGGCCGAACCCACGTCGGCCCAATGGCTTACCCTATATCCGGCGCGACGGGCATACCAACCCGCAGTGCCAGAACAATGATACCGATACCACGCGGGTGATCCGTATGTGTGAGCGCTGCCTGACGCTTGGGTTGGCGTGGTATTTCACCGAGCAGCGTAAATATGCTCTGGCAGCAGCCGAACAGATCCGCTGTTGGTTTCTCCAGGCCGATACTCTGATGAATCCACATCTGAACTATGGTCAGGCGATACCGGGTATTGTCTCCGGGCGCGGCACTGGGCTGATTGATACCCGCCTGATGTGGATGGTGATCGACACCATTGGCCTGATAAGTGCCGCGAACGTGCTGGATACCGACGATATTATCGGGTTGCATCAGTGGTTCCGTGATTTCAATCACTGGATGTATCACAGCGAAGTCGGCCATTCCGAATACGTGTGGCATAACAACCATGGTACCTGGTACGACGTACAGCGTGCGGTAAACGCGTTGTTTTATGGGGATAAAGGGCTGGCGGCGCGGATTATCCAGCAGGGCATCACCCAGCGGATGGCGGCGCAAATCGATCAGGACGGTAAACAGACCATGGAGCTGGAGCGTCCGGTGCCGTTTCATTACTCCTTGTTTAACCTGGAAGCACATCTGTTGCTCAACCGCTATGCGGAGCACGTTGAGTTTGATCGCTGGAACGAGATGCGCGATGGCAGAAGCGTCAAGCTGGGGATCGATTACCTGGTGCCGTTTATCGCCGAACCGGATTTATGGCCGTACAGCGATTTACAGGGAATTGTCTGGGACAGTGCGCTGCGCTTGCTGCTGCAATCTATTCGCGGTTACCCCAAAGAAGCACGCTATAAAACCGTGTTGGCAGGGTTGCCGGAAGAGACGCGTAGCCTGCGGGAGCATTTGATGTGGTGTGGTTAGGCTGGGCAAGAAGCTTTCTCCTTCAGCATGCGTTACTGCTGACAGAATTTGACAGTGGGGCCAGGCATAGTGTTGTGTAATGGCTAACATGCCTGTCACTAACAGCATGATGAGTAAACACAAAGGAGAAAGATGATGACAGAACGTACCGGAGGATGTGCTTGTGGGTCTATCAGGTTTAAAATTACGGCGCCGCTGATGGGAGTCGGCGTATGCCATTGCACTGATTGCCAGAAATTGTCGGGCGGTGCGCCAAATTACGTTGCGCTGGCGCCTGAAGCCTCCTTCGCAGTCACCCAGGGAGAAGCCAAGATTTATAGTATTAAAGGAGACAGCGGTAACAATGTGAAGCGTGCTTTCTGCCCTGAGTGTGGCACGCCGCTCTGGAGCATGCCTACTCAGGCTCCGTTTGTGGCGGTTAAACTCGGGGCTTTGGATAACAATGCAGATCTGAAACCAAACCTGCATTTGTACGTGGAGTCTGCCGCGCCTTGGCACTTACTGCATGAAGGGGTGCCGACCTTCCCTAAAATGCCACCGCCGCTCCCCGCGCAAGGTGCATAAAACTGGTTGCGGTTTGAGCGGCTTGAGTAGCTAAGCCATGCCAGAACCAATCGGGCCAGTGCAGAGTTTTGCGCTGGCTCTTCATTTGCGCTTCAGGAAAATCTTTTCGCCCCAAAAACGCACACCAGCACACCGGCCATAACGGCAATCATCGAGAGCTGGACGGTTTCATGCAATATCCACCCCGCCAACGCGAGGCCGAAAAAGGGTTGCAGCAACTGCAACTGGCCCACCGCAGCAATACCGCCTTGTGCCAGGCCGCGATACCAGAAAATAAAACCGAGCCACATGCTGAACAGCGAGACATAAGCCAAAGAGATCCATGCCGCGCGGCTTGCCTCTGGCCAAGTGTTGGGGGCTGAAAGTACGGTAGCTAAGGCCGTTAGTGGTAAAGCGATCGCCAGTGCCCAGGAGATCACCTGCCATCCGCCCAGCTTACGTGTAAGCACTGCACCTTCGGCATAGCCCAAGCCACAAAGTAGGACAGCGGCAATCATTAGCAGGTCGCCAAGCCATGAACTGCCTGAGCCTTGGCTGAGTGCAAAACCTCCCACTAATACACCGCCCAGCACTGAAAATAGCCAGAAAGCCGGTTTTGGCCGTTCTCCGCCCCGAATCACGCCAAAACAGGCGGTTGCCAGCGGAAGAAGGCCGATATAGACCAGCGAATGTGCCGAGGTAGTATGTTGTAGCGCTAATGCCGTCAGTAAAGGAAAACCGATCACCACGCCGAGCGCGACAAAAGCCAGTGGCAGGATTTCATGCCTCTGCGGTAATTGCTGTCTTATCATTAATAGTGCGCAAACGGCCAGCAAGCCCGCAAGGGTCGCTCTAATGGCTGTCAAGAAAACCGGATCGAATTCAAGTACTGCGACACGCGTTGCAGGCAAGGAACCGCTGAAGATCAGCATGCCTAAAAAGCCATTAACCCAACCTTGAGCCGGGTTATTGAGATGACTGCTACCGACAGCCGCGATGGTCTTTTCCATATCCCTATTCATGCTGATACAACTCCACTTTTTATAGTATTAATGGTTTCAATATGCAGATGCTCCTTGTTTCTGCCAGAAATTGCCTGGCAGATAACGGCAAAACAATAGCGTATTTTCCAGGCTACAGGTTAAGTGGTTTAGCGATATAAGAGATGAACGACACTCGGCGGCTGCCGAATGAGCTGAACTAGGCGCAGCCTAAGTTTTCAAGGATATGCCTTAATCGCTGCGTCACGCTGCCGGTAACGTGTAAGAATGGGATATTTCGGGCGGTCAACTGATCGAGATACCACCGTTGCTGGCGTTGGCGGAATGATGGATCCTGGCGCGTACCATCCTGCTGGAAAGGAAAATCATCGGCACAAAGCACAACGGTGTCATAAGGTCGGCAGGCTAAGGCTTCCAGCTCCGGTTCTGCCTTGCCAAACAGGGCCAATGAATAAAATAACGTGGTTAGTGGCGAAGTATCACAAACCAGGTAGCGATTGGGCCGCGCGGTCATTTCGCGCGAAATCTGGATTTGTGCAATATCCAGCATGTCATCAAAAGTTAAATGCCCGTTTCTCTGTTCCCAACATTTCATCTCCCGATGCCATTGATAGAGGCCGTGCCAGGCATTACACCAAAAGATCAGATAGAGGCCAGCAGTGAGATATAGCTCGCGTGAGGCGTAAAGTGGGACCGCGATGGTGTTTACCAGCAACCAGACGTACCAGTTTTCGATCCGCCTCCCCATCATGCCAAATTAGCTGATGGATCACCTCAGGCTCCGTTTGAGAAGCAGCGCATTATAAAGGATTACTCACTCTGGAAGACATTGTTCCCAGGCGAGGATCCGTTTTTATCTGCTTGATAGCGATCAATCTTTAGCGGGTGCTCCGGCGTTTTGTGCGCACTTTGGCTTTTTTATCGGGTATGGCGAAGCGCAGTGAACGCTCGGCAAAGTGGGGGCGCAAAGCTTCCCGCTCCTGGGGCGTGAGGCGCTGCCAGATCGGGGTATCATCGGATTTCCAGTGTGTCGGCAGCCCTGTTTCAACGTCCAGCCGATAGGTGACACCGCTCTCTGGCAGACCGGGGAGTTTGGGGAGAGAGGGTAATCTGTTCAGGGCCTCTTGCTCTGCCGGGGATTGTGGTCGCCAGATTGCGGCATTTCTGCTCTCGGGGCGCCGCCATTTCTGGTAACACAGGGTAACCCATGCCGCCAGAAGCGGAACACTGACTGAACCCACGAGGATCCCTGCGAAGGTGACCAGCGGAACGTCATAACTTGTATTGCCTCCTCTGCGAAAGTAGAGAGTGAACCAGGTTTCGGCATGATCCACACCCGCAATTATGATCAGTTTCTTGGGTAGATACGGAATGAAAAACATCAAGAGGGGGATTGCCAACAGTAAGGCAAACATACCACATACTATCTGGAGGACATTTCCCCTCTTGCGCGATGCGGCACCAGCAAGAACCTGCAGGCCGCAAAGTATTACTATCGCCAACGCGCCACAACTTGCCCCGATGAAAAACAGACCAGCTAAGTCGGCCCATAGCGATCTTATCTCGGTGGGCAAAAGAGCAATAAGCGCACACGGTACGGTTATGGCTGTACCCAATAGGAAATGCTTGCGCCGGATTTTAAGCAGGATTGTTTTCAAAGGCATAAACCAGAAGCACAGTGATAAAGGCAGCAAGTTATACCCGTCATACTTCAGGTTGCTTGATGGCATGTTACTGCCGGGAAGCAACTCGAATTATTTGGGGTATCTATTCATTTATTGATCTGACCACATCGCCAGTTCATAACCATCTGGGTCTGTAAAATGAAATCTGCGTCCGCCTGGGAATGAAAACACGGGTTTGACTATCGGTGCTCCCAGCGTTTCCAGGCGTTTTTGAGTCTCTTCAAGGTTTTCTGTATACAGAATAACCAAAGGCCCACCTGTAGGTTTAGGTTCACTGAGTGTGGTAAAGCCGCCGCAGAGCCTTCCATCAGTAAATTCACAGTATTGAGGGCCATAAACTGTAAATTGCCAGTTGAACACTTCTCCATAAAATTTCTTTGAGCGTTCAATGTCGCTGACGGCAAATTCGATGTTATCTATACACCCATGCTTTTTTTGTGAATCCATCACATATTCCTTCTGTCATTTCAACCTAGAGAGTGAGTTGCAGGTAGATGATGCATCAGGCAATATTGCTACCATAACCGTAATAATAGCAACTACCAAGACGGGTTTAATCGCTGCACACGACAACTTATCTTAGTTAAACGTAACCAGCATTTCCGTTGAGGCATCAACCAGCAACTTACAGTATGACGGGTATCGATTATGCCGCAAAAAAATAAAATACATATCATGGGAGCCTCGGGTTCGGGCACCACTTCCATTGCGGCACAATTATGCAAAGCGATCGGTTATCAGCATTTTGATACTGACGATTTTTACTGGCATAAAACATCACCGCCCTATATTGCCGCGCGTGAGACTCAGGAACGGCAACGGTTATTATCGGCCCAATTAACAGCGAATAACCAATGGGTGCTGAGCGGTTCTCTTTGCGGGTGGGGTGATCTGTTTATTCCTTTTTTCGATCTGGTTATTTATGTTTATGTAAAGAACGACGTCAGGGTCGAACGCCTCAGGCAGCGAGAGTTTGCAAGATATGGAGAGGCAATTTTCTCTGAGGGCGAATTAGGTGAAAAATATCAAACATTTATTCAATGGGCTGCAGCCTATGATACTTCGACAGAAATAAGCAGAAATGCTTACAAGCATAGAAAGTGGCTTGAGAACATCGGGTGCCCTGTGGTTGAAATTACCAACCACACAACCTGTGACGCCGCCGTGGAACGGATCATTACCCATATTCGTCATACTGCATGTTGAATGGGGGCTGAGTCATTCAGCCCCGAATCCCCTTATAACTTAGCGATTTCAACCAGATTGGTATGCTGCGGATTGCCCTTTGCCAGTGGGGAAGGGCGTTGATTGGTGAGGATATTCACGCTGCCGCCGCGATCGATCTTGTCGCCGAACATATCTGCCGCCAACCAGGCACCTTGGCCCATAGCCGTGACACCGGGCATAATCCGTGGGGTGACTTTGGCCTGGATATGCGTTTCACCCCGGCTGTTGAATACTTTGACGAGATCGCCATGCTTGATGCCGCGTGCTTGTGCATCCAGCGGGTTGATCCAGACCTCCTGCGGGCAGGCCTGTTGCAGCACGTCAATATTGCCGTAGCTGGAGTGGGTTCTGGCTTTGTAATGGTAACCGAATAGCTGTAGCGGGAACTGGCTGCGGGCCGGATCTTCCCAACTTTCAAAACCTGCGGCATAGACCGGTAAGGGGTGGATCACGTCTTCAGCCGCTAACTCCCAAGTGGCGGCAATTTCTGCCAGCCGCTCAGAGTAGATTTCAATCTTGCCCGACGGCGTTTTTAGCGGATTGGCCTGCGGATCTTCGCGGAACTCACGGAATGCCACCACATGTTCCTGCGGGCATTTACGCTTATAAATCCCCACCGTTTTCAGCTCTTCGTAACTTGGCATGCCTGGGTTGCGCTCACGGGTTTTCTCGCAGAGATACTGGATCCACTCCTGCTGGCTGCGGCCTTCGGTAAAGGTATTTTCGGCGTCTTTGCCCAAGCGTTTGGCCACTTCCGACAGGATTTCATAAATCGGGCGGCGTTCAAATTTGCGTGAAGTGGCAGGCTGGCCGAGGATCACATAGCCCATATTACCGGCTGATTCATGGGGGATTAGATCTTCCTGTTCGGTTGGCATCAGGTCCGGCAGCAGAATGTCACAATATTTGGCGGAAGAGGTCATAAAGTGCTCGATGCCCACGATCATTTCGCACTTGCTGTCGTCTTGCAGGATTTGATGGGTGCGGCTGATATCACCATGCTGGTTGATCAGCGTATTGCTGGCGTAGCACCAGATGAATTTGATCGGCACGTCCAGCTGGTCTTTGCCGCGAATGCCGTCGCGTTTGGCTGTCATTTGCGGGCCACGCACAATGGCATCGGTCCAGGTGTAAACAGAAATCTTGGTTTGCACCGGGTTGGTCAGCATATCAAACCATTCCACGCCGAGATCGAACGACCCTTCGCGGCAGCCGGTATTACCGCCGTTGATCCCGACATTGCCGGTCAGGATCGGTAACATGGCGATAGCGCGCGCGGTTTGTTCACCATTGGCATGGCGCTGTGGCCCCCAGCCCTGGCAGATATACGCCGGTTTGGTCATGCCGATTTCACGTGCCAACTGGACGATGCGAGCTGCCGGGATGCCGGTAATGCGCGCGGCCCAAGCGGGGGTTTTGGCCACGCCGTCTTCACCCTGGCCAAGAATATAGGCTTTGTAGTGGCCGTTTTTCGGCGCACTGCCGGGCAGGGTTTTCTCGTCGTAACCGATGCAGTATTTATCGAGGAATGGCTGGTCCACCAGGTTTTCGCTGATCAACACATGGGCGATACCGGCGACTAACGCCGCATCGGTACCTGGGCGGATCGGGATCCACTCATCCTCACGGCCTGCGGCGGTGTCGGTATAGCGCGGGTCGATCACGATCATGCGTGCATTAGAGCGTTCTCGGGCCTGTTGCAGATAGTAGGTTACGCCTGCTCCGCTCATGCGGGTTTCTGCCGGGTTATTGCCGAACAACACCACCAACTTGCTGTTAGCGATGTCATCCGGGCTGTTGCCCTCTTGCGCGCCGTACAGATAGGGCATGGCGGCGGTGATTTGTGCGGTGCTGTAACTGCCGTAGCGGCTGAGGAAGCCGCCGCAGGAGTTCATCAGCCGGTAAGGCACGTTGGAGTTGGTGATATTGCCGCCGTCCACCCCGGTGCCGTACAGCACGTGTACCGCTTCATTGCCGTATTCATCCAGCGTGTGCTTGAGCTTGCCGCTGATGGTGTCCAGCGCTTCGTCCCAACTGATGCGGATAAATTTGCCTTCGCCGCGTTTCCCGACGCGTTTCATCGGGTACTTCAGGCGATCCGGGTGGTTCATACGGCGGCGGATCGAACGGCCACGCAGACAAGCCCGTAGCTGATGGTCGCCATATTCATCGTTACCGGTATTGTCAGTTTCTACCCAATACACCTCATCATCACGCACATGCAGACGCAGTGCGCAGCGGCTACCACAGTTGACGGTGCAAGAACTCCAGACCACTTTGTCTGCCTGAGGGGGGCTGTTCGGTGGGCTTTCGGCGGCAACGGTTTTGCGGAACGGTAAAACCAACCCTGATGTGGCCGCCAGCAAGCAACTGGCGGCACCGCCGGTTTTGATGAGTTGCCGTCGGCTGATGTTATTATGGAGAAGATGTTGACTCTCGATGTCGTTCATAAATGCTTCCCTCTTAAAGCCTGCTTTAGTCAGGCTGTTTTATTTGCCCGTAGGTGTTGGGCTCAGGGTAATTCTGGATTTGTGTATTAATATCATTTACACAAAAAGATAAATGTTTGGCAATGGCCGGTAATTTAACAGCTTCATCAGTGGCTATTATTAATCCGGCGTCACGGTATTTTATATCAGCCAAAAAATACTATACCTTTATACCGTTGCTAATGTTTGCTTAAGGTCAATTTTCGGGCTTTTTTGACTCTCTGTGTAACTTTAAATTATTGTTTTATGGGTTTTTATCGCCGTGATTTTCTGGCTGGCCGCTTTGATAAATATTGTTATTCTATTGCGAAAGGTGATAGTTAATTTTCTGTCATTATTCCGCCCAGGCAGACGTTAAATTAATAATGAGATTTATTCTTGTTTGGTTGTGGGTTATTACTGGTAGCGATAAAGATATGCAAGCTAAATATTTTTTGCTGAAGCGATCTGAGTCATGTTATGGAAATATTAATGCTTAAGCCATTAAAGGTTGATAAAGATCAACACCACTCACCCTATATATAACAAAAAATTAACCGCCCGTTTATTGATTGGTACTTTTATGGCGCAAAAACAGGGGAACAATAATAATGCTAAGGGAAAATCAGACATTTTTCCAAAATGGCGTTAATCGCCGTGATTTTATGAAACTTTGTGCGGCTCTGGCCGCCACCATGGGACTTAATAGTAAAGCCGCTGCCGAAATAGCCCAGTCGGTAGCGGCACCACAGCGTCCTCCAGTGATCTGGATTGGCGCCCAGGAGTGCACCGGTTGTACGGAATCATTACTGCGTGCAACCCACCCAACCATCGAAAATCTGCTGCTCAGCGTGATCTCCATGGAATATCACGAAGTGCTCTCCGCCGCTTTTGGTGAACAGGCGGAAGAGAACAAAAACCGCGCCATCGAGCAGTACCAAGGCCAATATGTGCTGGTGGTCGATGGTTCGATCCCGATGAAAGATGGCGGTATCTACTGCATGGTTGCGGGCCAACCGATCGTCGAGCACATCCGCAAAGCGGCAGAACACGCGGCGGCGGTGATCGCCATTGGTTCCTGTGCGGCCTGGGGCGGCGTTGCTGCCAGCGGTGCTAACCCGACCGGCGCGGTCAGCCTACAGGACGTCCTGCCAGGTAAAACCGTGATCAATATTCCCGGTTGTCCACCGAATCCACATAACTTTCTGGCCACGGTGGCGCACATCATTACCTACCAACGGCCACCGAAACTGGACGCCAAAAACCGCCCCGAATTTGCCTATGGCCGCCTAATTCACGAGAACTGTGAACGCCGACCACATTTTGACGCCGGGCGTTTTGCCAAAGAGTTCGGTGACGATGGGCATCGTCAAGGATGGTGTCTTTACCACCTTGGCTGTAAAGGGCCAGAAACCTACGGCAACTGTTCGACGCTGGAATTCTGCGACGTCGGTGGCGGCATCTGGCCGGTAGGCATCGGTCACCCCTGTTACGGCTGTAATGAGCAAGGTATCGGCTTTACCAAAGGCATTGCCCAACTGGCAAACGTTGAAAATCCCACCCCGCGTTATGCTAAACCGGCGGTACAGAATGCTGAAGGCGGCCACGTCAGCGCCTCTGCGGTTGGCTTGCTGGGGGGCGTGGTCGGGTTAGTGGCTGGCGTGAGTCTGATGACGGTGCGGGAACTGGGGCGGCAGCAAAAGCAGCAGCGTAAAGACGATGAACAACCGCCGCGCAAGGAGTGAGCCGTGAACCGACGTAATTTTCTAAAACTGGCCTCCTGCAGCGCGCTACTGGCAGGGGGCGCACCTCCGGCGCTGGCCGCCGCTGAGAATAAACCGCCGATTCCAGGCGCATTGGGCATGTTGTACGACTCAACCCTGTGCGTCGGTTGCCAAGCCTGCGTCAGCAAATGCCAACAGATCAACCACAGCGATAATCAGGCCCATGGCGAAACCTATGCCTACGCGGGCAATGAGGCCACTTGGTCGAACAACGACAAACTCAGCCCCTATACCAACAACATCATTCAGGTATGGAGCAGCGGCAGCGGCCAGCATAAAGATCGGCTGGAAGATGGCTATGCCTATATCAAAAAGCAGTGCATGCACTGTGTTGATCCCAACTGCGTTTCGGTTTGCCCGGTACAGGCGCTGACCAAACACCCGCAAACCGGCATTGTGCATTACAACCCGGATGTCTGTACCGGTTGCCGTTACTGCATGGTCGGTTGCCCGTTCAACGTGCCGAAATACGACTACGACAACCCGTTCGGCCAAATTCACAAGTGCGAATTGTGTAACCAGAAAGGCATTGAACGCCTGGATCAGGGCGGGTTGCCCGGTTGCGTGGAAGTCTGCCCGACCGGCGCGGTGATCTTTGGCACCCGTGAACAGCTATTGGCCGAGGCGCAGCAGCGCCTGGCAAGTAAACCCGGTACCAGCTACCGCTTTCCCCGGCAGACCGTGCAGGCGGATGACCACTATGAGCACGCGATCCCACACTATCAGCCGCATCTGTATGGCGAAGCCGAGGGGGGAGGGACGCAGGTACTGGTGCTGACCGGGGTGCCGTTTGAAAAGCTGGGTCTGCCGCCGTTGGAGCCACTTTCGACCGGCGCGCGTTCCGAGCATGTGCAGCACTCGCTGTACAGCGGCATGGTGCTGCCACTGGTGGCTCTGACGGGCATTACTTTTCTAGCGCATCGCAACACGCGGCAAGAGCGTCAGGATGAGAAGGAAGACCGACATGACGATGCATAAAACGCAGCCCCTTGGCGGGCGGTTGGTGAGTTGGCCTGTGATGCTGCTGGCCCCGTTTGTGGTGCTCTGTGCCTTGCTGATCCTGAAACGCTTGGTGCTGGGGCTTGGGTCGGTAACCGACCTGAACGGTGGCTATCCGTGGGGGATCTGGATTGCCTTCGATCTGCTGGTGGGCACCGGGCTGGCCTGCGGCGGTTGGGCATTGGCCTGGGCGGTATATGTGTTTAACCGTGGCGAATACCATCCGCTGGTGCGCCCCGCGCTGTTGGCCAGCCTGTTCGGTTACACGCTGGGTGGGTTGTCGATCACCATCGACGTGGGCCGCTACTGGAATCTGCCTTACTTTTACATTCCCGGCCATTTCAACACCTCCTCGGTGCTGTTTGAAACCGCAGTCTGTATGACGATCTACATCGGCGTAGTGGCATTGGAATTTGCCCCGGCGCTGTTCGAACGTTTGGGCTGGAAAGTGTCGCTCAAATGGTTGAATAAGGCGATGTTCCTGATTATTGCGCTGGGGGCGTTGCTGCCCGCGATGCACCAGTCATCGATGGGCTCGCTGATGATCGCCGCAGGTATCAAGGTGCATCCGCTGTGGCAAAGCTATGAAATGTTGCCGCTGTTCTCGTTGCTGACCGCAGGCATCCTTGGGTTCTCGATTGTCATCTTTGAAGGATCGCTGGTGCAGGCGGGTCTGTTGGGCAAAGGGGCCCGCGAGACGCCGCTGTTTACCCGCATGAGTTACATCATTGATGTCATTTTGCTGCTGTTTATCGTGCTGCGCTTTGGCGAACTGATTGTCCGCCACAAAACCGATTACCTGTGGCAGTTCGATCGTTTCGCCCTGTTGTTCTGGCTGGAAATCGCTCTGATGCTGTTGCCGTTGCTGCTGTTCCGCTGGCAACGCAATCGCAGAGATTCACGCCTGTTGTTTATCGGTGCGCTGAGCATGATCTGTGGGGCGGCTCTGTGGCGGCTCAACTACTCACTGTTGGCCTACGATCCCGGCAACGGTTACGGCTATTTCCCCACCGCCAGCGAACTGCTGATCTCCATCGGTTTTGTGGCGATAGAAGTGTGTGCGTACATCCTGTTGATCAGGTTGTTACCGGTGCTGCCCGCGCAGCAACACAAGCATGAAAACAACCAGATAGAGGTAGAGCATGAGCCAACGCATCACCATTGATCCCGTCACCCGCATTGAAGGGCATTTACGGATTGACTGTGAAATCGAAGACGGCAAGGTGGTCAAAGCCTGGTCTTCTGGCACCATGTGGCGCGGCATGGAAGAGATTGTGCAAGGTAACGATCCGCGCGATGCCTGGATGATCGTCCAACGCATCTGTGGTGTTTGCACTACCACCCATGCTTTAGCCTCAGTGCGGGCGGTGGAAAATGCCCTGGGGATGGAAGTACCGGTCAATGCGCAGTATATCCGCAACATCATTCTGGCGGCCCACAGTATTCACGATCATATCGTGCATTTTTATCAGCTTTCGGCACTGGATTGGGTGGATATTACGTCGGCCTTGCAGGCCGATCCGCAAAAGGCCGCCGATCTGCTGAGTGGCTTGTCGAACTGGTCGCTCAACAGTGCCGCCGAGTTTGGCCGTGTACAGCAGAAGATTAAAGATCTGGTGGCCAGCGGTCAGCTCGGCATTTTTGCCAACGGTTACTGGGGGCATTCGGCGATGGCGCTGCCGCCGGAGGTCAATCTGATCGCCGTTGCGCACTACCTGCAAGCGCTGGAATGCCAGCGCGATGCCAACCGGGTGGTGGCCATTCTGGGGGGCAAAACGCCGCATATCCAAAACCTGGCGGTGGGTGGGGTAGCCAATCCGATCAATCTGGATGCGCCTAGCGTGCTCAACCTTGAACGCCTGATGTACCTGAAAACCTTTATCGATCGCCTTGGCGACTTTATCGAACAGGTGTACCTGGTGGATAGCGCGGTGATCGCCGCACATTATCCGGGCTGGTTGGCGCTGGGGAAGGGGGCGGACTGCTATCTGTGCCTGCCGGAGTTGCCGACCGACCGCAAAGGCGAAACCTTCCTGTTGCCGGGTGGCTTTTTGGAGAACGGCCAGTTCCGCCCGATCGTCAACCAGCGCGATACCTATCTGGTGAACGGCATTCAGGAAAGTGGCAAACACGCCTGGTATCAGGACGATCAACCGCTGGCACCTTGGGAAGGGCTGACGCGGCCTAATTACACCGGCTGGCAGGAAGACGGCAAATACTCCTGGGTGAAATCGCCGACCTTCTACGGTAAAGCGGTGGAGATGGGGCCGCTGGCCTGGCTGATGTGCAGCCTGCATGCCGAACATCAGCCTACGCAGCACTACTTCGGGCGTATTAACAGCGCCTATCAAACCCTGACCGGGCAGGCGTTAAGCGCCGAACAACTGCCATCCACCCTAGGGCGGATCGTCGGGCGCACGGTGCATGCCTGCGTGCTGCATCAAACCCTGGGGCAGCAATGGCAGGCACTGGTGGAAAACATCGGCAAAGGCGACCACGAAACCTTTATCCGGCCCGATATTCCGTTAACCGGCGAAATTCGCGGCGTTGGGTTTATCGAAGCACCGCGCGGTTCGCTGTCCCATTGGGTGGTGATCAAAGACGGCAAGATCGCCAATTATCAGGCAGTGGTGCCTTCCACCTGGAACGCCGGGCCACGCAACTATAACGATGAACCCGGCCCTTATGAGCGCGCGCTGGTCGGCACGCCAGTGGCCGATCCGGCCAAGCCGCTGGAGGTGGTGAGAACCATTCACTCCTTCGATCCCTGCATGTCCTGTGCCGTGCATATTGTGGACACCACCGGCAACGAAGTTACCCGGGTCAAGGTGCTGTGATGCGTATTCTGGTGCTAGGCATCGGCAACCTGTTGTTGAGCGATGAAGCGGTTGGTGTGCGTATCGTCGAGGCGCTGGAACAGCGTTTTGCGTTACCGGCCCATGTTGAAGTGCTGGATGGCGGCACCTCCGGCATGGAACTGATGGAAGCGATGGCCGATCGTGACCATCTGATCGTGGCCGATGCGGTGCTGACCGGCGATGCACCGGGCAGCGTGGTGGTGTTGCATGATGAACAGATCCCCACGCTGTTTACCCGCAAGGTTTCCCCGCATCAGTTGGGGCTGTCGGACGTGCTGATGGCGCTGCGGCTGACGGGGGAATTCCCACGACGCTTAACGCTGGTCGGCGTGGTGCCGGAATCGCTGACACCGGGCATCGGCCTTAGCCCATTGGTGACTCAGGCGATCGAACCGGCTTTGGCGCAGGTGCTGGTGGCGCTGCAATACAGCGGTGTGCCGATCGCGCTCAAGGAGGCCGCCGATGCTCGATGCTGTTAGCGGTTTTCCAACCAGCCCCGCACCGCAACTGGAAGCGGCGTTTCAGGCTGTCGCGACTGGCGGTATGCGCGATCTGCCCTTTTTCCATTCACAGATCCCGATTCGAGCCTGTGGGTTTCAACTGTTCGAACAGCAGTGGATCGGTTGCATGCTGACGCCTTGGATGCTCAGTCTGTTGGTGCTCCCTGGCCCGCAGCAACGCTGGGAACCGCGCCCGATCGGCGAAAAACTGGCGCTGGAACTGCCCTGTGGCAACGTCGGCTTTACGGTGGGTTACCTCGCAAGCTGTGGGCAATATCTGGCCTGTTCACTGATGTCGCCGCTGGAAAGCTCACTGGGGGCAGAACAGGCGTTGGCATTAGCCGAAAGCAGCGCGCGTATGGCGTTGTCGTTGCCGGTGGTAGACCGCAGCATCCCGAGCAACCTGGGGCGGCGTGCGCTGTTCCGCTTGCCGCAAGGGGGCTGATAGATGCATGAAATCAGCCTGTGTCTGAGCACCATGGAACTGATTGAGCAGCAGGCTCGGCAGCACGGAGCCCGGCGGGTGACGGCGGTGTGGCTGGAGATTGGTGCGTTGTCCTGTATTGAAGAACATGCCTTGCGCTTCAGCTTCGCCAGCGCTAGCCGCCAGACGCTGGCAGAAGGCTGCCAGTTGCATCTGAGTTATCAACCGGCTCACGCCTGGTGCTGGGATTGCAGCACCCGCGTAGCGGTTGAACGGCATGACGCGGGTTGCCCACACTGTGGTGGCCACGCTTTGCGCATTGAGAACGGCGAAAGCCTGCGATTAAAACAATTAGAAGTGGAATAAATTTGAGGGGGTAAATTTTATGTGTACGACGTGCGGTTGCGACCACGGAGAAAGATCCATCGAAGGGGATGAACATCATCACCATCATGATGATGAACACCACCATCACGGACCTGACCATCAGGCGGTCACGATCCATCACCACCATCATTATCACCATCAGGGTGATGTGCATCATCATTATGCCAGCGCTGAAGCGCAGCCGTTGGTGCCTGAGGTTCAGCCACATTCGCAAGATCTGCATTATGGTCATGGCGAGGCCGGGAGCCATGCCCCTGGTATCGGCCAGCGGCGGTTATTACAAATCGAGCAGGACGTGCTGAGTAAAAATAACCATCTGGCGGCACATAACCGCGAACATTTTGCTGAGCAGAATATTTTGGTGCTGAATCTGGTTTCCAGCCCCGGCTCCGGCAAAACCTCTTTGTTGACAGCCACTCTGCAAGCGCTGGCGCACCGCGTCCCCTGTGCGGTGATCGAAGGCGATCAGCAGACCAGCAATGATGCAGAACGCATTCGCGCCACGGGCGTACCGGCGATTCAGGTGAACACCGGTAAGGGCTGCCATCTGAATGCACAGATGGTGCACGACGCAGCCCACCGCCTGCTGTTGCAGGATCACAGCCTGCTGTTTATCGAAAACGTCGGTAACCTGGTATGCCCGGCCAGTTTTGATCTCGGGGAACGCTATAAAGTGGCAGTGCTGTCGGTCACTGAAGGCGAGGACAAACCGCTCAAATATCCGCATATGTTCGCCGCTGCCACGCTGATGGTGATCAACAAGATCGATTTGCTGCCCTACGTTAATTTCTCGGTTGAACAGTGCATTGCCTATGCCCGCCAGGTTAATCCAACCATTCAGGTGATTGCGCTGTCGGCCACCAGCGGTGAGGGGATGGATCTCTGGCTCAGTTGGCTGGAGGCGCAATAATGTGCCTCGGCGTACCGGGTAAAGTGATCGCGGTTGGCGAAGACCTGCACCAACTGGCGACGGTCGAGGTAGGTGGCGTGTCGCTCGCGGTCAATATCGCACTGGTGTGTGAGGATTCACCGCAGGCGCTGCTCGGGCAGTGGGTGCTGGTGCACGTAGGGTTTGCCATGAGCCAGCTGGACGAACAGGAAGCGCTGGATACGCTGGCCGCGTTGGAACATATGCGGGCCGTCGGGCTGGAGTCACCCATGCCGGGGGGCAGCGATGCGCTACGTTGATGAGTTCCGCGATCCGGCGTTGACCCGGGCCTTGTTGCATCGTATTGCACAGCTCATGATCGCCATGCCCACGTCGCAGCGTTTACCGCTGCAAATCATGGAGGTGTGCGGCGGCCATACCCATGCGATTTTCAAATTCGGGCTCGATCGGCTGCTGCCGGACAACCTGGAGTTTGTCCATGGGCCGGGTTGCCCGGTCTGCGTTTTGCCGATGGGGCGCATTGATAGTTGCCTGGAAATTGCCGCGCATCCGGAAGTGATTTTCTGCACCTATGGCGATGCCATGCGCGTGCGTGGGCGCAACGGCTCGCTGCTGGATGCCCGGCGGCACGGTGCTGATATCCGCGTGGTGTACTCGCCGTTGGATGCTTTGCAACTGGCTGTGGACCATCCGCAGCGTGAAGTGGTGTTTTTCGGGTTGGGTTTTGAAACCACCATGCCTGCCAGTGCGTTGACTCTGCAACAGGCTCGCCAGCGTAAACTGACCAACTTCAGCCTGTTTTGCCAGCACATTACCCTGATCCCCACCTTGCGCAGCCTGTTACAGCAGCCCGATATCCGCATTGACGGTTTTCTGGCCCCCGGCCACGTCAGTATGGTGATCGGCAATGCACCTTACGGCTTTATCGCCGAGCAATACCATAAACCGCTGGTGGTCACCGGGTTTGAACCGCTGGATATTTTGCAAGGGCTGGTGATGCTGCTGGAACAGTTGAGCGTTGGCCGTTGCGCGGTGCAGAACCAGTATCGGCGCATTGTGCCGGAGCAGGGTAACCGCTTGGCGCAGCAGGCGTTGGCGGAGGTGTTTTGCCTGAAAGACAGCAGCGAATGGCGCGGCTTGGGGGAGATCGCCCATTCCGGCGTGCAACTGACGGCGGACTATGCCGAGTTTGACGCCGAACGGCGCTTTCAGCCCCAAACGCAACGGGTGGCGGATGATCCGCGTTCGCGCTGTGGCGAGGTGCTGACCGGGCGTTGCAAGCCGGACGCTTGCCCACTGTTTGGCAACGCGTGTACGCCAAGCAACGCCTTTGGTGCCCTGATGGTGTCATCGGAAGGGGCCTGTGCGGCTTATTATCAGTACTGCAGGGAGACGGCTTAATGTTTAAACCGAACGATGAGCGCGAGATCACGCTGGCGCACGGCAGCGGCGGGCGGGCGATGCAACGCCTGATCGAGGAACTGTTCTTGCAAGCCTTTGCCAACCCGGCACTGAACGCACGGGAAGATCAGGCGCGTATCGCGCTGAGCGAGCTTTGTGCAGCAGGGGATCGGCTGGCGGTATCCACTGATAGCTATGTGATCGACCCGATTTTCTTTCCCGGTGGCGACATCGGCAAGCTGGCGGTGTGTGGCACAGCCAACGACGTAGCGGTCAGCGGTGCGCTGCCACGTTACCTGAGCTGTGGCTTGATTCTGGAAGAAGGGTTGCCGTTTGCCACCTTGGAACGAGTCGTGCAGTCGATGGCGGCTACGGCGCAGCAAGCCGGGATGCAGATCGTGACCGGTGATACCAAAGTGGTGCCCCGTGGCGCGGCAGACAAGATTTTTATCAACACCACCGGCTTTGGTGCGATTCCGGCCAGCGTCGATTGGGGTGTCCATCAGATCCGGCAGGGCGACAGCATTATCGTCAGCGGCACGCTCGGCGATCATGGTGCAACCATTCTCAATCTGCGTGAAGGCTTAGGCTTAGAAAGCGAACTGGCCAGCGATTGTGCTCTGCTGGCCCCGCTGATTGCGCCGTTGTTACACATCGCCGGGGTGCGAGCGCTGCGTGATGCCACGCGCGGCGGTGTAACGGCGGTGCTGCATGAATTTGCCAGCGCCAGCGGCTGCGGCATGGAGATCGTGGAAGCGGCGTTGCCGTTGAAACCGGCGGTGCGCGGGATTTGCGAGTTATTGGGGCTGGATGCGCTGAACTTTGCCAATGAAGGCAAGTTGGTGCTGGTGGTGGCCCCCGAGGCAGAAGCCGAGGTGTTGGCCGTGCTGCATCAGCACCCATTGGGGCGGGATGCGGCGGTGATTGGCCGCACGCTGGAGCGCCAGCAGGTGAATGTGGTGGGGTTGTTTGGCGTTTCCCGCCGCTTGGATCTGCCGTTGGATGAGCCACTGCCACGGATTTGTTAGCTGACCCGTTTTATTACCTATAAGGGCTATATTTTGTTTGCTGGCTTGAACTTGAATAAGCATGTTTTTCGGACGCTAAAAATATGGGGTTTATCAGGTAGCGCCGTGAACGCGCCCGAGCAGGGGGCTCAAGAGCCAGCCCCCTGCACCCCGGCCCTTGCCATATCAGGCGGCCGCTGCGCGGCTCCCTTCACTCCGCCACAGCGCATTACGGCCGGCTACGACAGGCGTCCCTGCCTGTCTCGCCTGAACGCGCCGTCCATGGCGCGTTCGCCTATGCGCTGCGTCTGCGTTCAGCGCCTTCAATGGCATCAACACCGGTGCTCATCTGTTGTAGTGGTAGCTAGATGCCATGACACATATTGATATTACAGCCGCCGATAGAAATGGCCTTAGCCTGCGGGTAAAAGGCAAGGTGCAAGGGGTGGGGTTTCGCCCCTACGTTTGGCTGCTGGCGCGGCAGTTCGAGCTGCGCGGTGATGTCAGTAACGATGGCGCTGGGGTGATCGTCCGGCTGTGGCAATCGGCCAAAGTGGCGGATTTTCTGCATGCCTTGCCGCTACAATGCCCGCCGTTGGCGCGGATCGACAGCATCAGCCAGCACCCCTTGCATTGGCCGCAGGAACCGCTGGATTTTACCATCGCCCGCAGCGGCGCAGGGCGGCTCGATACCCATATTGTCGCCGATGCTGCCACTTGCGACGCCTGCCTGGCAGAATTGAACTCGCCGCAAAACCGGCGCTACCGCTACCCGTTTATCAACTGCACCCACTGCGGCCCGCGTTTCACCATCATTCGCCAGATGCCTTACGATCGCCCCAATACTTCTATGCAGCCTTTCCCGCTGTGCGCGGCGTGTCAGGCGGAGTATGACGATCCGACTGACCGTCGATTCCACGCGCAGCCGAATGCCTGCCCAGTTTGCGGCCCACAACTGTGGCTGAGCGATGCCAGCGGTAATGTGACGGCCAAGGCGGAAGAGGCGCTGCAACGGGCTGCTCAGGCACTGATGGCGGGGGAGATCCTGGCGATCAAAGGCATTGGCGGCTTTCATCTGGCCTGTGATGCGACTAATTCAGCGGCGGTGCAGCGCCTGCGTCAGCGCAAGCGTCGCCCAGCCAAGCCGCTGGCGGTGATGATGCCGGATGCTAACGGGTTGGCTGCCTGTGTTCAGGTGGCAGACCCCGTGCCATTGCTCAAACTGCTGCGTAGCCCGGCGGCACCGGTAGTGCTGGTGCCTGCACATACCCAAAGTCCGCTGTGCCGGGAAATTGCCCCTGGGTTGGACGAAGTGGGGGTGATGCTGCCTGCCAATCCGCTGCAACATTTATTGCTCCAGCAGGTTGCCCGCCCGTTGGTGATGACCTCTGGCAATCTGTCGGGTAAACCCCCGGCGATGACCAATCAGCAAGCGCTTGAGGAATTGGCAGAAATTGCTGACGGTTGGTTGCTGCATAACCGCGAGATCGTCCAGCGTGCCGACGATACGGTGCTGCGCCTAAACCAACAGGGCTGTGAAATGCTGCGGCGTGCGCGCGGTTATGTGCCCGATGCGTTGCCATTGCCGCCCGGTTTTAACATGCAATCCCCGGTTCTGGCGCTGGGTGCCGATAATAAGAATACCTTTTGCCTGTTGTGGGGCGATCACGCCGTGGTCAGCCAGCACCTTGGTTCGCTGACCGATGAGGCCACCCGCCAGCAGCAACAGCAATTGATTGCGCTGTTCAGTGAGATCTACGGCGTGGTACCGCAGGCGATCGCCATTGATGCTCATCCCGGTTATCTCAGCCATCAGCAGGGGCAAGAGTTGGCCGAACGTTTAGCGATTCCTTGTGTGGAAATACTTCATCACCATGCCCATTTGGTCAGTTGCCTGGCCGAACATGGCTGGCCGCGCAATGGTGGCAAGGTCATCGGGTTGGCGCTGGATGGTTTGGGTTATGGCATGAACGGGCAACTGTGGGGTGGCGAATGCCTGTTGGTGGGTTATCAGCATTGCGAACATTTGGGCGGCTTGCCTGCGGTAGCGTTGCCGGGGGGCGATTTAGCGGCGCAGCAACCGTGGCGCAACCTGCTGGCGCACTTGCTGCGTTTTGTGCCTGGCTGGCAAGCGTTGCCGGAAGCGGCCAGTATTCCGCAACCACAGGGTAGCGTTCTGGCGCGAGCGGTTGAGCGGGGGATTAACGCGCCACTGGCGTCTTCTACCGGGCGATTGTTTGATGCGGTGGCTGCGGCATTGCAAATCGCTCCGTCGCAAATCTCTTGGGAAGGTGAAGCCGCTTGTCTGCTGGAAGCGTTGGCGCAGCAAAGCCCGCACCATCAGCCACCGGTTTCTCTGCCGCTGTGCGACCAGCAACTGGACTTGGCTGCTTTTTGGCCACAATGGTTGAGCTATCGAGCTGCGCCAGCACAGCGGGCTTATGCCTTCCATTGGGCGCTGGCACAGGGTTTTGCCGCGTTGGCCCGGCAAGCGGCGCAGCAGCAGGGCGTGCGTACCGTCGCGCTGTCGGGCGGGGTTTTGCATAACCGGTTGTTGCGTCAACTGCTGGTGCAACAACTGGAGGGTTTGCAGGTGTTGCTGCCGTCACAATGGCCTACTGGTGATGGCGGTTTGGCGCTGGGGCAGGCGTTAATTGCCGCAGCGCGTTAGGGGTAAGTCAGTTTTCTAGGGTTTCTTATAAGGATAATCAACAGGTGATAACTATGCGTATTAATGTCAAAGCTGTGGCTGTATCCGTATTGGCGCTGTTCCCGCTGCTGGCTTTTGCCCACGTTGGGAATGACGGTGGTACTCATCACGTTTTAAGCTTTACCAAGGGTCTTATCCATCCGCTGACCGGGATGGATCACCTGGTGGCGATGATTCTGGTGGGCATTTGGAGCGCCATGAATACCCGGACATGGTGGCTTGCTCCGTTGGCATTTGCCGGGTTGCTGTTGGTGGGCGCGCTGACCAGCATGGCTGGGATAACAGTAGCGGCGACCGAATACCTTGTCGCCGCCTCGTTGTTGGTGGTCGGCGTGATGGTGGCGCTGCGGTTGAAGTTGAGTGCGGTAACTGGGGCGTTAATCATTGGTGTTTTGGCTATTTTCCATGGTTTGGCGCACGGTGCGGAGCTCTCCCATTCGGCCATGGCACTTTCCGGTATGGTGATGGCGACGGCAGGGCTTCATCTGGTGGGGTTGGGAATCGGCTATCTGCTGGCGCTTTCTACCACCAACCGCTGGTGGGCAGGGGTGATTGGTAGCGGTTCATCTCTATTGGGGATAGGGTTGTTTAGCGGCCTGTTTTGATAGCGTTGTGGGTAGAAAGGTTTGCCATCGTTAACTCACTGTGATGAAGGGCAGGTACCGCCAGCCGATAATAAGAGCCAGGTTGGCGGTACAAGGCGTTGACCGGCTAAGTGGTCTGCAAATTGATGGCTCGCCCAGGTAGCAGTTTTAACAGCCAGTAAATCAGGCTGGCTGCCAGCAATGAGTTGATGGTGGGAACACCCCATTCAGTTAGCAACCCAACTGCGCTGCCAATCACGCTGGCAATGATGGCTACCCAACCGATGAATGGTGTTTCCTGTGGCAGCTGCCCGGTAAGGCGGCTATTGTCCAAGATATTTCTGTGGGTGCGTAAAAGGTAATAATCCACCAGCATAACGCCAATGATTGGTGGAAAAACGACGCCCAATAGGGTCAGGAAGTCCACAAACCGATCTAAAATACCGAGAACGGAAAGTAAAGTACCTAATAGACCAATAATGACAGTAGTCGTGGTGTATTTAAGCTTTCTACCGGTAATACCTTCAACCGCATTCACTACTCCTAACGATGATGAATAAAGGTTAAGATCGTTGACTCGTAAGGTAGAAAACACGACAACCAATAAGCCAACGCCACCCGCAGTCTGGGCCATGATAGTGACTACGTCTGCGGTACCGAGCGTTTTGGCAATCAATATTGCCAAGCCGTTAACCACAAATTCACCTGCAATAATGGTTAACAGAGTAATGCCAAAAACGTGCTGTTTATTTTTAGAATAACGGGTCAGGTCGGGTGTCATCAAACTAGCAACAATGGCACCGCCGACTACGATAGTAATACCGGCACTGATGGTTAATGTTTCCCCGGCTGGGGACAGATTAATAACTTCATGCAGTTTCTGCCCCGAAAGCACATTATAAGAAATAAAAAACACCAGCAAAATGAACAGCGGAACCGCAATACGCGCGGTGATGCGCAGTGCTTTAAAGCCAAAGGTGACCAAGGCCGTAAGAAACAGGCCCGATAGCGTTGCCGACCAAGCGAACCCAAGACGATCGCCCAAGGCAAAGTTTAGCGATTTTGCGAAAATAGCGTTCTGTATGCCAAACCAACCTAATAAACTGATAGCGACGACTAAACCTATCAATACCGAGCCAAGGCGCCCAAAACCACACCATCGGGCCAGTAAGCTGCCGGAGACACCTTCCCTCATACCCGCAAGCCCTAGGCCAAACGTTACCACGCCAAAGATCGCACTGCCGATGAAGATGGCAATAAAAGCATTTGTCAGCGTCATGGAGTTACCCAGTACAGCTCCTAGCATAAACTGGTCCAACGCCGTCAACATCCCCATATGAACGACAGCCACGCTTAAAAAAGAAACTCTTTTGTTTTGTGGCACTCGGCTTAATGGGTAGTCCTCAATATTAATCACGATCATCTCTCTTTTATGTTTAAATAAACTGAATGCCTTTTGCAATCAGACGCCCAGGAATATAGTTATCAAGATGTGTTTGTCTGCAAAATTCCTCGAACTGCTGGAGCGTATGTACATCTGCCTTCTGATAAATGTTGTAGATCCTATTTTCTATTGTTTTATTACTAACTTTATATAATTTTGCAATCTCCTTGTTTGTATACCTTTGCAACATTAAAAATATGATATCGAGTTCTGATTGAGTGAATGTTTCCGTGCTGAATTTAGTGGTTAAAATACAGGGTTTTTGCTGGTTAATATATTTAAGTGGCGAAAATGTATCAAGCTGTCTGGCATTCCACATGACCCCCACCAGACTTTTCTTGTCATTATAGATTGGTAGTTTTTCACTGATAAAAGGTGTCAAGTGGTCTTTTCCATACCAATAATGTGTTTCTATGACAGCGACTCGATCCCTTGTTCCTTCAGTACGGCGGTCATGCTCTTTCAGTTCTGGGGCGAACTCTGCCCAGTCAGCGGGGAATTCATCGTCGAATTTCCCTTCGACATCAAAGTTTAGTGGTGTGTTGGTATAAAGATAAGCAGCTTTATTCATATAGAGGTGGCGTGAGCAGAGATCCTTAATACCCCATGGTTCATTTAAGTGTTCCATCATAGTTATGAGTCCATTTAGATAGAATTTATCGTTACTATGGAGTGAGTTCATGTCCACCTCAGATAATTAGCCAGATTAAAGTTTTTTCGCCAAATAAATGCGGGTATGCTTATGTGCATATCCACCTAAGCTACCGTAGGGTTGGTATCCCAGCTTCTCATAAAAAACTTGCGCTTGAAAACTGAAAGTATCGACATAAGCCATATGGCAGTTGCGCTTTAAGGCTTCTTCTTCCGCGCTGAGCATTAATTTTCGACCATATCCCTTATTACGATATTCATCACTGACCCAAAGATATTGAACCTCTAGCCCACCCCACCATGTTCTTGCGACTAATCCTGCAACAATCTTACTGTTGTCATCTGTGAGCGTGAGGAACAATGGATGGATGTCTACTGAATCAAATCTATTGTTATGTGCCCAGAGACTGTCAATCACATATTCTTCATCATGAGGGGTTGGTGTATCTGTTATGTTTAACTTCATAAATAACGATTCCTTTTCATCTTAATTATTTCCTATGCAATCAAAACGCTTAAATCAGTCGAACTAGTTAACATTTCTTATGGTTTAATGCAAGGGTGTTTTTCACCTGTTCCTATCGTGACTAAAAGCAATTAAGTTAACTGTAATAAGGGGGTCGCCACACACTTAACCTCCAAGCAGAATCAATAGCTTGTATTGTGCCTCACCAGGGAAAAATTGTTATCACCGCGATTCTATAGCAGCAATCGCGGTATGCCCCTCATTGCTTTCCAGACTGATACCTACTTCATACTGCCAATGCCGCAGGCTTAGCCAGCCAGCCCTCCATGTTTTATAATTAATCGCAGCCAGCAAACAAAAGTGGTGTCTCTCGCCTCGGGTGGGAGCACTGAGGTACTATGACTGTTTGATTGTTCGGAACATTGAGCAGAAAACTAGGCGATGGGTGAGAGAGTTACTGATGGCACTATGAAAACAGTCAAGCCGCGCCGTCCGCATGGGCGATGGATCTACTATATTCTATATGAAGATATTCTGTGGCCATGCCCGGTAAAGTGGGAGTGGGAGAGCAGTTATCAGGCGTGGCTGCCGTTTTACTACTCACCCACCCTGGAGTTTATTGCTGGCGACCCCGCAAAAGCGGTCAAAGTAGGTAAAACCAAACCGTTAGAATTGCCGCCAAGGCGTTTCGCTGATGCTTCTTATCATTCGCCTGATTATTAGGCATCATGAATAATCAGTCTGACGCCGTTTGCTGGCAGCATCAGTGATAGCCAGCCTAGCCAAGCAAATCACTGACGGTGCGGCGAACATAGTGTGTCATTTGCGCCAAATCTTCTGCGGCGACTGGGCCGCCACCGGCAAGCATGACCTGCTGTTCGATCTGGGCGATTTCCTGCTCAACTTTGTTGGCGATCTGCACCTTTACAATTTTGTCCACCGATGAGAGCAACACTTTCAGGACGACTTTTAACGCAATATTTTCGCAGAACGAATCATAATAATGTGTAGCTGGCGGTTCCACCGATGGTTCAGGTGCGCGGGGAACCATAGCCTTGAAACTGTCTATATTTTCAATAATAAGATCCATATCTCTTATTAGTTCATCAAAATCTTTAGACACTGACTCATTTCCCTTTGCAAGACGCAAAAAACAGAACACCTTTCGAATTAACCATGACGTTCAGATCGTCAATGGCAGGCTGAGCGGCATTCTAACCCTGCAATAGTTCAGCAACAAGAGATGATGACAGGTTGATTTTTAACCGTTTTACTCTGATTTGAAGTGGCTTGCGAACAGTAAGCCGCCCAGGGTGATGAGGACCCCGCCAAAGAGCCGATCGATGCTTTTGCGCATGTGCAAAAAACGCGCATTCATGGCCGGTGACGAAAAGAACCATGCTACGAGGCTGAACCAGATAACATGGGTGAATGAAATAAACAGCCCGTAGCCGATTTGTACTGCAACAGGGGTTTGGGGATTAACCACTTGTATAAACAAACTCACAATGAACAATGTAGTTTTTGGGTTCAGTAAATTGGTGAGAAAGCCGGTTTTTAATGCGCTTAAGTCATTGGACGCTATGGCTGTTTGTGGTGTTAAAGGGCGGCTTGCCTGGCGTAACATACCGAGCCCCAGGTAGATCAACCAGATTGCACTGACGGTCTGGAATAAAGAGAATAACCATAAAGACTGTAGCACCAGCATCCCGACGCCGATAAGGGTATAAGTAACATGAATCAGCACGCCTGCGCCGATACCACAGGCATTCAGTAACCCGGCGCGGCGCGAGAGCAGCAGGCTATTGCGTGAGACCATGGCAAAGTCAGGCCCGGGGCTGATTACTGCTAATAAAGTGATGGTGGCTACAGCTAAGAGTTCAGTCATTATTTTTCAGTTCCAAGGATGGCTTGTTTTAAATGATTTATAAAAAAATAACGGGATGAGGACAAACGATGAAAACTGACCATGTTGGTGAGAAATCCTCACGCAAAGTCGGTCGGCAACTGTCACTCGGCGGGTTACGTTGTTTTGAGGCTGCAGCAAGTAAAGAGAGTTTTACGCTAGCAGCCCAGAGCCTCAGCCTGACGCATGGGGCGGTAAGCCGAGCGGTACGCGCACTTGAAGATGAGCTGGGGGTTGCGTTATTTGAACGCCGCCATCGGCGAGTATTTCTGACACCAGCAGGCCGGAAGCTGTATCAGGCTACGCAGCAGGCATTCGGTATTCTGGAAGACACCACCCAGGAGTTGTATCAGCAAGCACAGGATGCGCCGATCGTCCTTTCTTGCGAACCCACTTTGCTGATGCGTTGGCTGATCCCGCGTTTGCCCGCTTTTCAGGAAGCTTTACCGGACATTAACCTGCAGTTGGTGGCTGGCGGGGGGGCGTTTTCTTTCCGTGATGGCACCACGGTGGCGATACGCCGTAATGATTTTGACTGGGGCAGTAATATGCACAGTGAGACGTTGTTTATCGAAAAGGTTGGCCCGGTATGTAAACCAGAGATGCTCGATCAATTTGTGGTGGATAAAGGCGGAGAGAAGTATTTACATGATGACGCTCTGCTGCTGCATACCGCTACCCGACCACATGCCTGGCACGATTGGGCAAGTTCGCAGGGTATTTCCTTGAGTAATCGCCCACAGCAGCATTTTGATCACTTCTATTTCAGCTTGCAGGCTGCGGTTGCGGGCATTGGGATCGCGATCGGCCCCTGGCAGCATGTGCGTGACGATATCAAGGCGGGCCTATTAGTTGCCCCCTTTGGTTTCGAACAGGATGGGAGTGGTTATTGTCTGTTGACGCAACATAAAGCACCACCCGGTAGTGGGGTAGCTAAAGTTATTGCCTGGCTACAATCCAATTCTGACTCTTGAGTTTTTGTTCCAACCGCTGTTGCCAGCGGTTGGTTGCGTTATGTATTGCGCGGAAAAGGGGCAAACCGTCACAACCTCTGGACGTTTAGGCTCTTTTACGGCGGACAAACTGATAACCGATCCCCAAAATGATAAACCACAGCGGCGTAACCACCAGCGCCTGCCGGGTATCATCACGCAGTGACAATAACACCAGCACAAACACGAAAAATGCCATGCATACCCAGCACATCAGTTTACCGGCAGGCATTTTGTAGATCGATTTCTGGTGTAGCGCCGGGCGTTGTTTACGGTAAACCAGGTATGAACACAAAATGATGGTCCAGACAAACATAAACAGGATGGCCGAGACGGTGGTGACCAGGGTAAATACCGTCATCACATTCGGGATCAGGTAAATCAGCACCACACCGCTCAGCAAACAGATGCAGGAAAAGGTCAGGCCGTTGGCCGGTACTGCACGTTTGGAAAGATTGGCAAACGATTTAGGTGCGTCTCCTTCTTGCGCCAGGCCAAATAGCATACGGCTGGTGGAAAATACTCCACTGTTGGCGGAAGATGCCGCAGAGGTCAGCACAACAAAGTTGATTACGCTGGCCGCAGCCGGTAGGCCAATCAGGACAAACAGCTCAACAAACGGGCTCTTGTCGGCAACCACGGAACTCCATGGCGTCACCGACATAATGACGATCAACGCAAACACGTAGAACATGATGATGCGGATTGGAATGGAGTTAATCGCACGTGGCAGCACTTTTTCCGGGTCTTTGGTTTCTGCTGCGGTAGTCCCCACAAGTTCGATGCCTACAAAGGCGAATACCGCGATCTGGAAACCAGCAAAGAAACCGCTGATGCCTTTCGGGAACATGCCGCCGTCATTCCATAAATGCGAGAACGAAGCGACGTTACCGTTAGGTGATTCAAAGTGCATAGCGACCATCACCAAACCGGCAATAATCAGGCTGACAATGGCGACGATCTTGATCATCGCAAACCAGAACTCCATTTCACCGAACATTTTCACCGTTGCCAGATTCAGGCTGAGTAACAGTAAAACGCACAGCAGTGAAGCGATCCATTGCGACAGATCGGGGAACCAGAATTGAGCATAGGCGGTGATGGCGACGACATCGGCAATGCCGGTCACTACCCAACAAAACCAGTAGGTCCACCCGGTGAAAAAGCCTGCCCATGGGCCGAGCAGGTCGGCGGCGAAGTCGCTGAAGGATTTATATTGCAGATTGGAGAGCAGCAGTTCACCCATCGCGCGCATCACGAAAAACAGCATAAAGCCGATAATCATGTACACAAAAATAATGGAGGGCCCCGCCAAACTGATGGTTTTACCGGAGCCCATAAATAAACCGGTACCAATCGCACCACCAATGGCGATCAGCTGAATGTGTCGATTGGTGAGGTTTCGTCTTAGATGATCTTCTGATCCCGGTGTGACATCCGCTGTTGTTTTAGAATGATCTACCATCTGATGATGTCCTGTTTTACCTGTCATGAGTGAAGTTTCGAGCTCTAAATTGGCTCTTTTTTATGTGTTTATCGGTACAGCCCGGCTGTTAGTAAAATAACTCAAAATTGTTATTTTCATGCAACATTTTTACAACATTTATAGGTGCGATAGCAGTCGATTATTCTTTACACTTTGGCAGCAAATCGGGCATTCAAGGGGCGGAAGATTACTCTTTGCCGCAGCAAATGAACAGCACTCTAAGGTCTTATCTCATTGATTAAAAAGCATGTTGTATATTTCGCATGAGAAAAAGTAATGTGATTAAACACTTAAACTTATGTGTTCAAGGGGAAAAGAATATTGCGTTGAGCAGATTGAGCTCAAAAAGAACAGTTAAGTTTTAAGCAGTTGATAGTGGCGGCTGATAAAGCAGATTCGCTGTGCGACTGTGTATATTTCTTGGTTTTGTGTTAGCAGTCACAAAAGTAAAAATCATTGGTTTAGCTGCGGCGAGTAGGGGTTTTGCCTCCAGGTTACTTAAGGGATGATGGTGCTATCTTCAACTGCCAGGCCTCACAAAAGTGGCATAATCCGCTTCACCATCCTGGTGCTCGGCAGTAAACTGGCCTCATTACGGTAAATAAAGAAGGGATTGATTATGTACAAGACCATTTTAGTACCGGTAGATATAGCAGAGGACGTCTTGACTGAGCATGCTCTCAAGCATGTCGAGTATCTGGCAAAAATGTCCGGTGCCAAGGTGCATTTCTTCCACGCATTGCCTGATGCTTCGGCATTTGTCACGGCTTACTCCTTCGGCCTTAAGGAGTTTGAGAACCAGGCGGAAGTGAAAGCGATTGAAGGGCTGAAAAAAATCATGGCGGAAATCGATCTGCCGCTGGAGAGTTTGGCGTATACCATCAGCTTCGGTTCACCGCGCGACGAAGTACTACAGCTTGCCGAAGAGATAGAGGCCGACCTGATCGTCATTGGTTCCCGTCGGCCAAGTGTGAAAACCTATCTCTTGGGTTCCAACGCCGCCGCGATTGTGCGCCATGCCAAAACATCGGTGATGGTGATTAGATAACCCCTCCTCGATGACTTTTTGGCCCGCCGTTTGTGCGGGCCTGTTATATCATCGGCATAGCGCCGTAATTTCATCGTACAACGTTTTTGGCAGCGTGACGCCCCGTTGCAGGCTGTGTTGCCGAGCCTGAAAACGCCGTTCTCCGGGGATACGCGCGCCTTGTGCCTGCATGTTGGCAAACATATTTTCTGCACGTGCGAAGTGCGCCCGTTGGTCTGCACCCAGAAAGCGTGCCGGATCCATGGCAATAATCAGTTCGCCGCCGTAAGGGGAAGAACCGGTTTGGGCGTCATAAGCCAGCGATTCTTTGCTGGTCATATCACCAATCAGTGGCCCGGCCAGCAGTTCCACCATGGCAGCCAGTGCCGAGCCCTTATGCCCGCCAAAAGTCAGCATTGCACCTTGCAACACGCTGGCCGCGTCGGTTGAAGGCTGGCCTTGCTGATCGAGCCCCCAACCTTCTGGCAGGGGCTTGCCTGCGCGGCGATGCAGTTCGATTTCGCCCCGGGCAACGGCGCTGGTGGCCATATCAAAGATGAAGTGTGGCTGCTGTGGGCGTGGCCAACCAAAAGCTATCGGATTGGTGCCAAATAGCGGTTGAGTCCCGCCAGCCGGTGTCACCCAGGCATGGCTTGGCGTACAGGCGAGCGCAACCAAACCGTGCTCGACCAGCGGTTCGAGATCGGCCCAAAGCGCAGAAAAGTGTACGCAATGGTTAATGGCCAAAGCAGCGATGCCACAGTGCCGAACTTTATCAATAAATGTTGGCAACGCGTTCTGGTAGGCGACCAGTGAGAAGGCACCACCAGCATCCACGCGCATAATGGCGGGAGCGGTGTCGATGAGCAATGGCTCGGCATCGGCGGATACCTTGCCCGCATGCAGCGAGCGGACACAGCCCAAGACACGATACAAACCATGGGAGGCGCAACCGTCCCGTTCACCGGCAGTGACGTTCTGTGCCACGGCATGAGCGTGTGGCTCGCTGAAGCCATTGCTGCGTAATGCGCGGTGGGCCAATTGGTAAGCGTCATCCAGTGATAAATTTACGGTTTCAGTCATCATTCTTCCTTATTCTTCTTCGTCCCCGGCAAAATTCGCCTTAGGTAAACAGGTGTAGGCACCCCAGTAGTAAATAACCAGCGCGATGGCAGCAACCAGTAGGGTATCCCAAGGATGGCTGATGGCACCGATGCCGCCGAAACTGCCGAAATAAGAAGCAACGATAATCAGCGCATAGAAAGCGATCAGCCATAGAGAGGAGTAGATCTGCTGTTTCAGGCTGATGGCATGCGTTGGCACTTTATTTTTGAACAGGATATAGATGAAGAACATCAGGATTTGCAGGCCGAGCAGCCAGGAAACGGTATTCCAGCCGGACCAATAAACGATCAGCGCCGAGATAATAAAAGACAGTGGCCCGAGCACGCAAAAACCACGGACCCGGAATGGCCGGGGCAGGTCAGGTGCGTTGCGGCGTAACCCGGCGGCAGTCACCGGAGCGATGGCGTAACTCAGCACCAACGCGGCGGATACCACGCCGATCAGACGTTCCCACGATGGGAACGGCAGCGTCCAGAAAATAGACAGGGCGAAGGTTAACCACAAAGCGTGACGCGGGATGCCTGATTGCTCATCAACCCGGGTAAATATCTTGAAGAAAGTACCGGTGCGCGCCCAACCATAAATGACGCGTGGTGTGGCATTCATATAAATGTTGCCAGTACCGCTGGGTGAAATAATGGCGTCGCTTACCACCATAAAGGCCAACCAACCCATGCCCAGCGTAACGGCAATATCCCGATAGGGTAGCGAGAACTGTTTGCTGATCCCTGCCCAACCCTCTGTCAACATCTCACTTGGGATGCTGCCGAGGAACGCCAGTTGCAGCAATACATAAATAATGGTGGACAGCACGACCGACAGGATCAGAGCGATCGGAATCGTGCGCTGTGGTTTTTGCACCTCGCTGGCCACCGAAATGATCGGCGTCAGGCCAAGATAAGCGAAGATAATTCCGCCCGCAGAGATAGCCGCTTCAACCCCGGCGGCCCCGAATGGAGCGAACCCCTGGCTGTGCAGATTATCCGGTTTGAAAAAGGTAAACAGTACTACGATCACCAAGAGCGGAACGAGAAATTTGATCACGCTGATCAGGTTGTTGGATTTGGCGAAGGTTTTAACGCTGTAATAGTTGAGAGCAAAGAAAAAGCACAGCAAGAGCAGTTGCACCAGCCAACCGATCAACGTTGGGTCACCAGAACCGGGTTGAGTGAGAAACGGGAACCAGGCGGCAGCATACTGGCGTGCAGCGACGATTTCGATCGAGATCAGGCTGGAGAAGGCTATTAGAGTGATAAAGCCCAATAAATAACCCATCAGTTCGCCGTGGGAAAATACCGGATAGCGGATAATGCCGCCAGCCCGTGGTAGAGCGGCCCCGAGTTCGCAGTAGACAATCCCGAGTAACAGTACTGCTAGTCCACCGATCAGCCATGAGTAGATCCCGGCTGGCCCGGCGATAGAGGAGACATGGCTGGCAGCGAACAGCCAACCGGAACCAAATATTGCGCCCAGACCGATAAACGTCAGGTCGGTGAGCGTTAGCTGCTTTTTAAATTTGCCTGTTGCCATAAGAGGCTCCTTCTAATGAGGCGCGGGTGTAGGTGCCATTGACTAACCGCAGCAGGTTGAGCGGGTTACTGTCCTGTAAGGCGGCGGGCAACAGAGCGGCAGGCGCGTTCTGCAGGCAAACCGGGCGTAAAAAACGCTCAATAGCTAGCGTACCGACCGAGGTGCCGCGTGCATCGCTGGTCGCAGGGTAAGGGCCGCCGTGCACCATGGCATCACAAACCTCTACTCCGGTTGGGTAACCATTGAACAGCACTCGCCCGGCTTTACGCGTCAACAAGGGCAGTAGTTCGGCTGACGCCGCCATATCGCTAGGTTCAGCAAGTAACGTCGCGGTCAGTTGCCCTTGCAAGTGTTCCAGTGCTGCCAGCAATTGCCGCTGATCCTCAACGGTAATTACGATCGCCACCGGGCCAAACACTTCCTCCTGTAGTAAGGCATCTTGGTTGAACAGTAATTGGCTGTCTGCCAGATAAAGTTGAGGTGTAGCCAGATGGGGTTGTGGTTCCAGGTTACCTGCCAAGTGCTCCAACCCAGGGTGTTGTGCCAGTGCTTGCAGCCCATGGTGATAATTTGCCAGCGTGCCCGCATTCAGCATGTGTTGCGGTGTGGCGGCATTTACGCTGTGTTTTAAATCATCAATCAACTGGTTGAATGCTGGGCTGCGTATGCCAATAATCAACCCGGGTTTGGTACAGAATTGCCCACAGCCGAGGGTGAACGAAGCGACTAACTCCTGGGCGATGCTTGGCCCACGTTGAGCTAACGCCTGTGGCATGATGACGACTGGATTGATGCTCGACATTTCAGCGAACACTGGAATAGGCTGTGGGCGGCGCATGGCTAAATCAAATAAAGCCCGCCCCCCTTGCAGAGAACCGGTAAAACCCACCGCCTGAATAGCCGGATGCTGTACCAGTTCGGCCCCGATCCGTGCGCCGAAAATCATATTGAAAACGCCAGCAGGCATCTGTTGCTGTTGCACCGCGCGTTCGATCGCCTGTGCGGTGAGCTCTGCAGTGATCATGTGGCCACTGTGCGCCTTGAAAACCACCGGACACCCGGCAGCCAAGGCTGCTGCGGTATCGCCCCCAGCGGTGGAAAACGCCAGTGGGAAATTACTGGCACCAAAAACAGCAACCGGGCCAAGCGCAGTGCGATACTGGCGCAGATCGGGGCGCGGCAATGGGGTGCGATCGGGTAAGGCGCAATCGATGCGCACGCCGTGGACATCACCGCGGCGCAGTAATTCGGCAAACAGGCGTAACTGGCCGCTGGTGCGAGCCCGTTCACCTTGCAGTCGCGCTAACGACAGGGCGGTTTCCTGCATGACGAAGTTAAAGAAAGGCTCAGCCAACGCATCGATTTCGTCGGCAATGGCACAGAGAAAAGCGGCCCGTTGTTCGCTACTGGTTTGCGAATAGGCATTGAAGGCGTTGGCGGCAGCCTCTGCGGCAGCAGCGGTTTCTGCACCGCTAGCTTGATAAAAATGATAGCCCGTAGGCCGATCGTTATCGGCTCGCCAACTGGCCAGTTCCGCTGTGCCGCTGGCAATACGCTGCCCGCCGATGAAGTGTTTGCCGCTGATAATAGTATTCGGCATGAGTTTCCCCTGTAGGTTAAGAGCAATAGCCCGGTCAGGCACCGGGCGATGAGCAGGGTTTATAGCCCGACTTCGGGTAGTTGCGGGCGGTTTGCCAGCGCGGTTGCCACAATGGCGGTGACTTCCCGTAACGTTTCCCCTTGCAGCGCCAGGCGTGGTGGGCGGGTGACGGCGCTGCCGCGGCCTGCAAGCTCTTCGCAAAGCTTGATGCATTGCACCAGATCCGGGCGGGCATCCAGATGGAGTAGCGGCATGAACCAGCGGTAGAGCGCCAGCGCTTCTTCAAAACGTTTTTGCTTCGCGAGCCGGAATAGGGTTTCCCCTTCACGCGGGAAGGCGTTAGACATGCCAGAGATCCAACCTTCTGCACCGACGGCGACACTTTCCAGCACCACATCGTCCAGGCCAGCAAACAACACAAAGCGATCGCCCACAGCATTGCGCAGATCGATAAAGCGGCGGGTATCGCCAGAAGAGTCTTTGAAACAGACGATGTTGTCGCAGTCCACCAGTGTGGTGAGGATGTCGGGAGTGACGTCGTTTTTGTAGATGGGAGGATTGTTGTAAACCATGATCGGCAGATCGGTCGCCCCCGCCACGCTACGGAAGTGGGCAGCGGTCTCATGCGGTTTGGCGGAGTACACCAAGGCTGGCATCACCATAATACCGTCGACGCCCACCTTCTCGGCTTCACGCGCCATGTTCTGGGCGAAAGCGGTGGTGAATTCGGCGATACCGGCAATCACAGGTACTTTGTCTCTGGCTGCGTCTTTTGCAACTTCGATAACCGCCAGTTTTTCCTGCATGGTCAGTGAGGTATTTTCTCCGACGGTGCCACAAACCACCAAGCCGGAAACACCGTCTTTAACCAGGTTTTTGATGACCGCGTGGGTTGCATCGAGATCCAGGGAGAAATCGCTGCGGAACTGAGTGGTCACCGCTGGGAATACGCCGCTCCAGCTAATATTTTTAGAGTTCATCGCTTTTATCCTGTTATCTGATTTTGTTAATCAATGGTGAATCATTGGTGAAATTCGATAACAGATTGACCGCTATTACCCGAAGCGGCTTGACGTCTTTCGCCGATTGCCATGACGAAATTGGCACAGTGACAGAAAATGACGCACAGCGATAAACCTGGCGCGTTAGCACCATCCGGTAGTTTTATTTCAATAAGTTAGTTACTTAACGTAGTGCGAAAATCACGCGGCGTTGAGCCGGTCATGGCTTTGAATTGGCGGCTGAAGGCGCTGTGATCGGTATAACCGCACTGTAAAGCGATATCGGTAATTGGCAGTTCGCTCGCCAGTAGCTCAGTGGCTTTTTCAAGGCGGACTTTATGGATCATCTGGCGTGGGGTCAGATGGAAAATACGTTTACAGTAACGCTCGATTTGTGCCACAGAAAGCCCCGTCAGCGCGGTCAGTTCTTCCGAGGTAATTGGCCGGGCAAAATGCTCACGAATGTAGACATCGATCGCCGCTAAACGCTGGTAAGCCGGGTGGTTGGCTTTGGCCTCCTGCAAATCGTGCGAGATACCAGCCATACCGATAATTTTGCCCTGAGTATCGTGCAGTGCCAGTTTTTGTGTCAGACACCAACCTGTTTCACGCCCGCTGTAGAGGTGCATCTCCAACTGATCCTGAATCTGTACCCCATGCTGTAACACTCGTAAGTCCTGCTCGGTATAGCCAGAGCCTAACTGGGCAGGAAAAACGTCTGCCGAAGTTTTACCCAAGAGCGGTGTGACGGTTTTAAAGCCGCAGCGTTTGGCGAGTGTCAGATTGGCCAGCAAATAACGTGCCTGTGCATCTTTAATGAAAAACACCACGTTAGGAATAGCGTTCAGCAACGGGGCAATCAATGCCAGGGTGTTGAGCAAGCTGTGCAGGTTGTTCGGGCGCTGTTGGGCCAGGCCTGCACACAACTGGGAAAGTTGCTCAATGGCAAACACATTGCCTTCATTTTCGTCTGTGAACTGGGAAGAGCGTGGGTTCACGCAGTATTCAGGAGCTAATCGCATAATTACACCTATTTCAGTGAACTGACAAATTGCTCTTTTTTAACGTATTCGGATCAATATTAACTTTTATATAACTTAGCAAGTGCAATGATTAGCCAGAAATGAAATATGCGAAACGCCGCATATTTTTACCTGTTATGAGTTTATTGGCAGGCATTTTAGTGCCGAGATGCTTCCAATTGTGTGAAGTGTTTTTTTTAATTGTTTGATAAGTAATTAAATTACTTTATTAAGGTGTTCTCGGATGTGTACGAAGTGGCAGATAGCGGGGGGAATTATGCTGATTTCGGCATTGGTTACGCGGAAAGACATCAAGCTGTAATTAGAGGGTTCGGGCAGGCTGGGTTCCGTTGATAACATTTTTTTAACTCTGGAGAGCCTGATGAACCTATCTTCGCACCTGACCGCGCTGCGGGCGATTGATTCCCATACCGGTGGTGAGCCAACCCGCCTGATCGTTGAGGGTTTTCCCGATCTGGGCATGGGAACGATGGCCGAACGCAAAGCTCTTTTCGCGCAACGCTATGATGATTGGCGTAGCGCAATCGTTCTGGAGCCGCGTGGCAATGACGTGCTGGTGGGGGCATTGTTGTGTCAGCCCTGCTCACCGCAGGCAACCGCAGGTGTGATTTTCTTCAATAACGCCGGTTATCTGGGGATGTGTGGCCATGGCACCATCGGCCTGATGGCCTCTTTAGCCTATCTTGGCCGGATTGGTGCGGGTAAACATTTGATTGAAACCCCGGTAGGCGCGGTAAACGCTACGTTGCACAACGATGGCAGTGTTACGGTAGAGAATGTTCCTGCCTATCGTTTTCGCCAACGGGTAGCGGTTGAGGTAGCAGGCTATGGCTGTGTTGTTGGTGATATTGCCTGGGGAGGTAACTGGTTTTTTCTGATCGCCGACCATTCGTTGGAGATTGCCCCTCATAATATCGACAGATTGACGGCCTTTTGTTGGGCTGTGCGTCAGGCTCTTGAGTTGGCAAATATTTGTGGAGAACAGGGTGAGGTTATCGATCATATTGAGCTTTTCTCACCTGACAAACACGCCGATAGCCGCAATTTTGTGCTGTGCCCAGGCAAAGCCTATGACCGCTCCCCTTGCGGCACGGGTACCAGCGCCAAACTGGCCTGTTTGGCCGCAGACGGCAAATTAGCGCCGGATACTGTTTGGCAACAGGCCAGTGTGATTGGCAGTGAGTTCAGCGCGTTCTATCAACCCAAAGGTAACAAAATTACCCCTTTTATTCGTGGGCAAGCGTTCGTTTGTGCCGATACTCAATTGCTGTTAGACGAGCGGGATCCCTTTATTTGGGGGATCCGCTAATGGCAACCGCCGATGTTATTGTCGTGGGCGCGGGGATTATCGGAGCGGCTTGTGCCTGGCAACTGGCACAGCAGGGGTGCCGCGTACAATTGGTGGATGATCGGCGGCCTGGTGCGACTGCCGCAGGCATGGGGCATCTGGTGTGTATGGATGACAATCCGGCGGAACTGGCGCTCAGTGCTTATTCGCTGCGATTGTGGCGTGCCGTAGTGGAGCGTATGCCGCAAGACTGTGCCTGGCGGGGGTGTGGCACGTTATGGATCGCGGAGCATCAGGATGAAATGGCGATTGCTGCGTTAAAGCAACAACGCATGGCTGCAAGCGGGGTGCCCAGTGAAATGCTGACCGCTACGCAGGTGGCGGCATTGGAACCGATGTTACGCAACGGTTTAGCCGGTGGCTTGCGGGTGGCGAGTGACGGTATCGTTTATGCACCGAATGTCGCCCGTTGGTTGATTGCCGATGCTGCAGAGCGGGTAAGTATTTGTCACGATCGAGCAGTCGCGTTGGACAAGCATGCGGTACAGTTGGAGAGTGGTAAAAAACTGACTGCCGCCGTGGTGGTGCTGGCCTGTGGTTTACAGGCTGAACAACTGTTACCACAGCCTTTGCTGCGTGCCAAAAAAGGCCACTTGGCGATTACCGATCGCTATCCGCCACGGGTTAAACATCAGTTGGTGGAACTGGGATATGGAGCCAGCGCTCATGCTGGTAGCGGAACATCGGTGGCCTTCAATGTACAACCCCGGCCAACCGGCCAGTTACTCATAGGTTCCTCACGCCAGTTTGGTTCTCTCGATCCAGCCATTGATATGCCCTTGCTGGCAGCCATGTTGGCGCGTGCCAAGAATTTTCTACCTGATTTAGCCCAGATGAACATTATTCGTTGTTGGAGCGGTTTTCGTGCCGCGACGGTTGATGGCCTGCCGCTGTTAGGCCCGCATCCACAGCACTCCTGGCTCTGGTTGGCGCTGGGGCATGAAGGGCTTGGCGTCACTACGGCGTTGGGCAGCGCAGCGTTGATTGGTGCGCAGATCCACAATCATCGCGTGGAAATTGATGATCGTCCCTATCGGGCAGACCGTCTGTTTGCCGTTGAGGAGCCAACGATATGAACCAGATTGTTTTAACCATTGATGAACAACACATTTTGGTTCCTGAAGGTGTTACCGTAGCAGCGGCATTGAGCTTAAGTGGGCAAGATATCTGCCGCTATTCGGTTACTCAGCAGCCCCGCGCCGCATTCTGTGGGATGGGGATTTGCCAGGAGTGTCGGGTTACGGTCAACGGCCAGCGTCGTTTGGCGTGTCAGACTCTGTGTCAGCCAGGTATGTGTATCGAAAGGGGCAATAATGGGTGATTTACAATGTGAGGTGTTGATTATCGGCGCAGGGCCAGCGGGGTTAGCCGCAGCTCGGGCCGCAGCAGAGAGCGGTAAAGGGATTGTAGTACTTGATGATAACCCGCGCCCTGGCGGGCAAATCTGGCGTGATGGGCCTGGGGGGCAGTTACCTACTGCGGCAAACGATTACCGGCAGGCACTTAAGGGGCTTCGCCATGTGCGGTTGCTTAATGCGGTGCGGGTGGTGGCACAAACCGGGGAACAGCAAATCCTGTATGAAAGTGCTGAAGGACATGGGGTGATTAATTATCAACAGTTGATTCTTTGCTGTGGCGCGCGTGAACTATTGCTGCCATTCCCTGGTTGGACGCTGCCCGGTGTGAGTGGTGCAGGGGGCTTGCAGGCACAAATCAAGAATGGGCTATCAGTAAAAGGGGTACGCGTGGCGATTGCTGGCAGTGGACCCTTGCTATTGGCCGTAGCGAACAGTGTGCTCAAGGGCGGCGGTGAAATTGTCTTGTTGGCTGAGCAGGCCAGTCTCCCACGGGTAATGGCTTTCACCTGCAAACTGTGGCGTTGGCCGACGAAATTGCGTCAGGCTGTCTCCCTGGCAAATCACTCTTACCGAACCAATAGCCAGGTTTTAATGGCTACGGGCAAGGATCGCGTTGAGTCCGTACAGGTTTTGCAGGGAAAGCAGGTACGCACAGTAAACTGCGAACGGCTGGCGTGTGGTTTTGGTTTGGTGGCCAATATCGAATTGGCGATGTTGTTGGGGTGTCGCATTGTCGATGAAGCCATTGCGGTCGATCGCTGGCAACAAACCAGTGTGAAGCAGGTATTTGCTGCTGGTGAATGTACCGGGGTTGGTGGTAGCGAATTGGCATTGGTTGAAGGCGCGATTGCGGGTTATACCGCGACACAGAATCAAGAAAAGGCGCAGCAGCAGATGGTGTTGCGTGCTCGATGGCAGAGCTTTGCCATGGCGGTGGCACAGGCTTTTACTCTGAGTCCAGCTCTGAAGTCGTTGGCTGGACCGGATACGCTGCTGTGCCGCTGTGAAGACGTTAAGTTGGGTCAACTGAGTGGATATGGTGGCTGGGTTGACGCTAAGTTAGGCAGCCGCTGTGGTATGGGGGCTTGCCAAGGGAAAATCTGTGCCACGGCGATACGCTATTTGTCGGGATGGCCGCTGCCAGAACCGCGAGTTCCATTGACCCCGACGCGGGTTGAGACGTTAGCTCAACTGAACCAATCAAAGGTGGAAGAATAAAGCTGCTACAATCAGGGGTAGGTGATTAAAGACTACAGGCAGATAAAAATGACAAAGGCTCTGATTATACTAGGTTTATGTCTGCTGTTAATGCCCCTGCTGTTGAGATTGATCAAGCAAGCGTTGCTGAAGGCCCAGTATAAAAAGCCAGAGCGGGGGAAACCACGGCCAAGTTCCCGCCTGCCACATGGTGATGATGAGTAGACGGATTATTACGCAGTCCTTGCAATGTTGGCCTGAGCGTTCGTCTAAAAATCAGTCTTTTCTGAATGCATATTCTCTTACTCAACATGTTATAGAAAGAATATATTTCCTGTCAAAAATTCATTTGGTGAATTTCTCGCCAAGCATAAGTGCTGTATAGATGAAGAGCAGGGTATTGGATTATGGTGAACCATCAAGAGATATGAATTCTGGAGAATGGTAGCTCGTTTCAGTTTGAAATCAATAAAGATAAAGTAAAATAAGAAGATAATAATAATCTCATTGAATGAATTCTCATTAATTAAGACTGCTCCTATTGTTCTTGGTAATATTCACAATAACGCAATGGTTTCTAAATATCTGTACTAATACCGCTCCATTTTACGTTTCAGGCTGACGAGTATGAGCAGGCCTCAGCCCTGGCGTAAACCTCTCCCCAGGATAAGTATCGTTCAGCCACAGGTATTAAATAAGGTAGGTAATGAGGGGCAGGCTGCATGCCAAGCAGCCTGATAATACTTGGGATTATTGACGATATGCGTGTTTGATTTGCAGAATGCTGTTCTTGAAAATTTCTGCCTGAGCCGGATCATCAATCTGGGCGGCAAAACGTTCCAGATTGATGATGACTTTCCCCGCATCTGCCTGGCCAATTGCTTTCAAGATCAAGGTCAGAGTGGCTTTAAGGCAAGCGACTTCTGTTGCCAATGCCTCCGGGTTTGCCGATGTCGTGAAGTCAACGTTGCTCATTTTCTCTCCTGAGTTTAAGGCCGAGGCCTGAAGCTAAATGCAGGTTAATGCACATTTATTGGGTGACGATTCATCGAGGACTGACCGTCGTTCGCCCGCGTGGGGCGGAGTATAACATAGCACTGGATGCCTGCGTCCAGCAGAGGCGCATCGCAGCGTTGAGTGATGATTGTCGGAGAAATGCCCATTCGTTACTCCAAGTGAACGAATAGATATGTTTTTTTGCCGTTACTGCTCTAAAGTATATCGTAGGTGTATTTCTCGAGTGTGAACAACTATTTGGCGTAGGCACGGTACCGGTTAGAACAGTTATTTTAATTGAAAATGGCTAGGTTTTGCGGTCTGTGGCGGGTTTGTATTCTGAATAATGGTTTTCGTATAGGGATTTCTGCGTGGCTGAAAATGACGATTTTTTGTTATTATTTTGTAATTCATATGGTTATGAGTGATGTTCGTTAGGGCCAATATTATTGCGGGTAGTGGCAACTTACAATAAATTTGCCACCAAAGAGTGTAAAATGGCGTATCATAGACAGATCTGCTCTAGAATGTTGCTAATTGACATGGCGGATTTTTATCCGTGATCAAGTAGATTAATGGTACTTTAGCGGACTAAAATTTGAAAAGTTTGGCCTGTTCCGCAGAGTTAATCGTGAGTAAGTATTAATCTGTATTCATTCTTTGCTGAAAACCAAGTAATATCTGTTTAGATGTCAGAGGCTGATTGATTGCGTTACTCCCCTATTTTGGAGAATTTTCCTTGATTAGCGTTCTTCTTGTTGATGACCACGAACTGGTGCGCGCAGGGATACGACGCATTCTAGAAGATATCAAAGGCATAAAAGTTGTTGGTGAAACACAATGCGGTGAAGATGCCGTTAAATGGTGCAGAAGCAACTCCGCTGATATCGTGTTGATGGATATGAATATGCCGGGTATTGGGGGGCTGGAAGCCACCCGCAAGATTGTTCGTTATGCGCCCGATATCAAGGTTATCATGCTAACTATTCATACTGAGAATCCGTTACCTGCCAAGGTGATGCAGGCTGGTGCTGCTGGTTATTTGAGCAAGGGCGCTGCGCCGCAGGAGGTGATAAATGCTATTCGTTCAGTACATGCCGGCCAGCGCTATATAGCCTCCGACATTGCGCAACAAATGGCCCTGAGCCAGCTGGAACCGCAGGCAGAAAACCCGTTCAGTACACTTTCTGAGCGTGAGCTGCAAATCATGTTGATGATCACCAAAGGGAAGAAAGTGAATGAGATCTCTGAGCAATTGAATCTCAGCCCTAAAACGGTGAACAGCTATCGTTACCGTATGTTCAGCAAACTGAATATCAGCGGCGATGTTGAGTTGACGCATCTGGCAATACGGCACGGGCTGTTCAATGCGGAGACGTTGTCAAGCAGTGACTGACCGTTTCGATGCACCGGCATTCCTCAAAACCGTAACCAGTCAACCAGGCGTCTATCGCATGTATGACGCGACAGGTACGGTAATCTATGTTGGCAAAGCCAAAGATCTGAAAAAACGTCTCGCCAGTTATTTTCGTGCTCAAGTTGGTAGCCGTAAAACGGAGACGCTAGTCAAAAATATCGTGCAGATAGATGTGACTGTCACACACACCGAGACAGAAGCGCTGTTGCTGGAACATAATTACATTAAGCTGTACCAGCCACGATACAATGTTCTTCTACGTGATGATAAATCCTATCCGCTGATTTTTCTCAGTGCCGATACACATCCGCGCTTGGCTGTACATCGCGGGGCTAAACATGCCAAAGGTGAATACTTTGGCCCATTCCCTAATTCGCACGCAGTACGTGAAACGTTGGCATTGCTGCAAAAACTGTTCCCGATTCGCCAGTGCGAAAACAGCGTCTATCGTAATCGTTCCCGCCCATGCTTACAGTATCAGATTGGGCGTTGCCTGGGGCCGTGTGTTGCTGGTTTAGTCAGCGAAGCAGACTATCGGCAGCAGGTGGATTACGTGCGTCTGTTCCTGTCTGGTAAAGATCAGCAGGTGTTGCATCAGTTGATTGAACAGATGGAAAGCGCCAGCAAAGAGCTCAACTTTGAAGACGCTGCACGTATTCGCGATCAAATCCAGGCAGTACGTCGGGTTACTGAGAAGCAGTTTGTTTCGGGCAATGGCGACGATCTCGATGTCATTGGCGTGGCATTTGATGCCGGGATGGCTTGTTTACATGTGCTGTTTATACGTCAAGGTAAAGTGCTTGGCAGCCGCAGTTACTTCCCTAAGGTGCCGGGGGGGACGGATATGAGCGAAGTGGTTCAGACGTTTGTGGGGCAATTCTACCTGCAGGGAAGCCAGGCTCGAACCTTACCCGCAGAGATCCTGCTGGACTTCAGCCTACCGGAAAAGGATTTGCTGGCTGAGTCGTTGAGTGAGTTGGCCGGGCGTAAAATTCAGATTCAGAGCAAGCCACGTGGCGATCGTGCCCGCTATCTGAAGCTGGCACGTACCAATGCGTCAGTGGCCTTAACGACGAAGCTTTCTCAGCAGTCGACAATTCATCAACGTTTGGCGGCGTTGGCAAAAACGCTCAATCTCTCTGAAATTAATCGCATGGAGTGCTTTGATATCAGCCACACTATGGGGGAGCAGACGGTGGCCTCCTGTGTCGTGTTCGACAGTAATGGACCTCTGCGATCAGAGTATCGGCGTTATAATATTACAGGGATCACGCCAGGCGATGACTATGCGGCAATGACCCAGGTGCTGAAACGTCGCTATGGCAAGGCATTAGAGGAGACAAAAATCCCTGATGTGATCTTCATTGATGGCGGTAAAGGGCAACTGGGGATGGCGATTGAGGTGTTCAATTCGCTGAATGTTACCTGGGACAAAAACAAGCCATTACTGATCGGCATTGCCAAAGGCAGCGACCGTAAAGCCGGGTTGGAGACGTTGTTCTTTGTGCCAGAAGGAGAGGGGATTTCACTGCCGCCTGACTCACCAGCGCTGCATGTGATCCAACATATCCGTGATGATTCACACAATCACGCGATCACAGGGCATCGTCAGAAGCGTGCAAAAGTCAAAAGCACCAGTGCTCTGGAATTGATAGAAGGCGTTGGTCCAAAACGGCGTCAGGTGTTGTTGAAGTATATGGGCGGACTTCAACCATTATTGAATGCCAGCGTTGAGGAAATTGCAAAAGTGCCGGGTATTTCACAAGCATTGGCAGAAAAGATCTACAATGCATTGAAACACTGAGGGCAATGTAGCAACATACTCTTAATTTCCACTCCAGCCAGATAGTTACCGTAGCATTATGCAATTGAATATACCGACTTGGCTTACCCTGTTTCGCATAGTTCTGATCCCATTCTTTGTTTTGGCATTTTATCTGCCATTCACATGGGCACCGGTAGTCTGCGCCGTCATTTTTGTTTTTGCTGCTGTAACCGATTGGTTTGACGGCTTTTTGGCGCGTCGCTGGAAGCAGACCACTCGTTTTGGCGCTTTCCTCGATCCTGTAGCGGATAAAGTGATGGTTGCGGTAGCGCTGGTGCTGGTGGCTGAATATTACCATTCGTGGTGGATCACCTTGCCTGCAGCAACCATGATTGCCCGAGAGATTATTATCTCATCACTGCGTGAATGGATGGCGGAGATTGGTAAGCGCAGCAGTGTGGCAGTTTCGTGGATTGGGAAAGTAAAAACCACGGCGCAGATGATGTCTTTGGTTGGCTTGTTGTGGCGTCCCGATCGCACCGTAGAGTATGTGGCATTTGCACTGCTGTATATTGCTGCAGTACTGACTTTTTGGTCGATGTTCCAATACTTGAATGCAGCACGAAGAGATCTGCAGGAACCGTAACCAATACGCTGTAAAAAACGACACATGAACGTAATGCGTCAACAATTTTATTGACTCATTACGTCAGACAAGTAGAATGCATCGCATCAGACAGTGATAAGCGCTTTCTGGAAGATTGAAATAAATCAGCAAGTTACAATCAATGCGGGAATAGCTCAGTTGGTAGAGCACGACCTTGCCAAGGTCGGGGTCGCGAGTTCGAGTCTCGTTTCCCGCTCCATTTCTCTTTCCAGTGCGTGCCTTTGAGCACCACAACTCACTGAGATAAAAGCGTAAACTTGATCAGTGAGTTCCATCCAGCAGCACTGGAAAGTACTCAAATCCGGTACAAACAAGTCCACTGACAAGTCCATCGCACGGACCCAACAAGTCCATCGGACACATTTCCTCATCAGCAGAGAGTACGGGCCTTTCGCTCGGTGTCTGTCTGTTACCTGTTCCCCGTCACCACGACCCACAACCGGAACAAACAGACAACGAGGAACCCGCCATGGCTCACCTGACCGACCTGACCATTCGCCGTGCCAAAGCTGCCCGTAAACCCTACACCTTCAAAGACGGAGGAGGGCTGTATCTCAACATCAACAGCAACGGCACCAAAAACTGGCTCTTCCGCTTCTACTGGCAAGGCCGCCAGAAACGTATCTCCTTTGGCACCTATCCCACAGTAGACCTCAAAAAAGCCCGATCCCTGCGCCAGCAGGCCCACGACCTGCTCGCCAACGGCATCGACCCGCGCACCTACCGCGCCTCCCAATCCGCACCCACACAACCGAACAGAGCGGTTCACCCTTCAACCACCTCCCAACCCCCTCAGACTGAAACTATAGGCATTCGCTTTGCCGACTATGCCGAACACTGGAAAGCCTTCAAACTCAAACGACTCGGCATTGCCAACCGCCGCCAGAGTACCGCCATCCAGATCGAACGCTATATGCGGCTGGATATGCTTCCACTCCTCGGCAAATTGCCCCTCCACACCATCACCCGCCAGCACGTACTCGCCGTCCAGCGCAAAATTGAAAAACGCGGAGCGCTCTCCATTGCGGAAAAAGTCCGAAGCTGGCTCAACGAACTGTTTAGACACGCCATCGCAGAAGGGCACATCGACACCAATCCCGCCGCCGACCTCGACATCATCGCCTTACCGCAAAAACCCACCCTCCATAACCCCTTCCTGCGCATCCAGGAACTTCCCGCCTTCCTCCACCACCTTCACCACTATCAAGGCTCCCGCCAGACCCAGCTCGGCCTGAAACTCCTGCTGCTGACGGGTGTCAGAACCGGCGAACTGCGCCAGGCCAGACCCGAACACATCGACCTCAAACACGCCCTGTGGAAAATCCCCGCCGAAACCGTCAAACAACTCCAGAAACGAGTCCGTACCAGCAGCACAGAAATCCCGCCCTACCTTGTCCCGCTCTCGCGTCAGGCCGTTCAAGTCATCCGGGAACTGCTCGACATGCGCTTTGCCTCTCAGCACTACCTCTTCTCGCACCGCTCAGAACCCAAACTCCCCATCAGCGAAAACACCCTCAATTCTGGCCTGCGCAGAATGGGCTACAAAGACCGCCTGACAGGTCACGGCATTCGCGCCACCCTCTCAACCGCGCTAAACGAACTCGGCTACCCCAAAGAATGGATCGAAGCCCAACTCTCCCACAGTGACAAAGATCAAGTCAGAGCGGCCTACAACCACGCGGAATACGTTGAACAACGCAGACAAATGATGCAGGAGTGGGCCGACAGACTTGACCAGTGGCGGGAACAGGCAAGCAAACCCCAAAACCCGCCAATCACAGACGAACTGTCACAGCGCAGAGTCAAGGGCGGACGTCAGACCGGCGTAGCGCACCCTTGACGCTGCATAGGAAGAAACACGCTTGAAAGTGGTTGTCAGAACGGCACAACCGGGCTGACAGCCTGATAAACTGGTTTTTTTGCTTGATATCTGCTTTTATAGAGCTAGGAAATCGATTAACTTTTGGTACTAAATCAGACAGTCAGCGAAAAGCAGACATTAACACTGCACTTTGAGGAAAATTTGTCTGACAGCAGCGCATTTGTTAAATGCTTGATATCAGTAGTTTGAGATCAAACCCATTAAGCTTATGATTTGGCCAATGCTCTACAATCAATACAATTTTCTTATCCTCAGCTTTCTCAGAATACGAATTACAATCTGAAATAGCGCTTTTCATCTCTTCAGATAAAGGCAGGCTTAAGCTTGAGATACTCAAAGCTTCTGCCATGGCTTCTAGTTTTTTACATGCTATATGGGTTCTGGAGGCATCATTCACGTTCACTTTAAGCTTCAGTATTTTTGCAATATCTTCAGAACCCTCAACATAATAAGCGATATTGTCCGGGATAATACCATCGCCAAATTCTTCCATTTGGGATGATGCAAGCCATTCTTCTTCGAAAAATCTATTGTAGAATCCAGTACTCAATCCTTCTTTTACGAGAAACTCTTTGGCTTTATAAGGGCTCCAGCCTTTCTCTTTTGGCACTTCCTTTGGGTTTTTCTCAGAATACCTCGCTTTAAATATATATTTAAAGGTATCAATTAGCTCCGAGTATGATTCTATGTCCGTTCTGGCTACTTGCAATGACCATCGCTCTAGCAGGCTGAGCCGAACATTAAACAATATAAATGCAAAGAGTTTAGCCACATATCTATGGAATCGGCTCTTTATTGAAAATCTAAGACGAACAAAGCTTTGCTCATATGTTGAATAAACCAGCATAAAGAAAACGAATGGTAAGTAAAAAAGAGTTAGTAATGGAGGAATAAAAAAGTCGTATGCGGTTTTTTCTTGCCCAAACTCACCAAAATCGGTCATTAACATGTACAAGGTGTAAAAGATTAAGACTACACCGAATGAAGCTAGGCAATATTCTAGAAAAACCTTAACCTGATGATGTTTTCTGTCGGTTTCAGCAATAGCTAGCATAGCTCCCAATAATGCTAAAACAGGGACTAGCAGAACCTCTACCCAAAGAGAGAAAGTATATACACCAACGACAAATTGCAAAATTGCTAGTAGTTTTAAGTTGTCTAAAACTGAGCGCTTGAAAAAAAGCTTATCCTTTTTAATTTTTTCAAGCTTAAATAGCGACATGAAACCAACAGAAACGCACCAAAAAAGAGTGTTTTTTAGTTGTCCAAAATTCCATAGTCCCAACTCAGAAAGCCAGTAAATGACAATTGCCATGTAAACAACCATCAAGCAAAGGACAGACATTATTTGTCTAACAAATAAAGCCGCTAGGACGCTTTGGAAGGCATTTCTGGCTGCCACCATTTTTGAAGAAGAAAAAATGTAAACCGAAATTGCTAGAACCCATAACGCAATTGCAATCTCTCGATTATTTAGAATATCCACAAGCTTCCTTGGGCATTTAACGTACCTATTTAAACAACCTACAGTCTTCTAATGCCTTTTTCAATAGGATATTTCGCCGCCCTTAGGTCCTTGAGCGTTATTCTGAAGCGGACGGGTCTTTTCCGGCACTTTCCATGACCATATTGCCTAAAAAAACCATGATGATTTCTGTGCATCTGTATGGCTATGTATGGAAGTAACTGGCAGATATTTATAATAAATATTAAAGTCAGCACATCGTTTTAAGCATAAATTCAATATGGATTAGCTAACAGAGGGATTAGTCGTCAGGTTTTTTCAAGTAGTAGCTTGTCAAATTTAATCAAATAGCGTATCAAGAGTGCCAAATCAAAACAACCAAAAAAAGATTTCACTCATAGCATTCCATCAACATCCACGTTTCCAGAACCCTCTTGCGGTCCTCTTTAAGGTGGTTATAATCACCCTGCTAAACGTGCTCCCAGAGCACACCCCCCAAGCGCACCGGTTCCCGTGAGTGCGCGTTTCAGAGCACCCCTCTGGAAGGAACCTCCCGCCGCCAACGCCTTCACCTCAGCGGCAGCGCGTAAGCGCGAAGGCTTATCAATCCTCACAGCCCGTTGGCTGACTCTCATCGCGACATTCATCTGCGACAGTCGTCACACATTTTCATGTACTGTCATCACAGACAGACAAATTGTCATCGTATCAATGATGCTCAAAGTGTGACATCGCTGCATCAAACAGCAAAATCACGCGATCGGCTCCCAACAGCCTGACCGCTAACATCACACCACCTGTCGCAGCGAGCCTGCGGCAATCACTGCCCCCACAGGCTTACGCCTGCCCCAGCTCAACGCGCCCCGACAGCGCACCCTTTTAACTGCCGCAACGGGCAGAGAGGCGTCACTTTAGCGCGCAAAGCGAGAAAGTGACGCCGTACCTCACCACAGCGCCAGACCAGACAGACCGCCGCTTTCACGGCCTTTTGACATTCTGGCGCACCCTTTATCCCACCTTTTATAGGAGAAAACCGACCGATACCGATGGCGGGTCACACGACCCGGGGGAATACCTGCGAAAGCAGGCGGCTGCACAGCGTGCATCACCGAACCCCATACACCTAAACCGCATCTCACCGGGTGCACAGGTATCGCTCAAGAAAGGTTACTCACCTTTCACCCAACCACGCGCCCGGAACTGCTGTAGAGGAATTCAACCATGAACACTAAATTGCGTACCGCATTAAAACACCTCGCCCGACAAGCAGGTGGCAGCCACAAAACCGTTCATGATCGCATCGTCATCATCGAACGCCTGTACACCGAACTTAGGCAGCATAACATCCAGATCAAACACATCGATCACCTCAAAACCCGGCACATACAACACTACATCCAGAACAGACTCGCGCAGGGAGTCGAAAAACGCACCCTGCAAAACGAAATGTCCGCCATTCGTGGCGTACTCAAACAGGCTGGCAGACACAAACTGGCTCAATCCCCCCAACTCAGCAATCAAGCCCTCAATATTCATGACACCCGCCGTGACGGCACCCACACCGCCATCACCCCCGAACACTACCAGCAGGTGATGCAGACTGCGCAGGCAAAAGATCAAGGACTGGCAGCAGCCATCCAGCTTGCCCGAGTCATGGGACTCAGAGGTGAAGAAGCCATCCAAAGTGTTCAATCCCTCAACACCTGGCACACCGCTCTCAAGCAAGGCAAAGAAAAGTTAACGGTTGTCTTTGGCACCAAAGGCGGCAGGCCGCGCGATACCCGCATCATCAACCGCGAACAAGTACAACACGCTGTCGACAACGCCCTGCACATCGCCAAACAGCAAAACCATCGACTGATCGACAAACCGAACCTTAAACAAGCCATGACCTACTGGCGCAACCAGACCCGCAGAATTGGCCTCACAGGAAAACACTCACCGCACAGCCTCAGATATGCCTGGGCGCAGGAAGCCATCCACTACTACAAACAGCAGGGTTACACAGACAAAGAAGCCTTAGCGCTGACCTCGATGGATCTAGGCCATGGGGATGGAAGAGGGCGGTATGTGAAGCAGGTGTACGGGGGGATGAGGAGGTGAATTAATAAATGTTGTTTTGTCCCCTATGCAGGCTAGAAATTTTTTAAAGCCGTAATACAATCTTTGGATTGTTCTGGGTAAAACCTAAATTCTAGAACATCGTTAGCGACTCTTTTGAAAGAGCGCCTGGTTTGCTGAAGAGAAAACTCATGAAAAATCCTCCTTGGTCACGTGATGAACATATTATTACGTTAAGTTTTTATCTGAAACATACACCGAATATCCCAGGGAAAAAATCTGAGGAGATTCGCGAGCTTAGTCGTATTTTAAATCTTCTGCAAAAATATATTGGTGGTGACATACCGGATGGATTTAGGAATGAGAATGGGGTTTATATGAAGTTAATGAACTTCAGAAGACTGGACCCAGCTTATAAAGGTGTTGGTTTGGTAAATGGTAACAAAGATGAAGAGGTTGTCTGGAACCTATATGCCAGTACGCCTGAGAAATTATATGATTTATCTCAACGTATTTTATCTTTTACAAACTCAGTGTTGTTACAAAAAAAATTACCAGACCTGAATGATGATGAAATTGAGAGCAATGAAGGACAATTGCTCAGCAGAATTCACAGATATTACGAAAGAGATGCGAATTTAACCAAAAAGAAAAAAGAAAGGTTCTTTTCTCAAAATAACGCACTGTATTGTGAGTGTTGTGGATTCAACTTTGCGGAAATTTATGGTGAGCATGGGAAAGGTTTCATTGAATGCCATCATACAAAACCTTTATCAGAATTAAAAGCAGAATCTATAACCAAAATTTCAGAGCTAGTATTGCTGTGTGCCAATTGCCATCGGATGATTCACAGGCATAAACCATGGCTGAGTATTGAAGAATTAAAGGAAAAAATTATGATTAAAAATAATAAATAACACAACCAAGATTTATTTTTAGGCTAATACAGTTAATATGTGATGATCTAACGCATTGTGGATAAAGGTAGCACACTGGTTGTGCTGCGAGTTCTTATGCACTGTAATCTGTATTAACTCAGATTTGAGCTAATACAGATTAGCCAGGTTAGGCACACTTGCACTGAAGATGCTTCACCAAGCTTGAAATGGAAAGCATCGGGTTGGTTCGATGGATGATACGGTGGCAATTTGAGCAAACGATTGCCAGATCCCTCAACTCTGTTTTCACTACGCCATCGGCTTCGGATAATGGCTGAAGGTGGTGCACTTCACAAAACCCATCGCCAATTTCTCCATACACCTCCTTGAAATCAAATCCACATGCCTCGCAGCAGAGTTTTCCGGTGGCACGGAGTGCTGCTTCTTTCTTTGTTTTAACAACCGCAGGGTTCCGCTCACGTCGCAAGTGTGCGACGAGACGAGGGTTACCTTCAAGAATAGAGCAGGTTTGATCGACATCAGGAAGAACGGAAGAAATCCCCCCATTGATAAGCGATATAACACGCTCCACAATCTCTTGGCTTTCCTCTTTGTCCGCATACCAAACGTTGCTTTGACCTATTCCTCCCTTTACGCCTCGTGGAATCATTAATTCTCGCTGTTCGACTGGGAGTAGTACCGCTTTATTAGAGGGTGCCTTAATTCGAAATGTGTTAACACCATTATTTTTTTGAATCACACTTGGTTTTACAATCTCCTGAGCTTCACGAAAGACAGTCGCATGCTTGTACCAACCGATGACAACTGTCCCCCCTCCTTCAGGTCCGGCTGTCCATACAACGGTTATATCACTCACAGACTCATCTTTTTTGCTGGCTCCCAATCTCTCTATCTTAATTTGGCCAGTAGGCTGTACATATCCGTAAAAAATGCCAGCATTGTCGCTGAAGTTACAGACCTCATGACCTGTTGAATGTTGGTTGTATTCGCCACCTCGTTCGATTGAGTCACCATCAATCCCGTTGTAATGCTTCATCCATCCAATATTGCAAAACAAGATTGCCATGATATCTCCTAAAGTACCCAATATTAGAATTCAGCCTTTAAAAAAGGAATAAAAATGAGGAGTTCAACAAAATCAGCGTCCACTTCACAGAGCTGCCTGTCAGATTAGGTTTAGCCTTGTGCCGTAACAGTGTCAGATCAAATCTGAGCTAATATACTGTAGCAGTGACCTCTGGCGATGTCCTGAACCTAAATAGCATTACTATTTTTTATTGATAATTTTCTCAACGGCTTTAGAGGTAATGTCCAGAATCTTGGCGATGGCTTCAATGGAAACATCTTTATCTATTAGGGCGTGGATTAATGTTTCCTTTTGCTCGCGTTCAGCCTTTGTCTCCTGCTTTGCAGATTGGGCGGCTTCTTTAGCTGCTTTCGTCTTGCCCTTCTCTAATTCCAGCTTTTCTCTGGCGATCTTCCGTTCTTCCTTGCGGATACTCTCAATAATCTGATAAGTCGGCACATACTTAAGACTGACCTCCAGCTTATCCATAATACCTTCCCCCCGGAAACTCAGGTACGTAATGGGGGTAATGATCAAATGATCCATGAACTCAATATTTAAAATCCGCCCCACCTGAATCAGCCGATCCGTCATATCCAGATCCGCCTCAGACGGCTTCAGACTGCCGGAAGGATGATTATGAATCGCAATCACACGCGAAGCATTCTTCATCACCGCAATCCGAAAAACATTCATCGGCTCAATATTCACAGCGCGGAACGTCCCCAGCGCCACCAGTTCGATATAGAGGATATACCCGGCCTCATTCATCCCGATCATCCAGAGATGCTCCTTCTCCTGATCGATCTTATTCTCACGCAGCAGAATACGCTGCATGATGCCGTAGACATCATTCGTCCCCTCAATCGTGCGCTTATCATTCTTACCGAGCCGGATTTCCATGAATAAAGACAACCATCAATCAAAACAAGGGAGTACCAATATAGCATTCCCCCTGACCGATTGTAAGAACGCATACCGGCAGAGCAGGGGAGAGAACGAAGCATACAAAAGCTGATCGGTCGCACCGATCAATAACCCGAAACCGATCGACACAACCCATTTCACAAACTGGTTACATCCCGCTATCGTGAACCGGAACCAACACCGGGAACCCCAAAGCACCAAGCCCTGCACAGACAAGGCCACCAAACGATAATTGCGGAACTGCCCGGATTCAGGGCAGACACCCCAAACAGGGAGGCAAGGATGTCTCCCTGTTCCTTTTTTACCCGGCTGGCAGTAAAAATTACCCTGCAATACAATCTGCCTCAACCCGCAACAAAACAGCCCATTCGTGAACCCACTTGTAGACACCGCAAAACAAGACTAAAATAAGTCCAGTGACTCGGAACAGAGAGGAAAAACTGTTCGAATATCAGCGAGTTGAAGAAGATTAGACGGGCCTCGTTTCCCGCTCCAAATTTTCTTCCATAGTGTATTATCAATAATTATTAATTTTTCTGATGATAAATACAGTACGCGTTCGTCTACCTCAATTTTTCCTGTCCGCTTCATCTTACTAGACATAATCTCAAAGAAACCTTTAAGCGCTGTGACAATGATTGCTCGCAAGCTGTAAAAGGTATTACCCTAAGTATTCAACGGCAGCGAGCTCGCCCGCCAAGTAGTGATAAAGCTAGAGTTTCTATAAGTACTTTGTTGATAGTTAGCTTCCAATATATTGAATTGATTAGATTATGTTCATATGAGGCAAGTTTTGAGCAAACGATAAGGGGGCTGGGTATATTAAGCATTTTTTTGTTGCCAACCTTTTTCAATTAGTACATAATCCTGCACATCGAAAGCACGAGTGGTTAAGAAAATTTAGTGTTTTCAGAGAGATAAAGTCTAAATTTAGACGTTTATCCAAAAAAGATTTTAGCAAGGTTGGCAGATTGCGAGCTTTGAAGTGGTAAAACACACAGAATTACGGCGCGTTAACAAAGCGGTTATGTAGCGGATTGCAAATCCGTCTAGTCCGGTTCGACTCCGGAACGCGCCTCCAAATTCCCCGAGCCCGGGTGGTGAAATCGGTAGACACAAGGGATTTAAAATCCCTCGGCTTATGGCTGTGCGGGTTCAAGTCCCGCCCCGGGTACCATCAAGAAAAAATAGACGCCAGAAGCGTCTATTTTTTTGTCTAAAATCAGCGAGATTACTCGCTTCTACTTCAATTTCTACACCTACAATCCAACCCACATCGAGCAGCTTGTAAGTGTACATTTGAGTATATAAGCTGGTTCTATAATGCTTTGTATACTCACCACAAGCTAAGCGCGCCAGAACGTTCGTGAGCACAGGATGAGAATGGGGTAAATCTCCAATCTACCAAACAGCATTGCGGCACACATCAGCCATTTTGCAGGGGAACTCAAGGTTCCAAAGCCAGCAGCGGTTTCTCCAAATCCTAAACCCATATTGTTAATACAGGCCGCGACAGTGGCGAAAGAAGTCATGAGATCATAACCCATCAGGTTTAACGCCCAGATAAAGAAACAGCTGAAAAAGATGTAGAGAAAAAAGAAACTCCACACTGAGCGCAAGACGCGGTCTTGGATGGGCGTATTCCCTACCTTGATGGTGTAAACCGCGTTAGGATGCAACATCTGCTGGAGTTCACGCCGGCTTTGTTTATACATGATCAGGAAACGTAGTGCCTTTATCCCGCCACAGGTAGAACCTACGCAACCGCCAAAAAAACTGGAGGCGAGCAGCATTATCACCGTGTGGGAGGGCAACTGGGCATAATCTGCGGTGGCCAGCCCGTTATCGGTCATCATCGAACTGGTAAGCAGGAATCCATGAACGAAAGCATCTTTTACGCCGTACATTTTTGAACTGAAGAGCTGGGTACATACCAACACCATAACGATGCTTAGCGCCAACAAAAAGAAGCGTAACTCATGGTTTCTATATAAAGGTTTCAGGCTGCGGCGCTGAGCGGCGACAAAATAAAGCGTGAAGTTAATGGCTGCAAGGATGGAGAAAATACCGCCAACCATCTCGACGCCGGCGCTTTCATAAAAACCCAGGCTCTCGTTGCGTGTAGAAAATCCCCCGAGCGAAACTGTTGAAAGAGCATGGCATAAGGCGTCGAACCACGGCATGCCTGCTAGACGAAACGCCAGAAGGCAAAGTAACCCAAGCAGCATATAGGTTGACCATAGACTTTTGGCCGTATCGGTTAAGCGCGGGGTTAAACGTTCTTCTTTGAATGGGCCGGGCATTTCAGATTGGTATAGTTTGGTGCCCCCGATGCCCAAGAGCGGTAGTATCGCAACTGCCAGCACAATCACGCCCAAGCCACCAATAAAGTTAAGTTGAGCGCGATAATAGAGAACAGATTTTGGGACATCGCTGATATCATTCAGTACCGAAGCCCCGGTCGTGGTGATACCAGAGACGCCTTCAAATATGGCGTCTGTCAGGCTGATATTGAGAGTGTTATCCAGCCAAAGCGGGAGCGCGCTGATAAGAGAGAAAAATAGCCAAAATAATACGATGATCAGAAAACCATCTTGAGTACGCAGTTGCACCTTTTTTTGGCGCGAGGCCTGCCAACAGATCCCACCCAATAAGCTGGCGATAATCAATGTGTAAAAAAACGAAAACAGGCTGCTTTCTTTGTAAATCAGAGCTACTAACATCGGTGGGAACATGGAAAGGCTATAAAGCAGAACCAGAAAACTGCAAAGGTTGATAACGACTAACGTTTGATTTTTATTGACCATATTTTTATACAGATCGCGTCAGGGTAATCGGTTACCTTGGGTGAATTTTCCTATAAAGGATAAAACAAGTAGCACGAAACTGTAAGATTTTTATGTCAAATCTGTCTTCTATCCTGGCAGAGCTTGGTTGCAACTTAATGGGTAAGCGCTGGAGAAAGCGACGTTCAATTTATAGCAAAGAGAATGGGGTATTCTTGAAAGCACTTGTTCCACAGCTATCAGGTTTCCATCTTTTGCTAAACTGTAAGTAAGCAGGTGTGCTACTCGGCAGCAGGAGGTCTAGATGTCTGAATCCGAACTATTTCAGGCGTTGTTGCAACGCGTTGCTGTTTTAGAGGCCAGAGAGCAATCCCTAACCGCCGCTTCCAATGCCTATCAGGCCATCATCACGACTATTCTGGGGAATCTGGATAAGTCTACTCGCGACAATATTATTGCAATGATCGATCAAGCGCATGAAATTGCTTATGTGCGTGCTGCGCATTACTGTGACGAACCGAAAAAGCGCAAAATCAAACAGGCCGATGATGTTGCCCAACGCATGTTCATGGTTGCCCAAGGGAAAGCTTCACAGTTGCGGTGAGCCAGAGAGATATAACAATTTATGGAGGATAATATCGTAATTGATCTATCTCGTTAAATGACCCTTGTGTTAGCGTGGGCAGATATGGGTAGTAGTAATAATGTGCTTATGCATAAGGTATTGAGATGGACACGATCAAAAGTATCTTGATAAAAGAAATCGAGCAGATCAACCAGCAAGAGCGGCGTGATGGCAAACCGCGATTCAACAGTGAGTTTGCGCGCGACCACCGTTATCTGTGTCTTGCCATGTTTGCAGGCTATTTGGCCGTAGTGGCTGTGATGTATCCAGTGCCTTACATGGGGTTATTGGCATTTTGGGGATTCACGGCTTTTGTGTTGTTCATGTTCGCAATGTTGCTGATTGAGATTAAACCCGTTTATCGTTTCGAAGATATTGGCGTGTTGGATTTACGCGTTTGTTACTACGGTGAGTGGTACTTTACCCGCGCATTGTCGCCGCAGACAGTGCAAGAGTTGCTTAATGAACCCTCAATCAGCGCGGCGTTAAAAGCGCGAATGCAGGAGATCATTGCCAACAAGGGCGAAATCGATTTTTACGACGTCTATGATCTGGCGTATACAAAAATGCCGGATAACTCATCCACCAGGCTGGCTGCGCTGAATTGAAGGAGGGGCGCATGTCGCTTATAATCTCCCTTTGAAACAGGTTAGCTTGAGGAATTACGATGAGTGATGATATTTTCGATTTTGATATTGATGCCGAATTAGCAAAAGCTGAAGAAAAAGCGGCTCAAAAAGCCAAAGAGGTCCCTGAAATCCTTGAGGATGAGGCGGATTGCGAAGGTTGCAAAATCTAATCGTGACTCCAATAAAAAGAACCGCTGCGGCGGTTTTTTTACATCTGTGCAACGTTGGTTGAGTCGCAAGGGCTTAAAAAGAAGCCCGCAGTTTAGGGCGGGCATAACACTTGAGTATGAGGGCGATTTATTGTTTTTCTTAATACAGGCTAAGCATACGCTTAACCTGTATCTGATGGTGTAGTTGCATTGTAACAAAATTATTATCGTGTTCTTGCATTAAGCTCGACGACCAGCCCAACGTTAACCTTGAAGTATGATCGGTATATCAATCACTTGACTAGCGCCGGAGTAGTGGCTAATCGGTAATGATTTTGACACCTATCTTACTGATTTTATTTGCTTCCATCTCCGCAATCGTCCAGGTCAAACCATCCCACTCAATCTGGTCACCCAAAACGGCTTCGCCGCCAATCAATTCAGTAACAAATTGACCGAGTGTCTGCTGGCTATCGATACCTTCCTGCAGATTAAGGCCATAAAGCTCTGAAATATCGCTCAGGCGAGCATCGGATTGCAAAATAAAATCGCCGAAAAAGCGCTCATCCTGTGTGATGGCAGGTGCCTGACTGAATAATCTGCCGAGGGTAGGGAGATCGTGCTCATGGCCGATAACACACAAAATGTCACCTTCAAGCAGGCAGGTGCTACCACTTGGATGTAATAATTCTTTACCACGGAACAGGGCGGCAATGTGGGTCCCAGGTGGCATTTTGAGCTCACGCAATGCGGCACCAACGCACCAATTCTCTGATGTCAGTTGATAGATAAATTGTTCCCATTGGTTTTCTGGATGGACGTCCAAACCAACGCGAGAGATAGGTGTCGGTGCTGGTGGAACCACCACTTTGGCTTTTCTGGCAGCGAAAGAGAGTGTTGTACCTTGCAATAGCAGTGAAACCAGTACCACAAAGAAAGCCACATTGAAGAACAGGTGAGCGTTCGGCAACCCTGCCATCATAGGGAATACGGCTAAGATCACCGGTACTGCGCCCCGTAAGCCAACCCAGGAGATAAATACCCGTTCGCGCAGGGTAAAGTTGCGAAACGGTAACAAACCGAGAAAGACCGAGAGCGGGCGTGCAAACAGGATCATCCACAGCGAAAGCAACAGCGCCGGGATTGCAATAGGCAACAGATCGTGTGGATTAAGCAGCAGCCCCAAAACCAGGAACATCCCGATCTGGCTGAGCCAAGCCAAGCCATCGAAGGTTTGCACAATACCATGACGGTTGCGGATAGGGCGGTTACCCAGCAGCAATCCGCACATATAAACCGCCAGAATACCGCTCCCGTCCAGGGCTGTGGTTAAGGCAAATATCAGAATACCGCCACTGACTGCGAGCAGAGGGTATAGCCCTTCAGCCAGTTTGATGTGGTTGATCAGTGTCAGCAACAGCCAACCGCCGCCGAAACCTAAAATGATCCCCACGCCAAACTGCTGCAGCAGGTGCACAAGGAACATCCAGCTTAATGAGGTTTCCCCTGCGGCAATCATGGCGATCAGCGTAACGGTCAAAAACATGGCCATAGGATCGTTACTGCCGGACTCAATCTCCAGGGTTGCACTGACACGCTCGTTCAACCCTTTACCACCAAGCAGGGAAAACACGGCGGCAGCATCGGTAGAACCGATAATAGCACCGATCAATAACCCCTGAATCAGATCGAGGTTAAACAGCCAGGCAGCAGCCATTCCGGTCAAGCCTGCAGTGATCACTACGCCGACGGTGGCTAATGACAAGGCTGGCCATAAAGCAACACGGAATGAACTGACTCGCGTACGCATCCCCCCGTCAAGCAGGATCACGGCAAGCGCCAGGTTACTGACCAGATAAGCGGCGGGATAGTTGTCAAAAGCGATTCCCCCCGGGCCATCTACACCAGCCAGCATGCCGATTGCCAGAAAGATCACCAGAATTGGAATGCCTAAACGTGAGGAGAAAGAACTGAGGAAAATACTTGCTCCCACCAACACGGCACCGATGATGAACAAGTTATTGATCGTGCTGGCATCCAAAATAATGAGCTCCTATGGGCTAAATGAAAGGAAGGGGCATCAGAGCATGATACCTATGCATAATAATAGCCTGTTTTTCTGGTAAAACGCCAAGGCTGATTGCGAAAAGAATTGAGCTATTATTGCTATTTCAGGAACGATTTACAGGAAAATGCGGCAAAAGGATATCATTTCTACTTTTTATCTCTATGAATCAGTAAATTGATAGCAGGCATTGATAATAAAACCTGACTAGGGCTGAGGTGGCTACAGGGGGCAACTATTTTGTTGTCCATTTTGCGACGATGATTGTCCGTTAAGCGGGCGCAGGCCAGGTTCAGGCAGGAAATAATGGCAGGGTACAGCCATTTTTCTTGAGGAGAATCCAGATGTTAACTAACCCAGCAACCAAGTATCGCCCATTTCCAGCGATAGACTTGCCTGGCCGCCAGTGGCCCAGCCGCACCCAGCAATCGGCTCCCCGTTGGTGCTCCAGTGATTTGCGTGATGGCAATCAGGCTCTGGCCGATCCCATGGACAATACCCGTAAGCATCAATTTTATCAGTTACTGTTGGAGTGTGGGTTCAAAGAGATCGAAGTGGCTTTCCCTTCGGCCTCACAAACCGATTTCGATTTTGTTCGCAGCCTGATTGAACAACGGCTGATACCTGATGATGTCACAATTCAAGTGCTGACTCAGGCGAGAGACGAATTGATCGACCGCACTTTGGAGGCTTTGCGCGGCGCTCCGCGTGCAATCGTGCATCTGTACAATGCGACTGCACCCATGTTCCGTGACATTGTGTTCAAACAGGATAAGGCGGCTACCGTGGCTTTGGCGGTCAATGGCACACGCCGCATTCGTCAATGGTGTGAACAGCACACCGAAACTGATTGGACCTTTGAATATTCACCGGAAACCTTCAGCGCGACTGAACTGGAGTTTGCGCTGGAGATTTGTGAAGCGGTGGCCGATGTCTGGCAACCCTGTTCACAGCGCCCCATGATTATCAACCTGCCAGCTACGGTGGAAATGAGCACGCCGAATATCTACGCCGATCAGATAGAGTGGTTTTGCCGCCATTTCAGCCAGCGTTCGCAGGTATGTATCAGTGTACATCCACACAACGATCGCGGCACCGGTGTTGCCTGTGCTGAATTGGCAATGCTGGCTGGGGCCGATCGGGTAGAGGGTTGCCTGTTTGGCAATGGGGAACGGACGGGCAATGTGGATCTGGTGACGCTGGCGCTGAATCTGTATACCCAAGGTATCGCGCCAAAACTGGATTTCAGTCGCCTGAAACAGGTGGTTGAAGTGGTTGAACAGTGTAATCAACTGCCTGTGCATCCACGTCATCCCTATGCTGGTGAATTGGTCTTTACAGCGTTCTCCGGTTCGCATCAGGATGCGATTAAAAAAGGTTTTGCAGCGCAGCAATTGCGCCAGGATAGCGTGTGGCAGGTGCCCTATTTGCCGCTGGATCCGGCGGATGTCGGCTGTAATTATGAAGCGGTGATCCGTGTTAACAGCCAGTCAGGCAAGAGCGGAGCCGCCTGGTTACTGGAACAGAATCACGGATTGGTGTTGCCACGTGGGTTGCAGATTGATTTCAGCAAAGTGGTGCAGCTTGCCACCGATGCAAGTGGCAAGGAAATGACCAGTGCGCAGATCTGGCGTCTGTTCCGTAACAGCTATGGTTTGGTAGAAACGCCACCGTTGCAGCTGCTCAGCTATCACACGCATAGCCAGGGAGATCATGATTACAGTTTTAATGCGCTGGTAAACCTGAATGGTGAGCAATTACAGCTACAGGGGGTAGGTAATGGACTGCTTTCTAGCGCGGTGGATGCTTTATGCCAACGTTTTGGCTTGGAACTGGCCATCGACGATTACCACGAACATACATTAGGACACCAGAGCCACAGCCGAGCTGTCACCTACATTCGCTGTACTCTGGCAAAGGGTGAAGCTACCTATGGTGTCGGGATCGACGTTGATTCTGCCCGCGCCTCGCTGCAGGCGTTATTCAACGTTGCTGGTTGCTATTTGAAATAATCACGGGCTGAGCCTGGTTGAAATAGGTACTGGGCGATACGCCAAGCACGCGGCGGAACATGGAGCTAAAGGCGCTAGGGCTGTCGTATCCCAGGTCCAGTGCCACTTCTAATACTGAACCGCCAGCGGCAAGGGCATTCAGGGCCGCAAGCAGGCGGGCTCGACGTACCCAATCACTGAAGCTCAGGCCGGTTTCACGCTGGAAACGGCGTGATAACGTCCGGCCACTGATATTAATCTGTTTAGCTGCGAACTCCAGTTCCCAATTTTGTGCCAGTGATTGCTGAATGTGTCGGCATAATCTTAACAAGTTGCCATCCCGGGGTTCGGGCAGATTAAGCGGCAGAATCGGTAATAGGCGCAATTCGTCAAGGATCAGTTCCATAATCCGCTCTTCTCGCCCACCGGCACGATAGTCAGGGGCGATATCCATCGCGTTGACAATCAGTTCACGCAGCAATGGAGAGATCTGTACGACTTGGCAGAGAACGGGTAAATCAGCCCGTGCCAACGGATCAACGAACAACGTTCTCACTGCCACATTGCCGGTAAAACGCAAGTTATGTACCACGCGGGCGGGCAACCAAACGCCACGGCTTGGTGGCACTACCCAACTCCCCATACGGGTATTGACCTGTATGACGCCGCTGAGGCTGTGGATCAATTGTGCATAGTCATGCTGATGATCCGGCTCATAATCGCCATGCCTATAATCTTTGGCGAACGGTACAATAGATTGATTCCCTGAAAGAAAATCGAAGTGATGTTGCATCGACTAGCCTGTATCCATCCATGAAGCGGTTATCGCAGCATGCCATGACTGGTGCGATAGCACCAGATTCTGGTCGTCGGAAAACGCATTAACTGAACTGCAGTATCAGGGCTATGGCGTTATGGTATTTAACACAGCGACAGGAGGCAAAATGGATCTGACTAATGCCATATTGCGTATCGCCCGCCCAACCGACCGGTTGCATGAGATCGCGCAGATGTACTGCCATGGTTTGGGGTTTAAACGACTTGGCGAGTTTGAATATCATCAGGGTTTTGATGGCATCATGCTCGGCCATCCGCAACATACCTATCATCTGGAATTTACTCACCATCGTGGCGTGCGGGTAGGGCAAGCTCCCACGCAAGACAACCTACTGGTGTTCTATTTACCCGCGTTGGAGCAATGGCAGAGCATGTGTGCGCAGATGTTGGCTGCAGGGTTTAGGCGAGTACCCGCTTATAACCCCTATTGGGAGGTTAATGGGCAAACCTTCGAGGATTTGGATGGTTATCGGGTGGTGCTACAGCAGGGAACCTGGCACATGTAAAAGCCAGCGGCGAGCGCTGGCTATAGAGAGAAACCAAGGAGTTATGAAGCTTCTGCTTTCCCTTGGGTGTTTTCCAACATACGACGAATCGGTACGATCAGCAAAATCAGCACCGCAGCGCAAATCACTAGAGCGATAGAGCAACGAGCGAACAGGGTTGGCAGCAACTCCAGTTTATCTGCTTTCACGTGGCCGCCGATCAGGCCAGCCGCCAGATTACCCAAGGCGCTGGCGCAGAACCACAGACCCATCATTTGGCCGCGCATTCTGTCCGGTGCCAATAGCGTCATAGTGGCCAAGCCAATCGGGCTCAGGCACAGTTCCCCCAGCGTCAGCATCAGAATACTGCCCACCAGCCACAGAGGTGATACCCCAGCGCCACCATTGTTTAGCACGTTTTCGGATGCCAGCATCATCACGCCAAAACCTGCTGCCGCAAATAGAATGCCGAACACGAACTTGGTGATGCTGCTGAAACGCACTTTATTGCGTGCCAAAGCCGGCCACATCCAGCTAAAAATCGGTGCCAGCAGGATAATAAACAGAGCGTTGACTGACTGGAACCACACCGCCGGGATCTCAAAATCACCTATCATACGGTTGGTATAGTCGTTAGCGAACAGGTTGAAGGAGGTGGGTTTCTGTTCGAAGGCAGACCAGAAGAACGCTGCAGAGATCAGCAGGATAAAGCATACCAGCAGACGCGCTCGTTCTTTGCGGCTCAGGCCAGCGAAGAAGAACAGATAGATAAAGTACAGCGTAACCGAAGCGGCGATCACATAAACCAGCATGCTGGCAACGGCGACCGGGTTGATAACGATGATACCTTGAGAGATCAGACCAATAATGACCGCGACACCGACAGCCAGTGCTGTGAGCCAGGCGCCTACGCCATTCTTCTTGCTGATCGGGCTGTTCCAGGTGGAGTCGAGGCCGACTTCACTGTCGTAGCGCTTCATTGATGGCACGGCAAAGATGCGGAAGATGAGTAATGCGACCAGCATCCCGATTCCGCCGATACCAAAACCCCAGTGCCAACCGTGCGAGCGAACCAACCAGCCGGAGATCAATGGGGCGAGGAAGGAGCCCATATTGATGCCCATGTAAAATAGCGAGAAGCCACCGTCACGGCGTGCATCGCCTTGCTTGTACAGTGTACCAACCATCACTGAAATACAGGTTTTGAACAGGCCGGTACCCAGTACGATGAACATCAGGCCGATAAAGAACAAGGCGGTACCCATGAACGCCGACAGGGCGATAGACAGGTGGCCAAGAGCAATCAGGATCGAACCATACCAGACAGCTTTCTGCTGCCCTAGCCAGTTATCTGCCAGCCAACCACCAGGCAAGGCGGCCAAGTACATACAACCAGCAAAGATACCGACGATCGCCGAAGCATTTTCACGCGCCAGACCCAGACCACCATCATAAACGGCAGCGGCCATAAACAGGATCAGTAATGGGCGGATACCATAGAACGAAAATCGCTCCCACATCTCGGTAAAGAATAACGAACCGAGCGGATAGGGATGACCGAAGAAGGTTCTGTTTTCTTTTGGTGTAACAGAGGATTGCATAAAATCTTCCCGATAAAGTGTGCTGCAATCATGCAGCTTTACTGTGGTATGTGTGTTTAAGTAAGGCTACTCGGCAAAATCTCAAAACAACGCGTGTTTAAGGCCTGCTTGCCCTTGCTTCACCAGGTCAGAGCTTAACCTTGGCGTGATATTATTGAGCCATCTGAGGACGGGGCAGTGATTTTGTCGAGTACCTCTCCCCATTTTTTATATGAAAAGTCGATAAACGTCTACTTTCTTGGCTTTTATTTTGCCTAAAACAGCGTTTAACTTGATAAATGGTTTATTTCTCTGCATATGTTTACAACTCTCTTTAAAATTAAGCACTAATGCAAGACTATTCCGAATCCCGTCTTTGCTGAAACAACACGTCTCTGCCTGAGAAACTAGAGTAAATAGAGGGTAGTCGAGAGAAATGGGGTGAAGTGGATATAAGTGAGGCTTTGTTTTCTGGCCTGTGTCGTGGAATGCTCCCGCGCATGACTGACGCGGGAGTTTTAGCATTTATACGCCCACTAAGGTTTCAAACCCGTTGGATGCCAAGGTGAGGGCGACGTCGGTGATTGTATAATGGGCCACTGCAGTGAAGGGATCCTGAGCCAGGATGGCATCCAACCGTGCCCGTTCAATGTCTTTCACCAGGATCACTCCGCCGGTACGCGGATTCTTACGCCCAGAAGCGATGAAAGTACCCTCCTGATAATGTTGTTTTAACCAGGCGACATGCCCCTCAAGATGGCTATCGACCTCTTCAATTGGACGATGATAAGTCAGGTTAACGATGTACATGAAAACTCCTTTGCCCCATAAGAAAACCATAACATCACATCGTTTGGCCCGTACATCAAGCAAGATAGCGCTGATAGAAAGGGATGGTGCTAATAAAGCGCAGCTTCACCTTCTGGCCGGGTTTTGAATCGGCGATGCAGCCACATGTATTGATCCGGGGCCAGTAGGATCTCCTTTTCCAGCACTTTGTTCATGAAAGTGGCAGCGGCAAGTTCGCTATCTAACGGGAAGTCTTCCACTGCGGGTTGAATGATCAGTTCATATCCCTTTCCTCCCGGCAGGCGGCGTGGAGTAAAAGGGATAATGGCTGGTTTGCCCATCCGTACCAGAACATAACTGCCGCTGGTGGTGGCGGCTTTTTCTACCGCAAACAGAGGAGCAAATACGCTACTGCGAGGGCCGTAATCGTGATCGGGCGCATACCAGATGATTTCACCCTGCTTCAAAGCACGGATCATCCCTTTAACGTCTTTGCGATCCAGCATTGATTTATTGGAACGCATTCGCCCACGGGTTTGCAGCCAATCCATCAATTGATTGTCGTGTGGGCGATAGACTCCGATTCCTGGGTTATGGATGCCGAAAATCCGTGCACCCAACTCCAACGTCAGGAAATGTAACCCGATCAGCAATACCCCTTGCTGGTTGTGGCGTGCCTGTTCAATATGCTGCAAACCGCTAACGGTAAACCAGCGTTCAATACGCCAGTTTGGCCAGAACCAGGCCATAGCTGTTTCGAATACGCCCATGCCCACTGACTCAAAGTTTTTGACGAGTAATGTATCCCGCTCGGTTGTTGGCATGTCAGGGAAGCACAGTTCAAGGTTGCGCCGTGCGATAGCGACCCGGCGTTTAAGAAAATGCATGGAGAGCCGCCCCAATCGGGTTCCCAAATAGTAGATGACCGGGTACGGGAGCAGGGTCAGCAAGTACAGTAGGCCAATACCAAACCAGGTGGGCCAGTAGCGGGGATGCAGTAACGATCGATTAAAAGAAGGAACTTGAGTCATGTGTTCTCAGCTTAGAAGCAGTCATTTAACAGTAAGACAGGTAAATTACGATAAGGATTTTCCTGCCGCTTATTACTGAACATTGTGACATTTTTCTATAGCAACAGGAAAACTCACCGCATTAAAACACCATTTTTTGCTGTAATTCAGACTGTAACGGCATTTTTTAAGCCAATTCAGGGCAGAAAAACATCAGGTTGAATAACAGAGTGGTGCAGGGTGTCAGGTTTTGCGTGCTTGGGGGCATTGGGTTAATGCTGTGTTGCCGAAAGTTTTCGGGTATCATGCACGCCGCACGCGGGTTTGTGGCCCGTGTGCCCTCGATCAGTTACCCCTCGAAAGACAGGAAAGTACACCATGCCAGTGTTACATAACCGAATTTCTAACGAGGAACTGAAGGCGCGTATGTTGGCTGAAACCGAACCACGCACGACAGTTTCTTTTTATAAATATTTTACTCTTGATGACCCTAAGGCGTTTCGCGACAGCCTGTATATTCAGTTTGATAAGCTGAAAGTTTTTGGCCGTATTTATGTGGCCAAAGAGGGCATTAATGCGCAGATCAGCGTGCCACAAAGCCATTTTGACGCTTTCAAGGCCACTTTATTTGCCTCCCATCCCGCGCTGGATCAAGTGCGCCTTAATATTGCCCTGGAGGATGACGGTAAATCTTTCTGGGTGCTGCGGCTAAAAGTGCGTGAGCGCATTGTGGCTGACGGTATTGACGACGCCACTTTCGATCCGTCGAATGTGGGGGCGTATTTGCAGGCCGAACGTGTCAACCAGATGATCGACGATCCGAACACGGTGTTTGTGGATATGCGCAACCATTATGAGTACGAGGTTGGGCATTTTGCAGGAGCGATCGAAGTGCCTTCTGACACTTTCCGTGAGCAGTTGCCAATGGCGGTAGCAATGCTGCAGGAGCAGAAAGACAAGAATATCGTCATGTACTGTACTGGTGGGATCCGCTGTGAAAAGGCCAGTGCCTATATGCTGCATAACGGATTTAAAAACGTTTATCACGTAGAAGGCGGGATTATTGAATATGCGCGTAAGGCCAAAGAGCAGGGGTTGCCGCTGAAATTCATCGGCAAGAACTTTGTGTTTGATGAGCGTATGGGGGAGCGTATTTCTGATGATGTGATAGCCCATTGCCATCAGTGTGGTGAACCTTGTGATACTCACACCAATTGTCTGAATGACGGTTGTCATCTGTTATTTATTCAATGCTCAAGTTGCGCAGCGAAGTTTGAAGGTTGTTGCAGTGAGAGTTGCCGCGAGGAGTTGCAGTTGCCGCGTGAAGAGCAACGTGCGCGCCGTGCTGGCCGTGAAAATGGCGTCAAAATATTCAATAAATCAAAAGGATTGTTGCAGACAGCGCTGCACATACCGGAACCCAAAAAATAGGGCCCAGTAAACTGAGCCCCTCTTGCAAAGGCGCCAAATAAGCGCCTTTGCGTCTTACTTCTCGCGCACACCTTCCACAGAGATAATCAGCTCAACCTCTTGAGAGGCCGGGCCAAGATCGGTAGTGATGCCAAAGTCTTTCAGCTTGATCTTGCCATTGGCTTCGAAGCCAGCGCGGTAACCACCCCATGGATCGTTACCTTGGCCAATCAGATGCGCAGCCAGGGTGACCGGTTTGGTGACGCCGTTCAACGTCAGGTTGCCAACGATAGCGTAGCCTTCACCGTCTTTTTTCACTTCAGTTGATTCGAACGTTGCTTGTTTGTGCTTCTCTACGTTCAGGAATTCAGCGCTGCGCAGGTGTTTGTCACGTTCAGCGTGGTTGGTGTCCACGCTGGCGGTGTTGATGGTGACGTTAACTTTATCTTTAGCAGGATCTTTTTCATCAAAGGTGAAAGCACCGTCAAAATCCTTGAAAGAACCATATAACCAGCTGTAGCCCAAATGCTGAATGCGAAACTCGATAAAGGCATGCTGCCCTTGTTTGTCGATCTTGAAGTTGGCAGCCAACGCTGAACCTGCGCTCAACAACAGGGCACCTGCGGTGAGGCCTAATACGGTCTTCTTCAACATAGCAATCTCCATAATTCCATGAGGTTAATCGGCGCTGCGACCCAGCATCCGTTTCAAAGTAACATCACCATCGATAAAGTGATGTTTAAGCGCGGCCAGGGCATGTAGTGCGGAAAGCACGACAACAACCCAGGCCAAGTAAAGGTGAATCGTCCCGGCGGTATCCGCTTGCTGAGGAATACGGGTCACAGTGGCAGGGACATCAAACCAGCCGAAAACGCTGATCGCCTGACCATCGGCGGTAGAAATCAAATAACCGCTGATCAGGATGGCAAACAGCACGGTATACAAGGCGATGTGGGCAAGCACTGCGCTTGCGCGCGTGAACAGACTATAGCTGGCCAGCGGTTTGGGTGGCGGGGAAACAAAGCGCCAAACAACCCGTACCAGCATGACGATAAACAGCAGAACACCGATGCCTTTGTGGAGCTCTGGTGCTGGGTGATACCAGGCGTCGTAATAGCCCAGAGTGACCATCCACAGGCCGAGCGCAAACATCCCGTACACTGTCAGTGCCACTAACCAGTGAATCAGAACAGAAACGTGACCAAAGCGGTCAGCAGTATTTTTCCAGAGCATTATGCTTCCTTACGTGACTCATTTTCTGGCTGCAATAATTAAACGTTAAAAAATATAAAATCAATAATAAATTTAACTATGTTACTTCTTTAAATTATTAGTCAGTGAATTTGTGTGAGTTTGCGACAACTCAATCAAATGAATCGTTGAAGTGAGTATTTTTTTATAAATTTAAAAATTCTATTACTGATTGAATTTGCTTAATTTTAATTATTATTGTCAGGTTTTGTCATGTTGCGTAAATATTAATTGGCGTGATGGAAAATAATACGCTTTTCCGTGGGTGATTATTTTTCAGGCGATAAAGGCTCAGCGCTTATCTTATTTTACTCGATAATGACCAGGAATTTGCCTGCGCCAGCCTAGAAGAATTTGCTAACATATATCCAATGGATTTCAAACTTCGGGCGGTCAACCCCCTGCAGTTTGAAAGACTGAGGGGGAGTTGCTATCCGCGGTTTGCGCGGCCTGTTTCACGCAAGGAAATCTCATGGGCAGTATTGAATTTAATGACCGCAAACTTCGCCTGATCATCATGCTGGCGATGCTGGTGGTTATTCTGGCCGGAATAAAAGCGGCGGCGGATATTGTGGTGCCTTTTCTGCTGGCGGTGTTCCTCGCCATCGTGCTCAATCCGTTAGTGGTATTGCTGGAGCGTTGTCGAGTGCCCAGAGGGCTGAGCGTGATGCTGCTGGTAATGACTGCTGTCGTCTTGTTAATGATGTTTGTCAGCATGTTAGCGTCTTCTTTGAATGAGTTCGCTCGCTCCCTGCCGCAGTATCGCGGTACGATGCTGGAAAAAATAGCCGAACTGCAATATTACGCCCAGCGTTTCAATATGGACATCACGTTCTCTGTTGATGCGGTGGTCAAGTTGGTCGACCCTGGTGCAACGATGAATCTGGTCACCCGTTTGTTGGGCCATCTTTCTGGAGCCATGACCAGCATTTTCCTATTGCTGATGACGGTTGTCTTCATGCTGTTTGAAGTGCAGATACTGCCGTACAAACTGCGGCAGGCGCTGAACAAACCTAACGAAGGTATGGCTGCGATCCAACGCGCTTTGCAAGGAGTAACACACTACCTGGTGATCAAAACGGTGATCAGTTTGGGGACGGGGCTTATTGTCTGGGGATTCCTGACCTGGGTCGGCGTTCGTTTTGCTTTCATCTGGGGCATGATGGCGTTCATGTTTAATTTTGTCCCTAATATTGGATCGGTTATTGCCGCGATACCGCCGCTGATTCAAGCGTTGCTGTTTAACGGTTTTGGCGATGCGATGGTGGTGGCCGGGGGATATATTGTGATCAATCTTGTCATCGGCAACATACTGGAACCACGCATTATGGGGCGTGGATTGGGGCTCTCGACGTTGGTGGTGTTCCTCTCGTTAATATTCTGGGGATGGCTGATGGGGCCCGTGGGGATGCTGCTATCGGTACCTTTGACCATCATTGCTCGCATTACGCTGGAAACAATGGATGGCGGGCAAAAATGGGCGGTGATTCTGGGGGATGGGCGGTTAGTTAAAGAGGATGCTCAGGAGTAGCACGTTTATTCACTCAATGGCCACTTTCCGCCTGACATGACAGGCGGAAAATTGCTTTCATAACAGGGAGTCAGAAACGTTGCAGGCTGAAAGGGGTGATATCTAACGGAGTGGCCTTATCTTGTGCGAACAGTGCTGCGATCTCCCCCAATACGCTGGCGAATTTAAAACCATGCCCGCTCAAACCTGAAATCACCATCAACTGCTGGCAATCTGGCAGGGTATCAATAATAAAGTCTTCATCCGGGCTCATGTCGTAGCTACAGACGTCCCCACTTAAGCAGACGCCGACCCCGGGGAGGAACTGGCGTAAAAAACCAAACACTTCTGCACCATCGCTGGCGAATGAGCCAAAAGGTTTGCGCTGCTCTGCAGTTTCAATCGGTTGACCACCATCATGCCTACCTACTTTTAAGCCATCATTGTCAGATGGAAAACCGTAATAATGGCTGCCATCCAAGGCTTCGGCAGTAAATGCCGGGAAGTGGTTATTATCGCTGTAACGGCCATCGGCCTGATACCGAGAGAAAACTTTGCGCAGTGGGACGATTGGCAACCCTGGCAACAGATTTTTTACCCAGGAACCTGCAGTGATCACGGCCTTACGCCCTTGGAAACACCCTTCAGCGGTAACAACTGTCACGCCGCCAGCAATGGGTTCTATTGCGTTAACCTGGCAGTTGAATAATTGCGCACAACCGGCTTCTTTTGCCAGTTTGATGTAGCTGGCAATCGCCAGCTCAGAAAACAACATTCCGGCATCGGGCTCGAATAGGCCGATATAACCTGCTGGAGGATTAAATTCGGCCCAGCGTTGTTTTATTTGCTCCGTGCTTAGCAACTGGGTGTTGAGGTTGTAACTTTTTGCGCTGTGCTGTGCATGGGTAATAAATTCGGAGCCCACTGGGCCCATACTGAGGACCCCACAAGGGTGAAACAGTTTTTCACCGCTCTTTTGCTGCAAGCCATTCCACAGAGCCTGAGCACGCAAAACCAATTGCACGTATTTTACACCTTCACCGCAAGCATGGCGGATGATCCGGGTTGCACCATGGTGGCTGCCGTTACGGTGTGGCGGTATCGCGCTGTCAATCATGAGCACTTTCAGGCCGCTGCTGGTGGCGTAATAGCCCGCAGCTGAGCCAACCGAACCACAGCCAACGACGATCAAGTCATATTCCACGCGGCTTATCCTCTTTGTTATGTATGGCTTATAACATCATGATAAGAGTTTGACGGTTGTAATGCACTTGCTGTGCCGTGGATAAGCTCAAAAAGAAAAGGTGCCAGATTGCTGCTGGCACCTTAGAGGGTGTTGAAACATGAATCAGTGTTTTCTTCGGTCAAGATCGTGGTAATCCGTTGATTCTATTTTTGCTATGCCAGCCTCTAAGATATAAATCAATTGGCGGGCGACATCTGTGGTTAGCCAAAGCGTTCGATCAACTTGAGCTTCTTCAGCTGTTTGGTCTAGAGAAGACAGGTAATGAAGACGAATCATCATGGCATTATAAACATCGACGGTACTGATATCCCAGCCAACAAGCGGATGTGTCTGAATAACTTCATCATTTCTGTCCATAAAGACCCCTTATCAAGTAGTGACTAGCAGGAGTTACTAACGAGGATCAGTGCGGCTTATCGCCTTGAGGAACAATTACAGTATACGCACCCCGGCTTCGCTGTGGGTTTTTTACTGTAATTAATTAAAAATAATTATTTATTTGAATCAATATCAGGAAATCAAATGAGAAAGCAACAGAACATACTGCATCAGTTCCATTTTGCAACAGGAATGATGGGTTTGGTGAGTTAGGTCTTTAACTCAACGGACAAATGAGCAGCAATGTTAATACCTACAGGGATAAACATGACAGCAATAAAAAAGCCGGAGAGCGACCCCCGGCAAAAACAGCATTGCAATGTTATTCTGCACTGAACCAGTCGTCGGCGCTTTCCCACGTTTCTTGGAGGATTTCCTCGATCAGCTCTTTGTCCGTTTTAGCCCCACCCAATACTGACAACCCATTGGCTCCGGCATATCTTACCTGCACCGTGGTGTCTGGGAACTGACGGTTTACTCGTTTATTGAGTTCGCCAGCCAGGGCTTCAATTGCCCCTGGCGGCAGTGGTTTGGTTTTATCGATAGTGACTTCAATACGCATAATTGCCCCCGAAGCTATTTACTGTTTATTTGTACAGTATATTACTGGCGAAAGCAAGAGTAGACGTAAAGAAACTCAGCAGGCCGTCACCGACCAATTAACGCTTTCCCCTGCCAGGAACGGAACTAATGATTCATTACCCAGGGCAATTTCTTCCGGTTGGACCACCGCTATGCGTTGAAGCTCGATAAAGTCCTCGTTAACGGGTAAACCGTAGAAGCGTGGGCCATTGAGTGAACAGAAAGCTTCGAGATGCTCCAGAGCACCCAATTGTTCGAAGACGCTGGCATAAGCAGGCATCGCGCTTGGTGCGTTGAATACGCCAGCACAGCCGCAACTAGACTCTTTACGGTGTTTGGCATGGGGGGCTGAATCGGTCCCGAGGAAGAATCGCTCAGAACCGCTGGCAACGGCTTTACGCAGAGCTTCCTGATGGATATTACGTTTCAGAATAGGCAAACAGAACAGGTGAGGGCGGATGCCACCAACCAGCATATGGTTGCGGTTGAACATAAGGTGTTGTGGGGTAATTGTCGCACCAAGGAAGTCATTGCCCTCTTGCACATATTGGGCCGCTTCTTGGGTCGTGATGTGTTCGAAAACAATTTTCAGCTCAGGGAATTGGCGGCGGATTGGCTCCATCACCTGATCGATAAAACGCGCCTCACGGTCGAAAATATCAATAGCTGAATCAGTCACTTCACCATGAATTAACAGTGGCATACCTATTTTTTGCATCTGTTCAAGCAGCGGATAAATCCCTTTAATATCACTGACGCCATGGCTAGAGTTGGTTGTTGCATTAGCGGGATACAGCTTGGCAGCGGTAAATACCCCTTGTTCGAAACCGTTAACCAACTCTGTGGCTGGCAGTGAGTCTGTTAGATAGCAGGTCATCAGTGGGGTGAATTTATGTCCCGCAGGAATTGCCGCCAGAATACGCTCGCGATAATTGATCGCCGCCGCAATGGTAGTAATGGGGGGAGCCAGATTTGGCATCACAATCGCCCGACCAAATACCTGGCTGGTATAAGGCAGAACCGTTTTCAGCATCTCATCGTCACGCAGATGGATGTGCCAGTCGTCAGGGCGGCGGATTTTCAAGACTTGAGGTTGTGCGGTCATGTTGCAAAGCTCCGGCGGTCAGAAAAGATATCGTTATAAAAGCGAATAACTGGGGGCTATTCACGCCGGGGTGTAAGCATAAGCGGAAAGCCCTTTGGATGCATCTGTTTGTTAATGATGCGTGATTTTTAACACTGATAAAAAAACCCGCCATAAAGGCGGGTTTCTAGCGGAACCGAGTAAGTTAATCGTTAACCGGTTGCGGTTTAGCAGCAGGCGCTGTTGCCTTATTTGCTGCTGCATGACCACCAGCAGAACCTTTACCTTCAAAATGGAAGGAAGGGCGCTGCCAATCACTGTGCTTCGGTGCTTCCGGCTCGTAAGTGGGGGCCGGAGCTTTGGTCATCGGAGCCGTGGCAATATGCTTATAGAGCATATGCGCCACGTTCTGAACCGGAGCGGCCAGTTGTTGTTCTTGCACAGGCACAGAAACCATTTCCTCAACCGGCAGTGCAACCTCCGTTGCGACCGTTGCGACTTCTTGCGGTGCTGCAACAATTTCCAGCTCAGGAACGGCTGTGAACGCCGGGGTTTCAACTTCTGCAGGCACAACAATGTCCATGCTAGCGACAGTTTCAGCAATAACCTCGGCTGCTGCAGGCTGCACAACATCTTCAACCACAGGGCTGCTGGTAGCGGCCTGTTCTGGCTGCACAAACGCTACAACAGGCTGAGTCTCAACCGATTGCTGCTCTTGCACGATGTCCGTCAGGATTGGTGCTGGAATCGCCATCTGGGTATCAACGGTACTTTCTACAGTTTCAGCTTGTTCGGTCAGTTGCGTCACTTGAGCGATCGGGTAGTTTACCCAGACCTTGCCTGATGCCATTTCTGGTGATGCAAAAGCACCTGCCAGCGGCATCGGCGAATGGTTAGGGTAACGCTCATCACGGTAACGACGACGGCGCTGGCCGCTAACGCGTAAGTGCCGCGGTGAACGGCGTGAACGGCGTGGCATACCGTTTTCGCCATTCGCGCGATTGTCGGCCTGAACATTGTCTTCAGTCTGGGTAGCAACGGCTTCAGGCAGCAACTTGACGCTTTCTGTCACCATCGCGACCTGAGGCACCTCAGCTTTTACCGGAAGCGCTTTTGGTGCCAGCAGTTCTTCTGCCGCGCGATGCAGTTCCTCTTCCGCAGACAGGACGCGAACTTTTTGCGACAGTGGGCGACGCTGACGGCGTTGCGTAGGCTGCTGATGACGTTCTTCCTGATCTTCATCATGGCTGGCGTTTTCAGTATCAACGTTTTCCAGCGCTTTAACGTCTTGCGGAGCCTGGCGTTTTTCTTCCTGACGACGGCGTTGACGTTCTGCTCGCTGTTCACGGCGCTGCTGTTGCTCATCACGCTGTGCTTTAGCGGCTTCTTCAGTCTGTATTTCACTGGTCGCTGGGGCTGCCTGCTGTGCGTTGCGGCGGTTGTTACGGCGTTGATCGTCACGGTTCTCACGTGGTTCACGGCCCTCGCGGTTTTCGCGCGGCTCACGGTTGTCGCTACGCTCTTTACGATCCCCACGCTCACCACGTTCTTTACGGCCAGTACCCTGGCGGCGTTGACCACGGCGATCTTGGCGGCGGTTGTCACTGCTGTCTGTCCGAGCAACTTCAGCCGGCTGGGCTACCGTTTTGGTTTCTTCTTCGCTGGCGAAGAGAGACTTCAGGCCACCGAACATGCGGCTCAGCAGGCCTGGCTTGGCTTCGACAACCACTGGCGCTGCAGGCTTGGCTGCGACCACTGGCTTAATCACTGCAGGCTCTTCGCTTGGTGGCGGAGCGTCAACAGAAGACAGAGAGAAAGAGGCTAATGCGGGTTGCTCAGGACGCTTACGCTCCATTGGCGCATCATCCTGTGGCTGGGCCATTTCCTCTTCATACAGTTTCGGCAACAAGTAGCTCAGGGTTGGTGTTTCTTCACCTTTGCGCACGCGCAGCACTGAATAATGCGGTGTTTGCATCTGATCGTTAGGCACGATAACCGCTTTCACGCCAGCCTGACGTTTTTCGATGGCGCTGACAGATTCACGCTTTTCGTTTAACAGGTAAGAAGCCACCTGAACGGGGACGATCGCGTGTACTTCTTTGGTGTTCTCTTTCAGCGCTTCTTCTTCGATCAGGCGCAGAATAGACAGCGCCAGCGATTCGTTATCACGAATAGTACCGGTGCCGCTACAGCGTGGGCAGACGTGATGGCTGGATTCCCCCAGTGATGGGCTGAGGCGCTGACGTGACATTTCCAGCAGGCCGAAACGCGAGATTCTGCCAATCTGGATACGTGCACGATCCTGGCGAACCGCATCGCGCAGCCGGTTTTCTACTTCGCGCTGATGGCGCACTGGCGTCATGTCGATAAAGTCGATAACGATCAGGCCGCCGAGATCGCGCAAACGCAACTGGCGAGCGATTTCGTCGGCGGCTTCCAGGTTGGTATTAAACGCGGTTTCTTCGATATCACCGCCGCGGGTGGCGCGTGCCGAGTTGATATCAATCGCGGTCAAGGCTTCGGTGGTGTCGATAACAATAGAACCACCGGAAGGCAAGCGCACTTCGCGCTGGAACGCAGACTCGATCTGCGATTCGATTTGATAATGGCTGAACAGGGGGATTTCACCGCTGTACAGCTTGATTTTGCTACTGAAATCCGGGCGGCCCAAGGCGGCGATATGTTCTTTGGCCAGATCGAGAACTTTTGGGTTATCGATCAGGATCTCGCCGATGTCTGGGCGCAGGTAATCGCGGAAGGCGCGGACGATAACGTTGCTTTCCTGGTGGATCAGGAACGGCGCAGGGCGGCCTTCAGCGGCTTTTTTAATCGCTTCCCAATGCTTCAGACGGAAAGAGAGGTCCCATTGCAGTGCATCAGCAGATTTACCCACGCCAGCAGTACGGACAATCAGGCCCATGCCGTCAGGCAGTTGCAGGGAAGAAAGGGCTTCTTTCAGTTCGGTACGGTCATCACCTTCAATGCGGCGGGAGATACCCCCGGCACGCGGGTTGTTTGGCATCAGTACCAAATAACTACCGGCCAGGCTGATAAACGTGGTTAAGGCTGCGCCTTTGTTACCGCGTTCTTCTTTATCGACCTGTACGATGACTTCTTGGCCTTCGCGTAGGACATCTTTGATGTTCGGGCGGCCATGGGAAGAGTAATTGCTGGGGAAATACTCGCGAGCGATTTCTTTCAGAGGGAGGAAACCATGTCGTTCTGCGCCGTAGTCCACAAACGCTGCTTCAAGACTGGGTTCGATTCGAGTGATTTTACCTTTGTAAATATTCGCTTTCTTCTGCTCATGACCTGGGCTTTCAATATCCAAGTCATACAGCCGTTGTCCATCTACAAGGGCCACACGCAACTCTTCTTGCTGAGTTGCGTTAATCAACATTCTTTTCATCTTAACTTACTCGTTATTTTTACATTATCGACAAAGCTGCGGGCAAAATAACCTCATGGCCGGGTTAAAAACCGAAAACCCCGTGTCTTCTCGCAAAGTCGTCAACCTCACGGCTGTCGCCTGCATAGGGGCGCATTATCTCGGTAAGCCTGTGTTTCTTTGTGAAAACAGCGCTTTTTGACTCAAGGAATAGCCTCTGATTTACGTCGACAGATCTGATTCCACTTGCCGGCCAAGCTGCAACCCGCAGCCCGCTAATTGTTTGATTTCACATTACGTCTTACGCCATTGCTGCGTTTTTGTGCAACCAGACAAACTGTATAATTCCATACATATCCCTGTTTTAACTGGGTTCAGCACGGAAAGTTGTATCATTATTCCATTGCTGACACCGTTATAGCAAGGTGACTTTTCCTCAACTGCAGAAGAAATCGCAAACGTTCAAACCAGCTTGCTGCCTTATTGTTCGCTGTGATTTACCCTGCAGCTAGAATGACAGTTAAGCACATAAAAAGAGGTGGCGCTATTTACGCGCTCTATTTAGAATCCCGCGTCATGAAAACGAACATTCCTGCAGTACAATTGATCACGATTTCTGATGATGAAGCGGGTCAAAGAATTGACAACTTTTTATTGGCTCGCCTGAAAGGCGTGCCGAAAAGTATGATTTATCGCATCGTGCGTAAGGGCGAGGTGCGGGTGAATAAAGGCCGCATCAAAGCGGAATATAAACTGGCGGCTGGTGATGTGGTGCGTGTGCCGCCAGTGCGCGTTGCCGAACGTGAAGACGCGCCAGTTTCTGCCAAGCTGGATAAAGTGGCCGCGTTGGCCGATTGCATTCTTTACGAAGACGATCATCTGCTGTTGCTGAACAAACCCTCGGGAACTGCGGTACACGGCGGCAGCGGCCTGAGCTTTGGTGTGATTGAAGGATTGCGTGCGTTGCGGCCAGAGGCGCGTTTTCTGGAATTGGTTCACCGTTTGGATCGCGATACCTCGGGTGTGCTGATGGTGGCGAAGAAGCGTTCTGCGCTACGTTCACTGCACGAGCAATTGCGCCTGAAAGGAATGCAAAAGGATTATCTGGCCTTAGTGCGCGGTCATTGGCAGTCGCATTGCAAGGCGGTTAAGGCTCCGTTATTGAAAAACATTTTGCAGAGCGGAGAACGTATTGTACGCGTCAGCAGTGAGGGTAAACCATCGGAAACCCGTTTTAAGGTAGAAGAGCGCTTCGAGCATGCCACGTTGGTAAAAGCCAGCCCGATCACCGGGCGTACTCATCAGATCCGTGTACATACTCTGCATGCTGGGCACCCGATCGCTTTTGACGATCGTTACGGCGATCGGGAATTCGACCAGCAACTGGCAGGAACCGGCCTGAAACGTTTATTCCTGCACGCGGCTGCGTTACGCTTTGAACACCCGGCTACCGGCGAAACGATGCGTATTGAAGCGCCGATGGATGATGAATTGCGGCACTGCCTGCAGGTTTTGCGCAAGCAAACCGCAAAGTAAGGATCATATCAGCGGGTTGATGCCTTCAACCCGCAGCATTTCCAGCAGTGCGATCAGCGGTAGGCCCACCAGCGCATTCGGATCACGCCCTTCGAGTCGTTCAAACAACGCAATGCCTAAGCCTTCGCTTTTGAAACTGCCTGCGCAATTCAGCGGTTGTTCCAATTGGACGTAGGCTGCGATTTCGGCATCGGTCAGTGAACGGAAATGGACATGGAATGGCTCGCACAACGCCTGCAGGTGGTTGCTGCGGCTATTATAAAGCGCCAGCCCGGTATAAAAAGTCACTTTCTGACCGCTGGCTTGGTGCAACTGGTCACGGGCGTTTTCCGCAGTATGCGGTTTACCGGTGATAGTCCCGTTGATGACGCAAACCTGGTCGGAGCCGATAATCAGGTGATCGGGATAAGCAATAGAAAGCGCTTGGGCTTTGGCCGTAGCCAGCCGTAATACTAAAGCTTCAGCACCTTCACCGGATAATGGTGTTTCATCCACCTGAGGCGCAGCGCAAATAAAAGGCAGCCGTAACTTTTCCAGCAGCACTTTGCGGTAGGTCGATGTTGAGGCAAGTAATATTCTTTGCATAATTTTTTTCATAAACCGTAGCGTTAATAAGGCAGCCATTTTAAACTGTCGGCCGCTGTGGAAGCGAATATTGGTGAAAGGTGCCGTTTTACGGCCTTTTTCTTTGACTCTATGTCGTTACAAAGTTAATATGCGCGCCCTATGCAAAAGGTAAAATTACCCTTGACCATTGATGCGGTTCGTACCGCTCAGAAACGCTTGGACTATGTTGGTGTCTATGCGCCTGAGCAGGTAACACGTGTTGCCGAATCTGTGGTCAGTGTGGACAGTGATGTTGAGGTTTCGTTGTCGTTTGATATCGACAATCAACGCCTCGCGGTGATAACAGGGCAGGCAGATGTGGCGGTAACGCTAATGTGCCAACGCTGTGGAGTCCCGTTCGAGCATCATGTCCATACAACATATTGTTTTAGCCCGGTCGTCAATGATGAGCAGGCTGAGGCATTACCGGAGGCGTACGAGCCGATCGAAGTTGATGAGTTTGGCGAAGTCGATCTGCTGGCAATGATTGAAGATGAAATTATTCTCTCACTGCCTGTTGTTCCGGTACATGAATCTGAACACTGTGAAGTGTCCGAAGCGGACATGGTTTTTGGCAAACTGCCTGCAGAGGCGGAGAAACCAAACCCATTTGCCGTATTAGCCAGTTTAAAGCGTAAGTAATTGAGGAGTAAGGTCCATGGCCGTACAACAGAATAAACCAACCCGTTCCAAACGTGGCATGCGTCGTTCACATGATGCGCTGACCACCACCACTTTGTCTGTAGATGCGACTTCTGGTGAAACTCATCGTCGTCACCACATCACTGCCGACGGTTTCTACCGCGGTCGCAAGGTTATTGGCTAAGTTAGCAATACCTTGAATCGTCTAACCCTAGCGTTAGATGCTATGGGCGGGGACTTCGGTCCCTGCATCACAGTGCCTGCTTCGCTGCAGGCACTGGCCTCTAATTTACAGCTTCATCTCCTGCTGGTCGGCGATCCCGACATCATCTCTCCTTTACTTGCCAAAGCCGATCCACTTCTTTTGGAACGCTTGCAAGTTGTGCCCGCAGAGTCGGTTATTGCCAATGATGCCAAACCTTCACAAGCGATCCGCGCCAGCCGTGGAACTTCTATGCGCATTGCGCTGGAACTGATTAAAAGCGGTGAGGCACAGGCCTGCGTCAGTGCAGGCAATACGGGGGCCTTGATGGGGTTGGCGAAACTGTTGATAAAGCCGCTGGATGGCATTGAGCGCCCGGCGCTGATGACGGTGTTGCCGAATCAGAACCGCAGTAAAACCGTGGTGCTGGATCTGGGCGCCAACGTGGAATGTGACAGCACAATGCTGGTGCAATTTGCGGTCATGGGAGCCGTGATGGCGGAAGAGGTATTGGGTATTGCACGCCCTCGGGTGGCGCTGCTCAATATTGGTGAAGAAGAGACCAAAGGCCTGGATAATATCCGTGAAGCCGCGCAAACACTAAAAAATACTCCGGCAATCAACTATATTGGTTACCTGGAGGGAAACGATCTACTCACCGGTAAAACCGATGTTATGGTCTGCGATGGTTTCGTGGGTAATGTAACCCTGAAAACCATGGAAGGTGTGGTGAGAATGTTCTTATCACTGCTGAAGTCATCCTCCGAGGGTGGCAAACAGGCATGGTGGTTAAAGTTGTTGGGCCGATGGTTACAGAAAAGAGTAGCAAAGCGTTTCGGCCATCTGAACCCCGACCAGTATAATGGCGCATGTCTGTTAGGATTGCGGGGCACCGTAATCAAAAGCCACGGCGCTGCGAACCAAAGCGCGTTCGCGGTCGCTATCGAACAGGCTGTGCAGGCGGTGCAGCGGCAAGTTCCTGACAGGATTGCTGCGCGCCTTGAAGCTGTATTACCCAAGAGTGATTGATCGTACATGTATACAAAGATTCTCGGTACGGGGAGTTATTTACCCGTACAAGTGCGCACCAACGCTGATTTAGAAAAAATGGTGGATACCTCTGACGAGTGGATTGTCACGCGTACCGGTATCCGTGAGCGTCGTATTGCTGCCGCCGATGAAACCGTGGCGACCATGAGCTTCCACGCTGCGAGCCGCGCGATGGAAATGGCGGGTGTGGCTAAAGAAGATATCGGCCTGATCGTCGTGGCAACCACGACCTCCAGCCATGCGTTCCCAAGTTCTGCCTGCCAGTTGCAGCAGATGCTGGGTGTTACGGATTGTGCGGCTTTTGATATTGCCGCCGCCTGCGCCGGTTTTACTTATGCCTTGAGCGTGGCCGATCAATACGTGAAGAATGGGGCGGTAAAACATGCGCTGGTCGTCGGTGCAGACATACTGTCCCGGACGCTGGATCCTGAAGATCGTGGCACCATTATCCTGTTTGGCGATGGCGCAGGCGCGGTTGTGCTAGGCGCATCTGAGGAGCAGGGGATTATTTCCACGCATCTTCATGCTGATGGTCGTTACGGCAACCTGTTGGCATTACCGAACAAAGATCGCCAGGATCCGCAACAACCGGCTTATGTCACCATGGCAGGTAATGAAGTATTCAAAGTGGCAGTGACAGAACTGGCACATATCGTTGATGAAACGCTGAAAGCCAATGAGCTTGATCGCAGCGAACTGGATTGGCTGGTGCCGCATCAGGCTAACCTGCGTATTATCAGCGCAACAGCAAAAAAATTAGGTATGGGCATGGATAAAGTGGTGGTGACGCTTGATCGTCACGGTAACACCTCTGCCGCTTCCGTACCCTCGGCGCTCGATGAAGCCGTACGCGATGGGCGCATCCAGCGTGGTCAACTGGTGTTGTTGGAAGCGTTTGGCGGCGGCTTTACCTGGGGTTCGGCGCTGGTTCGTTTTTGATTTAACAGGAAGATAAAAATGACGCAATTTGCTTTTGTTTTTCCGGGTCAGGGATCACAAACTGTTGGGATGTTGGCCGATTTGGCCGCGCAGTTTCCGATTGTAGAACAGACTTTCAGCGAAGCTTCTTCGGCTTTAGGGTACGACCTGTGGCAACTGGTGCAGCAAGGGCCAGCAGAAGAACTGAACAAAACCTGGCAGACCCAACCCGCTCTGTTGGCAGCGTCGGTGGCGATTTTCCGTGTTTGGCAGCAGCAGGGTGGCAAAACTCCTGCAATGATGGCAGGCCATAGCTTGGGCGAATATTCAGCGCTGGTGTGTGCCGGTGTGCTGGAGTTTGCCGCAGCAATCCGCTTGGTGGAACTGCGCGGTAAATTGATGCAGGAAGCCGTGCCTGAAGGTACCGGCGCCATGTACGCCATCATAGGTCTGGATAATGACTCCATTGCTAAAGCCTGCGAAGAGTCGGCACAAGGGCAGGTAGTGTCACCTGTGAATTTCAATTCGCCGGGGCAGGTTGTTATTGCTGGCAACAAAGAAGCGGTTGAACGCGCAGGAGCTGCCTGTAAGGCGGCGGGTGCCAAGCGGGCGTTACCATTGCCTGTGAGCGTTCCTTCGCATTGTGCCTTGATGAAGCCTGCTGCTGATAAATTGGCGGTAGCGTTGCAGAGCGTGGCATTTAGTGCGCCAGTGGTGCCGGTTGTCAACAACGTTGATGTGCGTGCTGAAACCGCACCAGAGGCCATCCGTAGCGCGCTGGTACGCCAACTGTATAGCCCGGTGCGCTGGACTGAAAGCGTGGAATTCATGGCCGCAGAAGGTGTTGCGTCATTGCTGGAAATTGGCCCAGGTAAAGTTCTGACCGGCCTGACCAAACGGATTGTTGATACCCTGACTGCTGCGGCGGTCAATGATACCGCTACGCTGTCTGCGGCGCTGGAACAATAAAGAGGATGACAATGAGCTTCGAAGGAAAAATCGTTCTGGTCACTGGCGCCAGCCGTGGTATTGGGCGCGCTATTGCTGAATCGTTCGTTGCACGTGGTGCTAAAGTGATCGGCACTGCCACCAGCGAAAGCGGCGCGCAGGCGATCAGCCAGTATCTGGGTGAAAGCGGTAAAGGGTTCATGCTGGACGTTGTTGATGCTCAATCTATCGACAGCGTACTGAAATTGATTCGTGAAGAATTTGGCGAAATCGACATTTTAGTGAATAATGCCGGCATTACGCGTGATAACCTGCTGATGCGAATGAAGGATGATGAGTGGCAGGATATCCTGGACACCAATCTGACCTCGGTATTCCGTCTGTCAAAAGCGGTAATGCGAGCTATGATGAAAAAGCGGTTTGGCCGTATCATCACCATTGGTTCTGTTGTAGGCACCATGGGTAATGCAGGGCAGGCTAATTACGCGGCGGCTAAAGCCGGTCTGATAGGTTTTAGTAAGTCTTTGGCACGTGAAGTTGCTTCACGTGGCATTACGGTCAACGTCGTGGCACCTGGCTTTATTGAGACGGACATGACACGGGCGTTGACAGAAGATCAACGCGCAGGCATTTTAGCCCAGGTTCCGGCTAGCCGGCTTGGGGATGTTAAAGAAATCGCCAGCGCTGTTGCATTTTTAGCCTCTGATGAGGCTGGCTACATCACCGGTGAAACGTTACATGTCAATGGCGGCATGTACATGATTTAAAAAATGTGAAAACCATTTGCGTTATTTGCGGCAAAAACCGCAAAATAGCGTAAAATCGTGGTTCGACCAGCCGGGATTTAGTTGCATCTTTTTCAACATTTTATACACTACGAAAACCATCGCGAAAGCGAGTTTTGATAGGAAATTTAAGAGTATGAGCACTATCGAAGAACGCGTTAAGAAAATCATTGTTGAGCAACTGGGTGTTAAACAGGAAGAAGTTTTAAATAACGCTTCTTTCGTTGAAGATTTGGGCGCTGATTCTCTTGACACCGTTGAGCTGGTAATGGCTCTGGAAGAAGAATTCGACACTGAAATTCCAGACGAAGAAGCTGAGAAAATCACTACTGTTCAAGCAGCTATTGATTTCATCAACGCTAGCCAACAGTAAGCGAACATATCTAGGCGGTCACTCGACCGCCTAAGTTTTTTCTATTCCTAGTGTCATATTTTCCCTCCTTGGAGGACAACCGTGTCTAAGCGTCGAGTAGTTGTGACTGGACTGGGCATGTTGTCTCCTGTCGGCAATACGGTAGAGTCCACATGGAACGCTCTTCTTGCCGGTCAGAGTGGCATCAGCCTGATCGACCATTTCGATACTACTGCCTATGCAACCCGTTTTGCTGGCTTGGTAAAGAATTTTAATTCTGAAGATTTCATCTCGCGTAAAGATGCGCGCAAGATGGATGCCTTCATTCAATACGGTATCGCAGCTGGCATGCAGGCCATGCAGGATGCGGGGCTGGAGATTAACGAACTCAATGCCAAACGTATTGGTGCCGCTATCGGCTCCGGTATTGGCGGGTTGGGTCTGATCGAAGAAAACCACAGCTCGCTGGTTAACGGCGGCCCACGGAAAATCAGCCCGTTCTTTGTGCCTTCGACCATTGTGAATATGATTGCCGGCCATCTGACCATCATATACGGTATGCGTGGCCCGAGTATCTCTATTGCCACCGCTTGTACTTCCGGTGTGCATAACATCGGCCATGCGGCGCGGATCATTGCTTACAATGATGCTGACGTGATGCTGGCTGGTGGCGCAGAAAAAGCCAGTACCCCACTGGGTGTAGGCGGCTTTGGCGCAGCGCGTGCGCTTTCTACCCGCAACGATAACCCGCAGGCAGCGAGCCGCCCTTGGGATCGAGATCGTGACGGCTTCGTGTTGGGTGACGGTGCCGGTATGATGGTGCTGGAAGAATACGAGCACGCGAAAAAGCGCGGCGCGAAGATTTACGCAGAAATCGTCGGTTTTGGTATGAGCAGCGATGCCTACCATATGACCTCACCGCCAGAAGACGGTGCAGGCGCTGCGTTGGCGATGGAAAACGCCTTGCTTGATGCGGGTGTGACAGCGTCACAAATTGGTTATATCAACGCACACGGCACTTCAACGCCGGCGGGTGATAAAGCTGAAACGCAGGCCGTGAAATCCGTATTTGGCAGCGATGCCAAAAGTGTGATGGTCAGCTCCACCAAGTCGATGACCGGCCATCTTTTGGGTGCTGCTGGTGCGATTGAATCGATCTTTACCGTGCTGGCACTGCGCGATCAGGCAGTGCCGCCAACCATCAACCTGGATAACCCAGATGAAGGTTGCGATCTGGACTTTGTTCCGCATGAAGCACGTCAGACGAAAAACATGGAGTATACCTTGTGTAACTCCTTTGGCTTTGGTGGAACTAACGGCTCGCTGATTTTCCGCCGTCTGTAGTTAAGCCAATCAGCAACAGATGGAAGCCCGGTTCATTTTGACCGGGCTTTTTTGTTTATCAGGCTGCCACCCCTGCTGCTGTTATCGCGTTATGCGCCTGCTATGCTGTGCCTAAAGCCTATTAGGGAGGGAGTGAAATGTACTGGATCAACGGACAACCACATGCTGCGCTGGTACCCAGCGATCGTGGTTTACAGTTTGGCGACGGTTGCTTCACCACGGCTAGAGTGGTAGAGGGGAGAATCGATCTTTTACCTTGGCATATTGAACGGATGCGGCAGGCGGCCCAACGTTTGTTACTGCCTGCCGTTGACTGGTTGGCACTCGAGCGTGAAATGGTGCTGGCGGCAGAATCTATCCCGTTGGGCGTGGTCAAAGCGATACTGACACGCGGCAGCGGTGGTCGTGGATACAGCCCGCACGGCTGTGAACATCCTACTCGTATTATTTCACGTAGTGCTTACCCTCAGCATTATTTGCAGTGGCGTGAACAGGGGATCCGTTTGGCCTTAAGCCCGGTAGAGTTGGCTCGCAGTCCGTTACTGGCTGGGCTGAAACACCTTAACCGCCTAGAACAAGTATTGATTCGCGCACATCTTGACCAGACTGCCGCCCAGGAGGCGCTGGTGCTTGACACTACCGGCATGCTGGTGGAATGCTGTGCGGCTAATTTATTCTGGCGTAAAGGGAAAATGGTTTTTACGCCGAATTTGGATCAGGCGGGCGTTGCCGGGTTGATGCGTCGGCGAGTGATGGAGTTGCTGACGGGGAGTGAATATCAACTTCACTCGGTCAATGAACCCTTGGAAACATTGGCCGATGCCGATGAGGTTTTGGTGAGCAACGCATTGATGCCGTTGCTGCCGGTGAATGAGGCCCACTCATGGCGCTATCACTCACGCCAACTGTATGACTTTTTGCGTCCACATTGTGAATGATGACTGATTAATGAAGAGAAAAAAGCTCAAGATTGCGTTGCTGGTTCTGATTGTTGTGGCCGTGGCCCTGCCGTTTTGGGGGCAGCAGAGAGTCGAACGCTTTGCTGATACGCCATTGGCGATCCAGCAGGAAACTCTATTCAAGTTGCCTGCCGGTACTGGGCGCGTGGCTCTGGAAGGGTTACTGGTACGCGATAAGCTGCTCCATAACGGCAGATGGTTCCCTTGGCTGTTGCGCCTGGAGCCTGAGTTAGCTGAGTTCAAGGCCGGTACTTATCGCTTCACGCCGGGGATGACGGTGCGTGAGATGCTTAAGTTACTGGCGAGCGGTAAAGAAGCGCAGTTTAGCGCGCGATTTATCGAAGGCTCACGCCTGCGTGATGCGGTGCAGGTGTTGCAACAAGGCAAATATATCAAACACACTCTGGCGGGTAAAAGTGATGCAGAGATTGCATTGGCGTTGGGGTTACCTGCTGGTAGCAGTCTCGAAGGGCGCTTATATCCTGACACTTACCTTTATACTGCGGGTACCAGCGATCTTGCGTTGTTGAAACGTTCGCATCTGCGCATGAATAAAGCGCTGCAAGAGATCTGGGATGCACGAGATGCGACTCTGCCCTATAAAACACCGGATGAGTTGCTGACGATGGCTTCGATCGTGGAGAAAGAGACCGCCGTGGCAGAAGAACGTACCAAAGTAGCTTCGGTGTTCGTCAACCGGTTGCGTTTGGGGATGCGTTTACAAACGGATCCAACGGTGATTTACGGCATGGGTGACAGCTATACTGGCAATATCAGCCGCAAAGATCTCGAAACCCCAACGCCTTACAACACTTATGTGATCGGCGGCCTGCCGCCAACGCCGATTGCGATGCCGAGCAGGGCATCATTAGAGGCAGCGGCTAAGCCAGACGAAACCTCTTACCTCTATTTTGTTGCTGATGGTAAAGGTGGGCATACGTTTACCACTAATCTGGCCAGCCACAATGATGCGGTACGCACTTACCGCCAGGTGTTAAAGGAAAAGAATGAAAAGTAAATTTGTGGTTATCGAAGGGCTGGAAGGTGCAGGAAAGACAACCGCACGTAATACGGTTGTCAGCGTACTGAATGAACATGGGATCAATGATATCGTTTTTACCCGTGAGCCCGGCGGTACGCCATTGGCGGAAAGACTTCGTGATCTGTTCAAGCGTGGGACTGACGGCGAATTGCCAACCATCAAAGCAGAAGTGCTGATGTTGTACGCTGCCCGTGTCCAGTTAGTGGAAACCGTGATTAAACCTGCGTTGGCGCGTGGGGGCTGGGTCGTTGGCGATCGCCACGATCTCTCCTCACAAGCTTATCAGGGAGGGGGACGAGGGGTTGACCCGCAGTTGATGAGTTCACTGCGCGATACCGTGCTGGGTGATTTTCGTCCCGACCTGACTATTTATCTTGATTTACCACCACGGGTTGGCTTGCAGCGCGCGCGCGCGCGCGGGGAACTGGATCGTATTGAGCAGGAAGCGTTACCGTTCTTTGAACGTACCCGCGAGCGTTATTTACAACTGGCCGCGCAAGATAACACCATCATCACAGTGGATGCTGCACAACCTTTGGAGCAGGTTACTGCCGATATTCGCCGGGTGGTAGCACAATGGCTGCAACAGCAGGAAAAGGCGTAATGAACTGGTATCCGTGGTTTAACGCAGCTTATCGCCAGTTGGTGGGGCAGTATGCGGCTGGGCGTGGTCATCATGCTTTGCTGGTGCATGCGGCAGAAGGCAATGGTGAAGATGCCTTGCTCTACGCGTTAAGCCGCTGGCTGCTCTGCCAACAGCGTAACGGCGAGAAAAGCTGTGGGGAATGCCACAGTTGCCGGTTGATGTTGGCGGGTAACCACCCGGATTATCACGTACTGGCCCCGGAAAAGGGCAAAAGCAGCCTGGGTATTGAACCCATTCGCCAAGTCATCGAGCACCTCTATGCTCACGCGCAGCAAGGTGGTGCGAAAGTGGTTTCGCTGCCGCTGGTTGAACTGCTGACGGAGGCGGCGGCCAATGCCTTGTTGAAAACGCTGGAAGAACCCCCTGCCAATACCTTTTTCCTGTTGGCCTGTCGCGAACCCTCGCTGTTGCCCGCAACACTGCGCAGCCGCTGTTTTTACTGGCATCTAAGCAGCCCTGATGAAACCCTCAGCCTGCAATGGCTGAACCGCCAGGCGCCGGGTAACCAGAGTGATCGTCTTACCGCTTTGCGGCTGCATAATGGCGCACCTATCGCCGCCGAGCGGTTACTGCAACCACAGCATTGGCAACAGCGTAGCGCACTGTGTACTGCGCTGAATGCAGCTTTGCCGCAGCGCAATATGTTGGCATTACTCGCGGTGCTTAATCATGATGATGTTGCTGAACGGCTGCATTGGCTGTGTTCTCTGTTGGTGGATGCGATGAAGTGGCAACAAGGTGCCGCGGGTTATGTGTTGAATCAAGATCAGCAACCGTTGGTGCAGCAACTGGCTACTTGTCTGAGCAGCACGTCGTTGCAGCAGATCGTGCAACAATGGCTCAATTGTCGTCAGCAACTGCTTAATGTTGTTGGTGTTAATCGCGAGCTATTGCTTACTGAACAGTTACTTGCCTGGGAGCAAATGTTGGGCTCCGCAGGTTATTCACAATCCCATTCGCTGTAAAAGAGTTTATTACTATGTTGTTAGTCGATTCGCATTGCCACCTTGATAGCCTGGATTTTGATGGATTGCATCAAAACGTTGATGATGCTTTGGCAAAAGCCAAAGCGCGTGATGTCGGCTATGTGCTGGCGGTGGCCACTACGCTCCCAGGGTATCAGGCGATGACCCAACTGATTGGCCAGCGTGCCGATGTGGCCTTCTCCTGCGGCGTTCACCCATTAAATCTGGAAGAGGGGTACGACTATGCGGAACTGCGCCGTCTGGCGGCGGCAGAGCAAGTGGTGGCGTTAGGGGAAACCGGGCTGGATTATTTCTACCAGAAAGACAATATTCCGCTGCAGCAGGCTTCTTTCCGCGAGCATATCCGCATTGGCCGCGATCTTAACAAGCCGGTGATTGTGCATACCCGCGATGCTCGTGCAGACACTTTAGCCATTTTACGTGAAGAGAAGGCGCAGGATTGTGGTGGGGTGCTGCACTGCTTCACCGAGGATTTACCGACCGCGCAGGCGTTGCTTGATTTAGGGTTCTACATCTCTTTTTCCGGGATTGTCACTTTCCGTAATGCTGAGTCGCTGCGTGAAGTTGCACGCTATGTTCCGCTGGATCGCATGCTGGTGGAAACCGACTCACCTTATCTGGCACCGGTGCCGCACCGGGGTAAAGAAAACCAGCCTGCCTACGTGCGCGATGTTGCCGAATATCTTGCTATTTTGAAGGGCGTAAGCCTGGAAACGCTGGCTGAAGCGACTACGGGTAACTTTTCACGCTTATTTCACCTCAAACTGTGATCTTTAGCCTAGGCTTAGGGTGCAGTCTTTAGAGCGTAATTCTTTTTAAGCTCGTAATTAATCGCCGTAACGGGTAATGTTCTCACCCGTTTTATGGCGCTGTTTGGTCTCTTTTTCATCTTATTCTACAAAAATCGGACGATTTAGAGGCAAAGGCATGGGCTTATTCATTGAAACGTGACTGCCATCAAACATTACCTGGGGTATTTATTTTACTCTGCGTAAAAATTCAAGGGGTGCTCAGACACCCTGAATTGCAGGGGTTTTTCTCCCCCCCTTGCAGCGCGAAAATTCGCGAGAAGTAGCAAGCACCATTACTCAGGAGCACACTCAACTATGTTTAAGAACGCATTTGCAAACCTGCAGAAAGTAGGTAAATCGCTGATGCTGCCGGTATCCGTATTGCCTATCGCAGGTATCCTGCTGGGCGTCGGTTCCGCCAACTTCAGCTGGCTGCCTATGGTAGTCTCTCACGTGATGGCAGAAGCTGGCGGGTCGGTATTCGCCAATATGCCGTTAATTTTTGCTATCGGTGTGGCTCTCGGCTTCACCAACAACGACGGTGTTTCTGCATTAGCCGCCGTGGTGGCCTACGGTATCATGGTGAAAACCATGGCCGTGGTTGCTCCACTGGTTCTGCATCTGCCACCTGAAGAGATTGCAGCTAAGCATCTGGCGGATACCGGTGTGCTGGGGGGGATTATCTCCGGCTCTATCGCTGCCTATATGTTCAACCGCTTCTTCCGCATTCAATTGCCGGAATATCTGGGCTTCTTTGCCGGTAAGCGTTTTGTCCCGATCATCTCTGGTCTGGCGGCCATTGTTCTGGGCGTGTTCCTGTCCTTTATCTGGCCACCAATCGGTACGGCTATCCAGACATTCTCACAATGGGCGGCGTATCAGAATCCAGTCTTGGCATTCTTTATCTACGGCGTGGTTGAGCGTGCTCTGGTGCCATTTGGTCTGCACCACATCTGGAACGTACCATTCCAGATGCAAATCGGTGAGTTCACCAACGCAGCGGGCCAGGTGTTCCATGGCGACATCCCGCGTTACATGGCCGGTGACCCAACGGCAGGTATGTTGTCCGGTGGCTTCCTGTTCAAAATGTACGGTCTGCCAGCGGCTGCTATTGCTATCTGGCATTCAGCCAAGCCGGAAAACCGTGCCAAAGTCGGCGGTATCATGATCTCCGCTGCGTTGACTTCGTTCCTGACCGGGATTACCGAACCCATCGAATTCTCGTTCATGTTCGTTGCACCGATCCTGTACGTGATCCACGCAATTCTGGCAGGTTTGGCCTTCCCAATCTGTATTCTGTTGGGTATGCGTGACGGTACCAGCTTCTCGCACGGTCTGATCGACTTTATCGTACTGAGCGGTAACAGCAGCAAAATCTGGCTGTTCCCAATCGTCGGTATCATCTACGGTCTGGTGTACTACAGCATCTTCCGTGTGCTGATTGCTAAATTGGATCTGAAAACGCCAGGCCGTGAAGAGACAACTGCCGATCAAACCACTCAGGGCGGTTCTGAAATGTCTGCAGCCTTGGTTCATGCTTTCGGTGGTAAAGAAAACATCACTAACCTGGATGCCTGTATTACTCGTCTGCGCGTCAGCGTGGCCGATGTATCCAAGGTTGACCAGGCTGGGCTGAAAAAACTGGGTGCTGCGGGCGTTGTGGTCGCGGGCTCCGGCGTTCAGGCCATCTTTGGCACCAAGTCCGATAACCTGAAAACAGATATGGATGAGTACATCCGTAACCACTGATTCAGGCTGGGGAGCTGATGAGGGAGGCCTGTGGCCTCCCTTTTTACTTATTGGTTTATATCGTTTTATCTAAAAATTGACGCAACGCATCCATAATGTTGGGGTGCGATTACTGATGGATGCCGCTGATTTGCAACAATGCTGCTTCAGCTAAAAATGCGGAACGGCTTTTAAATTCTGGATGTGTGGCCACACAGCGATCGATACGATCAATTAATGATTTGGGGAGTGTAACGTTAATTTTTTCTGATCCGCCCAGCAATCGAGAAATATCGATCTCCACAACCGCCCAGGTATAACCCGCGAATTCTGGGTCCTTAGCCAATTTTTCCACGCTGGAAGCGGCCGGAATATCCTCGCCCATATCTACCAGGATTTCTATATGGCCATTAATTGCGTCTTTGGCAGCCAAGATTGCTTCATCTAGGGTATCACCTGCTGAAAAACAACCGGGCAAGTCAGGGACACTCACGCCGTATGCATGCCGCTCGTCGCCTGCTTCAATTGCAATGGGATAAAACATAATTAAACCTCTTTCGAGAAAACAGGGTTAAATGCCTGCTTGTTTCCTGATGCTCTTTACCGTGCCTGCGGGTAAATCCTTTTTAGGGTGCGGGATAGTGACTAATCCCGGCTTGGTTGGGTGGGTGAAGTGATGATGGCTACCGTTCACTCTGACTAAAACCCATCCAGCCGCAATCACTTCTTTCACTATCTGCTTGCTGTTCATCCTTACACCCTGTTTCGTCCTATGGGGCAATAATAACCCCGACACCTCCCAAATGTAAATATTCCAGAGTTATCGGGGTTATCATTGTTGCAGTCATCGGCAAACTCATCCACGAATATGGCTGAGCTAATCCTGCTATAGCTGAACAATTCTCCATCATTCAATGAGGAAAATGCGTAATCAGGTTGAAAGCGCTAGAATCTGTCACTCATACTGCGTAAATCTTTTCATATTGCACAAGGAGCTTGATATGGCTGAAGAAACTATTTTCAGTAAAATTATTCGCCGTGAAATCCCAGCGGATGTGATCTACCAAGATGAGTTGGTTACTGCATTTCGCGATATCGCCCCACAGGCACCGACCCACATCCTGATCGTGCCGAACGTATTAATCCCAACTGTTAATGATGTCACTACTGCGCATGAAGCGGCTTTGGGCCGCATGATGACCGTCGCGGCCAAGATTGCCGAGCAGGAAGGGATTGCTGAAGAGGGTTACCGCCTGATCGTCAACTGCAATCGTCACGCAGGACAAGAGGTCTACCACATTCATATGCATTTAGTGGGTGGGCGCGTGCTTGGCCCGCTGTTAGCACGTTAATTGAAGAACACCGTGCACTATCCCGAACCGTGCATTGTTGCTTAACAGCCTTGGGATAGTGTTGAGAGGGATGATGAAAAAGTATCTATTCGTAGCATTGGCTGCACTGGTGTTGACCGGGTGTCCTGCGCGGCCCCCAGAACCACAGCAACCGCCCGTGGTCGTTGAACCGATCCCACAACCAGAACCTAAGCCACAGCCACCAGCTCCCGAGCCAGTACCACAGCCACCGAAGCTCCAGCAGCTCGATTGGCTAGGCAGTGTGCAGCCGTTAGTCAATGACATGTTGAAAGCCGATGGTGTCAACAGTGGCAGTGTGCTGTTGCTGGATAGCGTTAAAAATAATACCAATGGTGCGCTGCAAATTGCGCAAGCGACCGTTGCCTTGCACCAGGCGTTGGCGTCTAACCAGACCTTCAGCATTGTGCCAGAAGCGCAATTGGCCAGTGCCAAACAGACGTTGGGTCTATCAGCAGCAGACAGTCTGGGATCGCGCAGCAAAGCTATCGGCTTGGCGCGTATCGTTAATGCACAGTACGTGCTGTATAGCGACGTGAGCGGTGATGTGAAAGCTCCGACGATCGACATGCAACTGATGTTGGTGCAAACCGGTGAAATCGTCTGGTCAGGTAATGGCGACGTTAAGCAGTGAAGCCCAGCTTCGGCAATTAGTCAGTAGCAGGCTGCCGGCGGTAAATACCGCCGGTTGTCGTTTTAGCCCCATACAGGGGTTAACCGGTACCAGTTGGCTGATTGAAGGCGCAGGGATTTGTCTGCTGGCTCGCCAACAGATGCAGGATAAGTATGCGCTTGGTGTCAGTCGTCGGCGTGAAGGGCGCGTGTTGAAGCGTTGTGGGGCCGGGATTGGGCCGCAGATTTGGCTGCAAACCCCAGGTTGGCTGATTGTTGAATGGCTGGTTGGTGAGAACGTCAAAGAAGCCTCATTTCTGGCATTAAATGAAAGTGGCGAACTGGCAACGCTGTTGGCTGAGTTGCATCAGCGGCCACTGAGCGGTTACCGGCTGAATCTGCAGCAGCAGCTTGCTGATTATTGGCAGCACATCGATCGGCGACGTATAACCCCGGCGTGGCTGCGTTGGCAGCGTACTTTTATGCAAAACTCGCCACCACAGCCGTTGAAGCTGGCACCTTTGCACATGGATGTTCACGCAGGTAATCTGCTGGTGCAGGGGGAACGCTTAAGGTTGATTGACTGGGAATATGCTGCCGATGGTGATATTGCCTTGGAACTGGCCGCACTGTTTCGTTTCAATCAGCTCTCAACTATCGATCAGCAACATTTTTTACATCATTACGCGCAGCGCGGTTATGCAGATCGCTGGCAGTTGGTTGCTCAGGTACAGCGCTGGTTGCCGTGGGTGGATTACCTGATGCTGATGTGGTTTGAAGTCCGTTGGCAGCAGACTGGGGAGCTTGAGTTTTTGCGCTGGAGCGCAGCGTTGTACCGGCGTTTTTGTTTATTATCCCCCCGTTCTCAATGAATAAATGAAGTGAGGTGGCCGTGGGCCCAGTAATGCTAGATGTCGTCGGCTACGAGCTGGACGCAGAAGAACGTGAGATTTTAAAGCATCCTTTGGTGGGCGGCCTCATTCTGTTCACCCGCAATTTTCACGACGCTGAGCAACTGCGTGAACTGGTGCGGCAGATTCGTGCGGCGTCCCACGATCGCTTGGTGGTAGCGGTGGATCAGGAAGGGGGGCGCGTGCAGCGTTTCCGCGAAGGTTTTACCCGTTTACCGGCAGCACAGTCGTTCGCCGCGCTTAACGATGCGCAGGAAGGCGGGCGCTTGGCTCAAGAGGCCGGGTGGTTGATGGCGGCAGAAATGATCGCCCAAGATATCGATATCAGTTTTGCTCCGGTGTTGGATCTTGGCCATGTTTGCACCGCGATTGGCGAACGTTCTTTCCACAGCGATCCGCAAAAGGCGTTGGCGATGGCCGAACGTTTTATTCAAGGGATGCACAGTGTGGGGATGAAAACCACCGGCAAGCATTTCCCTGGGCATGGCGCAGTGACGGCGGACTCTCATAAGGAAACCCCGCGCGATCCGCGCCCGCTGGCGCACATTCGTGAGCACGATATGTCTATCTTCCGTGAGCTGATTGGCCGTGGTCTGCTGGATGCCATCATGCCAGCGCACGTCATCTATACTGAAGCAGATCCGCGCCCGGCCAGTGGTTCACCCTATTGGTTGAAACAGATTCTGCGTCAGGAGCTGGGTTTTGACGGTATTATTTTTTCTGACGATCTGTCGATGGAAGGGGCTGCGATCATGGGCAGCTACGCCGAGCGTGGCCAGGCGGCGCTGGATGCCGGTTGCGATATGATTCTGGTGTGTAATAACCGAACGGGCGCGGTCAGCGTGTTGGATAACCTGTTCCCGGTCAAAGTAGAAAAACTGAAGCGGTTATATCATCGCGGTCAGTTCACCCGTCAGGAGCTGCGTGATTCCGAACGCTGGCAACTGGCTCATAAGCAGTTGAGTGTGTTGAGCGAACGTTGGGAAGAACACAAACAGCGTTCAGTTGGGTGAGAGATTACGGCGTCGTAAGCGGCGTTAATGATGGGGGCAGGCGGCTCCCGGCTTGTTGCGAGGATCTACATGATTATCTATTTGCATGGCTTCGATTCCAACAGTCCCGGCAATCATGAAAAGGTTTTGCAGTTACAGTTCATCGACCCGGACGTGCGTTTTATCAGTTACAGCACTTTGCATCCACGCCATGATATGCAGCATTTATTGAAAGAGGTGGATAAAGCGGTTCAGCAGGAAGGGGACAAAAGCCCGCTGATTTGTGGTGTGGGTCTGGGGGGTTTTTGGGCTGAACGTATTGGCTTCCTGTGTGGAGTTCGTCAGGTGATTTTCAACCCTAACCTGTACCCGGAAGAACACATGCATGGCAAGATCGACCGACCAGAAGAGTATCGCGATATCGCGACCAAATGTGTGGAAGACTTTCGCGAGAAGAACCGCGATCGCTGCCTGGTGGTGCTCTCCCGCCATGATGAAGTGCTAGATAACCAGCGCAGCGCGGACTTGCTGCATAAGTACTATGAGATAGTCTGGGACGAACAGCAAACGCACAAGTTTAAAAATATCTCGCCACACCTGCAACGCATCAAGGCATTCAAGACTCTCCGATAACAGTTCTGCAACGTTATTTCAGGCCCTCATAGCTGCTCTAACAGGGCAGCTATGAAGGTTTTTGAACGTCTACCGGGCTTTTTTTATTAGCCAGCGATAAAATTCTAAATTGTGACCTAACGCTAACTATTTGAATCACAATCCCCAAAAAGTTCCTTCGTCCAGCCTTTAACCAAAGAAGTTTGATGTACATCAATTTTGGTATGACCAAATGACCTCTCGTGATATTGTGGCGGCAGACAGCAGGTTTAATTTGCGCGAACCATATGTATTCTAAGGATATTATTTGTTTACCCTTAGATAACAACAGGTTCACATTTAGAGGGTCATTTTGACAATGCCAAAGAAAAAAATTGTGATTGTCGGGGGTGGTGCCGGTGGTTTAGAACTGGCAACCAGCCTCGGGCATAAATTGGGCCGCAGGAACAAAGCCGAGGTCACACTGGTGGATCGTAACCATAGCCATCTGTGGAAACCTTTACTGCATGAAGTGGCTACCGGTTCGTTGGATGACGGCGTTGATGCGTTGAATTATCTGGCACATGCCCGTAATCACTATTTTAATTTCCAACTCGGTTCGCTGGTTAACATTGACCGTGAAAAACAGACGCTGCAATTGACGCAGATCTGCGATGAGCAGGGGACTGAACTGGTTCCTGCGCGTGAGTTGAGTTATGACATTCTGGTGATGGCGCTCGGCAGTACCTCAAATGACTTCGGTACTCCAGGGGTGAGAGAGCACTGCATCTTCCTGGATAACCCGCATCAGGCGCATCGCTTCCATAATGAAATGTTGAACCTGTTCCTTAAGTTCTCGGCCAAACCGGGTGAAAAGGAAAGCGTCAATATTGCCATCGTTGGGGGTGGTGCCACGGGTGTTGAACTGTCTGCTGAACTGCATAATGCGGTAAAACAGCTGCACAGCTATGGTTTTGAGGGGCTGGATAACAGCGCACTGAAAGTCACGCTGGTTGAGGCCGGTGAGCGCATTCTCCCTGCCTTACCGCCGCGCATTTCTTCCGCCGCTCATCAGGAACTGAATAATCTGGGCGTACGCGTGCTGACGAATACCATGGTCACCAGCGCGGATGAAAATGGCCTGAACACCAAAAGCGGCGAATTTATCAATGCCGATCTGATGGTGTGGGCGGCAGGTATCAAGGCCCCGGACTTTATGAAAGATATTGCCGGGCTGGAAACTAACCGTATCAATCAGCTAGTGGTTGAGCCGACGCTACAGACTACCCGCGATCCTAACATCTTCGCGATTGGTGACTGCGCTTCTTGCCCGCGTGAAGGTGGTGGTTTTGTGCCGCCGCGTGCGCAATCTGCACATCAGATGGCATCACGCTGCTTTACCAATATCCTGGCGCTGATGAATGGACAGCCTTTGAAGGCTTATGTGTATAAAGATCACGGCTCACTGGTATCGCTTTCGCGCTTTAGCACCGTTGGCAGTTTGATGGGCAACCTGATGCGTGGCTCGATGATGATCGAAGGACGTGTGGCGCGCGTGGTGTATATTTCACTGTACCGCATGCACCAGGTGGCGTTGCATGGTTATACCAAAACCGGCCTGATGATGTTGGTGGGCGGTATTAATCGGGTGATTCGCCCTCGTCTGAAAATGCATTAAAGCCTACAAGAGACGCAGTTCCTGATAGCCCACGCTGGTACGCCACGTGGGTTTTTTTATTGTTACCGACCTGAAATTGGAAAATTCTTACCGATGAATGCGCTGACTAAGGGTTTTAAATTGGATTAAAATACCATAATAGAATGGGAATTTTTAGGAGTCATCCCAAAAAATAAGGTTTGGCGTGATTTATCGCTTTTTTAGGGAAATCGTCTTATTGCGAGGAAGAGAGTTATTACACAAACTTATCGCGTTTACAAACGTGCTTCGCCGCGTACGCCGTAAGTTGTAGACCTTTGACCGCAGTCGGTACAGTTTTCAGCACAAAGTGCGTGGTAACACATTCAGGAGAATTTCCCGTGAACAAATCAATGTTAGCCGGTGTTGGGATTGGGATCGCCGCCGCTCTGGGAGCGACTGCCGTGGCCAGTCTGGACGTGTTTTCTGCTGGTCCGCAATACGCGCAGGTTATCGCCGCAACACCAATTAAAGAAACGATTAAAACTCCACGTCAGGAGTGCCATAACGTCACGGTCACCCACCGGACGCCTGTGCAGGATGAAAACCGCATTGCCGGTTCGGTGCTGGGCGCTGTTGCTGGTGGCGTGATTGGCCATCAGTTTGGCAGTGGCAGAGGCCGTGATGTGGCCACCGTAGTGGGGGCACTGGGTGGCGGTTATGCCGGTAATCAGGTTCAGGGAAGGCTACAGGATAGCGACACGACGACCAGTACACAGCAGCGCTGTAAAACGGTTTACGACAAGTCGCAGAGAATGCTGGGTTATGACGTCACTTATCAGATAGGCAAACAGCAGGGTAAAATTCGCATGGATCACGATCCAGGCACCCAGATCCTGCTGGATAAAAGTGGTCAACTGGTGCTCAATAAAGCTTAATAAAAGCATAAACCCGCGCGTAACATGCGCGGGTTTATGCGTACTGCGGTTTACAAGCCTCTCACGCCGCCAACGTATGCTCCCTGAAAGCGGCTAACAGCTCTTCAATAAATTTCAGCCTTGCTGGGCGCTCGGTGAGATCCAGCATAAACTTCAGTTTGGTAGGGCCATCAAGACGATAAACCTGCGGTTTACTTTGCAGCAAGCCAATCAGATAGCCCGGTTCAACGCGATTTTTCTCACCGAATTCGATAAACCCACCGCGTTCGTTACCTTCTATCCGTTTGATGCCTAACTTCTGTGCATGCTGACGCATTGCGGCACTTTGCAGCAGATTGCGTGCGGCATCCGGCAACAGCCCGAAACGATCGATCAGCTCCACTTTCAACTCTTCCAGCTCCGCCGTATTTTTCGCACTGGCAATACGCTTATAGAAAGACAAACGGGTATTCACATCCGGGATAAAGTCATCAGGCAGTAAGGTTGGCATGCGCAGTTCGACTTCAGTCTGATTGCTGGTGAGGTCTTCCAGCGAAGGCTCACGCCCGTTTTTCAGCGCATCGACGGCGCTTTCCAGCAGTTCCATATACAGCGAGAAACCGACGGTGGTCATCTGCCCGCTCTGGTCTTCGCCCAGTAACTCACCAGCACCACGAATTTCGAGATCGTGCGTCGCCAGCGCAAACCCGGCCCCCAAATCCTCCAGGGCGGCGATGGCCTCCAGGCGTTTGTGCGCATCGGCACTCATGGTTTTTGGATGCGGCGTCAGCAGGTAAGCGTAGGCCTGGTGGTGTGAACGCCCAACGCGGCCACGAAGCTGGTGCAGCTGTGCCAGGCCGAAACGATCGGCACGCTCAATGACGATGGTATTGGCGCTCGGAATATCAATACCGGTTTCGATAATGGTGGTGCACACCAACACGTTAAAGCGCTGATGATGGAAATCGTTCATCACCCGTTCCAGATCGCGTTCGCGCATCTGGCCGTGGCCGATAGCGATGCGCGCTTCTGGCACCAACTCTGCCAAGCGTTCGGCTGCTTTATCAATGTTTTCCACGTCGTTATACAGGTAATACACCTGCCCACCACGCAGTACTTCACGCAGAATGGCTTCGCGAACTACCAGGTTGTCGTATTCGCGCACAAAGGTTTTCACCGCCAAGCGGCGAGCCGGTGGGGTGGCGATGATCGACAGATCGCGCATACCGCTCATTGCCATATTCAACGTGCGTGGAATTGGCGTGGCGGTGAGCGTCAGAATATCCACATCCGCGCGCATTGCTTTAATGCGCTCTTTGTGGCGCACACCAAAGCGGTGTTCTTCATCAACGATCAACAGCCCTAAATCTTTCCAGCGCAGATCGCTCTGCAACAGTTTATGGGTGCCAATCAGAATATCGACTTTGCCCTCTGCGGTTTCTTCCAACACCTGTTGCTGTTCTTTGGCACTGCGAAAACGTGACATCATTTCAATACGGATCGGCCAGGTGGCAAAACGATCGCGGAAGTTATCGAAGTGCTGCTGTGCCAATAGCGTGGTCGGCACCAATACCGCGACCTGTTTATTGTTCTCCACTGCCAGGAAAGCGGCGCGCATCGCCACTTCGGTTTTACCAAAGCCAACATCGCCACAGACCAACCGATCCATCGCCAGCGGCTGGCACATGTCGCTCAGCACCGCGTTGATGGCCTGTTCCTGATCGGGCGTGGTTTCAAACGGGAAGGTTTGGCAGAACAACTGGTATTGCTCGCGGTTATGCTTGAAGGCAAAGCCTGCTTTGGCGGCGCGCTGTGCGTAGATGTCCAGCAGCTCTGCCGCCACGTCGCGCACGCGTTCGGCGGCTTTCTGCCGTGCCCGCGACCAGGCATCGCCACCCAGTTTGTGTAACGGTGCGTTCTCGTCTGCGCCCCCGGCGTAGCGGTTAATCAGATGCAGAGAGGAAACCGGCACATACAGCTTGTCCTCACCCGCGTAAGAGAGGATCAGGTATTCTGCCTTGATGCCGCCAGCTTCCAGCGTGGTGAGGCCAACATAGCGCCCCACGCCGTGTTCCAGGTGCACCACCGGTTGGCCTGGATGCAATTCCGCCAGATTGCGGATCAGGGTATCGGTATTGATGGTGCGGCGGTTATCCTGCCGACGGCGGCTGACGCGTTCGCCGAGCAAATCGCTTTCACAAATCAGCGCCCGGTTGCGCAGGCTATCCAGAAAGCCGCGTTCAGAGGCACCGATCATCATATAACGGCCCGGCGCTTCGGCCTCGTCGAGGTGCTGGATCAGGCGGGTGCTCAGCTTGATACGGCCCAGCAAATCCTGCAGCGTTTCACGGCGGCCTTCGCTCTCGACCGAGAAGATGACGCTACCGCTAAAACTTTCGATAAATCGGCGCAGGTTATCCAGCGGCGCTTTCTGCTGTGCCTGGACGGAAAGATCGGGCAACACCTGATAACCCAGATTGGTGCTACCTGCTTTGGCGGGCAGATCATCGGTTTTCAGCGCCATACGCGGCCAGGCTTTCAATTCGGCGAACAGCGCATCCACGCGTAGCCACAGCGTATCGGGGGCGAGCAAGGGGCGCATCGGGTCAATCCGGCGGCTCTCAAAACGCTGATTCACGTCCAGCCAGAAGCGCTCGGCGGCGTTTTCCAGATTGCCCGTGTTGACGATCAGCGTATTGGCTGGCAGATAGCTGAATAAAGAGGGCAGCGGCTGGCTGAAGAACAGCGGTTGCCAGTATTCAATACCGGCGGGCCAAGTGCCTTTGCTCACCTGCTGATAAATATGTTCGGCGTCACGGCGCACCTCAAACTGTTCACGCCATTGGCTACGGAACAGCTCAATGGCGGTTTTATCGGTAGGGAACTCATGGGCAGGCAGCAGGTTGATGGCTTCTACTTCGCTTAGCGTGCGTTGAGTATCCACGTCGAAGGTGCGCAGGCTGTCGATTTCGTCATCGAAAAAGTCGATGCGGTAAGGTTCTTCGCTGCCCATGGGGTACAGATCCAACAGCGCTCCACGGGTGGCAAACTCACCGTGCTCCATCACCTGATCAACACTGCGATAACCCGCCTGTTCCAACTGCGCACGCAGGAGATCCCGTGACTGCCGCTGGCCTTTCTTCATCACCAGCGCATGGCCGTGCAGGAATTCGTGCGGGCAAACGCGCTGCATCAGGGTATTGACTGGCAAAATAATAATGCCGCGCGCCATGTTCGGCAGATGGTACAGGCTGGAAAGGCGCGCGGAGATAATCTCCTGATGCGGCGAGAAACTGTCGTATGGCAGCGTTTCCCAGTCTGAAAGCGTGGTCACCATCTGATTGGTAAACTGTTGGATCTCGTCACGCAACCGCAGCGCGTTTTGCATATCCGGGGCGATGAGCATCACCGGCCCTTGATGACGCTCGGCGATTTCTGCGCATTCAACGGCACAGGCAGAACCGGTTAATTGCCCCAGTTGGCGCAAATCACCTGCGCGATCGGGTAGGGAGTAACGAGAAGATGAGGAACGGCGGCTATTATCAGAAGTGCTCATTCAGTTATCTTTAATCAATGAATTGAATAACAGTTTTTGTGGTGTTCACCGTGCTGGTTAACGAGTGAATACCACAAAACCCTGTTTACCCGGCACAAACCCGCGTGCGCCTTTACCTTAGTTATACTAGCCCAGCGGCTAAGAAACTGACACCGGTAAAGTATGCTCAAGGCTGCTATTGGGCGTTATTTAACCGCTGCCGAGAGAATAAAACCCGCAGGGTGGTTCCATAAACCGGGGTGAGCCATTATTATCCATGCTCAATTTGCTTAAGCTACGGCAACCAAACGGATTTCATGTATCAACCTGTCGCGTTATTCATTGGCCTGCGTTACATGCGCGGGCGAGCTTCAGACCGCTTTGGGCGGTTTGTCTCCTGGCTTTCCACCATCGGTATTACGCTGGGTGTGATGGCTTTGGTCACCGTGCTGTCCGTGATGAATGGCTTCGAAAAAGATCTCGAAAACAACATTCTGGGCTTAATGCCACAGGCACTGATTACCAGCAAGCAGGGGGCGATCAACCCAGAGCAACTCCCGGCGGCTGCCTTGCAGGGGTTGCAAGGCGTAGAGCGTATCGCCCCACTGACCACCGGTGACGTTGTGCTGCAAAGCGCGCGCAGTGTTGCTGTGGGGGTGATTCTGGGGGTGAACCCGGATGAAGCGGATCCGCTGTCACCCTACCTGATCAACGTCAAGCAGCAACAGTTGCAGCCCGGGGAATACAATCTGATTATTGGCGAACAACTGGCTGGCCAGTTGGGCGTCAAACGTGGCGATCAACTGCGCCTGATGGTGCCAAGTGCCAGCCAGTTTACCCCGATGGGGCGCATTCCCAGCCAACGGCTGTTTACCATCATTGGCACTTTCCATGCGAATAGTGAGGTAGATGGCTATCAATTGTTGGCTAACCAGCAGGATGCTTCACGTCTGATGCGTTATCCGGCGGGGAATATCACCGGTTGGCGTCTGTTCCTGCAACAGCCGTTGCAGGTGGATACCCTCAGCCAGCAACCGCTGCCGGAAGGCTCCATATGGAAAGACTGGCGCGAGCGCAAGGGGGAGCTGTTCCAGGCGGTGCGCATGGAGAAAAACATGATGGGATTGCTGCTCAGCCTGATTGTGGCGGTGGCGGCGTTCAATATCATAACCTCTTTAGGCTTGCTGGTGATGGAGAAGCAGGGCGAGGTCGCTATTTTGCAGACGTTGGGCCTGACGCGGCGCCAGATTATGACGGTCTTTATCGTGCAAGGTGCCAGTGCGGGCATTATTGGTTCGCTGCTCGGGACATTGCTGGGGGTGCTGCTGGCCAGTAACCTGAACAATCTGATGCCGATTCTGGGGGCTCTGATCGACGGCGCTTCGCTGCCGGTAGCGGTTGACCCGCTGCAGGTCACGATCATCGCCGTGGCGGCGATGGCGGTTTCCTTATTATCCACGCTTTACCCTTCATGGCGCGCTGCCGCCGTACAACCCGCTGAGGCTTTACGTTATGAGTAATCATCTTTTATTGCAGTGCGACAGCCTGTGCAAGACCTATCAGGAAGGCAATCTGCATACCGATGTGCTGCGCAATGTCAGTTTTGCTATGCAACCGGGCGAGATGATGGCGATCGTCGGCAGTTCGGGTTCCGGTAAAAGTACCTTGTTGCATCTGCTGGGCGGATTGGATACCCCAACCTCCGGTGAGGTGATCTTCAAAGGGCAGTCATTGAATGTGCTTTCTTCCACTGCCAAGGCAGAGTTGCGTAACCGTCAACTGGGTTTTATCTACCAGTTCCATCATCTGTTGCCGGATTTTACCGCCTTGGAAAACGCCGCGATGCCGCTGCTGATTGGCGGCATCAAACCAGCACAGGCGCAGGAAAAAGCGCGGGAAATGCTGGCAGCGGTGGGGTTGGAGAAGCGCAGTAAGCATCGTCCAGCGGAGCTTTCTGGCGGTGAGCGCCAGCGGGTGGCAATTGCCCGTGCGCTGGTGAATAACCCTGCGCTGGTGCTGGCGGATGAACCAACCGGTAATCTCGATCAGCGTACCGCCGACAGCATCTTTGATTTGTTGGGCGAATTAAACGTGCGCCAGGGCACTGCTTTCCTGGTGGTGACCCACGATCTGCAATTGGCGCGCCGCTTGAGCCGCCAGTTGGAAATGCGTGATGGCCATCTGCAAGCTCATTCCCCCTTGATGAGGGCAGAGTAATGAGCGCTTCGCCACTTTCTTTATTGATGGCGCTGCGTTTTAGCCGGGGTCGGCGGCGTGGCGGCATGGTCTCGCTGATTTCGGTGATCTCTACCATTGGCATTGCGCTGGGGGTGGCGGTATTGATCGTCGGCCTGAGTGCGATGAACGGCTTTGAGCGCGAACTGCAGAACCGCATTTTGGCGGTGGTGCCGCACGGTGAGATCGAGCCGGTTAATCAACCGTTTGAAAATTGGCCGGAAATCCAGCAGCGGATGGCGAAAGTGCCGGGTATTCTGGCCGTTGCCCCTTATATCAACTTTACTGGCCTGATGGAAAACGGCACCCAGTTGCGTGCAGTGCAGGTTAAAGGGGTTGATCCCGCGCAGGAAAGCCAGCTAAGCGCTTTGCCGAAATACGTGCAGGGCGATGCCTGGGCCAATTTTAAGTCTGGTGAACAGCAGGTGATACTGGGGAAAGGCGTGGCCGAAGCGTTAGGCGTGAAAACCGGTTCCTATGTGACGGTGATGATCCCGAACAGCGATCCAGAAATGAAACTGCTGCAGCCGAAGCGTATTCGCCTGCAGGTGGCTGGTATTCTGCAGCTCAGCGGTCAGCTTGATCACAGTTTGGCGCTGGTGCCATTGGCCGACGCGCAACAGTATATGGATATGGGTGACAGTGTCACTGGGTTGGCGATCAAAGTTAATGATGTGTTTGCCGCCAACAAGCTGGTGCGCGATGCGGGCGAGGTCACTAATGCCTACGTTTATATCAAAAGCTGGATTGGTACCTACGGTTATATGTACCGTGATATTCAGATGATCCGCGCCATTATGTATCTGGCCATGGTACTGGTGATCGGGGTGGCGTGCTTCAACATCGTTTCCACCCTGGTGATGGCGGTGAAAGATAAAAGCGGCGATATTGCCGTGTTGCGTACCCTTGGCGCTAAAGACGGGTTTATTCGCGCGATTTTTATCTGGTACGGCCTCTTGGCCGGGGCGTTGGGTAGCCTGATTGGTGTGGTGGTTGGCGTGATTGCTTCGTTGCAGCTCACCAATCTGATCAAGGGGATCGAAAAGTTGATGGGGCACTCCTTCCTGTCCGGTGACATCTACTTTATCGATTTCCTGCCGTCTGAGCTGCACTGGCTGGATGTGCTTATCGTGCTGGCTACTGCCATTGTGCTTAGCCTGCTGGCCAGTTGGTATCCGGCCCGGCGAGCGAGCCGGATCGATCCTGCCCGCGTCTTGAGCGGACAATAATAGAAATCTGGGGCTGATTAAGACGCCCCATTTTTTTAGCCGGAGGCTGAGTTATGTACTACGGTTTCGATATGGGTGGCACCAAGATTGAGCTGGGTGTGTTCGATGCCGATCTGCAGCCTGTCTGGCAGAAGCGGGTGCCAACGCCGCGTGATGATTACAGGCAATTACTGGCGGTCTTGCGCGATCTCACTTATGAAGCCGACGCGCGGTGTGGCTCGCCAGGCTCCGTGGGTATCGGTATCCCAGGGCTGCCGAATGAAGATGGCACTTTGTTTACCGCCAATGTGCCTGCCGCCATGGGGCAGCCGTTGCCGCGAGATCTGAGCACCTTGATTGGCCGCGAAGTCAGGGTAGATAACGATGCTAACTGTTTTGCGTTGTCAGAAGCCTGGGATGATGAGTTCCGCCACTACCCTTGCGTGCTGGGCATGATCCTTGGCACCGGAGTGGGCGGTGGTTTGATCGTCGATGGCAAGGTGTTGTCTGGGCGCAACTATATTGCTGGCGAGTTTGGCCACTTCCGTTTACCCGTGGATGCGCTGGAGGTGTTAGGGCGTGATATACCTCGCGTAGCATGCGGTTGTGGTCATGAGGGTTGCATTGAAAATTACATATCGGGCCGCGGATTTGAGTGGATGTATAGTCACTTTTATCAGCATCACTTGCCTGCACCACAGATTATTGCGCATTATCAGGCGGGTGAGCCACGGGCCATGGCGCACGTAGATCGTTTTCTCGAGGTGCTGGCGATATGCCTGGCTAATCTGCTGACCATCGTCGATCCGCATCTGTTGGTGATTGGCGGCGGGTTATCGAATTTTGATGCGATCTACCAGGCGTTGCCGCAGCGTTTGCCTGCCCATCTGCTGCGAGTAGCGAAACTGCCGCGCATCGAGAAGGCGCGTTATGGTGATGCAGGCGGTGTTCGTGGCGCCGCGTTTCTCAATTTGGTGCGTAATAAATAAGGAGAGTTCATGCACACTCGCCATCGGTTGTGTCGGTTTCGCAAAAATAAGCATGTGTTGCATCAACGCTTTCGCTCCAGGATTTTTCACCGAGATACTATGGCTGCGGCGGAATTGAAAAAACCCTTTGTTGTGGTGCTGACAGGGGCGGGGATTTCTGCTGAATCGGGCATTCGCACGTTCCGTGCCGACGATGGGCTATGGGAAGAGCATCAGGTGGAGGATGTGGCGACGCCAGAGGGGTATCGGCGCAATCCTGCACTGGTTCAGGCATTTTACAATGCGCGCCGCCAGCAGCTTCAGCAGCCGAGTATTGCGCCTAATGCCGCTCATCGCGTGCTGGCGGAGCTTGAAGAGTGGCTGGGGGATAATTTCCTGCTGGTAACCCAGAATATTGATAATTTGCATGAACGTGCAGGCAGTAAGCGGGTGCTGCATATGCATGGCGAGCTGCTGAAGGTGCGCTGTACCCATTCTGGGCAGGTATTTAACTGGCCCGGTGAGCTGAACGTGGAGGACCGCTGCCATTGTTGCCAGTTCCCGGCACCGTTACGCCCGCACGTGGTGTGGTTTGGTGAAATGCCGCTCAGGATGACCGAAATCTATGAAGCATTGGCAAAAGCTGACTTCTTCGTGGCAATCGGGACTTCTGGCCACGTTTATCCGGCGGCAGGCTTTGTGCATGAAGCGCGGTCGGCGGGGGCCTATACCATTGAGCTGAACCTGGAGCCGAGCCAGGTGGAAAGCCAGTTTGATGAAAAACATTATGGCCCGGCCAGTGAGGTGGTGCCGCGTTTCGTTCATAAGTTGCTGATGGGCAAGCTCGAACGGGCAGACATACCTTATAACGGCGCTAAATAGTTATTGATTCTATACCCAAAATAATTCGAGTTGCTTGCAGCGGCCTCGAAGGGGCGAGGCCCAGGATGGGCCGAGTAACGCAGCCAACACCCAAGCAACTCGAAGTATGACGGGTCTAATGATTTCAGTGAAATCTGACTATTAATGACCTGTCTCAATATTTGATCCGAATCGGTTCCGCATAATGAAACGCGAAATTCTGAGGGCGGAACCATGGATAAACTACTTGATCGCTTTTTTAACTACGTCTCTTTTGACACACAGGCTAAAGCGAACGTCAAACATGTGCCGAGTACTGATGGGCAACTGAAGCTGGCGCGTGCGTTGCGGCAGGAAATGCTTGAACTGGGTTTTGAACAGGTATCGCTCAGCGAACAAGGCTGTGTGATGGGAACCCTGCGCGGTAATGTTGCCTGGCCGGTCTCTACAATTGGCTTCATTTCCCACCTTGATACTTCGCCGGATTTTTCTGGCAAGAATGTGACGCCGCAGATTGTGGAAAATTATCGCGGGGGTGACATTGCGTTGGGTATTGGTGATGAGGTGCTTTCGCCAGTGATGTTCCCGATTTTACACCAAATGTTGGGGCAAACGCTGATCACTACCGACGGTAAAACGCTGTTGGGTGCCGACGACAAGGCTGGTATTGCAGAAATTCTTACCGCGATGATGCGGCTGAAGCAGCAAAAAATCCCACATGGCGATATTCGCGTCGCTTTTACTCCCGACGAAGAGGTGGGTAAGGGGGCGCACGTCTTTGATGTTGAAGCATTCAATGCTGAATGGGCTTATACCGTTGACGGTGGTGGTGTGGGTGAACTGGAGTGTGAGAATTTTAACGCGGCATCCGTAACGGTGAAGATCGTCGGTAATAATGTGCACCCCGGCACGGCCAAGGGGGTAATGGTCAATGCATTGTCGTTGGCGGCGCGCTTCCATCAGGCACTCCCGGCGGATGAAACACCTGAAAACACGGAAGGTTATGAAGGTTTTTATCACCTGAGCAGCATCAAAGGGCAGGTTGAGCGTGCCGAAATGCATTACATCCTGCGTGACTTTGAGCGTGAGGGTTTTGAGGTGCGCAAGCGTAAGATGATCGAAGCGGCACAAACTGTGGGCCGTGGTTTGCCTCGGGATTGTTATATCGAAGTCGCGATCGAAGACAGTTATTACAATATGCGCGATCAGGTTGCCGAACACCCGCATGTGATTGCGTTGGCGCAACAGGCGATGCGCGATTGCGATATTGAACCGGTGATGAAACCGATTCGCGGCGGCACCGATGGAGCACAATTGTCATTCAAGGGATTACCTTGCCCGAATTTGTTTACCGGTGGTTATAATTTCCATGGCAAACACGAGTTTATTACGCTTGAAGGGATGGAAAAAGCAGTGAGCGTGATTATGCGTATTGCTGCTTTAACGGCGACGCGTGCCAAAAATCGCTAGTAGTAGAGATGAATAGGCATCCCTTCTCCGCATGGAGGGCCGAAATCAGTCTGTTGATGTCAACCAATTCAACAGACTTCTTCCCTCTGGTTTACAGCCTTCTTCTTGGTCTATCATCTGGTCAAAAAATCCGGTGCTAACACATGTCATTCGCACGGGGCTAAATGAAGTGCCCTTGTTTGGTCTTTATCTGGGAAGGCCAGTGTTTGAATGTCCCTTGTTGATCCTCTGGGATTCGGCGTATTGGCGTCGGGTCAAGCCGCTGACTCGTCAGGCGTCGACGTGGTGTTTTTTTGAACGTGGGGGTGTAATGTTTAGGCATTTGAATTTATTTTAATTTTTCCGATGAGTTCATCTACATTCTATAGTGGCTCAGTAATACCGTGGGGTATATTCCCAATGGTAGTTACGCCAATCCGGCACCGGCAATTAATTTAAAAGGACGTTGACTGGAGAAAGCAGGATTTATAAGAGGCTCGCTGATTATCGTAACTCTTGTTAACGGCCATCTGGTAATAACCCTGCTGCCACGGAACTCACTGCTCAATAATATGATTCAGAAGATTGCGCATTTACCGGAAGCATCGCAACGGCAACTCCAAGAGATTATTGACGGCTTGATGGTTCAAGAACAGCTGGAAGGGTATCAGTGGGGGAGTAAATAATGGAATACATTATTATCAATGGGCTGGAATTAACCACAGAGCAAGCCTGGGCACTGGCACAGTTTTTTAAGCGAGTTAGCTGGAATGAGATGCGCGTTAATGCCAGGAATGACAATGAGTACTATTCAATGTGTGATGCTATTAATCAGCTACGCAAGACGCTAGCCGAACAGGGCTATGCAGCGCGTTAATTGGAATGAGCTTGCTGACACAGAACAGCCTGACCGGGCAACCGCTGGCGATCAGCGTTATGCCTGGTCAGGCAGTGATCCGAGTTCAGTGGGGGGTATAGGCTGGCATAGCAACCAATAAAATAGCCAGAAAGATAGTTTACACTAACGAATATTTATTTCTTCCAATTCATCTGTTCCTAATTTCATAAATAAGACTTCTAAAGCTTCTGATGGGAAAGGATGTTCATGTACTAATATGCTGATTTTCAAGTGAGTCTCATCGACAGAAGCTAGACTCCATAAAAACCAGAATCTATTTTCAGGCTCAAACCAATAGAGCCAGTTTTCAAGTATCCAATCATCATCGGAAAAAGAATCAATAAAATATTTTGGTAAAATAGAAAGCCAACTATCCAAATCAGGCCACTTAGGGAATGTATTATTATTAATCAATAATAATATTTTTTTTGCTTCGCTCAAGATAACCGCACCACAACCTGGACGACAAGTTGTGATATATTCAACGACGAAACCATTGTTTTTTTTAATGAGAGAAGATGAGGAAATTCTATTTTTTTCATCTTCTAAATTTATTTTCATTGATTCTAAATATGTCATAATACTCCTCCAGACCCTTGTATAATATTTTCCAATAATTCATCAATCTGCTCTGGTCTTAACCCATATTGATCTGGCGTTTGTTTATCAACCCTTAATGGTCTGCTTCGATCTGCTTTGTTTTTCGATTTGCCTAATTCTCTTTCAGTTATGGACGTTTCCCGTAATTTATCTAGGAATGATTGTTTAACCTCAAAAGTTTTAACTTGTTTATCAGCTATACCACGAAACTCACCCGCTCTTTCTTTACTACCAAAATTCAAAAACAACATTCTTGTTCTGTCAGGAATGGAAATATTTCCCAACTCATCAATAAAAATTCTTTGACTTTCTATAACATCAGTTTCGACACGATAAACAGTCGATGTTTCCCCGCATGATAACCCAAACGGATCTATCCAGCTCAACGAATTCGGCGCATATTGGTACGGATTTATCCCACCTAATAGCCCTATCGGGTCCTGGCTGATATACGCCGCAGTCTGCGGATCATAATACCGATAACGGTTGTAATGTAAACCCGTCTCTTTGTCGTAATACTGCCCCTGGAATCGCAGCGGGTTCTCGACGACATTGGCGCGTTGTAGGCCAGGCTCGCCCCAGACGCCGTGCTGCTGATGCCAGACCAACCGGCCCTGTACGTCGATCAGCCTTATCGGTGCGCCGTTTGGGTCGCATTCATACCAGTAACTGGTTCGGTCAGCCGTTTCCTCGGCCATCAGCGCTAACGGCTGATAACTGCCTGGCAGGTAAACATACTCCCTGACGGCAAGCAGTAGCCGCTTGATCTGCTGTTTGCGCTGGTGCGGGGCCTGGAGATCATACACTGATGCCGATTCAGGCAACGGGGTTTCAGCCTGGGCTTCGGCTATCAGGTGGTGACCCTGCCAGAAAAATACCCGGCTGCCTTCCAACCCCCGTTTGGTGACACGCCTTCCCAGGCCATCGTACCCGTAGTGGGTCACCGTATCCTGCTGGTGTACCTGGATGAGCTGATTCTCCACATCCCAAACCAGATCCTGTCGACTTGCAAGCCGAGGGCGTTACGTACCAACGTCCAGCGTTGCCCGACAGGGTTGCTTACCCCGACAAGCTGCTCTTCGGTGTCATAGTAATAACGAACTTCATGGCCGTCTGGCGTAACGCAACGCGATAGCATCCCGGTGCCACAGTATTCCAGGCGGGTTTCCCGGCCACTGTCATCCTGATACAGCACAGGCCGGTCTTCGCGATCTCAACTGATACGCAGGGCCATCAACCCCTGGCGCTATCGTGGGGTATGTTCCCAATGGTGGCTACGCCAATCCGGCACCGGCAATTAATTTAAAAGGGCGTTGACTGGAGAAAGCAGGATTTATAAGAGGCTCGCCGATTATCGTAACTCTTGCTAACGGCCATCTGGTAATAACCCCGCTGCCACGGAAATCACTGCTCAATAATATGATTCAGAAGATTGCGCATTTACCGGAAGCATCGCAACGGCAACTCCAAGAGATTATTGACGGCTTGATGGTTCAAGAACAGCTGGAAGGGTATCAGTGGGGGAGTAAATAATGGAATACATTATTATCAATGGGCTGGAATTAACCACAGAGCAAGCCTGGGCACTGGCACAGTTTTTTAAGCGAGTTAGCTGGAATGAGATGCGCGTTAATGCCAGGAATGACAATGAGTACTATTCAATGTGTGATGCTATTAATCAGCTACGCAAGACGTTAGCCGAACAGGGCTATGCAGCGCGTTAATTGGAATGAGCTTGCTGACACAGAGCAGCCTTGCCGGGCAAACGCTGACGATCAGCGTGATGTCTGGTCAGGTGGTGATGCTCGCTCAACAAGATAATATGTTGGCGTAGCCATAATAAAAAAGCCGGAAATATCCAAAGAGGAGCTTTCCGGCTTGAGTTTCACTTTATATATACATCACACCCTTGGAATGTTAGAGATCTTAGTTCTATTTTCACACTCCATGCATTACCATTAAAATTTAATTGTATAATATCATCTTCTTGGGAAAATTCTAAAAAACAAAAATCAACACATTGCCAATTTATAACATCTATTTTACTTAAGAACTGGCCAATCAGTTTAATTACAATGATATTATAATCTTCCCCCCATACCCCCCACTTATTTATTTCTATCGCAGGCTTCTGAGTAACATGTATATTTATAGATGCTCGATCTGCTAGATCCAAACCCAATTGACCTAACAATACTGGCTCTTGCAGACCTTTAGGGAAAAGTTGCTCTAAAAATTTGTTATGTATGCAATTTATAAAATTCATTTAGCTATTCCCTAAAAATTATAATGCCCATGAGTTCCTGGGAACCAACCAGTATCTAGATTATCTATCGGCCTAACATTGAAGTGTGGCTCAGCACCATGCATTGGAGTGGCTTTTATATGTCCAAGGCTATGCTCTTGAATAACAACCGGGACCCCCTTACTATTTATAAAATGATATTCTCTAACTTCAATTGGGATGCCGTCAGGTGTTCGCATATAATCACCATAGCCGTCTCCTAATTTAACTTTAGTTATATCTGAGGGATGTTGTGTCATTGGTATATCAGCATCTCTTTTAGCCTGCCTTAATGCATCTCTACGACTTGAACCTTCATAAGTCGTCTTTTTATTTGGACCGCATGCCGTTAACCCCAGAGGGTCAATATAAGTCAGCGGGTTTTTAGCGTACGCATATAAATTTAATCCCCCCGCCAGCCCTATCGGGTCCTGACTGATATACGCCGCTGTCTGCGGATCATAATACCGATAACGGTTGTAATGTAAACCCGTCTCTTCGTCGTAATACTGCCCCTGGAATCGCAGCGGGTTCTCGACGGCATTGGCGCGTTGTAGGCCAGGTTCGCCCCAGACGCCGTGCTGCTGATGCCAGACCAACCGGCCCTGTACGTCGATCAGCCTTATCGGTGCGCCGTTTGGGTCGCATTCATACCAGTAACTGGTTCGGTCAGCCGTTTCCTCGGCCATCAGCGCTAACGGCTGATAACTGCCCGGTAGGTAAACATACTCCCTGACGGCAGGCAGTAGCCGCTTGATCTGCTGTTTGCGCTGGTGCGGGGCTTGGAGATCATACACTGATGCCGATTCAGGCAACGGGGTTTCAGCCTGGGCTTCGGCTATCAGGTGGTGACCCTGCCAGAAAAATACCCGGCTGCCTTCCGGCCCCCGTTTGGTGACACGCCTTCCCAGGCCATCGTACCCGTAGTGGGTCACCGTATCCTGCTGGTGTACCTGGATGAGCTGATTCTCCACATCCCAAACCAGGTCCTGTCGACTTGCTGGTAAGGTCAGGTTCCTGCGCTGGCGCAGGTTGCCCGCCCGATCATAAACATAACGGGTCGTCCCGCGTTTCCCCTCCCGGAACCAACCGCCGGGTGCTTCGCTGACCGCTCTGACGGTGGTCGCCATGTGGTTGCCTGCGGCGTCGGTGATAAAGTGCAAAACATGGCCATCAGGTTGTGTTGCCGCCAGCAGTTTCCCCATGGGGTCATACGTGAAGTGGCTGGAGCCGTCCAGGCTGTCCTGCCGTTCGGTGAGATTACCGTCACTGTCCCAGCGGTACTGGGTATTGAACAGCGCATGCTCACCGTGCATCAACGCTTGTGACGTCAACCGGTGGTGAGCGTCATAATGAAACTCCTTTACCAGCGAGTCACTCAGCCCCTGCCGGGCCAACCGGCCACAGGCATCCCACCCGAACGTGACCGGTTCATCCTGATTCAACTGAAGTTGTACCGGTTGCCCCAGGGCATTGTAGCCCCAACTGACCTGATGACCGGCGCTGCTGGCTCTTTGGAGGTACTGGCCCAAGGCGTTATAACGGTGCTCCAGCCGGAAACCATCCTGGATTTCCGCCCGGACACGCCCGGCGGCATCGTATTCCCATGACAATGTGCGATGCAGATTGTCGCATTGTGTCAATAATCCACGCCGGTCATAACGATACCGCGTTAAGGGAATGTCGCCAGTCTCGGGCAGTTTCTCCGTCAAGGCGCCATCCTGATTGTAGCGATAGCGCAACACTTGACCGAGCGGGTCGGTGCGCCTGGTCAGCAGACCATCGGGAGAATAGGCGTAATGGGTGCTTTGCCCCCAGTAATCGCGCTCTTCCACAATCAATCCGAGGGCGTTACGTACCAGCGTCCAGCGTTGCCCGGCAGGGTTGCTTACCCCGACAAGCTGCTCTTCGGTGTCATAGTAATAACGAACTTCATGGCCGTCTGGCGTAACGCAACGCGACAGCATCCCGGTGCCACAGTATTCCAGGCGGGTTTCCCGGCCACTGTCATCCTGATACAGCACAGGCCGGTCTTCGCGATCCCAACTGATACGCAGGGCCATCAACCCCTGGCGCTGCTGTGCTATCAAGCGATTTTTCCGGTCGTGGAAAGAACGGGTGACAACGCCGTTACTGTCCGTTGCAGTGATGAGATTCCCCATCCCGTCATGCTCAAATTGCTGGGGTGTAACACCCGGCGAGGTAAAGGTGCGGACAAACCCGAAGGCATCATAACGGGCATGCAGGCCTGGCAGATCCGCCGTACGGCTTTCCGTCAACTGGCCGTAGTCATCGTAACGGTAGTGCTTTTCGAGGCCGGTCGGGTCGGTTGCCTTCAGCAGGTTGCCTTGGCCATCATACTCATATTGCCAGACTGACCCCTCGCCGTCAGTCCGGTGAGTCAACCGACCTGCCGGATCACGGACGAAGGTGTCACGGTTGCCGGAAGGGGCAATTTCTGCGGTCAGATGACCACAATCATCATATTCCCACTGCCACACTGTGCCGGAGGAGAGAGACACCTGGATGGGAAGGCCGCTCACGTTATACAGGAAGGTGGTGATGTGGCCTTGCGGGTCAGTTTCGCTGACCGGCAGGCCATCACTGCTGAAACGGATACGGGAGGTGTTTCCGAGAGAATCGGTGACCTCGGTTTCATTGAGAAGGTCATGCCAGACAAAACGGTAGTCATACAGCCCCTGGTCGCCCCAGGCACGCACAACACGCCATTGCTGATCGTAATCGTAATAAAACGACAGCCCGAGCCGGTCAGTATGGGCGGTCATATAACCCTGTTGGTAGCGATAATGCCGTGGGCATCCTTCCGCATCGATTTCTTGGCTCAGGTAACCTGTCTGGTCGTATTCGTAGCGGGTTAGCGAGCGGTAACGCTTTTCATATGGGTCAAGAAAGGCTAGGGCATGCAACCTCCCCTGGGCGGTTTCGGCGTGTGCCTCCCGGCCCGTGGGGCCACGGTGAGTGACTTCCCGGATGCAGACGAGTTCCCCTTGGTCACGGATAAACTGCCAGCCATTGCCTGCGCCATCACTGAGAGTACTGATGGGGTATTCCTGACGCGAGGCCGCAAAGGTGGACGGTGTGGTGAAGTGGTGACGAACCTCATCATCATCATCGCTGACTGTCCAAGTGACGGTCCCGCCGTGATGCTCCGTATACCAGAGACGGCCCGCCGGAAAAACGGATACTGCCTGCGCTTCGCCGGGAAGAACCGGTAATTCGGCGAACACACTCAGTCCCTTAGCAGAACGGAAAAAACCGACGCTTTCGTCAGCATGCCAACTGAGGGTGGCGTCTGCCGGAGTCTGCCAACCTGGCCCGCACACCCCCGATGCTTCTTCGTCGGATGAACGGTAAACGCGCGTCCATGCCAGGGGGAAGCGTCCCGCCAGGGTGAAATCCTGGTGCTGTACATAAACGCTGCCGTCACGGATATCTACGGGCTCGGCACGGAGCACATTACATTTCCAGAACCCCGAATCCATATTTTTAAAAAGTTTTTGTCGGGCTGCCTTGAATTTATCCATCCCCTTTTTGTAGAGGTTGCTTTTTTTAAAGCGTTTAAAACCTTTAAAAAAGGCTTTCATCCCCAGTGCGACCCAGTTGACGGTCAACGGGCCGCCAACAATGACATTATTGGGGATGGCGATGTTAAAGGTCAGGGGCATTTCCAGCGATTTGGGTTTGATTTTAAAGGGTTTGCGTACGCGAAACGGCGGAAACATCCCCACCGCATTGCAACTCAGGGCCGGGACACCGATGCGGCTGAACGGCTCACCATCGGCAGACACGGTTTGGCTGCCCATGAACAGTTCATCATCCCCCATGGGGCCCATGGGGAACCCCTGCGGAGGCAACCACGCTCCGGCGACGGGGATATGCAGGCATTTCCCGCCAGTGCCTGCAGTGGTGCGCCTGCGTCCGTTCACATCAATACTGCCACCGATAATAGGCAGGTAATCGATGACATCGAAGACAAGACCGATATGCGGCGTCGGTACGGGAACCGGGGTGTAGTGGATCACAAAATC